>JAVBMH010000005.1:0-113814 GCA_031552575.1 Apibacter sp. | reverse complement strand
TGGGCCTAAAAAACATCGGGCCCGATTACTCAAAACGTCCCGTCCGATTGACCAATCGGACGGGACGTTTTCATTGAAACATCAGGACGTTTTGTATGCTTCTTCAATAAAGGGTTTCAGAGGGGTGTTTTTGAGTGAAGTTATAAGTTATAAATTAGAAGTACGATTTTAGACTTTTTTTATATAAAGGCAATTTACTAATTAACAAATTGACAAATTGACACATATTAATCTTTAACTTCTCACTTCTTACATCTAATAACTTAAAGCTAATTATTAAATCGCTCCGCGGGCTTTCAGTTCCAGATATTTATTGATGGTGTTGATGGTCAGATTCTGAGGTTCGGTAAGGATAGACTGGATCCCGTATTTTTTCAGTTCATTAACGATGAGTTTCTTGTCAAAATCGAATTTTTCAGCAATTACTTTCTGGTAAATTTCTCGTGTGTTTTTGGCTTCTTTGTCTACTAATTTCCGGAGTTCAACATTTTTGAAGAAAATAACAATAAGCAGGTGACTCTTTGCAATGGCTTTCAGGTAAGGAAGTTGCCGGTGCAGGGAATCCAGATTTTCAAAATTGGTATAGAGAAGAAGTAAACTCCGGTGATTTACAGTGCGTTTAATATCAGCATACAGTCTTCCGAAATCGCTTTCAGCAAAATCGGTACGGATGTTATATAAAGTTTCCAGAATCAGTTGCATCTGGGATTTTCTTCGTTCTGCCACGATCCGGTTTCCCACCTTTCTGGAAAAAGTAAACAATCCGGCTTTGTCATTTTTTTGCAGGGCAACATTGGAAATAACCAGACTTGCATTGATGGCGTAATCCAGAAGGGACAGGCCGTCAAAGGGCATCATCATTACACGTCCTTTATCAATAACCGAATAAACAGGCTGAGCTCTTTCGTCCTGATATTGGTTCACCATGAGCTTGCTTCGTTTTGCGGTGGCTTTCCAGTTAATGTTACGAATATCATCGCCGGAAACATATTCTTTAATCTGCTCAAATTCCATGGTATTACCAATCCTCCGTATTTTTTTCAGTCCATATTCATACAACCGGTGAGTGAAGGTGCGCAAGTCATATTTCTGAAGTTGAAGAAAAGAAGGATATACCGCAATGTCTTTCCCTTCTGAGAAAATATATCTTTTCCGGATCAGTCCCAATGGGCTTTCTGTATATACATTGAGTTTTCCGAATTGGTACACTCCGCGTTTGGTAGGACGAATGTGGTAAATGTAATCTTTAATTTCCCCGGCATTCAGTTTCACTTTAAACAAAAAATCCCGGATTTGGAATTGGAAAGGAATTTCATCGATTACCCGAAGATGGGCGGGAAAGGCATACAGGTTTTCAAAAGTAATGTAAATGGGATTTTCATCTCCGTTACTGAATTTTTCGGGAAGTAAGCGGTTGGCTTTTATTCCGTTGGGTGTAAGGTATAAAAGGAGAATATCTACAATTATGGTTAAAAGAAATAATAAAAACGTAAATTTAAATATAATGAATAAAGGTTCTACAAGATAGGCTATAACAAAAGCTATAACAAATCCTAAGAGAATCAGGAAAAGACGTTCGGAAAGATAAAGTGATTTAATAAATTTCAGCACGATTATCTTGGTATTTCAATTCCGTCAACAATTTGTTTAATTACCATCGTAGGAGTCAGTCCTTCCATTTCCCTTTCAGGAGCCAGAATAATCCGGTGCTTCAAAACAGAAGGAGCAATGTATTTAATATCGTCAGGGGTGATAAAATCTTTTCCCTGCAAAGCCGCATACGATTTTGATGCATTTAGTATAGCAATGGAAGCCCTTGGTGAAGCTCCTAAAAATAGATTTGCATTGGTTCGGGTGGAAGTAACGATTTTGGCTATGTATTCCATAAGGGAATCTTCTGCATGAACCTGTTTGATAAGATTCTGATACTGGATTATTTCTTCGGCGGAAATCACTGGATTGATCATTTCCACTTCCGTTTGGGTTCTCATTTGGTTGTGCCGTTTAATGATCTCCACTTCTTCCTGTAATTCAGGATAGGTGATTTCTATTTTGAAAAGAAAACGATCGAGCTGGGCTTCCGGTAAACGATACGTTCCTTCTTGTTCCACTGGATTTTGGGTGGCCAAAATGGTAAATGGACGGGCAAATACCTGTGTTTCGCCATCTACTGTGATTTGTCGTTCCGCCATCACCTCAAACAAAGCAGCCTGGGTTTTTGCCGGAGCACGGTTGATTTCATCGATTAAGACAATGTGGGAAAAAACAGGACCTTTTTTAAACTCAAAATCGGTTGTTTTTTCATTGAAAACGGAAGTCCCGATTACGTCCGAAGGCATAAGGTCGGGAGTGAACTGTATCCGGCTGAAAGGAGCGGAAATACATTTGGCAATAAGTTTGGCAATAATGGTTTTTGCTACTCCGGGAACACCTTCTATAAGCATATGTCCGTCAGATAAAATAGCTGTGAGCATTAAATCTATAGTGGAATCTTGTCCTACGATTACCTTTTTGATTTCTTCACGTATTTTGTCTGCTGCGGTTTTTAAAGCAGATAAATCGATTCTGTTCTGATAGTGGAAGTTTTCGTTTTCCATTTATTTTATTTTTTTATAGAATAAGTCAATAATTGAATTTATAGTTTTCAGGTCTTCTTCTGATTGTGGGGAAGATTCCTGATTTTTCTGAATTAAAGATACAATTTTATCGGTGACTTCCTTGGATACTCCGGATTTGAGATGAAGTTTTTCCGAGAAATTATCATCTATTTTATCAATATCCATAAAATAATGTTCTTTTATAAAGTATAAAAAATATTTTATTTTTTTCTGAATGATATCCTGATGTTCCCGGTTGTTGTAGTACAAGTTTCCTATGGTTTTGGTGAATTCCACCGTGGTATTTTTCAGAGGATTGATAATCGGGATTTTCCTTTGCAATCTTTTTCCGAAGAAAATACAATAGAAAATGGAACTTACAATAATGATTCTCCACGCCCAAAGCAGCGGAGGATTGTTTAAAATGTACATTAAAATGTCTTCCGAAGGGGAATCAATGGATTTTTTGTTTTCTTCCCAAAGTATATTTTTCTTGTTTATGTAGTTGATGGAATTAATGGCATAAGTATAATTGTTATCATTCAGCATGAAATAGTTGGAGTAAGCTTCCGGCAACAAATGAATGTAAAAATATCCATTACCATATTTTTGCCTAATAAAATTGGTCCGTTTTTCTCCGGGCGCTGTGTATTCTCCGAGAATAACCGATTTTGCAGAGTCTATTTTATTGAAATAGGAATAATAACTTACTTTTTCAAAGTTGAACTGTTTTTTGGAAAAAACAGGATTGGTAAGATATACCCAGACATTGGAAAAGTCTTCTTTCAGAACGTAATAAGAAGTTTTAACTTCTGTTTTCAGTGAGTCCAGGATTTGTTTAGGAGGAGAAAGTGATACTATAAATACGTCATTTCCGTTTTTCACAAAATTTAATAAAGCTTTGGAATCGGTTTCCGAAAGATGGGAATCCTGATTGATGATAAAATATAAGCTGTTGGATTCTTCATTTTCTTGATTGTTTAAATAAGAAGCCGGAGTTTCTTCTACTATTTTTAAGTTTTTATCGGGAAATAATCGAGAGATTTCTTTGGACAAAATATAAGTTCCTAATGGAATTTTATCTTTGGAAGAATAAGTAGGAGTCCAGTCAATAGGTTTTGGTTTGGTGTATTCCAGATACATCATCAACCCTATGATGAAGACAAAAATTCCTATATATATTTTTAATCGCGTGCTCAATTTCTTATAATTTAGAGACTAGATTCTGTACTTCCGAGAACTTATTTTTTGCTATCTGAAAATCAACTTCTTCCGCAAAGTGATCTCCATACCAGCAATAGTCAAAAACAAAAGATATTTCTTTAAAAAGGTTTTTTAGTTCAGGATTGTTTATTTCATAGAAATACTCATAATTGGTTTTCTGGTACTCATACTCAATTAATTTCTGGTCAGCCATCAGTTTCAAAATCTTTAAATAGTAAAAACGAATAGCCAACCGGTAGTTTTTCGCCTGTACGGCAGTTTCAATTAGCTTATCAAAATTTGCTTCATTAATATTCTTTTCAGCCTCTTCCGCAGATAAATAATCCTTGTCATTTCTTCCCAGAGTCTTGGAAAATTTTTTATAAAAGAATATAATTCCGATAATGAGCAAAACGATTAACAAAACAGTCAGGGAAATCCATAATATTTCTCTTCCCGATGGAGTATGCGCTTTCAGGTCAAAATCAAAAATTTTATTTAAGAGTTGCAGGATCTTATAGTAAACCCAGGAAATAAAACGCATGAAGATATTAGGTTCCTGAATGGATTCTTTATAAATGAAGTCCTTTCCGGTATAGATTTCGGAAGGTTTTTGAGTAAGATTTTTCGGCGAAATCCTTGAAGTATCATAAAGAGAATCGGTTTTGGCAAGGACTTTAGTGATTGCCAGAATAAAGAGTATTCCTATGTATTTTATTCTCTTCATATAAATAAAATCTCTTTAATCTCAGTCTTCTTCCCGTTTACCGATGGATTCGATCTCTTCGCTGGATTTAATGCCTTGTCTTTCTTCTACAGTACTGTAATAAATAAAGGAAATTCCGGTGTAGATTACAGCATACAGCATATAAGCGAATATCATACCTATACTGGTTAAAGCAGTTCCTAATAATGAGATTACGGAATAATTATCTCCTTGATTAATCATTCCCATGATCATACTAAAATACATGAGCATCATTCCCGGAATCTGGAATATATTTCCACAGATGGAAACAATGAGGGAAAGTAAAAAAACGGAAAGAAAAGTTTTCCAGAAAATTCCTTTGGAAAACCGGTAACTGGCTTTGAATGATTCCATGATTCCCATATCTTCGGAAACGATAAGATGTTGATGAAATGCGAGTTTAACATAGAGATAAAAGCACACAATAACAAATGCCAAAAGGAGAATAACCATTAAAAATACCCCGATAGCTCCCAACGTATTTCCGCCTAAAAATAAAAGAAGCGGTAGGCAACAAACCAGGTATAGGACAAAAATTGCTAATGAAAGGATGAACTGGGCACCGAAAATTTTCCAAATATATTTTTTAGAAGTATTCCAAAGTGTATTGGTAGTTATTTCAATATCTTGTCGATATAGTTTTACGTAAGAATAACTTACGGATGAAATAAAACACATGGCGAAATAAATTCCCACCATCATTAATAAAGCATAAGGAATCAGGTAGATGAAATCACTGGCAATATTCTCATTTAAAGATCCGGTATTTCCCATATTTGCAGCAGAGAAAGTTTTGGTTATAATGCCGAAGTAACCGTTAAAAAACAGAAAAACACCAATGGCAGTTACCAGAAGAGCCGGAGTACAGATGTAAAACAATCCGGAAAACAAGGATTTAAAATTTGTCCGGACAAAAGAGATCGTATCTATAATAATAGCACTGATATTCCTGTTTTTTAGTAATTCAATCTTCTCTTTTGAACTCATGATTGTTGAATTTTTTACGTAATTGTTTTGGATAAATGATATAATAAAAAATGATAATGCAAAGGGAAATAACAATGATAGTGATGGCAATCGGCAAAGGCATCAGGGAATAACGGGTAACAAAACTTTCCAGAAATCCTGCACATACGAAAAAAGGAAGAGTACTAAAACAGATTTTTACTCCGTCCCAGAAACCTTTTTGTATAGATTGTATCCGGGAAAAGGTTTTAGGAAACAAAACACTTTTACCTAAAATGATTCCGGCAGCGCCACACACCACAATAACGAAAATTTCAAACACTCCATGAATCCACACTATAGAGTTGGCTCTGATTCCAACTCCGTGCTGAATAAGGAAGCCGTCAAAAGAGCCTAACATTACCCCGTTGTAAAATAAAATAATGACAGGGAAAATAGGCGTGAATATTCCTCCCAAAAAAGCATTAAATCCTACCTTAATATTATTGGTAGTAATATAAATAAACATGGCAAAGGCAGACATCTCATGATAAACTCCCATGGGATCTCCCTTTTTTATATTTTCAATGGTCATATCCACATAACCGTCTCCCAATATGACCCGTGCAAAATCCATGTTCTGATAAACAGAAAATAATCCTATTCCACAAGAAATAAAAAAGATGATAAAAGATAAGAGTAAGTCTTTCTGATAGTTACTGAAAAGCAAAGGAAGTTCATATTTCCAGAAAGTAATAATCCGGTTTGATTTTTCCTTTTTGTTTTTATAAATGGAAAAATGGGCTTTTCTGGCCAGATCATTCAAGTATGTAGTAGTTTTACTTTGAGTGTAATAGGTTTGAGCATAGCTAAGATCATTGACAACCTGCAAATATAAATCGGCCAGTTCATCAGGAGCCAGGTTTCTATTATTCTTCAAGGCATTTTCGAAACTTATCCAGCGTTCCTTGTTTTTCTTAATGAAGGCAGCCTCTCTCATGAAAAAATACTACTTTTGTGCAATATTACTAAAAAAACATGATATATTATGGATGGCGTTCATATAAACACTTCACAAAATGTGACCATTGACTATAACCTGGCAGATGTTGGAGTCAGAGTACTTGCCAGAATACTGGACTTTGTATTTATATTTGTTTACTTCATCTTTTTTTACTTGATATTTGTTGGAATCTTAGCTAATAATGCAGCTTCAGATGATTTTTTAGGTAGAAATGATGGCGCCTGGGGAGTAGCTTTGTTTTTTTTAATAGGTTCACCGGTATTTCTTTATTCCTTATGGGCGCCTTACTTCATGCAGGGACAAACCTTTGGCAAGAAGATTATGCAAATAAAAATAGTACGAGCTGACGGAAGAGAAGCAAGTTTTGGAACTTATTTTGTACGGTGGTTATCAAATGTGTTGGATACATCCTTTTTTTATGGAATATTAGGTTTGATTGTGATGGCTTCCAACCAAAAAAGACAAAGAATAGCCGATTTAATTGCAAAAACAGTGGTGATTTCCACCAAACAACAAATTCATGTAGATCAGACGGTGTTATCACACATAGATGAAACCTATCAGCCAAAATTCGGACAGGTATTACAACTTTCAGACCGGGATATACAAATTATAAAATCATCTTTGGAAAGAGCTAAAATGAATATGGATTTTAATCTTGTGAAAAAACTCAGAGATAAAGTGGAACACGTTATTCAGGAGCATAAACCGGAAATGACGGATGTGGAATATGTAGAAACTGTTCTAAAAGATTATCAGTACTTTTCACAACAATAATAATCATTCAATTCTAATAAAAACAAGCACTAACTTTATATAAAAAAATAACATGTTAAAAGCAGGATTGGTAGGAGCCGGACATTTAGGGAAGATTCACTTGAAATTGTTACAACAATCTTCAAAGTTCGATTTGATCGGATTTCATGATACAGATATAGAAAACGGAAAAAAATTAGAAGCAGAATTCGGATATAAATTCTTTGAAAATTTTGAAGAATTACTTTCCCAAATTGATATTCTTGATATTGTAACTCCGACCTTTGCCCATTTTGATTATGCGGAAAAAGCCATCCAGTCCAAAAAACATTTCTTTATAGAAAAACCGATTGCCGGAAGTCTGAAAGAAGCAGATGAAATCATCCGGTTATCGGAAGAATTTAATGTAAAAGGGCAAGTGGGGCATGTAGAAAGATTTAATCCCGCATTCATTGCCTGCCAGCCATACATTGAAAATCCCATGTTTCTGGAGATTCACCGTTTGGCCGAATTTAATCCCAGAGGAACCGATGTCCCGGTAGTTTTAGATTTAATGATTCATGATCTGGATATCGTTCTTTCCATAGTAAAGTCAAAAGTAAAAGAAATTCAGGCAAGCGGAGTAGCCGTGGTAAGTAAAACACCGGATATAGCCAATGCCCGCATTGAATTTGAAAACGGTTGTGTGGCCAACGTCACTACCAGCCGGATATCCATGAAAAACATGCGGAAAAGCCGTATTTTCCAAAAAGACGCCTATATTTCTGTGGATTTTTTAGAAAAAAAAGCAGAAATCATACGAATGAAAGAAGTTCCGGAAGAGGCTCAGCCATTCGATATGATTATAGAAAATGCGGAAGGGGAGAAAAAACAGATTTTATTTCAATATCCCGAAATTGAATCCAATAATGCCATTTTAGATGAGTTGGAATCTTTGGCTGATTCCATTAAAAATAATACTTCCATAAAAGTAACGCTGGAACAAGGCAGGGAAGCCTTGAGAGTAGCATTGGAAGTGATGAGGCAAATTGAACATAAATTATCGTTGGCTACTAATTTTTAAATTTATTGTATATTTGATTTATTGCTGAATAGCTGACTGATTTATGGATAAAGATTCTGTAGATAAAAAAGACGAAAAGATTTTAGCAAAAAGAATGCCTGAAAATTATCTGGCATTTGCTATGATCTGTACTATCGTTTGCTTTGCTCCGGTAGGAATCTTTGCTTTATATTCTTCCCTTCGGGTAAATCAGTTATGGGAAGAAAAGAAATTTTTAAAAGCCAGAAAAGCCTCAAAAATTACGAGAGCTATTTGTTTTTGCACCATTGTAGCCGGAGTCATATTTTGGATCGGAATTCTGTCAGGAGCATTCTTCAATATTTTCGGGTATAAAATCCATATAGGGAAATAACATACTAAACAGACAATTTTTGAGTTTATAAAGTATTCAGTTAATTATGATAACTATGAGTACAAAAATAAAATCCTTTCTCCGAATTTTAGAAACGGTAATTTTTACTTTACTATTTACGATATTTTTTAGTTGTGGAAACAGAGAAAACTTATCAGAAAGTACAGCAGTGGATGCAATAGAAAACTATTTAAAAGCCAATCCGGTATATGAAACCACTGATCTGGAAATAGGGGAGATTACATTCAGAGGAAAAAGAGATGCAGATAAACTCCAGGCATATAAAGAGTTGGCAAGTAAAAGTTACATAGATTTTGATCTCGCAAAGCAAAAGAAACAGTTTTTAAGTAAAGACAGTGCCTATGTATATGAAGTTAAGCTGACGGATAAATCCCGTCCTTTTGTATTCAAACAAAAGAAAGATAAGGCCGAAGTAAAAACCGTTGAATACCAATTGGATAAAAAAGAAACTCCCAAGATTGAGCCATCCGGTAAAAGATCAGCAAACGTAACCATTACGTTGAAAAAAGTAAAAACAGATTTTGCTTCTCTAACAGTTGATAAAAATCCTAACAGTTCCTTTATAACCAGAACATTTAAACTACGCTACGATAAAGAAAGAGGCTGGGAAGTAACAAGAGGTAAGTAGATGTGCTAATTAATCAATATGCTAATTAGTAAATTAACGAGAGTTCTATATAAAATATAATTCAAAAATAATCATTGAGCTAGTGGTTTGGCTTCTGAGTAAATGCGTCAGAAAAATGAAAGGAAAAAGCATTAAAAAATATTTATGTTTGAGCGAAGCGAGTTCAAATATTTTAGCTTTTTCAGAGAATTTTTTAAGTTAAATTTACTCACAGCCTTGATTTTTGCTCCCCTTTGTATCAAGACAAAGGGAAAATTACCTTTAAAATGAGTAATATCCCACTTCTTAATTAACACATTAACAAATCACTTTCGTGAATATGTCAGAAAAGTAAAATCATACATATGTTTTTCATCTTTAGGATGAAATTCCTCAAATGTTTTTTCCCATTGAGAAAAATCAAGTTGTGGAAAATAAGTATCTGCTTCTTCAACCTGAGTATGAATTCGGGTCATTTCTATGGTGTCTGTGAAATCGAGTGATTGACTATAAATATTTCCACCTCCAATAATAAAAGGATTTTCATCATTTTTTTTAGCAATTTCTATAGCTTTTTCTAAAGAATGGGTTAAAATAACTCCTTCGGGAACCGGATAATCAGAATTAGATGAAATAACAATATTGATCCGGTTAGGAAGAGGTCGGCCTAACGATTCAAAGGTTTTCCTTCCCATAATAACCGCATGATTTTGGGTAAGTGTTTTAAATCTTTTCAGATCATCAGACAGATGCCAGAGAAGTTTATTGTCTTTTCCTATGGCATTGTTTTCATCAACGGCAACAATAATGGTCATTTTTTGAATTTTTGGAGTTTAAAGATACTAAGAAAAAAAGAGTAAAGATTTATAAAATCTCTACTCTTTACAGTATTTTTTATAGTTAACTGTTACTTCATTTTAGTAAGACCATCGGAAATATATTTCACCTGATCTTTTAAACTTTGGTTGGAAGGATTGGAATTGGCAGCCTGTTGTTTCATTTGTACAGATCCCTGCATAAGCTGAACCAGAATTTCTCCGAAATTATATTTTTTGGCTTGCGGATAGATTCTTACAATATCATCTACCACATTTTTAGTTTCTTGAGGATAATCGTTGCTCATGATAGTTTGAAGCGCACTGAAATATGTATTGGCTTCTTCCTGAGATTCAGCTCTTATCAAAAGGTTTAGTAAGTTTTTGGATATCAGGTTGATTTTAGACTTATCTTGGGTTACGATGGCTGTTTTTGCAATGGCAGACATCAAAACATCACCCGGATTTTTATCGTCTATGCTGTTTACAATGGAACTGGCCGCTGCTTTATCGGTAAGAAGTAAGGCGTTAATGCTTGCCGCTTTTACACTGTATGAAGCACTGTTGGTAGCCGATTTTTTGAACAGATCAGCGTATTTGCCAGCATCAATCTTTGCTAATTGTTTAATAGCTTCTGCCTGTACCAAAGTTTTAGAGTCGGAAGTGGCAATTTTTTCCAGTACGGAAGCAGATTTTTGTTTCACGGTCGGATTGGTTTCATCCAGTTTGGAAACAGCCAATTCCCGCAATCCTTCAAATTTGTCAGAAAAAGCAGCCTGCAATAAGGTTTCCAATGCTAGTGAATTAGATGTTTGCACATCGGCTAATTTTTCCAGCGCTTCTCTTCTGGAATGATATTCCGGAGCAGTTTTGTATTGGAAAATATATTGTTCGGTTGTTTTGTCGTCAGTGATTTCAGATAATAAAACACCATCCGGGTTTACATTTATTAACTGAGGTTTGCCTTTATAAGGCAAGTCAAAAGTGTTGGTAGCAGTAGCTTTTGCCCAAACCCGATGACGTGTTGCTTTTCCGTTTTCGTAAATGTCAATATCTAAAGGAAACTGGAATTTAGGATCTTGTGTTTGTTCTACGGAAACTGTTACGGTTTTTTTAGTTTCATTATAGGCATAACTTAATTTTAATTTAGGATGCCCGTTTCCGTAATACCATTGATTAAAAAACCAGTTCAAGTCTTTTCCGCTTACTTCTTCCAAAGCCAGTCGTAACTGATATGCTTCTACTGGTTTATATTCATTGGTTTTCAAAAACCGGTTTAATCCGGAAAAGAAAGCATCATCTCCTAAATAATTTCGTAGCATGTGAAGGATAAGTCCGCCTTTCTGATAAGAAACCGCATCGAACATATCTTCCTTATCACTGTATTGGAACCGAACCAGGTCTTTGGCAAAATTTTCTCCTTGTCGTAAGTATCCTTCTTTTTCTCCTTCTCTGTGATCTTCGGCTTTGTCTTTTCCGTATTTGTGTTCGAACCATAAATATTCAGAATAGTTCGCGAAAGATTCGTTCACTGTCAGGTTAGACCAGCTTTCAGTAGTGGTTAAATCTCCAAACCAGTGATGGAATAATTCGTGAGCAATAGTGGCTTCCCAATCGTTCCCGTCAATAAGTTGTCCCGGTTTTTGTTGAGCTCTTTCCATATGGAGAGTAGCGGTGGTATTTTCCATAGCTCCACTCACATAATCACGTCCTACCATCTGACTGTATTTTTCCCACGGGTACGGATATTGTAAAAGGTTGGAATAGAACTCTATCATAGCAGGAGTATCCCCGAATATTTGTTTTGCATAAGGTTCGTATTCTTTTTCTACATAGTAATTTACCGGAATGTTTTTCCACTGGTCTTTTACGATGGCAAAGTCCCCGACTCCCATAAAGAATAAATAGGGAGCATGTTTTTTGTCAAACTTCCAGTAATCGGTGCGGGTCCCGTCCGAATTTTTAGTCTGGGTTTTTAGTGAACCGTTAGACAAAGTAACATATTTGTCAGGAACAGTAATATAAATTTCCTCGGAAGTTTTTTGGTTAGGTTTGTCTATGGTCGGGAACCAACAACTGTTTGATTCTGTTTCTCCCTGAGTCCAGATTTGAGTTGGTTTGTTTTTGTCTTCTCCTTTCGGGTTGATGAAGTACAATCCCTTAGCATCATTGATAGCAGCACTTCCTTTTTGGGTAACGGTAGAAGGAATGGCGGTGTACTTTATATAAACCGTATATTGTTCTTCTTTTTTGTAGGTTTTATCTAACTCAATTTTTAGTTTATAATCTTTATAATTGTATTTCAGAGCTTTTCCTCCGTTAAGAGTAACACTGGCAATTTCCATTCCTTTCGCATCCAGGGTTAAGGAATCCGTAGGGTAGAAGTGAGGTTGCAGGGTGATCCATGCTTCTCCGAACAATTTTTCATTCGGAATATCAAAACTCACTTTCAGTTTGGTGTGAACCAAATCATTGATCAGCGTAGCCGAAGGGTTATAATTGGAATAGTCCTGAGCTTTGAATAATCCTAAAGCCATAAAAAAGACTAAAAATAGAATGCCTTTTTTCATTATGTTTGTTTTTTTGTGAATTAGTAAAAGAAAATTCTTTTTTGTTACAAATATAGAGATAAATTGAAATTGCGTAATACTTTTATAGTGTTTCAGATAAATTTTATTTTATCAAAATAATCCTGATTAACTTCCTGGTTGATTGCAGAGAGTATTTTAGATTGGTTAAGATTGAGTTCATGACGTAAAGTTGCTGAATCCAGTTGAACAAATAAAATCCGGTTTTCTATAGACATTCTCAATGTATGTTTAGAAATAGTTTCTCCCATCATCTTTTTCCAGATATCTTCAAGTTTGGCTATTAATAACCCTTCTTCCAGTCCTAATCCCCGAATCAGGTTTTTTATAGCGGAATTGCTGGTTTGTTCTTTTCTCCGGATGCTCATTCAGGCAAATTTTAATTTCAATGGCAAGATAGGAAAAAACTGGATTTGTTATTCTTTTTTAGCTTGACTTTTCTATATAAATTAAAATATAAAATTTATACATAACAAATAAATATTGAATTTTATGTGTTGTTTGTGTTACATTTATTAAAAATTTTATTATTTATTAAAATAAAATTTTATTTATTCAATTTTTGTATTTAGTTTTACCTCATTATTTTTTTATGGCCATTTTTAAATAATAGGGAAAAAGCTGATGCCCAAAAGAAAGCGAATTATAACAATTTTATTGATATTAATACTCATGAAAAATGTAAAAACCACAACAAAGAAAACAGCTCCAAAAGCAACGGAAGCTCAATTACTGGAAAAATTTAAAGTAGAAGAATTAGAAAAAAGGTATGAAATGGGATGGTTTGCCGGTGCATCAGTTATACAAGATGCAAATGGTAATGTATATGGAGGTGGAAAAGCAGGATACACATTCTAAATTTAAATTAAACAATATTGCCTTGCTTAATAGCAAGGTAATATTATTATTGAGTAAAATTAATATTCATGAGTAGAGTTTTTAAGATTACATTTTTATTAATCGTCTTTTTATCCACTAATTTGATGATTTCTCAAAACACCTATAAAGTTATAGATTCTCAAACCAAAGAACCTTTAACCAATATAGAGTTTATTGCACGAAATCAAATCTATTTTACCAATGAAGATGGGGAAGCAAAAATTCCGATAGAAATTAAAGACAGTCTAACAATCCGTTATCCAATGTTTCGTTCACAAACGATTGCCAATAATGGGAAAAATAGAATTATAGAACTGGTTCCGGTAGAAAAACTCTTGGACGAAGTAGTCGTAAACCCCTATCCGGCAAAACGGATTTTTGAAGAAATCCTGAAAAATTACAGCTCCATTTACTATGATAAACCTTCCGAATACGATTGCACGTTAAAGCAGAAAGGGATTTTAGATAATAAAATTAACAATTTGCTGATCGCCAATGTTAAAGTATGGACTTTATTTAATGGATATAATTTTAGGAAAGGAGCAAAGGCCAATTCTTTTTTTCAAATGTCATTAAATTCGGTTAACTATTTTAGAACTCAAAGATCAGATATCCAGGTTATCCCATCAGATTTAATTCGTTTATTATTCTTGAACAGTGAGATAAGAGGAATTTTAGATGCTGCCAAAGAAGTTGGTATTCCTTCCCAATCCTCTACAATAAATGACGGGAATGTGTTGATAACTTTTGAAACGGAACGAATTACAAATGAACATGAGGATATTGCTTTTATTGGGAAAATAATTTATAATACGAAAGATAAGGCTATTACTTATATTCAAGTTATCGCAGAACAGTATAATACCTATAGAGAAACTGTTATCAATAATCAGAAATATATACGATATACTACAAATAGTGAAGTAAGTTATTCTTTCATCAAAAAGGATGGAAAATATATTCCCTCTTTAGTGGAATTAAAAGGGAGAGGTTATGACTTAAATGTAAGTTCTAGAGAAAAAACTCCTTTTTCCGGTATTCAAACCCTATATTTTTCTAAGTTTTCCAAAGGAAAATCTGGAGGATTAAAAAACCGGATGGATTTGTCCAAAAAACTAACAGATAATATACCGGATAAGGAAATCAATACTTCTGATATTTTATTATCCAAAGAAGAAAAAGAATTTGTTAAAGAATAAACCATGAAAATAATATTGATAATAGTAGCTTCATTTTGTTGTCCATTTGTTTTTTCCCAAGAAATTTCTTTATTTTCTATACATCAGGATTCATTAAGTGATTTTAGAAAAAATCTCAATCAGTCTTTTCTTTTGAAAAAGGAGAATATTTATAAAGATAATGCTTTGTATAATAATTATTTAAACAATCAAAACTTAAAATATAATCAAGGATATAATTCCCCGTTTGATTATAAATATCCTAAAACAGGGATTGATAATCCTTATGGAGCAACTAATGTAGGTACGTACTTAGGGTTTGGAATCCTAAATTATTTATTTGAAAAAATAAATCTTTAAAATTTAAAATATTCTTTCTTATCTATTGAAATATGAAAGTCATATTATCATTTCTTATTATACATATGTTCATTTTTAATTATTCCCAAACTTCCATTACAGGGAAAGTTATAGATGGTTTTACAGAATTACCTATCTCAAATGTGGAGATTACAACTAATACTAATGAAAAAACCTTTACTAATTCAGAGGGAAAATTCTATCTTAATTATAATGGAGGCACGGTTACGTTTCAGAATTATAATTATAAGGAAGAAAAAATTTCTACTCTTAAAGACAAAGATACGATACAACTTATGTCTTTAAAAGTAACCGATTTAGATAATGTAGTGGTCGAAAATTTTCAGTCTAAAATAAAGCAGATATATAAAAAAGCAAAAGATAATTATCCATTATTTCCTTATTCTGAATCATTTTTTCTGCGTGGAACACAAAAACGAAATAATGAATTCTTAAAAATAGTGGATTTAGCCGGAAACTTGCACAGAAGCACTTTATTTATGACTCCCGAAATTAAGAAGATTCAATATGAAGTTGACAGTAAAAATATTAGAAAAGCGGGAAAAATAATAAAAGAAGAAAATTTTCAATTTATCTTTTTTTCTTTAAAACAATTATTAAACAAAACTATTTCTATTTTTTTAGATTTAGATTATTATAATTTTTATAAAACAGAGGTTATTGATTCTTTATACTCCAAAATGTATTTCACAGCAAAAGAAAATGCAACCTACCCTTTAGAGGGATATTATATTATCAATAATAAAGACATGGCCATTGTTTCCGCCCAACTTGATCTTAAAGAAGGAGCAAAAGGTTCAATTCTCTCTAAATCAGACTTTAAATGGCAAACTATTGGGCAAGATATGACAGTGAATTTTTCGTATAATTCAGTACTGAAAAAATATACTCCTTCTAACTGTGTATTAAAATATAAGGTAGAGCTTTCCAGAAAAGGGATACAATATATTTATGATTTGGATTATCAAATATTATTTTATAATCCAAGACAAGCAGATATTTCTTCCAATACTTCTGTTAACAAAGAAATTTTTGAAATTTCAGCAGATTACAATGAAGAATTCTGGAAAAAACAAAACCAATTGTTGTTAACGCAGGAAATGAAAGATTTTATTAACACCTTGCAGGATAACAAGGAATATAAAGCCATCCTCAATAAATAAGGACAATATCATGCCACAATCTATTGGTAAATCACCAGAATTTTACGAATATTATCCTGAATTGTTCAGTTCCTTTTATAAAAATGTAGATTCAAAAACAGTAAAAGAACTTTCTTTGGCAGGATATTTATACTATCAATCCGTTTTATCTGCCGATTCGGTCATTGATAATAATGATAATTCCAAAATCTTTCATGTGTTATCCTATCAGGAAGAGGCTATTAAAAGATTAACCTATCTTTTTGGAAAGGATTCTCAATTCTGGGATTACTGGAATGCCCGAAAAAAAGAATACCAACAAGCAGTTATACTAGAAAAGAAATTTAGTAAAAAAGATTCCGTTTCCTTTAATCAATATAAAGACCTGGCAGATTATAAATCCACTTTCGGAAAAGTGGCTATTGACAGCATGCATTTTCTTTCCGATTCTGAGAATAATGAATTGTATCAGGCATTGCTCAAATCGCACTACTATTTTTCTGCCGGTTTTCAGCTATACGATGATGTAAAAGACTTTTACGAAGATATTCAAAAAGGACAATTCAATTGGGCAGTGTATCAGCTGTATAGTTCATTAAATGAAAATGAGAAAAAGCTACCCCCTCAAATTCTTTCCAAGCTCCTTTTCATAAGGGGAATCGGGCAAAAGATATTGCAATTATCCATACAACAATTCAGAAAAGCAAAAGAAATAGTAAAGGAATACAGAATAAACAGCCTTTGGGAAAAGACCATTCAGGAAATGGAAGATACTATTTCCGGTTATTTAGACGAAACTCATGGATATCTTCTGATATTGGAAAAAACCATTGAACTGGAAAATACACCGGAAAATAAAAACACTTTTTTCAGTTATTCTCATATAAAAGAAGAAACTATCCGGAAAGGATTATCTTTTATAGAAAAGGATTATCGTAAAAATTATGCTGAATTACAACATATTATGTATTTAAGCCGGAAACAGGGTTTTTCTGTTTCTTCTCCTATTCAGGCAAGTGATGTTTTCCAAAGAGCTTTGCTAAATGATTGTTTGTTTCATATAGCGGAAAAACATAAACTTGATATTTCCGGTTATCTGGAAAAAGAAGTGGAATATCTGGTAGGAAAAAGAAGAAAAGATATTGTAGGAGCTTGGTCGTATTATCCGGAAATAAAGGAAATTGCTTCGGATATTGATGATCTGGGACAGATTATTCAACTTTTTATTCATTCCGGCAGAACTGATTTGATTAAAAAATACTGCAAAAAACCGATAGATATAGTTTTACAAAACAGAGTAAAACCCAATGGGGGTATAGAAACCTGGATTATTCCTAAAGATAAACAAACTAAAATTCAGCAAAAACAGGAATTATATAATCAGACCAAATGGGGAACCGGACCAGATGTAGAAGTAGTAGCCAATTTTATTTATGCTTTGACTCTGTTAAGAGATTCTCAGAATGACAATTATATTTCCCATGCCCTGAACTATATGGTAAAAGAACAACAGGAGAAAGGTTGCTGGATAGCTCGTTGGTATTATGGAAATTACTACGGAACTTATGTTGCATTACGGCTTTTATCTCACTATCAAAATGATTTTACAAAATCCATAAAATCAGCTCTTTCCTTTATTATTCAAAACCAGAATAAAGATGGCGGATGGGGAAAAGATACTGATTCAGACGCTTTAAACACAGCATTAGCTTTGCTTTCTTTGAAATTATTCAATAAAAAAGAACATAGTAGAGCAATTATAGCAGGTGAAAGATATTTGATACACTTTCAAAATGCATCCGGTGAATGGGATAGTACGGATTTCATCAAACCCAAAGCCTCTCAACCTTATAAAAGTACAGTATTAACAACGGCTTTTGTTTTAAAAGTATTATCTGTATAACTGATACAAGATGAATAACTTAATCCCCAAAATAGCCAATACTATTGAATTCACCAAATTTTCCGAAAAAGAATACCTTTTACATGATCTTAAAAATAATCATTATGTAAAAATATCTGAGGAAGTTTATAACCTGTTAAATGGTATAAATGGTGAAAAGACTATCAGGGAAATAACTCTAGATTATAATAGTAAATACAGTGAAGAATTATCGGAAGATTTCATTTATGAATTGTTGTATAAAAAATTACAACCTTACGGATTGCTGGAAGGAGAAACCGAAAACCTGAAAAAATATACTAAACCAGGTTATCTAAAACTAAGCTTTATTATATTCAATGAGAAACTACTTAAAAAAATAACTCCTTTTTTCCATATTTTCTTTAAAACAAACATTTCCGTTTTTGTTATTTTATGCTGCTTGTTGATTATCAGCGGATGTTTATACAATTATTTTGATTTATATTCTACTTTTAATTTGCAAAGCAGCCTGATTTATTTCTTTGTTTTGATGGCGTTAAGCACTACTTTTCATGAAATAGGTCATGCTTCTTCTGCCAGTTACTTTGGGGCAAAACATGGAGGAATCGGAGGAGGATTTTATTTGTTTACTCCTGTGTACTATGCAGATGTAACAGATGTATGGAGATTGCCCAAAAAACAACGGATCGTAGTAAATCTTGCAGGAATGTATTTTGAAATGATTTTTTGTTCTTTTATTATTCTATTGGCTGTACTTGTTTTCAAAAATTCCTTTTTAGCAGTATTAGCTTCTATTGTATGCATTAAAACACTTAATAATCTGAATCCTTTTTTAAGAAGTGACGGATATTGGATTTTATCAGATATAGTTAATAAACCTAACTTAATGACACATGCCGGAAAAAAAGTAGTAAGCATCTTTTCCAGAAACCAACAAAAATGGAAAAAGGAAGATTACTTTTTATTTATCTATGGATTAATTAGTTATAGTTTTTTAGTACTTTTCCTCTATTATGTCCTTTTCAAAAATCCGAATTCCCTGCTTTTGTTCCCTAAAAATCTAATTCAATTTTTTAAAAACTTGTTCAACAAAAACGCAGTTGTTTCTTTTTCCGAATTTGCACAACTTATTATTCCTTTACTATTCTTCTTTTTGGTGTATAATCTGTTAAAAAGTGTAGTAATCCGGAAAAGAGAAAAATAACCTTACAACACAAAAACCTGATAATCCGGACTGATTTGTTTTACGATTTTTTCGGTTCTGTCCTGGTGAGTGTCTGAAAGGAATATTTGTCCGAATTCTTCTTCATGAACTAATTTCACCAATTGAGCTACACGGTGTTCATCCAACTTATCAAAAATATCATCCATTAAAAGAATCGGATTTTTTGAAGAAAAATCCTTGATTATCTGGAGTTGGGCTAATTTCAGAGAAATAAGAAACGATTTTTGCTGTCCTTGGGAGCCGAATTTTTTAATCGGGTAATCGAATAAGTTGAAAATCAGATCATCTTTATGGATTCCTTGTGTGGTGTAAGCTGCTGCCCGGTCTTTAGACAGGTTTTCCTTTAAAATGGTTGTAAAATCCGTATCTTCCAGATCTGAAACATATTGAATGTTCACTTTCTCTTCTCCTTGGGTAAGGATAGAGTAAAAATGAGTGAACTTAGGAAGATAGCTGGTAATAAAGTCCTTTCGGATTTGGTAAATCCGGGTTCCGTTCTCTGTTAATTCTTTGTCATAGATTTCTAAACTCAAAGCATCAAAAGAGCCGGAAGAAATGAATAATTTCAATAAGGAATTCCTTTGAACCAAAGCTTTCTGATAACGAATCAGTAAATGTAAATATTCAGAATTGATCTGGCTGATCATTCCGTCAATAAACTTCCGACGGAATTCACTTCCATCCGTAATCAGATTTTGATCATAAGGAGAAATCATTACGCAAGGATATTTCCCAATATGATCGGAAAGTTTCTCATACGCTTTGTTATTCCGTTTTAGAGTTTTCTTTTGTCCGGACTGAACTATGAGCTTAATGTTGTCTTCACTGTTTTCATGTATGAAATTTCCTTCCAGTGAAAAAAAGGTTTCTCCGAACTTTATATTGTTGAGATCAGAATAGTTCAGATAACTTTTAGTGAGGGACAGATAATGAATTGCATCCACAACATTGGTTTTTCCCACTCCGTTGTTTCCTACAAAACAATTTATTTTAGGAGAAAAAGAAAATTGTTTCTCCGTAAAGTTCTTAAAATTGAATAAACGTAAATCTTTCAGATGCATTTGAGATATCTATCTGATTTTAGGATATTCAACCGGATTTACTTCATGCATCAGATCATAAATTCCTTCTACAATATCATCCAGTGAAGGTTTAGAGAAATAATCTCCATCGGAACCATATGCCGGACGATGTTCTTTGGCAGTAATGGTTTTAGGAGCCGAATCTAAATACCGGAACCCTTGTTGTTCTTCTAAAATCTTTTGCAACAGGTAAGCACTGGCACCTCCCGGAACATCTTCATCAATAATAATCAGGCGATTGGTTTTTTTTAGACTTTCTGTTACCTGATGTTTAATGTCGAATGGAACTAAAGACTGGGCATCAATAATTTCAATATCAATTCCTAAGGTAATCAGTTCTTTAGCGGATTCGGTAACAATTCTCCAGGTAGAACCGTAAGTAAGTATGGTAATATCTTTTCCTTCTTTGGTTATTTCCACTTCTCCAACAGGAGTGGTAAACTCTCCTAAATTACTTGGAACAGGTTCTTTTAATCGGTATCCGTTAAGGCATTCCACAATCAGGCAAGGTTCATCTGCTTGTAACATAGTGTTATAAAAGCCGGCAGCTTTCACAAAGTTTCTCGGTACCAAAATGTACATTCCACGAAGCAGGTGAATAAGTCCACCCATTTGTGAACCGGAATGCCAGATTCCTTCCAGGCGGTGTCCACGTGTACGGACAATAAGTGGTGCTTTTTGACTTCCCCGGGTTCGGTAACTCAAAGTAGCCAGGTCATCACTCATGGTTTGTAATCCGTAAAGTACATAGTCCAAGTATTGGATTTCTGCAATCGGACGAAGTCCTCTCATTGCCATCCCGATACCTTGTCCTATAATGGTAGCTTCCCGTATTCCGGTGTCGGCAACCCGCAATTTTCCGTATTTTTCCTGTAATCCTTCAAACCCTTGGTTTACATCGCCGATTCTTCCTACATCTTCTCCGAAGGCAATGATTTCAGGATATTTCTCAAAAAGATGATCGAAATTATCTCGTGCTATAATGCGTCCGTCTACCTGTGGAGGGTTTTCATCGTAAACCGGAGGAATATATTCCACTTTCAAAGCAGAAAAATCAGTGTCGGGATATAATTTGGAATCGTAATTATCAAATTCAGTTTCCAGAGCATTTTCCAACCATTGGACAAGAGCAGTTCTGGCAAGGGAATTTTCGTCTCTGACTAAACGCAGGACTTTTCTTGTAAAATGGAAAATATCTTTTTTGTAAGGAAAAGGAAGAGTTAAAAAGTTTTCTTTTTCCTTGGAAATAAAGGCTTTTTTAGGACTATCTTCTATTAGTTTCTCAATTAAGGTAAGAGCTTCTTCTTTTATGGAATCCAGCGAGGAACGGAACATAGCCCAGGCACTTTTCTGATGTTCTCTTACTAGTTGTTTTGCCTCCTGTTCTATATTTTCTAGTTCTTCCCGGGTAGCAATATACATTTTGTTGTCGGATTCATGATCCTGGATTATATAATTGAGAATCCATTCTCTGAATTTGACAATGCAGTCAAAATCCTTTTCCCATTGTAATCGTTCCGGAGATTTATATCTTTCATGAGAACCGGAAGTGGAATGTCCTTGCGGTTGAGTTACTTCGTGAACATGAACTACAACCGGCACGGATTCTTCCCGTGCTATTTGTTCGGCTTTTGTATAAGCATCAATTAATCCGGGATAATTCCAGCCTTGCACTTTGATGATTTCGCAACCGGTATGTTGTTCTTTGGAAGTTCTCTGGAATCCTTGCAGAAGTTCGGTAAAATCTTCTTTTCCCCGTTGGTGGGAAGTAGCTACCGAAATTCCGTATCCATCGTCCCAAATGGAAATAATTATAGGAACTTGTAAGGCACAGGCGGCGTTTAGCGTTTCCCAGAAATGACCTTCGGTGGTGCTGGCATCTCCGATAGTTCCAAACCCGATTTCTTTTCCCTGATTGGAAAAATGAATCCGGTCGTGAAGATCCGATTGTGTTTTATATATTTTTGAAGCATAGGATAATCCCAATAAACGTGGCATTTGTCCGGCTGTGGGAGAAATATCCGCTGCGTTGTTTTTTTGTTCGGTAAGATTTTTCCAGGTTCCGTCTTCATTGATCAATCGGGTAGCATAATGACAGTTCATCATTCTTCCTCCGGATTCCGGTTCCCGGTTATGGTCGGTATCTGCGTATAATTGTGCAAAATAGTTTTCTATGGTGATTTCTCCAATGGCAAATTCAAAGGTTTGGTCCCGGTAATATCCAGAACGGAAATCTCCGTTTCTGAATACTTTTGACATGGTTATCTGAGGAAGTTCTTTGCCGTCTCCTAAGATACCGAATTTAGCTTTTCCTGAAAGTACTTCTTTTCTTCCTAAAAGGCTGCATTCCCGACTTATGATGCATAGTCTGTAGTCGTTTAATACTTCTTTTTTGAATTCCTGGAAGCTTAGATTAATATCTGGAGTGGATACTTTTTCTTCAATCACTGTGTGTTCAATTTTTATTGGTTAAACAAATTTAGTGGTTTTTTTTAAAACGAAAGTTTTTATAGATTATTAAAAAAAGTTTTTTTAAACTAAATTATTAATAAAAAATAAAAGTAAATGCTTGATAAAATTCTCATATTAATAAATATGATATTGTCATGGTATTTGGTAATTATTTCTGTGTAATTGACAAGTTAGGGAAAAGGTGTAATCATTTTTATTTCTATGAAAAAGGGGTTGATTTATGGTTAATTTTTATAAATTTGTTATACCAACATAGAAAATATGGATAAAAATATTGCTGAAAGTACTTTTAGGCAAGAAGTGGAGAATAAATATATTGTTTATAATAGTTTGTTCTCCAATCTTCCCTATGACGACATGGCGAAAATAGGTTCTTTAACTCCTTTATTGTATGATCTGAGCAACAAGGAGTTGAAAGATGCCAAAAGCCCTAAGGAGATTATTGATGCTTTTTTAACTGAATTTGCCCATCTTCAAGGCAAGAAGGACAGACTTAATTTATTGTTTAAGATTATTCAGTTTATTGAAAGGGAAGTGGTGTTGTTTGATTCTGTAGAAGATGCTTCGTTTGATAGTATTGTGGCATTGACTCACCAGAAGGGAACTTTGGAAAATATGTACCAGATCGCCCGTCAGCAAAAGAAATTGGAAGAAGTATATGAAGAGTTGAAGACCTTTAAAGTGCGGGTGGTTTTTACGGCTCATCCTACACAATTTTATCCTAATCCGGTGTTGAGGATTATTGCAGATCTTACTTCCGCCATACAGAGAAACGATATTACCCAGATCAATTATTTACTTCAGCAATTAGGCAAAACTCCTTTTATTAATGCAGTTAAACCTACTCCGTTAGAGGAAGCTAATAGCATTATGTATTATTTACGACATGTATATTATGATGCTATCGGACAGTTGCATGAAAAATTATTCTTAGAGCATTACAAGGAAGGAGAAGAATTTATCCCGGTGATGGAATTAGGTTTCTGGCCTGGAGGTGACCGGGACGGAAATCCCTTCGTTACGGCAGATATCACTAAGAAGGTGACAGAAGAGCTAAGAATTAACATTATGAAATGTTATTATGATGATTTGAAGAATATTTCAAGAAGGCTGACATTCAGAGGAGTTTATGAGAAGTTGCGGGAATTGTCGGATTTGATTTATGAGAATTCTTTTAAGGTAAAAAGTGACCTGACAACGGAAACTATTTTACAAAAGGTGGAGGAAATCCGTAAGATATTGATCGAAAAGCATGACGGAATTTTCTTGAATGTATTGGATCGGTTTGCCAGACAGGTGAAAACCTTCCGCCGTCATTTTGCTTCTCTGGATATTCGTCAGGATAGCAGCATCCATAATCAGATTATGAATGCAATTGTGAAGAGGTATAACCTTTCTGATAAACCATATGATAAAATGGATAAGGAAGACAAGTTTTATGTTTTGTTCCAGTCCAACATTTTAATACGGGAAGAAGATTTTGAAGAGCTGATTATTAAAGATACGATCAGGAATATAAAACAATTAAAGCAAATCCAGAAGGAAAACGGAGAACAGGCAATTCACCGGTATATTATCAGTAATTCCACCACTATTTTCAGTGTATTGGAGGTATTGGCATTGTTTGAATTTTGCGGATATAAAAGTCCGGAAGTCAATATAGATATTATTCCTTTGTTTGAATCGGTGGAAGGATTGGACAATGCGGAAGAGGTGATGAGGCAGTTATATAACTTACCTCTATACCGGAATCATTTGACAAGAAGGAATAAAAAGCAGACAATTATGCTGGGCTTTTCGGACGGAACAAAAGATGGTGGATATGTAAAGGCGAATTGGGGAATATTTAAAGCAAAAGAACGACTTACCCAGGTTTCTAAAGATAATGATATAGAAATTTTGTTTTTTGACGGAAGGGGAGGACCTCCGGCAAGAGGCGGGGGGAAAACGCGACAGTTTTATGCTTCTCAGGGACCAACTATTGCATCCAATCAAATCCAGTTAACTATTCAGGGACAGACTATATCTTCCTCTTACGGATCTACTAATCAGGCAAAACATAATTTTGAACAATTAATTACTGCCGGAGTATCCAACCGGGTATTTGAAAATAAAGGACTAAATCTAACGAAAAAGGACCGTGCGCTTTTAGACAAGTTGTCGAATGTTAGTTATGAGAAATATCAGGAATTGAAAAATCATCCTCAATTTGTTTCCTATCTGGAAGAAAGGACAACTGTGGAATATTATGGAAAAGCCAATATAGGAAGTCGTCCATCTAAGAGAGGAAAAACATCCGGATTGCAGTTTAAAGATCTGCGGGCAATTCCGTTTGTAGGTTCATGGAGCCAATCCAAGCAAAACGTGCCAGGTTATTTCGGATTTGGAACTGCTGTGCAGAAGTTAAAAGAAGAAGGCAAAATGAAAGATTTGCAGGAGTTGTATGAGCGATCTCTTTATTTTAAAACGTTGGTTCAGAACAGTATGATGTCCATGATTAAATGTAATTTCCTGTTGACTTCATACATGAAAAAGAAAGATAAGTTTTCTGATTTCTGGAATATTCTGAATGATGAGTTTGTTTTGACACGTGATCTTTTGTTGGAAGTTTCTCAGCAAAAATTATTGATGGAAAAAGAAGAAATGAATCGTCTTTCTGTGCTATGCCGGGAAAAAATAATGCTTCCTTTATTGGTGATCCAGCAGTTTGCTATGCAAAAAATACATGAAGTGGAAAGTGATGAGGAAAGACTGGTGTATGAAAAAATGCTGGTTCGCACTTTGTATGGAATTATTAATGCCAGCAGGAACTCAGCGTAAGAAATAACTAAATGATAGAATTTTCAGATTGTTAGGTTCTAGACACAAGAAATTAGATTTTAAATTTTCTAACTTCGTGCATCTAATTTTATTCAATTATTCAGTCACTCTGTTATTAGAATAAGGAGTTACCAAAAAGTAGAGGTTAGAGGTAATCCAGCCTATCCAGAAAAGATATCCTCCTAAATGGAATTTTTCTTTCATGATGCGGTGCTCATAAACGGAAGAGAAATCGTAAAAGGTATATCCTAATCCGATAATCCCTATTAACAGAAGGAAGAAGAAGACCAAACGGGAAGTGTTTAGTTTACAGGTTCTTTTTACAAGCCATTGTACTAAGATCAATACCAGTTGTATGGCAAATATAGCTAATGCAGTTTTCCACCAGCTTTTGAATATTTTGTATTCAGTTCGTATCAGATTGATTCCCATACGTCCCAACCAGGACATTTTCGACATTAAAATTCCGGCAATAAGGGAAATAATGATTTCAAATAAGAGCAATAAAGAAAATCGTTTCATCTATTCTGTTTAGTACTATTAAACTAAAAATTTGTGAATTTATTTTGTGGAATTTTTACACTTGTATAAAAAACGTAACCATACAGAATTTTATCCATATGGTTACAGTTATATTGTAAAAAAGGTATTATTTGTTGCTGTCCATCAAAATATCGGTAAACAGGAATTTTTCCAGATATTGAGGGGTTAACTGGTTAGGGATTTTATTTTTTCCTAACGAAGTTCCGTTTATACTGCTTTCTACAGTCATATCTCCGGTTGCTTCATCAATAGAAAGTTTCAAATCTAAATCTCCTTGCGGGCTGGATAATTTACCCATTCCGTCTTTAAAGTTTAACTTTTGTCCGCCTGCTTCCATGGTTCCGTTGGCCAATCCTTTGTTAAAAGTAATATCATATTTGGTACTATTCTCAACATCTGCCACCATTTTTGTAATAGAACCTTTATTAACGCTGAGTTGCATCTTAACAAGTTGTTCAGGGTCGTTCATGATTACATCTCCATCGAATTTTCCGTTTACAATGGTAAACTTGATATGTTGCTTTTTCTTGTCATTTTTCAGTTCTGTTAAACCATCCAGATGACCTTCTTTAAAATTCAGAAATCCTTCATATCCCTGAATTTTATCCATTAGGTTTACTTTGATTTTTCCTGAATACGGTTTTTCTTTGTATAGCAATACATCGTTTTCTACTTTGATATTTTTATCAGGTAGTGTAATTTCATCAGTTCCTTTACAGGAAAGTAATCCTAAAGAAAGGATCATAAAAAATAAGATACGTTTCATTTTAGTTAATTATTTATTGTGTCAAAGATATTCTTTTTATAGAGAATATGAGTAATGAAAATTGATGATACTAAATATATTTGATCTGAAATTACATCTTGATATAGTATTTTTCTCAAAAGAGAATTATTAAAATATAAAGCCCTATTTTATATTTGTATATTTGAAAATCTAACTTATTATTTTAAAAAATGAAGAAAATTTATGCCTTATTATCTGTTATTTTAAGTGTGACGGTAATTGCCCAAGAGAACAGTCAGATAGAAATCTGCGGATCGGACCATGTTAATCAGGAATTAATGAAAAAAGATCCTGAATTTGCCCAAAGAATTCAGGAATTTGATCAAAAACTTTCTAAGTTGATTAAATCAGGCAAGATGAGTAATTTTTATAAAAATGCGGATCAAGTCTATGAAATTCCTGTAGTAGTTCATGTAATTCATGATGGGGGAGCTATAGGAACTCAATACAACAAGTCGGATGCTGCTATTCAGGCATGGGTAAATTTTGCCAATCAGGTATATGAAGGGACTAATCCGAATATAGGGTCTGGAACAAGAAGTCGTATTCCTATCCGATTTGTTTTGGCAAAAAGAGATATGAACTGTAATCCCACCAATGGAATTGTCCGGATTAATGGTTCTGTACTGCCGGGATATTCC
Source organism: Apibacter sp. (assembly GCA_031552575.1). Lineage (GTDB taxonomy): Bacteria > Bacteroidota > Bacteroidia > Flavobacteriales > Weeksellaceae > Apibacter. Next base: position 86,060 of record JAVBMH010000005.1, on the reverse strand, counting down.
AATTATGGGGTAAGTCATAGCGGGTCTGCCGGTGCTTCACAAACTGATATAAAAGCCCTTAGTCGTTGGGATCCTAAGTATTATTACAATATTTATGTGGTTAAATATATTGGAGGACCTTCCGGAGGAGTAGCGGGTTTTGCATATTACCCGGGCAGTTTAATTAATGATGGTTCTTTTATGCTGTCTTCTGTAGTTAATACTTCCAGCACCACTTTTCCACATGAAATGGGACATGCTATGGGATTACGTCATACATTTAATGGTGATGGATCAAGTTGTCTGGTTGCTACAGGTGACTGTACCCGGGATGATGATATGGTTTGTGATACGGAACGAAGTCTAAGCGCACTTAATGATTATCCTTGCAAGACTAATTCAGATATAAACATATGTACAGGAAGTCCTTACCAGGGAGTGCAATATAATATTATGAATTATGGATCTTGTCGTGACAGATTTACATTGGGACAAAGTGACAGGGCTATTGCCCATTTATTAGAATTCAGAGGAAACCAGATTAATTCCAAAGGGGGAATAGCTCCTGTTTCATCAGAAAATTACGGGGCTGTAGTTTCCGCCTGTACACCTACTTCAATTACTAATGCAAACATATGTTATGAAATAGGTCCGGCAAATGTAAAATTTGGAGATATAGATTATAAATCCTATGGATATTGCTCTGATAGTTATCAGTTTTATGTGGACCATACTACTGAAAGATGTGCCTCAAAAGTTGTGTCAACTGAGATACCAAAGGGAGTTTCTACTCCGTTAACTATCTCAACTTCTGTATATGATTCTAATACTCAAAATGTCAGAGCTTATATTGATTATGATAATGATGGAGTGTTTGATCCGGCAACAGAAACTGTTTTTTCAAAACAAATTACTGGTAATTCTTCTGCAACAGTAGATGTAAGCCCTCCGGCAACAGCAGTTTTAAATACTCCGTTACGAATGCGGGTAATTGCAGATTTACAAGGTGTACCAATTTATCCATGTTATAATCCGGTTTATGGGCAAGTGGAAGATTTTACTGTAATCATTAATGCTACCATGGGAACAGAAGATCCTGCTAATACAGAAGGATTAAAAGTTTATACTCATAATCAATCTGTTTTTATTGTTAATAACGATTCTGATATTCAGGAAGTAGAAGTCTATAATATGACAGGACAAAAAATATTTGTTGCAACAAAATTATCACAGACTCAATATGAAATCCCTTTTGAAAAGATGAAAGGTGAAAAGGTAGTGATAGTAAAGATCCAGACTGCGGATAAAAAGAATACTACTAAAAAGGTATTGATAAAATAACATTCATAACACATTAGTAAAAAAGAGGATTTTAATTTAAAATCCTCTTTTTTAATTTCTAAACATTTTGTTTATTTTTAAGTTTCTTTTTCTTTTCGATCAGTTTTTTTCGGGTATCCAGATAATTCATAAAATTATCATTATATGTATAATTTCGGGCTTCTTCAATTACTTTTAAAGCCTTTTTATACTTTCCGAGATGTTCGAAAAGAAAAGATTTCTTGTTAAAAATAACAGCCTTGTCTATTCCTTTGATAGTCAATGAAAAGTTGATTAATTTTTCCGCTTCTTCATAGTCTTCATTCCATAATAAACAATCAATATAATACCGATATAAGCTTACGGAATTTATATTTTCCTGAATGGCTTCTTCAAAATATTCCTTGGCGGTTTCGTAATCTTTTAGTATTTCGGAATAGACCCTTCCCATCAGGCAAAGGCAATCGGCATTTCTTTCATAAGACAAGGCATAGTTTAGCGCTTCGATAGTTTCTTCCATATTATAAGGGAAATTATCTAAGGCTTGAAAATAATATTTGTTATTTATTGTATTCATTTTTTTCTGTTAATAATAAATTATAATTTTTTAAATCAAATTTATAGATCCTTGATTCATCACCCCAAGGGTGATATCCTTGTCCTATATAATGAAATCCATATTTTTCATAAAAGCCAATGTGATCAGTACATAGGTATAAATAATTAAAGCCTGATATTTTAGTATCTTCCTTAGCTTTATTTAGTAGTAAGGAACTGTAAGAATTTCCCCAATAGTCACTATCAATATACAAAGCACAGATCCATGGGTATAAATCCATTCTGCTTATAAAATCATTAGTAACAAGTCTGGCACAGCCTATGATTTTTCCATCTTTTTCCAATAAATACCATTGTGGTAAAGGGTTTGAAGTTGCAATGCAATGATTTATACAATCTTCATATATAATAGGAAAAACTGATGGCCAACTTTTCTGGAAATATTTATAGCAATATCTTTGTAGTTGGGTTGTTCTTTTATTGATATAATTTCATGATTTCAAATTTATTTTAATTCTTTTTCTGTAAAAATCCGTATCGGATTTCCCCTTTCAAGGTTCAAATGGTTTGTCCATTTATCCCGGATTTGTTCTTTGTTTTTTTCTGTATTTTCTTCTGATAATTTTTCCAATAACCGTTTCTTTGCCAGTTTTTTGTTTTCAAACTGGGAACGGGAATCCATTGCCAGTATGGAAATTCCTTTGGGAGTATAAGTTGCCCGTACAGCCGTATTTACTTTGTTTACATTTTGTCCGCCCGCACCCCGGCTTCTTACTGCCTGATATTCAATATCGGAATCAGAAACAGAAATTTCTTCCCAATCGGAAATTTCATATACCCCGATGAACCAGTTCTTTCGTTTAAGGAACTTTCGGTATTTGCTTTTTCCGGTATACTGAATGACTCCTTTCCAATAGAAGAGAAAAGTATATAACTTTTGCTCGATTCCCGCTACTTCAATGGTGACTGATTGCAATGTTCCCAGCTGTTGTCCTAAAACAGAATCCAATACAGTATATTCCAAACAGGATTCTTTAACTTCACTACAGAATAGCCGGAATATATGAGCTGTTACCCATTCACATTCCACCGGACCTCTGCCGGAAGAAAACTGGATGATTCTTTTATGTTTTTTTATTTGATTCATTAATTACCTTTTAATTTTTATTCATTCGAACTAATCGGGGCATAAAAGTTCCGATAATATCCACCAGATCAGTTTGTGCATTCATCACCTCATTGATGTTTTTATACGCCATAGGAGCTTCTTCCTTACTTCCTCCGATCAGTTCTACTTTATGTTTTTGTAACTCCTTTTTAACCTCCGATAGGGAAATGGAATTGTTCGCTTTTTGTCGGGAAAGCAATCTTCCTGCGCCATGAGAAGCGGAACATAAAGATTCTGCATTTCCTCTTCCTTTCACAATGAATCCTTTGGATGTCATGGAGCCCGGAATAAATCCCATTTGCCCTTCGGCTGCCGGAGTAGCTCCTTTCCGGTGAACAATTACTTCTCTTCCGTCATAGATTTCCTTCCAGGCAAAATTGTGATGATTTTCAATTCTTGCCAGTAATCGTCCTCCGGTGGCTTTTATCAATCTCCGGTGAATATCGGAATGACAGGCAGAAGCGTATTCTCCGGCCAGATTCATAGCTGTCCAGTATTCCAACCCTAAATGAGTATCCAGATCCAGCCACGCCAGATGTTGAGCTTCTTTAGGTAACGGACATTGATCAATCGCTACCCGGGTATAATACCGGGCAATTTCTGCGCCTAATGCCCGGGAACCACTGTGAGAAAGAATTCCTAAATATTTACCTTTTGGAAGGTCATATTCGTTCTTTTCTTCTACAATTTCTACCTCTCCAAATTCTACGAAATGATTCCCTCCTCCGGAAGTTCCTATCTGTTTAATCGCTTTATCTTTTAAACGCCTTAAGATAGGAATTAAAGAAAATGCTTCATTTTCAAAAACTGAATATTCTATATGAGTTTTATGAGTTTCATACATTCCGAATTTAGTATTTTCTTCTAAAGCATTTAAATATTTGTCTTTAGCTCCTTCCAGATAGGAAATAGGAATATCTAAAATACTCAAACACATCCGGCAGCCTATATCTACGCCTACTCCGTAAGGAATAACTGCATTTTCAGTTGCCAGAACTCCCCCGATAGGTAACCCATATCCTACGTGCCCATCAGGCATTAAAGCACCTCGAACGGAAACCGGAAGTTTCAAAGCGGTATAAAATTGTTTTACAGCTTCTTCCGCAATCTGTTCTTGTCCGAAAATGGAATAAGGCGCTCTTTGAGCTTCTAATGTTCTTTTTTCCACTTTGGTCAGTTGTAGAAATTCTTCAGCAATTTGCCCCAGCATCAGGTTTTCTTTATATTCCTGTGGATTCTTCTGAATGTCTTTTAAAATGCTTAGTACATAAGCTTTATTCTTTTTATCGAAGTTTTTTTGCATTACTTCAATAGCGGTTGTGATTATTTTGGTATTAGGATATCCTAATTTTAATATATCTTTTCCTTTTAATTTTAACTTGCCCATAATTTTAATTTTTTAAGCTGTTAGCCAATAATTAGCTAACTTTTTAAATTTCACTTTTTACAAAAAAGTCTAAAATTTTATAATCTGAAAAAATTCAGTTATTCAATATTTTTAAATTGATTCGTGATTTCGAAATGTGGGATTATTAAAAAAATAAACCCGAAACGTATTGCTTCGGGTTTACTATAAACATTTTGTGTTTATCTATTTTGAAGTAAATACCCGAAGCCATGCTTTCCCCATACGTGGGAAGTCATTCATGTGCTGTAGATTTGATACTTTGAACATTGCTTCGTTATTTAAATGGTTATACAAATTTTGTAGTGCAAATGTATAAAATTATTTTTTTATGATGCAAATTTTATTTTTAAGAATCTTTGAAATTTAGAAAATAACAGAAATAAAAAAGGACTTATTCGTAAGAAATAAGCCCTAAAGTTTTATTGTTAAGTAAACTTATAATGCAGTTAAATAACCTGTATTACAGTAACCTTCCACTCCTTCGGCAGAACGGATTAAGTACCAGTCATCATTGTATTTGCTTAGGAAAGTAACAGTAGAATGATGCGCTGCTTTCCCGATGATAGGTTGATCAGTTCCCGGTCCTTTTCTGATGTTCAGGTTTGAACTTTGAGTTGTTACCTGATATTGGGAAGAAGGTGCATTAGGAGATACGTTGATGTTTAAAACCAGATCTCCCGCTCTGAAATCAGGATCAATTTTATTGTAAACAGCCCATAGCTGATCTTTAGCTTCTCCGGAAGGAACTTCACCATCGATATAAAGGACATCGTTTTGTTCTCTCACTAAAAGATTTGCTGTTCCGAGAGCATTTGCAGTGCTGATTAACTCTGCATATTTGTCTTGTAATGCCATGTCTGTAAATTATTTTAACGTTAATTTATTTTCTACTTTTTTAGGTTGTAAAGCATTTACAGCTTGCATTAATTTAGGAAGATCATCTCTTTTTAATTCTCCGTTTAAGGTAACTATTCCATCTTTAATGTCAGCAGTTACTCCGGCAAAATTTTTCAAAACCTCAGTAACACTGGTTTTTAAAGCATCATCTACAGAAATTTCTACAGGTTTTACAGTTGCTTTATCTTCCACGGATTTGATTCCAGGTATAGCTTTTAATGCTTTTTCAGCCTCTTGTTTAGCGATATCATCTTTAAATTCCCCGGTAAGAGTAGCTGCTCCTTTTTTCACATCAATAGTGATTCCTTCAGGTAAAACTGCCTGAGCTTGAGTTTGTAAGTCAGCATCTTTTGGTCCGGATTTGCAAGAAGACATTCCTGCAGCAAGTGATCCCATAATAGCGAAGGCTATAAAAAATTTTCCTAATTGTTTCATAATTTTTTGAATGTTTAAGTTATAATTTATAAATAACACTACTGCTTTTAGTCAAAAACTATTCCATGTTTTCAGATTGATATAATTTTTTCAAGTAAGAAGAGGGTTTATAATGATAATGTTGGGTGTATAATTGGCAGGTTTTAAATTGTGAAATATAATTTCATCTTATTTTTTATTTCTTCCAGACAAAGATTGTTGATACTTCCTTCGTGGGTATGAGTGGGTTTTTTAGGGGATTGAAAAGTTCCTTTTTCCACTTGTTTCCCGATAATTTTATAGGCGTCACGGAAAGGAATTCCTTGGGTTACCAATTCATTTAAGGCATCAACAGTAAACAGATAATCATACTTTTTGTCATCCAGAATATTTTCTTTTACCTGAATGTCTTTAATGGAATAATGAGCTATATCCAAACAGGCTTTCATGGTTTGGATAGCCGGAATAATTCCTTCTTTTAATAATTGCAGATCCCGATGATATCCGCTTGGCAAGTTATTGGTGATTAAAGTTAGTTCGTAAGGAAGTGCCTGAATTTTATTGCATTTTCCACGAATCAGTTCAAAAACGTCCGGATTTTTTTTATGGGGCATAATACTGGAACCGGTGGTCAGATGAGCAGGAAGGGAAAGAAAATTAAAGTTCTGACTCATATAAAGGGTAACATCCATAGCGAGTTTGGAAAGAGTTCCAGCCAGACTGCTTAGGGCAAAGGCAGTACTTTTTTCGGATTTTCCCCGACTCATTTGAGCTGCTACGGAATTGTATTTTAAAGTGTTGAATCCTAATTCTTGTGTTGTAAAAGTACGATCGATAGGAAATGAGCTACCATATCCGGCGGCAGAACCTAACGGATTTTGATCGACTATTTTCAAGGCGGCATTGAGTAAAATCACATCATCGATCAGACTTTCCGCATAGGCGGAAAACCATAATCCGAAAGAAGAAGGCATAGCGATTTGAAAATGAGTATAGCCGGGTAACAATATGTTTTTATATTTTTCAGCCAGTTCCAGTAGTAAATCGAAAAGATGTTTAGTTTGGGTTTTAATTTCAATGAGTTCATCTTTCAGATATAAATTCATATCCACTAAAACCTGATCGTTTCGGGAGCGTGCAGTATGGATTTTCTTTCCGGCTTCTCCTATTTTTTCAGTCAGTAAAAACTCTACTTTGGAATGTACATCTTCAAAATCGTCTTCGATTCGGAAATTTCCTTTTTCTATTTCTTGTAAAATTTCTTCTAAGGCATGAATCAGATCATTTTTTTCCTGTTTAGTCAATAAACCAGTTTTGTGCAACATTTTTGCCTGGGCTATGGAACCTAATACATCATATTTGGCTAATACAGTGTCTAATTCTCGATCGTTTCCGACGGTGAATTGGTCGATTTTTTTATCGGTAGGTATGCCTTTCTCCCAGAGTTTCATTTTATGGTTTTTGTGGTTTTACTATGGTTTTGTTGAGTAATTCAATATATAACGGAATAGCTTCTTCAATTTCTTTCCGATAAATGAATTCATCAGCGGTATGAGATCGTAAAGAATCGCCCGGACCCATTTTTAATGACTGACAGTATAAAACTGCCTGATCGGAAATAGTAGGAGATCCGTACGTAGTTCGTCCCAACTCAATTCCTGCCAGTACCAAAGGATGATCTTTAGGAATGGAAGATGATTTCAAATGCAGGGATCTTGGAGTAATGGTTATTTTGTCGGAAGCCAGTTTTTCCTGAATAGTGGAAAAAATTTCTTCATTGGTATAACAATCGTTAACGCGGATATCCACTACTAATTTACATTCGTCAGGAACTAAATTATGTTGTTGTCCTGCATTGATCTGGGTAACAGTCATTTTTATAGGACCTAATACTTCGGAAACTTTATCGAAAGTATGGCTTTTAAACCAAAGAATGGTGTCCAACGCATTATAAATGGCATTATCCGGATTTATATGAGCAGCATGGCTGGCAGTGCCTTTGATTATAATGTCCAGTATGAGTAATCCTCTTTCTGCAATAGCCAGATTCATTTGGGTAGGTTCTCCCACAATGGCACAATCTAGTTTTGGTAAATGTTTCAAAATACTGTTGAGACCTTTCTTTCCGCTGTTTTCTTCTTCAGCAGTGGCAGCCATCACTAAATTATAAGTCAGATTTTCGTGTGAATAGAAATAAGTAAAAGCGGCTAATAAAGAAACTAAAGAACCTCCGGCATCATTGGAACCTAAACCGTAAATTTTTCCATCTTTTTCAATGGCTTCAAAGGGATCATGGGTATATCCTTTGTTGGGAAAAACGGTATCTTGATGTGAGTTGAGCAATAAAGTGGGTTTGGATTCATCAAAATGTTGATTGAATGCCCAGATATTGTTATTATCCCGCCTGAACGGAATTTGGTGATGTGTGAACCAGGCTTCGATCAATAAGGCGGTTTGGTCCTCCTCTCCGGAAAATGACGGAGTTTCTATCAGGTTCTGAAGGAGAATAATTGCTTTATCTGTCAGTTTTGCTATTGTCTGCATAGGTTACATGGTAATAAGGGTATGGGGAATTTCAGGAGTTGCAATTATTTCAGGACTAGCAATCCGGATTTCTTTTACTCCTTGTTGAAGTGCCTGAAAACAGTTTTCCAGTTTGGGAAGCATTCCCGAATGTATTACATTTTCTCCTTTTAAAAATTGGTAATAGTTGAAAGTCAGTTCTTCTATTACACTATCTTCATCTTCTATATCTTTTAAAACTCCTTTTTTCTCAAAACAATAAATAAGATTGATGTCAAAATGGGTAGATAATCCTACTGCCAATGATTGTGCAATAGTATCGGCATTGGTATTGAGCAATTGCCCTTTTTTATCATGAGTAATGGCGCAAAAAACAGGAGTTACCCCAGTGTTCAACAGGTTTTTAATCCAATCCGCATTCACTTTAACTACATCTCCTACAAAACCGTAATCAATAGAAGTATTTTCACGTTTTTTTGACAGAATACTATTTCCATCGGCTCCGGTCAAACCGATGGCCTGAGTTCCTAATCTTTGCAATTGTGCTACAATTTTTTTGTTGCATAATCCGGCATAGGTCATAATGGCAACATCCAGCATTTCATCATTGGTTATTCGCCGTCCTTCGATCATGATGCTTTCCACTCCTAATTTTCCGGCTAAACGGGTGGCTTCTTTTCCTCCTCCGTGAACCAGGATTTTTATCCCTTCCATTTGGGAAAAGGCTTTTAAAAACCGGGAAAGAGCATCCGGATTGTCAATTACATTCCCTCCAATCTTTATTAGGGTAAGTTTTGGTTTTTCCATTTTTGATGATGTTCTGCAAATGTATTAAATAACGGTAAAAAGCACCTTATTTATTCAATTCTTCCAGCATTTTGGTTAGTATTACCTGAGCTGAAAAAGTACGGTTGTTGGCTTCCGGAATAACAATGGAAGCATCACTGTCTAATATTTCGTCGGTTACGATCATATTTCTTCTTACCGGAAGGCAATGCATAAATTTAGCATTATTGGTCAGGTTCATTTGTCTTTTTCCGATTGTCCAGCTCGAGTCTTTGTTGGTAATTTTTCCGTATTCTTTGTAAGAACTCCAGTTTTTTGCATAGATGAAATCGGCATTTTTAAAGGCTTCTTCCTGATCGTATTCAATTTTAGCTCCGTCGGTTACTTTCGGATTTAATTCATATCCTTCGGGATGAGTAATTACAAAATCCACGTCCATTTTTTTTATCATTTTCACAAATGAATTAGGTACGGACTGGGGAAGTGCTTTGGGATGAGGCGCCCAGCTTAACACTACTTTTGGTCGTGATGAGATTCTGTATTCTTCAATGGTCAGAGCATCAGCTAATGCCTGCAACGGATGTTCGGTAGCACCTTCCAGACTGATAACCGGAACGGATGCATATTTTACAAAGGAAGAAATCACGGTTTCAGCTTCGTCTTTTTCCTTGTCGGTAAGTGTTGGAAAACTTCGGATTCCTATAATATCACAATATTGGGAAATTACCTGTGCTGCTTCTTTTACGTGTTCGGAAGGAGAACCATCCATTATTACACCATCTTCAAACTCCAATGTCCAGCCTTCGGTATTCAGATTCATAACAATACAGTTCAAACCTAAGTTCTGTGCAGCTTTTTGTGTACTCAACCGGGTTCTCAGACTGGGATTGAAAAATAACAATCCAAGGGTTTTGTCTTTTCCTAATTGTTGGTTCTCTAAAGGATTTGCTTTTATTTCTTTTGCCAATTGCAAAAGTTCATCCAGATTGTTTATGTCGTCAACAGAGGTGTATTTTTTCATTATTGGTTTTTGTTGGTTGAGAATTAGTTAAAACATGAGTTTAGTTTTTCAAAAAGGATATCTATTTCTTTTTCGGTGATAGTCAACGGAGGAAGAACCCGAAGCAGATTCTTATTGTTGGCATTTCCGGTAAAGATATTTTTTTCGTAAATGAGTTTTTTTCGTAAATCTGCTACATCAAAATCAAATTCCAGTCCGAGCATTAATCCTTTTCCTTTTATTTTTTTGATCTGAGGAATTTTACTGAATTTCTCCAGAAAATAAGCGTATTGTTTGTTTACGTTGTCCAGAATTTTTTCTTTTTCAAATACTTCCAGAACCGATAAGGCTGCTGCACAGGCCAGATGGTTTCCTCCAAAAGTGGTTCCCAGCAATCCGTAAGACGGCTTGAAATCCGGAGAAATAAGGATTCCACCAATTGGAAAACCGTTTCCCATTCCTTTTGCTAGGGAAATAATATCAGCTTTTATGTTATGATGTTGATGGGCAAAGAATTTTCCGGAACGTCCGTATCCGCACTGGATTTCATCTAAAATAAGGACAACTTTGTTTTCCTTACAAACTTTTTCCAGTTCCTGAAAGAATTGAGTAGTTCCTTCGTCCAGTCCGCCTACTCCCTGAATAGCTTCAATGATTACAGAAGAAACGTCGCCTTTGGCAATTTCCTTTTTTACTCCCTCTATATCGTTTAGTGAGAGAAAAACCACTTCGTGTTGTGCATTCAACGGAGCTACGATTTTAGGATTGTCGGTTACAGCAACGGCAGCAGAGGTTCTTCCGTGGAAGCTGTTGTTAAAGGCAATGACTTTTGATTTTCCGGTATGGAAAGAGGCTAATTTTAGAGCATTTTCATTGGCTTCTGCTCCTGAATTGCATAAAAACAGGGTATAATCCGGATAACCGGAAATTTCGGGAAGAGTTTCTCCTAATTTTTGTTGTAAGGGATTAATAATGGAGTTGGAATAAAATCCTATTTTTTGAATTTGTTCAGTCAGATGTTTTACATAAACAGGATGTGAATGCCCAATGGAAATCACGCCATGTCCGCCATAGAAATCCAGATAAGCTTCTCCTTTTTCGTCCCAGACAGTTGCTCCTAAGGCTTTTTCAGGAGTGATGGTATATAATGGATAAACGTCAAATAAACTCATTCTTATTATTTTGATGTTGTTAAAGTTAGTGAATAATTATTTTTTATGAGAAATAAGGAATGATTAAAACTCAAAAGATTATTTTTGATAGTTTATCTTTCCTGTATTGAATTTGTTTTTCAGAAAATAAGGCTACCGCCTGCAAAAACGGGGTAAATAAGGATTCTTGATTTTTTGAATGAGCAGTTTCATACTTTCAAATTTTTGTTTAAAACCCGGAGGCTTTCAGATTTAATCCTTCTTTTTCATCAAAACCGAACATGAGATTCATATTCTGTATGGCTTGTCCGGATGCTCCTTTTACCAGATTGTCAATAACGGAAGTAATCAACAAATAATTTCCTTTTTTTAGTAAACTGATCAGGCATTTGTTGGTTTGTACTACTTGTTTTAAATTGATATTTTCAGTAGTAACAGTTACAAAGGGTTCGTTTTTGTAGAAATTCTGATATAAGTTGAATATTTCTTCCAGATTTTTATTGGTTGGAATATAAGCCGTCATAAATATTCCCCGGGCAAAATCTCCACGATTGGGAATAAAGAGTAATTCTTTTGATAAAGAATTTTGCAGTTGTGCTAAACTTTGACGAATTTCTCCTAAATGTTGATGGTCAAAGGCTTTATAATGGGACATATTATTACTTCTCCAACTGAAATGAGTGGTTGCAGTGGGTTTTACTCCTGCTCCGGTACTTCCGGTAGTAGCATTGATATGTATATCTTCCGTTAGTAGTTGGTTTTTAGCTAAAGGGAGCAATGCCAGCTGAATAGCTGTAGCAAAACATCCGGGATTGGCAATATATTTTGCTTGTTTAATGGTTTCTTTTTGTAATTCGGGTAACCCATAGACAAAAGTCATATCATCAAAAATAGCATCGGGTTTCAACCGGAAATCGTTACTTAGATCTATAATTTTAGTTTGAGTACTGAATTTATTTTCTTCCAGAAATTTTTTTGAATTTCCATGACCTAAACAAAGAAACAATACATCCACTTCAGGGTTTATGGTATCAGTGAAATGCAGGTCGGTTTCTCCTATCAAATCTTCATGAGCAGTATGAATAGGCTTTCCTGCATTGGTAGTACTGTATATGAAATCAATTTCTACTTGCGGATGATGAATTAAAATTCTCAGTAATTCTCCGGAAGTATAACCTGATCCGCCGATAATTCCTGCTTTAATCATAGTTGATGTCATTTACTTGTGAATAAATGGCTTGTGCGTTTCCTAAGATCTTAATGAATCCTTTTGCATCATCGGAAGTCCAGGCGTTATTCATTTCTCCGTATTGCCCAAATTTGGTGTTCATTAAATCGTGTGGAGATTCAATTCCTTCCAGTATAAAATGATATGGTTTAAGTTTTACGGTAACCGTACCGCTTACATTGGATTGGGTATCGGTCAGGAAAGTTTCAATATTCCGCATAACCGGGTCCAGGTATTGCCCTTCGTGAAACAGCATTCCATACCAGTTTCCGAGTTGTTCCTTCCAGTATTGCTGCCATTTGGTCAATACATGTTTTTCCACTAAATGATGGGCTTTTATGATGATCAGTGGGGCAGCGGCTTCAAATCCGACACGTCCTTTGATTCCGATAATGGTATCTCCCACATGGGTATCTCTTCCAATTGCATAGGCATTTGCCAGTTTTTCCAGATGTATGATGTTTTCCGATGGTTTATCAGTTTTTCCGTTCACAGCAATCAATTCTCCTTTTTTAAAAGTAAGAGTTACCTTTTCTTCTCCGTCTTTTTTTAATTGGGAAGGATAAGCACTTTCGGGAAGTGATTGGTGGGAAGTCAGAGTTTCTTTTCCTCCTACACTGGTTCCCCAAATCCCTTTGTTGATGGAATATTGAGCTTTTTCCCAAGAATAGCTTACTCCGTTTTTCTGTAAATATTCTACTTCTTCCTGTCGGGAAAGTTTCAGGTCGCGAATCGGAGTTATGATTTCTATTTGTGGAGCGATGGTTTGGAAAATCAGATCAAAACGGATTTGATCGTTTCCTGCTCCGGTACTTCCGTGTGCAATAGCATCTGCTCCTATTTTTTTTGCGTATTTTACGGTTTCAATGGCTTGGAATACCCGTTCTGCACTTACTGAAAGGGGATAAGTGGTGTTTTTCAGGACATTACCGAAAATCAGGTATTTTACGGCTTTTTCGTAATATAAGTCTATGATATCCAGATTGATGTGTTGTTTACTTCCTAATTCATAGGCTCGTTTCTCAATGTCAGCCAGTTCTTCTTTGTCAAAACCTCCGGTATTTATCAGGATAGTATGTACTTCATATCCTTTTTCGTTTTGTAAATATTTCAGGCAAAAGGAGGTGTCTAATCCGCCACTATATGCTAATACTACTTTTTTCATGTAACAAGTTTTTAAGAGGTTTTGATTTTTTTATAGGTGTTTTCGGGGTTTTTATCGGGTTTGAGAAAAAGAGTTTGTTTGATTTTTTTTAAATGCATGATTACTTTTTTATCAAACGTATATTTTTCTGTTCCATTGTTTTGCACTTTCTGTACTTTAGGATCGAAAAGCATTCCGGTACATAAACACATTTTGTTGTCCTTGCTTTGAAGGATGTTAAAGTTGGTGCATGTTTTGCATCCGTTCCAAAATTCAGGATCATCGGTTAGTTCAGAAAAGGTAACCGGTTTGTAGCCCAATTCGGAATTTATTTTCATGACAGCCAATCCAGTCGTGATCCCGAATATTTTGGCATCAGGAAATTTTTTGCGGGTGTAGTCGAAAACGAAACGTTTGATTTTTTTTGCCAGTCCGATACTTCGGTAATCCGGATGAACAATTAGTCCTGAATGTACTACAAACTCCCCGTTCTGCCATTTTTCTATGTAGCAGAATCCGGCAAATTTATCTCCATCCAGAGCAATTACCGCTTGTTCTTGATCTATTTTTTTCTGGATATATTCAGGAGTTCTTTTTGCTATTCCTGTACCTCTGACGATTGCCGACTGGTATATGGTTTCGCAAATTTCTTCAGCGTATTTGTAATGTTCTTTGTTTGCAACAACAATTTGGATATTCATTTCCTGATTACTAATAAAAATTAAAATGTGATTGAATAAATACAGCAAAGTTACTGCAGGAATACGAAAGTGGCGGTTTTGAAAATCAGATCAAAACCTAACCTGCCTTATATGAATGGGGTAAGGGACAATAGATGTATTACAAGTATGCAACTGACTGTTGCTCAAAAATAAACTAAGATTTTCCAACTTTGAAATCTATTTAATTTATAAAATTACTTTTTTCGAATGCAAAGTTACGAATTTAATTTTTAATAGTTTACAATTATTTTAGTGGATTTATGTGAAAAAGTGGTAGGGATAGGTTGGTTACTTGTTGTTTTGGCAAACGGAACTCTTTATTTAAAACTGTTTTCACATGATATCTGTTATATTTCAGGAAAGTTAAAATCTCTACCTTTGCCTGAGAAATAAGGATAACACTTGTCAAAATTAAGTATTATGAGTTCACAGGTAATTTTTTATATCGTACGTCATGGAAAAACATTGTTAAATATGTTAGGAAGAGTTCAGGGCTGGAGTGATTCTCCTCTGACTAGGGAAGGAGTCGAAGTGGCGGAATATCTGGGAAAGGGATTAAGAAATAGAAAGTTTGATTCTGTTTATACAAGTGATCTGAGAAGAACCCGCCAAACCGCGCAAGTTATTTTGCAAAATCAGGGACAAACAGAGTTGCCGATTATTGAAAAAGAAGGATTTCGGGAAGCCTGTTTTGGAATTTATGAATCCGATTTTAATAAAAAAATGTGGAGAGAAGCAGGATTATATTTGAAATATTCCAATGGTGAAGATCTGATACGGGATGTTTTCGACCGGACTAAAAGCATTACGTATGAGCAGGTAGTTGATGCTATAAAAATATTAGATACCATTGGGTTAGCCGAAAATTTTGAGCAAATAGAAATCCGTACTCAAAAGACTTTACTGGAAATTGCTGAAAAGGAAATCAGGAAAGAAAGAGATTCCAATGTATTGGTAGTGGCTCATGGAATGTGCATTATGTTGATGTTGCAGAATTTGGGAGGAAGAGAATTATTGGAAAAAGATGTAGATAATGCTTCGGTTTGCAAGGTTATTTTTGAAGATGGTAAATTCCATGTAGAGTCCATGGGTGATATGAGTTATGTACTAAGGGGAAAAGAAGAAAGATAGAATATTTATAAATAGTTCTTTTTATTTGTTGCGTTGATCGTACAAAATTAAGATAAATTTTTATCTTTGCCGGATTGTATTTTATCTTGTAAAAATGGTAGGTCTTCGACTTAAAATGATACGTGAACAGCGAATTGGTGTTCTGGTATTACTAGGAATTATTTTACTTATTGAAGTAGTTATCCACAGAGAATCTTTGTTTGCTTTGAATGTGGAAGAAGGTAAAATATCCGTTCATATTGCAGAAATGCTGGCTAATTCCAATTCACAAAATAAGTTATCCAAAAATATCAATTTACAACCGTTCAATCCGAATGAATATACTCAGGAGGACTGGAAAAGACTGGGATTTTCAGAAAAACAATCAGCAGTAATTCTGAAATATAAAAATATGCTGGGAGGAAAATTCACTTCCAAAGATCAAATCAAATCCTGTTTTGTCATTTCTGAAGAAAAGTATGTGGAACTTTCTCTGTTTCTTCTTTTACCGGAAAAAAGCACCGATTCTCGACAAATCGCTTTTTTTTCGAAGGTTAAAAACTATCGGTTACAAAATTTCGATCCGAATTCGTATTCTACGGAAAATTGGCGAAGTATAGGTTTTTCAGAAAAGCAGGCGGAGGTAATAATAAAATATAAAGGTATAGTAGGAGGGAAATTTGTTTCCAAGGAACAACTGAAAAAATGTTTTGTAATTTCTGAAGAAAAATATGCAGAATTAGCACCATTTATTCAGTTACCTGAAAAGATGTCGAATCAGGAAATAGATAAGTTGACCAAATCCGTTCCGGCAGGAAAGAAGGAATTGAACGCAGCTTCTTTTAAAGATATTGTAGCAGTGATTGAAGATCCGGAAGTTACCGGAAAGTTGCTGGGATTCCGAAAAGGATTGGGTGGATTTGTTTCCAAAGACCAGATTAAAAATGTGTATGGAATTACTCCGGAAAAGGCGGATTTGATTTTGAGTTCTTTTGATCTGGATATATCCAAAGTGAATAAAATTAATTTGGAAACAGCGACAGAAGAGGAATTGCAAAGTCAGATTTATTTACGGAAATATAAAAACAAAATTATGGAAGCTCAAAAGAAAGGAGAGTCGCCTTTAAGTGTAATTCCTAAATCTGATCCTAATTATAATTTTATTTTGCTGTATTTGAAGTAAGAAAAAGAGTGAATTGTAAAAAGTAAAATGTACAATAGTATTTTTGTTATTATTAAAAATCTTCTTACATCTTACTTTTTACAATTATATCAAAAAAAATTAGATTTTTATTTCATTCACGATTTCAATTCCATAACCGCTGCTCAGGGATAGGTTTTTTCCCGGATTTTGAGTCATTACGTTGATTTTTTTAATTCCCAAATCTTTGATAATCTGAGATCCGATTCCTAGATTTCTTTCATCTGAATTGATATTCAATTGGGAACTTTTCCCGGAAATATATTCTTTTATTTCTTCCAGATGAGCATCTAGTTGGTTGGTATAAGGATTGTTAATAAATATAATGGCTCCTTTTCCTTCATTGGTAATAAGCTGCATGGTTCTTTCCAGCACATTATCTTGTCCTTTTGCCAGATTTTTAAACAAATCCGTATAGGTATCAATAGCTTTAACTCTTACCGGAACAATATCTTCTTCTTTTATTTCTCCTTTTACCAAGGCAAAGTGAATTTGTTCATCGGTTTTATCTCTATAGGTTACAAACCGGAATTCTCCGTAATGAGTGGACAGACTGCAATCGTCCATTTTTTCGATCAAAGAATCGTATTTAAGCCGGTAGGCAATTAAATCCTCAATAGTGATGATCTTTAAGTTGAATTTTTCCGCCACTTCCACCAATTGTGGTAAACGCGCCATAGATCCGTCTTCATTCATGATTTCTATCAAAACCCCGGTGGAAGGTAATCCGGCTAATTGCAATAAATCCACCGTAGCTTCCGTGTGTCCGGCTCGTTTCAGCACTCCACCTTTTTTAGCTACCAACGGAAAGATATGTCCCGGACGGGCAAAATCTTTAGGTCTTATATTTTCGTCCACCAATGCACGGATGGTTTTGGCCCGGTCTGAAGCAGATATTCCTGTAGTTACTCCATGTCCTAATAGATCCACAGAAACGGTAAAAGCTGTTTGTTTCGGATCTGTATTTCTGCCTACCATAAATTCAAGGTCAAGTTCTTCTGCCCGTTTTGGAGTAAGCGGAGTGCAAACCAATCCGCGCCCATACAGGGTCATAAAATTGATGGTTTCCGGAGTCATGGTAGAAGCTGCGGCTATAAAATCTCCTTCATTTTCCCTGTTTTCATCATCAACAACTATAATAACTTTTCCTTGTCGTAAATCTTCTAAAGCCTCAGGGATGGTGTTTATTTTTAATTTTGTAGTAATCATTGATATCTGCTGTGTTCTAAGTTTTTTCGTTTTTTAAATTTACTAAAAAATTTCTGAATTGGTTCCAGGTATTTGTCGATATTAAAGAGTTCAGAATCTCTCATGGATTTCAGGGTTAAAAATATACCTAAAGGGAAGAATACAACATTAGGTATCCAGGAAGCCCAATAGGCATTAACAACCTGATTTTTTGCCAGATTCTCCATATATAATCCCAAGACATAAAATATGATGAATATGATAATGGCAACCACAACCGGCATACCTACACCACCTTTCCGGATAATGGAACCCAGAGGCGCCCCGATCAGGAAAAATACAATGCAGGTGATGGAATAGGAAACCATATTTTTATGCTGCCAGATAATCATTTTTGAGATGAATTTTCCGACTGCTTTTATTTCAGGAGTTTTACCTCCTAGGCTTTCTTTTGCTATATTTACCTGATTGATAGCCGCACGGACTAATTGAAAGTGAGTATCTTCGTCTAAGTCGTTCCATTCGTAAGGATAATTTTTCTCATAATCATCATAATTTAATGAATCCAAAGGAGAAGTATTTCCCAGTAATATGGTTATCTCATTGTTTGCCAGTCCTTTGTAATAAATATTGTTTGATGTCTTAATGGAATCTATGTAAGTGTTTAATTCGGAGAATGATTTGGATCTGAAACTATCTCCTCCGGATTCGCGATCCAATGATTTTTTGATTAAATCGGAAATATCAAAATATTGAGTCAACGTGTCGAATTTTATCCGATTACTTCCTTGTCTTTGAAGTTCATCTTGTCTTTTTCCTTTTATCTGATCCTGATAAATGTAACCATCATATAATTCCAGTTTAAGATAATAATTATCTTTGGAAACAATATTTCCTTTTTCTGCGATTATGGTTTGCTGATCCTCAAAAGGGGAAGCATTTTTATGAATAAATACCTCTTTCCATTCACTATCGTTTTCTCCGCCTTTTTGTCCTATTTTAATGCTGAAAGGATTCATTTCCTTGATGAACCGCCCTTCTTCAAAGTTCAGTGCAGGACGCGTCTGGGCTATGTTTATCAGCATGTTTCTCGCCCTTCTTTGATTGTCGGGAAGTGTAGTGTTACAGAAATAGAACAACCAGATAGCCATAAGAACTACAAATCCGAAGAGTGGATACATAATACGGGCTAAGGAAATTCCGGCAGATTTCATGGCAGCTAATTCATATCTCTCTCCAAAACCTCCGAAGGTCATAATGGAGGAAAGTAAAATAGTCAGAGGTAATACCAAACGCACTACATCCAATCCCAAATAATAAAGCAATTTCGTTATGTCCCAAAGATTCAGCCCTTTACCTATGAATTTATCCATTTGGGTAAAGGCGAACTGAACAACAAAGATGAACATTAGAACACTGAATATGAATAGAAAAGGACCAAAAAAGGTGCGGATAATATACCAGTCTAACTTTTTTATCATCTTTTATAACTCTGTGAGTGTATAGTCTTTGTAATTATTTTTATCAAAGGTAAGTAAAGATTTGTTTACAATTAAATTTTCCTTGAAGTCTATGGTGGTTAGGATCAGAGAACTTCCATCGGTGTAATTTTCTGAAACCCGAACCAATTTATTATCTGATATGGCCAATACAATGGATTTTGACTTTTTGTTGTTGGTAGGTGTGAGTTTAATGACGGAACATTTTTTACTGTTTATGGTAGAAGTTCCTTCTGAGGAAATATCAAATCCTGTTTTGTAAAGGTTTAGAATATTGGTAGGAGAAAGGCTTTCCCCATCTTCCCTATTGGAAGAAGTAATTTCTTTGTCATCTTTTGAAATAGTATATACCTTGTTTCCATCGTAAATTTGGGTGACGGAAGGGAGTGTTAGATGATATTTTTCTCCTGCTGCATAAACTTGTCCTGTTTCCACAGCACTTTTCTGTCCGGGGACGGAATAGAGATAATTGAATTTTATGTAGAAAGTGGAATTTTTACTTAGTTTTTCACTGGCGGTATCCAACAACCTTTTTGCTTCCGGATCAATTTTCTGGGACCATACAAAAAGGGAGGAACAAAGTAATATAAGTGTAATTATTTTTTTCATGTTTAAAATTTAATTGAATTAGTTTTATAAAGTTTCCAATAATTGTTCCAAACTGTTCAGGTCGGTAATCAAAACTTTTCGTGCTTTGCTTCCTTCAAAAGGTCCTACAATTCCGGCAGCTTCCAGTTGGTCCATAATTCTTCCCGCTCGGTTGTATCCTAAAGCTAATTTTCTTTGAATCAGGGAAGTGGAGCCTTGTTGAGCCGAAACAATCACTCTTGCTGCATCATTGAAAAGTTCATCTTTTTTGGAATCTATACCTTCTCCTCCGTTTCCGGACGGATTCTCTGCATAAAATTCCGGTAGCAGATAAGCATCAGCATATCTTTGTTGGGAACCTATGAATTCGGTTATTTTATCTACTTCCGGAGTGTCAACGAAAGCACATTGCATACGAATGAGTTCATTTCCGGTAGTGAACAGCATATCACCCTTTCCTATTAACTGATCTGCTCCGTTTCCATCCAGAATGGTTCGGGAATCTATTTTGGAAGTTACCCGGAAAGCAACTCTTGCAGGGAAGTTGGCTTTGATCATTCCGGTAATTACATTTACCGATGGTCGTTGGGTAGCAATGATCAGGTGAATTCCTATAGCTCGTGCCAATTGTGCCAATCGTGCGATAGGAAGTTCCACTTCTTTTCCGGCGGTCATGATGAGGTCGGCAAACTCATCAATTACCAATACGATGTAAGGTAAGAACCGATGGCCGTTTTCCGGATTTAGTTTTCGTTCTTTGAATTTTTCGTTATATTCTTTAATGGTACGAACATAAGCGGATTGTAACAACTTATACCGGTTATCCATTTCAACACAAAGAGAATTCAGGGTGTTGATTACTTTCGTAGTATTGGTAATAATGGCATCTTCCGTATCAGGAAGTTTAGCCAAAAAGTGCCGTTCAATTTTGTTGTAAAGAGTTAATTCCACTTTTTTAGGATCAACAAAAACGAATTTCAGCTCACTTGGATGTTTTTTGTATAATAAGGAAGTAACGATGGCGTTCAGTCCTACGGATTTTCCTTGTCCGGTTGCTCCTGCCATTAACAAGTGGGGCATTTTTGCCAGATCCGTAACAAAGGTTTCGTTGGAAATGGTTTTTCCGAAAACAATAGGTAATTCCATTTCCACTTTCTGGAATTTCTGTGAGGCAATAACCGAACGCATGGAAACCATAGTTGGGTTGCTGTTGGGAACTTCAATCCCTATTGTTCCTTTTCCGGGAATTGGAGCAATAATACGGATTCCTAATGCAGCCAGGCTCAGAGCAATGTCATCTTCCAAGTTTTTAATTTTGGAAATCCGGATTCCTGCTTCCGGAATGATTTCATATAGAGTTACGGTAGGGCCAATGGTTGCTTTTATGCTGGCAATACTGATTCCGTAGTTGGCCAGTGTGGTAACGATCTTATTTTTGTTTTCTTCCAGTTCTTCATTATTGATGGTAATAGGATCGGTGGAACCGTAAGATTTTAGCAAATCCAGGACAGGATATTTATATCGGGGTAATTCCAGTTTAGGATCGTAAGGCCCGAATTGATTAACAATATTTTTTGCTATTTCATTTTCATCGAGGATTTCTTCTTTTTCTATTTCTTCAATGGAAAGAGGAACTTCTTCAATAGTTTCTTCTTCTGCCGGTATGTCAATTTCAAATTCGGCAGGCTGATGGATATTTTTAAGTTCCGGATTTTCCGATATTTTAGGTTCCAGAGTTGAGATTATAGAGTTTTCTATGGAATCTTCTTCGGTTTCCGGTTTATTTTCTTCTTTTAGTTTGGATAACAGGTGTTCGTCAGGTTTTGTAGTGGTAGGAATTTTGATTTTTTCGTAGATTACTTCTTCTTCAAAAGGTTCTTTTTCTTCCAATTCGGTATTTTCCTGATCTTTTCTAGCTGATTTCAGGGAAGAAACTTTGTCCTTTACGTTCTCAACACTCAGGTTAAATTCCAGAATAAAATAAACGGCTATGGTCAGGAACAGGAGAATTCCGGTTCCGATAGTTCCCAACAGGGTTCTCAGGTAATCATACACTTCATATCCGATCAGTCCGGAAAGAAGCCACTGGGAGCCGAAAACCATAGCAAGGAAAACAGGCAACCATATGATAAAGAAGATTCCGTGGGAGAGAAGTTTCCACAATTTCAGAATTTCCTTTCCGAATAAAACTTTGAAAGACAGGATAAACAGGAAAAATGGTATGAAGAAGGCAATAATGCCAATACCGTTAAAGATGAAAATCTGCCCTAACCAGGCTCCTATTTTTCCGATCATATTCTGTGCAGTTACATTTTTATCCAGAAAAGAGGACAATTGACTTTGATCATCCTTCCAGTAAATGTAAAAGGAAATGAAGGAAATGAGCAGAATAAGGGACAAGACCAAAAGGAACAAGCCGAAAATAGTCTTAAAGACCAGTCTTTTTTGTTTTTTTTCAGTACCTGTAAAGGTAGGGTTCTCCATTTTTTGTTTGAAATAATTTTAAAGATACAAAAATACAATTTATGTTGGTAATTTAGTTTTTAAATGGAATTATTCAAGTTTTCCTTTTAGTATGGCTTTTTCTAAATCTGCAATAGTTAAGTCCAGATATTTTTTGTTTTTGAACAAATTGAAGATGGTATGAGATATTATATCTATTTCCGGAGGGAAGTGTCTGGAGAAGTTAAAATTTAGGATATCAACAGAAAATTTTTGAGAAAAACGGATTAAAAAATCATATGCTTCTTCTCCATAAAGATTCAGATCTTTGTAAAGCATTATGTCAGGAGAGTAGTTTTTGTTTTCTCCTAATTGTTCTTTCAGAAAATTTAGTAAGTCATGATTCATAGATTACCAATTTCTACTGGCACCACCTCCACCAAAAGATCCACCTCCAAATCCGGAGAAAGAACCTTTTTTAGGTGTTCCTTTGTATTCTTCAATAAAAAGTTCTATAGCATCAATAGCTAATAATCCCCAGCCAACATAAGGAATTGCCCTTCCTATAGCTCTTCCCAAGACTCTGGTTCCTAGAACGCGAATACTCATTTGTTGAGGAAATGCTTTTGATAAGTATTTAGAAGCAATAGAAGTTCCTACAGCAGATCCAGACATGACAAATCGTTTCTTTAAAATGGGTTGCCCTGCTATTATTAGTCCTGCACCAATTTTAGATTTATCAAAATCATGATTATTGATGATTTCTAAATTTACTTCTTTTACATATAAAAAAGTGGGAGAGTTAGAAGTGGATGATGAATTAAAAAATGAAAACTTATCTTCAATTTTTTGTTTTAGAATAATATTAGGGTCTGAAGAAGAATTTTTTAATATGTTTTCTGCACTTTGTCTTGAGGATTCAATGATGCTTTTTATTTCTATTTCAGAATAGTCAAAATTCATGGAGATTTAATTTAATTTGTTTATGATTGAAAGAATACCATTTTTTAATCCATTATAATAGTTTTCTTTTTTAAATTCGGGTATCATATCATTGTCTATTACTGATTGACATAAAGAATCACTTAGTGTTTTTTCAATGATTGTGCTGGTCGCTATTGCAACACTTCTCTTTTCTTTACTAAAGGCAATCACAATGCTTTTTGGGTTTAAGTTCCAGTTGTTGCCTAAATCAACTGAATATTGATGAATGTCATTATATGGCTCAATGGAAGTAATTGATAGGATAGCAATTTGAATATTTGTTTTTTTATTAAAATTATCTAATATATGATTTAAATCTTTTTTTTGTTCTTCGTTTAGAATATTTTCATAATCACTAATATAGTCTATCTGTTCAGGGAATGGTTGTAATACAGATTGATTTTTTTTAATTTCTATATTGTTTTGTATCAATTTTTGTTCACAATTGTAACTTGTAAAGAAAAATGTTAGTATGATTAAAAATTTATGCATTAAATATTAATATTATTTTATAAACGGAATTTTAATTATTTTATTATGATGTAATATGATAAAACAAAATAGGCCTAATAATAGACCTATAATTTTCTTTTCAATATATTAACTAAATATTATCTTCTGTTTCCTAAAAATCTAAGTAAGAAAAGGAACAGGTTAATGAAATCCAGATATAAGGATAAAGCTCCTAAAATAGCTCCTTTGGTATAATTATCCTGATTTGCATCTCCTATTTCTGCTCCAATCTGTTTAATTTTTTGAGTATCGTAGGCGATCAATCCTACAAAAACTAAGACTCCTACTATGGAAATAATTAAATCCAACATACTGTTGTGTAAAAACCAGTTTACTACCATGGCTAAAATGATTCCGATCAAAGCCATAAATAGAATTCTTCCGAATTTAGTCAGGTCGGTTTTGGTGAAATATCCATAAACACTCATAATAGCAAAAGTTCCCGCTGTTACAAAGAAAGTAGTGGCAATGGAACTCGCAGTGTAAATCAAAAAGATCAATGAAAGGGTCATTCCGTTTATAAATGAGTAGAACAGGAATACAGCAGTTGCCAGTCCGGATGTCATTTTGTTAATCGCAGCACTTAGCCCGAGCACCAAAGCCAATTCTCCAATGATCAGCGCATAAAACAAGAAAGTTCCTTTTCCTGTTATGGGATCGAACATCAGTTGTAAAACTCCCGGTGAGTGCGCACAGAAATAAGAAGTAAATCCGGTAACAACAAGGGCTAAACTCATCCACATGTATACTTTGGATATGAATGTAGCCTGTTGTTTTGCAATAGCTTCCTGTTGTAAAGATTGATCTAATGTATTTTCGTATTCTTTATATTCCATTTTTTTATTACTTTAAATAATTTTTAAATATACAAAATATAATTTGATGTAAAGGGAATCAAAATCTATTCCAGAATTTACCATTTGGATATTTTATCTACCCGGTTTTGGTGTCTTCCTCCTTCAAATTCGGTAGAGAGAAATATATCTATAATTTCCTGGGCCAGCTCCTTGGCAATGAATCGGGTAGGGACGGCTACTACATTGGAGTTGTTATGCTTACGGGTAAGCCGGGCAATTTCGGGTTGCCAACACAGGGCACAACGGATTCCTGCATGTTTATTGGCAGTTATGGAAACTCCTTCTCCGCTTCCACAGAAAAGAATCCCATAATCGAATTCTTTCTTTTCCACGGCTGTAGCCAGAGGATGTACAAAATCGGGGTAATCGGCACTTTCAGGAGAATAAGTTCCAAAATCGTGAACCTGATGTCCTTTCTCGGTCAGATATTTGAAAATAAAGTTTTTGTATTCAAATCCGGCATGATCTGCTGCTACTGCTATTCTCATAATTTTTTGTTTTTATATTTTTGATTCTAAGTTTTTTATTCGTTGTAAACTTTCTTCTTTTCCTAAGATTTCCATAATAACAGGAATATCTGGCCCTTTAAGTTCTCCAACCAAAGCTAAACGTAAAGGCTGCATTACTTTTCCGAATCCCAGTCCGGATTTTTCCACAAAATCATGAATATAATCGTGGAGTGTTTTCTCGTTGAAATCCAGGTTTTGTAGTCCTGAATTCAATTGGGAAAGTATTTCTTTCGTATCTTCTTTTACTACTTTTTTGTAGTTTTTTTCATCATATTCGGAAGGAGCAATCCAGAAGAAAGAACCGGCTTCCCAGATCTCTTTTACAAAGTTTACTCTTTCTTTGAGTAAATCAATGATTTTTAAGTCTTTCTGATTGTCAGGATTTATTCCTTTTTCTTTTAGTATCTTCTGGAAGGAAGGAAGTAGTTCGAAAGAATCAGAAGCAAGGATGTATTCATGATTGAACCATTTTGCCTTTTCGGGATTAAATCGTGCTCCGGATTTATGTACTTTTTCAAGTTCAAATTCCTGAATCATTTTTTCCAATGACAGGATTTCTTTATCATCGGATGGTGTCCAGCCTAATAAAGCCAACATATTTACAAAGGCTTGAGGTAAATAACCTTCTTCCCTGTATCCGATGGATGAAGTTCCTTCTTTCTCATTTTTCCAGGCAAGCGGAAAAACAGGGAATCCGGATTTATCTCCATCCCGTTTGCTTAGCTTTCCTTTTCCTTCCGGTTTTAAGATTAAAGGTAAATGGGCAAATTCGGGAGCTTTCCAACCAAAGGCTTCGTATAAAAGAATATGTAAGGCCAGAGACGGAAGCCATTCTTCTCCTCGTACTACATGGGTGATTTCCATAGTGTGATCATCCACAATGTTAGCAAAATGATAGGTAGGCATTCCATCGGTTTTCACCAGTACTTTATCGTCTAGTGTGTTGGTGTCAATGGTGAAATTTCCCCGAATGATGTCATTCAAAACCAAAGTCCGGTGTGGGGGAATTTTGAAACGGATAACATAAGGTATTCCGTCTGTTATTTTTTGTTTTACTTCTTCCGGACTTAATTTAAGGCTGCTGTTCAGCGAATTCCGGATTTCGTAATTATAAGAAAATACGTTGCCTTTTGCCTCATATTCTGTACGAAGTTTTTCGAGTTCTTCGGGTGTATCAAAAGCGATATAGGCGTAATCGATAGCAAGTATTTCTTCAATATATTTATTGTAAATATCTCTTCTTTCGGATTGTTTGTAAGGGGCAAAAGGGCCACCTCTTTCCGGGCTTTCATCGGGTTCCAATCCGCACCATTTCAGGGCTTCAGTTATGTATTGTTCAGCACCTTCTACAAATCGTGCCTGGTCGGTATCTTCTACCCGAAGGATGAATTTTCCGTTGTATTTTTTTGCAAAAAGATAGTTGTATAGAGCGGTTCTTACTCCACCGATGTGTAAATATCCTGTTGGACTGGGGGCAAATCGTACCCGGATTTCTGACATATTTTTTAATTTACTATGCAAAAATACTAAAGAAAAAGGATTTTTGGGGTAGGAAGAAGTGAAAATGAGAGAATATCCTTAGAATATTCTCTCATTAGGTTTGGTATAATTAAGTTAGTAGTTTCCTAATTATTTTCCGGTCTTAATTTTCTAACTACGGCTCCGGTTCTCCACATTTCACTTTCACGAAGTGCTTTTAGTTCTTCATCCAATTTTTCACGATAATCCGGTTTGGAATTGGTGTCAATGGAACGTTGTGCTTCGTTTCCACAGGCCACTTCTGCATATAATTTTGCAAAAACCGGTTTGGTTGCGTCGTGGAAAGGACCCATCCAGTCCAAAGCCCCGCGTTGTGCAGTAGTGGAACAGTTGGCATACATCCAGTCCATTCCCTTTTCTGCAAATAGAGGCATTAAGGATTGAGTCAGTTCTTCCACGGTTTCATTAAATGCTTCGGAAGGAGTGTGTCCGTTTTCGCGTAACACTTCATACTGTGCAAGTAAAATTCCCTGAATAGCTCCCATTAAGGTTCCTCTTTCTCCAGTAAGGTCAGAATATACTTCGCGTTTAAAATCGGTTTCAAATAAATATCCGGAACCAACTCCGATTCCTAAGGAAACAGTTCTGTCTTTTGCTTTTCCGGTAGCATCCTGATAGATGGCAAAACTGGAGTTTAGCCCGCGTCCTTCCAGAAACATACGTCTAAGGCTGGTTCCTGAACCTTTCGGCGCAACCAGGATTACATCAATATCGGAAGGAGGAACAATTCCGGTACGGTCACTGAATGTAATTCCGAATCCGTGGGAAAAATAAAGAGCTTTTCCTGCAGTTAGGCATGGTTTTATTTTAGGCCATACTTCAATTTGGGCTGCATCAGATAGCAAATATTGAATAATGGTTCCTTTGGAAGCGGCTTCTTCTATGTCAAATAGAGTTTCTCCAGGTACCCAACCGTCTGCAACGGCTTTGTCCCAAGTTTTTCCCCCTTTTCGTTGGCCTACGATTACATTGAATCCGTTATCGCGAAGGTTCAGTGCCTGACCAGGTCCTTGTACTCCGTATCCGATTACTGCAATGATTTCGTTTTTTAAGGTTTCTCTTGCTTTTTCCAAAGGAAATTCTTCTCGAGTAATTACGTTTTCAACTACTCCTCCAAAGTTCATTTCTGCCATTTTATTATTTTTTTATGTTTTTAAATTAATGATTCTTTTATTTTCAGTTGAGCCAGCATATCGCTAAGTCTTTCTATTTTAGAGGTATTGACGGCGATTCTTCCGGAACGGATGAATTGTAATACCTGAATGGTTTCGCTTAGTTCTTTAAAAAGAGACTGAGTGTCGGCGTAATGTCCGGTTTTCTGAATAACTACACAATTTTCGTTGATTTCGAGTATTTGTGCGTTGTGTTTTCGTATCAGATTTTCAACGGAACCAATTTTCAGAAACTCAGGTGTTGATAGTTTGTAAAGGGCTATTTCCTGATGAATTAGTTCATTGTCAGTGTTATAGTAGGATTTCAATACATCCACACTTTTGTCGATCTGTTTCACCACTTTTTCTATGGTTTCTTTGTTGCACCATACAGTGATGGTGAATTTGTGTATTCCTTCGATTGCAGATGGAGACACGGAAAGGGTTTCAATGTTTAAAAACCTCCGGGTAAAAACACTGGTGATTTGTCCCAACAATCCTACGGTGTTTTCTGAAAATATGGTTACGGTATATAATGTTTTATTTTCCATAATTTTTTATTTTTTACAATATATGACTGCAAAGTCGTAATATTTATATAAACAATCTACTTCTTTAAATCCGGCCTTTTTCAGCCATTCCAATTGTGTGTATAACGGAGTTCTTTTATCAAGTTTCACTCTTTCGTAAGCGGCATCAATTTCTTCCTGAGTTAAATCGCTGTTTTCTACTTTATTTTTCCATTGTTTTTCATATAAGCGGATAAAATAATCATCATCTCCTGAAATTTGTTCACAATTTATGAATATTCCATCTTCTTTTACTATTGAATAAATGGAATTGTATAGTTTAATTTTATTGAAATCTTCTATGTGATGAATAGCCAAAGAAGATAATACAGCATCGTAAGGATATTCATTAGTAAAAGTGGTAAAATCCTGACAAACAATTTTAATGTTGGAATGGGAAGAAAATCTTGTTTCAGCCATTTCCAGCATTTTTTCTGAGAGATCAACCAAAGTGACGTTTGCGTCCGGATATTTCTGGAGAACAAATTCGGTTAATAGTCCGGTTCCAGCTCCCATATCTAATATGTTGGGAGAGGAAGTGTTAAGTTCAAGATTTTCAACCGCTGTCTGATAAAAATCCTGGAAACAAGGTATTAACCGTGTTCTTTGTTTATCATAACGTTGAGCTATGGAGTTAAATTTTGATTTTACCGCTTCCATTATGCTTTTTTAGGTTCGCCCAACATAATATTGGTTACACAGGTTCCGGCAGGGATCATTGGATATACCATTCCTTGCAGTTCTACCTGTACATCTAATAAATAACTTCCTTTGTGATTGATCATTTCTGCAATAGCATCGTCCAGATCTTCTCTTTTATCAATCATTTGAGCTTTAATGTTATACGCTTTTGCGATAGTGGCAAAATCCGGATTTTTCATAATGGTTTCGGAATATCGTTCATCAAAGAATAATTCCTGCCATTGCCGTACCATACCCAGGAAATGATTGTTCAGGATTACTATTTTAACATCTATGTCGTATTGCATAATGGTTCCTAATTCTTGCATGGTCATCTGGAATCCTCCGTCCCCAACGAACAAACAAACGGTTCTGCTTGGTTCTGCGATTTTCGCCCCAATGGCGGCAGGAAGTCCAAATCCCATAGTTCCCAATCCTCCGGAAGTAATTACGCTGCGGGTTCTTTTGTATTTGAAATAACGAACTCCCATCATCTGGTTTTGTCCTACATCGGTAACCAATATTCCATCGTGGTTGGTAGCTTCGGATACTTTCCGTACTACTTCTCCCATTTTTAGTCCGCCTGAAATCGGATGTACTTCATCTTTGATCACTGCCTCATATTCTTCCTGATCGTGTTCTTTAAAACTGTTTCTCCATTCGGTATGTTTGTTTTCGTTTACCAGTTTAGCTACTTCACTCAATGCGATTTTTGCATCTCCCAGCACTTTTGCATGGGTTTTAACATTCTTGTCAATTTCTGCAGGATCAATATCAAAATGAATCACTTTGGCTTGTTTGGCATAGGTTTTCAAATCACCGGTTACCCGGTCGTCGAAACGCATACCGATAGCGATCAGAACATCACATTCATTGGTTTTTAGGTTAGGGCCTACATTTCCATGCATTCCCAACAATCCTACATTTAACGGATGGTCGGTAGGAAGTGCGGATAATCCCAACATGGTGGAGGCTCCCGGAATATCGGCTTTTTCAAGTAATACTCTTAATTCTTCTTCGGCACCACTAAGAACGACTCCCTGTCCGATCAGTGCCAATGGTTTTTTTGCCTCATTAATAAGTTTTGCGGCTTCCTCAACATCTTCCTGAACTAAGTCCGGAACCGGCTGGTAGCTGCGAATGAAATTCATTTTTTCGTAGGAATATTCGAAGATTCCTTGTTGGGCATCTTTGGTAATATCTATGACTACCGGGCCTTTTCGTCCGTTGTTGGCTATAAAAAAGGCTCTGGCTATGGCCCAGGGAATATCCTCCGCCCGTCGTACCTGATAGGCCCATTTACTGATGGGTTTGGTGATTCCGACAACATCAGCTTCCTGAAAAGCATCACTTCCGAGCAATCCGGAAAAAACTTGTCCGGTAATGACTACCAAAGGGGTGCTGTCTATCATGGCATCGGCTATTCCTGTTACTGTATTGGTAGCTCCCGGTCCGGAAGTAACCAATACTATTCCCGGTTTTCCTGCCACGCGTGCATATCCTTGTGCTGCATGAGCTGCTGCCTGTTCGTGTCGGACGAGTATATGGTTGATTTTGTCTTTATAGTCATACAACGCATCAAATACAGGCATAATCGCTCCTCCCGGATATCCAAAAATCGTATCTGCCCCTTCGTTAAGTAATGAGCGAATTAGGGCCTCACTTCCTGAAATTTTTTCGTTATTCATAGATCTTTATTTGTTTTCACTATTAATTTATTATTCTTACGCCTCCTAAGTCGGCAGAACTAACCATACTTGCGTAGGCTTTTAATGCTTTGGAAATCTCGCGAGTTCTTTCCGGCTTAAAGGCTTTTTCTCCTTTGGAAAGTTCCTGCTGTCGCCTGGATTTCAGTTCCGAATCGGAAATTTTCACATTAATGGAGCGGTTGGGAATATCAATTTCTATGATATCTCCGTCTTTTACGAGTCCGATGGCACCTCCGGCCGCTGCTTCCGGTGAAACATGCCCGATGGAAAGTCCTGAAGTTCCTCCTGAAAATCGTCCGTCTGTAATCAAGGCACATTCTTTTCCTAAATGCCGTGATTTGATGTAGGAGGTAGGGTAGAGCATTTCCTGCATACCTGGCCCTCCTTTCGGCCCTTCGTAAGTAATGATTACTACATCTCCGGATTGTACTTTTCCCTCAAGGATTCCGTCGCAGGCATCGTCTTGGGAATGGAATATTTTTGCAGTTCCTGAAAATTTGAATATGCTTTCATCTACTCCGGCGGTTTTTACTACACATCCGTTTAAGGCAATATTTCCTTTTAGAATGGCTAATCCGCCGTCTTTGGTATAAGTATGTTCCATGCTTCGGATGCATCCGTTAGTCCGATCTGAGTCAAGATCAGGGTAGGAGGAATCCTGAGACCCCATTACCAGATTGAATTTATTTCCTGGAGCAGATTTGTATAAACCCACTGCTTCTTCTGAAGGATTTTCTTTGGTTATATCGTAATTTTCAATGGCTTGTTTCAGGGTTAATCCGTCTGCACGATTTACGGAAGTGTCAATTAAATTACCTTTGGCCAATTCTCCCATAATGCTCAATATTCCGCCTGCACGATTCACGTCCTGAATGTGATATTTGGTGGTATTGGGGGCTACTTTACATAAACAAGGGGTTTTTCGGGATAATGCGTCTATATCATCCATAGTGAAATCCACTTCCGCTTCATTAGCAATAGCCAGTAAGTGAAGAATGGTATTTGTGGAGCCGCCCATGGCGATATCCAAAGTCATGGAATTTAAAAAAGCCTGTTTGGTAGCGATTTTTCTGGGAAGTACGGAATCGTCTCCATCCCGATAATATTTATAGGCATTTTCTACAATGAGTTTTGCTGCATCTTTAAATAGTTTTTTTCGGTTGGCATGGGTAGCAACTACAGTTCCGTTTCCGGGAAGTGCCAGTCCGATTGCTTCATTTAAACAATTCATGGAATTAGCAGTAAACATTCCTGAACAGGAACCACAAGTGGGGCAAGCTAACCGTTCGATAGCATTTACTTCTTTATCAGATACGGAAGTATCTGCAGATTTGATCATGGCATCAATTAGATCCAGATGCTGATTGTTGTATTCTCCTGCTTCCATCGGTCCACCGGAAACAAAAATAGTGGGAATATTCAGTCGCATGGATGCCATAAGCATTCCAGGAGTGATTTTATCACAGTTACTAATGCAGATCATAGCATCAGCTTTGTGAGCGTTTACCATATATTCTACACTGTCAGCGATCAAATCGCGGGAAGGAAGGGAATAAAGCATTCCGTCGTGTCCCATAGCAATTCCGTCGTCAATGGCAATGGTATTGAATTCGGCAGCAAAGCAGCCTTGTTTTTCTATTTCGGATTTAACGAATTGTCCTATTTCGTGTAAATGTACATGTCCGGGCACAAACTGGGTGAAGGAGTTAACAATAGCAATAAGGGGTTTTCCCATTTGTTCTTCTTTCATTCCATTAGCTCTCCAGAGTGCGCGTGCTCCGGCCATTCTCCTGCCTTGTGTACTTGTATGACTTCGTAACTGGTTTTTCATCTTTTTTACTTCTATTACAAACAAAAAGCCCTTTCTCATGGTCAGAGAAAAGGCCTGAAATATATTTTCAACTACGTATGAACACTACATAACCTTTCTCCTTGTCTTACTTGCTAATGACCAGGAGAAGAATAAGGTTTGTGATGGTATTGTAGTTATTTATAAACATTATTTTAAATTAAGATTTTTTTAAATTATCAACCAAAATTAAAACAGTTTTTTGTTATATCCAAATATTTTTTCAATAAATATTTATTAGTTGGTTATTTAATGTATTTTTTAGTGTTAAAAATATAAAAAAACAATAAATTGTTTACCTTTTTACTTTTTCAATAATTTGCAATTTCATAAATTATATCCTTTATGTCTTTCATAATCTAAAAAATAGGGTTTTATTTTCTGTATTTATTGTTGAATTGGCAAAAGTCAGGATTTGTGTTTTTAAAAAGATGTTTGTTTGAAATAGGTATTAGAAATTGGCCAATCAATCTTACATTTCATAACAATTTATCATTGCGAAAGATATTCTTACTATCGGAAATAAAGAATTTATTATTTTGATAATTATTTTTTATACTCCTGTATTCTTGGTTCTCTTTTTTTTCCTTTTGGAATCTAAGTTTAGTGTATTTATTTTCTTTTCCAGGTTTCGGAAGGTAAGGGAATCTGCTTGTGTTATGTATTTTCCTTCTTTGTTGTAAATGAGTAATATTTTATTTCTATAATATATGATTCCTTTTGTTCTACCGCGTTCTTCATGCCATTCAAAATAACCAATATCTTCGTTTGGTATAATTCTTTTGGAATTTCCTTTGTAGATAATCATTCCGAATTCATAAATTTCAATTTTTGAACCCCAGAGTTTCCGAATATAAATCAAAGCCATTAAAATTCCTGTTATAATTATTGATAACCCAATAAAAAAATAGATTCGATTATTTTGTCCATCTGGAGGCATTATAGAATTGGGAATAAAGAAAGTATAATATGCTCCGGCACTAATTAAAAGGAATAGACATACAAAGATTATAATTTCAACGGTATTTGCTTTAATGATGTCCTTTAATTTTCCAAGCCGTGGATCTTTCATTATTTTGTTTCCATTTTAATTTGGGCCAAGGACTTTGTTTGGCATCTATGGCATCGGCGGCAAATCCGGCAACGGTTTCCCACTCTCCGTCATCTCCACACCACATAGCACGGCCTAAAACATAGCTTGTGGCGTAATCTTCCCAATTGGTGAATTTTTGTTTTGCCATTTTTGAAATTAGTTCAATATAGTGCCAGGCCTCGTTTTCGGTTATATAGCCTAAAGTATAGCAAATTCTGCTTACAAATACTATCCTTCCGAAATCCCAGGCGTCTGTTCCTACTTTGAAGTCGTCTTCAAGATCACCAAACCAGGCTTTTCCTTCTTCCAGTTCATAGATTTCGTCTAAGTTTTCCAGACATCTTATAACATCCATCCATGTGGGCTTATATTCTTGTTCGTTTTCATCATCATCGTAATCGTCATAGTTATTTTTATTCTGTTCAGTAATTTCAAATTCTGTTCCAGAGAAATCGACTTGTGACGCATCCGGACAACCTTGTACCATATAGATTTCAAGCAAGCGGTTAAATAATTTTCGGTGTCCTTCGGAGGTACGGGCTTCTAAAAAGGCCAGAGCTTCTTCTCTTCCGGAAATTCTCCAGTTCTTTTGCATCATTTGTTTTTGAGGATAGTCTGTTTTTCCTGTATCAAGACTATCTACATAGGCTCCGTTTTGTTCGGCGATTATAAGTCCTAACGATATTCCAAAAAGCTGTTGTTCTGACAGAACTTCTTTTTTAGGATTTTTAATGTAATATTCTTCGCTCATATGTTAAGGTGTTTAGAATTAGATAGGAATGATTTTTTCTGCTTGAATATAGGAAGAGAAATAGAGAAATACAAGATGTTTTATATCATACCTAATTTAGTATAATTATTAGGCACGGACAATTTTGTCCATGCTAGGCTTAAATATTTATGAGAATAAAAATGATAAGTCTTTTACTCTTTCCTGATGTAATCTACGATCCAGCTTCCTACTTCTGAGGTGGAGTACGCTTTTTCTCCAGAAGCGATGTCTTCAGTTACTACTTTTGCATCCATAGAGGCATCTACTGCTTTTCGTATCAAGGCTCCTTCCTCTTTCAGATTAAAGGCATATTCGAACATCAGAGCGGCAGATAAAATAGTAGCCAACGGATTGGCAATGTTTTTTCCTGCTGCTTGCGGATAGGAACCGTGGATAGGCTCGAATACGGAAGTATGGATTCCGATAGAAGCGGAGGGAAGCATTCCCAACGAACCGGTAATTACAGAGGCTTCATCGGTAAGTATATCTCCGAACAGGTTCTCGGTAACCATAACATCAAAGCGTTTCGGCCACTGGATCATCTGCATGGCAGCGTTATCTACAAACATATATTCGGTTTCTATATCCGGAAATTCTTTTTCTATTTCCTGGGAAACCTGACGCCATAAACGGGAAGTACAAAGTACATTGGCTTTGTCTACAATAGTCAGTTTTTTTCTTCTTTGTCCGGCAAGTTTGTAAGCCAACCGTACAATCCTTTCCACTTCTTCGCGGGTATAAACGCAAGTGTCGTAAGCGGTATTTCCGTCTTCACTTCTTCCCTGCGGACGTCCGAAATATAATCCTCCGGTTAGTTCCCGAATGCACATGAAATCAGCTCCTTCTACCAGATCAGAACGTAAAGGAGATTTATAAATCAGGGAAGGAAAGGTATTAATCGGCCGTAGGTTGGCATATAATCCCAAGTCTTTTCTCATTTTCAGCAATCCTTGTTCGGGACGTACTTTGGCTGAGGGATCGTTATCGTATTTAGGATCTCCGATTGCTCCGAATAATACGGCATCGGAAGCCATACATAATTCATGGGTTTCCTGCGGATATGGATTTCCGGTTTTGTCTATGGCAATAGCTCCTACAAGGGCTTCTTTATAGGTAAGTTCGTGATTGAATTTTTCACATACGGTTTTGGTTACTTCCAAGGCTTGTGTGATGATTTCCGGGCCTATACCGTCGCCAGGAAGTACTGCTATATTTAATTTCATATTTTGATAAGTTATTTGTGAGGGTTACATTACTTCTATTATGTTTAACATTTTTTCGGTTGCTTTGATGGCTGCTTCGGTCTGGTCTGCATCCAATCCTTGAGTTCTGAAATCGTGTCCGTTATGATTCCAGGAAATAACAGTTTGTACCAAAGCATCGGTTTTCCCGCCGGGAGGAATGATCACTTTATAATTGGTGAGAACCGCCCGCGATTTGTTGAGTTTGGAATATATTTTTCCTAATGCTTCCGTAAAGGCATGGTATTGTCCGTCTCCTGAGGCGGTTTGTTCGTAAACTTCTCCGTTGATTTCCATCTGTATGGTGGCAGTAGGACGGAGTCCTTTGCTCAGAACGAGGGCATAGGAAAGTATTTTTACGTTTTTTTCGTTGTCGTTGGAGTTTAATACATCGGAAATGATGAAAGGCAAATCAGCCTGGGTAATGATTTCCTTCCGGTCGCCAAGTTCGATAACCCGATTGGTTACTTTAACCATATCTTTTTCGTCAAGTTCGATTCCAAGAGCCTGGATATTCTTTTTGATATTGGCTTTTCCGGAAAGTTTTCCCAATGCATATTCGCGAACTCTTCCGAACCGGTCGGGATGCAGGTCGTTGTAATACAGATTGTTTTTATTGTCTCCGTCTGCATGGATTCCTGCGGTTTGGGTAAAAACATTTTCTCCTATGATAGGCTGATTGGATGCAATATTCTGGCCTGAATAGGTTTCCACTATCCGGCTGACTTTATTGAGCATTTCTTCTTTGATGGAAGTTTTGATCTTCATTTGGTCGTGTAACACGGCTACGACACTTGGCAGGGGTGCATTTCCGGCTCTTTCTCCTAATCCGTTCATGGTTACATGAATGCCCTGAACTCCGGCTTTTACGGCAGCCATTACGTTGGCTACAGCTAAATCGTAGTCGTTATGAGCATGGAAATCAAAGTGTTTATCAGGATATCTGTTGATTATCTGGGAGCAGAATTCTTTGGTATTGACCGGATTTAAAATTCCTAAGGTATCGGGAAGCATGAAACGTTTCACAGGAAGATCTTGTAATCCGTCGAGCATAAAAAATACATAATCTGGTGAATTTAACATACCGTTTGACCAGTCTTCCAGATACATGTTCACGGTAATTTCCATAGACTGCGCTAAGACAATATCACGTTTGATATCTGCTAGGTGTTGTTCGGGAGTTTTCCGTAATTGTTCGGTTACGTGCTTGAGGGAACCTTTGGTAAGGAGGTTTATAGTTTTACATCCGGTGGATTGTATCCAGTTTAGAGAGATTCCGTTATCTACAAATCCTAATATTTCCAACTTGTCTAAGTGTCCGGCTCCGTTTGCCCAGTTGGCTATTTTTTGAACGGTGAGAAACTCTCCGTCAGATACTTTTGCTGAGGCTATCTCGAGTCGGTTTACTCCCATTTCGACCAAAAGGCGTGCTATGCTTAGTTTCTCTTGCGTGGAAAAGGAAACTCCTGAAGTTTGTTCTCCGTCGCGGAGAGTGGTATCCATTATTTCTATCATAGTCATATTATAATGTGATAATATGCTAATTTGTCAATATGCCAATAACATTTTGGTGTTGTAAGTTGGTATATCAATTCATCAGCCTATTAGGTAATTAGAAATTCAGTATACGATTCTTTTCGTATTCTTCTATTTTGTCTTTTTTAGATAGTAAATAATCTATGTCGTCCAATCCTTTTTGCAGACATTCTTTTTTATAAGAATTGATTTCAAAGGTCTCCGAGTTTCCGGTAACATTATTGGTAATAGTCTGTTTTTCCAAGTCAATAGTTATGGTACTTTCTGGATTTGTATGTATGGTTTCAAAAAGTTCGGAAAGAAACTCAGGACTTACTACCACAGGAAGAAGTCCGTTATTCAGGGAATTGTTTTTGAATATATCTGCAAAATAACTGGAAACTACAGCCCTAAATCCGTATCCGGTTACAGCCCAGGCAGCATGTTCTCTACTGGAACCGCTTCCGAAGTTTTTTCCGGCTACAAGGATAGTGCCGCTATAAGTGGGATTATTTAAAACAAAATCGGGTTTTGGATTTCCGTTTTTGTCGTATCTCCAATCTGCAAAGAGATTATCTCCAAATCCTTCTTTGTCAGTGGCTTTTAAGAATCGGGCAGGTATGATTTGATCTGTATCTACATTTTCTATGGGAAGTGGTACACAGGTAGATGTTATGGTTTGAAATTTTTCCATGATAATATTTATTTGCCAATGATTTGATAGGACAATGTGCCAATTTATTGGGATTGTTCGTATTGTTTTGTCTTGGCGGTGTTAATGATTTTATTAATGATTTTTTGTAAAATTTTAATATCTTCTAATAGTTTTTCTCTGATTGGATAGTTTTTAGAATATTTACAAAGTAATAACCAGTATTCTGTTTCTTCCGCTTCTTTTGCTGCAATTTTTAACTTGTGTACAAAATCTGCTTTACTTTCACAATTTTGAGATTCCCGTACGTTTGCTCCAATGGATGTACCGCTTTTTAACAACTGATGTGCAACTACAAACTTTTTGTTTTGTTCTAATTCTTCACAAAATAGAATTATATCTAACGCAAATTTGAAAGAGAAATCAATTATTAAATTACCAGTTTTTTTCATTGGCATATCGGCACATTAAATTATTAGTTTAATTTTCTAGGATCAGTTATTTTTCCTGTAACTGCAGATGCTGCAGCAACTAAAGGTCCAGCTAAGATAGTTCTTGCTCCCGGGCCTTGTCGTCCTTCAAAATTCCGGTTAGTGGTGGAAACAGCATATTTTCCAGCAGGTACTTTGTCATCATTCATAGCCAGACAGGCGGAACATCCGGGTTGACGGATTTCGAATCCGGCATTTACCAAGATGTCGTATAATCCTTCGTCTTTGATCTGTTGTTCTACTCTGTGACTTCCGGGAACTAACCAGACAACTACATTGTCTGCTTTTTTCTTTCCTTTTACAAAATTGGCAAAAAGCCTGAAATCTTCAATTCTACCATTGGTACAACTTCCTAAAAATACATAATCAATAGGTTTTCCTTCCATTTTTTCTCCCGGATTGAATCCCATATAATCTAATGATTTTTTAAAGGATATTTGTCCGGTTTCATCCAGATTTTCTAAGGTCGGGATGGTTTCGTGGATGAACATTCCCATCCCCGGATTGGTACCGTAAGTAACCATCGGTTGTATTTTGGATGCATCAAATTCATATTCTTTGTCGAATTTAGCACCTTCGTCTGTTTTCAGGGTTTTCCAGTAAGCCAAGGCTTTTTCCCAGTTTTCTCCTTTCGGTGCAAAATCTTTTCCTTTCAAATAGTTGAATGTGGTTTCATCCGGAGCGATTAATCCTCCTCGTGCACCCATTTCAATACTTAAATTACATAAGGTCATTCGTTGCTCCATATTCAGGTTTCGGATGGCTTCTCCTGCATATTCCACGAAATATCCGGTAGCTCCTCCAGTAGTAAGCTGAGAGATCATGTATAAAGCAAGGTCTTTAGCAGTAACTCCTTCTCCCAGTTTTCCATTAAAGGAAATCCTCATGGTTTTAGGGCGGGTTTGAAGAATGCACTGAGTTGCCAGAACCATTTCTACTTCACTGGTTCCGATTCCGAAGGCAATAGCTCCGAAAGCTCCGTGGGTAGAGGTATGACTATCTCCGCATACAATCGTCATACCAGGTTGGGTGTATCCGTTTTCCGGGCCGATAATGTGAACAACTCCGTTTCTTTCATTTCCTAATGCATAGAGGGTTAAACCAAATTCTTCTGCATTTCTGGACAGAGTGTCCAACTGATTTTTTGAAATTGGGTCTTTTACGGGTTGATCCTGATTACAGGTTGGAGTATTATGGTCAGCAGTGAGTGTAGTTTGTTCGGGTCTGAAAACTTTTAGGCCTCTTTCTCTAAGTCCGTTGAATGCTTGCGGACTGGTAACTTCATGACAAAAATGCCGGTCGATATACAATTGTGTCGGGCCGTCTTTTATGGAAGTTACTGCATGGGCTTCCCAGATTTTATCAAATAATGTTTTCATTGCTTTTTTCTAAGTTTTTATTTGAATATTTTTATTGAGTTTATTTTTTTATTGGAAATTTGTTTACAGCACTGATGAATGCCTCCACGGAAGCGGCAATGATATCGGTATTGGCGGAGAATCCATAATAGTTTACACCTTTATATTCTACCTGCATATGAACTTTTCCTAAATCGTCGCTTCCTCTGTTGATAGCCTGAATTAAAAATTCGTGAATGGTTACTTGTCTTTTTATGATTTCGCGTACTGCACTGATAGCGGCATCTACCGGTCCGTTCCCAAAAGAGGTAGCGGTGAACTTTTCTCCGGAAATGTCTAATCCTACAACGGCAACGCAACGAACTCCTTTTCCGGAAGTTACCTGAAGATAATCCAATTTTATTCGGCTGTTACTGTTGGTTTCTTTTCCGGTCAGAATTAATAGATCTTCATCATTGATATCTTTTTTCCGGTCTGCTAATTCCAGGAATTTTTCATATACTTCAGTTAGCTCATCGGCATCCATTTTAACTCCTAATAGATTCAATCTGCTTTTTAAAGCATGACGTCCACTTCGGGCAGTAAGAACAATAGAATTATCGTCTATTCCTACTTCTTTCGGATCTATAATTTCGTAAGTGGATAAGTTTTTCAAAACTCCGTCTTGGTGGATTCCTGAGGAATGGGCAAAGGCATTTCGTCCTACAATTGCTTTATTGGGTTGAACCGGCATATTCATAAGATTGGAAACCATTTTACTTAATGGATAGATTTTCTGGGTGTTGATATGGGTTTCTAGATTTAGTTCTTTATGACTTTTTATAGCCATTATGACTTCTTCCAATGAGGTATTTCCGGCACGTTCTCCAATTCCATTGATGGTTACTTCTACCTGTCGGGCACCGTTTATCACTCCCATAAGGGAATTGGCGGTGGCCATTCCTAAATCCTGATGGCAATGGGTGGATAATATGGCATTTTTCATATCTACATTATCTATCAGGTATTTTATTTTTTCTCCATATTCGGTGGGAAGGCAATATCCGGTAGTGTCCGGAATGTTTACTACGGTTGCTCCGGCATTTACTACCGCCTGAACTACTTTTGCCAGATATTCGTTGTCGGTTCTTCCGGCATCTTCAGCATAAAATTCTACATCTTCTACGAACTTTTTGGCATACGCTGTGGCGGCTGCAGCTCTTTTGATGATTTCTTCCTGAGTGGAGTTGAATTTATATTTGATATGGAAATCGGAAGTTCCTATTCCTGTGTGGATTCTTTTTTTCTTAGCATATTTGAGGGCTTCGGCAGCTACTTCTATGTCTTTTTCAACTGCCCGGGTGAGGGCACAGATGGTGGGCCATG
Source organism: Apibacter sp. (assembly GCA_031552575.1). Taxonomy (GTDB): domain Bacteria; phylum Bacteroidota; class Bacteroidia; order Flavobacteriales; family Weeksellaceae; genus Apibacter. The sequence continues at coordinate 44,886 of JAVBMH010000005.1, read as the reverse complement.
TAACAGCTTTGGATATTTCTACTACGGAATTGAAATCTCCTGGACTGGAAACGGGAAATCCAGCTTCGATAACATCTACTCCCAGTTCTTCCAAGGCTTTGGCGATTTCTATTTTCTCAATCGTATTCAATTGACACCCAGGGACCTGTTCTCCATCCCTTAATGTGGTGTCGAAAATAAATAACTTCTCCATCTTTTTTATAATCTCTTTTTAGTTTTTACTGAACATAAAAAGCCTTTCTCGTTTGAGTGAGAAAGGCTTTTTTATATTTTGTATAATTTACAACACAAGCATTACTCACCCTGAGGCTGTCCCAGAATCAGAATAATGTGAATTATGTTGGTAAATAATGACATTTGTTTCTCTTTGTTTACTAAAATTTCCGCTTGCTAAATTATGATAATTTTTTCAAACTACAAATTAAAAATCAAAAAATTTGATTTTATTTTGAATTTAGTTGAAAAAGAGAATCTATAAATTATCAATAAGCAATATAAACAATAGAATAATTTTATTTTTGTTAAAAATGATTTATCTGAGAATTGTTTTTTTATGGATTTCGTAAAATGAATTTTACTTGAAATTGTTGTATTCTTCCTCTGTTACCTGTTCAAGCCATTGTGTCGCTCCTTTTTGGGAATTGGTGTTTATGGCAATGTGGGTGAGTTGGCTGTCAGATGTGGCACCATGCCAATGTTCTACATCGGGTAGAATAGTAATAACATCTCCTTTATGGAGAAGTTGTATTGGTCTGCCTTTTTCCTGATAATAGCCAGTTCCTTCTGTAATAAGCAGAATTTGCCCTCCCGGATGTGTATGCCAGTTGCTCCTTGCACCTGGTTCAAAAGTTATATTGAGTATTTGGCAATTAAAAATATCATCATTCGGGGCCAATGGGTATATCCATGCTGTTCCGGTAAAATAATCAGTAGAAACTTTTTCTCCTTTTAGGAAAATGGTGTTATTCAAGTTATTCATATTATTGGTTTTTTAGGGTTATTTTGTTTGTTATTTTAAGATTTAGAGAATTTTTTCGTAAGCCATACGGGAATTTCCATCATATAGTATTTCACCGCAATAGGTAAAGTTTAGTTTTACCAATATTTTTTGTATGTACAGATTATCAAAATTAGTATCTACCCGAAAACTATGTATCTTGTTTTGAAGACTTAATTTTTCTACTTCCAGCATATACAAGGTCGCTATTCCGCGCTGTTTCATTTCATCGGCAACAGCTAATCGGTGAACTACATAAGGTTGATCGGTCAGCCATTTTCCTTTTATGTCATTGTAAGCAGGTTCACCATCAAAAATAATGGCAGCATAGGAAATTACCTGATCTTCATTACAAAGTACATATCCATACTCATTTTCAATGTCGTGAGTAATGTTTTCCATGGCCGGATATCCGTTTTGCCATTGCTGGCTTCCCCGCAAACGCATTTGTTCTTTGGCTTGCAAAATAATCTGCCAGATCCGTTCGGTATCTGTTGTTATAGCTTTCCTGAGAATCATAATACAAAAATTATCGACAGATGAAATGCCAGATTACACCGAATTTATCTTCTACGGTTCCGAATAATGGACTAAAAAATGTGAGAGTCAATTCCATAAGTACTTTTCCGTCAGTTTTCAATTTATCAAATGCTGTTCTAATTTCTTCCTGTGAGGAAAACGGAACCGAAAGGGAAACCATATCGCTGGATGTGATGCCTTGCATGGTGTCGCCAATCCAAACTTCTGTTCCATTGATTGTCATTTCGGCATGTAGTATATAGCTTTCTGCTTCTTTTGGGAAATGTTGTTTCATATCGGCTGGCATGTCTTTGTAAAATGCCACCCGTTTGTTTTGTATGTCGAAAACAGTTTCGTATAAAGCAATAGCTTCTCCTGCCTGCCCTGCGAAATTGATGAATGGAATAATCATGAGTATAAATTATTTAGAGTTAAAATTATTTTGTATTGTTGTCTGTTTCAAAGATTCCAAATGTATTGTTGTCCGGATCTATGAAGTAACCTTGCCAGCATTTTTCCGGAATGGCAAATTTAGGTAGAGCAATTTGTCCACCGGATTTTAGAATAGAATTGCTTGTTTTGTCGAAGTTTTCTACTTGTAGGGAACAGGTAAAGGCGTTTGTTCCACATTCATTGGGAGGAACATTGGCCGGACGTTTTAGTAATCCGCCATGTATTCCGTTGGTTTTAATCCGGTAATATTCAATTAGTAAACCTTCTTCTTTTATAAAATTCCATCCGAAAACAGTTTTGTAAAATGAAATTTCCCGTTCGGGATCAGAAGATTGTATTTCAAAATAGGCAATAGTATTAAAAGACATTATTCTTATTTTTTAGATTAATTGTAACGTAAATTTACAAATTAAATCAGGGATTATTGCCTAATTTTTAATCAATACTAATTGTTGATCTACCACATCGGGAACTTCTTCTTGGTAATGGGTTACGTAAATTAATGCTTTATCGGAAGTGCAAAAATTTTCTATGATTTTCTTGATCCGGTGTTTGTTTTCCATATCCAAACCATGAAGTGGTTCATCGAGTATTAAAAGATCAGGATTTTTTACAAAAACCCGTGCCAGAAGTACCAAACGTTGTTCTCCGGTAGAAATATTCAAAAAGGAAGTATCTTTGATGTTTTCAATTCCGAAAATCTTCATCCATTGCAAGGCGATTTTTTCCTGTTCTTCGTTGCATTTTCTGTATAATCCTATGGTGTCAAAAAATCCTGAACCTACTACTTCCAGACAACTTACATTTTTTTGATAGTATAAATGCATTTCGGGAGAAATGTAACCGATATGTTTTTTAATGTCCCAAATACTTTCTCCAGTTCCTCTTTTACGGTCGAACAAGGTGATGTCATTGGCGTAGGCTTGCGGATTGTCTGCTGCTACCAGACTTAAAAGTGTGGATTTTCCGGAACCATTGGGTCCTAACAGAGCCCATTTTTCTCCTCTTTTTACTTGCCAGGATAAATCTTTAAGAATGGTTCGTGTTCCGTATTTTATATGAATGTTTTTAAACAGTAAGGCATTTCCAAAGTTGATTTTCTCTTTTTTGTCAGGTAAAGTTGATAAGGAATCGGGATTTATTTTAGATTCAAATAAATCCTTTTGTAGATTTTTATCAGTTAGGAAATCGGAATAAGTTATAGGGGAAAATAAGGTTTTGTTTTTTACGGGAAGTATATGAGTAATAATAGGTGGAATATCTGCAATATCCGATACTAACAAAATCAGTTGGAGATTTTCCATTTGGGTTAAACGTTCCAATACTTCTCTTAGAATTATTCTTGAGTTGGCATCTAATCCAATGAACGGATTATCCATAATCAAAATTCGGGGTCTGGAAGATAAGGATCGGACGATTAAAAACTTTCGGAGTTCGCCACTGGAAAGTAAATTGATCTTTTTTTCAATAAGGTCTTCAATTTTAAAGGCGGAGATCAAAGTTTGTATCCATTCCTGATCGGGTTCTTTTTCCAAAATATTTTTAACTGTGGGTATTTCTTCTCCCAGTCCGATATTCCAGCGTTGCTGGTAATAACTGTTTTGCATATCTGTAAGGCTGTAAATATCCCGAAAGGCAACTAATTTTATGAACTTTCGTGAATTTTGGGAATTTTCTTTTTCATCCTTACAAAGGACCTCTCCTGATTTCAGAGCATGTTTTCCGGTTAAAATATCTGTAAGCAAGGTTTTTCCGGCTCCGTTCGGGCCTATGATCGCCCAATGCTGATTGCTTTTAATTGTCCAGTTGATTGGCCGGGAAAAAGCCGGAAAATCCATTCGCGGGATTACATTTTTGATTTTTACTAGGACAGAAGACATAAATATTATTTAATTAGATTCCAATCAATATCGGGAAACATTGTTTTTAATTTTGGTAAATCTCGATCTAATTTATTTACTAGTTTTAGACTATTTTGTTTATATATTAATTCTATCTGACCCAAATAGGTTATTTGTCCTGGAGTTACTTCTATAGGGAAATTGAAAGTTAAACTTTGGGTTGATTGCCATGCTTGAGAGGGGCCATTTCTAAAAAGGCGTAGTGTTGTAAATGAATATTTTCCAGCAGGTTTTTTCAAAGCAAAATAATATACAGCTTTATTATCATCAAAAAAATCAGGTTTAAACTCCATTTTACTAAATTGAGCTGGAGAAAAATGAATCATATTTTCTACAGATATTTTCTTCATACCATCACCTAGATAATGGAGATAATATCCATTAAATATTGGTTTTTCATTTTCAATCGCGAGAGAACCAATTATTAATCCTTCTGTTTCATTTGAAGAAAAATTTTTAGGGATTTCATTTGAAGGTAAAGTAGCACAACTATTAAAAGTAATTAATAATGTTAGAAGATAAAAATATTTCATGTTTTTAGTTTTCTAATTAAAAATCAAAAATACATAAAATACTTCTTATTGTTTAAGTATTTTTAATGATCATCAAATCATGAGTTAAACTTAGAAAAGGAAAATCACTACCTTTGTTTAAATTTAGATTTGTAATGAATTTTTTGGAGAGATACTTGAATATAACTCGTGAAGCTATTGAAGAATGTTGGTTTACAGAACAACCTGAACAGCTTTACGAGCCGATGAATTATATTTTACAGTTGGGAGGTAAACGGCTTCGTCCGGTTATTTTGCTGATGGCTTGTGATTTGTTTGAAGGTGATCTGAAAAAAGCAATCAAACCCGCTTTGGGAATAGAATATTTTCATAATTTTTCCTTGATGCATGATGATATTATGGATCAGGCTCCTTTGAGAAGAAATAAGGAAACGGTTCACATAAAATACGATCAGAATACTGCGATTCTGTCCGGAGATGCTTTATTGGTAAAAGCATTTCAGATGCTGGAAGATCTGGAACCGGAATTATTCAAACCTTGTTCAAAATTGTTTTCCCAAACTGCATTGGAAGTGTGTGAAGGTCAGCAGTATGATATGAATTTTGAAGATCAAAGTCAGGTTTCTTATGAAGAATATATTCATATGATTACCGGAAAAACTGCGGTCTTATGTGCTTGTGCTTTGAAAATGGGTGCTTTGATCGGAAAGGCAGATCGAAAAGATGCAGAAAATTTGTATGAATTTGGAAAATATCTGGGAATTGCTTTTCAGTTGATGGATGATTACCTGGATGTATTTGGGAATCAGGAATTGGTAGGAAAACAACATGCCGGAGATATTCAGGAAAATAAAAAAACTATTCTTTGTATTTTGGCTCAGCAGGAAGGAAATGAGAAACAAAGGAAAGAATTGGATTATTGGTTTAGTCTCAAAGAAGAAAATCCAGAGAAAGTTTCAGAGGTTATCCGGATATTTAAGGCAACAAAAGCAGATATTTTATGCCTGGAATTAATCGATAAGTATACGAATCAGGCACAGGAATATTTATCTAAAGTAAATGTTCCGGAGGAGAAAAAACAGCCATTTTATGAGTTAATAGATTATTTATTAGTGAGAGAAAGTTGATAGTATATGAATTTCAGGACAGAACTTAGCTATAATCCTCAATCAATAAAACTTGATTATTCCAGTAAAATTTTTACTATCGGATCGTGTTTTGCTACAGAAATTTCCGAAAAACTATCCTATTACAAATTTTCCGTATTGCACAATCCTTTCGGGGTTTTGTTTCATCCGCTTGCTATAGAAAATGCCCTGATGAGGATTTATTCCGTGGAAGAATACCAGGCTTCCGAAATTTATAAATATGAAGAATTGTTCCTCAGTTGGGATCATCATTCTTCTTTCAATAACATTTCCTTGGAAAAGATTTTACAACAGATCAATCAGAATATACAGACAGCCAATAAATTCCTTCAAGAAACCGATATGGTTATCATTACGCTGGGAACAGCTTTTGTATATAAATTAAGACAATATGATTTGACGGTAGCCAATTGTCATAAAATTCCCAATTCTCAATTTTCAAAAATCCTGTTGGCAGAACATCAGGTGAAAACTTCATTGAAAAATATTGTGGAAATGCTTACGGATATTGGAAAAGAAGGGATGAAAATCTTTTTTACCCTGAGTCCGGTACGACATATCAAAGACGGAATGGTAGAAAATAATCGGAGTAAGGCAAAATTGCTGTGTGCCATTCATTCAGTCGTTGAAGCTTATGATAATTGTGAATATTTTCCTTCTTATGAATTCGTTATGGATGATTTACGGGATTACCGATTTTACAAGGAAGATTTGATTCATCCTAACGATATGGCTATCAATTATATCTGGAATAAATTTAAAGAAGCTCATATTTCCGAAAAAGTATTTCCTATAATGCAGGAAGTAGGAAAAATTAACCAATCTCTACAACATAGAGCTCAAAATATAAATACCATAGCGTATAAAAAATTCTTATACAGTATCTTAAAAGATATTCAGGAAGCAGAACCTTTGTTGCCTCAGGGCGCCTTTCGGGAAGAATATCTGGAATTAAGAAAAAGGATGAACGAATCTTATTGATTTCATTTGCCATATAAAATTAGTTGAAAACTTATTTAAAACTAAGTAGTTAGTCGTATTTTTATTGTTATATTTGTGTCAGATAATAATTACGCTATGAAAAAACTATTTTCACTCCTTATAGGAATACTTTTTGTACAGCAATCTTTTGCCTGTGCGGGTGACGGATATTACTATTCTTATTCTTTGTTTACCCAAGAGTTGATTTTATCTCCAAGGTATACCCCTTTTCTTTTAGAATATAATGCCGCTTATTATAGCCCGGTTTATTTGAAAGCAGATAGGAATGAAAACGTAGAAGAGTGGCAGAATTATTTGGGAATTGGTTATGAAGATGCTTATTATCTGGTAATGAAAGCTCCGGCAACGGATATTCAGAGCCTGATTAAAGGAAATAAAATAGCCAATGATACCCTTTCATTTGCCACTCCAGCCTTTGTAAAAAAGAATATTCAGGCATTAAAATATATTTCCTACTCCAAATATTTGGAGCCTTATATGATTATTCAGCCTTCTGATAATCCGGATGCCTGGTGGAGAACCGTTCCGGAAAAATCGGTAACCAATTTGAATTATAATAAAGTAACCGATGTACTGATAAAAAGCTGGAATGCTGAAACAGATAAAGAACTGAAATTGAGATATGGGTATCAGTTAGTACGATTTGCTCATTACAACCGGAAATATGAAACCGCTATTGAATATTTCACCAAATATGTGGAAAACCTCAATTACAAACCGGTAATGTACTATTACGCCCTGAATCAAAAAGCAGGAGCGGAGAGAGGGCTGGGAAATGTAGCACAAGCCAATTATGAATTTATAAAAGTATTCACTCATACTAAAAACCTACAGGAAAATGTATATAATTCCATACGGTTATCTTCCGATTATGATTTGAGGGAATTATTATCTATGGCGAAATCCAAGGAAGAACAAAATGACATCTATTTACTATTAGGATTCCAGAATTTCAACAATCCGCTTTCCACCATAGAAGACATTATAAAAAATACTCCGGATGCCGTACAGGCAAAAGTTTTGATGGCACGGGCCGTGAAAGAGATCAGTGATGCCTATATTATTGAATATTATCCGGACAACGGACAGAAAGACAAAAGGATTCCATTCTTAGCTACGAGTAATAGCAGATATAATTATTACGATGAAGAAACCCTCAATAAGATTCCTTCCTATCTGCAACAGGCAAAAGCACTGGCAAAACGAATGGCAGAATCCAAACAGGTAAAAGATCAGGATTATTGGAATATTACTTTAACTTATTTATATTTTCTGGAAAGAAATTATTCTCAGGCAAAAAGCTGTCTAAATAAAGTAAAATCTCAGGAACAAATTTATGTCAATCAAAAAGCCAAACTCAATTTACTAATAGAAATTTCAGAACAACCATCAATCACTCCGGAGTTTGAAACCCATCTTTATTCAACCTATAAAGAATTGTTTTCTACTCAGAAATATCCGACAGATATGGAAGATCCGGATTATGCGAACAGTACTTATGGATTTATCATAGATATATTGTCGAACCGGTATTTTATTCAGGGAGATTATGCAAAATCCTATTTATTGGAAAATAAAGTAGACCAGATTCTGAATACGGATTTTCAATTGATGGATGAAGTAGAGAAATTTTACCATAAGAAAAATAAAAACAACTTCGAACAGTTTGTCTATACTAATAGTTTACCAAGCAAATATTCCGAACAGGCAGAAAAATATCTTCCGGTAAATAAATTCAATTTTGACAGTTATATTGCCCAGGTAAGAGGAATCAAGTATTTTCAACAGGGAGATTTACCAAAAGCATTGGATTATTTCACTCAGGCACAAAAAGACAGTAAAGACAATCAACAGAATTTCACTTATATTTACAATACCACTTCTGACACTTATTTCGGCTATAACAAAATAGAGTGCTTCAATTGTAAAGAACCTCAGGTAGTTGGAGTAGATTATCTTAAAGACTTTCCATTCATTAAAAAGGAAATGAATTTTAAGGAAACTACTGAAATCCTTCTTGCCCTCCAAAAAGAATCAACAGGAAATACAGAAAAAGCATCCAAAGCTAATTATCTGTTAGGAAATTATTTTTATAACACCAGTACATTGGGATATTTCAGAGGAAGCCTTTTAAACTATACAGTGGCAGATAAACATCCGTACCTGGAAGGAAAAGTGTATCTGAAATACAATTATGAGTTTGATGTCCGAAGATTTAATCCGTACGATACTTCCTATCCATACGATGATTTCAACTTCCCTGAAAAATATTTCGTGCAGGCATTAAAACTTGCTAAGGATAATGAATTAAAAGCAAGAATACTATTTGCTTTATCAAAAACGGAACAAGGAATTCATTATCAAAATCTTAAAAAAGATTATTCCTACGGATATCTTGGAGATGAAGATATTTTGATACAGGGAAGAAAATACTTTAAAGAATTAGCAGCCTATAAAAACACCTCTTTTTATAAAGAAGTAAAAACAAACTGTAAATATTTTGATCACTATATTACCCACTTTGCAGAGAAATAAGTAGTGTGAGTTCAATGTAATAAAGCAAAAAAAGTAAAATTTCTAGTTGGCCTCTGAGCAAATGCGTCAGAAAGACGAGATGAAAAAGCGTTAAAAAATATTTATGTTTGAGCGAAGCGAGTTCAAATATTTTAGCTTTTTCGTTGAGTTTTTCAAGCTAAATTTGCTCAAAGCCTTGATTTTTTGTTCCTTTTTTATCAAGAAAAAAGGAAATATATTTAATAATTTGCAATTAAAATAAAATACATGCTAATAGATACCCATACCCATTTATATTCCGAACAGTTTGATGAAGACCGTGATGAAATGATTCGTCGGGCATTGGATGCCGGAGTAGAACGGTTTTATCTTCCCTCCATAGACTCTTCCTATTACGCCAAAATGGTAGAATTAAAAAATCAATATCCGGGAAATATGTTTCTGATGATGGGGCTCCATCCTTGCGATGTAAAACAGGATACCTATGAGCAGGAATTAGCCTTTGTAAAACAAAAATTGGAAGAAGAATCCTTCGCAGCAATAGGAGAAATCGGATTGGATTTGTATTGGGATAAGTCTACTCTCGAAATACAGAAGCAAGCATTTAAACAGCAAATAAAATGGGCGAAGGAATATAAACTTCCCATTGTCATCCATGTAAGGGAAGCATTTGAAGAAGTCCTGGAAATAATAAGAGAAGAAAGATCATCGGAATTATATGGAATTTTTCATTGTTTCAGTGGAAATCTGGAACAGGCAAAAGAAGCCATTGAATTGGGTTTTTCTTTAGGAATTGGAGGAGTAGTTACCTTCAAAAATGGAAAAATAGACCAGTTCTTAAAAGAAGTCCCATTAAAACATATCGTGTTGGAAACCGATTCCCCCTATTTATCTCCGGTTCCCTATCGGGGGAAAAGAAATGAATCAGCTTATATTAAATTAGTAGCCGATAAACTTTCCGATATCTACGAAATTCCTTTGGAACAAATAACAAAAATAACAACAGAGAATGCTTTGGAAATCTTTAAGCAATAAAAGTTTTTGATATCTCAAGTTTTAAATAATCATCCTTAAAATTTTATAAAAACATAGATACGTAATAATTGAATTATTTATCAAAGAAATCCGATTTTGGCCTCTGAGCAAATGCGTCAGAAAAATGGAAGGAAAAAGCGTAAAGAAATCTATCTGTCTGAGTGAAGTGAAGCGGAATGAGTTTAGTAGATTTTAGCTTTTAACCGGAATTTTTCAAGCTAAATTTGCTCAAAGCCATGATTTTTTCTTCCTTTTGTATCAAGACAAAAGGAAAAGATAAGTTGGATATGGTAATATCTTTTAAAAATTAAAATCCGGATAGAAACCTATCCGGATTTTAGTATTATAAGTTTAATTTCTTATGCCTGAGCTTCTTTTGGCTGAATAGAAACATAAGAACGGTTGTCTTGTTTTTTTCTGAAAACTACTAATCCATCTACAAGAGCAAACAAAGTATGATCTTTCCCGATACCAACATTATTTCCAGCGTGGTGTACCGTACCCCTTTGTCTTACTAAGATGTTACCTGCTTTGGCTTCTTGACCACCGAAAATCTTTACTCCTAATCTCTTGGAGTGTGATTCTCTACCGTTTTTGGAACTACCTGCCCCTTTCTTGTGTGCCATGCTATATTTTCTTTATAATTAAAATATTATTCTTCAGTTTTTACTTCTTCTGTAACTTCAGCTTCTGCTTTCTTTGGAGCTGCTTTTTTAGCCGCCTTTTTAGGAGCTGCACCACCTATGGAAAGAATCTGGATTTGAGTATATTGTTGTCTGTGACCATTTTTAACCTTGTAACCTTTTCTTCTTTTCTTTTTGAAGACGATTACTTTGTCTCCTTTTACATGGTCCAACACTTTAGCGACTACTGTCACTCCGTCTATAACCGGGGCGCCCACTGTTACGGAACCATTATCTGTAAGTAATACTTTGTCGAAAGTAACTTCATCATCAGCATTAGCCTGTAAACGGTTCACGAACAATTTTTGGTCTTGCTCAACTTTGTATTGAAGCCCTGCTATCTCTACAATTGCATACATAAAATATTCGTTTTTTAATTTTTTTCGGATTGCAAATATAAGAGTTTTTTTTTAATAATCAATTTTTTAGCAAGATATTCAACTAAAAAATAAGAATAATTCCAAACCAATAGATAAAGCCCGGCAACAATTATTACCTTTGTTTTTCACAATAGCAGACAGATTGAAATTTATGGAAAAAAAATCATTGAAAGTAGTGTATATGGGAACTCCGGAATTTGCTGTTGCCCCTTTGGATGAGATCAGGAAATCTCAACATAAAATAGTAGGAGTGGTAACAGTTCCTGATAAACCTGCCGGAAGAGGACAAAAATTGGCAGAATCCGCAGTAAAAAAATATGCTGTAGAACACGATCTTCCCTTGTTTCAACCCGAAAAAATGAAAGATCCGGAATTCATAACCCAATTGCAAAACCTGAGCCCGGATGTCATTGTAGTAGTAGCCTTTCGTTTGCTTCCCAAAGAAATTTGGGCTATGCCTGCCATTGGGACTTTCAATCTTCATGCCTCTCTGTTGCCTCAGTATCGCGGAGCTTCTCCCATCAACTTTGCTATTATAAACGGAGATCAGGAATCAGGAGTAACTACCTTTTTTATTGATGATAAAATCGATACAGGAGAAATTCTGCTTCAGGCAAAAACCAAAATTACAGAAACCGATGATGCCGGAAGTTTGCACGATAAATTACAGGAAATAGGAAAGGAACTGGTAATAAAAACATTGGCTGGATTGGCAGAAGGAACCTTAAAACCGAAAAAACAAGTGTTGGCAGAAGGAGTAGAATACAAATATGCTCCAAAGATCTTTAAAGAAGATTGCCTGATTGACTGGAACAAACCGTTGGAACAAACCCATAATCTGATTCGTGGGTTAAGTCCTTATCCGGTAGCTTTCACTCATTTGATAGTCAACGGACAATCCCGGATTTTAAAAATATACAAAGGTCATTACAAACAGGAGAAGCATATTCTATCCATAGGAACTGTAATAGTAGAAGGAAAAAAGACCTTGAAGATAGCAGCACAAGATGGATTTTACTTTCCGAAAACAGTTCAGCCGGAAGGCAAAAAAAAGATGGAAATAACAGATTTCATCAACGGATTAACAGAAAAACACAATTTGACAGTAAAATAAATAAAGCATGACTGATTACTCAAAAGTAAAATTGGTAGTTACTGATATGGACGGAACTTTACTCCATTCAGACTATTCCCTAAATCCTGAATTTTTTCAGATTTATCAACAACTGAAAGAGCTGGATGTCAGGTTTATGGCTGCCAGTGGACGGCAATATTACAGTTTATTAGGAGTTTTTGAATCCATACAGGATGATATGTACTTTATCGCTGAAAATGGAGGAAATGTAATACATCAGGATCAATCCATACTGACGCAACCAATGGATAATGAGATCATAAAAGAAGTAGTGCAAATATTTCGTACCCATTCCGATACGGAAGTTCTCGTATGCGGACTTAAAAATGCCTATGTGGAAGAATTACATCCTGAATTTGAAAAATATGTAACCCCTTATTATCCGAGAACAAAACTCGTTCCGGATTTATTGGAACCTATTAATGATCAAATTGTTAAAATGGCGATTTATAACAAAAATAGTTCGGAAGAAAACGTTTATCCCTATGTAAAACAATTGGAAAAAGAAGAATATCAGGTGAAGGTGTCCGGAAAAAACTGGCTCGATGTCTCCGTGAAAAATTCAAACAAAGGCTTTGCTTTAAAGAAAGTATTAGATGTTTTACAAATTTCCCCTGAAGAAACAATGGTTTTCGGAGACTATCTGAATGATTTGGAAATGATGAAAGTAGGTTATTTTAATTTTGCCATGGCAAACGCTCATCCGCAACTCAAAGAAATGGCACGTTTTCACACAGCTTCCAATGATGAAGACGGAGTACTTAAGGTTTTGAGGGAATTAATACAACAAAGAAAAAATAAATAGTACTCATTGTAACGAATGAAATAAAAATCCTACTTATTACTAATGAGAATGAAAATAAGATCTATATGAGAAAAATAATACTACCTTTTTTATTGTTGACGGGATTTGCCTTCAGTCAACAAATTAAGTTTGAAGAGTATGATCTGCCCAACGGACTTCATGTGATTCTTCATCAGGATAACAGTAATCCGGTGGTGGCGGTTTCCGTTTCCTATCATGTAGGAAGTAAAAATGAAAAACCGAACCGAACCGGATTTGCCCATTTCTTTGAACATTTATTGTTTGAAGGATCTGAAAATATGAAACGTGGAGATTTTGATAAATATGTATCAAAAGCGGGAGGAAGAAATAACGCCAATACACAGCAGGACCGGACCTATTATTACGAATTGCTTCCTTCCAACCAGGTAGGATTAGGAATATGGCTGGAAAGTGAAAGAATACTTCACGCCAAAGTGGAAAAAGAAGGAATAGAAACCCAAAGGGAAGTAGTAAAGGAAGAAAAAAGATTACGAATAGATAATCAGCCTTACAACGATGCGATTACAAGAATACTTTGGAACAACCTTTTTCCTACTCATCCATACCATTGGGCGGTAATCGGTTCTATGGAAGACCTGAATGCAGCCTCAGAAGAAGATTATGTAAATTTTTATAAAACCTATTATGTCCCTGATAATGCTGTGTTAACCATAGCTGGAGATATTGATCCGGTTCAGATTAAAAAAATGGTGGAGGATTATTTCGGTTCCATTCCTAAAGGGACACATACCATACAAAGACCTCATGTAGAAGAAAAAACCATTACCCGGGAAGTAATAGTAAATACGGAAGATAAGAATGCACAGGTTCCAGCTGTAATATTAGGATATATGGCTCCTAAACAAACAAATAAGGATTCCTATGTTCTATCCATTATTGGAAATATTTTATCTAACGGAGAATCTTCCAGACTGGTGAAAAATGTGCAGAATAAAAAACAACTATCAGCCTATCTAGGTTCATTCCTGTGGCCGTTGGAAGATTATGGAGTATTTTTAGTTTTTGGAGTAATCAATCAGGGAGTAGCTACAGGACAACTAACAGGAGCCATTGATGAAGAAATAGAAAATTTCAAAAAGAACGGAATTACCCAGAAAGAATTAGATATACAAATCAATAAACTGGAGAAAGAATTTGTAGACAGAAATTCCACAGTAGAAGGAGTAGCAGAAAGTTTGTCGGACAGTTATTTATTTTATCATGATACCAATCTGATCAACACAGAAATTGACATTTACAGAAGTATTACTGTTGACGATGTAAAACGGGTGGCAAACCAATATTTGAATAAAAATCAAAGAGTAAACCTGACTGTAACTCCTGAAAAAAAGTAATTTCCAAAAATTGAAAAAGATGAAAAAAATACTATATACACTGATCCTTGCTCTGACAACTACTACTTTGGTTTTAGCACAGGTTGACAGGAAACAACCACCTAAGCCGCTATCGGAAAGACCTATTAATTTTGGAAAGGTTGAAAACTTCACCTTATCTAACGGTTTGAAAGTAATTGTGGTGGAAAATCACAAATTGCCTGTAGTAAGAGTAGATCTGAATTTAGATCTTACAGCAATAAAAGAAGGAGATAAGGCCGGATATGCTTCCATGTTCGGAGATATGTTGCGGGCAGGAACAAAAAATTATACTAAAGAAGAATTAGATGAAAAAATAGATTTCCTGGGTTCAGATTTTTATGCAGGAAGTACTAATTTAGGCGTTTCTTCCCTGAAAAAACAGTTGACTCCGAGTATGGAAATACTGAAAGAATTACTGTATAATGCTACATTTTCCAATCAGGAAGAATTAGACAGACTTAAAAAACAATCTAAAACAGGTCTGGAAGCTGCCGAAAAAAATCCGGATGCCATTTCCCGCAGAGTACAGGATGTACTTCTTTATGGAAAAGAAGATGCCTGGGGAGAATACGAAACAACAAAAACCATAGATAATATTACATTGGATGATTTCAAAAATCATTACGCTACCTATTTTAAACCCAATGTAGCCTATCTTACCATTGTGGGAGATATAACTGCGGCAGAAGCTAAAACACTGGCAGAAGAATATTTTGCTTCCTGGGAAAAAGGAACAATAAATCAGGAAATACCAGTATTGAAGAAAAATACCTCAGGAACAAAGATTGCCTTTGTCGATTTACCCAGTGCTTCACAATCGTCCATTAATGTAATAGGATTAGTGGACTTAAAGAAAAAAGATAAAGATTATTTTTCCGGAGTTATAGGGAATAGTATTCTGGGAGATGGTTCTTCCGGAAGATTATTTAAAGATATCAGGGAGAGACACGGATGGACTTATGGAGCCTATTCAACCTTAAAAGACAGCCATAAACGATCAGGGAATTTCGGAGCCTATGCCAAAGTTAGAAACAACGTTACTGACAGCGCAGTGGTGGAATTTGTAAGAAATATAAACGACATTACCACAAAAGCTCCGGAAGCAGAAGAACTCAATATCAAGAAATCAGAATATAACGGAAATTTTGCCTTAGGATTGGAAAAAGCAGAAACTGTGGGGCGTTTTGTCAGAACTCAGATGATGGAAAATCTTCCTTCTGATTTTTATAAAAATTATTTGAAAAATATCAATAAAGTAACTGCCGGCGAAATTCCTACAGCTTTGAATAAAATAATAGATCCTAAAAACCTCAATATCTTGATTGTAGGAAAAGGAGAAGAAGTTTTACCGGGATTGGAAAAATTAGGCTATTCTATTGATTATTACGATAAGTACGGGAATCCGACAGAAAAACCGGCGGGAAAAAAAGAAGCAAAAAATGTAACTTTCACTGAAGTATTGAATAATTATTTTGTGGCAGTAGCAGGTAGCAAAACCAAAATGGAAGTAGTAAAATCCATGACTACCGATGCGGAAATGACATTGCCCAATTTACCTCAGCCGGCTGCCATAACCACTAAATTTCAAAGTCCGAATAAAATAGTAATGATTATTTCTGTGATGGGGCAGACCTTGAAACAAGGGTTTGACGGAGAGAAAGGATTTTCTACTATGGGAAGTTTACCAGAAGAACAAATAGAAGAATTTAAAAGTCAGAAAGGATATTTTCCGGAATTATCTTATACTGATAAAATGGGAGTTTTAGAAGGAATTATTCCTGTAGAAGGAAAAGATGCCTATAAAGTAATCATAACCTCCGGAGATCATAAAAAATCCGTTTATTTTGATGTTCAGACCGGATTAAAAGTTAGAGAAGAAACCGGAACCAAAGATAGTTCTGCAGTTACGGATTATTCCGATTATAAAGAATTTGGAGGATATAAACTTCCTACAAAAATCACCACTTCAGTTTCAGGACAGAACATGACGCAGACAGTGAAGAATTATGTGATAAATCCGGCATTAAAAAATGAAGATTTTAAATAAATCAATCTAAGATTAAATAAAAAATGAAAAAAGTAATTTTTCTTACTCTGTTCTTTACAGGATTGTTGCTAAATTCACAAGTGAAAAATGGAGAAATAACATTACCCTCTGTGTTGAATAAATATTATGTTGCAGTTGCAGGAAGTAAAGAAAAACTGGAACAAATTAAATCATTAGTCTCAGAGGGTGAGATGTCGTTTTCGCAATTTGCTGATGTGGCAACCTTTACAAATAAATTACAGAACCCTAACAAAACAGTGTCTGTCATTTCTGTTATGGGGCAGACATTAAAACAAGGGTTTGATGGAACCAAAGGATTTTCTAATGTAATGCAGATGTCGGAAGAACAATCAGAAGAAATGAAGAGAAAAAAAGGAATTTTTTCTGAATTGTACTATACGGAAAAAGAAGCAACATTGGAAGGAATTATTTCGTTAGAAGGAAAGGATGTTTACAAAGTAGTTGTATCAGACGGAAAGATCAAAAATACAGTGTATTTTGATGTTCAGACCGGATTTAAAGTGCGGGAAGAGATAGCCAAGGAGAAAGAAACCATAACAAAAGATTATTCCGATTATAAGGATTTTGAAGGATATAGGTTATCAACTAAAATGACTACCAAAGCTCCGGGACAAACGGTAACGCAGACCGTGAAAAAATATATTATAAACCCGGTATTGACGGATGCCGATTTTAAACCGTAATCAATTTTTCATTTTAAGCAAAAAAGAGGCTTTTTAAAAGCCTCTTTTTTATTACAATAATTTATATATTTTACTTTATATCTTCATTAAGAAGTTCTGCCAGATCTTTAACAAATATCTCAGAACCTTTTTCTTTTACCTTTACTCCGTCAGTCAGCATAGTATTGCAGAAAGGACATCCGGTAGCTATCACATCCGGATTAAGTTCCAACGCTTCTTCCGTTCTTTCTATATTAATATCCTTGTTTCCTTTTTCCGGTTCTTTAAACATTTGGGCACCGCCGGCACCACAGCATAATCCGTTTTGCTTACATCTTTTCATTTCAACCAGATCAGCTTCCAATTTGGATAATACAGCTCTCGGAGCTTCATACTCATCATTGGCACGTCCCAGGTAACAAGGGTCATGGAAAACCACTTTTTTCCCTTTGAATGTTCCACCTTCTACCTTCAATCTTCCTTCATCAAGCAAAGCCTGTAAAAACTGGGTATGATGCAAAACTTCGTAATTTCCCCCCAATTGCGGATATTCATTTTTCAATGTATTGAAACAATGCGGACAGGCAGTTACTATTTTTTTAATCTCATAAGCATTGAGGATTTCAATGTTCATCATAGCCTGCATTTGAAAAAGGAATTCATTTCCGGCCCTTTTTGCAGGATCTCCAGTACACCCCTCTTCCTGTCCCAGAATTGCAAATTCCACTTTTGCTTTTTGAAGCAGGGAAGCAAAAGCCTGAGTTATCTTTTTTGCCCTGTCGTCAAAACTTCCGGCACAACCCACCCAGAATAGAACTTCAGGAGATTTGCCTTCAGCCATAAATTCGGCCATTGTTTTTACAGGTTGTTCCATTTTTTCGGTTTTAATTTATTTAAATTAAGGTTTTTATTATGAAATTATTCTTTTGTCCAGTTGGCCCGGTCGCTTTGACTGAATTGCCAAGGAGCGCTGTTATTTTCAACATTAGTCATCATCATATTTAATTCTTGTGGAGCGGCTGATTGTTCCATAACTAAAAAGCGACGCATATCAATGATAATAGAAAGAGGATTAATAAGTACCGGACAAGCTTCTACGCAAGCATTGCAGGAAGTACAGGCCCAAAGTTCTTCTGCTGTGATGTAATCTCCCAACAATTGTTTTCCATCATCCACAAAACTACCGTTCTTATCTATATTTCTTCCCACTTCCTCAATTCTATCCCGCACAT
Source organism: Apibacter sp. (assembly GCA_031552575.1). Lineage (GTDB taxonomy): Bacteria > Bacteroidota > Bacteroidia > Flavobacteriales > Weeksellaceae > Apibacter. Next base: position 26,443 of record JAVBMH010000005.1, on the reverse strand, counting down.
CCATCATGATTTTACGTGGAGAAAGTTTTTTTCCTGTAATATTTGCCGGACAACTGGAAGTACATCTTCCGCATTCCGTGCAGGTGTAAGCATTAAGCAGTTGTGCCCAAGATAAATCCGTCACATCACTTGCCCCGAATTTTTCCGGAACAGTTCCTTCGGGAGCGGCAGCATACGGATCAGCATTCGGATCCATCATCAATTTTACTTCTTTGGTAACAGATTCGAGATTATTAAGCCTTCCTTTTTTATTTAAATTGGCATAATAAGTGTTTGGAAAGGCAAAGAGAATATGCAGATGTTTGGAAAAATACAGGTAGTTCATAAAGAATAATACTCCTATAAAATGAAACCACCAGGCAGATTTCTCAATAAGATGCAGACTTTCGGATGAAAAAGAAGAAAACAGGTTTCCGAAGATGAAATCACTTACAGGAAAGCATCCGACTAAATTGGAAACACCTCTGTCTTGAAGAGTGTAATCTGCGGCATTCATAGAAAGCAGGGCAGACATCATCAAGAACTCAATGATGAGGATCAAATTACCGTCCATTCTCGGCCAACCCAATAAATCTTTGGAATTTAAGCGAGGAACTTTGGTGATATTTCTTCGAATGAAAAATATAGTTACTGCAATAATTACTAAAATGGCAAGTATGTCTAAGGTAATGGTAATGAAATTATATATGGAGGCTGGTAGTACGTGATGTCCTATATACCGGTGGGTTCCGAAAATTCCATCAATGAAAATTTCGATTAGCTCAATATTGATGATGATGAAACCTACATACACAATAATATGGAAAAAGCCGGCTATAGGCCGAACCAACATTTTTCCCTGTCCGATAGCAATCCGGGACATAAGTTTCCATCTTTCAGAAGAATTGTCAGAGCGATCTTCCTCCTTTCCGAGGAGAATATTTCTCCTTATTTTGAGTATATTACGAATAAACAGGCCTATTCCCGCTATGGCAAGAAGTAAAAATAAAATGCTCTGTATATAGTTCATAATAAAAGGTTTTTTGTGGTTATTATACTAGCTTTTATTCAGTTGTCGGTGTTTTTTCTTTATCTTTTCCACCTCCGAATACAGAGAAATGTACATATCTTTTGGGGTTGGTTTTAAGATCATTCAATAGGGTGCTTAAGTTTTTGGAAGCAGTATTTAGGTTATTGTATAATCCGGGATCATTTATTAGTTTACCCATACTACCATCTTCTGAATTCATTTTTGTAGTGATCTGATTTAAATTATTAAGGGTAGTTTCCAGCTTTTTAATGGTCTGGTCAAAATTGGTTTGATTTAATTTATCCGCAACCACACCATATTTTTCAACTGTTGAATTGGCTGTGACCATTGTCTTGTTGAAATTATCCAGGGTAGAAGACAATTTAGATGAATTGTTGGAAACTAAACTATTGGCATTTTTTCCAAGAGTATTAAATTCTGCAATAGCCTGATTCAGTCCGGTCAGAGCGGATTCTATATTCTGTCTGTTTTTTTCACTAAGTATCTTATTGGTCGCCGCCAGAGTAGAATCCAGTCTTATTAATACGGTGTTGAGATTTGCACTTAGCGGTTTCAGCTCATTTCCGGCTATGTCCATTAAACTTAGAAGAACTCCGCCTTTTAGTGTGTCTCCTGATTTTGCTGTTTCGTTATCGTTGGCAAGAACCAGATTGATCTCTGCACCATTCATTAAGCTGGTTGCTATCTGTGCTACGGAATTTTTTGAAAACTTGAAGTCTTGATTAACCCTTAGTTCTACGACAAATGATATGTTATTGTTTTTTGCAGGAACAGGTGTTATAGATTCTACCATACCTACTTTAAGACCATTTATATTTACATTTTTGGATTTGGATAATCCTTCAACTTTGTCATATTTTACAAAATAAGTATCCTGATGTGAGAATAAATCTCGTCCTTTTAAAAATTGAAATAACCACCAAAATCCTAATATAGTTACAATTACTATTATGCCTGCTTTGAATTCCTTTCTGATTTTCACTTTTAGATTAACATTTTTGGCAAATATAGAAATAAATAAAAAATAACAGGGTATTTTTTTGTTTTTACAGGGGAATAAAGAATTTAAAAACAGCACTTTTAGTAGGAATTAGAAAGAAAGTATTTCAGATAGTTTTTAATATAAAATAATGGGAACTAACCAGATGAGGAAAGAGGGTAAGAAAATACAGGCAAAAAGGAAAAAAAATTTGCATGAACAAAAAATCAATTCTATATTTGCAGTCCAAATTATAAGGAAAACGTTAGTTTGAAACGCGAAAATAGCTCAGCTGGTAGAGCACGACCTTGCCAAGGTCGGGGTCGCGGGTTCGAGTCCCGTTTTTCGCTCAAGTAAATTGATATTTATTTTATAAATTAAAAATACTGACGCCCCGGTGGTGGAATTGGTAGACACGCAGGACTTAAAATCCTGTGGCCATTAGGCTGTACGGGTTCAAGTCCCGTCTGGGGTACATTTTTTGAAAGCTAAGTTGTTGATTAAAAATAATTTGGCTTTTTTATTTTAATCATTTCGCCGACACGTCGCCGACAATTAGAGTGAAAAGTATTTTTTAGTGTCTTTTCAAAATTAAAATTGTGTAAATAAAATACCCCAACTTTTTAGGTTGAGGTAAAGTATTTGTAAGAAGATTTATAATCTGTTTAGGAATTGTTTAGGCTATCTTTCTTTAGTTCATCTAAAAAAATACACTCATCATAAGGCAGTAACTTTGTAATTAGTTCCAGTACATTGTAAATATCTACTCCAGTATGACAAATATCGTCTTTGTTGTCTTCCTGTAATATAGCGGCACTTTGAGTAACACAAATTACGGAACGGATTAAACAGTTTAGTTGTGTAAACCCTGAAACTTCAATAGAATAATCATAAGTTCCAAATTTATTTGGAGTTAGAGAGCTAAGGGATAGTTTTAAGTTATTTGAAGTGTCTTTTGACATGGTTTTTAATTTAAAATGAATGGGTTAATTACTTTTAAATAGTGTTTAAAGCATATTTAATATGCAGGAACCTATTTTTATTGTTTACTAAAACCGTTGCTCATTAGCGTATTGGTTAGGATTGTTAAAGTTGTGTTTTTATCCTTTAACTTGTCATTTTCAATCTTTAATTCATTGATTGACTTTTCCCTATACTTTATAAGTTCTTTTTGTAGCTTAATTATGCTATCTATTGTTTTTATTCTATTTTTTAGAATAGGTAGAAGTTGTAATGTGTTTACTAATTGTTGAGGGGTTGTTTTAGGTAGGATTTCTTTTAAATAAGTTTCATGATTGAGGGGTTGTGCATTTGTTTGCATAATTCTTGGATTTTGGAATAAAGCCCGTAAGGCTTAGATGTTCCACGCTCCAAGAAGCGTTGCGGTCGTTTCCGATACTGCCACCATACCAAACGGGCAATTTTTTTGAAGTTTTCATTATCTTGGATTTGGAATTACAAATATAAACAAAAAAGACATATAAAAAACCTTATATGTCTTTTCAAAAGGAAACTTACTTTACTATCTACCAAAGCCGTTGCAGGGCAGTAGATAAACCTTTTTGTAAAGGTATAAAAGAAAATCTTATTTTTTCAATGATTTTCGTTTTTCTTTCCAGTTTTCGGAACTCATATAGTTTTGTACAGTCCGGTAACTGCAATCTAATAGCTTTGCAATTTCCTTGCTATTAAGCCCTAAACAGTAGTATTTAAAGGCTTTTTGGGTGTTAAGTCTGGTATCTTTCATAATTCTTACATAAGTGAAATACACAATAAAATATCAATAAATCCACATTACAAGATAAAAATATTACGAACTTTATTAGAGGCGTTTATACGTACTTTTTCAAGCTCAAATATAGATATACCCCCTATCAATAAAATCAGACATCAAAAGGCTTCTTTTATAGAAATAGGGCTTTTTCTTCATTCTCTATTATCTGTAACATAGTTTTAATCTCGCTTGTCTTAGTGGTTTTATCTTCAATCATGCCTTTTAACCGTTCCTTTAGGAGTTTCAGGGTTTCGGGCTTGTCATAATGGGTTAATTGCTTAAACTCAACCGCCCAGCGGACAAGTGTGTTTTCTGAAACCCCTACTATTTCGGCAATTTCTTTTTGGTGGTGTTTTCCAGTTGCTAATAACCTGAAAGCCTCGTTTTTCTGTTGTTTTTTAGTTTGCACCATGATGTTTATTTGTTTTGGTTAGTATTCTGATTAAATTCTTTGCCCGGAAAGATGTAAGAGTAACAGGCGGGCTGTTTTTCCGTATTCCTGTAACTTTTACGGTCTTTATTTTCCGTACCCATTCTGGTGGGCTTAATATTTCCCATTGGTGTAATGTGTCTGTATAATTCATGTTTTCATCTGTATAGGTTATTTCCAACCAAAGACGATTTTTAGGAATTATTTTTAAAACCCGGTCGAGGTTTTTTATTTCGGCTTTTTTTATTTTATCTCGCATTTTCTTTCTTTTTTGATAATGATAGTTGTTATTGCATTTCTTAGAACAAAATTTAGCAGTGGAATTTTTTAATTGAAGTGATGTATGGCAAACAGAACATTTTTTTGTTGAAGTTTTTAATAAAATTTTCGGCTTTTTTTGGTTTCTTTTTTATCTATACTCTTAGTATTAAAACTATACTTGTTATGTATACCATTTAACCCAGTTATCCAAGTGGTTAAAAGGTATACATTTTCATTTTCAAAATGCTGATGATTTTCGGCTACTTTGGAGTGTTGGCAATTGGTTAAAAGGTATACATTTTCCGGCTGCATTTTTTGTAACTTTTCTTGTATAAGGATTGTTATAAATTCTTTTTCGTTATTCTTTTGGAAATTGTCGCATATCCTTTTATATTCCTGTTTGGCTCTCATTCTTTGAACTTTTCCCAGTTCTGCCCAGTATTCAGGGTTAATATATCGTAGGAATTTCTTTTGTGTTCTATCTGGCATTGCTTTGAAATTAAAATCTTTATCGTTGATATACAGGCATTCAGCCCAATAGGATAGTAAAAGAGTGTTGAGGTTTTCCCATGTTCCGGACTTTGTTAGGTCTGCCAGCGTTTGAATATCAAAGGCTTTGACAAACTCCATTTTCTTAATTTGCATTTCAATACGCAGGATATTTTTGTTTCGGGATTTTATTTGTGTTCCTTTGTCGTATATTTTTAGTGTATATTGTTGGCAGTCTGCCTTATATCCTACATTAATCCCGCCTATCCATAGCCCCGCAAACTCATTATTCTTAAATGTTTTTAGACGTTTCAAAAATGTCTTTACCGGAAAAGGGAGAACTATATTTATTCCATATTCAAAGCCTCTTAAAATTGCTTTTTCCGGCTCTATGTTAAAGTTATCTTGTAAGTCCTGTAAGGTGTCGGAAAATGCTTTAAAGTCATAATCAAAGGCGTTATCTTTTCCTTTGTTGTAATACCGAGCCAAAGAACCGGATATATTACAATAGGTTTTGTCATGCTTACCCCGTACTAAGGAGAACCGTAGGGCGTTGTAGATAGCCAGACGCCGAGCGTCCAGTATTTCGCCTGTACTTTCGTCTAATTCGCTTCTAAAACAAAGTTTCTTAGACTTTTCCCATATTTCTGGGTTGAGGTTGTACATTATTTTAACGCCATCAATCATTAAACTTTAATCCACTTCTTTACTCAATAGATTTTCTAAAACGGTCTGCATTTCATAGAGTTTATAGAAAATCAATATCTTATAATCATAGTTTTGTATGTCCTTTGCTATAACCAGGAGTGTAGCAATTTCATCCAATAGTTCTTGTATTATCTCTTTTCCCATTGCTCAAATGCTCTGTTAATCAATTCGTAAGGATATACGTTTTGTCCGTTTATGTAGGACGGGTGCGGAACTTTCTTAGGTTCTTTACTATGTTGTAGCCGGAAAATCTTTGTACATAATTTCCCTAATTGTTGGCGGTTGCTTTTAGTCAAGGTACCAAACAGATTATTTACCCTCAAATAGCGGTCAATACTCCAGTCATTTGGATAATCTATTTGTTTGTTTTCTAAGGCAATAAGCCGGGTGTATAAGTCTTGTATTTGTTGAGGTGTGGCAATTGCTTTAAATTGTTTTTCCACTTCAATAAAATAGGTTCTTATTTGCCTGCCTTTTTCGCTACGTTGTACCATTGCTATTGATTTGGCACAATCCAAAGACAAAACATATTCTTTGGCATTATGTCCGCCTCTATTAGTTTCTTTGGTGGTCAAATTTGACCGGCAAACGTTTTCTAATATCCAATAATCTGTATTTTCCTTTAGTCCATAACCTAACATTCTTTTTATCCAGTGCCTAAATTCCGTTTTAGGTTCTAAGAAATTATATAAATCGGTTGCTAATACGGTTTGTATTCCGTTCTCTGTTTGCCTGACATTAATTAGCTCCATGATTAATAAGATTTTACAGTTTGATTGTTGGTTAGGGTTTCCATGATTTCGGCTTCTTTGTACCTTATCCGGTTTCCCATACGGTAAGCCTTTAGTATTCCTTTCTTAGTCCAGTCGTGTAGGGTTACAAGGGAAACATTGAAAAGTTTTGCAACTTCCTTATGAGATAGGAGCTTTTCAGATTGCGGGGCTTGGTTAGGTGTTTGAGAAAGATTGTCTAATGTTGTTTCAATTCTTTCTAATCGGTTGGCAATGGTGGACATATCAACACCGTTTACCTCAATTTTTATGTGTTCCATAATTCGGTTTAATTAAATTATAGAACAAAGTTGAGGTTTGAGAAAGGGTAAAAAAAGACCCCAAAATCTATGATTTAGAAAATGGGGTATATTTAAAATTCTTGTTTACAGTGTTTTATGTGTTTTGTGTGGATTGCTATTTTTTCAGGATTGGGGTATATTTTATTTTAGAACTTCGATAAGTTTAGTTAATACCGGTAAAATATTTTTATTTTGTTTGTATTTTTCGGGTTTAAAAATGTCATTCAAATAAGAGCTACTTAATGTATTATTATTTTTATCCAAAAAGTTATATATTAAAAATCTTTTAAGATTTTCTTTGGTTGTAGTGCCTATTATTCCAGCTTCATGTAGCATATAAAATATTGTTACCAATTCATTTGTTTTAGCGTTCCAGTTTAATTTTTTAATAGGTGGGTGTTCTGGTTCTATTCCCTTTATTTGACTTTCTAAATAAATGATTTGCTTTATTTTATCTATTTCAATAGCAAATTGCAAACATGTCTTATTGTTATCAAGATTATAAATAAAGTTTCCGTTTAAAATATGAGGTAAAAACACGAAATTATATTTTATTAATTCTTTTAGCTTTTGATTATAAAAAGCCTTTGTTTTTAAGGGATAACGTAAGAACTCTATGTCTAATTCATTTATAAAATCCTCTAATTCAGTTTCTCTGAATTTTTCTAACCAAAATAACATCATTTGAATATTTATTTGTGGCAAGTCGGCTTCATCAAAATAGGTGTATTTTTTATTATGATTTTCTAAATCACATTCTACACTATTAAACAAAGGTAATTCCAAACATATTTCTTTATATTCAGTTAGTTGATTTTTAAAGTGTTGTATTCTATTGTCATATAGGTTTAAAATTTTTTCTGGTATATCTGCTTGCCTTGTTTTCATTCTGTGTTTATAATATTCCCATTTTCTTATACAAATGTCATTATAAAGATTTTCTACTAATGGTAGCACATTTTTTACACTTGCAAATAATTTATATCTATCAATTAGCCAATCTAAATATTTATCAATATCCAAATTAAAAAAATCAACTTCTTTTAAATTTATCTTATCTTCCATTATTCCACTACTTTAAGGGTTGGTTTTAGTCCTTTTTCTTCCATGCTCTTTTTATAGAAATTCCTTAATACTTCGGCGTTTTCTGCATTGGTCTTTTTGATATAGGTTAAAAATTGGGTTTCGGTACCGTGTCCGGTAATGGACATAAAAGGGGGATTGAAATATTTTGATCGTATCTAATCCTACTAAATAATATTTTTAAGAAAAAAAGTAGTTATGTACAAACTTATACAAGTAATTTTAGATTCCTTATCTTAATTTTTTTGAGTGGTTCAGCCTCATCATCCAGGCTTTAAGGTCTTTTTCTGTAGCAAAATTCAATTTTTTCCGTATTCTATATTTCCTTCCTTCAATGGCTCGTATACTTAATAAAGAATATTGGGAAATTTCCTTGGTGGTAAAATCTAATTTTATGTAAGCACAAAGTTCCAACTCACTTATAGATAAATCTGGAGCTTTTTTTAATAGGGCAGGACAAAAAAAAGGATATGTTTCGTTAAATGTGGGAAAGAAAGAAGGATTATTAGCAATAGCTAATTCTGTCAGTTCTTTCATTCTGAATGCACTTACCTTTGTTTCTTGATCTAATTGCTTTTGCTTTTTTGCTAATAAATTTTCGGTTTCTATATATCTTTCATAGAGTTCATGCATTGTCTGATATTTTATAAAAATAAAAATTAATTCAGTCAAAATAACAAAAATGCAAATAGAAAGTGTTACAAGAAGAGTATTTTTATGCATTTCTTTAGTTAACGTATAGTTGGTGAATAAAGAATAATCTGTTATATAATTTATCAATAAACCTGTTATCATAAAAACTATGATGGTAATTATGTACTTTTTGTCTGTTGTAAGGTTAAATATAAAAGGAAGCGCCAAAGCTATAGGAAAATAATAAAGGTAGATACCAGATGTAGCTCCTGAATAGGATTCATAATAGAAAACAATGGAACAAAGAAGTAAGAAAAAAAGGCATACCAAAAACTTTATTCGTCTCAATTTATATAAAAAAAATGTAATTATAAGTATGATAAATACGAAAAATAATAAACACCCGCTATAAAAATCTTTAAGATAAAAAAAATTGTGGAGAGAATGTACTAAAAATACAAGAGCAACAATTACTGTAAATTGATTTATTAATCTTATTCTCTGAATATCAATATCATTATTTTCCAGGTTTATTCCTATTCCAGAAATAAAGTCCCAGATCAATTTTACACTCATACTAAGGGCAACTAATATATTATTATCTTACAAAAGTACAATATTTTTGTTATCTTTTCCCTTATTTATATTTATTCAAAATAATAATTTTTGTTTGATGTTATAATATGGTTTTACACTTTTATTAATTATTTAATATATTTTTATGCTTTCTTTAAATTTATAAATTCAGGAAGACTGAAGAATTTTGAATTGATAACAACATCCTAACAAAACACCTAATAAAATATATAAAATCAGTCACAATAGCTAAGACAAAAATTATAAAATAATTAGAGAAAATACAATTATTTCATGTAATAATTGCATTAATTAATTGATTATCAATCGTATACCTTGTGTATTTTTAAGAGTTTTTTTGTGAAATAATAAGACTGTGTATTTTTTAATTTTATGTAATCAAAGCATTACATTTGCATAAATTTTAAACATTTACTAAAGAATTTCATAAAAATTTACAAATCCTATCAAATCCAAAAACCAAAATTTAATTGGTCTATTTTATATAAGATCATTATAATAACGTATTCTCTAAATTACATATTTCATGAAAAAATTTATTTACATTATTTCTATGTTTACCATTGCAAATTTAGGATTCTCTCAGGTGGGAATTAGTAATGACAATCCCAATGCCAATTCCGAATTGGACATAGTCTCAAGGAATAATAATACGGGGATTCTGATTCCCCGATTAACAGAAGCACAAAGGAATGCCATTTCACTAGGAAGTACAGAGAACAGTTTGCTCATTTTTAACACTACAGAAAACTGTTACAATTATTGGAACAATTCCGAAGCTGAGTGGAAAAGTCTTTGCGGTAAACTAGGACAGGCACAGTTTACCTACAACTGTACGGATGTACAGATAAATGGTACTTACATGATAACCAGGGAACTAACTGCTTCCAACTATTTGAGTATTAAAGTAACTGTTACCAAACCCGGAAGCTACGAAATAAAAGGAACCACTTCCAACGGGTATAGTTTTTTTACCTCTGGTACCTTCCTTAATGCAGGCACCTTTACAGTTCAAGTTCCCGGAAGCGGAACCCCTGTAGTCGTAAACACATCCCCGGGAGACACTGTAAATATTTATAATAACGGAACAGCTCAAACTTGTACTCCTGCAGTTACTGTTCCGGTTCTCAGCAATGCAGGAACTTATAGCATCTCCTGCGGTAGTGCAACAGTAAACGGAGTATACACCAAAGGGATTGCCCTTGCTTTAGCCAATACTATTTCCCTGCCTATTGATGTTTCTTCTTTGGGAAGTTACAGTATCACCACCAACACGGTTGACGGAATATCATTCAGCGCTTCAGGAACCTTCACTGCAACCGGTAGCCAAATCATTACATTAAATGGAACTGGTATTCCGACTTCAACGGCAGTGAAAACCATGACTATCACTGCGAATAGTGCCGATGGTGTCTCCACCTGTACTGTAAATGTGGTAGTGGTTATCCCTGTAAAAAAGGTATTGCATGTAGGATACGAAACTAATTATGGATATAGTGCCTATTCGGGGCCTTCCCGATTCCTGATGGATTCCCCTACGAATTATGGAACTGCAGCCAATAGTGTGGTGAAATTTGCAGGGTTTACCCATACTTCGTTAGGAAACAGTCCATCTGCCGCACAGTTACAGACTGCACTTAATGCGAAACCGGATATTGTTATTTTAGGATATAACTATAGTTTCGGAACAACAGAAGCAGGATATTTAGCTAGTTATTTGAATAGCAAAGGAGTTCTCATAGCTCTTACTGAAGATAATTCATCAGCACAAAACTTGTTAAGAGCTGTTTTTTCTGATCCGAGTATCTCTACATCTTCTGGTGGTGGTGGCGGATCTGTATATGCATTGACTAATACCGATGATCCTACTGTAAATGGTCCTTTTGGAGATGTTAGAGGAAAGAATTGGGGGGAAGATGCTTCTTCTACTACCGTTGCATCGGGCCTTTCCGGAGGATTCACTCCTTATAGTTTTGCACAGCCTATAAACAGTACCACTACCCGTTCAGGAATTACAGGATTAAGGCATAACGGGCTGAGTTTTATATGGTTTGGAGATGGAGGTTTCCTTAGTAATGATATTAATGGATCCCAGTACAACAGCAACACCATTGAACCTTTTGTTGCACCGGCTCCTACATATTTTCCGGTTCAGAAAACCGCTTATGGATATGCCGGAAATGGATATTCAGGAGGAAGTATGCAGGTTCAGAATTCCATACTCTTTGCCAATATGATAGCTTGGGCAATTAAACAAGCAGAGTTTAGTGGTATTAATACAAAATAATCCGCTATAATCTTCCACAGGGAATTGAGTTTCCCTGTGGAAACTAAAAATATAAATTATTCATTATATTTTATAATTCAAAATTATTAATTGTTTGATCAGTTCCACAGGGGATTAAGTTTTCCGGTGGAAACAAAAAAGAAAGAGCTAACTTCACTATAATAAATTAATTAACCCGTGGTGCATTTAAACAATAACGGTTTAGATTGTTAATATTTCGGTTGTTTAATTTATTTATGAGTTGTATCACAGTCAAAGCCATTATCTTGGATAATATTCTGTTTTTGAACCCATCAAAAGATTTAGCATAATTCCTGCGAATTATAAATTGGTCACATAATTGTGAAAATAAGGTCTCAATACGTTTTCTTGATTTCTTCGCATGGGAACTTCAAGTTGTATTTGGTTAGAATAGAATAAATCTCTTTGATAATCAATACTCATAAACTCAGGAGTTAAATCAAGGGCTATTAACTCAATATCTGATAGTTTAGGTTTACGTATCTGATTCAATAAATTCATCTGAGTCTCTACTAATAGCAATGTTTTCAATATTTTTTCGTAATTTCGAGTGCAGTTGTTTATATATTTAATTGATAATGAATAACTTATTTTTTATTTTTCTAAATGCACCACGGGTTATATTAGTGAGATGTAATATGTTAGAATTACAATTTTTAATTCATAAAAACAATTGTTAATCGTAAATCAATAATCTAAAATTAAAGTAAAATTCCTCTCAAAATAAAAGAAGCAATGGAAAAATAGATAATTAGTCCGGTAACATCCACCATAGTAGCTACAAAAGGAGCGGAGGAAGTTGCTGGGTCCAATCTGAACAACCGGAGAATAAAAGGAATCATGGCTCCAGAAAGAGTTCCCCAAAGTACAATCCCGATTAAAGATATAGAAACGGTCAGACCTATTAATACCCAATGTTCTCCATAATTATAAAAATGCAGGTTTTGCCATACCATAATCCGGATGAATCCGATAATGCCTAAAGTAAGTCCTAACAACAATCCGGAAAAAATTTCTTTTCTCATTACGTACCACCAGTCTTTTAAGTTAATCTCTTTCAGAGCCATGGCCCGAATGATTAGAGTTGCCGCCTGGGAACCGGAATTTCCTCCACTGGAAATAATGAGAGGAACAAACAAGGCCAATACCACTGCTTTTTCAATTTCGTCCTCAAAATGTCCCATAGCACTGGCAGTAAGCATTTCCCCGATAAATAAAATAATCAGCCATCCGGCACGTTTTCTGAATAATGTTAACAGAGGAGTATCGCGGTAAGGAATATCTAAGGCTTCCAATCCCCCGAATTTCTGAATATCTTCCGTATCCCGTTCTTTTACAATATCTAAGATGTCGTCAACCGTTACAATTCCTACCAGAACTCCTGTTTCAGAAACTACAGGTAACGCGGTGCGGTCATAATCCTCAAAAACATGGATGGCTTCTTCCTGGTTCATCAGGCTTTTCAGTGATATGAAAGTGTTGTCACATAACTCTTCCAGTTTGGTATCATCATCAGCGAGAAGTAAATTTCCTATTTTAATATCATCCAGTAATTTATCGTTTTTGTCAACAATATAAATAACATTAATAGTTTCAGCCTTTGTTCCGAATTTTTTAATATGTTGCAGGGTTTGTGCTACAGTCCAATTCTTTTTAGCTTGTATGTAGTTAGGCGTCATTAGCCGCCCTACACTGTCTTCCGGATATCCTAAAAGTTGTAATGCTATTTTCCGTTCGTTTTCGTCCAGTAAGTTGATGGTATTTTTGATAAGGTCGTCCGGAAGGTCAACAAAAAATTCCGTACGATCGTCCGGAGCCATTCCGTTCAACAGGTCGGCAATATCTTTTTTTCCCAGCCCGTGTAAAAGTTCCTGCTGGATTTTCGGATCGAGATAGGTGAAAACTTCGGTTTTCTGTATGCGCGGAAGCAAAAAAAAGTTTAAAATCCGGTCTTTTTCACTAAGCTCCTCAAGTTGTTCCGCGATGTCATTTGGGTGAAGATCTTCTACAGGAGTGCCTTCAAAGATATTTTTTTCCATAGACTTACAATTTAGGTTACTATTCCGAAGAGTTGTGCAAATATAAACCTAATTTTGCGGAAAAGAAACAGCAAATTTAGAAAAGAAATGGGGTCTTATTCTAATTCCAGTTCGTTTTCAGAATCTAGTTCCAGCGCCTTGATATTTTGAATGGCATTTCCGGCAATTCCTTTAATGGAGCCATACATGGAAATGGTGTTTTCAATTACTTTGTCGATTTGTTTTTCCCGTTGCGACCAGCTTTTCATCATGAGTCTTTTTTCCCGTGCCAGATCTTCCTGCATTTGTGAAAATCCTTCCACGATTCCTTCTACCCGAAGTTTAAATTCATTTCCGGTAAGGAAATCGTACAGCATTTCCATTTTGTCTCCTTTGTTTTCCTGTGATTTTAAGATGCTGTTGAACTGAATTACGGAATGTCTTAACACAGCACTGAGTCCTTTGAATTCTTCAAAGGTACAAACCCAGATTCCGTCTTTCATTCCCATACGGTTCATATCCGGAGGCATCACTTCGGTTACCAGAACACCAATATTAGCTTTCTTTTCCCGAATGTCGTTTTTAAATTTCTCTATCCAGGTAGGTTGGAAATCTTTGGTTCTTTTACTTTCATAATAGATGGAACCGCAATTCTGAATATCTCTTGTGTTTACAATCTGGAGACAATCTGCTCCGCGTGCTCCTTTTTTTATTTCACTGATGGTGTCCAAAGGGAAATTCTGTGCCAGCCATTCTTCAATGGCCAGTTCCTGAACTTCTCCCTGTAATTGCATGGAACCTAATTCCTGTTTCCGTTTCATTTCTTCGGTCAGGCGTTTCTGGTCTTCTAGTTGTTTTAGTAAATCTTTTATTTTTAGTTCATTTTTTTTATCTTCCTGTTTTCGTATTTTTTCCCTTTCCAGAGTCAGCATTTCGGTGAGTTTTTTCTGGGTTTCAGCTTCTATGGCGGTACGCATTTCTTCTTTTTCCCGATTGAGCTTGAAGATTTCCGCCTGCATTTTATTCAGTTCCTGAAGTTTTTCGGATTTTTCCGCCAATTCCTTTTCGTAAAGGGAAATTCGCTCTTTGTTTTCATCTTCTATTTTCCTTTTCAGGGAAATTTCTATTTCCTGGGTTTTTTCTCGGGTTATTTTTGCCAATCTTTCTTGAAAAAGTTCATTCTCCTTCTTTTTTTTGGCTTCAAATTCTTCTTTTTCCTTTTCCAGTAAGGTATTTTTCTCTTGAATATCTTTTTGGGAAGCTAAAAGTTTTTCCTGATATTCTTTTTTTATGGATTCTTCCAGTTGGTGTTTAAGAATATCGTTTACGTCTATTTCGGCTCCACAATTGGGACATTGTATTTGAGTCTGTTGATTCATAAAAAGGAAAAAGTTGTTTTAGAATTATCAAAGATACAAAATTCCCAAATGGGAAATTTGGCTAAATCTAAAATGAAAATAGGTATAGGAATTATTTTTCCAGTTCTACTTCCAAGTTTGTTTTTTCAGGAGAAGTAAGATAATCTGCAGCATCATATTCGATGATTACACTTTTTCCATCCTGAGAAATTAAAGCTGAAGGATTGCTTACTTTTTTTACCTTTTTAGGGAAATTGTATTTGGCTTTGAATTTTCCCCCACTAAACATAGTCAGGATACTTTGAGCGGAAGAATCGGTTTTCATAGCTTCAGATACAGAAGATTTTTTTGTTAGCTTATTTCCATTCCATTCAAAAACAGTAGGAACCAGAAATTCCATTTTTTCCAGCTTGTTTGTGTTTTTATCTTTGGAATCGAATGAATTAAGTGCAGCTAATGCTGAATTTAAGGAAGAACTGTTGGTAAAATCACCATTTAGCTGAACATAAAATTCTTTTTTATTTTGATCTTCATGCATTTTTATAATGAAGGGTTTAAGTGCTTCCAATTGCTTTTGTGTTTCTTTAGGAAGTTTGGCAATGCTGTCCTTTTTTTCTTCCAGAAAAGTGGAAAAGGTTATGACGGAATCCCTGACTTTTTTTTGATCTTGAGAAACGGAATCAGGAGCCATTTTCATAAAACTACTTCCATCCATCAAGAAGGAATAATTAATACTTCCGTTTGTGTTAAAAGTAATTTCCTCACTTATAGAACAGCTGAGAATAAAAATGCTTATAAAAATAAAAGTCAGTAATTTGGAGATAGTTTTCATGTTTTTTTTGATGTTTAGTTATTTTTTATTTATTAGTTAAAAAAGTATGAATAATTTATTTGACAATTTCTTTTCCGTCTTTGATCCATTGATTCAATCCACCCTTTAAATTATAAATGATTTGAAATCCGTTCTCTTCCAGTATTTTGGCGGCATGTAAACTTCTGATTCCGGATCGGCAATATACGGCAACCGGACTGTTTTTATCCAACGATTGAATTTGAAGAACAAAACTGGGATCATCTACATTCATATTTACAGCATCATAAATGTGTCCGTTTTTAAACTCTGCCAGGGTCCTTACGTCTAGTATCTGAGTAGCCCGTATTCCTATTTCCCAGGAGAATCGTGAAGTATCTACGGTTTGAATTACAGATGTTTTAGTATCAGAAGCAACAGTAGTATTATTTTCTACCGTCATTAAACTATCTTTTTTACTTAGGGAAACGCTATCGCTATTTATAGTACTTGTGGTTGATGTTGGTGGGAGAGCTTCGTCATGATTATTTTGCACAGGAGGTTTACTATATCTGGGTATATCTGTGGTTACCTGACCTATTTCAGGTGGAGTAGTATATTGGTTTGCTGTTTCCGTGGTTTGGGTTTTACACGAAAACAGGCACAAAATAATACCCGATATAAGAAATAAATTCTTCATGAGCTCAAAGATATTTTAGAAGTCAAAAATAACTATTTTTGCAGGGATTATGAAAAGAATTATTTATTCAATACTCAGCGGGTTACTCTTAGCCTTGTCCTGGCCTACTTACGGATTTCCCTTTTTGTTGTTCATAGCCTTTGTTCCATTGTTGTTTTTAGAACATGAAATCACCATAAAAAAGGAAAAATATTCCGACTGGAAAGTTTTTGGTTTTTCTTACCTCACTTTTTTGATCTGGAATTACGGAGCGACTCAATGGCTTCATTTTGCACAAAATCCGGACGGAAGCAATTCCTGGATAGCATTCTTGTTTCCCTTGCTGGTTAATAGTTTTTTAATGTCTCTGGTATTCACTTTATTCCATTTTGTAAAAAGAGTGGCAGGAACTTGGTACGGAATTTTCTTCTTTCCCACAATTTGGATTTGCTTTGAGAAATTCCATCTCAATTGGGAAATGTCCTGGCCTTGGCTGAATCTGGGAAATGCCTTTGCAGATTATCCGCAGGTCATTCAGTGGTATGAAGCAACCGGAACTTTTGGCGGAACACTTTGGGTATTGATTGTTAATTTACTTATATTTTATAATATCCGGGCCTATCAGGTTAGTCATAAAAAGATTTATATCTGGAGAACTATCTATTATTCTGTTCCGGTAATTGGAATTCCAATTGCTATTTCTTTGCTGATGTATCAGCCCTATGAAGAAAAATCAGAACAAAAACTGGAAGTAGTCTTGGCACAACCTGAACTGGATCCCTATAAAGAAAAATACGAGCAAAGCGGTTTAGCTATTTTAAGAGGACTTTTAACATCAGTGGAAAAGGAAATTACTCCTCAAACCAGTTTTGTAGTAGCTCCCGAAACAGCTTTTCCCGGAAAAGGTTTTGTAACTATCAATAATTTTCAGGGCGATAAATATCTGGATAGTATTAAAATCTGGATACAGAAAAAAAATCCGAATATGAGTTTTGTATCAGGAGTTTCATTAGCGGAGCTTTACGATCATCAAAAAACAGAAACAGCACGACATATAGGAGATTCCGACCAGTGGGTGGATTTGTACAATTCTGCAATTCAGTTGGATTTGCCTAATTCCATCCAATATTATAATAAATCAAAATTAGTAGTAGGAGTGGAGCATTTTCCTTATTCCGCTATTCTGAAACCTATAGTAGGAGATTATATGTTGAATTTTGGAGGAACTATGGAAAGTTTGGGATATCAGGAACATCCTACCGTATTTTCTAATCCTAAAAATAAAGCTATTGTAGCTCCAATTATCTGTTACGAAAGCATTTATGGAGAATATGTAGGAGAATATGTAAAAAGTGGAGCTAATGTATTGTTCATCATGACCAATGATTCCTGGTGGAGCAATTCTCAAGGGCATAAACAATTACTGGCTTATGCCCGATTGCGCGCTATAGAGACAAGAAGAGATATTGCCCGTTCGGCAAATAGTGGAATTTCTGCCTTTATAAATCAGAGAGGGGACATAATAAAAGAACTGGGATATGAAAAAAGAGGAGCCTTGAAAGGAGAGATCAACCTGAATTCACAACTTACTTTTTATACAAAATATGGAGATCTCCTAGCTAGACTTGCGCTGATTCTGGGTGGAATTATTCTGGCTTATTCCATCTCCAAAATCATTATGTCCAGATTGAAGAAAAAGAATTCATACACTAAACCTCAAATCCGAAAAAAATAAAAAGTAAAAAAGTTGTAAGAGTGAAAAATAATTTGTTAATTTGCAACCCGATTCAAGAAATAAGAAACTTATAGATCAAGATAATGGCTAGAATTTGTCAAATAACTGGGAAGCGTGCAATGGTAGGAAATAGCGTGTCGCATGCCAATAACAAAACAAAAAGACGTTTTGAAATAAATTTGATGGAGAAAAAATTCTACTTACCATCAGAAGATGCCTGGATTTTCCTTAAAGTATCTGCTCATGGTTTAAGAATTATAGATAAGATAGGAATTGAAGAAGCTGTAATAAGAGCTCGTAAACAAGGACTTATCAATTACTAAAAATTTAATTAGAAAATGGCGAAGAAAGGAAACAGAGTACAGGTAATCTTAGAATGTACTGAACATAAAGAAAGCGGAATGCCGGGAGTGTCTCGTTACATTACGACTAAAAATAAAAAGAATACTCCGGAAAGAATTGAGTTGAAAAAATTCAATCCGGTATTGAAAAAATATACAGTTCACAAAGAAATCAAATAAGATAAGTCATGGCAAAGAAGGTTGTAGCAACATTACGTACAGAGTCTAAAAAAATGACCAAAGTAATCAAAATGGTGAAGTCTCCTAACAATGGGGCTTACGTTTTTGAAGAAAAAGTGATGAATGCAGATAGTGTAGATGCATTCCTAAAACAGAAATAGTTTTCATAACATAGGTTTTTAAGGTTTTAAAAGAATCATCCATATTTTATGTGGATGATTTTTTTTATTTTTGTAATTATATATGAATATATGAGTTGGTTTAAGAAAATATTAGGAAAAGAAACAAAAGAAACATTAGATAAAGGATTGGGAAAATCCAATCGTTCCTTTTTTGATAAAATAGGAAGAGCTATTACTGGAAAAAGCAAGGTAGATGATGAGGTTTTGGATGAGTTGGAGGAAGTCTTGATTTCTTCCGACGTAGGAGTGGAAACTACCGTAAAAATCATTCAGAAGATAGAAGAAAGAGTTTCTAAAGATAAGTTTATGAATACTTCGGAACTGGACCAGATCCTACGCGAAGAGATCATGAATTTACTGGCAGAAAACAAAGATTCTGATGTTGAATTCGGAATTCCGGAAGGAAAACAACCATATGTAATTATGGTAGTAGGAGTGAATGGGGTAGGAAAAACGACTACCATAGGAAAATTAGCCCATCAGTTTAAGCAACAAGGAAAAAAAGTAGTATTAGGTGCTGCTGATACTTTCCGGGCGGCGGCCGTAGATCAATTGGTGATATGGTCGGAGAGAGTGGGAGTTCCAATTGTAAAACAAGAAATGGGTTCAGATCCGGCTTCCGTAGCCTTTGATACGGTACAATCTGCCAAGGCACAAAATGCTGATGTGGTATTGATTGACACTGCCGGACGTTTGCATAATAAAGTGAACCTGATGAATGAGCTCACCAAAATTAAAAGGGTGATGCAGAAAGTAATTCCAGGTGCCCCGCACGAAGTATTGTTGGTATTGGATGGTTCTACTGGACAGAATGCCTTTGAACAGGCAAAACAATTCACTGCTGCTACGGAAGTAAGTGCATTAGCTATAACTAAATTGGACGGAACTGCTAAAGGAGGAGTAGTAATAGGAATTTCCGATCAGTTCAGGATTCCTGTAAAATATATTGGAGTGGGAGAAGGAATGAATGATTTGCAACCGTTTGATAAATATGAGTTTGTAGATAGTTTTTTCAAGAAAGATTAATTCTCTAATTTACTTATTTAATTAAATACTTATCAGTAAATGAAAAATTTTGCTTTAATGTTTTGTGTACTTTTCACTCTAAGTATGGTAATGAGTTGTGCTACTTCTTTTACTCAGAGAGAGAAACAAATTATTTACGATTCTCCCGGAAAACCAGCCCGTGTTTTGCAAATAAACCAAAGGGAAGATACTCTTATTTTGCGATCGAAATCAGTAAATATAAAAGGAATAAAGAAGAATAAAGATTTACCGGCGCTGATAGAAAAGTTACGAATAACTATGAAAGCTGAATCAGGAGTAGGAATAGCCGCTCCTCAGATAGGAATTAATAAAAATATTTTTTTATTTCTTCGATTAGACAAACCGATACAGCCTGTAGAAGTAGCGATAAATCCTAAAATCATTTCTCATCCACAAGAAACAATTTGTTTTTTATATGACGGATGTTTATCAGTTCCTGGAAAATATGGAAATTCCGTTCGATATTCCTGGATAGAAGTAAAATATAAAAATGAAAAAGGAGAAACCATAAAAGAAAAATTATCGGGAGGAAGTCGTTTAGAAGATTATACCGGAATTATTTTTCAACATGAATATGACCATATTCAAGGAACTTTATATATTGATAAACCATGTAAACCAGAATAGTTTTTTAGTTTCCAAATTATAATTTTATGTTAGAAGATACCATTTGTGCATTAGCCACACCTCAAGGAATCGGGGCATTGGGAATAATCCGAGTTTCAGGAAAAGATACCCTGTCTATAGTCAATTCTATTTTTAAAGGAAAAGACTTGACACAGGTATCTTCTCATACAGTTCATTATGGATTTATAACCGATGGAGAAGAAACCATAGATGAAGTGATGGTTTCCGTATTTTTAGCTCCAAAAACCTTTACTGCTGAAAATTTAGTGGAAATATCCTATCATGGCTCCCATTATATAGAGCAACAAATACTATCTCTTTTGTTAAAAAAAGGATGCCGGTTGGCATTAGCTGGAGAATTTACCCAGCGTGCTTTTTTACATGGACGAATTGATTTAAGTCAGGCGGAAGCCGTTGCAGATCTGATTGCAGCAGAAAATAAGGCCAGTCATGATATGGCCCTTTCTCAAATGCGAGGAGGATTTTCTTCTTTGTTAAAGGAACTTCGGATTGAGTTATTGGATTTAGCCTCTTTATTGGAACTGGAACTGGATTTTTCAGAAGAAGATGTAGAATTTGCAGATCGTACCCAACTATTGAATTTGATGAATCAAATTCTGGATACTATTAATCCGTTGATTGATTCCTTTTCCTATGGAAACGCGATTAAAAACGGAGTTCCGGTAGCTATTTTAGGGAAACCCAATGCAGGGAAATCTACCCTGCTTAATGCTTTGTTACAAGAAGATCGGGCGATTGTCAGTGATATTGCGGGAACTACACGGGATACAATTGAAGAGTCGCTGATTATTAACGGAATTCAATTCCGGTTTATTGATACTGCCGGACTTCGGGAAACAGAAGATACTATTGAAGCAATCGGAGTAGCCAAAGCATTGGAAAAAGCGAAGGAAGCAGCTATCATTTTATATCTGGTTGATATTGACACATTGAATTGGGAGGAAGTAAAAAATGATCTGACTAAATTTCATCGGGAAAATCTTCATATTCTGATATGCCTGACAAAACTAGACAAAAATCCGAATTTTATCCTTTCCGATATACCGAAAGAAATTAAAAACGCCTATTCCCTGCTTACACTATCTGCAAAAGAAAATCGACATTTGGTTGAGTTAAAAGAGAATATGTATTCATATATCGAACAACAAAAAACCGGAAGCCAGACAATTATCAATAATGCCCGCCATTTAAATGCTTTGACGAGAGCAAAAGAATCATTGGTATTATGCAAAGAAGGATTACAAGCCGGATTAAGCAGTGAACTGATAGCCATTGATCTCCGTAGAGCATTGGAAGCTTTAGGAGAAATTGTAGGGCAAGTTTCCAACGATGAACTACTGGGAAACATATTTCAAAAATTCTGCATAGGAAAGTAACGAAGTCAAATAAGATATAATAATAGTCAGATAAAATACTAATAAACAATAATTTATATATTTTCATCTTTACTTTTATTAAACTTTTTTTGCTACAAAATTATTAATTTTTGTTACACATTTGTGTTTATTTGTATATTTGTAACAAATAGAAGCAAAAATGAAAATACATATACGTAAGCGTAAAAATTCTTTGGGAGATAGATACAATTTATCTTTGGAAGTTTATAAGGGATACGTTAAAAATGCTAATGGTTCTATAAAAGTTAATAGAGAAACTTCTAAATTGGAATATTATCTTTATGTGAATCCTAAGACGCCTCAACAAAAAACTCATAATAAGGAAGTCGAAATAAAAGTCGAAATTATCAGAGCCGAAAAAGAGAAAGATTATTTGAATGGTAAATATGGCTTCCAATCTGAGAATAAAGTTAAAGCGAGTTTTATAGAATATTTTAGAAAACTTACAGAAGAAAGATATAAAAGTAAGGGAAATTATGGGAACTGGGATAGTGCCTTGAAACATCTGATTAAATATAAGGGAGAAAATATTTCATTTGAACTTGCTAATATTTATTATTGTGAGGGTTTTAAACACTATCTTCAAAATATAGCTAAAACAAAGTCTAATCAACCATTGTCGGGTAGTTCTATAAGTTCTTATTTCAATAAATTAAGAGCTGCACTTAATCAGGCAGTGGATGATGGAATTATTTTGGTTAATCCGGCTTATAAAGTATCTATGCCTAAACCTATTGAAGCGGAACGAGAATTTTTGACATTAGAAGAAGTACAAGCATTATTTAAAACGGAATGCAGGTATGATGTATTAAAAAGAGCATTTTTGTTTTCATGTTTAACAGGATTACGTTGGTCGGATATTCAACAATTGGAATGGAGTCAAGTACAGAAAGAAGGAGATAATTGGAAGATCAATTTTCATCAGCAAAAAACTAAAGGACTGCAATATCATTATATAAATGCACAAGCTAAAGAATTGTTAGGAGCTAAAGTGGCGGACACAGATAGGGTATTTGTAGGGTTAAACTATTCTGTTTATATGAACATTGCTTTATTGCAGTGGTGTATTAGGGCAGGAATAGGAAAACATATTACCTTTCATTGCGCCAGACATACTTTTGCCACACTTCAATTAACATTAGGAACAGATTTATTTACAGTGTCCAAACTGTTAGGACATAGTGAAATCCGTACTACACAGATTTATGCTAAAGTTATAGACCAAAAGAAGATAGAAGCAGTTAATTCAATACCTAATTTTGAAGTATAGGGATATGAAAAAGATAAAAAAAATGTAGAATTTGGAACATATTCATATGATGGTTTAGGAGTGGGGCTTGCGGATGCTGGATTATCAGAAGAAAAACTTGAACAAGCTAAGGCCATAATAAAAAGAGATTTGGAGAATATTGAACAAGATTTTAGAAAGCAACTACATAGACTTGATAGTTATATCAAAAAGAACATTGGAGCTATCCCAAGAGAAGATGATTTTGTGAAGTGGTTTTTTGATAAAAAGAAAATTAACGAGACAGGTAAGAATTTGTCTAAAATCACAGATGAAGAAATTATATGTTATGCTAAAAAATATGTTGAAGAATTACATAAATATGTAAATTTTTCAGATGATAATACATTTTTAAAATTGAATTATGGGCCAAAAAACCCGGATGTAATTAAATTGCTCTATAATAATTTGAATCCGGAAAAGATTGAAATTAGTTTTTCTGATTTTGAAAAAATTTTCAATTCACAAAAAATAAATGAAAAAATTCATTGGAAAGGAACTGAAATAGAGCTTGTTAGTCTTTTTACTTCAATTAAATTTGAGAATCGGAACATTATTTATGTAGTATTATCGAATATTTTTCTAAATAAAAAAAATAGGCTCTTTTCTGTAAACCAGCTTTCTGTTTCTAAGTCAAAATCAACATGTACTGAATATAAGGCTAAATCTTTTGTTGAAAAAGTAATTTCCCAGATAAAAAAACTTGAAAAAAGTTAGGGGTAGTATTATTAACCCCAACTAACCATTATTTTTTAACTTTCATAGGACATTTGTCTCCACAAATCATAAAGACAATGATACGATGGAGAAGTTAACAATTGAACAGCGCCTTGAAAAGTTAGAGCAACTTATTGTAAATCAATTATTACAAAATAAAACAGTATTAAATATTGATGAGATTTCCCAAATCACAGGGTTATCTAAATTATACCTTTATAAGTTAACTTCAAAAAACAAAATTCCCCATTATAAGCCGAATGGTAAAAATATTTACTTCAAAAAGGAAGAAATAGATGATTGGTTGTTGAGAAATAGACAAGCCACCAATGAAGAGTTGGAAAGTGAAGCAGTTAATTATTCTGTAAATAGATTAAAAGGGAATAATAGTATATAATAAGTCAGACTTATACACAGTATTTGGTATGTTAGGTTTTACTATTGATAGCATTAAATTGTTTTTGAGTCCTGAAAAACTCAGAGATTATGATTTTGAATATCTGAAAAGAATGATAGGAGCAGAATATAAAGAGTTGGAACAATATAAAGGACAGTATAAAGGGTTTTACAAAAATTTTCATATTAATTTTTCAAAAACTTCTGGAATATATATAGCAGGAAGCATTACAAATTTTTATGTAGGAGCAGGCTCTTTATTGCCCTATGACCAGTTGAAGAATGCTATTGATAAGTTGGGGAAAGAATTAAGATTGGATTTACACAGTGCGCGGTTGTATAGGGTAGATTTAGCATTAAATATTGAAACAGATAACCCTGTTTCTCAATATACACACCATTTATTTACAGATTTATCAAGATTTAAACGCTTGGAACAAGATAAAGGAGTTTTGTTTAAAACAACAGAGACTGCTTTTTCTATCTATAACAAAAGTCTGGAATTAGAAGAAAAAAAGGGAATAAAAAATGTAAAAGATGTTTTAAGATTAGAAATTAGATTGTTATGCAGTGTGAGCAAAAAGTTAGGTGTGAAGGAAATGGAAATGAAAGATTTATACAATCCGAGAAACTATAATAAACTGGCAGAGTTATTTTGTAAATACTACCAGAAAATAAAAAAACAAACAATACCAAAAAATATTCATGAATTATCAGAAATAACTCCCAGAATTCTATCAAAATGTCTAATCCAAGCAGGGATTGGACACATTTTTCAAGACGAGAAAGAGGTGTATAGATTTATTGAACAGGAAGATAGACAAGGAAAATTTAAAAATGCCAATGACAAAAGTAGGAGCCGGAAATTAATTGATAATCTATCTGATAATAAGCAAATCTCAAAATTACATCCTCTTATTGAAGAAATTAACAAAAAAGTAGAGGTTCATATATCTGAACTTAAAAAACAATTATCAATCAAAATAAAACCAAAATAATTATGAAAAACGAAAATAATGAAAAAAGTTTACAAAACTTAACACCACAAGAAGAACCGTTTGATGTAATCCGACCTCTGTTGCAACCGGGACATTATATTACCCAAGATGAAATCCGTAGTTTAAGTTTTAGGGAACGGGAATTACTTGTTTATGTAATCAGTCAGCGATTGGATGAGTTGGCACGCTTCGATCCACAAGAGTATGAAAGAGAAGCAGAAAGATACGAGAATATTCTTATAGAGAAGAGCAGAAACAGGAATTGGGATGCTAACCATGTAAGAATCAAAAAGGCAATAGAAAATTATCTAAAAGAAAATGGTTGTTTACCTACGCTTACAGAATTAGCTTCACTTACTAACCTTTCACGCCAGACTGTTGCAAAACATTTGGCAGAATTTGAAATGGAAGATTATTTAAAAGAAGAGATGCAAATGTATAATATTATGTTTAGTGATTTGATGGCTGTTCTGTACAAAAGTGCTATGGAGGAGAATATTGCAGCCATTAAACTGTTTGCAGAAATTTTAGAAAAGAGAAATTCCGGTAATAACACAATTAACATTAAGAATCAACAAATTAACGTAATGTTGAAAACAATTATTTGGAAAAATATCAAGTAATTCTTAACCAAAAACTTGTTGTTAACCGCTGTTAATCATAGATTTACATGATAATAAATTAAAATAATGATTAACAGCGAGTTACATACAATTGGTCATGGCAATCGAAGAATGAATGAAATGATTTTTATCCTTCAAAAATATCAAATTCAGTTGGTGGCAGATGTAAGGAGTAATCCTTATTCAAGATTCCGTCCTGAGTTCAATTCCAAAGCCTTTAAAATTACCTTAGCTGAATATGGAATACAGTACATTCATCAACCTAATTTAGGAGGAAAGCCCAAACAGGAAGAATTTTATCAGAATGGAAAACTTGATTATGAGAAACTCCGCAAATCAATTCCATACTTACAAGGCTTGGAATATTTGGAACGAGGGATAGAATTTGGGTACAAAATTGTAATAATGTGTTCAGAGTTGGATTTCAAAAATTGTCATAGATTTTCTTTAATCGGAGAAGATATGCACCGCAGAGGGTGGAAAGTGTTGCACATAGACAAACAAGGCGAATTACAATCGCATAAGACAGGACTTTTTTAGTCCTTTTTTATTTCATAAAAAATTTAAGTCTTTTCAACCAACCTTTAAAAAAATTAAATTTCAAAACCGATGCAAAAATATGTGGCATATTACCGGGTCAGCACACAAAAGCAAGGAAATTCGGGACTCGGTTTAGAAGCAC
>JAVBMH010000018.1:0-24885 GCA_031552575.1 Apibacter sp. | reverse complement strand
AATTATACAAAATCTTTTGATGGGTTCAAAAACAGAATATTATCCAAGAAATGGCTTTGACTGTGATACAAACTCATAAATAAATTAAACAACCGAAATATTAACAATCTAAACCGTTATTGTTTAAATGCACCACGGGTTTTATTTAGTATCTTTAATTAAAAGTTTATTTATAATGAATACTAAGAAAATTCTGTCTTTTTTATTGATTTGCATGGTGTCTTTTACTTCCACTGGTTGTAATTCCAAAACAAAAGACACCAAAACAGATAATCGTTCAGATGACCAAAACAAATCTTTAAAAAACATAAAAGATTACGATCCGGAAACCAAAACCATTCATGTTCTGGTTGCTTTGTGCGATAATAAATACCAGGGAATCGTTCCCGTTCCTGCCAAAATCGGAAATGGTCAGGATCCTGAGCACAACCTCTATTGGGGAGCAGGTTATGGAATCCGGACTTATTTTAAAAAGAGTAAGGAATGGAAATTTTTAAGATCAGAAAAACTGGATTCCGTTAAAATGGAACGGCTGATTTTTCAGCATATTACCAAAAAGAATTATTATTTGGTTGCTGATGTTTACAATGGTAAAAATATTAAAGATTGTACACAGGATTTCTTTTATAGTTGTGCCGGATCACTGAAAGATACTATACAAATAAATAATACTTCCATCGGGATTTACGGTAATTCCGTTTTAGTTTCCTACATTGGCCATGACGGATTGATGGATTTCCAGTTATCCGAATCTTTTGAGAACACAGACGGAAAAACCCGGGATTGTATTATTCTGGCTTGTTTCAGTAAAAAATATTTTGGTCCTCATTTAAAAAATACATCAGCAAATCCGTTGGTATGGACTTCTCACCTGATGGCTCCGGAAGCTTATACGTTGCACGACGCATTAACCGGATATGTAAATGGAGAATCTGCTGAAAAAATAAGAACCCGTGCGGTTCTGGCTTATTCTAAATATCAAAAATGCAATGAAAAAGCAGCGAGAAATCTGCTGGTAAGCGGCTGGTAATTTATTATTTTTGTGCTTTAACATAATATGAGGATATTCATTCATGTAAGTATTATACTTCTGGTTCTATTTAGCATTAGTGTGGAAACTTATATGTTTTTGAATACTTCCATGCCTCTTCCGGATTATCCTACAGATAAACTTTGTCGTGCAGGGTATTATTACAGTTATTTTACTGTATTATCTAATATTACCTTGGCTGTGAGTTCCTTTTTACTTTTGCTTCGCCCAAAACGAAACGGAACAGGATTCAACGTTCTACGTTTGGACGGACTGATTTGTATTATCATCACTTCTGTGGTTTATAACCTGATTTTACGAGGAAATCATCCACCGGAAGGAATTATGATCCTGACGAATGAATTACTTCATGTAGTCGTTCCTTTTTTAGGAATATTGGGTTGGTTGGTTTACGGTCCACGATCGGGAATAAATTTAAAAATTATTATTCTTGCCATTATTCCTCCGTTTCTCTATGTAGTCTATATTTTTATTCGTGGGAAACTTACCGGATTATATCCTTATCCTTTTATGGATCTTGGAAGAATTAGCTTTACACAAGCATTGATTAATGTAGGACTGATAATGGTTATTTTTATTGGATTTGAGTTTCTTCTGTTATTAATAGATCAGAAATTATCTAAAAACACAAGCAGCCGATAATAAATTATCGGCTGCTTTAATGTTTAAAACACTAATAACCTTTATTAATAATTATATTCTGATGAACCCTGATATTTTAACTTCAGGATCAACTGACTTTACGTAATCTTCTACGGAGATTTTTTCTCCCATGATGTAATCTTGTTTCACCAAGGTGTTGTCTTTGAAGAATTTATTTAGTTTTCCTTTAGCAATATTATCTAGCATTGCTTCCGGTTTTCCTTCCTGACGTAATTGATCTTTGGCTATTTCCAATTCTTTTTCAACTACGGAAGAATCTACCTGAGATTCATCCAAAGCAATAGGATTCATTGCTGCCACTTGCATAGAAATATTCTTAGCTACTTCTGCTGCTTTATCAAAAGATTTTGATAAACCAACTGCAGAGGCAATTTTATTTCCTGCATGGATATAAGATCCTACAAATGGTGCTTCTATTGTTTTGAATTCAGAGATTTCAATTTTCTCACCAATAACTCCTGTTTGTTCTATTAACTTTTCGCTTACCGGAAGTCCGTTAAAATCTGCTGCCAATAATTCTTCTTTAGTTTTGAAATTCAAAGCTAACTTAGCAAAATCGGTGGCTAATTTTACAAAATCTTCATTTTTAGCAACAAAATCTGTTTCGCAGTTTAATTTTATGATAACTGCTTTAGTGTTATCGGCATTTACTGCTGCGATTACTGCTCCTTCATGATTTTCTCTGTCAGCACGGTTAGCAGCTACTTTCTGTCCTTTTTTTCTTAGTAAATCAATAGCTTTATCGAAATCTCCTTCTGCTTCGATCAAAGCTTTTTTTGAGTCCATCATTCCTGCTCCTGTAACATTTCTCAATTTTGCTACATCAGCGGCTTTTGGTGAATATGACATTTTATTTTGATTTTTTTTATTAAACTTATTTTATTCTTCTACTTCGTCGTCTTCGTTCTCTTCAATTGCTACATCTTCAATTTCTTCTTCCTCTTCTACTAAAATATCCTCATCATTGGAATCTTCTTTCGCTTTTGACTTTTCTGCTTTTTCCGCTTTTCTCACACTTAATCCTTCTTTGATAGAGCTAGCTACTGTATCAAGAATTAAATCTATAGATTTGGAGGCATCATCATTTCCTGGTATTGGGAAATCTACTAATTGAGGGTCTGAATTGGTATCTACAATTGCAAATACAGGAATTCCCAGTTTTTTGGCTTCTGTTACTGCAATGTGTTCTCTCAAGATGTCCACTACAAATAAAGCTGACGGTAAACGAGTCATGTCAGAGATAGAACCTAAGTTCTTTTCTAATTTCGCTCTCTGACGATCTATCTGTAATTTTTCTTTTTTAGAAAGAGTTTCAAATGTCCCATCTTTTTTCATTCTGTCAATGGAATTCATTTTTTTAACTGCCTTTCTGATAGTAACAAAGTTGGTTAACATTCCTCCCGGCCATCTTTCTGTAATAAACGGCATATTTACAGATTCAGCATGTTTGCTCACAATGTCTTTCGCTTGTTTTTTGGTTGCAACAAAAAGGATTTTTCTTCCTGAAGTTGCAATTTTCCCTAGCGCATTGGAAGCTTCTTCTAATTTAACGGAAGTTTTGTGTAAATCAATAATGTGGATTCCGTTTTTCTCCATAAAGATGTACGGAGCCATGTGTGGATTCCACTTTCTGGTAAGGTGCCCAAAATGCACTCCTGCATTTAAAAGGTCTTTTACATTTACTTTTGCCATGTCTTTTTTTAGTTTACGTTCCGCAGTTTGTGCAATCAACTTCAAAAATAATTCTGAGTTTGGATGCTAAACTAAACGGCAAGTTTTGGTTATATAATTTATTTAAAATATAAAATAACCACTATCGAAATAGTGGTCATATTTTCTTGGAGAAAAATATTAACGTTTGGAGAACTGGAATCTCTTACGTGCTTTTTTCTGACCGTATTTCTTTCTTTCCACCATTCTCGGATCTCTGGTAAGAAGTCCTTCTGGTTTTAATGCTGCTTTATTTTCTTCATTAATGGAAACCAAAGCTCTGGCAACAGCCATTCTAATGGCTTCAGCCTGACCCGTTATTCCTCCCCCATACACATTCACTTTAATGTCATACTGACCTAAAGTTTGTGTTAATTGAAACGGTTGAGTGATTTTATATTGTAATACTTCTGTTGTGAAATATTCTTTGTAATCTCTTCCATTGATGGTAAATTCTCCTTTTCCTTCAGAAAGGTAAACTCTTGCTACCGATGTTTTTCTTCTTCCTATTTTATGTGTAACTGCCATTATACTTATTAAATGAAAGCGTTAATATCTAATGTTCTTGGTTGCTGGGCTACTTGCCCATGTTCTATCCCTTCATACAGGTATAGATTTTTAAGCACTTTTCTTCCTAATTTGTTCTTAGGGAGCATACCTCTTACTGCATATTCCAATAGTCTTTTAGGATCTTTTGCTTTAACATCGGTAACACTTGCAAATTTTTGCCCTCCCGGATATCCGGTATGTCTTACATACTCCTTTTGTTCTGTTTTATCTCCTGATAAAACAACTTTTTCTGCATTAATAACAACTACATTATCTCCGCAATCTGCATGAGGTGTAAAATTTGTTTTATGTTTTCCACGCAAAATCTTAGCTAACTTTGAAGCTAAACGACCTAATTGCTGTCCTTCTGCATCTACAAGTAACCATTCCTTATTTGCAGTCTCTTTGTTTGCCGATACGGTTTTGTAACTTAGTGTATTCACTTTTATTCTTTTACCTTTGTTAAAATATTGTCCTAAATAGGGTTGCAAATTTATAAAATATTTTTTATTTAACAAAAAACTTCTTCTTTTTTTATCACACAAAACTTTGATTCAACTATTCAACCTGTTTTTAAATGAGGATATCTTCCGACATCTCATCTAGTTGCGATATTTTATTTATCATATTATATGAAATTCTGATGCTCATATAATTGTATTGCTGTTGTTTTTCACCAATTCTAAAAAATAGAAAAAAGAATTTTTGTTTTAATAATAATAGTAATTTTACGTTTGCATATAAATCTATTCTCCATGAAGAAATTTTTATTTCTATTGTTTATTCCTATCCTGTGCTATTCCCAGAACACCAGATGGACGGATTACTTTTCCTATTTTAATGTGAAAGTTATAACGCAGGTAAATGATCGACTTTTCTGCGCCACTGAAAATGGATTGTTCTCTTATAATGAAAGTACCGGTGATGTGAAAAAATTTTCTAAAGCAAACGGATTACATGATGTGAAAATCTCTGCTTTTGCTTATAACTCAACAAACGATGCTCTTGTGGTGGGATATGCTAATGGAAAACTAGACATAATAAAACAAAATACTGTTCATTTGGTTATTGACATTCCTTTTGAACAAAATTACCAAGGTGATAAAACTGTTAATCATATTTATACGGAAGGAGATTATGCTGTACTTTCTATGAATTTTGGTGTTACAGTTTTTGATCTGAAAAGAATGGAATTTAGAGAAACCTGTTATTTTAGGATTAGTTCAAATTATTATAAAGTAAATAAATCTGCCATTCTCAACAATAAAATTTATTCTGCTTCTTCTAATGGGCTTTATTCTCACACTATTGATGGATTAATGCCTAATTTTTCCGCCTGGAATGTTTATGGAACAGGAACTAATTACACTCAAATAGCAAAATATAATTCTGTTTTGATATCGGGAATAGCTAACAATAATGTCAGCAAAAGCGAAGATGGAGGAACCACCTGGCAGAATATCGGTAATTATCCCAATCTGGTTGATCTTGTTTCTGCACAGAATACCATTCTAATTGTCCAGCAAAATAAGATTACTACTCTAAATCAAAATTTTACGGTTACCGGATCAACTTCTTATTCGGATAACCTTAATTCCGGATATTTTTTTAATGGAAATTTATATGCTGCAACCCAACTGAAAGGAATTCTAAAGGGAACTTCTGAATATATTGCTCCAGATGGTCCTTATAATAATTTTTCCTACTATCTGAATATTATAGATAAACAATTATGGGTTGCTCCTGGCGGACGGGATCTCAACTATAATGCTCCTTCCAGCACAACCTACGGATATTACCATTTTGATGGAAATAAGTGGAAACATATAGACTATACTAAAATCAATAATGAACGTTATATTATCGAAGTAATTCCCAATCCTTATAATCTAAGTGAAACTTATGTTGTTTCTTATAGTAATGGCCTGATAAAAATGGTTAATGGAAATTTCTCTGTATTGTATAACCATAATAATTCCGCATTTAAAAGTATAGAACGTGCCAGTGGTGGTGGATTTGATTCTAACGGAAACTTAATTGTTGCCCAAGCCTGGGCCCAAGAAAGTGCTAATGGGGTTAATAATGCCATTATTATTAAAACACCCAACGATCAATTTAAATACCTCAGTCTTTTACCTGTAAGAATTAGTCAGGCAGGGGGAGCTATGCATCCTTATATTGATCCGAAAGGATATATCTGGGTTCCTTCACCAAGAGATAACGGACTTGCGGTGTATAGATACAACAATACCCCTTTAAATACTTCTGATGATACCAGTTACTTGCTGCAAATGGGAGAAAATGTCGGGAATCTCCCTTCCAATAATGTCATGTGCGTAACACTAGATGATTCAGGAACCGCATGGATTGGTCTGGATAATGGTCTGCGTATATTCAGAAATCCTTATCCTTCGTTACAAAGTGGAAGTTATAATACTGAAAGAATTATTGTTTCGCAGGACGGAACAGGGGAAGAAGTTTTGCGGGGTGTGCGAGTTACTGCTATAGCAGTGGATGCAGCTAATCGGAAATGGATCGGAACGCAGACTTCTGGAGCTTTTTACTTTTCCGAAGATGGCAAAACCATGCTAAATAAATTTACTGCAGATGATTCTCCTCTTCCTAACAATTCCATTACGGATATAAAAATTGATAAAACAGGGGAAGTATTTTTTGTAACCGCCCAAGGAATCGTTTCTTATCGTGGAAATGTTACGGATACTGGTGATAAATTCGGAGATATTGTTGCTTATCCAAATCCGATAAGGCCCGGCTATACGGGAAATATAACCATCCGCGGACTGGCACATGATGCTTATGTGAAAATTACGGATGTTGCAGGAAACCTTGTTTATGAAACACGAGCTCCCGGAGGCGTAGCAACTTGGGATGGAAATAACTTCAATCATAAACCGGTAGCTTCCGGAGTATACCTGGTTCTGATGAGTAATTCTGATGGAAGTGAACATGCTACTACCAAAATAGCCATTATCCGGTAAATGATACAAACGACAAAGGCTTTTATTCTTTCTTATTTAAAATATGGGGATTCTTCCCTTATTGTGAAATGCTATACGGAAGAATACGGCTTTAAAACTTTTATTCTTAAAAACTCTTTTTCAAAAAAACAGAAAAAAAGTCATTTTCTTTTTACATTGAATGAAGTGGAACTTAGTTTCTATCCTAAAAAAAATACCAGCTTAGAGCTTATAAAGGATATTTACCAGGGATACATTTTTAAAACTCTCCACACGGATGTATTCAAATCTTCCATTCTTACTTTTATTGCTGAAATGGTAAACCAAACCCTGAAAAATGAGGAAACCAAAGACTTGATCCTATACAATTTTATGCGGGATAATCTTATTTGTCTGGATAACAGGGAAAAGTGTTTTGCTGATTTTCATCTTTATTTTTTACTGGAATTTTCCCGTCATATCGGTTTTTATCCTTTAAATAGTAATTCTGAATATCCTTATTTTAATCTGAAAGAAGGAATTTTTTCTATAAAATCAACCTCTATTTCGAAAGGAGAAAATGCAAGTTTATGGAAAATTCTGCTTGAATATGATTTTAAAAATTCCGGGAATTGTTTTAATTCTCTTCAACGGTCACAAATGCTTGAGGAAATAATTTCGTATTACGAAATGCATCTGACTAATTTTAAAAAACCTCTTTCTCTTGATATTTTAAAGTTGGTTTTTGAATGAATTGCCAAAATCAGGCAATCACTCCACTTCCTATCAATTCATCGTTACTATACCAAGCTGCAAACTGTCCTCTCGTAATGGCGGATTGTGGTTCTTCAAACTCAATATATAATCCATCTTCAAACTGATAGAGTTTTGCTTTTTGTAGTGCCTGACGATACCGTATCCTCACCTTTACTTCTGTAGCTTCCTCCGGTTGAAGTTTCAAATCTTCTCTAATCCAATGGATTTCATGTTTTTTGATATATAATGCTTTCCTGAATAACCCGGGATGGCTTTTTCCTTCTCCTACATAGATGATATTTTCTTGTACATCGGTGTCCAGAACAAAGCAGGGTTCTATATGTCCGCCGATTCCCAGTCCTTTCCTTTGTCCTATGGTATAATAGTGTGCTCCTTGGTGTGTTCCTATCAACTTTCCATCTTCCGGTTGATATTGTACTGGTGTAGCAAAATATTGTAATTCATCTTTTTTAGTTTCAAAGAAAATGGTTTCTTCCTTTTCTTTATATTTTATATTGTCTGAAAATATTTCAACAATATTTCCTTTCTTTGGTTTTAGTTGTTGTTGCAGGAAATCGGGCAGGCTAACTTTTCCTATAAAACATAATCCCTGAGAATCTTTTTTATCCGCAGTAACCAAATCCAGTTCTTTAGCTATTTTCCGTACTTCGGGCTTAGTTAAATTTCCAATTGGGAACAATGATTTGGATAATTGATATTGATTTAACTGACACAAAAAATAGGATTGATCTTTATTTGCATCGACTCCGGCGAGAAGCTTGTAAATAGTTTCTCCATTTTTTTCAAAGGAATCTACTCTTGCATAATGTCCGGTCGCTACTTTATCCGCACCTAAAGATAATGCGGTTTGCAGGAAAACATCAAATTTAATTTCCCGATTACACAATACATCCGGATTTGGAGTTCTTCCTTGTTCGTATTCATTAAACATGTAATCCACAATCCTTTCTTTGTAGATATCTGATAAATCGATTACCTGATAAGGAATTCCTAGCTTCTGAGCTATCAAAAGCGCATCATTACTGTCTTCTACCCAAGGACATTCGTCTTCAAGGGTAAATTCTGCATCATTCCAGTTACGCATGAAAAGGCCTATTACTTCATGTCCTTCTTTCTGAAGTAAATAAGCTGCAACACTGGAATCTACCCCACCTGATAATCCTACTACTATCCTCATATTTTAATTAAAAAGCATACTCTAAACAGAGTATGCTGTATTTTCATTTATTTGTTCTCTGTTCTATTTTGTTGGTGCGTTTTCCGGATATCTTGCTGCGGAAAGCTCTCTTGAAATTGCCGATTTTTCAAATTTAATTTTTCCTGCCATTGTCTCAATAACTACTCCGTCATCCATAACTTCCAGTACTTTTCCATGTATTCCTGAAGTGGTTACTACTCTTGTTCCTTTACTGATATTTTCCTGAAATACTTTTTCCTGTTTTTGTTTTTTGGTCTGTGGTCTTATAAAAAAGAAGTAAAAAACCGCAAATAATAAAATCAATGGAAGAAGACTTCCTACCCATTCATAAGGTCCTTGTTGTGCCTGTAAGATTATTGTTAACATATTCAAATTCATATTTAGTTGATTTTTGCCTGAAATTTTATAATTTTAGTTTCAAAGTTACCTGAAACTGCTACTGTTTTATAGATCATCCCTTCATCGAAACTTGAAGAGTCAAAAGTAACGGTGATAGAGCCTCGTGCTCTGGGATATACAGGGGTTTTTGTGTATTTAGGGGTTGTACAACCACATGAAGGTCTGACTTCCGAAATAATCAGTGGTCTTTGACCTTTATTGGTAAAGAAAAAAACATGGGATACTTTTTCTCCTTTTTTTATTTCTTTAAAATCATAATCTTCTTCATCCAATTTCATAACAGATTCTTCCGTTATTTTCAGGGAATTATCTTTAGTTTGTGATTTTTCTGTGCTTTCTTGTATTATGGTTGCTTCTGCAATACGCTCTTCTTTTTTACAACTACTCAAAGCTACTATTGCTCCTAATAAAATAAACCCTATTTTTTTATTCATATAACAAGTACTTTAATAAACTTAAACTTTATTCATGTCTCTTGCATATCTATCTAAAATACCGTTAATGAATACATTACTTTTAGCACTTGAGTATACTTTTGCTAATTCAATACATTCATTAATTACCACTTTTGCAGGAACCTGAGGAAAGTAATTCAGCTCTGTAAATCCCATAGCAAGTATAATTTTATCTATTTCCGCTATTCTATCCAATTCCCAGTTATTTGATCTGGTTTCTATCATCTTCAAGCTTTCCGGATAGTATTTAATGGTTGATCTGAATAAATTTTGTGCGAATGATACTCCTTCTTCTGATCTTAGTACCTGAATCAAGGTATCGGAAGTTTTGCTTTCTTCTAAGGACTTAATCGTTTTTAGGGTCATATTATTAGCAATGTGCACATCATCTACCCAGGAAAGTTTTAATTCTTCAAACCATTCATACATGATATCGTTATCTGCAATGTGCTTTAAGAATAGTTTCAGTACTATTCTTTTCTCTTCTTCAAAATCAACTTCCCGGCTTTCCATATATTCTGAATAACTTCGGGATGCATGAAATCTTTTGAAAATCATGGCCGGATAATTATTATTCAGATGCCAAGACAGTTCTAAGTGTTTGCTTGAATATTCTTTTCTTGTTTTATTGTTTTCCAATAAATCAAAAATTTTATTCTTAACAAATTTCAGATTCGGATTTTTTTCTTCTTCTGTTGCAAACCTTTTTTGTTTTTTTCTTTCAATTATTTCCAGAGCATAATCTCTTACAGCTAATAGCAAATTTATTTCATAAACATATAAGTCATAAATTTCTTCTATTGACTGAAACATTCTTTTTTCTACGTATTCTATTTCATTGCCCCCTATATTATATGCATAAAGAGCCTGTAGAATCTTTTCTCTAATCTGCCTTCTTCCTAACACAACGATAATTTTTTAAGAACTATTAATATTGATTTTAGTGTTAACTATATAATTAAATTATAGTATTATTTCCCGTTTGTACTTGAATTTGACGGGGCCGCTGGTTGTTGTGTGTTCGCTGGCTGTGTTTTCTGGGTAGGGGTTGGTGAGTTGTAAACTGTTGGTTTTGCTATCATTACCGAAGCAAAGATTGACAAAACTACAATTACTCCTCCCAATGTCCATGTGGCCTTATCCATAAAATCGTTAGTTTTTTGAACACCAAACATTTGAGTTCCACTTCCTCCGAATGTAGAGCTCAATCCTCCTCCTTTAGGATTTTGTGATAATACAACCAATACTAGCATAACGCATGCTATGATTACAAATATCATTATTATCCCATAAACTGTTGTCATATTATTTTGAATTTTTTATCTTTTTTATCTTCTTAATTTCTGATGCAAAATAACTACTTTTTTCTGGATATTTCAAACTTAATATCTTAAAAGCTGTTATTGCCGTGTCATATTTACCCTGTTCCACATATAATTTAGCCAATGTAATTGTCATTAAATTGGCAAGATCCTTTATCTCATCCTTTTTTAAGTCATTCTCTTGTTTAGTTTTTCCTTCTTTTTTGGGAGTACTTATTTTGGGGTTGGTTTCTATAAATTTTTCAATGATATCTTTTTGTTTTTCCTGTGTTTGTTCATTTTTTTTGTAATGTACTGATTTTTTTTGACTTGACAATAAAATCCACTGGTTAAATGTTAACTTTTCCGTCGGAGTAATTATGTTTTCAGTTTCCGCCTCTGATTCTTTTTCTGTTGTTAATGACAAATCTCCCTCTGCTTTTTCATTCGGATCTTCTTCTTTTTGAAATACTTCTTCTTTTTTCTCAATCTTTTCTTCCTCCGGTTTATTCTCTGAAATGACAGGCTCTACATCCTTTATTTCCCCCGAATTTGTCTCTTCCGGTTTCTTCAAAAGAAGGAATGCCGGTGTCTTTTCAATTTCTTCTATTATTCCTTTTTCTATTGTTTTTTCTGTTGGAATAATGTTTAATACGACTTTACTTTCTACAAGCTTTTGTAAATCTTCTTCTTTTTTTATTAACTTCTGTATATTTTTTTCAATATTTTCAATTGAATTTTGAAAATGGGTCTCTTTTTGTTCTTTATTTTCTGTTTTTTCTTTTTTCCAATCAATCTTTCCGGAAAATAAATGCGATAATCCTAATTTATCTATGTAGGATTGTTTTTCATTTTTGTCTTTTATATTTTCTTGCGTTGTATCTTCCTGATTTGGTTTTTCTTCTGATTGTGTAATGGTTTCTCTTTCTACTTCAATCTCTTCCTCCTTTTCAAAAAATTCTGTACTCTTTGTTTCTTGTATTATTTCTTCTGTTTTGTTTTCTGAATTTTCAGCTATTTGTTTTTCTTCTTCTTTTTCAAAAGGCTCAATGACTGGTAACAAGGTTTCTTTTTTTCTTGATATAAATGGTTGGTCAATAATTTTTTTCAGCAATTCTCTATGTGTAGAGTAAATTGATATTCTTTCAGTGGTTTTTTCTATTTCTTCTGGTGAAAAAAGTTGTTCCCATCTTAACTGAAGAATATGAAATGCTGGTGTAAACGGATATTTCTTCAGCTCTTGTTCAATACTATTTTGATCCGAAAGAGTTAATATTTCGGGGTTTTGTATTAATTCTATTATTCTGTTATAATCCATTTACCAATCAGCAACTATTGCAATAAAAATCTGGTCAATAATTCTTTGATTTATTTTTTGTGCCAACTCATCCTGAACATTTATCAATAATTCTGAGCTGGAATAATCTTCATAGTCAGAAAAAGTTCTTTGAAAACTTTTCTCTGGTTGTTTTTTGTTATCGTATCGTACTGCTACTGTTATAGTCAACCTGTTTTGAGTCGCCTGGTCTGAACCACTCTGAATGCTTACCGGATTGGTGGTAAAATTAGTAATTTCTCCTTCTACTGTTATATCCGGATCTACATTGGTTGCAACTAATTTAGTCCTTTGGTTAAACCGGTTTTGTAAGGCGGTAGTGAAATCTACACTCAAATTAGGACTCTGATAAGCAGAATAATTGGGAAAAGATTTTATTTCTATGGTTTTTATGCTTGGATCTAATGAGGAACCTGTAAAGGAATAACATCCTGACAGAATTATTGTTATCAATCCTGAAATTAGAAATACTATCTTATTCTTCAATGTCATATTGTTTTATTTTTCTGTATAGTGTTCTTTCTGAAATGCCTAATTCTCTTGCTGCTAACTTACGTTTTCCGTTATATTTTTCCAAGGCTTTTTTTATCAATTCTTCTTCCTTTTTCTGTAAAGATAGAGATTCTGCCTGACTTGATACTTCTTCGTAATCATAATCGTCCACATCTTCGTGGTAATCATTAACCCGGGTTACAGTCGGTAAATTCGGTTTATCATCATAATACACAACCGGACTCTCCGGAACTTCATAGTCTTTATAAACTCGCTGAAACAGGTCTTTTTCACTGGTTGTCAAACCAATATCTCCTTTGTCTTTAATTATATCCAGAGTCAGGGCTTTTAAGTCGTTCAAATCTTTCTTCATATCAAAGAGGAATTTATATAATATCTCTCTTTCACTGGAAAAATCGGAATGATTTTCGTTATGGTGAGGTATATTGATTAAAGAAGTAGTTTGAATATCTTTGAGATATTCTTTTACCTGAGCAAAGGAAAGGTCTCTTTTGGTTTCTACTACGGTAATCTGTTCTGTAAAATTCCGTAACTGACGGATATTTCCTGGCCAATAATAATTCTGCAAATAACTTATGGCTTCATCTGATAAATGTATTGCCGGCATCCGATATTTTTCGGAAAAATCAACGGCAAATTTTCGGAATAATAAAGGAATATCATCTTTTCTTTCCCTCAATGCCGGAATATCAATCTGAACGGTATTCAACCTATAATATAAGTCTTCTCGGAACTTTCCTTTTTTTATGGCATCCAACAGGTTTACATTGGTTGCTGCTACTATGCGAACATTGGTTTTTTGTATGTTGGATGATCCTACTTTCATAAATTCCCCGCTTTCCAACACACGCAATAAACGAACCTGAGTCTGCAAGGGCAATTCTCCTACTTCATCCAAGAAAATAGTTCCTCCGTCCGCTACTTCAAAATATCCTTTTCTTACTTTATCGGCTCCGGTAAAAGCCCCTTTTTCATGTCCGAAAAGTTCGGAATCTATGGTTCCTTCCGGAATAGCTCCACAGTTTACGGCAATATATTGTTTGTGTTTTCGGGGAGATAAATTGTGTATGATTTTGGGAATAAATTCTTTTCCTACTCCGCTTTCCCCCATCACCAACACGGAAATATCGGTTGGAGCAACCTGCATGGCTTTTTCTAATGCCCGGTTGAGCATTATATTGTTCCCTATGATCCCAAATCTTAGTTTTATGGTTTGTAATGAATCCATAGTTGTTAATTTATTATGTCACCCATCAATGTGGCTGATGTACAATCGTTGACGAATACATTAATGAAATCTCCAATTTCTGTGTTTTTTGTTTTTGGAAAAACCACTACTGCATTTTGTGATATTCTTCCGTACCACTGATTCTCACTTTTTTTACTTGTTCCTTCAATCAATACTTCATGAACCTTTCCTACATAGGATTGCATTCTTTTGAGGGATGATTTTTGCTGAAGATCAATAATTTCCGTTAATCTTCTTTTTTTTATTTCCAATG
Source organism: Apibacter sp. (assembly GCA_031552575.1). Classification (GTDB taxonomy): domain Bacteria; phylum Bacteroidota; class Bacteroidia; order Flavobacteriales; family Weeksellaceae; genus Apibacter. Next base: position 10,474 of record JAVBMH010000018.1, on the reverse strand, counting down.
GAACATCATCTTTCATTTTTTTATGGGCCGGAGTTCCCGGACGTTCTGAATAAGCAAACATATAACCGAAATCATAGTTTACATATTCCATTAAACTCAAAGTTTCTTGATGTTCTTCTTCTGTTTCCCCACAAAATCCGGTAATCATGTCATGAGAAATGGCACAATCAGGAATAATCTTTTTGATTTTATTAATTAATTCCAGGTATTCTTCCCGGGTATGTTGCCGGTTCATTCTTTCCAATACGGTCGTACTTCCGCTTTGAACAGGTAGATGTATGTATTTACAGATATTTTCATGTTTTGCCATTATATGAAGCACTTCTTCGTGCATATCCTGCGGATTAGATGTTGAAAAGCGAATCCGGGTTTCAGGATGAGCTGTTGCCACCAAATCTAACAATTGGGCAAAATCAACAGCTGTAGCTTTTTGTAATTCTGTTGCTTTGTCGAAGTCTTTTTTCGGTCCTCCTCCATACCATAAGTAACTGTCTACATTCTGTCCTAAAAGGGTGATTTCTTTATATCCGCTTTCTACTAATTCCTTACATTCGTTCAGTATGGAATGTGGATCACGACTTCTTTCTCTTCCTCGGGTAAACGGAACTACGCAAAAGGTACACATGTTATCGCACCCTCTGGTAATGGAAACAAAAGCGGTTACTCCATTTCCTCCTAACCGTACCGGACTTATGTCTGCATAGGTTTCTTCTTTGGATAATAATACATTGATCGCACTTCTTCCGTCATCGGTTTTTTTCAATAAATTGGGTAAATCCCGGTATGCATCGGGTCCTACCACTAAATCCACCAGATGTTCTTCTTCCAAGAATTTGGTTTTCAATCTTTCAGCCATACAGCCCAATACTCCGATAACTAAATCGGGTTTTTGTTTTTTGAGGGAATTAAATTGAGAAAGTCTTTTTCTTACTGTTTGTTCTGCCTTTTCACGAATGGAGCAGGTATTGAGTAAAATAAGGTCTGCTTCTTCCAGTTTAGCTGTTGTATTATAACCTTCTTCATTTAATATGGACGCAACTACTTCGCTGTCAGAAAAATTCATCTGACATCCATAACTTTCCAAAAACAATTTTTTTGCGTTTTTAGTGATATTTTCAGTAACCAACACTTCTCCTTGTCGTCCTTCTATAATTTCTTTTTCCATATGGTAACAATTCTAAAAAAGAATGTCTTATTTAAAAAATATTGTGCAAAGATAGAAATTAATATGACAAGTTGACAGATTTTTGTTCGGGATATTTAAAAACAATTTTATCATATCCCTTTATTACTAAGAAACTTATGGGTTTAAAATCATTTCAAAATATCCTTTAGTATATCGACGGAATAAAACCTAAAGAATGAGTTAGCATTTTGGAATTGTTGGAAATCCAATAATTAGTAAATTTGTATACTTTTTGTATAAACTCTAAAATGGATACTAAAAACAAACTTTGGATTTTTCAGGCAAACCGGGTTTTAACTCAAACCGAGGAAAATGCTATTTCTCAACTTCTTGTTGATTTTTTGCAATCATGGAATTCTCATGGAGCAGATCTGAAATCGGAATTTCAAATTCTTGATCATAAATTTATTATTATAAACGTAGATGAAGATCAAGCAAAGACTACCGGATGTTCTATTGACAGTCTGAATCAATGCGTCCGCCAGATTGATGCGGAGTATCATTTGGATTTGCTAAATCGTTTACTGATAAGTTATGAAGTGGAAAAGGGTGAAATAGCAACTCTTTCAATAAGTGAGTTTAAGGAAAAAGTAAAATCTTCACAATTATCTCCGGACACAACCGTCTATAATCTGTCTGTAAGTACTGATATTGAATTTAAGGAAAAGTTTAAACAACCTTTAAAAAATAGTTGGGCTAGAATTTATATGTAAATTAATCCCTATTTTGAGTTTTTTTGTATTTTTAGAAGATAAATTTCATATTTTTATCAACTTCTTATATTTTCATATTTTTTATAATTCTCATTTTAATAAAATTCATATTTAACAATTTATTATTTTATCTCTTTTTGTGTTTATAACAAGCTTTCATTTGCAAACATCACAAAATCAATAATTTATTTCTATTTTATTGTTTTTCTTTACAAATAAACTCCTATTTTTACAGCTATAACATAATTAAAACACTATAATATGAGAAAAACTGTACTCTTGTTAGGTCTTTTTCTATTGAGTTTTCCCCTATTTGCACAAAATTATTGGCAAAAGACCAATTTAGCAGGAAAACAAATTAAAAAAGAAAATGTTAACCTAGCCGTTGACGGATTATATTCCGTAGATCTTACTTCACTAAAAGCCCAACTGAAATCTGCTCCTGACCGAAATTCTAAGGGATCTCCGATTATTATATATATTCCTACAACAGAAGGAAAAATAGAGCGATTTTCTGTGTATCATGCTCCTGTAATGGAAAAAAGCATGGAAGATGAGTATGATTTGCATTCCTATGCAGGAACAGGTATTGATGATGACAAAAAATATATACGTTTCAATACTTCTCCTACACAATTTAATTCCATGATCATTGATGGAAAAGGAAAAATGCAATTTATAGATCCTTATACAGAAGATAAATCCGTTTATTCTGTAAGGGAAAGAGATTACAAAGGAATGAAGGATTTTAAATGTGATACTCCTGTAGATTCTATTTCTCTAAAAACGGGAACTACCCATAAAACACTCTCCAGTGACCAGAAATTCAGGACTTACAGACTGGCATTATCCACTACCGGAGAATATACTCAAATATTCGGAGGAACAACAGCTGGAGCTTTACAACAAATGAATACCACCATGACACGGGTAAATGGCATCTATGAAAAAGAACTCGCTGTCAATCTGATCATACAAAATTTTTCCACTATAATTTATACAAATGCTGCTACAGATCCTTATTCAAATGCTAGCTCTATGAACAACTGGAATATGGAATTACAAAGAACTCTTACCCAGGTAGTAGGAGAAGCAAATTATGATATAGGACATTTATTCGGTGCTTCCGGAGGTGGAGGAAATGCGGGCTGTATAGGTTGTGTTTGTATAAGTCCAACTATAGTTGACGGAGTTCCTACAGATGAAGGAAAAGGTTCCGGTTTCACATCCCCGGCAACGGCAAATCAACCTTATGGGGACGATTTTGATGTAGATTTTGTCGCTCATGAAATGGGGCATCAATTGGGGGCTAATCATACTTTTTCTTTCCAATTGGAAGGAACAGGAGTTAATATGGAACCGGGAAGTGGAAGTACCATTATGGGATATGCCGGTATAACCAATTATAATGTACAGGCTCATTCTGATGATTATTTTCATAATGCCAGTATAGCTCAAATTTCCACTAATTTACAATCCAAAAGCTGTGGAACTGTAGATATTCTTCCTAATAATCCGCCTGTGGTAACTGTTAACGGATCTAGTGTTACTATTCCTAAAGGAACCCGTTTTTACCTGGATGCAGCTGGCACTTCTGATCCCGATGGAGATGCTCTGACTTATTGCTGGGAACAAAATGATAATGCTACTTCAACAGTTACAACTGTAAGCCCGACTCAAACTTCCGGTCCTATTTTCAGGTCTTTTTTACCAACCACCTCTACTAAAAGATATTTCCCTGCACTCACCAGTAATGCTTCTTCCCCTTCAACCTGGGAAACAGTATCAAATGTGGCAAGAACATTAAATTTCCGAGTTACTGTACGAGATAATAATGCAAATAAACCACAAACAAGTTATGGAGATAAACAAGTGATTGTCTCCACAGCAGGAGGCCCTTTTATCATAACTTCTCCAACATTGAATTATTCTGTAGCTAAAGGAGGTACTGTTACAGTAAAATGGGATGTAGCCAACACTACTGCGAGTCCATTCAATACACAAAATGTTAAAATATCTTTAGTGACTGATAATGGAAATACTATTGAAACTTTAGCAGACAATGTTCCTAACAACGGGGAAGCCTCTGTTACCTTACCTTCTTCTGTTTCTGCTGAAAAAGCCAAGATAATGGTAGAGGCTGTTGGAAATGTATTCCTGGCTCTTAGTGATAATTTTTCTATAGGATATGAAGCTATTTCCACTTGTAAAGATTATACCTATTCCGGTCCGGCTATTACTATTCCTGATGGTTCATCACAATTTACTGTTGTAAGCGTAAACATACCGACTTCTGATATTGGGGAACTAAACAGTATAAAAGCCTCTGTTAATATTGATCATCAGGATATTAGCAATTTAGCAATTATCCTTCAATCTCCTTCGCCTAATTGGGCTCAATCTATTCTATGGAATACAAATTGTTATATTCCTCCAACATTATATGCCGGCTTAAATGTTACGTTTGATGATAACGGAACAACTAGAGTGTGTGCTTCTCCTACCGTTGGAAACATAAAACCGGTCCAAGCCCTATCAAACCTTTACCGCAATGATTACCAGGGAAATTGGTTGTTAGGTGTACGTGATGGTTATACTGGTAGTACCGGAAAACTTAATTCTTTTACTTTGAATATTTGTTCTATCACTTATAAAACCCTTAGTACCAATGAGGTAGAAACTATGGAGTCTTCCTTAAAGGTTTATCCTAATCCTTCCAGCGGAAAATTCCAAGTCAACGTAGGGAATGAAACTATAAAAGGAAAAGTTACCGTAAAAGTATATAATATGGCCGGAGCCTTATTATTACAAACTCAGGAAATAAATCCGGAATTCTCAGTTGACCTAACCAATCAGCCTGCCGGAGTATACATTCTGAATCTTGAAATAAACGGTAAAAAAGTTTCTAAAAAATTAATAAAAAACTAAGCCTAAATAAACTATAAATAAGCAAAGCAAAAACTCCTTTCTATAAAGAAAGGAGTTTTTGTTAAATAAATATCTTCTTTTTAAAAACTAAATTCTTTGGCAGAGATTGCTTTGTTTACTTCAATGGACTTCATTATCAGAACAAAGTCAGATTCCCCATCTGCACTTTTAACCTCAATCCGATAAGGAAATACAAGTCCTGAAGATTTCCTGAAATCTGAATAAGTCCTGGTTTCTATTGAATTTATTTCTCTTATCAACTGATACGAATTCATATCGAAGTAATACGTTGTAGTATTGGTATTTTTTATTAGTTTAATTTTATAACAATCGGAATTCTCAATTTTTTCTGTTCCTGTTAATACTGCCTGAAATCCCTTGTCGGAATAATCTACCAAATCAGAATCAAAAGATTCCGGAATATAATTGGAGTCTGTTTCCAGTTTATTGGTACGAAAGTTAAACTGAACTGCTTTTTTCCCGTCATATCCATTCAAAACCACTGACTTTCCCTGAATCAGCATCACTGTTTTATTTAAGTTGGGACGTTGCTGATAAATAGTTACCTGATAACTTTCATTTAAACCTAACACAATTTCTCCTTTTAAAACAACAGAATTGAATCCTTTCCATTTATTGATTCCCCCTGTTGTCTCTAAATGCTTAGTTATTATTTGTTCGGCGGTTTGGGCAAATCCTACTGTTGAAACCAAAGAGAAAAATATGAGTATTAAAAAAAATCTTTTCATGTTCAAATTTTATATAAAATAGAACCCCAATTTATAAAAAATTCCGGGTTACAATTTAATAAACCCGGAATTTTATGAAAATATTATATTTTTTCCTACATTTCTTCGTAAAGAGCCCGCAGTTTTTCTTTCGTCATAATTTTCTGCCAGTCTTTTCCTAAGGCATTTTCCCAAAGCGGAACCATTCCGTAGGAAACATTAATCATGATATTGAATTGTTCATCCGTCAGACCTTTACAAATTCCCTGAGGAATCTCAATCTGGTTCTTTTCTACCATATATTTGAATTCCTTCACTCCTTCCGGATAATATTGTTCCAATCGGTCAAAAACAATACAATTCCCTACTCCGTGATGGGTTCCCAACAAATAGGAAAGACCATAACTTACTGCATGGGCAATTCCCACCTGAGAATAGGCAATACTCATTCCTCCATGCCAGGATGCCATCATCAGGTCTTCATCGGATTCTTCATCCCATTCCGGTTTTTGAACATATACTTTCTGACAAAGCTCCAATGCTTTTTCTCCATAGCTTTTACTGAAAGCATTGAGATAAGTTCCTGTTAAAGATTCTATACAATGGATGTAACAATCCATTCCGGTATAAAATGCCTGATTTTTTTCTACTCCTTTGGCTAAAGCCGGATCTAAAATTACCTGATCGAACGGGGTAAAATCGGAATTGATTCCTAATTTTCTTTCTGGTCCGGTTAAAATGCAGGTTCTAGATACCTCTGCTCCGGTTCCACTGATGGTAGGAACTCCTACATGATACACTGCAGGATTTTTCACTAAATCCCAACCTTGGTATTGGGAGGAAGAACCTTCACTATTCATCATAATGGCAACTGCCTTTGCAGAATCCATCACACTTCCTCCTCCGATCCCAATAATTCCTGAAACGGTTCCGAATTCTTCTTGTAAAGAATCCCGGATTGCATCTATTCCCTTGGTTTTGGGTTCATCTATGGTATCTATGTATATAATTTTGTCCTTTCCTTTTAAAGGAACTCTTTTTGATAGTTCTTTTCCTTCAAAAACTTTATCTACCAAAAAAATAAATGGATAATCTTTATTTCTTTTTTCTTCAATAATTTCTGAAGTCTGATCAAAGCTTCCACGACCATACACTACCCGTGGAACCATCGGGAAATTTCTGAATTTCATATTTTATTTATTTTTTCTCGTTTATTTGTTCTTTTAAAATTTCATTGGCTTTCTCCAAATCTTCCGGAGTATCAATTTCCACTCCTACAAAATCAGTTTCGATTAATTTTATTTTCATTCCGTATTCCAGATAACGGATACATTCTATTTTTTCTGCTTTTTCATTCTGTAGCATAGGAAGTTTGGAAAAATTCACTAAGGATTGTTTTCGAAAAGCATATACTCCTACATGCTCAAAATAATCCGCTTTAAAGCCTTTTTCTCTTGGAAACGGAATGACAGATCGTGAAAAATACAAAGCATAATCATCTTTATCTTTAATCACTTTTACATAATTCGGATCTTCAATCAGATTCCATTCATCCATTTTTCTGATCAGAGTAGCTACGTCAATTTCTTTTTTCAGATCCCTTCTAAATGCTTCTATCAGTTGTGCCAATGGCTCTTTTTTTACAAAAGGTTCATCTCCTTGTATATTGATAATGATGTCACATTCCAGGTTTTCTACTGCTTCGGCAATACGGTCGCTTCCGGTTTCATGTTCTTTGATACTCATAATGGCTTTTCCTCCATTTCTAGTGATCTCGTTATGAATAATCTCTGAATCTGTTACCACAAAAATATCATTGAAAAGACGGGTTTCTACTGCATTATCATAAGTGGAGCGGATAACCGTTTTATTTCCTAACATTCCCATTAATTTGGCAGGAAAACGAGAAGCTGCATATCGGGCAGGAATTACTGCTATAATTTTCACTCTATTTGCTTAAATTTAAGCAAAGTTAATTAAAATGCAGCTACAGTATGCTAAGTATACTCAAATAAAAAAGCCGTCGAATTCGACGGCTTTAACAATATTATGAATTTTTGATTATTATTTCTTTTTTGCAGGGGTTGTTTTTTTCACTGGAGTTTCTACTTTTATTTTTAGATCTCTTGGTAAAACTTCCACACGTCTGTTGAGGTAATCACAATTTTCTTGTGTTTCTTTTCCTGCTTTCACATCAGCATCAGTACATTTCAGTTGTGATTTACCAAATCCTCTGGCGGTTAGTTTGGTTTTATCCACTCCTGCCTTAACTAGGGCGTCAACTACAGATTGTGCTCGTTTTTTAGATAGAGCTAAGTTGTATGTTTGTGATCCTACTCTGTCGGTATGTCCGTCAATGTAAGCTCCGTTAGCTAACAAATCACTGTCCGCCAATAATTTTACAGCTCTGTTGATGCTTGATTGAGATTCAGGAGTAATCTCCGCTGAGTTAAATTTAAAATTGATATCTTTAAGCACTACATCCACTACTTCTTTGGTAACAGGACATCCATCATTGGATTTTGGCCCATATACAGTAGGACATTTATCCTCCGGATCAGGAATACCATCTCCGTCTGTATCAGGACATCCCTGGAATTTTGCTAATCCCGGAGTATCCGGACATCTGTCTTCACTATCCGGAATTCCATCTCCATCCCTGTCTTTTTTCTGTACTACCGGTGGAGCTACAGGTTCTTCTACTACTAGTACCGGCTCTGCTTTTTTACTTCCAAATCTATAAACTATTGAAGCTGAATGTTGGAAGAAATCAGCATAATTTTTTGAATAACTAACTGCCCAGTTATATTGAGATTCGATGTTCAAACCAAATTTTTTAGTAAACCAGAAGTTAATACCTACTCCACCATTTACTACAAAATTATCGTCTTTTCCAGAAAATTCTCCTCTTAATACTTTAGTTTCCTTATAATCATTATCATAAGAAGTGTAAGGATGTGTATCATCTATCTCTATTCCCTTATAGGAATATTTGTGATAGTTAGCTCCTACTCTTAAATATGGATCGAACCATTTTAGAGATTGAGATTCACTCAATGGCATCCATCGCAAACCTAAACCGGCCAACAAAAAGAATTCATCTTTTATTCCCAGTCTTTTATTTTCTCCATTTCCTCCCGACACTTGTAAGTCCACAGCCAACGTTTTTGCTATACTCCTGGCCACTGTAAGTTTAGGATAGGAAAAACTATAATCATCTGTATCAAAATATCCATCAAAAATTCCATCTACGGAAGTATGGTCAGTAGCTGAATACCCTATTCCAAAATACCACTTATCTGTTGTATTTTGGGCAAATGTAAAGGTAGCTAAAGTCAAAGCTGCCATCACAATTAGTGATTTTATTTTTTCCATAAGCAATAAAATAATTTGTTTTGTACAAAGTAACACATTTTTATCCAGTTTACAAAAAAAAGCTGCCTAAAATTAGGCAGCTTTTTAACAATTATTATAATTATTTTTTTAATTATTTCTTTTTAGTAGAAGTGGCTGGTTTTGTAGTTTCTACTTTGATCTTTATATCTTTGGGTAGAACTTCCACACGTCTGTTGATGTAATCGCAGTTTTCCTGTGTTTCTTTTCCTGCTTTTACTTCATCTTGTGTACATTTTGGCTGTGATTTACCAAAGCCTCTTGCTGTTAACTGAGTCTTATCCACTCCTGCCTGAACTAAGGCATTAACCACTGATTGTGCTCGTTTTTTGGACAGAGTCTGATTGTATGCCGCTGATCCTACACGGTCAGTGTGCCCATCTATGTAAGCTCCGTTTCCTAAAATATCACTGTCTTTTAGTAATTCTACAGCTCTGTTGATACTTGCCTGAGATTCTGGGGTAAGTTCTGCTGAGTTAAATTTGAAGTTAATGTCTTTTAGAACTACATTCACTACTTCTTTAGTAATTGGACAACCATAGTTTGATGCAGGTCCCGCTACTGTTGGACATTTATCATCTTTATCTAAGATTCCGTCTCCGTCTGTATCAGGCCAAGGGCAACCATTGTTTTCTTTCGGTCCGGCTACAGTAGGACATTTATCGTCAATATCAGGAATACCGTCATTATCAGTATCAGGACATCCTTGGAATTGAGCTAACCCTGGGGTGTCTGGACATCTGTCTTCATCATCTGGAATTCCATCTCCATCTCTGTCAGTTACAGGTGGCGGCGGCGGTGGCAATTCTTCTTTCTTAGCTCCGAATTTAAAAATAATGGAAGCTGAGTGTTGGAAGAAATCTGCATAATCTCTACCGTAAGAAGTTGCCCAGTTATATTGAGATTCAATGTTTAAACCGAAGTTTTTAGTAAACCAGAAGTTGATACCCACACCTCCGTTTAATACGAAGTTGTTATCATTTCCTGAGAATTCTCCTCTTAATGTGTGATTTTTTGCAGGGTTGTAATCATTATCATAAGAAACATACGGATGATTTTCATCTATTTCTATTCCGTCATAAGCATACTTGTGATAGTTAGCTCCTACTCTTAAATATGGGTCAAACCATTTTAGAGATTGAGATTCGCTCAATGGCATCCATCGCAAACCTAAACCGGCTAAGATAAAGAATTCATCTTTAATTCCTAACCTGTTGTTGTCTATACTACCAATAGAGGCTTGTAAATCAACTGCAAAATTTTTAGCTATGCTTCTGGCAACGGTTAGTTTTGATAATGGAGGTACTATACTGTAATCCTTAGTATCAAAATACCCGTCAAACACACCACGAACTGAAGTGTGGTCAGTTGCATGAGCTCCAATCCCGATATACCATTTATCGGAAGTGTTCTGTGCAAATACAGAAGTAGCTAACATAGTGGCTACTGCTGTAACTAACAAATTGAACTTTTTCATATATAAAATCTAATTTTAATTGCAAAGTAACGTTTTTCCCAATTAACAA
>JAVBMH010000003.1:0-19050 GCA_031552575.1 Apibacter sp. | reverse complement strand
AATTATACAAAATCTTTTGATGGGTTCAAAAACAGAATATTATCCAAGAAATGGCTTTGACTGTGATACAAACTCATAAATAAATTAAACAACCGAAATATTAACAATCTAAACCGTTATTGTTTAAATGCACCACGGGTTAAGTAAAACTATCCTTTGAAAATATTTTTTAAAGAAAATCAAAATAATGAAATCAAAAATCAGAAATAAGAATTAAATCGTTTTCCGGATACTAATTTTTTAAATTCATTAATTCTTTCCTATTTTTGCAAAATAGTTAGAATTAATAAATATGTTTCAGAATTTACAGGATAAATTAGATAAAGCCTTACATAATATCAGTGGTCGGGGAAAGATCACAGAAATTAATATCGCAGAAACCGTAAAGGAAATCCGGCGTGCATTAGTTGATGCCGACGTTAGTTTTAAAGTAGCTAAAGACCTTACCAAAAGGATTCAGGATAAGGCGCTTGGACAAAATGTATTGTCTTCCCTTACTCCAGGTCAATTAATGGTTAAGATCGTACATGATGAACTGGCGGATTTAATGGGGGGTGAAAATGTAGGGATTAATTTATCAGGGAATCCGAGCATTATTCTGATAGCAGGATTGCAGGGTTCCGGTAAAACCACTTTTTCCGGAAAATTGGCTAATTATCTTAAAAGTAAAAAACAGAAAAAAGTTCTTTTGGTTGCCTGCGACGTTTACCGTCCGGCAGCGATAGACCAATTGAAGGTTCTTGGAGAACAAATAGGAGTAGAAGTATATTCCGAAGTTGAAAATAAAAATCCCGTAGAAATTTCCCAGCATGCCATTGATTATGCCAAACAGAATAAATTTACAGCAGTAATTATAGATACCGCCGGACGTTTGGCTATTGATGAAGCTATGATGAATGAGATCCGGAACGTTCACCAGGCGGTAAAACCAGAGGAAACTCTTTTTGTGGTGGATTCTATGACCGGACAGGATGCAGTGAATACGGCTAAAGCTTTTAATGACGTCTTGGATTATGAAGGAGTGGTTTTAACCAAACTGGATGGGGATACCCGGGGTGGAGCTGCTTTGACTGTCAGAACTGTGGTGGAAAAACCGATTAAATTTATCTCCACCGGAGAAAAAATGGAAGCTCTGGATCTTTTCTATCCGGCACGTATGGCAGACCGGATCTTAGGAATGGGAGACGTGGTTTCCTTGGTAGAAAGAGCTCAGGAACAGTTTGATGAAGAAGAAGCAAGAAAACTTCAAAAGAAAATAGCAAAAAATCAGTTCGGTTTTGATGACTTCCTGAAACAAATCAAGCAGATCAAGAGAATGGGGAACATGAAAGATCTGATGGGAATGATTCCAGGAGCCGGAAAAGCATTGAAAGATGTAAATATTGATGATGATGCATTCAAACATATAGAAGCATTGATCTACTCCATGACACCGGAAGAAAGAAGAAATCCGGCTGTTATTACTACCTCAAGAAAAAACAGGATTGCCAAAGGAAGCGGAAGAAGCTTACAGGATATCAACCAATTGCTAAAACAGTTTGAGCAGATGAGTAAAATGATGAAGATGATGCAAACTCCGCAGGGAAGAATGATGATGCAAGCCATGGCAAAACAAATGGGTGGAGGAAAACCTATGTAGTTTTTTAGATATTAAGATTCAAGACATAAGATGTAAGGACTAAGAAAATCAATTATAAATCAACAATCGTAATTCGTAAATCTGACTTCGTACTTTTAGTAAAGTTTCCTGAATTTTAACCGTAAAGCCTTGGTGACAGGATAAAGCCCCAGTGCTTTGGAAAGTTTTATTTTTTTAATGGATTCCGTAGGATTTATAGGAATATCACCCAGTTCAGGAACCAGTTTTTCCAAGATTATCCGGTAATATTTAGGAAAACGGGAATCTCGGTATTTCTTGTCCATAGAAAACAAAGTATGTAATAAATACCGGTTATTGAAAGGAGAAACAATAGTTGTGTAAACATTATAAATCGATTTCTGCGCCCCCAGCCAGTTCGAAATACGATGTTCCCAGTAAAGAAAGTCCAGTTCGTCATATCCCATTCGGGTGAAAGGTTTAAAATCATCCTGCCAGGCTTTAAAAACAGGAATATGGTATTCATCCTGTTCACATTTTACAATATAAGCCAAGTCTTTAGGAGAAAGATTTTTAGGCAACGGACGATAATAAAATCTTCCTACTTCACTAATATTTCCGTTAATCAGGTATTTCTCTTTTAAATGGGTTTTGTAATAATTTTCGGCAATCAGTTCCGATGCTCGGTCGTGGACAAAAACAGCTTCCTGTGGGAAATAATTGTTCGCATCTTTATTATATTCAAAAATAGTTTGCTTTTTATGGAATCGTTGAAGGATTTCCTTTGCAATACGAACATCAATATCTGAATAAGAATGAACCTTATCAATAGTAAAAAACTCGGTTTTATCCAGATTTTCTTTATTACAGGCTAATAAAACGCGGGAATCCCATCCGGAAGTGAGCGCGGAAACCACTGGTTTGCGTTTATGGAGAGCCAATAAAGTATTTTGTAATACACGAATTACCTCTTCTATACAATCGTTAGTATTTTTGGATTCAATAGTTTTATAAGGATAAAAACGGATAAAATTTTGTGTTTGGAAATCATAATAATGATTGGGAATCAGTTTGCTGATTCGTTTATAAATGGTTTTGGAAAAAAGATTCCGTTTAGTATCAACAACAGAAGGCGGAACTTCCGTGCTGATTTCACTGTATTTTTCCCCCAATAGTTTATATAAAAGATGAGGTTGCTGTGCCAGATTTATTTCAGAAGAATCGTTGGTAAAATAGTATTCCAGTTGAGAAGAAGCATCATTCAGCAAAAAATACTGATTATTTTGTTTCACTAATAAAATAAAATATCCCGACCATTTTTCCATCTGAATGGTTATGTCTTGCAGGGAATGAGAAAAATCAAGTTGAGAAATGATTTCCGGACTGTTTTTTTCCGAATGTTCAAAATCGAAAACTTCCCCAAAAAATAAAAAATGATCTCCCGTGATCAATTTATCTGTATCTTCAGGGTGGATTGCGATGTGTAAATGATTCCATTCAGAGATTAAAGCGTTTTCTGTATTGATTTTGTGTTGTGAGGAAATTAAATATTGTTTGGGATATAGTTTCATTTAGTGTTATTTTCCAATGTAAATTAAAAGTTCTCCTTCCGAATAGGAAATAGTAACCTTATCTTGCTCGGCAATGTTTCGGGTTCCTACACGTTCAGGAAAGTTCAGGTTTTCCCCGTTCAGAGGATAATATATTCCTTGAGTGGTAATTTTTTTTGCTTCAAAAAAAGGAATAAGGGAAATTATTTTGCCTTTTACCTGATTGAGCTGTGTTTCTTTTTCAGAGAAAAAGAAACAGGAATAATCATCGTAAAAAGTAATTTTGAGTTGATTTTTAAAGTAAAGGGCGGTAGCAAGATTCCCTATAAAATGGTCGCTTTCCCGTCCGGTAGCACCGAAAATATCAACTTCGGTAATTCCCTTTTCCAACAATATTTCTAAGGCCTTATGAAAGTCGGTTTTGTTTTGATCTGGTGTATGAATAATTTCAATTCCTGATGGAATTTTATCAGGCTTTATGCTGTCCATATCTCCGGAAATATAGGAAATGGGTAAAGATAATTTTTTTACATAGCGGGTATAAGATCCGTCTGTACAGGTGATTATGGAATAAGTATTTAAATCGTTCGGAATTTTTTTCGGTTTCTTTCCGTTTATAAAAAGTAAAGCTTTATTCATTGGGTGTCCAGGGAGTTTCTTTTTCTCCATCTAAAGCTCCAAAATATCGTGCCAGAACGAATAAGTAGTCAGACAAACGATTGAGATATTTCTGGCATAAAGGACGGATTTTTTCGGTTTCGCTTAAAGTGATCACACTTCTTTCCGTTCTCCGGCAGATCGTTCGTGCTATATGGGAAGTTGAGGTTGCTACATTTCCGGTAGGAAGTATAAATTGGGTTAATGGAGGCAATTTTTCTTCCATCTGATCTATCCAGATTTCCAGTAATTCAATTTGCTTTTCGGAAATCAGGCAGGAAAGTCTGGGTTTTCCGTTGGTAAGCATCATTTTATCTTCCGGAGTAGCCAGTTCGGCTCCCAGATCAAATAAAGAATTTTGGATAATTTGTAATTGTTCGTCAATATCTTTATTTGTATTATAGCTTCTAATCAACCCAATATAAGAATTTAATTCATCCACTTCACCATAAGTATGAATCCGAATGTTATTTTTCGGGACTCTTGTTCCGCCATATAAAGAAGTGGTTCCTTTATCTCCTGTTTTAGTATAAACTTTCATTGAATTTCTTTTAAAGTTTTTTTAAATGTACTGAATTATTTTAAAGAATCAATAAATTGTTTTGCCCTGATTTCTGCCCAGGAGAAATTGGTATTTTTTAGCGAGAAGCCTACATGCCCACCATATTTGGGTTTCTCAAAATATATATTAGGATTGGGAATTTCGTACTGATCAAGAAAATTCTCTTCAGTTAGAAAAGGATCATTTTCTGCATTTACGATTAAGGTCGGAATTTTTATGTTATTCAGTGCATATAAAGGAGAAGCTTTTCGGTAGTAATCTTCTTTGTTTTTAAATCCGAACAAAGGAGCCGTAAAATAATCGTCCAGTTCATCAAAGGATTTTACTGCAATTTTTGCTTTATCAAATATTTCGGGAAACTGGCTGTGTTTGTATTTTAACTTACGTTTGAAATCCAGTATGAAATTTTGAAGATAAATATAATTGGATGGCTTTTTAAAGGCTTTTACATTGGAAAGCAGGTTTATAGGAGTGGAAAAGGTGACGCAGGCTTTAATCTGCGAAGGAATATCCAGCTTTCCTACATAATTCAGGGAAACCGTTCCTCCCATGGAAAAACCGATAAGATAAATTTCCGAGTATCCGAAAGTAATTGCATGATTTACCACCTGGTTTATGTCTTCAATTATTCCCATATGATAAAGCTTGGGCAGTCGGTTTATTTCTCCTCCGCAACTTCTTTGGTTCCAAGCTAAAATGGAATATCCGTATTTATGAAAATAATCAGCGCAACTGTTGGCGTAGGTACGGCGTGAATGGCCTTCCAATCCGTGGGAAATAATTACCAGTTTGGAAGACTTATCCTGTTTCCACCAGTCCAGTAATAAAAAATCTCCGTCATTGAGTTCCAATCGTTCTCTTTGATAAGGAGGAATGGGATATTTTTTTATTGCCCCGGAGATAATAGTTGACAGATGGGCATTTTTATATATGAAATTGTCAGGTTGGTAACTTGATTTCTCAATAAATTGCATAAACCAAAGTTATAAAAAGAAATTAATTTTTGCCAATTAGTTTCTTTATATTTTTCTTTCGCTCCTTTCTTTTTCGGTATTTCTGATTTTTTTCCGTCAGTGATTTTATTATTTGATCTTTATCCTGATTACTAAGTTCTGCATATTTATTTCCGATAACAGGAATCATTTCATCTGTTAATGAAAGTCGGATGAAATTTTGAAGTCTTTCATCTAAAGATAAGGAACAGAATAATATACGGTTCAAATCGATCAGTGAAAATTCATATCCTGTGTTGATTTTCTTTATCAATACATTTCCGGGTGAAAGATCTTTAAACAGGATGGAGGTTTCGTGTACTTTGTAGATAAATTCCGTGAAGGATTCTAAAATAAAATTCCAGTCCAGAAAGGAGTTTCTATCTTCAATTAATTCCCGGAAAGTAAAATTGTAAGAATAATATTCAGAAAAATAAAAGGAATGCAGAAGTTTTCCGTTTTTCTTTTTCTCAAAATAAGCAAGAGGATGTGGAGTATTAATTCCTTTTGAGAGAAGAATTTCTGCGTGATGATAAGACCGGAATGCTTTGGATTTTCTGAAATTGGTGTAAATATACTGATTGAATAAATGAGGTTTCTTGAACGATTTTACTGCTAAAGTTCCCAGTCTTTGAGATTCTATTTTTCGTAACGTATTTCGTTCTTTAAAAATGATGTTTCCTGAAAGATCAAAATTTTTGATAACATCAAAAAAAACAGCTTCCTCTTTTTCTAATTCCTTTTTTATATGAACTTTCCAACTCATGGATTATCAGATTCAATATGAGCTTTTCGTGTTTTTTGGGAGAAGAATTCACTTAAGATAATTCCGGTTGACATAGCCACGTTCAGACTTTCCGTTTGTTGGTCATTGCCGAATCTTGGAATAGTAATAGTTTGAGAACAAAGTTTTTTAATGGTTTCGGAAACTCCGTTTCCTTCATTTCCCATAACAAGAAAAACCTCTTCTGGTAATTGGGTGGTGTAAATATTGTCTCCATCCATGTCGGTTACAAGAACAGGAATAGTACTGTTTGCAAGGAAATCATTTAAATCTGTATAAACAACATTTACCCGTGCTAAAGACCCCATGGTGGATTGTATAACTTTCGGATTATAAATATCAGCAGTTTCTTTACTGCAAATGATTTGTTCAATTCCGAACCAGTCTGCCAGACGGATAATAGTTCCTAAATTTCCGGGATCCTGGATTTCATTCAACACCAATTGAATTCCTTTAATTTCCTTAAAAATGGTTGGTGGAATTTCAAATAAAGCCAGTGCATTGTGAGGAGTTTTAAGAAAACTTATTTTTTTAAGTTCCTCATGAGAAATAAGTTGATATAAGTTTTCTTTTAAAAACGGAATAGGCTCGGTGGAATAAATATTTTTGGCTAAAAAGTGTGAAAAGACAAATTCTTTGATGTTTTTTATGCCTTCAACCACAAATAAATTATATTTTTGTCTATATTTTTTTTTCGAGAGGGATTGGATAAGTTTAATTTTATTGGCAGACAGCATAAAATGAAATTAGGGTACAATATTACATTAAAGATACTGATTTTTGTTCAACTACTACTGATTTTTTCATGTAAGACTAATAAAGTTCCTGAAAAAGAACATCTTTTTATAGGAAATAAATTTAATTATTTGGAAAAAGAAAAAGGTCTGTTGAAAGGAGCTAAAGAACCTTTTGCAGATGAACTGGAAAATTATGTGAAACAAAAGCCTAATAAGAAAATCCTTTTTGTGGTTCCGTTGGGGTTATGGATGTATGACAGATCGGATTCGCGGTTTGATACTTTGTATAGTGAGTATTATTCTGTAGACCAAAAACGGAGAAATCAGAAGCTACTGGATTCCCTTTATATAAAACATAATTTTGAAAGTTATGTAGGAAAATCGCGTTGGTTTGACCGGTTCTTTTATAACAACGGAGAGCCTCCGGTTTTGGTTGATTCCACGATAAGTGCGGCTTCTGCCAGAAATTTGCAACAGTTTTTTAAAAACAGAGGCTGGAGAAAAGCGGTGGTAACTGACACACTTCTTGCATCAGGAAAAAAAGCTAAGGTTCAGTACAATATCCAATTGGGCAGACCTATGATTATGGATACTATAATCTATGATGTAGCCGATGAACTGAAAGAAGGACTATACAATGCTTTTGCAGAAAGAGGAAAAAGCAGGATGAAACTAAACAGTAAATGTGAGGAAAAAGAAACGGGGCCCAAAAGGCCATCTATGAATGGAGAACAATATGTAAAATCATTTTTTGGAAGGAATTCTACAGTAAAAAAAGGAGACCGGTTGGATTCTTATGTGATTGGAGATGAAATTACCCGTTTGGAAAACAGGCTTCAAAATATAGGTTACTTTGGTTTTAACGAGCTTAAAGATGAAGTAATTTATTACATAGATACAACCAATAATATTTATGACGTTCCGGTGCGGATGCAGATCAAGAAGAGTATTTTAGCCCGAAGAGATCATCCGGCAGATTCAGTAAAAAATGATACATTGAAATATGTGCCTAAGTTTAAGAGATCCAAGTATAATCAAATCAAAGTAACATTAGAAGGCTCTAAAAATACAGAAGGAAAAAAATCTGTGGAAGATTCAATAAATTCAGGTTATTATGTTGTAGATAAAAAAGAAGTGGTTTGTGTGGATGGAAGAAGAGCAAAAATTAAGGTGAAAGATACTATAGCTTATATTATAAATGAGTCGGGGGGAAGATATAAAAACAGGGTATTAGCTGATATGCTTGCCCTGAAGAAAGGAGATTATTACCGCTTGAACTCTGAACTGGAAACCCGGAGGAATATATATAAAGTAAATAATTTTAATATTTCCTCGTTTAAAACAGAATTTGAAGCAGGCTCAGACTCAACTTTGGTGACTAACATTGTGCTTTCTCCTTCGGAAAAATATTCCTATGAATTAGGTTTTGAAGCATTTACATCCCGGGTTGCAGATTTCGGAATTTCCCCCAATGTAACCTTTACAGCAAAAAACTTATTTAGAGGAGCTGAAAATTTAAGTATCACTTTCGGAGGAACTTTAGGAAATGTATCATCTCAGAAAAATAATAATAAATTATTCAATGCTTCCGAGATATCTGCCCAGGCAAGCTTGTCTTTCCCAAGGTTATTATTACCATTCGATACCCAAAATTTAGTGCCCAAATCGTGGGGGCCATCTTCTGCAGTTTCAGCAGGATATAGCGCTCAGTATAATATCGGATTAGACAGAAGGAATTACAATACGGCTTTTTCATATAACTTCTCACCAACCCGGACAACCGTGCATCAGATTACTCTCTGGAATCTGCAATACACCCAGTTTCTGAATCCACAGAATTACTTTAACGTTTATGAACAGGATGCTGAGGTGAGAGACGATGTCTATGCCGATTATTTTGCCTTGTATCCGGCTGTTCAGACAGAATACCAAAATGGAGAAATCACAGATGACCAGCTTTTACTACAGATTCAGAGTGATAGTAATTTTATGAATTCTCTGAAAACTACGGATCCTGATTTGTCAGACAGTTTCTATTTAATGGAAACCCGGCGTTACATATTTACCCAAAACGTTTTGATTTCCTCATTTAAATATGATTTCACTTATGACCAACGATTAGAATATTTCCGGAGGAAAAATCCGTTTTACCTGAAAGCTCAACTTGAATTGGCAGGAAATGCACTTTCCTTGTTCAATAACTCATTAAAAGATTTTCAAACTTCCAATAACAGAATCGTAAAACAAATATTCGGAGTACCTTATTCCCAGTTCGTGAAATTTGACCTGGACCTCAGGAAATACTGGAATTTCACAGGAAAAAAATCCATTAATGCCAGGTTATTTGCCGGACTCGGGATTCCTTACGGAAATTCATTCAGTTTACCTTTCGACAGGAATTATTCCGTAGGAGGACCCAGTGATGTGCGGGCATGGCGAGCCTTTGGTTTTGGTCCGGGAACTTCTCAGTTAGCTAGCAAACAAGGATTTGAACTGGTAGCATTAGGAAACTTTAAATTACTTTCTTCTGTAGAATACCGTTTTCCGCTTCCGAGTAAAGGATTTGAAGGAGCATTATTTGTAGATGCAGGAAATGTTTGGGGAACGTTGAGTGATTCACCTTATAAATTTTCACTGGATACCTTTTACAAAGAATTAGGAATAGGAGGAGGATGGGGTGTCCGCTGGAATATCAGTAATTTCATTATCCGTTTTGATTTTGCCTACAAGTTCCATGATCCGAGAAGAGATGAAGGAGACCGCTGGTATTTCAAATACATTAATTTGTTAAAACCTCAGGTGAATTTTGCTATTGACTATCCGTTCTAAATATATTGCCGTAAATTTGAGTTTTGAGCAGATTGAAAAATGGTTTTTTATAAAGATATAAGACTTCATAATTGGATTGGATATGTTCTGGCCCTTTGCATAGCCATTTTTGTCATAGTGTTTTCCAACAGGAAGGTGCAGGAACTCAAAAAAGAAGAATCCGTAAAAATATCCAACTATGCCAAAACCCTGGAATTACTGAATACGGAAACAGATTTGCCCTCTAAAACCCAGGTTTTCTTAGTACAGCTCATAGAACAAAATACAACCATTCCGGTAATTTTAGTAGATGAAAAAGGCACTTATCTGGATTCTAAAAATGTAGACAAAGAAGTTATTTCCAATCCTGACCGGTTAAAAAAAGAACTGGATAAAATGGGAGAATTGTATAAACCCATTCCCATCATGTTACCTTTTGGTAAACAATATGTGTATTATAAAAATTCGGTTCTTTTAACACAATTGGAATATTATCCTATCATATTGTTGGTTATTATAACTCTTTTCGTTTGGTTTACCTATTGGTATTTCAAAACATTGAAAAAAACAGAACAAAGTTTACTGTGGGCAGGTATGGCAAAAGAAACGGCACATCAGATAGGAACCCCGCTTTCTTCCATTATAGGATGGCTGGAGATATTAAAACTGGAAAAAATTGACCAAAAACCCATCCGGAATATAGAACGGGATGTGAACCGGTTACAGAACATTACCGATCGGTTTTCCAAAATAGGTTCCACGCCGGCATTGGAAGAAGCAGACATAGTAAAAACATCAAGCCAGGCATTTAAATACCTGAAAAACAGAGTATCCCAACAGGTTAGTTTTAAGTTTTCCGCTCCGGATTATCCTATTCCGGTGCAATTGAATATTTCTTTATTTAGCTGGGTGATTGAAAACCTGATAAAAAATGCAGTGGATGCCATGAAAAATGAAGGAACGATAACTTTAAATATTCAGGATAATAAAAAGAATGTGTACATAGATATTTCAGATGAAGGTTCCGGAATTCCCAGACAAAATATAAAAAAGATATTTAAACCCGGATTTACCACCAAGAAACGTGGTTGGGGGTTAGGGCTTTCTTTAGCAAGAAGAATTATAGTGGATTACCATTATGGCAAAATATTTGTTTTGAATTCCGAAATGAATAAAGGAACAACATTCAGAATCATTTTGAAAAAATAAATTTGTAGAAATTTTAACTGCCGGATACTATTGAGAGCAGGTTATTTTAGTTACTTTTGAACATATGATTTTACGCGGAGAACATTTAATCAAAACATACGGAAGCAAACGAGTAGTAAAAGACGTTTCTTTAAACGTTCAACAAGGAGAAATTGTAGGATTGTTGGGACCGAACGGAGCAGGGAAAACCACTACCTTTTATATGATTGTAGGTTTGATTAAACCGACACAGGGAGAAGTTTTTCTGGACAAAATAAATATTACCCATGATGCTATGTACAAAAGAGCCCAGAAAGGGATAGGATATTTGGCACAGGAAGCTTCCATATTCCGGAAATTATCGGTGGAGGACAACATAATGGGAGTTTTGGAAATGACCAAACTTTCCAAAAAAGAAAGAAAAACAAAAACCGATTTGCTTATAGAAGAATTCGGGTTGGGACATGTTAGAAAAAACAGGGGAGATTTGCTTTCAGGAGGAGAACGTCGCCGGTGTGAGATAGCAAGATGTCTGGCTACAGATCCGAAATTTATTTTACTGGATGAACCTTTTGCGGGAGTAGACCCTATTGCGGTGGAAGATATACAGAAAATTGTACGGTCGCTGGTAAACAAAAATATAGGAATACTGATTACAGACCATAACGTACAACAAACGTTGGCAATCACTAACCGCACCTACATTATGTTTGAAGGAAACATTTTGAAAGAAGGGCATCCGGAAGAGTTAGCCAATGACCCGGTAGTGCGTCAGGTTTATTTAGGAGAAAACTTCCGGTTTGAAAAAATTTAACAAATAAAAAACTTTATTATCAATATGAGAAAACTATTTTTGTGGGTATTTAGTTTAATCATAACCTTTAGCTATGACCAGGAAGTTCCCAAAGTATTAAAAACGGAATTTTCAAAAGAATCATTAATCCAATCTATTACCAATTCAGAAGGAAAAGAGGTAACTATAGCTTCAGTTTTGAGCAAACATAAAGGGAAAGTTATTGTTCTGGAATTTTGGGCAAGCTGGTGCAGGGATTGTTTAGCGAATATGACCGCTGCACATAAACTGAAAGAAACCAATCCTAATGTAGATTTTGTATATTTTTCCATGGACCGGAATTCAGAATCCTGGAAAAAAGGAATAGAGAAATATGAATTAGGAACAGGAGATAACTATTGGTTTAATGTTGGGTGGAAAAATACTTTCACTAATTATGTAGATTTAAACTGGATTCCTCGTTATATGGTGATAGACCAGAAAGGAAAGATTGCCAAGTATTATGCTGTTTCTGCGGATGATCCGGACTTACAAGCTATCATAGATAGACTTTTAATCCGATAAACTAATTAGTTAATATGCCAATGTGCTGATATGTCGGTTGGAAAATCTTTTGCTTGTAAAAAGCAAAAGATTTTACGGTTTAAATGACAGAATTTTCAGTTATTCAGTTACTCAATTATTGAGTCATTCATTTTTCCAGTAATTGTTCTGCTTCCACAAGTTGATTATACCATTCTTCTCCGAATTTTCTGATCAAAGGTTCCTTAAGAAATTCAAAAACCCGTACTTTCAGTTCTTTTCCTAAAGTACAGGCATCGGAACAGATGTACCATTCATCATAATTTACGGCAATATATTTCCGTAGTTTTTGCAGCCGGATAGGATATAAATGACAGGAAATAGGTTTCTTAAAATCAACTTTCCCATCTTCATAAGCCTTTTCAATAGCGCATTTTGCAATCCGGTTTTCATCAAATATTACATAAGCGCATTCTTTTCCTTCAATAAGAGGAGTAACAAAATCTCCATCAAGATCCGTGACATATTTTCCCTGTTTTTCTATGGATTCTCTTCCTTCTTCCCTTAAATAAGGAGCTATCTGTTCATAAATCTCATCCAGTACAGGCAATTCGTCTTCATCCAATGGAGCACCGGAATCGCCTTCTACACAACAAATTCCTTTACATTTGTTGAGATTACAAACAAATTGTTTTTGGAGTACATCCAAAGAAATTATAGTATCATCTATCTGAATCATGGTTGGGAAATAAACCGCAAAGGTAAGATTATATTTTTTTATTGATAGCTTTCTGTTTAAATATATATGATAAAGATCATATTTGGCTAAATATTTGAGCAAATAATGATGAATTGATAAATTGTAGAAAATATGGAGAAAAAAAGAATAATAGTTATAGGAGGAGGTTTTGCCGGAATTAATATTTTAACTCAGTTGGCGAATGATAAAAATTTTGATATTACTTTAGTTGATAAGAACAATTACAACTTTTTTGCCCCTCTGATTTATCAGGTAAGCTCCAGTATATTAGATCCGTCAGCAATCAGTTATCCGTTTCGTAAATTCATCAGACATAAAAAAAATGTTCGTTTTCGACTGGCAGAATTACAAGAAGTGAAGCCCGCAGAAAACAAAGTAGTTCTGTCTAATGGAGAACTGGAATATGATATTTTAATTTTTGCTACAGGAACACAAACTAATTATTTTGGAATGAGCAATATAGAAAAATATGCCATTCCCATGAAAACATTGAATGATGCTTTGCTTCTACGAAATACTCTTTTAGAAAAAATGGAAGCAGCTTCATTGGAACCAGATTCTCAAAACAAAGAAGGATTATTGTCTGTAGTAATTACAGGAGGAGGTCCGGCAGGAGTAGAAATAGCTGGAGTACTTTGTGAAAATGTTAATCATGCCGTACCCATTGATTATCGGGAATTAGCGAATAAAATTAAAATTTATTTAGTAGAAGGTTCTCCCAATCTTTTAGGTCCCATGAGCGATAAATCTCACGTAGAATCCTATAAAGCACTGGAAAAATTAGGAGTTAATATAGTGCTTAATACTCAAGTCAAAGATTGTGATGAAAATTCGATTTATTTTGCAGATGGAGGAAAAATAAATACTAAAACCATAATCTGGACAGCGGGAGTTACTTCCAGGGTTTTTGACGGATTACCACAGGATATTTATGGGAGAGGAAGACGGATGCAGGTAAATGAATTCAACCAAATAAAAGGATATGAAAATATATATGCAGTAGGAGACACCTGTATTATGATAGGAGGCGATCCTGATTTTCCTGAAGGACATCCACAATTGGCTCAGGTAGCAATTCAACAAGGAAAAAATCTGGCAAAAAACTTACAACGAGAAAAAAAAGGAGAAAAAATAAATTCTTTTCATTATATCGACAGAGGTTCAATGGCTGTTATAGGCAGAAACAAAGCCGTAGCAGACTTAGTGCATCCAACACTGTTTTTAAAAGGATTTTTAGCTTGGGCTATGTGGTCGTGTATACACCTTATATCTTTGGTTTCCATAGGAAATAAACTCAATACATTTTATCGGTGGACAACCATTTATTTTTCTAAAAATTCCTCCTTGGGAACTGCCTATAAAATAGGAGAACCTAAATCAAAGGATAACAAAAGTAGTTGAAAATTTCTTGAATATGATTTATTTTTCCTGGGCTACAGCAACTTTACTGCTTTCAGAAGCAGTAGAAAAATTACTATCCATGCTTACCGTTCCTTTATAAACAGCACCTGTTTCCACCTGGAAATTTTTCACCTGAATATTCCCTATAATAGAACCGGATTCTTTTAACATTAAAGAATCGGCATATATATCCCCTTCAACTTTTCCGTAAACAATCAACTCTTTCGTCTTAATGTCACCCTTTACCAATCCTTTTTGTCCAAGTATCACCCCGCCAATACTGTTTATTCCTCCCAAAGCATGACCATCTATTTTTATGTAAGCTTTGCATTCAATAGTTCCTTCTATTTTACAGTCTTCAGCAATGATTGTAGTAATATTTTCAGTTCCGGTTTCAAAAGATCCGTTTTTTTTCTTATTAAACATAATTTAGTCTATTTGTAGATATTTATTAGGATTTTCTTTGTTGTTATTGTAAATTATTTCATAATGAATATGAGGACCTGTTGATCGGCCGGTATTACCTAATTTACCAATAATTTGTCCGGATTTTACTTCCTGACCTTCTTTTACGTCAATTTCAGAAAGATGCCCATATAAAGTCTGGTATCCAGAATCATGTTGTACAATAATACAGTTTCCATATCCGCCTTTCACACTGGCAAAAGCTACCTTTCCATTGGCAGTAACTCGGATAGGATCACCAATTTTTCCGGCTATATCCAGGCCCGGATGAAATTCTGCACCTCTTCCTGACATAGGATTTCCTCTTACACCAAAATCAGAAGTTAACCTTCCGATATGAGGAAGTCCGATAGGAATTGCCTGTATTTTGTTAAGCAGATCCGCAATCCTTTCCTTTTTGGATTTTATTAAGTCAGCATTAAGATAGTCAGTAGGATAATATTCTCCACCCACATCGTTGCTCTCGTTAGTAGTAGACGTTACAAGGTTTTTCACTTCCCTTTCTCGTAAATAATTTTCAATCTTTTTCAAAGATTTTTCCGCTTGGTCCAGATTGTTAGCCATTTGATTTAGCTTTTTACTGTCCAGTTTATTTTCCAAATCAGTAATTTTACTATGCAATTCCTGTTTTTGATAGTAGGCATATCCGATATAACTCACTAAACCCAATAATATAGTTAATACACAGATAGTAGAATATAACAACACCTTTTTATAAAAAACAATATTCTCAATGTGTTTGTTCTTGATTGAGTAAATTTTGGTATCGTTGGAATGCTTGTCCGTAATTATTACTGTAGAATACTTTGTTTTATTCATAATCACATTAAATTATAGCAGTTGAACTTTTCTTAGTTTTTTTAAGGGTAACAAATATACTTATACAAAATCATTATAATAAATAAGTAGTAAACTTTTAACAATAATTTAGCAGAATTTTAAGATTATTTCAAGCAATAAATAATAATGTTGAAAGATAATAATAAAATGAAAAATTTTCATAATAATACACTTTTTTAGATAAATAAATCGTCTATTTATGTAATTTGTCCGTAATATTTGTATATATTCTTTGTTTTTTTAGGTATTAATTGTTAAACTGGATATTGTTTCTATTGAAGTTTCAATTTTTGATTAAAATTTAGAAAAAATAAATATATATTAATAAATGATTCTTTTTTAGAATTACTTAATAAGGGTTGTTTTTATCTTAATATTTTTTATTATATTAATTATCATTTTTATTTATATGAGTTAAGGTAAATTATATCAATAATATAAATGATTTATATCATAAAACTAATATTTTGTAAATATAATTTTCATTTTTTTGTGTCTTTGCAGCATTAGATGGTTAATTTAGTTTAAAAAGTTCATTAAAAAAATCAATTTAAATTAATAGGTAGTATGAGAAAAATTTTATTGGGAGGCACATTAGTGTTAGCCTCAGTTATGGTTTTTGCCCAAGTGGGAATAGGGACGAATAATCCACATTCCTCCGCAATATTGGATGTGAATGTTGATGAATTACCATCAACAGGTAAGAAAGGATTCTTAGGTCCCAAAGTTGCTCTTACAAGCAATACGGATGTTGTTACAATTCCTGATCCGGCTGTAGGTTTAGTGGTATATAATACAGGTACTGATCCCTCTTTTACAATGGAAGGATATATGTTTTTTAATGGGGCTCAATGGGTGCTGATTAATTCAGTTCCTGCAACTAATCCTGAAATCACTTCTTTGAACTGTTCTGCCGTAACTTTAATACCAGGCTCTTTCACCGCAGGAACCCCTTACACTGGGATAATGAAGGTTCCTTATGATGAAGGAAATGGCGCTCCTTACAATGGCGGGAATCCAATTACTTCAACAGGTGAATTAACCAATGCAGGAACATTAATCGCTACTTTACAGCCGGGAACCCTAGAATATGGAATAGGAGAACTGGTGTTTAAAGTAACAGGAACTCCGGCAGCGAGTACTCCGACGGGAGCAACTTTTCCAATTACTTTCGGAGGGAAGTCTTGTAATGCAACAGTAGGGAAAATGTCAATGGCTGAAGTAAAAACTGTTGCCGGAATGGGAGAATTGTACGCAGGAACAGATGTAAGAACTAATGGTACTATATGTGATGCGTACGTATATGAACTGAATACCCCGGATGGTCAGTATTCTGTTCGGTTTGTAAAACAGCATGGAGGTTCTGGTTGTAACACAACAAGGCTGGCAGATACTGATATTCAAATCAGATACAATGGAGCAGGCACTTCTACCATTATGTGGAATGCGTTGTATGGATGGGATGGGGGTAATAGTAATGCTGCTGGTAATTCAATGAGTCTGCAGTCAGGCACTTGGACAGGAGATGTTTCAAATGAAGGCAGATATGTATGGGCTAATGAAGACGTGTATTATGGTAGTGCTCCTGAACACCGATATTATGCTTGGACATCTACAGATCCTAATGAAAAAGTGAGTTACGTAACCTTTTTCATGTTGGGAGCACCATCCAGTTCATCTACAAACCCCGTGGGGTCAAAAGCAACTATTAAAATTGATCAAATCAAAGCACCATAATAAATTTAAGAATATATACAGAGTTTTGTTAAGCTAAATTAAATCGCCTGAAAAGCAACCTTTTTCAGGCGATTTAATTTAAATAATAACAAGTTTCAGAATAATATCTTATAAACATCTTCTACCTTTGAAACTGATTCAATCCGGATACTATACTTTTTACTATCCACCTTATTATATTTGGAAATGAAAATCACATCATACCCCAACTTTTCAGCCTCTGAAATTCTTTGTTCTATTCGGTTCACTGCTCGCACTTCTCCACTCAGTCCCACTTCTCCGGCAAATAAACAATTGTCAGGCAAAGGAATATTCTCATTAGAAGAAAGAATCGCACAAATTACAGCCAGGTCAATAGCCGGATCATCAATCCTGATTCCCCCTGTAATATTTAGGAAAACATCCTTGCTACCCAAATGAAATCCTGCCCGTTTTTCTAGAACAGCAAGCAACATGTTCAACCGCTTAACATCAAAGCCGGTAGTTACTCTTTGAGGGGTACCATAAACAGCAGTAGATGCCAAAGCCTGTATCTCAACCAGCATAGGACGCAATCCCTCCAATGTTATAGCAATAGCATTTCCCGATAAATTTTCATCCTTCTTAGAAATAAGAATTTCCGAAGGATTTTTTACCTGACGTAATCCGGATTGGAACATCTCATAAATCCCTAACTCCGAAGTAGAACCATAACGGTTTTTATTTGCTCGCAACAAGCGGAAAATATAGTTTCGGTCACCCTCAAATTGAAGAACTACATCTACCATATGTTCCAGTATTTTAGGGCCCGCAATAGCACCTTCCTTAGTAATATGGCCAATTAAGAAGACAGGAGTAGAAGTTCCCTTAGCATATTTAATTAGTTCAGAAGCACATTCCCGGATTTGAGAAATACTTCCCGGAGAAGATTCAATATAAGAAGAATGCAAAGTTTGAATAGAATCAATAACCAATAACTCAGGTTGCAATTCAGTAGCCTTCTTAATAATTTTCTGAGTAGAAGTTTCCGTTAAAATATAACACTCAGGATTACTAATTTCCAACCGGTCAGCTCTCATTTTAATTTGATTACTGCTTTCCTCTCCGGAAACATACAGAACTTTTCTTGGAATTTGCAAAGAAATCTGTAACAATAAAGTCGATTTACCGATGCCCGGTTCTCCACCCATTAAAATCACACTTCCGGGAACAATCCCTCCCCCAAGAAGATTATCCAATTCAGAATCATGAGAAGAAATTCGATATTCATCTTGAGACTCAATCTCATGAATTTTATGAAAAGTATTTGCAGTACCCTTATTTATAAAAGAAGAAGTATTCTTGTTTTCTTTTTCCACCACTTCCTCCACAATAGTATTCCATTCACCACATACCTTGCACTGACCTAACCATTGAGAATATTGGGATCCACAATTTTGACAAAAAAAAGAAGTTTTAAGTTTTGCCATGAAGCAATATTTTTAATTTTTAAATGATGTTCAAAAATACAAAAATATAAAAGCATTTTAATCCATGTTACCCGTGGTGCATTAAAGTAAAGAGAAAAAGTTGTTCATTATCAAATAAATGATTATATTTAAAAGACTACCAATCAATTAAATATATGAACAACTTTATTCGAAATTACAAAAAAATATTAGAAACATTGCAATCCATA
>JAVBMH010000015.1:0-62908 GCA_031552575.1 Apibacter sp. | reverse complement strand
GGAAGCAGAGAATGCCCGGTTGAAAAAGATGTATGCCAACTTATCGTTGGAATATGAAGCACTGAAAGACGTATTGACAAAAAAGTGGTAAAGCCTGCAAAAAAGAGGCGGATTGTGGAATATATGATCCAGGAACATGGACTAAGCATCAGGCAGGCGTGCCGAAGTATCCGGTTGCAACCCAGTAGTTATTACTATCATTCCAAGCCCAAAGATGATACCTTGCTGATAGAATCCCTTAGTGGATTATCCCAGGATCATCCCGGTTATGGATTTAAAAAGATGTTTTACACCTTGAGAAGCCAAGGATTCCCCTACAATCACAAAAAAGTTTACCGTATCTATAAACAACTGGGATTAAATCTTATACGTAAAACAAAACGAAGAGTACCTGCCAGAGAATGCCAGGCTTTGGATATTCCCTCCCAGAGCAACCAGGTATGGAGTATGGACTTTATGAATGATGCCTTATTCAATGGAAGAAGGTTTAGGACATTCAATGTGATTGACGATTATAACCGGGAAGCTCTGTGGATAGAGATCGGCTTATCCATAGCAGCCAAACATATAACGGATTTATTGGAATGGATAGTAAAAGAAAGGGGGAAACCCAAAGCGATCAGGGTAGATAACGGTCCGGAGTTCACCAGCTGCGCTTTTATACACTGGTGTCACAAACATAGGATAGAAATCCGGTATATACAACCAGGAAAACCGGTTCAAAATGCATTGATTGAGAGGTTTAACCGAACTTATAGAACAGAAGTACTGGATGCAAGGATTTTTGATAATTTAATAGAAGCCAGAGAGATAACCTTACAATGGATAGAGCATTATAATCGAAACAGACCTCATGAAAGTTTGCAAAACCTGAGCCCGTTTCAATATCTGTTGAAAGAGGAAAACTCGGCCGACAACCTGACCGACCAAGAGTTTTCTCCCGTTCAACAGTTTTATTATCAATAATACAAATTGTTTTATATTTTTACATAAATATAGGGGATATCATCTGTCCATTCTTTGGGGGGACTTACAAAATGACATTTGCAAATCACAATTTTCTTTATAGTAATTACAATCTTCCATTGAGTCAAGAAGTGATCTTAAGATTACAATAAACGTAATAAAAAAGCCATCCCAATGATTGGAATGGCTCTCAGTTTTACTTTATAATAGGTTTTATAGTCGATTCTCTATGATCTGATCTACTACTTCCGGATTCAACAAAGTGGAGATATCTCCTAAACCGTCTAATTCATTGGAAGCGATTTTTCTTAAAATCCTACGCATGATTTTCCCTGAACGAGTTCTTGGCAATCCAGGTACGAATTGAATCTTATCCAGTTTTGCAATAGGTCCGATGGTTCGGGAAATTCTCGCCTGTATTTCCTTTCTTACATCTTCCTCGTTTTCCGGTTTTTCAAAGGTAATTACAAAGGCGTACAACGCATTTCCTTTAATGTCGTGAGGGAAACCTACCACCGCAGATTCGGTAATTAAATAGTGTTCATTAATTACATTTTCAATTGGTGCAGTTCCTAAATTATGTCCGGATACGATGATCACATCATCCACCCTACCGGTAATACGGTAATTTCCATTGGTATCTCGCAATGCTCCGTCTCCTGTGAAATATTTTCCTCCATAGGCAGAGAAATAGGTATCAATGTAGCGTTGATGATCTCCGTAAATAGTTCTTGCCATTCCCGGCCAAGGGAATTTTACACATAGGTTTCCTTCTCCGTTTACGGATTTTACTTCTTCTCCCTGTTCGTTTATCAGACAAGGTTGAATTCCCGGTAATGGTTTGGTAGCAAAGGTTGGCTTGGTGGTTGTAATTCCTGCTAAAGGAGAGATCATGATTCCACCTGTTTCTGTTTGCCACCAAGTATCTACAATCGGACAGTTTCCTTTTCCTACTTTGTCATTATACCAGTTCCATGCTTCTTCGTTGATCGGTTCTCCTACGGAACCTAATACTTTCAGTGAGCTCAGATCGTGATTTTCCACGAAGTGCAATGGTAAGGCTTCCAACGACCGGATGGCGGTTGGAGCGGTATAGAAATGGGTTACTTTATGTTTATCAATTACATCCCAGAATCTTCCGGCATCCGGAAAAGTAGGAGTTCCTTCGAACATTATGGCAGTAACTCCGGAACATAATGGTGCATACACAATAAAGGAATGTCCGGTAATCCAGCCAATATCAGCGGTACAGAAATAGATATCCTCCGGATCTCCTATCTGGAATACATTTTTAAATGAATAGGTGGTGTAAACCATATATCCTCCGCAGGTGTGTACCATTCCTTTTGGTTTTCCTGTGGAACCAGAAGTGTACAGAATGAATAACGGATCTTCTGCATCCATTTCTTCCGCCGGACAATCAGCACTTACATCTTTCATCAGATCATGCCACCATAAATCGCGATTAGGAACCATCATTAACGGTTTATTGGAACGGTTCAACACGATTACACTTTCTATGGATGGTGTTGTTTCCAGTGCTTCATTGGCTATTCCTTTTAAGTCCACGTATTTGTTTCCTCTGTAGTTTCCGTCGCAGGTTATCAACATTTTACATTCGGAATCGTTAATTCTGGCAGCTAATGCAGCAGATGAGAATCCGGCAAATACTACGGAATGTATGGCTCCTATTCTGGCACAAGCCAATAAGCTTATTTCCAGTTCCGGCACCATCGGAAGATAGATACAAACCCGATCTCCTTTTTTAACTCCTTTACTTTTAAGGACATTGGCTAATTTACATACTTCTGCATGTAATTGTTTGTAGGTGAGAATTCGGTTAGGTTCCTGCGGATCATTGGATTCCCAAATAACAGCGACTTTATCTCCGTTTTTCTGTAAATGACGATCCAGACAGTTTTCGGTAATGTTTAATTTTCCTCCTTTGAACCATTTGAAATCAGCTTTTTCAAAGTTGTATTCCAATACGGATTCCCAAGGTTTTCTCCAAGTGAAAGTCTGGGCGATTTCTCCCCAGAATTGTTCCGGCTGGTCTAAACTGATATCATAAATTCTTTCGTAATCGATACGGTTTTTAATAACCAGATCGTCAATGGTTTTTTCCCGAACGGTAACCCGGGTAACGTTTTCAAGTTCAAAATCCTGTTGAATTTCATAGATAACAGAAGGATTTTTGGTGTCTTCTGGAATAACAAATTTTTCTCCGTCTGCAATTTTTCGGATCACATCTCTGAGAATGGTTCCTGTTTTTGTTTTTGGTAACCGTTTTACAAAAACCACTTGTTTTAAATCCGAATTGATTCCCAATTTTTCTACTACCATTCTTCTCAGTTCTTCGGTCAGGTGGAACGGATCTGCCTGTTCAAAGGCTTTGATAACCGGAACAGCTACCACGGCTTGTCCTTTAATGGCATCTCTTACCCCGATAACCGCTACTTCGGATATTTTAGGATGGTTTTTTATGATATTTTCTATTTCCAGTACGGAAAGTCGTTGCCCTGCTACATTGACAATATCTCCCTGACTTCCGGTGGTGTAGAAATTGCCTTCTGCATCCTGATATCCGGTTCCTCCTGTATTGTAGTAATTGGCTAATTTTTCGGTAACAAACTGATCTTCGGGTCTATTGTTTAATATATAACTGAATGAGCCGGGAGGAAGAGGCTTTGATGCTGCGATAATTCCCATCTTTCCTGTTTCTGCAATTTTTACTATCTTCATATCAAAACCTCTTACCGGTCTTCCTATAGAATCAGGAAGTTTATCTGTTTCTCCAGCTTTTATTTCTTTCCCTAACAATGGCCAGGCTCCTTCGGAATGCCACCATAAATTGGTAATAGCTACTTGTGTTTTGCTTCTGATCCATTCAATACTGTCTTTACCTGAATCTTCTCCGGAAAGCACAATTCGTTTTAAGTTACTCAGATCGTATTTATCAAAATACTTACCTTCTGGATCTGCATTATAGATCTTTCTTAGATTGGTCTGCGGAGTGAGTAAAACATCTACTTTGTATTCCTGTATCAATTTCCAGTAAGAACCCGGATCCGGAGTACGAGTGGAACTTCCTTCATAAATAATGGACGGACTTCTGTTGATCATTGGAGCGAGAACTATAAAGCTGTGGCTGATTCCTCCTCCTATGTCAAATGCAGTAAACAAGGTTTCATCCGGATTACATTTTATAATGTTGTTCATCACTTCTTTTAACGCAACGGCATAATCTCCAGTGTTATAAACCGCTCCTCTCGCACTTCCTTTTACTCCGGAAGTATATAATATGTAAGAAGGTGTATTGGATTTAACTTCTGCACAATCTTCCGGTTGGGAATTTTCCACCAATTCATCAAAATCTACATCGTAAGGACTGTCGGCATACATAAAGCCCAATCTCCTATTGTATATCACTACGTGTTCTGGTGAATGATTGGAACGTGTAATGGCTTTATCTACAATCGGTTTGTAAGAGATAATGCGATCTACATCAATGCTTGAAGTAGCTGTTATAATTACTTTAGGCTTGCAATCTTCTATCCGAAGAGCCAATTCACTGGCTGAATAACCACTGTAAACCACGGAGAAGGTGATTCCCAGTCGAGCACAAGCAAGGATAGAAAAGGCTGTTTGCGGAATCATCGGCATGTAGATCAATACTACATCTCCTTGTTTCAATCCTAATTTTTTCAGTCCTCCGGCTAATTTTTCTACTCTTTCTTTTACCTGATTATAGGTATATTTAATTTTAGTCTGAGTTACCGGAGAATCGAAAATGAAAGCGATATTTTCTCCATATCCGTCTTCAATGTGTCTATCTATACACAAATACGATAGATTGGTTATTCCGTCGCCAAACCAGATATCTTTTCCATCTTCTTTAGAGTAAAAAGTGTTGGGCGGAGTAAACCACGATATTTTATTCGCTTCATTCATCCAGTAATCCTGAACAGTCATCATTTCTTTTGTTTCCATTTTTTTAGTTTGTAGTTTAAGTATTGTTTTTTTATTATTTTACACTAAAAGTAAAAAAATATTATTAACAACAACAAAAATATCTTATTTATTACATCACTTAATCAAAAATAGTTGTTAATTTTTTGAGTATTTTTTTATAAAAAATAATTTTTTGTTGTTATTTGAAATGATTTTTCATGATAAATATCATAAAAAATATAAAAAATCACATTATTAATAAAATTGTTTTTTGTTAACCTATATTAATAATTATGGTATAATTATATTTTGGTCAAAGCTTTTCAATAAATCATTACGTTAATCAAAAATACAGATTAATAAAAAGCCGCCATAATGAAAATTCATTATGGCGGCTTTTTCAATTAAAATCCAGATTTAATATCCGAATAATTTATTATTCAAAGCCTGTAAGGCTTCTTTTTTATGCTTGCTATCAATAACCACGGAAATATTGTGTTCACTTCCTCCGTAAGAAACCATATGTAACGGAATTTCTCTGAAAGCATCCAGTATTTTCACCCCATATCCGGCTTCACTTTTTGCAATATTTCCTACAATGGCAATAATAGTCTGGTCTTTCTCCACTTCCACATGAGCAATTTCTTTCAGTTCCGCTATGATATTATCCAGACTTGCCGGATTGTCAATGGTAAGGGAAACAGCAACTTCGGAAGTAGTAATTACATCTATGGAAGTTTTATATTTTTCAAAAATTTCAAATATGGTTTTCAAAAAACCGTGAGCCAGTAACATTCTTCCACTTCGGATTGTGATGGCGTAAATTCCGTCTTTAGCTGCTACGGCCCGTATTCCTTTCGGTGTTTCAATATTGGCAATCAACGTTCCTTTTGCCTGCGGCTGCATGGTGTTTTTCAACGATACCGGAATATTTCTTTTTTGTGCGGGCAAAATACAGGTCGGATGAAGAATTTTCGCTCCGAAATAAGCCAGCTCCGCAGCTTCATCAAAGTTTAATTCATCAACCGGATGGGTTTTATCTACAAAACGCGGATCATTATTATGCATTCCGTCAATATCCGTCCATATCTGAATTTCCTTTGCATCAATCACAGCCCCGATAATACATGCAGTATAATCGCTTCCACCTCTTTGCAGGTTGTCTATATCTCCTTGTGCATTTCTGCAAATATATCCCTGAGTGATGAAAAAAGTAGTATCCGGATATTTTTTCAGTTCTTCCTTCAGGTTTTCTTCAATATAAGCCATATCCGGCTCTGCATCCTTATTAATTCTCATGAATTCCAATGCGGGAAGAAGTATGGATTTCTCTCCTATTTCACTCAGATAATAGTGAAACATAGCAGTACTTAATAATTCTCCTTGTGCCAGAAT
The DNA here is from genome assembly GCA_031552575.1 of Apibacter sp. GTDB lineage: Bacteria > Bacteroidota > Bacteroidia > Flavobacteriales > Weeksellaceae > Apibacter. Next base: position 56,596 of record JAVBMH010000015.1, on the reverse strand, counting down.
AATTTTTTCTTCCTTTAAAGTGAATAAAGGGAAATCAACAAAAGAACGGATATATTCAAAATGGGAATTTATAAGTTCCTCTGCTTTTTGAAGTATGGTTTCATTTTTATATAAATCCTTTGTTTCTGTCCGGTATTTCTTTTCAAGTGTATCTATCAGTTCCTTTGCCTTGGATGTGTTCTTTTCATATAAAGCTGCGGAAATTTCCACTAAAGCATTAGTCGTACCACTCATAGCAGACAGTACAACAATTTTAGACTCCTGGCTTTTAGTCAGTTCTGCCAGATTTTTAATACGTTCGGCACTTCCTACACTGGTACCTCCAAATTTTAATATTAACATTTTTTATCTTATTACAAAAACCAGTGTAAAAGTACGTATTTTATAAATTATCTTTTATTTATCTGTGAAAAAACATAGTTATTTCTCTCTTATTTCATGATTAAAAAATGGTAAGGATAAATTTAATTTTTAATGATTTCGTAAAAATAAAATCTCATAAAATTAAATAATCATAAATTTTAAGCCACAAACCAATATTTATCCCTTATAAACAAAATTAAAAAGTGAGAATTTTTTATGAATTCTCACTTTTACTCAACAAAAATATTTTCTTTCTTACTTCTCTTTTTCTTTGGAAATATCTTTTATTTTCTGTTCTGCCTGATCCGACAAATCTTTCAATGTATCACTAATTTTATCACTCCAATCGCCTGCTTTTTCCGAAACTTTATGAAACAAAGAAGAAACCGAACCTTTCATATCTTCAAACTTTCCTTTGGCAAATTTTTCCCAGTCAATATCCAGATTTTCCTTATCCATAAAATCCTTAACCACTGACAATGCTTTAAATGATTGTTCCTCAGTAAGACCTGCTTCTTCCTGTAATCTTTTAATTAAGTTTTCCATAAACAAATTATTTTTAATAGGTTACCAGATTACAATAACAAAAATTGAGCCTAAAAACTGAAAATAATAATTTCTCATCACCATTCTTGTCCCTTACCTCTCCAAAAAATTCCCTAATTTTGTAAGATATGAAATTCTTAGTTTTTGATACTGAAACCACTGGATTGCCTGCCAATAACAGCGCTCCTGTCTCCGATTCCGATAACTGGCCACGAATGGTACAGATTGCCTGGCAATTGCATGATGAAAATGGAGATTTAATTGAAAACTACGACTACATCATAAAACCCGAAGGATATGATATTCCCTTCAATGCACAAAGGATTCACGGAATCAGTACGGAAAAAGCCTTAGCCGAAGGTCATGACCTGAAAACCGTACTGGAACAGTTTAATACTGTTTTGGCTGAAAACCCTATTCTGGTCGGACAAAATATTTCCTTTGATATTCCGATTGTAGGAGCCGAGTTTTATCGTAAATCACTAGAAAACAATATCTCTGACCTGCCATTAATCGATACTGCACAGGAAGGAACCAATTTTTGTGCCCTGCCGGGAGGAATGGGTGGCGGGTTCAAATACCCGAAACTTTCCGAATTATACGAAAAACTCTTTGGTCACAATTTCGATGAAGCCCACAATGCAGCAGCCGATGTAAATGCAACTGCCCGAGCTTTTTGGGAATTAGTCCGTTTACGACAAGTAGAAGCCAAAAAATTACATTTTACTGAAGAACAACTCAACCGGTTTATTCAAAACCATCCGGAACCTTTTCAATCCTTTGACATTATCGTTCGGAAACAGGTAAAAGACTTCAACGAAAAACTAAAAGGAAAAAGAGAAGGAGAAAAAAAATCGGTAGAAGATATCAATTTTTCTGATTTCTTCCATTTTCATAACCATTCCGTTTATTCCATCCTTACTTCTACCAGCAAACATTCCGACCTCATCAAAAAGACGATGGAATACCATATGCCTGCACTGGGAATCACCGATTCCGGAAACCTGATGGGAGCTTTTGCCTTTCTCAACGAAATGAAAAGAGCCAATGCAGGAATCAAAGATCACAACAAAAAAGTAGAAGCCGGAGAACTTTCCGAACCAAAAAAAAGGGAAATCCTGCCTATAATCGGTTGTGAACTTTATATTTCTGAAACCTATTTACAGAATAAATTCACCAAAGACAATCCCGACCGGAGATATACTCAGGTATTACTGGCCAAGAATCACAACGGATTTAAAAATCTTTCCAAATTATCTACTCTCGGTTACAAACTCGGATTCTATGCCGGATATCCTCGTATCGGAAAAGAACTGATAGAACAATACAAGGAAAACCTGATCGCCACTACCGGAAGTTTATCTTCCGAAATACCCAGCCTGATCTTAAACGTTGGGGAAAAACAAGCCGAAGAAGCTTTTGTTTATTGGCACAACCAGTTCGGAGAAGATTTTTATGTAGAATTGCTTCGCCATCATTTGGATGAAGAAGAACACCTAAACAAAGTACTTCTCAAATTCGCTGAAAAATACGGAGTAAAGGTACTGGCACAAAACGACACTTTTTATATAAACAAGGAAGAAGCCGAAACCCAGGATATCCTTCTCTGCATAAGAGACGGGGAAAAACAATCCACTCCTATAGGAAGAGGATTCGGAAAACGTTTCGGACTTCCGAACAATGAATATAATTTTAAATCTCAGGAAGAAATGGCTCATTTATTTGCCGATATTCCTGAATCCATTGAAAATCTTCCAGATTTTCTGAAAAAATTTGAACCTTACGAACTGAGTCGTGATGTTTTACTTCCTAAATTTGAAATTCCCGAAGAATTTATTGATCCGCAAGATGAAATTGACGGAGGAAAACGCGGAGAAAACGCTTATCTGGCACATCTTACCTGGAAAGGAGCCGAAAAACGATATGGAGAAAACCTGACCGATGAAATACGGGAACGTTTGGAATTTGAACTCGAAATCATTGCCAAAACCGGTTATCCCGGATATTTCCTTATCGTACAGGATTTCACTTCCCAAGCCCGGAAAATGGGAGTTTCCGTTGGCCCGGGACGAGGTTCTGCTGCCGGTTCTGCAGTGGCTTATTGTGTAGGAATTACCAATATTGACCCAATCAAATACGACCTCCTGTTTGAGCGTTTCCTTAATCCCGACCGGGTTTCCCTTCCCGATATTGATATTGATTTTGACGACCGCGGACGGGAAAAAATTATTCAGTGGGTAGTAAATAAATACGGAGAAAATCAGGTAGCACAGATTATTACATACGGAACCTTAGCCGGACGTTCTGCCATCCGGGATGCCGGACGGGTATTGGAATTGCCGTTGAGTGACACCGACCGATTGTCTAAAAATCTTCCACCCAATTTGAATCTGACCAAGCTAAAAAATAAATCGGAAACAGATCTGCAAAAGGATTTCGGAAAAGAAGAATCGGAACCGGTGTTGCAACTCAAACAAAAATTTGAATCCGATGATCTGGAAGGAAAGGTAATTCAGAATGCCTATCAGTTGGAGGGAAGTTTGCGAAATACCGGTGTCCATGCATGTGGAGTTATCATTACGCCGGAAGACATTACCAATTTAATTCCGGTAGCTGTTGCCAAAGATTCCACTTTACTAGTTTCCCAATTTGATAACTCGGTAGTGGAAAGTGCCGGACTGTTGAAAATGGACTTTTTAGGACTTCGAACCCTGACAATCATTAACGACACTATTGAAATCATAAAAAAACGGAAAGGAGAAGCTCCTGATCCGGATGAATTTCCTCTGGATGATGAATTAACCTACGAAATATTCAAGAATGGAAATACTATCGGGATATTCCAGTACGAGTCGCCCGGAATGCAAAAACACCTCAAAGCCCTGCAACCGGATAAATTTGAGGATTTGATCGCCATGAATGCTTTGTATCGTCCGGGACCGCTTCAATATATCCCAAATTTCATCAACCGGAAACACGGAAAAGAACCAATTACCTATGATCTTCCCGCTATGGAAGAATATCTGGCGGATACCTACGGAATTACCGTATATCAGGAGCAGGTGATGCTTCTTTCCCAAAAATTAGCCGGATTTAGTAAAGGTGATGCCGACGTACTTCGAAAAGCAATGGGAAAAAAGCAAATTGAAGTGCTGAATAAAATGGAAGCTAAATTCTTGGAAGGCGCCATAGAACGCGGACATCCGGAAGACAAGCTCAAAAAAATATGGGAAGACTGGAAAGCCTTTGCCCAATATGCTTTCAATAAATCACATTCCACCTGTTATGCTTTTATCGCTTTTCAAACCGCCTATCTGAAAGCCCATTATCAAGCAGAATTTATGGCTGCTCTATTGAGCAATAACTTAAATAACCTCAGTACTCTTACTTTCTTTATGGAAGAATGTAAAAACATGGGACTGGAAGTATTAGGGCCGGACATTAATGAAAGTGATTACGAATTCACGGTGAACGAAAAAGGAGCCATCCGTTTTGGAATGGGAGCCATCAAAGGAATAGGAGAAAATGCAGTGGAAGCTATTGTTCATGAGCGGATGGAAAATGGAAAATATAATTCCCTGTTTGAATTCTTTGAGCGAGCCGACCTGAAAAACATTAATAAAAAAGTACTGGAAAACCTGGTATTGGCAGGAGCTTTCGATGAATTGGCCGATTCCAACCGGGCACAATTCTTTACGGAAGAAAACGGTTCCACCACCATAGAAAAAATGATACGCTACGGAACAGCCTTTCAGGAAAATAAAAATTCTGCACAAAATTCCTTGTTCGGAGATTTAGGTGATGAAGGTTTCGACGTGATGAAACCGGTTATTACTAAAACCGAGGAATGGAACACCATGTATAAACTCAACAAGGAAAAGGAGGTAGTGGGAATTTACATTTCTGCACATCCTATGGATAACTATAAGTACGAAATCGACTTGATCAAACCGCAAAATATTTCGGAAATCAACGAACACAAGGAAAAATATATTAATAAGGAAGTGTTTATTGCCGGAATGATCACCAAATTCGAACACCGGGATATGAACGACGGAAGAACCCGAATGGCTTTTTTTGATGTGGAAGATAAAACCGGAACTATTTCACTGAAATTGAAAAAAAATTATCTCGATCTGCAAAAATACCTGATTCCCAACTTATTCGTATTGATAAAAATTACGGTAGGAATGATCCGTGATAACGGTTTTGTCTATATCAACGTACTAAATATGGAAGAACTCAGCGAAGTGATAAACAAACATTCCAAAAGATTAACCATTAAAATCAATCTGGAAAATCTGGACGAAAATACTTTGGTTACCTTAAACAAGGTTTGCGACCAGAATGCTGGAGTAAAAAATATTCACTTTGAAATTCTAGACAAAAAAAACAACCTATTTCTGGAATCTTCTTCCATGAACAAAAGGGTAACCATTACTAAGGAATTATTAGATGAAATCAAAGAAAAATTGTTTTTGGATTTTAGATTGAATTAAAAAAAATTTTCCTTTTGTCTTGATACAAAAGAAAGCTAAAATATTTGAACTCGCTAACGTTCAAACATAAATAGTTTTTAACGCTTTTTCTTCTCATTTTTCTGACGCATTCGCTCAGAAACCGAACCATAAAATGGAATTATAAAATCAAGAAAAAAATATATTTGGATTTTAGGTTGAATTAAGATTTTTTTATAATTTTAGCTTATTATGGAACTACAAAATCTAACTGAAATTTCGGGAGAAGAATTTTATAATCTTCTAAAATCTAACCAAGAAGATATTTCAGATTACAAAATACAGTTAGATGAATCTTTAACCATAGATTTAGCAGAAATAATTTCTACCAATACTATTTCTAATTGTTTTTTTTCCGGAAAACTATTGAAATTTATTGATACAGTTTATAAAAAGAATATAAATAATACAAACTATGAAAATAGAGATACATATTTAACTTTTGATAACTGTCGTTTCTATAATTCAAAAACTCATATGCAAGAATGTTATTTTACTAATCTCGAATTAATTGATTCTTACTCTGACCTTAAAAATAGCTTAACAATGTTTGGAAATAGAATTGATTATTTTTATGTAAGAAATTTTTTGTCTAATAACTTCTTTAACATAAAAAGCAATACTTTTGATTTTCTCGAAATCCGAGACTTAATTGTTGATCGTTTTTGGTGTATAAAAAATAATTTTCTTGACTTTATTATGCACAATTCAAAAATTAATGATTTAAATTTTTTTGATAATGACTTAGAACAAGATTGTAAATTAAATCATATTACTATAACTAATTCTTGTTCTTTTAATAATTGTAATTTTAATGAAACACGATTTCTAACATTAATTTTAGAAAAGAATATTTCTTTAGAAAGATGTTCTTTTAAAAAAAATACTATTTTTAAATTAGATGGAGAGTCATATTTTGAAAATTGTACTTTTGAAGATAAAGTTCACTTTTTTGGAAAAGATTTCTCTCATCTAAATATACAGCATTCTATATTTAAAGATTTCCCTTCATTTCAAAATATTTCAGTTAATTCTATAGAGATTACTTATACTATATTTGAAAAAAGTGCATATTTTGATAATATCACAATTAAAAATATTAAAAATTGTAGTCGAGACACTTTAAGAATCATCAAACAGCAATTACAAAAAACAGAAAACAGAATTGAATATAATAAATTCAGAATTTATGAATTAGAAGCTTATAAAAGGGAAAATAAAAATATAAGCCTTTCAGATCATTTCATATTATGTCTGCACAAACGAGTTTCTAATCATGGAACAGAATGGTTAACTGCTCTACGTTTCATTTTGATGGCAGGATTAATTTTCTATACTATTTTCTTTATATGTCAAAATTATAATTGTAACTATACTATATCTCAAAACTATGAACTTAACTTTAATATAAAAGAATGGAAATCCTTTCTTACAGGATATTTTCGATTTCTTTTAGTTACTGATTTTTATAATCCATTAGAAGAAGGAAAAACATATATAGGAAAAGATTATCCTTTGAGTTGGACTATATTTATTTTTGGAAAAGTATTTATTGCTTTTGGTATTTATGAGTTAATTCAATCTTTTAGAAAATTTAGAGCTTGATTCCCTTTTCCAACTCTGGTATCTTATTTGCAATAATTGCTTCTAAATAAACAAAAATCATGAATAAATTGTTTTTTGCGTTGCTCTTATTGTGTTGTTTAACCGGATGTGCTACTTTTTCCGATAGTTATACCAACGGAAACACAACCAAACTCAATTCCCAAAACTTATCCCAACTCAACGGAACTTACCGGATCTATGCTTCCGGAACTTACAATGAAAAAGGAACTTATACTGCTCTCAGTTCAACCAGTAAAAAATATCCAATCTATAAAAAACTGGAAAATACTTTTCCAAACGTCAGGAATAAAAAAGATGTAGAGAAAATCGTACTGAATACCCGATTGGATTCCCTTTCTCTCTGGAATACGTATGATCAGGTAGAAGTGAAAGTAAAAGACAATCAATATATTTCATTCAACCTTTTGAAAAACAATAAAGTAGTAAAATCCCTTATTTATCAGGGAACATTGCAAGACGGATTTTTTTATCTTCCTAAAGAAAAGAATTGTGTGAATATTCCTTCTGTTACTGATGGTTGTGTGAAAAGCCAACGAAGAATCGGACTGGCTGATGATGGCGGGTTAATTGTTCATGAATACAATGATGTGAAATCTTCCTCTGATTATACTCATTTCTTTCTGGCTTTTACGGAAGGAAACGGAGATCATGTGTATAAATACGAGAAAGTAAAGTAAACATTAAAAAAATAATTCATAAAACCTTCCAACAAAAAATAAAAATATTACAGATTGTTCCATAAAAGGTGTAATCCGGCTGATTGTTTTTTCGTACATTTGTTGCTTTTGTATCATTATATTAATATTTACTATTTGAATCTATCTTTCTACCAACTTAATAAAAATCATTACAAATAACCTATTTCAATTAAATGAACAAACATTTTCACACCTTCCACATTCCGGTTATGGGACTATCTTATACCATTGATACTCCGGTAAAAGTGGCACGTTTCGGAATTTCTTCGGTTATCTCTATTGTTCAGGATAACCTGATAGAAAAAATGCGGGAATATTATTACAAGAAAGATAATAGAACCTATAAACCTATTGAAACAACAGAACCCGATTATCGGGCTAAACGTATTACGGATTACCTGAACCTTCTGAATAACATAGTTCATGAGCAGATTGAAAAACTGAAAAATTCTTCTTTTGAACCGGGTTCAGACCTTTTTTTGTACTTTGAAATGCTTCCGGAAGAAAATTTCCTGAAAAAGATGTACAACAAAATGAAAGAAATCCGGGATAGTTATGAGCAGGGAAAACTGCAACAACAACTAAAAGACTTGTTGAAGCCGGGAAGCATTGATGTCAACATCATGACTAAAGTAGACAACGATCAGTTTACTAAAAACGGAACAATCATTGAAGACGGATCTGATGCCGTAGCTGCTTTACGTGGATATTCCGAAAGTAATCTGGTAGATTCTTCCATTATTTTTTCTGCCGGAATGAATCCGAGATTATACAATTATCTAGAAAATCTGAGTGCTTTCACGGAAATGAAAGACGGAAGTTTCACCAAAAAGATAATTATCAAAGTAAGTGATTTTCGTTCTGCTATTATTCAGGGAAAATATCTGGCAAAAAAAGGATTATGGGTGTCGGAATTCCGGATTGAATCCGGACTGAACTGCGGTGGCCATGCTTTTGCAAGCCAAGGATATATGTTAGGCCCTATTCTGGAAGAATTTAAAACCAAACGGGAATCTCTGGTTGCCGAACTATTTGAAATGTACAGCAAAGCCTTGATAGCAAAAGGAAAAACACCTCCGGAAAAAGCACCTAAAAATCTTATAACTGTGCAGGGAGGAATCGGAACCCATGAAGAAAACGAGCTTCTTCTCAATTATTATCAGGCAGATGCTACCGGATGGGGAAGTCCTTTCCTACTCGTTCCTGAAGCCGTAAGTATTGATGAAGACACTTTGCAGGCATTAGCAAAATCAACAGAAGATGACATTTTTCTAAGCAAAAACTCTCCTTTGGGAGTTCCTTTCAATTCTCTGAAAAATAGTTCCGGAGAAAAGGAAAAATACGGATTGGCAGAAAGAGGTCGCCCGGGAAGTCCATGTACGGAAAAGTTATTACAATCCAATACTGAATTTAGTAAAAAACCTATTTGTACCGCTTCTGTAAAATATATCCGAAAGAAAATAAAAGAAATTAAAGAACTGAATTTGCCTGATCAAGAACAAAGAAAACAAATTGCAGATGTTCTGACCAAGGAATGTTTATGTGCCGGATTGAGCAATTCTGCTTTGAGAAAATACGACCTTTCTCCTGTTACCAAAAATATTTTAGGAGTTACGGTTTGTCCAGGCCCGAATCTGGCTTATTTTGACAAGATTGTTTCCCTGAAAACAATGGTGGATCACATTTACGGACGCACCAATTTGTTGAAATCCGGATACCGTCCTCATATGTTTATCAAGGAGCTTCAGCTCTATCTGAAATATTTAAATGATCAATTGAAGGAAGTAGATCTCACCAACGTAAAACAGCAGAAATATTACGAAACATTTTGCCAGAATATGCTTGATGCGGTACAATATTATCATAATCATGCAAAACAAATAGTAAATTCACTCAAAGACAAAACTCAGTTTTTGTCGGATTTAGATTCTATTAAAAAGAAAATAACCTCAATTCTGAATACAAACCTCTCCTATGTTTCATAGTTGAGGGTTAAAATTTGGGTAGAGATTCTTCACTTCACTAACGTTTGTTCAGAATGACAATACAAAATTCTGTCATTCCGGTGAGAGGAGAATCCCTTTTAAGTCAGAAGTAAGATGTAAGAAGTTAGAAGTCAATAGTCTTTTATCTTTTGTCTAATATCATTTTACTTTTTACAAACCGAGATTTTTTGACTATTTTTGAATGAAATATTCAAAAATGATTCCGGTTAAAATTCGATATCATAAAACTCCTGCAGGAGAACTGATCTTAGGTTCTTATGAGGAAAAGCTTTGTTTATGCGACTGGCATTACCGGAAAGGCCGGGAAACAGTAGATGCACGAATCCGGAATTTTTTAAGTTCTGAATATGTGGAAGAATCTTCTCCTGTAATTCAGGAAGCCATCAATCAATTGGATGAATATTTCAAAAAGGAAAGAAAAGAATTTGATCTTCCTTTGTTACTTTGCGGAACGGATTTTCAGCAATCGGTATGGAAAGAACTGATGCAGATTCCTTTCGGAAAGACGGAAACCTATCTTGCTCTGGCTAAAAGAATGGGAAATGAGAAAGCCATACGTGCCATTGCTTCTGCTAACGGAGCTAATGCTATTTCTATCGTTGTTCCTTGTCACCGGATTATCGGTTCTGATGGAGAATTAGTAGGTTATGCCGGAGGACTAAAAGCAAAAAAACAACTACTGGAACTAGAAAGTCCGGGCGTTCAGGCTTCTTTGTTTTAATGAAACCAATCGTGTTTTTTGAATGCAATATTTTTCCTGATTAAATAGGCATGGTAACAACTCGGAATATCGTGAGTCCAACGAGGAAGAAGTAATAAAATCAGAATAATATCCAAATACGATATATATCCGATTATGATTGCCTGATAAAAGAAAAATCCGCCGTAATTGAATCCTATCATAGAAGTAAAACAAAGTAATAAGCTCAATCCCCACAATTTTGCAGAATAAGCATGAGTACTGGTTTCTTTTCCAAATCGTAAAAAACTGAGAAGATAACAGAATCCTTCCAGAATAAACAAACTTATAATTAGTCCGGAATTTTCTCTGATTATTTCAGGATTTAAAATCCAACAAGAAATTCCAATAGATAACCAGAAAAATAAATCGGTTTGACTATCCATCCGCCATAATTTTTCAGTAGCTACGTGATATTTCCGGGCAATAATTCCGTCAAAAATATCGGATATTAATCCTAAATACATTAAAATAACAATTGGTAAACGGACAGAATCTCCTAAAAAATGAGCCAGTAAAGGAAATACCGGAATTAAGATCATCCTGAAAATGATAAAGAGAACAGGTAGTTTTTTCATACTAAAATCTAATTAAGTTCGATATAAACTTTATATATAATCATCTGGTTATCAAGTAATTTTATTTTTCTTTTGTCTTGATACAAAAGAAAAATAAAATCAAGGCTTTGAGCAAATTTAGCTTGAAAAACTCATCGAAAAAGCTAAAATATTTGAACTCAGAGCTATGCTCGCAAACTTTGTTTGTGTTCAAACAGATAGATTTCTTAACCCTTTTTCCCTTTCATTTTTCTGACGTATTTGCTCAGAGGCCGATTTGAATACTTGTTTATAGCTTTTTATTTCCTGTATTAAGTTCAACTTAATTATTACTAAGTAAACGAAAAAATTATGAAAATCAGGTGGAAAGTTTTTTATTTTTTGTTTTTAAATATCCGTTAATGCAAATAGCAATGATCATGGCTATGGTAGCAAAATAAAAGGTCGGCCCCATTTTTTCAGAATCTTCCCATATAATAAAAGCAATCAGGATCGCATAAACAGGTTCTAAGTTTATGGAAAGCATAAGGGTGAACGGTGTAATGTGCTTCATCAGTTTCATAGTGCGGATCATCGGAATACTGGTCAGTACTCCGCCCAAAATCAGAAGCCAGAATATATCTATCATCTTTATGTTTATTACTGCCTCCCAGTTTCCAGTAAAAGTCATAAATAATGTCAGGGTAAGAAATCCTCCCAGCAATTCATAGAAAGTAATTACGGAAGAATCTCCTTTCCGGTACATAATTCCATTCACTACGGAAAATAAAGCAGACAGGAAAGCACAAAGAATTCCCATGATGATTCCTTTCCAATAAATCATTTCAGTTTTGAATATCAGGGAAATACAAATAATAATTACAATGCTTAATATTATTTCTTCAATTCGTACTTTCCGTTTAAAGAGAATGGGTTCCAGAAGGGCTACAAACAGAGTTCCTGTTGAAAGTGTGGAAGTGGCAATGGATATGTTGGAAATTTTAATGGATCCGTAAAACAAAACCCAATGAGTTCCTATAATAATTCCGCATGCTAATAACTGGAAAATCAGCCTTCTGCCAATTGTAAAGTTTTCTTTGGTAAAAAAACGGATATAAAGAAAGATTAAGGATACGGCTATCAAAATCCTTACCCAGACCAACGGAATGGCACTCAAGGAAATAAGCTTTCCCATTACACCTGTAAATCCCCACATGAAAACAATCAGATGTAATTGAACAATAGCCGGTAACTTCATAAATGGAATGTTTCTAGAAAACCGGGAGCAAAGTTACTATAATAATCAAACTAACTGAGTTTTTTAGTAAAAGTTATAGTGGAAAAATAGTTATATTTGATCCGGTGTTATAATATTTGTTTCTTATGTTTGGAGAATCAATTTCCTGGGTTTCAACTATCTTAAGTATATTCTTAGGCATAGGATTAGCTGCTTCTTCCGGTTTCAGAGTATTTTTACCACTCTTTTTTGTAAGCTTGTGTCAACATTTCGGATGGATAAATTTGGGGGATCAATGGCAATGGGTTAGTGGTCTTCCTGCACTTATTACACTGGGTATAGCTACTTTTGTTGAAATTATTGGTTATTATATCCCTTTTATTGATAATGTATTGGATACTATTTCTATTCCTCTTGCTACCATAGCCGGAACGGTTTTATTAGCGGCTCAGTTGGGTGATTTTCCACAATATGTGAGTTGGGGATTGGGTATTATTGCCGGAGGGGGTACTGCTGCGGCTGTTAGTTCTGCTACGGCTTCAACCCGAGCTGTTTCTTCTACAACTACTGCCGGAATAGGTAATTTTGCAGTAGCTACGGGTGAAACTTTTTTCTCTTCTCTTCTCAGTTTTCTTTCTGTTTTTATTCCTATTGTTGCTTTTATATTAGTCCTGGTACTATTTTATGGTATTTACCGATTATATAAATCTCTAAGAAAAGTTAAGCATACGCAATAATATCTTTTATTTTAGACAAAATAATCCTCAATTTATTAGTTTTTCATCCATTAATATCTGAAAAAAAGTAAATTTGCAGAAAATTAATACGTGTGGAATTTATAGAAGTATTTTTATTACCCAGTGCATGGATTGCTTTACTAACTTTAGCTTTCCTGGAAATTGTTTTAGGAATTGATAATATTGTATTCCTTTCTATTGTAACTTCAAAACTACCTAAAGAACAACAACCCAAAGCCCGAAAAGTCGGACTTTTACTGGCCATGATATTCCGTATTGCTTTGTTATTCGGAATTTCCTTAGTTCTGAAACTGACCAAACCTATTTTTACTTTTAATACTTCCTGGATCGACGGAAGCATTTCGGGACAAAGCATTATTGTTTTTGTGGGAGGACTTTTCCTTCTTTATAAAAGTGTAACGGAAATCCATCATAAGCTGGAAGGTGCAGGAGATGTCAACGGTTCTAAAGCTAAAAGTAGTTTTACGTCTGCTATTGTTCAGATCGTAGCTTTGGATATTGTTTTTTCTTTTGACAGTGTATTAACTGCCATCGGATTGGTTAGTTTTAATGAATTCGGTTATGGCGGAGCGATGGCCATTATGGTTACTGCGGTAGTTGCTGCTGTTCTGGTAATGCTACTATTTGCCGAACCGGTAAGTAAATTTGTGAATGAACATCCTACTATCCAGATTTTGGGATTGTCTTTCCTTATCCTGATTGGAGTAATGTTGATTACTGAGGCTTCTCACTTGTCACATCTGAATATATTCGGATCTGAGGTTGGTGCTATCCCTAAAGGATATTTGTATTTTGCGATTGCTTTCTCTTTGTTTGTGGAATTCATCAATCTGAAAATGAGCAAAAAGAAATCAAAACCTGTACAACTCCATGATTCGGAAATTGTGAAAAAAGATTAAAAATTTGTAATTGTAAAAGGTTAGATGTAAGAAGTAAGTTAATAGTTATTAGCTTTCAGTTTTTAAAATCAATTCGTAAATTGTAAATCAAAAATCGTAAATCTCTTACATCTAACTTCTTACTTATAACTTAGAGTTCGTAATCAATGGCGACTCTCTGTTCTACTACGGTTTTGATAAATTGCACTACTTCCTGATGCTCAGGATGATATTGATAAACATCTAAATCTTCAAAGGTTTTAAACTGAGATGTTAATACTACATCAAAGTTATTTTCAGGAGCTATTTCCATATTAAACCCTACATAAATTTCTTCTATTTCCTTAATTCTTCCTTTCAGCCCTTCCAGTCTTTCTTTGATTTGTTGTGCATTTTTCTTTTTGTCAGCTTCTTTCAGCTTCCACATTACTATATGATGTATCATGTTGATTTGATTTTTATTTTTTTTGTCTAATTGCTTCTAACAAACAATATATTAATTCTTCTAAATTAAAATATGAATTTTCCACTATTTGATCATTGTATAAAAAATGATATACACCTTCCCTCTCATTCTCCATCCTAATATTTATTTTCATACTTTTATTGCTGTTTTCTAAAACTTTATTGATTTCAGAATTTAAATTCGAAATTTCCTTGCATTTAGTAACTTCATATTGCATTTGTAAAGTTTCCAAATTTATAGAAAAATCAATCTCCAATCCTTCTTTGTATAAACATCGAAATGTAAGAAAATCAGTATTTCGCTTAATATTATAATAATATTTAAACTCATAAATAGTTAGTGCTTGTTTTATTGGCGTTAAATCTTCATAAGTATATAAGAATATGCTATTATGATATATTCGTAATTGATGATTTTCATTATAATAACATTCTTTTCTATATATATAATCATTTTTAATTTTTATATACTGAGGTTTTTGAACTAATTCTTCATACTTTAAACATGGAAAAGGGGGAATAAGAAACCTTAAATTTTTATAAAACGGATTTTGCAATACTTTTGAGCTAGGCTCATACTTCTCATATTTTTCTTTGGAAAATATTTCACAATTTTCCCAATGAAATCTTTTATACCTATATGGATTTCCATATTTATCAAACTCTACCAAATGATAATTTTCAGCACTATCTCCCTTTACAGGGTTATCATAAAATATTTTATGAGCATATTGTATATGTGTTTTATCATTTTGATAAATAACTCTTACGATTTCTCTTCCTTGTGAATCCTGAACTAGGATTCCATTATATTTTAGGTCTGATGTATAATCATATTTTTCAACATCATAAACAATGTAATTGTTATTTATTCTTTTATTGTAAAATACAAAATCAAAATTTTTTATAATCGAATCATATATTATATCTTCTAATCTTTGCTGATCAGAATAAAGCTCTAAGCCTATACAATCCAAATCTTCAACTCCCGGTATATGTTTATGTATATATGAATAAACTTCTTTTAGAAATCCATTCACATATATCTCTTTCTTGTATTCATATAAATATTTTATCTCAACTTCATCTATTATCTGTTCTAAATGATTTTTATATATACACTCTATTTTTTCAGGGCCTTTTACATAAGGAACTAAAGGTTCATCTGTAAGGAAATATCGTCCATATTCTGTATTGAAAAATCCTTTTTCTTTGAAATCGTTAATACAATATTTATCATAATTTATTTTGATCTTTTCTTCTATTTTTCCATTTTCATCATATGTAAATGGGAGGAAATCAAAAGGATCTTCATGATACATTAAGTTTGAATATTTTTGAGTTTTGATGACTTTGTTATTGGTTGCATCAATTGATTGAGATGCTATTTCTTCATCATTTAAATTAAATACTTTCTTATCTTTTGATCCTAGCCTTAGTTGTTTTCCATAATAATTAATATCCCAAACTACATAATTATTGACAATATGTTGATTATAATATATTATGTTATCTATATTGTAGTTACATTCCTTCAGGATATCTTGTATTGTCTGTTCTGGTTTTAGATAGTATGTTCTTGATTCTAATATTCCATCACAAAACTCTTCTTCAATAATTTTCCTATCTTGTTCATAAATGTATTTAGTAAAGTCGTCTTCCTTAAATGCTTCATCTAACTTCAATTTAATATCATATAAATTCCTATATTCTACCTTCGTTTCAGGGATAAGAAATTCACAATCCGGAATTATCGGGTATAATTGAGTATAAAATTCATTGTTTACCTCATGTTTTTTTTCAAAATAAGAAGAGAATCTATCTTTCATTTCTCCCCACTCAAAATAAGAAATCCTTTTTATCTCATCATCAACATGTAAATATTTATGGTATTCTTCATATTTAAGATTCATTTCTGTAATCATCCTTCCTTTTTCATCTCTTACTTCTATAATCTTTTCTGATAACTCAAAACCCTGATAACTCTCCTTTTCGTAAACAATATATCCGTTTATTTCTTTTAGAATTGTATAAATTATTGCATGTGGATTTTTATATAAAATTTCCTCTTTCGTTTCAAATAATTGTAAATAAAAATAAGTAGATGTCAATATCCCTTGGCAGTTAAAATTTTCTTGTTTTACTAATTTTTCATCATCAGTATAGTAGTATTTAATATATGCACTTTTTCCAATGATAAGTGAAAGTTCATCTTCTTTAAAAGTTTTTTTATTTCTTATATCTTTATATAATATTTTCATATTAATCCAATATCAATTGCCAAAACTCCACATCAATGAGTTTTCCGAATTTTTTTCCTGATTCCCGAAAATTTCCTACCAGTTCAAAATCAAATTTAGCATGTAGTTTCCGGCTGACATCATTCGGAAGGGAAATTACTCCTATAATGGAATGTATAGAAATCTTCTTTGATTCTTTAATTAATTCTTCTAACAAAATATATCCAATTCCTTTGCCTATAAACTTATGATCCAGATATACACTATTTTCCAAAGTTATATCATAGGCTGAACGCGACCTCCAGTTGTCCAGATATGCATATCCTATAACTTTTTCGTTTTGTTCATATACTATATAAGGAAAATTCTTAGCTGTAATATTTTTAATTCTCCTTGCTATTTCTTCTCCTGTTACTTTTTCCTCTTCAAAAGTTATGACAGTATTTTCTATATAATAGTTATAAATTTCTGCTATTCTCTCTGCATCTGATAATTGTACATTCCGGATCATGATTACTGCTAGTTTTAATTTTACAAAGTAAAAATAAGGAATCCTGAATTATATCTCAGCAAAATATCTTTTGTTTTTTCAAATTAAATTCCCCATCCTTCCCTATCCAAACTCCGGTATTGTATGGCTTCTGCAATATGTTTCGATTGTATTTTTTCAGACTGTTCCAAGTCTGCAATAGTTCTTCCTACACGCAAAATCCGGTCATATGCCCGCGCAGATAAATTCAGTCTTTCTATAGCTGTTTTCAATAAATTTTTAGAACTATTGTCCAAAGCACAAAAAGCATCCAATTGTTTTGGTCCTATCTGAGCATTATAGTGGATTCCCTCTATTTCCCTATACCTTGCCACCTGAATTTTCCTTGCTTCTACTACTCTGTTCCGGATTTCCAAACTACTTTCCCCTTTTCTCCTATCCGACAAATCCTCAAATGGAACTGGTGAAACTTCGATATGAATATCAATTCGATCCAACAAGGGCCCAGACACTTTACCCATATAGCGTTGCATCTCCATCAGAGAACTGGTATTTTTAGGATCATCCGGAAAATATCCGGAAGGCGAAGGATTCATAGAAGCTACCAACATAAAACTGGATGGATAAGTGATGGTAAACTTAGCCCGCGAAATAGTAACTATCCGATCTTCCAATGGTTGACGCATCACTTCCAATACCTGACGATTAAATTCCGGTAATTCATCCAAAAAAAGCACTCCGTTATGGGAAAGAGAAATTTCTCCCGGTTGTGGATAACTTCCGCCTCCGACAAGTGCTACGCTGGATATGGTATGGTGAGGCGAACGGTATGGCCGAACCGTCATCAAAGAAGATTCTGTTCCTAATTTTCCGGCAACACTGTGAATTTTAGTTGTTTCCAACGCTTCCGATAAAGTCAGCGGCGGTAAAATAGAAGGGATTCTTTTTGCCAGCATCGTTTTTCCACTGCCCGGCGGGCCAATCAACAATACATTATGTCCCCCGGCTGCTGCAATTTCCAACGCTCTTTTTACATTTTCCTGTCCTTTTACTTCAGCAAAGTCAAAAGGAAATTTATTTATATTATCAAAAAATTCTTCTCGAGTGTTGACCTGAACCGGTTCTAATTTTTCATTTTTATCAAAGAAATTGATGACTTCTGTAATATTTTCTATGCCATAAACATCCAAATCGTTTACAATGGCTGCTTCCTTTGCATTTTGTTTAGGAAGAAAAAAGCCTTTAAATCCTTCTTCCCTTGCCTGAATGGCTATAGGCAAAATTCCTTTTATGGGTTGAAGAGAACCGTCCAACGACAATTCTCCCATAATTAAGTAATTTTCTATGTTTTCACTCCTGATCTGTTCTGAAGCTGCCAAAATCCCAATAGCAATGGTCAGATCATAGGCCGAGCCTTCTTTCCGTAAATCTGCCGGAGCCATATTTACCGTAATTTTCTTTCCCGGCATCTTATATCCACAATTCTTCAAGGCGGCAGAAATCCGATGAGCACTTTCTTTTATGGCAAGATCCGGCATTCCTACCAACTGATACCCAATCCCTTTATCTATATTTACTTCAACTGTAATTATCTGGGCACTAACTCCATATACAGAACTTCCATATGTTTTTATGAGCATTGTACTACTTTTTACTTACTTTATTTTTTAAAGGCATAAATGTAGCAACTAATAATATACAATGAACATCAAATTACATTTATTATGCAAATTATTTATTGATTTAAAAACAAAAAAGGTTATTACTAAATAATAACCTTTTATATATCACGATTTTATATTCATTATTCCGAAGCTGCTTTCACCAGTTTCATATACCAGTCGGTTAACTGTTTTTGTTGTTCTGCATTCAGTTTGCCTTTTATCTTCTGAAATTCTGTATCTATATCAGATGCCTGAAGTTGTAGTTCTACAATTTTATGTGTATCTCCTTTTTTAGTAGCTTCCGCCACCTCTTCAAAATATTTTTTGGTTTTATCTACAAAAGCTTTCGCTTCCGGATTGGTAAAAGATGGAACATCGGATTGTACCGGTTCTAAACTGATTTCAGCTGGTTTCACAGCCGGTTTTACTTCTTCAGATAGTGTGTCTTGTTTTACTTCCTGAGTTTGTTCTTCGGAAGTAGCTTTTTTATCATCTTTACACGAATAGAAACCAACCAATAAACCTGACAGTATTATTAAATGAGATATTTTCATTTTATTTTAATTTCCAACAAAATTACAAAATTAATCTATCCGACTTCCAACCTCCGTTAATTTAATCAAATACGCATTCCATTTACTTAGAAAATAGTACATTTGCACCTGAATTTTAAAAACATATATGCAATCAATTAGAAATATCGCAATTATCGCCCACGTTGACCACGGAAAAACCACTTTAGTAGACAAAATTATCCAGGCATGCAATGTTGTTGAAAAGAATGACGGAAATTTAATTCTGGATAATAATGATTTGGAACGTGAGCGGGGTATTACCATTTTATCAAAAAATGTATCTGTCAATTATAAAGATATAAAAATCAATATTATTGATACTCCTGGACACGCAGATTTTGGAGGTGAAGTAGAAAGGGTATTAAAAATGGCAGACGGAGTTTTGTTATTGGTCGATGCTTTTGAAGGACCTATGCCTCAAACCCGTTTTGTATTAAGCAAAGCTATCGAACTAGGTTTAAAACCTATTGTAGTTATTAATAAAGTAGATAAGGACAACTGTCAGCCTGATCATGTTCATGATCAGGTTTTTGAATTAATGTTCAATCTGGACGCCACCGAAGAACAGTTGGATTTTCAAACCGTGTACGGTTCCTCCAAACAGGGATGGATGTCGGCAGATTACAAACATCCTACCGATAATATCAGTTATTTACTGGATAAAATCATTGAGATAATTCCTGAAGCTCCTTATGTAGAAGGAACTCCACAAATGCAAATTACTTCACTGGGTTTTTCCAGCTTCGTAGGAAAAATAGCTATTGGTCGTGTATATCGCGGAGATCTGATTTCCGGTAAAGATTATACCCTTTGTCAGGATGCCGGAAAAAATAAAAAAATCAGAATCAAAGAATTGCAGGTATTTGAAGGTTTAGGGAAAAAATCCGTAGAATCCGTACGAAGTGGCGATTTATGCGCTATAATCGGGGTCGACGATTTTGAAATCGGAGATACCATTGCTGATTTAAACGCTCCGGAAGCTCTTCCGCGCATTGCTGTGGATGAACCTACTATGAGCATGCTGTTTACCATCAATACTTCCCCTTTCTTCGGAAAAGAAGGAAAATATGTAACCTCACGCCATTTAAGAGACCGATTGATAAAGGAAACGGAAATAAATCTGGCATTGCGGGTGGAAGAAACCGACTCGGAAGATAAATTTACCGTTTTCGGAAGAGGAATTCTTCACTTATCTGTTCTGATAGAAACGATGAGAAGGGAAGGATATGAATTACAAGTCGGACGTCCAAGAGTTACTATCAAAGAAGTTGACGGAGTAAAATACGAACCTTATGAACATTTGGTTATTGATGTTCCTGATTCCGTTGCGGGTAAAGCTATTGAACTGGTAACACAGAGAAAAGGTGAACTGAAAGTAATGGAACCGAAAGGAGATCTTCAACATCTGGAATTTGATATTTCTTCCCGTGGGTTAATCGGATTACGAAATTTATTATTAACCGCTACTTCAGGAGAAGCCATCATAAACCACAGGTTTAAAGATTTTGAACCGATGAAGGATATTATTCCTCAACGGCAAAATGGTTCTTTGGTCTCTTCTGAAACCGGACAGGCTTTGGCTTATGCTATTGACCGGTTACAAGACAGGGGGAAATTTTTCATTGAACCGGGAGATCAGATTTACAAAGGGCAGGTTGTGGGAGAACATACCCGGGACAATGATCTGGATGTAAATCTGATCAAAGGAAAAAAATTAACCAATGTTCGGGCTTCCGGTACTGACCAGGCAGCTAAAATATTTCCTAAAATAGAGTTTTCTTTGGAAGAATCTATGGAGTATATTAAAGATGATGAATATCTGGAAATCACTCCAAAAAATCTCCGCATGAGAAAAATCATGTCGTAAATTTTAAAACAGAATTCATACTGAACTCATAAATAAAAAACACCTTGATTGTCAAGGTGTTTTTTATGTTTTTTAATTATTTTCTAAATCTAAAATTTACAACAAAGATTGTAATCTTTCAGCAAGTTTCTCTTTAGGCTGCACTCCTACTACTTTATCAACTACTTGTCCGTTTTTGAAGAATAAAAGTGTTGGAATATTTCGAATTCCATACTCTACAGAAACTTCCTGATTCGCATCAATATCTATTTTAGCGACTTTCACCTTTCCTTTAAACTCTTCAGATAATTCCTCTACAATCGGTGTTAAGCTCCTACAAGGCCCACACCACTCCGCCCAAAAATCTACCAAAACCGGTTCATTCGAGCTTAATACTTCATCTTTAAAAGATTGATCACTGATTTCTAAAGCCATATTATATTTAAGTTTATTATATCTAATTTGATTGAATTTAACAAATGTAATTTAAAATTTCTATTTCCCTCTTATTTGTTTTTATGTATCTATATTTTTCATTTATATTATTATATTACCAAACACACAAATCATTCCACTATTTTAATCTAAAAAATATTATAATTGCGTTTTTTATCTTAAAATTATAGATTACAAACCTATTCTGATTTCTTTCAACATTTTATTCACAGTATTTTTTTAATAATTATTAGTAATATTTTTTTTTTTTAAAAATATTAGTGTATATTTGCATTAATAATTAGTTGTTCTTTAATAAAGTTTTTTAGTGTTAATTAAGCCCTTTCAAGATTCTCTTTGAAAGGGTTTTTTATTAACTGGTAATTTCAAACTTTATTATTTTCAACTAAATTTTCTATGCAAAGTTAATTCTAATATCCTTAAAAACACTTGATTATATATACACTTTATTTATCCCCATATAAAGATTACTTATACTTATGAGCAGGATAATATTTAAATATTTTATTTTTGTCATATGAATAATATTCAAAATAAAAAAATAGAATATCTGGATTTATATGAGATGGAATATCTGGCTGCATGGAAATTACAGGAAGACTTATTGAATTCTATTGTTAACATTAAATTAAAGAACAAAAATACCAATCCTGAAAATCATATTCCCTCTCCCAATCATTTCTTATTCGTTTCCCATCCCCATATTTATACTTTAGGAAAAAACGGAGATTTTAATAACTTACTCATTAATGAAACTCAATTAAAGGAAATTCAGGCAGAATTTATAAAAACCAATCGCGGAGGAGATATTACCTATCATGGCCCCGGACAAATAGTAGGATATCCTGTGTTAGATCTGGAAAATTTTTATACTGACATCCATTTATATATGCGTAACCTGGAAGAAGTAATTATAAAAACCATCGGACACTACGGAATTAAGGGAGAACGTTCTCCAGGAGAAACCGGAGTATGGATAGATGCCGGAAGGCCTTATGCCCGAAAAATCTGTGCAATGGGAGTAAAAGCAAGCCGATGGGTGACGATGCATGGATTTGCCCTGAATGTAAATACCGATTTAAAATACTTTGAATATATTGTTCCCTGCGGAATAAAAAATAAAAAAGTTACTTCCTTAGAAAAAGAGTTAGGTTATAAAGTTGATACAGAAGAAGTGAAAAAACTTATAAAGTCCTTTTTTTCTGATATCTTTAATTCAGAATGGATGGAATCTTCCCACAAATAAATTTTTAGCCAACTTTAATCTTAACCAATTTTAAGCTGTTTTTAAGTTTCTTTTAAAGAGAGATTTAAGACTAATATTCAATCTTTGCATCAGAAAACAATATCATGATGCAAAAGATTATACGCTTATCATTCTTATTTTTCGCTTTTGTGCCTCTCTTTGCACAAACTAACAACCAAAATCTCACACTAGCAGAAACAGATCAGCTACTGATCAAAAACAATTTAAGTCTTTTGGCTGCAAAATACAATGTTAATATTGCAGAAAGTCAGAAAATCCAGGCAAAATTGTTTGACAATCCGGATCTGGCGCTTACCATACCCGCTTACTCCAAAGAACATGGCTGGTTTGATGTGGTAGGAGATGTTGATGTTTCCCTGATGCAAGCCATTAAGATTGCAGGAAAAAGAAAAGCCGGAATTGATCTGGCAGAATCTCAGAAACAATTAGCCGTATGGCAGTATGAACTTCTGGCAAAACAATTAAAATATGCTGTTCATTCCAGTTATTTCACCATATATTACCTACAAAAATCCATTGATAAAACCAGTACTGAAACTATTAAATTGAAAACCATTATTAATGCCCTTCAGGTACAATATAATAAAGGGAATGTAACCCTCAATGAATTTATAAGAATTACCGCTTCCTACAATTCACTTTCCTCAGATATTCTGGAACTTCAAAATTCCATCCATCAGGAAAAAAATAATTTACGGACACTTCTTCTTTTAAGTAGCGAATCTGACTTTACCCCTACTCCTACTTTCTCAGAACTAAATAAATATTCCCTTTCCCTTACCAGCCTTCCGGACATCATCCAAAAAGCAGAAGCACAACATCCGGAAATCAAATTGGCAGATGCTAGTGTATATGCAAGTGAAATGCAGTTAAAATATGAAAAAAAACAAGCCATTCCTGATTTACAATTTGGAGTGGGTTATAGTAAAGACGGTGATTATACCAAATATCTCACCTATGCTAATTTTGGGGTCAGTATTCCTATTTTCAACCGAAATCAGGGAAATATAAAAGCTGCTGAATATCAGGTGAAACAGTCTCAGGTTGCACGGGATAATCAAAAAAACATTCTTGAAAGCCAGATCAAATATTCTTACGACAGAGTAAAAGCCATTGAAGCCCGCACCTCCGATATCGGTTCCGATTTTGAGAGTCAATTTGATTTACTAATGACCAATGTTTCCGAAAACTATATGAAAAGAAACCTTTCCATGCTTGAATTTACGGACTTAATCGAATCCTATCATGAACAAATAGTACAACTTAACAATCTGAAACTCGAGAAAATTCTATCTTACGAAGACCTTAATTATAATACCGGATATAACCTGTTTTAAATAACTGAAATAAAAAATATACAATATAAAATGTATCTCATGAACTATTATATAAAAGCCCTTACCATCACTATTTCATGCCTGGCTATCATTTCTTGTGGAAAAAAAGAAGCAGAAGATGAATCGGATGGCTTTGTTCTGTCCAAAGAAATGTATAAAAACTTAACCTTTTCCAACGCTGAATACAAACCGGTTATCAGTGAATTAAAAGTATTTGGGAAAGTTACTACCGATCCTGATAAAACCGTGGACGTTTTCCCTGCCGTAGGCGGAAAAGTTTCTCTGGTTAACGCTCAATTAGGAGATTATGTTCAAAAAGGACAAACACTGGCAGTACTACAAAGTACAGAAGTTGCAGGTTATCAGAAAGATATGTTAGACGCACAGGCCAGTTTACTGGAAGCTCAAAAAAACCTTCAAGTTGCCAACGACATGTATGCCGGAAAATTAGCCACTGAAAAAGATGTTGTTTCTGCAAAAAAAGATGTAGAAACAGCCCAGGCAGAAATACAACGGATCAAACAATTATACAATATCTACAATTTAGGAAGCAATAACACCTATTATGTGAAAGCTCCTATAAGTGGCTTTATCACAGCCAAAGACATTACTCCTGATATGTTGATCCGAGGAGACCGGGCTGAAAGCATTTTCACCGTATCCCAAATCAACAACGTCTGGGTAATGGCAAACATCAGCGAGAGCAATATCAGTCAGATAACCGTAGGATGTGAAGCAAATATCCAAACCTTGAGTTATCCTGACAAAATTATACAAGGACAAGTGGACCGGATATTCAATATTATCAATCCAGAAACCAAATCCATGCAAGCTCGGATTCAATTATCTAATCCGGGATACGTATTAAAACCTGAAATGAATGCTACTGTTACCTTGAAAATAAAAGAAAATCGGGATATGTTATCAGTTCCTTCCAACTCTCTGATTTTTGATAATGACCGGAATTATGTTGTAGTTTATTACAGTAACAAAAAAATAGAAGCCCACCCTGTAGAAGTATATCAACAGAACAAAGATATAGCTTACATTGAAAGCGGAATAAAGCCTGGTGATAAAATAATAACTAAAAATGCCCTTCTCTTTTACAGAGCATTAACAGGAAATTAATCTTCTCATTTTTCACCCTATAGTAAACGTTGAAACCCTTATCAAATCATGAATAAATTCATAAAAGGCATACTAACATTCTCTCTAAAAAATAAATTCTTTACCTTTTTCTGGGTTCTGATTTTAGTCATTGCCGGAATCATCTGTTTTAAAAATACACCTATTGACGCTTTTCCGGACGTAACTAATACTCAAATCGTTATAATTACCAAATGGAACGGAAGAAGTGCCGAAGAAGTAGAACGTTTCGTTACTACTCCCATTGAAGTAGCCATGAACTCCGTTCAGAAAAAATCCAGCGTACGGTCTGTTACCATGTTCGGACTTTCCGTTATAAAAATCATTTTCAATGACGATGTAGATGATTTCTTCGCCCGGCAACAGGTAAATAACATGCTCACAACCGTAGATCTTCCCGAAGGAGCTTCTCCTGAAGTACAACCCCCTTATGGACCAACCGGAGAAATTTACCGTTATGTTTTAAAAAGTAAAACTAAAAACACACGAGATCTCCTTACCCTGCAAAACTGGGTTATCGACCGTCAGCTTCGGGCAGTTCCGGGAGTTGCGGATATTAACGTATTCGGAGGTCAGGACAAGATATATGAACTCCATGTAGATCCCTCCAAATTAATCAAATACGATCTGACTCCATTAGAAGTGTATGATGCCGTAAGCGGAAGTAACCTGAACGTAGGAGGAGACGTTATTGAAAAAAACGATCAGGCCTTTGTGGTAAGAGGATTAGGTCTATTGGACAATAAAGACGATATAAACAATATTGTAGTTAAAAACGAAGGTGAAAATCCGATATTGGTGAAAAATGTTGCTGAAGTAGTGGAAACCAGCATGCCACGAGTTGGACAAACTGGCTTCCAAACCAAAAAAGAAAACAACAATGATGTAGTAGAAGGAATTGTGGTAATGAGAAAGGGAGAAAATACCTCAGAAGTTTTAACCGCCCTCAAACAAAAAATAGAAGAAATAAAGAAAACCGCTATTCCTGATGATGTTGAAATGACAACCGTGTATGACCGGAACAATTTAATGGATTACTGTCTGCATACCGTTTCTCACAACTTAGTAGAAGGTATTGTCCTTGTTACAGTAATTGTATTCCTGTTTATGGGAGACTGGAGAACCACCGTAGTTGTTTCCATTGTAATTCCACTTGCACTGCTATTTGCCTTTATTTGCTTACGTATAAAAGGAATGAGTGCCAACCTGATTTCCCTGGGAGCTATCGACTTCGGTATCATCATTGACGGAGCCGTCGTTATGGTGGAAGGAATTTTCGTTGCTCTCGACCATCTGGCTAAAAAGTCGGGAATGGAAAAATTCAACAAGCTCAGCAAATTAGGACTAATACGAGCTACAGGAACAGAATTAGGAAAAGCCGTATTCTTCTCAAAATTAATTATTATCACCGCTCTGATGCCAATCTTCTCATTCCAGAAAGTAGAAGGGAAAATGTTCTCACCTCTCGCCTGGACATTGGGATTCGCTTTATTAGGAGCATTAATTTTCACCCTGACCTTAGTTCCGGTTCTTTCCTCCATTTTACTTAGAAAAAACGTAAAGGAAAAACATACCCTTGTGGTACGGATTATCAATAAATATGTCTTTTCCGCTTTCAGTTGGTGCTATCACTACCAGAAAAAAAGCATTGCCATTGCAGGTATCATTTTAATCCTTACCTTGTTTTCTACTAAATGGCTAGGAACCGAATTCCTTCCCCAACTCAATGAAGGAGCTTTATGGGTAACGGCGGAAATGCCTATGAGTACGAACCTTACAGAATCCATGAAAATAACTGAAAACCTCCGGAATAAACTATTGAAATTTCCTGAGGTAGAAGAAGTAATTTCCCAAACCGGACGTTCCAATGACGGAACAGATCCTAACGGATTCAACTTTGCCCAGTTTCAGGTAGCTTTAAAACCAAAATCCGAATGGAAAAGAAATATTTCCCAAGATGAACTGATTGATGAAATGGACAAAAGTCTGAAAGAATATCAGGGAATCGTATATAATTACTCCCAACCCGTTTCCGACAATGTTGCAGAAGCAGTAGCCGGATTTAAAGCAGAAAATGCCGTAAAAATATTCGGGCCGAACCAATATGTACTCGATTCCCTTGCCCGGGAATGTTATAAATATATCAAAGATGTTCCGGGAATTAAAGATGCCGGAGTATTGAAAAATATTGGACAACCGGAAGTTAGCATCAAACTGGATGAACAAAAAATGGCTCTGTATGGAGTTACCAAAAAAGATGCCCAAGCTGTAATCGAAATGACCATCGGAGGGAAAACGGCCACTGAGAAATTTGAAGGAGAAAAGAAATTTGATGTACGAATCCGATATGCTAAAGACTACCGGAAAGACGAAGAAGATTTCAAAAGGCTCATGGTTCCTACCATTTCAGGAAAACTCATTCCTCTGAGTGAAGTGGCTAACATCGATACTCATACAGGACCGGCCTTTGTTTACCGGGATGATCTGAAACGGTTTATTGGTGTGAAATTCTCCGTACGTGACCGGGATTTGGGAAGTACCATTGCTGAAGCTCAACAAAAAATAAACAAAAATGTAAAACTTCCTAAAGGATATTCCTTCGGATGGACAGGTGAATTTGAAAATCAGGTACGGGCTACACATCGCTTAGCTCAGGTAGTTCCCATCAGTTTATTAATTATTTATTTCCTTCTTTTCATCATGTTCGGAAATGCGAAAGAAGCCGGAATTGTATTACTTAACGTTCCTTTTGCCCTGATCGGCGGAATATGGGCACTTTTCCTCACAGGAACTAACTTCGGTATCTCTGCTGGAGTAGGAATGATAGCCTTGTTCGGTATCTGCGTCCAGAACGGAGTTATATTGGTTTCGGTATTCAACAAACTCCTCAAAGAAGGAATGCATCTGGTAGATGCCATCAAAGAAGGAGTAAGAAGCCGTATCCGGCCTGTAGTTATGACTGCTTTAATGGCTTCCATAGGATTAATGCCTGCAGCTACCTCACACGGAATCGGATCTGAAAATCAACGGCCTTTGGCAATTGTGATTATCGGCGGATTGGTTACCGCTACTTTCTTTACCCTTTTGGTTTTTCCTGTGTTCTGTCACTGGTTCTATTCCGGAAGACTGAGAAAACTACAGGAACGCAAAGAAAGAAAGAAATCACAAAGAAATCTGCCTTCCAATTAATTATAAGTAAATTTGTAAAACCAGTTAGATTAATATCAAAATGAAAAAGATACTAATTGTAGAAGATGAAAAAAAATTATCCGACGCCTTAGGCGAGGAACTGCACAAAGCCGGTTATCACTTCTATCAGGCATTTGACGGAGAATTAGGGTTGATTACTTTCAGAAATAACAAACCTGACTTAGTCCTTCTTGATGTTAATCTACCTAAAATAAACGGTTTTGATTTAATCAAAAGTTTCCGCATCATCAGCCCGAATGTTCCCATTGTCATGATGACAGCCCTAGGAGATATAGACAGCAAAATGATTGCTTTTGATTATGGTGCAGATGATTATCTGATAAAACCTGTGGATCATAAGGAGTTAATAGCCAAGATCAAGGTTTTTCTTCGCCGTTCCTCCCAATTTCCGGTAGAAGATACCAAAATCAATTTTAAAGGAGTTACAATTGACACAGGAACAAAAACGATTATTCGTAACGGGATCCACATCAACCTGACTCCTAAAGAATTTGAATTGTTTTACTATCTGGTGAAAAAACAGGGAAGAATTGCTTCCAAAGAAGAACTGACGGAAAATGTATGGGCGGAACGGTACGGAGTTACTCCCAACACCATTGAAGTATATATAAACTTTCTGAGAAACAAGATAGATAAGGACTTTTCCGATAAACTCATTCAGACCAAATCCGGATTCGGATATTTTATTAACACTCAGTAATGTAAATAAGTATTTTTGTACTAACGGTATCAAATAAAGTTTATGAATTTTAAACTTCAGCTTTCACTATCATTTGTATTGATTTATTCCATA
This sequence comes from Apibacter sp., assembly GCA_031552575.1. Lineage (GTDB taxonomy): Bacteria > Bacteroidota > Bacteroidia > Flavobacteriales > Weeksellaceae > Apibacter. Next base: position 27,203 of record JAVBMH010000015.1, on the reverse strand, counting down.
CTTATTTCCATTTCCCTATTACTCACTTACAGGGCATTCAAAAATTTTAGTGAAGAAGCTTTTTTTGACCGACTGGAACAAAAGGCATTTATAACAGTGGAATTACTGGCAGAATTAAAGGAAGATGATTCCACTATAAATCATATTATTAACGGAAACTCCCTGCTGAAAATCAATCATGAAAAAATCTATGTTTTTGATAAAAACAACAAACTCATTTATGAAAATGGTAGTTATGTAAATTTTAATTTTGGAATTCCTTTGATAGAAAGGATACGGAAAGAAAAAGAAGTGGAGTTTTTCATTCACGACGGATTTCAGGTTTGCGGAATTGAACATACCTATAACAATAAAGAATATGTAGTAGTAATTATTGCAAAAGATGCTTTTGGGGTAGTAAAACTCAAAAATCTTAAAGAATTTATTATTTTCCCTTTATTATTAACCATTTTTCTGGTTTTTATAGCTGCTTACTACTACATTAAACAGGTTTTTAAACCTGTTGATAAATTAAATGCAACCATTCAGAAAGTAACCGACACTAATTTATATCAACATCTGGAAGCAAAAAGTTCCAGTAAAGACATCAATCAGATTGCCCAGAATTTCAATAAAATGCTGGACAGGTTACAGGAATCTTTTGAAACTCAGAAAAATTTTAACCAAAGCGCTTCCCATCAACTCAAGACTCCATTAGCGGTTATGTCATCCTTGATCCGGAAACTGGAAACCAATCCTAATCAAAAAGAAGAAACTATCCAGCTATTACAGGATGAAAACGATAAAATGGCTAAACTGGTTGATTATTTATTACTAATCAATCGATTACGTGGAAAAGCTCCTATTCCGTTTGCTGACTTCCGGATTGACGAAGTGTTATTTGAAGTTTCTGAAGAGGCAGAAGAGTTACATAATAATTTTTCTTTACTTCTCGATATAAAAAGTGACGATAATGGAGAAGATAATTTTACTTATTTCGGAAATAAAATCCTGATTAAAAGTGCCATATCAAACATGATTAACAATGCTGTCCTGTACAGTATAGAACATAAAATCAGCATTAAACTTTTTGCACAAAATAAACTCATCCGGTTACAATTTATCAACGATGGGAAAAAAGCACTGGAAGAAGCTATTTTTTCTCCTTTCTTCCGGTCGGAAAACAGTTCTTCTATTTCAGGAAACGGATTAGGCCTCCATATTGTTAAAAGTATTGTGGAATTCCACAAAGGAATCATTTATTATACCTTTTCAGAACAAGATCAGGAACATACCTTCACTATTGAACTTTACAAAGATTAATACAATAATTATTTTCATCCGACTTAGATAATAAACTATCTGATTATCAATTAAAAACATATTGTTTATTCTTTTTTAATTTAATATTCAGCACTTTACTTCATTTATTCCACCAATATTGATTTTACAATATCATTATTATATTTAGCCTATTTTTAAATAATTCATAAAAAAGAAGCTCTTTATTTATATTATTTACAAAAAACATAATTAATATCATGGTATTTCATCCGAAATACCCTTACCTTTGTAAAATGAACATATAATACTAAAAACATCATGAAAAAAACTCTACTTTTTCTATCATTTCTAATTTATATAGGTTCAATTGCACAGATTCCTTCCTATTATAGCTCTGTTGATTTTACCAAATCAGGTGATGAACTGAAAAGCCAAATGACAGATTTAATCACTACAACACATACTTACGAGTTATGTTATACTACAACTTCTACCCCAGGCTCCCCATATGGTTGTTATAAAACTGATGTTTGGACTGTTTTAAAAAAAGCGGATTTGGACCCTGACAATCCTGAACAAAATACGGTTTTATTAACCTATGGACGTACCGATGAAACTTCAGATACCCGATATCAAAGGACCCGAAGTGTGGATCTATCTTGCCATACTAGCTCTTGTAATGGCAAATGGACACGAGAACATACATTTGCAAAATCATTAGCAGTTCCTAAATTAACTACTGATTATCCCGGCTCAGGAACTGATGCTCATAATTTACGTGCCGTAGACCAACAGTACAATGCTTCCAGAGGAAACAACCTATTTGTAGATGGTTCCGGCTATTCCGGTAATGTTTCAGGCGGTTTTTATCCCGGAGACGAATGGAAAGGAAGTGTAGCGCGTATTATTATGTATATGGCTGTGCGATATCCTTCTCAATGTGGCGCTAACGCAACTGCACTAAGCACCAATACATATAGCTCTACTATGCCGGATTTATATCTAAAATGGAATGCAGAACAAGCTCCTTCTGTTTTTGAACAACTACGTAATGAAGTTATATACTCTTATCAGGGAAATAGAAATCCTTTTATAGATAATCCTTACATTGCCACTCTTATATGGGGCGGACCAAAAGCATTGGATACTTGGGGTGTGTTAAAAGTGGATGATATTGTTGATCCTTATATTCAATACACTGTTTACCCAACTGTTACCTCCGATAATTTTGTATATGTGAAAGGGGATAATTTGAATACCATTCAGGTATATAGTTATACCGGACAACTAATGGTAATAGATAACAACCTAAATGATGGAATAATTCCGCTTCCTAATGCAACCGGTATATACATTATCAAAATCATATCCAATCAAGGAAAGGCAAGCACCTATAAAGTTATAAGAAAATAAAATATAGCTAACTATACTAAACTTTCATAACATTTAGATAAGAGAGGCTTTATAAAAAGCCTCTTTTTAATTTTACCAATTATATACAACAATACTCTAAAACTCCCTTTCAATTTTCTGATTTCAAATGTAAATCCCTATTATTACTTGTTTAACAATAAACTATATTTGATAAAAATATCTTAGGTATTATATTATCATTTTTGACGATAGAAAAATATCTGTGAGGTATACATCTCAATACTGATTATTAAATCCGTTTATTCCTTCATTTTAATTATATACTTCCTCTAAATTACACCACAAAAAAGGAGCTATGAAAATAGCTCCTTTTTACACTTATTTATTTTAAATGTTTATTTCTTAACCACTTTTACAGTTTCTGATTTACCATTGTTAACCACTCTAACCACGTATACCCCTTTGGCTAAATCTTGAGTATTGATTGGTTGATTAGCGGATACGGTTACTGATTTAGCTAAACTTCCGTTGACAGAATAGAATTCTACTTTAGAAGTTCCGTCTAATACCACAGAAACCTGATCAGAAATTAATGTATGAGACAATACAGCTTTAGTTTCTCCTGCGTGGATATCTTCTACCCCTAAAGTCCCTTCAACAAGCGAAAAATCATCAAAATAAACACTACTATTACTATATGCCCTTACAGCTAATTGGAAGATAGTAGCACCTGCAGGAGCAGTAAAAGTGACGCTCTTTTGTACCCATGTATCAGATTTTGTTAAATATTCGTTATCATTCCTTAAAGGATCATCATTAGCAGAACCTGTCCCATTAAGATAAAAAAAGGTACCTCCTGTATCTTTAAAGCCACTCCAAATTCTTGCTCCATTTCCTGTTGTTCCGGTAGTTTTATACCAAAAAGAAACGGTATACTCATTTCCTGCAGTTACTGGTATTTCCTGGTAAAATCCTGTGGTAGCTGTTAAACCTACATACGCAGCACAACTTGTCCCACCATGTGGATCAGTCGTAATAACTGATGGAGCTGTATATGATCCTGTAGGACCTTTAGTCCATGAAGTAAAACCATTTTCAAATCCTGGGTTTTGAACCAAATTAGTCTGCGCTGTAGTAAAAGCAAAAGTCATAACTGCAGCTACCAATAAATAAAATTTTCTCATAATTTGTAATTCTTTTATAGGTTAAATAAACTTTTGCATAAATATACAATTGTTTACACAAATTAAAATTAAAATTCAATTAATTTTTTGTATATCATGATATATGTTATGTCATCTTCATTTTTTCAGGATGTTTTTCATTTTTTATATAAAATTTTCCTCATTTATTAAAACCCAATTTCATAATTTTTATCTGTTTTAGCCTATATATACAATATTTTTTATATTTTTGTTTAGAGAAAAATCCCATTATATCATGAGTACTGAATTGGATAACCTGCAAAATGCAGAAGGAAAAGAAAAAAAAGAAGAATTAGTAAATGCAGAAATTTCTTCTGTGGAAACAAGTCAAGATGAAAACTCCATAGATGAACTCAATTCTGAAAATTCTGAAAAACATATTGAAATTGAAGAAATTGCCGTTCCTGAGGAAGACTATGATTCTTTTGATATGGATAAACTTATCGAAAAGGCAAGGACACTTCAAAATGAATACCCTGTAGCTTTAATTGGAGAGTCCATGAATCATCTCAGAGAATCATTTTCCAAAAAATTTGAAGAGTACGAAATAAACAGAAAACAAAAATATTTAGAAGAAGGTGGAGAAGAATTGAGTTATCAACCGGATTATTCTCTAAAAACCAAATTTAATTCAGTATACCACGATTACAAAACAAAACTTACTTCTTTTTATAAAGAGCAGGAGCTGAAAGAACAGGCTAATCTGGAAAAAAGACTTCAGATTATTGAAGAACTAAAGGAATTGTATACAGTACCCATAGAATCCATTAGCTCCTTCTTCAAAAAATTCAGGGATATTAAAGAAAGATGGCACGATGCAGGTAAAATACCTAAAACAAAAGCCGGAGATGTTTTCCGGACTTACTTCCATCATTTAGACAATGCCCACGATTTCATTAAGCTGAATAAGGAGCTGGAGGAGTTGGATTATGCCCACAACCTGGAACAAAGAAAAGCAATTATAAGCAGGGCCGAAGAATTAGTAACTGAACCTAGCGTTCAAAAAGCGCTGAATGAACTTCAGTACCTGCATAAACTTTGGAAAGAACAGGCAGAACCGGTAGCAGAAGAATTTAGAGAATCTACCTGGCAAGAGTTTAAAGCTATTACACAGAAAGTTCATGCCCGAAAGTTGGAATTATTTGAAAAAATAAAAGAAGAACAACAAGCTAATCTGGAGAAAAAACAAGCAATTATTTCTGAACTGGAAAAAATTACTTCTATTGAAAACCCGGATCATTCCTTCTGGCAAAACAATGTAAAAAGAATTGAACAACTCAGGGAAGAATTTTTCTCTACAGGAAGAACTCCAAAAGAATTTAGCAGTGAAATCTGGAGCAAGTTCAAAAACCTCTTACATGAAATCAATACGAAGAAAAATACATTCTACAAAGAACTGAAAAAAGTTCAGCAAGAAAATCTGAAAAAGAAAAATGATTTATTAGAAATAGCCAAAACCAATAAAGACAGTGAAGATTGGGATGTAGCTTTAAATCTTTATAAAAAAATCCAGAATGAGTGGAAGAATATCGGACATGTTCCAAGAAAATATTCCGATAAACTTTGGAATGAATTCCGGGAAAACTGTAATTATTTCTTTGAAAAATATAAACAAAGAAATACCAAAGTAAATGCTGAATGGGCTGAAAATCTGGTTAAAAAACAAGCAATTCTCACAGAAACAGAATCGATTTCCGAATTGAGCAAAGATGAAACACTGGAGAAAATCAATGAATTGAGTATTCAATGGAATTCCATAGGGAAAGTTCCACGGGAAAACATGGACATCAATAAAGAATTTAACCAAACCATTAAAAAATTAGTGAAGAAATTCAATATTGAAAAAAATGTAATTGATGAAATGCAGTTGAATATTAAGGTTGAAAACTATAAACAGTCCAAAGATGATAGAAAACTGGATGAAGATTTGAGAAAGATGAAGAAGCAAATACAGGATTTGGAACATGAAGTAGTACAACTAGAAAACAATCTTTCCTTTTTCTCCAACGCAAAATCGGATAATCCTTTGTTACAAAACACTTTAAATAACATTGAATCTAAAAAAGTAAAATTAGAAGAACTGAAACAAACATATTCCAAGCTTATAAATCTGGACTTATCAGAAGAATAAGATTCTCTTATGAATATTCAGGATGAGATATACATCCGAAGGTGTATAGAACTTGCGCAAAACGGGCTGGGAACTACTTATCCTAATCCGTTAGTAGGATCTGTTATTGTATATAACAACAAGATTATTGGAGAAGGCTGGCATAGAAAATCCGGTGAGTCCCATGCAGAAATAAATGCCATCAACTCAGTAACAGACTTTTCCCTATTTCCAAAAAGTGATATTTATATTTCTTTGGAACCTTGTTCCCATTTTGGAAAAACACCTCCTTGTTCTGTCAGGATTGTAGAATTAAACTTTAAAAGAGTTATTATAGGTTCTATAGACCCGAGTGAAAAAGTCAATGGCAAAGGAGTGGAAATCATTAAAAAAGGAGGAATTGAAACCTCTATAGGAATCCTTGAAAAAGAATGTGAAGAACTCAATAAACGGTTTTTCACCTTCCATCGGAAAAAACGACCATACATCATACTAAAATGGGCAGAAACACTCAATAAAAAACTGGATAACGGAATCAATAGAACAAAGCCTTTTCCTATAAGCAACAAATATTCCTCACAAAACACCCATTTACTTAGAAGCCAGGAACAGGCTATCCTGGTTGGAAAAAATACAGCTCTGATAGATAATCCGTATCTCACTTGCCGGACTGTTAAAGGAACAAATCCGCTACGTATCCTGATAGACAAGAATCTGGATATTCCCACTTCTTTTAACATTTTTAATGAAGAAGCTCCTACTTTTATTTTTAATGAAAAACTCGATTCGGAAAAAGGGCATTTAACTTATATCAAGATTGATTTTTTCCAAAATATTATCCCACAAATCCTAAATAACTTATATATCCGGAATATTCAATCCGTTATTATTGAAGGAGGAAGAAAAACATTACAGGATTTCATTGACCAAAACAACTGGGATGAAGCAATAATCACCACTTCAAATGTTGTAGTAAAAGAAGGAACCAATTCTCCTATTTTATTTGGTGAAATAACTAAGCAAGAATATCTGGAAAATGATCTTATTACCTATATAAAGAATCAGTAAACAGATTTAAATTTTTATTTTTGCATTTATGTCGGGAATCTTCGAATATAAAACCATTACTGATCCGGTCACAGATGCACTTATAAAAATAAAGGGAAGTAAATTTTACGGTTTATTATTCCATGTAACCAATGAAGAAGATGTAAAAAAGAATCTTAAATTCACCCAGGAACTATATCCACAAGCCACTCATTACTGTTATGCCTACCGTTTAGGTATTGAAGGAGAAAACTACCGTGCCAATGATGACGGAGAACCATCCGGAACAGCAGGGCTACCTATTTACAATCAATTAATGTCTTTTGAAATTACCAATGTCCTGCTAATCGTAGTAAGGTATTTCGGCGGAACAAAGTTAGGAGTCGGAGGACTAATAAAAGCTTACAAGGAAAGTGCCCAGTTTACCATAGAACAAGCAGAAATCACCACTAAAGAATTATCAGAAACATATCAACTTACCTTTGATTATTCTCACCAATCATCGGTTATGACTTTACTAAAAAAACTGAATTTAGAAACTCTGTCTTTCGACTTTTCCGAAAAATGTAAAATACTTATTGAAATTCCACTAAAGAAAAAAGAGGAATTCTTTGAAAAATTCGATTCGCTCTTTGCCCAAAATTTTGTTATTCAAAATAAGGTTTCATAACTTCTAAAATTTGTTGCGGACATCGTAATATTTTTCCTGAATTTTTATCCATGAAATACAATGTAGTTGACCCTGAAGTGAGTAAAATTTCTTCTTGGTTTTTTATCTCATATTCAAAAAAAATTCTCACACCTTCCGGCATTTTTTTTATATAAGTTGTAATGAAAAGTTCATCATCATACCTTACTGGTTTCAGGTATTTTATAGATAAATCTGCTACCGGGAGCATCACTCCAAAACCTTCTATATCCTTGTAAGGCAATCCAATATCCCTAAATAACTCTACCCTTCCTACCTCGAAATACTGAGGATAATTTCCATAATAAACATACCCCATTTGGTCTGTTTCACCATATCTTACTCTTACTTTGGTTGTTACTTCGATCATAGAAAAAAATATAATTTTTACTTACTAATAAATTTTTAAATATGCAATAGCTTTTTAACTTTTTTATTCTAAAAATAATTAACAATTTTGTCATACAGATTTAACCAAATTTATTTCATTTAATTTTTCAGTCCAAAATTATAAAAAATGTCGGAAATTGCGATTTCAACATGGGAAGCTTGCCTCCAATTTATTAGGGATAACATCTCCGAGAAATCGTATTTAACATGGTTTCAACCTATTCGTGCAGTAAAATTGCAAGACAAAGTACTTACCATTCAGGTTCCCAGCAAATTTTATTATGAATACCTGGAAGAAAACTACATCAAGATAATCAAAAGCGCCCTTACCAAGAACTTGGGTAAAGATGCAAAGTTGGTATATTCCATCATGATGAAGAAAAATCAGCAGACTGAAACTCCTTATACGGTTAATATCCCCAGCTCTCAGAAAGCACAAATTAAAGTACAGGAAGTGGATGCTCCTCTTTATGTGGAAAGAGGTGTTAAAAATCCTTTTATTATTCCCGGACTTCAAAAACTAAAAATAGATAGTCAACTTAACAACAATTATACTTTTGATAATTTTATTGAAGGAGATTCCAACCGGTTAGCCCGCTCGGCAGGGAAACAGATTGCCAAGCGTCCCGGAGGCACTTCTTTCAATCCTTTATTTATATACAGTAGCGTAGGTCTGGGAAAAACACATCTGGCACATGCTATCGGACTGGAAGTAAAAAGAATACAGCCTGAAAAAACGGTATTATATGTTTCCATGGAAAAATTCTGCCAGCAATTCCAGGAAGCTACCAAATCAAATAATAGAAATGATTTTATTCACTTCTATCAGATGATTGATGTACTGATTGTTGACGATATTCACTTTATTTCAGGAAAAAAAGGAACTCAGGAGGTTTTCTTCCACATATTCAATCATTTACACCAAAGCGGAAAACAAATTATTCTAACTTCTGATAAATCGCCTATTGATATTCAGGATGTGGAGCAAAGATTGATTTCCCGCTTCAAATGGGGACTTTCTACAGAAATTCAGGCTCCTGATTATGCTACCCGACTGGCAATTCTGTCCCAAAAAATGCAATTCGACGGAATTGAGCTTTCTAAAGAAGTATTGGAATATATTGCCAAAAATATTAAAACTAATATTCGGGAATTGGAAGGTTCACTAAATTCCGTTATAGCACAATCTACTTTTAACAAAAAGGAAATTACTCTGGAATTAGTGGAAAAAACCCTTTCCAACCTGATTACAAATTCTAAAAAGGATATTACCATAGAATATATACAAAAACTGGTTTGCAATTATTTCAAACTTTCTCTGGATATGTTACAATCTAAAACGAGAAAAAGGGATATTGTTCAGGCCAGACAATTGGCTATGTATTTTGCAAAAAAATACACCAATGCCTCTCTCTCTTCTATTGGAAATCAAATAGGAAAAAGAGATCATGCCACTGTATTACATGCGTGTAAAACGGTTGACAATTTATTCGAGACAGATAAGCTGTTTAAATCTTATGTTGAAGACCTAAATAAAAAGTTAACTTCCGAATGAAAATATTAATGGTTTGTTTAGGAAATGTTTGCCGCTCCCCTATGGCGGAAGGGATTCTCAAATCAAAACTTCCTGAAGATTTTGAAGTGGATAGTGCCGGTATTGCCGATTATCATGTAAATGATAAACCAGACAAACGGGCTGTGGAAGTTTGTAAAAAACATAATATTGATATCTCTCACCTAAGAGGAAGACAATTTGTTTCTTCCGATTTTGAAAAGTTCGATTATATCTATGTGATGGATCATGCCAATTACAGTGATGTTGTTTTTAAAGCTAAAAAAGGAGCAGACAAAAAAAAGGTCAAACTGATTATGTCTGAAATTCCTGATGCAGCAAAAACAAGTGTTCCAGATCCGTACTACGGAGATATTGAAGATTTTGAAAAAGTTTATCATCAACTGAACAATGCCTGTTCTATCATTGCTGATAAACTCCTGACTCCAAAAGAAAACAATTAAGAATTAACTTTTATCCATTAATAGCTTCCACTGATTCTACTTCATCTGGCAGCATTTCTTTTAACAGATTTTCAATTCCGTTTTTCAGGGTAATCACAGAAGACGGACATCCGCTGCAAGCTCCCTGCAAAATCATTTTTGCTGTTTTAGTTTCTTCATCAAAAGAAATCAAATCAATATTTCCCCCATCTCCCGCAACTGCCGGCAGCACATATTCATCCAGAATATTTTTAATCTTTTTCTCTATATCCGAAAATTCCCTTTTTGAAGATTCTACCGAATGATGAGTGGAAAAATTCTGAATATTACTGATTTCTTTTCCTTCTCTTAGATATTCCGACAAATTATACCGTATTTCCATGGAAATATCTTCCCATTTGGCTTCCAGAGCTTTCATAACAGAAACAAAATTATCTGAAATAAAAACTTCTTTCACATAGGGGAAACTAAATAAGTATTGCGCCAAAGGAACTTCCTTTGCTTCTTCTACATTTTTTAACTCAATAATTCCATCTACCAATATTCTGTTAGTTACAAACTTCATTACCGAATTATTGGGAGTCATTTCCACATATACGGAAACAGGTGCTTTTTTAGATTGAAGTACCACGGAAGGATTTGCCAACAATTCATCAGCAATGAGTTCCTTAACCTCATCAACTACCATGTCCCATTCCACCATATCGTTCTTCTGTACTGCAATGAAATTCGCAGTGATAAAAACATTAGTGATAAAGGGAAGTTGCAATAACTCCTGTGCTACAGGTATATCTTTTGCCTGACTCAAAGCTGAAATCTCATAACTTCCTTCTACCAGAGTTCTGGGAGCCACAAATTTTACTATATTTTTATTCGGTGTATTTTCTATTTTTATGTCCATATCCATCCAATATTTGAACAAAAATACATAACTTGCAGGAATCTTTCAACCAATTTGTTATAACAATATTTGATATGGCTTTAATAAAAAAACTATTGGGAAAATCCCCAGTAATTGGAAAGGACTGTTTTCTTACAGAAACTTGCGTAATTGTAGGAGATGTCATCATGGGTTCCCAATGTTCCGTCTGGTTTAATACGGTTATCCGTGGAGATGTAAATTATATTAAAATTGGAAATAAAGTAAACATACAAGATAATGCAATGATCCATTGTACTTATCAAAAATACCCCACTAATATAGGAAATAATGTTTCCATCGGGCATAATGCTATTGTTCACGGATGTACAATTCATGACAATGTGCTTATAGGAATGGGAGCTATTGTTATGGATAATGTTGTGGTGGAAAGCAATGCTATTATTGCTGCCGGTGCAGTAGTTACTCAGGGAAAACAAGTGAAAGCAGGTGAACTTTGGGCCGGAGTTCCTGCCAAAAAAATCGGGGAAGTATCCCAGGAATTACAGGAAGGAGAAATCCAGAGAATTGCCAACAACTATATAAAATACAGCAGTTGGTATGATAATAGTAATTCGGATGAAGATGAACACGGAATTTAATTTCTAAAAAATAAGGCTATTTCGAAATAGCCTTTCATATTAAAAAAATGATAAAACATATTATATTAATCGGATTAGGTGGAGCTTTGGGAAGTATTCTCCGTTATCTTGTTGCTATCTACACAGCTAAGTATCATACCGGATCATTTCCTCTTTCTACTTTTCTTATTAATATAACCGGATGTATTTTAATCGGGCTGTTTATAGGACTGACTGAACGTTTCCAGTTTATCACTGTAGGAATGAAATTATTTCTTATCACCGGATTTTGTGGAGGGTTCACTACTTTTTCCACTTTTTCTTCTGAAAATTATCAGCTTATCCAAAACGGAAACCCTTCAGTCATGTGGTCTTATATACTTTTAAGTGTCTTGATTGGAATTGTTGGAGTATGGTTAGGCGAACTACTCTCAAAAATTTGAAAAGAAGATATTTATTTCTTCAACCTATAACAGCTTTCAGCCTGATAAAGAACCAAAAAATTCTAATTGGAATGCCTATATAAAACTTCTTTCTTATCGTTTTGAATCTGGAATTCCAGGTATTTGAAACTATCTCTTGCAATTATTCTTACCCATCTTTTATATTTCAAGAACCATTCATTTCTAACACTTCTCAAACCTTTAGTAAGATAAGCCGCTACGAACGGGTGAACATGAAGATAGATTTTTCCTTGCTGAGAAGCAATAACATTCGCAATCTGTTCCTGAATTCTATCCACCAAAATAATAGAAGATTCCACTTTTCCATTAGGATTGGGATTATCTTCGGTAGTATTTAATTGTTTCTGAGGGCGAACTCTTTGTCTAGTTATTTGTATCAATCCGAATTTACTAGGAGGCAATATTTTATGCTTTGCCTTATCATTCTTCATCACTTCTTTCAGATATTCATACAAGTCTTTCTTATGTTGGGAAGAAGTAAGATCTATAAAGTCTATCACAATAATACCCCCGATATCCCTGAGCCTCAACTGACGTGCAATTTCAGCTGCTGCCAGCTTATTTACATGTAAAGCTGCATCTTCCTGTGACTTCTGACTTGCCGTTACATTCCCGGAATTTACATCTATTACATGCATTGCCTCCGTATGTTCTATGATCAGGTAAGCTCCTTTGGATTGATAAATATTAACATGTTTTCCAAATAGTTGTTTTATTTGTTTATCAACATTATAATATTCAAAAATAGGTATATGGGAATCGTAATACTTTACAATCTTAGATTTTTCAGGAGCAATAATACTTAGATAGTCGCGCATTTCCTGCACCAATTCCTCATTATCGCAAGTAATACTTACAAAATCCTCATTAAAATTATCCCTGAGGATGGAAGAAGCCTTGTCCAGCTCTCCCAATATCTTTACCGGAGGTTTTCCTCTTTTTATATTTCTAAAACAGGCTGTATTCCATTTATTTAGAAGATAACGAAGATCTGATTGTAATTCTTCTACCGTTTTTCCTTCTGCTACCGTACGTATAATCAGACCGAAACCTGAAGGTCTTATCTGATCTCCTATTTTGCGAAGTCGATCTTTTTCTTCGGAAGTTGAAATGTTTCTTGAAATAGATGTTTTTGAAGCAAAGGGAATAAGTACCAGATATCTTCCTGCCAAAGAAATTTCCGAAGATATTCTCGGACCTTTGGTTGAAATTGGTTCTTTGGTGATCTGAACCAGTATTTCCTGACCGGGAGATAATATATTCTGAATTATACCATCTTTATTGATATCTTCTTCAAAGGAAAAAGAAGTTAACTTGGGAGAATTTATCTTTCCGGATGAAACTCCTTTACTATATTTTATTGAAGACTTTACCTGAGGACCTAAATCATGATAATGCAAAAATGCATCTTTTTCATACCCGATATTTACAAAACAAGCATTTAAACTTGGGGCTAATTTTTTAATTTTCCCCAATATAACATCTCCTACTGTAAAATTATTCCCTACTTCATCTTCATGAAACTCCTGAATTCTACCTTCTTCTAATATTACAATTCTTACTTTTCCGTCGTCGTATGATACTACTAATTCCTTACTCATTTTTTAACTCTAATTTTTAACTCTAAGTCAACAACCTATTTAAATCTACTTTGAACAAAAACATTCCTTACCCCCGCTTCAATGAACTTTGGTAAAGAATGTCTATATTTTAAGTTAAAAAAACTTTCTTTTATATTATAAAAGAAAAGATAAATCTATCTATTTTTTCTTTTTGTGACGATTTCTTCTGCTTCTTTTCTTTCTTTTGTGTGTCGCTATCTTATGACGTTTCCTTTTTTTTCCGCTTGGCATATCTTTTTAATTTATAATTAATTATTACTTTTTAACCTTTACATTAGTTTTAATATTTTCCACAAAAGATTTTGCTGGTTTGAAAGCAGGAACGTTATGTGCCGGAATTTTAATAGTTGTATTTTTGGAAATATTTCTTCCGGTTTTAGCCGCTCTTTTTTTGATTAAAAAAGTTCCGAACCCTCTCAAATAAACATTGTCGCCTTTGGCCATAGCTGTTTTTACCTCATCCATAAATACTTCAATGACTTTTTGAGTTTCAGCCTTTTCAAGTCCCAGTTTACCCGAAATAGAGTTTACAATATCTGCTTTTGTCATACGTGTAAATATTATTATATTATACTTTCATTGAATTTTGAGATTGCAAATATAATACTATTTTTGAAAAGAAAATTTATAAATATTTAAAAGTGTGAATTTTATTATTCTATTACAAAAATGGTATAAAAAAAATAAAAGACCTCTTCCCTGGAGAGAAACTTCCAATCCTTACAATATCTGGATTTCCGAAATAATTTTTCAGCAAACCCGAATCAATCAAGGATTCAGTTACTATGTTAATTTCATTCAAAAATTCCCTGATTTACAAAGCCTTGCTTCGGCCTCTGAAGATGAAGTATTACAGGCATGGCAGGGATTAGGGTATTATTCTAGAGCTCACAATCTGCACTTTACGGCACAACATATTTATTTTGTTTTAAAAGGTATTTTTCCCTCTACTTATTCCGAAATACTAAAGTTAAAAGGTGTGGGAAAATACACTGCTGCTGCCATAGCTTCCATTTCCTTCAATGAAAAAATTCCTGCCATAGACGGAAATGCTTTCCGGGTTTATTCCAGAATATTTAACTCAGACAAAGATATTAGTAAAACCTCCACGTTCAATTATTTCTTTGATCTGATGAAACCTATAATGCCATCCCATCCTGGAGATTTCAATCAAGCCATTATGGATTTAGGAAGTAGCATTTGCACTCCTTCCAATCCGGATTGTAAAAACTGCCCTGTAAACACGGAATGCCTGGCTTACAAAGAAAACAATCAAAACAATCTACCTGTAAAATCTTCTCTCACCAAAGTAAAGGAACAGAAGATACATTATGCATTTATCACCCACTCCAACTATTTTTTGCTAAAAAAGAGAGATAAAATCTCCATCTGGAAAGGGTTATATGAATTTCCTCAATTTGAAAGCGATTTTAAGAACTTCGATATAATCCGAACCCATACGATCAAACATAAACTCAGCCATCGTGATCTGACTATTTCCATATCTGAAATACATATAAAATCAAAAGAATTTTATGATATTGCAAATAGATTAAACGCTATAATCTTAACTAAAAAACAACTACCTGATTATGCTTTACCTAAACCTTTAGAAAAATTTTTATCATACACCTAAACTTTTATTATATTTTTTAGTAATTTTGCTAATAAATGAGAACTATTTAGACAAAAAAATGAGTACATCTGTTAACAAAGTAATTTTAGTAGGAAATTTAGGGACTGACGTAAAATCTCATCGCTTTAATGATGGCAATGTTGTAGTAAACTTCCCTGTAGCAACATCAGAAAGCTACATTAACAAAGAAACAGGAGAAAAAGTGGATGTTACCGACTGGCATAACATAACTGCGAGAAATAAATTGGCTGAACTTTGTGAAAAATTTCTGAAAAAAGGAAGTAAGGTGTACATTGAAGGTAAACTGAAAACCCGTAAATTTGAAGACAATGGTGTAACTAAACATATTACTGAAGTTATTGCTGACAATATCCTGTTCCTTTCAAACTTACTGGGAAAACCATCAGAATCGGAATCTGTGTCTGAAGATAACACAGATAACAGTGATATGGAATTTTAAATCATCTGATGTAATTACTTTAGAAACTTAATTTTCGTTTTATGGATGACCCCGAACCCACGAGTTTATTTTTAATTACCTTTTTACAAATTCCCTCTGAATTCTATATAACCTTGGGAATCCTAATCTTACTGCTTATTTTAATCTCAATTACCTCCGGTTCGGAAGTAGCTTTCTTGTCTCTTACCCAAAAGGATCTGGATAAAAACCGGGGAAAATTTCCTTCTCAAATTGATGCTATTTCAAAAATAAAACGAAACTCGAGACAATTTATATCTACTGTATTAGTATTTAGTAACCTTGTAAACATAGGCATCATCCTATTATCTGCAAATATCAGTGAAGCATTGGTTACCAATTTTCATTATTCGGAACTGGTACGAATCATTTCCGATTTAGTAGTTATCACTTTGATTATACTCATAATAGGAGAAATTATACCTAAAATATATGCCCGGAAAAACGCTTTCACTTACAGTTGTAAAACAATCGGTTTTGTAAATCTTATAACCCGGCTTTGTTATCCGGTTACACGTCTGATGCTACTTTTATCCAACAAGATAGATAAATATTTCAAAAAAGATACTCATATCGGAGTGGATAATCTTACACAAGCCTTAGAGATAGCCTCGGAAGATGAAAGCACTTCGGATGCCGAACAAAAAATTCTGGAAGGAATTGTAAATTTCGGAACCATCGAAACCCGGCAGGTCATGACCCCCAGGGTGGATGTTTTTTCATTGCAAAAAGATCTTTCCTTCAAAACCGTGATTGACCTGGTTTCCCAGAATGGTTATTCCCGTATTCCTGTCTACAATAAAGACATTGACGATATTATAGGTGTTTTATATTCCAAAGATCTGATTCAATACCTGAATCTTGATGATTTTGACTGGAATACTTTATTGAGAAAACCTTATTTTATTCCTGAAAATAAAAAAATCGATGACCTGCTTTCCGATTTCAAAAACCGGAAAATGCACCTGGCAATCGTAGTTGATGAATATGGCGGAACTTCCGGAATAGTTAGTATGGAAGATGTTATAGAAGAAATTGTGGGAGAAATCAATGATGAGTTTGATGAAAATGAAATCAGTTATTCCAAAATAGACGATAATATTTATGTGTTTGAAGGTAAAACTTCCATTATAGACTTCTGTCGGGTGATGGATATTGACGAAAAAGAATTTGAATACGTCAAAGGTGATGCCGATACTCTTGCCGGACTAGTTCTGGAACTGGCGGAAGAATTCCCTAAAAGATTACAAAAAATCCAGTACAAAAATTTCCTGTTCCAGATAGAATCTTTAGACCGGAAAAGACTGAAACAGATTAAAATAACACAGAAAATTCAAGACGAAAAAAATGATGATAAAAAATAAACTCTATATTTTGGTCCTGATTTCTTTATTTCTTACCAGTTGTAATAAAGAAGAATATATTCCTAAACCCGAAGGACAAGTCCGTCTGGAATATCTGGATGCAAAATATGCCCTTTTCCAGCCTTCCCATTGTCCTTTCGAATTTGAATATTCACAAATTGCAAAAATAACGGACAAAGAAAAAAACTGCTGGTACAACATTGATTATCCCAAAATGAAAGGAACCATTTATATAACCTATTCTCCGGTAAACAACAACATATACAACCTGATTAAAGAAGCGCAGAAACTGGTGAATGAACACAAAATAAAAGCCAATTCCGTTAAAGTCAAATCTTTTCTGTATCCCGAAAAAAAAGTCTACGGAAATATTTATCGTCTTGGCGGAGAATCGGCTTCCAACATACAGTTTTATGTAACCGACAGCACTAAACATTTTCTTTCCGGAAATGTATATTTCAAAGTCCAGCCCAAACCGGACTCTTTGCAACCTGCTATTGACTACATTGAAAAAGATGTAATAAAAATGATTGAAACTACAACCTGGAAATAACCTATGGAAATACTAATACTTTTATTTTTGATATTACTGAACGGTTTCTTTGCCGTCTCAGAAATTGCTCTGGTTTCCGTAAAAAAACAAAAAATAGAGACCCGGGCAAAAAAAGGAAATAAAAAAGCCCAAACCGTACTAAAACTGTTGGCAACACCGGAAGACTTTTTATCTTCCATTCAAGTAGGAATCACACTAATAGGAATTATCTCCGGAGCCTATGGAGGTGCTACCTTAGTTAAATACATTGAACCTATATTTAACTCCATGCCTTCCGTTGCCCAGTATTCAGAAGAATTATCCTATTTCATCGTGATTGCCGGAATCACCTACATATCCATTGTATTGGGTGAATTAATACCCAAAACTTTCGGACTAAGAAATCCGGAAAAAATAGCCCTGTTCGTAGCCCCGATAATCCGGGTATTCTCTATGATCGTCTATCCTTTTGTTAAAATACTCTCATTTTCCACCTATCTATTCAATAAAATCTTTAAGATTTCGAATACCGAAGGAGAAAAAATATCGGAAGACGAACTAATCTATATGCTTAAAACCGCCAGTTTACAAGGAGTTCTGGAAAAAGAAGAAAGCGAATTGCACCAAAATGTGTTCACCTTCTCGGAACAAAAGGCAAAAAGCCTGATGACACACCGGAAAAAGGTGGAATGGATTAATTTAAAAGATGATATAGCCAACATTGAAAAACAAATAAAGGAAAGCAACTTTACCAAGTTTCCTGCCTGCGACGGAAACCTAGATGAAGTCAGTGGCTACATCGCTATCAAGGAGTTTTATGAAGGACTGAATTCTCCTGATTTCAATATTTACGATACAGTAAAAAAACCTATTTTTATTCCTGAAAATATGCATTCCGTTGATATTCTTCAGGAATTCCGGGAAAATAAACAGCATATGGGATTTGTGGTGGATGAATACGGATCTTTCCAGGGAATCATCACCATTCAGGATCTGATTGAGGGAATTGTGGGTGATATGCCGGAAAGTGATGAGGAAGAAACGGAAATCGTGCAGAGAACGGATGGTTCCTTCCTTGTAAACGGAAACATCAGCATCCGGGATCTGAATTCTTACTTTGATGAAGTGATCATAGAGCTGAATGATGACGAATATGTTACCCTGGCGGGCTTCATTATCCACCGGATGGAATACATTCCGGAAGTGACGGAAAAATTAAGCTATCACGGATACACATATGAGATCATGGATAAGGATGCCAACAGGATTGATAAAATACTGATGTCCAAAACCGATGAAGAAACAGAAATAACAGAAGAAAACTAAAATTATGATCTACCTAATATACTGCATTTTTTTTCTTATTTTCATGGCCTGTTCCTTCTGGCTGTACAAAATCCTTTTGAAGTCTACCGATATTATGAAATATATGTTCTATATTTTATTGTATATTGTAGGTATATTATTAATCTTTCAGGGACTGGAAAAACTAACAAAACACTTTTTTACTCCTTCTGCTAAAGAGCTGAGTTTTATGTTCCTGGTTTACTTACTGGCTACCATGACCGGATTTTTAAGTATTGCCATTATTACTATTAAAAAAATGAGAAAGAAATAAATGCAAAACTAACTTTATCCCTATCTTAATAACTTAAAATACTTTGGTATATTTATTAAGTTGTCTATCTAAAATTAAATTATACCTTGATCCTATATTTTATACAAAACATTTTATTAAGCCTTATTAAAAAGAATAAAAACATGAAGACATTATTACCTGTTATTGTATGCCTGTTATTACTTCCTTTTGGGTTATCCGCCCAAAATTACAATAAAGCATTAGCCGACTCACTAGGAGCTGACATCTATGGTATGAAATCGTATTATTTTGTCATACTTAAAACCGGTACTGCAAAAATAGAGGATAAAAAAAAGGTTGCTGAAATTTTCCGGGGACATCTGGATAATATCGGTAGACTAGCTAAAGAAGGCAAACTGATAATAGCAGGGCCTTTGGGAAAAAATGATTTGTCCTATCGCGGAATTTTTATTCTTAATGTAAAAACAGAGCAAGAGGCATATGCTTTATTAGAAACTGATCCAGCCGTGAGTTCCAAACTTCTGGATGCTGAAATATTCTCATGGTACGGTTCAGCTGCTCTTCCCGAATATCTGAAAATACACGAAAAGATAGTAAAGGAACGCCCGTAAATTAAGTACTAAATAACAGAATAAATAAAAAATGTCTTATGGCTACTTTCTTGAAGGAATAAATACCACACTGCTTTGCACTGTCTCTATATAATAATTTTTATCGACTGAAAAATCTTTTATTTTGTTTTTATCAATTTTAATTGATTTCCATTGAGTTGTGGGAGAAAGTTCTCCTGCAGAAGTCCTGGTTTTCATGTCGAACCCTGAAACTACATTTTTCCAACGATAAAAAAGACGATTATTTTCAGTGTAATATTCCAGAACCGGAATTTGTGTTGTACGCAAATACTGATCGAAAACTTTGGAAAAGTTTATTCCTGATTTTTTGGAAATATAGTTTTCAATTTGTTGGGAGGTCACAGTCTGATGATAAAAATCTTTATTCAATCCCCGTAAAATACTTCTGAATTTTTCATCATTATTAATCACTTGACGGATGGTATGGATCATATTCGCTCCCTTATCATACATATCAGAGCTTCCTTCCTGATTCACTCCGTAAATTCCTATAATTGGAATATCATTCTGGATATTCTGCCTTTGCCCAATGATGTATTTATTGGCTTCTTCTTTTCCGTAATTGTATTCTACAAACAGAGTTTCCGAATAGGTTGTAAACGCTTCATGTATCCACATATCGGCTATATCGGCATTGGTAATATTATTCCCGAACCATTCGTGCCCTGATTCATGTACAATAATAAAGTCCCACTTCAGTCCTACTCCAGTTCCGCTTCGGTCCTGCCCTAAATATCCGTTCAGGTACTGGTTTCCATAAGCTATATCACTCTGATGTTCCATCCCTAAATGGGGAGATTCAACCAGTTTATATCCGTCTTCATAAAAAGGATAGGGCCCAAACCAGTATTCAAACGCCTGCAACATTTTTTTTACCTGAGCAAATTGTTTATTGGCTTTATCTAGATTATAGGATAAAACCCAGTAATCCAAATCCAAGATTCCTTTTTCTCCTTTGTAAGTATCTGAAAAATATACATAATCTCCAATATATGGAATTATATTATAAGTGTTAATAGGATTTACTACCTGCCAAACATATAAGCCATTCTTTACTCCATCTGGTATTTTGACCAATTTTCCATTTCCTACTCCTTTCAGATTTCCATCAGTTACAATGGTGAGATTAACCCCGTCCTCCGGTTCGTCTCCCAAATAATCTTTGCAGGGAAACCACACACTGGCTCCTATTCCTTCACAGGCTACCGTCATCCAGGAATTACCGTTTTTATCTTTAGTGAAAATCCATCCTCCATCCCAGGGGGCATTTTTTGCAATGACCGGCTGTCCGCTGAAATAAATCCTAAGTTCATTGTTTTTTGAATTGTCTTTATACTTGTCGGTTAACGTCAGAAAATAAAGGTTTTTCTCTTTTTTAAACGGAATATGACCGGAATCCGGAGCCAGAATACTATCTATTTTCATCGGTTCCTGAAGGTCCAGTTGCATAACGGCAGCTTTTTCAACATCAAATTTGATGATGTTTACTCCTTTAAGAGATTGAGTGGTAAAGTCCGGCTCTATGGATAGGTTGTATTGTTTTACATTCCACCAGTTCCGGTATTCCGTATTGCTTCCTCTCAAGGTATCTGCCTTAGTAAAGGTTTTGGGGGAAGATAATGACTGCGCCCAAACCAGAGAGGAAAATAAAAAGAAGGCTAAGTGTATTTTTTTCATATTCAAATTTATAAAAAAGAATAGTGTTTCAATTAAAACAGTAAATTTATACTCAAAATTAAACCTATTTTTAATAAAAAGATACATTACTAAAACCAATATGTTTACATACAGTTTCATCAATGATTACAGCGAAGGCTGCCATCCTTTGATCTTAGAAGCTCTTGCACAAAGCAACCTGGAGCAACAACCCGGATATGGAGCAGATGTTTATACACAAAAATCTGTTGATTTACTGAGAAAAATGACGAATGATCCGTCTGCGGATGTACATCTGGTTGCGGGGGGAACCTTGGCGAATATTCTGGTGTTGGGAGCTATTCTTAAACCTTATGAGTCTGTAATAGCAGCAACTACCGGACATATCAATACGCATGAAGCCGGAGCTATTGAGTCCACCGGACATAAGATTGAAACAGCTTTTACTCCTGACGGAAAATTAACTCCTGAACTTATTGAACCTCTTCTAAATAAATTCCCTAAATATCATACGGTTAAACCTCGTGCGGTTTATATTTCCAATTCTACGGAAATAGGAACTCTTTACACGAAACAGGAATTAACACGATTGTCTGAATTTTGTAAATTGAATAATCTGCTTTTGTTTCTGGACGGAGCAAGACTGGCTTCGGCTCTTATGGCAGAATCCAATGACCTGAATATGGAGGATATAGCCAAGCTTACGGACATTTTTTATTTGGGAGGAACCAAATGTGGTGCTTTATTGGGTGAGGCTGTTGTAATTACTGATGAAGAGTTGAAAACAGATTTCAGCTATCATGTGAAACAACGGGGAGCCATGATGGCGAAAGGGCGGCTTTTGGGAATACAATTTGTTCAGTTATTACAAAATGATCTGATTTTCCAACTTGCCAAACATGCTAATGTAATGGCCTCTAAAATTGCTCAAATTATTAAAATATTAGGATATTCTTTTTTAACGGAATCTGATACCAATCAGATCTTTCCGATACTTCCCAATCGAGTAATCGAACAATTAAAAATGAAGTATGATTTTTTTGTTTGGGAATCTGTAAATACGGATCATTCAGCTGTACGGATTATCACTTCCTGGATCACACCGGAAGAAAAGGTAGATCAGTTTATTCAGGATTTAAGTATGCTCCACCCACCAAAGTTATAGTAAATAATCTGAAATATATTACCACTTTGGAATATATCAACAGAAAAAACGCAATCTCTTTTGATTGCGTTTTCTGTTTGAATAAAAAAATAATGTTTTACTTATGATGTATATTAAATTAATCTTTATTAGTTGAAATACGGGTTATACTATCAATAGTAGCAGTAAGGGGAGTGTCGGAAGTAAGTTCTATTATATACCCTTTCCCAATTGAAGCCGGATCAGCAATACTTACCAGATAGTATACTAAATTTCCTGCGCTTAATCCATTTGGAGCAACAGCAGTTTGGTCTATGGAGAAAGTGGAATCCGGATTGCTCATCCGTACGGTTAAATAAGCTACCGAACCGTTATTTTTACCTGAATAGGCAACAATAACACGCCAGATATGTACCTGTCCATTTATAGGATTTTCCAAATATCTTCCCCTAAGACTAACATCCGTAGTATAAAAATCAGCTTGTGTAGGTGATATGATATTTTCCGGCCAACTAGTTGTGGGTGGATCAGCAAAAACCAACGGAAGTGTATACTCTATACGATAAAATGTATTGGTATGAATTGGAGCTCCTCCTGCACTAGAAAATGCAAAAGTAGGCTTTACCGGAGTGCCACTTCCTGAATTCAATTTTACTACTCCTTCATTCGACTGCAACAGGTCTGTATAAAGTACTGTATTCCATGTGATACCATCATAGTACCTTATGGTTTTGTTTGTGGTGTCAAACAATATCATTCCTGCCCGTGCATTTGTAGCAACATTCGCTACAGGGTCACTTGTTCTGCTTAAAATAAGCCCAGAATCAACGGAAACTATATCCAATATCCCTTGTGGTACTATGGTATTTATACCAACTTGCGCATTTAATGGTGTAAATTGAAGAATAAATGCTGAAATAATAAAATCAAATTGTATAATTTTTTTCATAATTGGTGTTATAAAGTTATTAGCGTTAATAATAAAATATATTATAGTACAAATGTCATCTATTTCTAAGATAATTGTCCAAAACAATTATAAGTAATATTTATATAGTCATAAATTTCAATAATAGAATACTTAAAAGCATATATAATAGATACTTCTTATTTTTCTCCTCTAAAAAGTACTATCTTTTTTATATTTAGTTAATATACTGAAATAAAAAACACAATTCTTAATTGGGAATTGTGTTTTTTAATAGGTGACTACAAAAACTTATTTCATTCGTATTTCTTTTATAATGTCTACTGTCATCGTATCCAGATCATAATCGGGTTTCCAGTCCCATTCAACCCTAGCCTCTTTATCGTCGATACTATCGGGCCACGAATCGGCTATCTGCTGCCTGTAATCGGGTAAATATGATATTTTGAAATCGGGAATAACTTTCCGTATCGATTCCGCCATCTCTTTCGGTGTGACGCTAAACGCCGCCAGATTATAACCTGTCGCATTCTGCAATCGAGATTTATCGGCTTGAAACAATTCGATAGTCGCTTTCAGGCAATCGGGCATATAAATCATCGGCAACATGGTGTCTTCCCTCAAAAAGCATTCGTATGAACCCTGTTTTACCGCATCAAAATAAATAGCTACCGCATAATCGGTAGTACCTCCTCCCGGTTGGGTTTTATGGCTTATCACACCCGGATATCTTAATCCTCTGATATCCATTCCGTATTTAAGGTTATAATAATCGCCCAGTAATTCGAGTGCCACTTTGGTAACTCCATACATGGTGGTAGGATGCAGGATGGTTTTCTGAGGAGTCATCGTTCGTGGTGTATCGGGACCAAAAGCAGCGATAGAGCTGGGAACAAGCACACGCTCCAACTTCTTTTCCCGTGCCACTTCAAACACATTTACCGTACCGTTGATATTGACATTCCATGCCAATTGGGGATTTTTCTCCCCTACTGCCGAAAGTATAGCTGCCAAATGCACAATACCATCTACCTCATATTTATCGATAGCTTCGGCAATTGCATTTGTATCTAAAACATCCAGCTTGACAAACGGACCGCTGTTCAACAAATCGGGACACACTTTGTCGGATATATCAGAAGCTATAATGTTGTCGTTTCCGTATAATTTCCGAAATACGAGGGTTAGCTCAGAGCCGATTTGTCCTCCGCAACCCGTAAATAGAATTTTTTTCATAGTTTTTCAATGGTAGGGCTTAGATTATGCACCCGCTTTTTGGTATATATTATCCTTCGAGCTCGTCATTGCGAACTGCAAGGTACGAAGTAGGAAGCAATCTCTCTTGCCATAAGAGATTGCTTCGTCGTTCCTCCTCGCAATGACGTGCTTTTGAGACAGCTTTTACTACATTCATTAAATTACACCCAATTCTTTACCTACTTTGGTAAATGCGGCGATACACGTTTCGAGATGCTGCCTTTCGTGTGCTGCCGACAATTGCACTCGTATGCGCGCTTCGCCTTTGGGGACTACGGGATAATAAAATCCGGTGACATATATCCCTTCGTCCAAAAGTTTAGCTGCCGCTTGTTGAGAAAGTTTGGCATCGTATAGCATCACGGCACAGATAGCCGATTGCGTGGGCTTTATATCGAAACCTGCGGCTTGCATCGCAGACACAAAATAATCAACATTGGCATGAAGTTTATCCTGACGGTCGTTGCTTTCATCCATCATTTCAAACATGCGAATACCTGCACCCGCAATCATCGGAGGAATAGAGTTTGAAAACAAATAAGGGCGTGAACGTTGTCGCAACATACTTATTATTTCCTTCCGTCCAGTTGTAAATCCGCCGATTGCACCTCCAAAGGCTTTCCCTAATGTTCCGGTTATGATATCGGCTTTTCCTTTGCAATTATATAATTCGGTAACGCCTCGTCCTGTTTTGCCAACTACTCCTGCCGAATGGCTTTCGTCTATCATCACCAAGGCTTGATATTTATCGGCAAGTTGCATTATTTTATCGAGAGGGGCTACGTTTCCATCCATAGAAAACACTCCATCGGTAACTATAATACGGAATCGTTGAGCTTGCGACTGTTTGAGGCATTCTTCCAATTCGTCCATATTGGCATTGGCATAACGGTATCTTTTGGCTTTGCACAAACGCACCCCATCTATAATGGAGGCATGATTCAAAGCATCTGAGATGATAGCGTCATCGTCTCCCAGTAAAGGTTCAAACACACCACCATTGGCATCGAAACATGCTGCGTAAAGTATAGTATCTTCCGTTCCGAAGAAACGGGCGATTTTAGCTTCCAACTCCTTATGGATATCTTGTGTACCGCAGATAAAACGAACGGACGACATTCCGAATCCCCGTTTATCCATCGCTTCTTTGGCTGCATTGATTAGTTCCTGATTGTCTGATAAGCCCAGATAATTGTTAGCGCAAAAATTGAGAACCTCCTGCCCTGTTTGTACTTTTATTTGCACACTTTGAGGAGAAGTGATAATTCTTTCTTTTTTAAATAATCCTTGTTCTTCAATCGAGTTTAACTCTTTTTGTAAGAATTCTTGAAATTTTCCGTACATGGTTTTCTTCTTAGTGTGAATGTTTTAAATCCAGTCAAAATTACGGAGATTATTCCAATTATTTGAAATCTCTTTATATTTTAATCTTGGGTCAAAGACCTTTTTATTATTTTGTTTACAATTAAAGCTATAAATAAAAAGTAATATTTTTGACTTTCGTAAAAAAGTGTCCTTCTAACTCCAATATTTATCATTTAAGAAAGAACAGAAAATATCCAAATAGGGATTTGTGTGTAAATAGTATTATAAAATATTGAAAAGAAAAAACGCAATCTAAAATGGTTGCGTTTTATTGTTGTGACCACAGAAGGGTTAAAATATTTTTTTTATATTGCATTTAATCAAATAATTACAAATAAATTTGTATCAAATTTGTGTCAATTTTTTTTTTAATCTTACTAATTTTTCTATAACGTCATCAATAATCTCTTGATTATTTACTTGATATTTAGAATCTGTATTACTTTTTCTGATTCTCCAAATAACCATTTCACATCAATATCAGGAAATTCTTTACTTAAACAAAACTTCATAATTAGGATTATTCTTATTTATCTGAAAGGTAACAGTAGTATAAGTTAAATTATGTTTTATACAAAATTCTCTTACAGACAACTTATTGTATTTCAATAACTTCCTTATCTTATTCCCTATTTCCATAAAAAATAATTACAATATTTTGTAAATATTGTTTATTAGTTTACAATATATTGTTAATTTTGTGTACAACATTTACGACATATTGTAACAGTTAACATGACAAAAATAGTAAATAATAAGAAACGAAAAAAAGTGCATTCGCACAAATTCAAGTTTTTACCGCAAAACTATTGTGGAAAATCCGAAAAAATTGACCAGAGTATTCTGAATTAAACTGACCACTAGTTAAAAGAGCATATCTATTCCATACGTTAGTAGGATAAAAATCTAACCTATGGCAAATACACGAATAGATATGAGACAAATACGCCAGA
>JAVBMH010000009.1:0-70564 GCA_031552575.1 Apibacter sp. | reverse complement strand
GAGGAAAACTCGGCCGACAACCTGACCGACCAAGAGTTTTCTCCCGTTCAACAGTTTTATTATCAATAATACAAATTGTTTTATATTTTTACATAAATATAGGGGATATCATCTGTCCATTCTTTGGGGGGACTTACAATTACATGCAATTAGATGAACCACAGTCAATTGCTTTTTGGCCAATTTATCAAGATTATGAAAATGATCGCCAGACTATTATTCGTAATCATATAAAAAATGTCAGGGAATATGCTCAAAAGTATGGAGAATTGGATGATGTATCGGCCGCAAAAATTATAAATATGATGTTGGCTGATGAAGTTAAGTTAACTAATCTAAAGAAAAAATATCTGGGTAAAATGAAAAAAGCAGTTGGTGGAGTTACTGCAGTTAAGTTTTTCCAATTAGAAAATTATTTACATAATGTTATCCTAGCTCAAATTGAGGAACAAATTCCTTCAATAGATGAATTAAAATAATATATCTAAAATTTTAAACTTATTAACCCTTAATCTGATTTTGGATTAAGGGTTAATTTTTGGAAGGTATCTTATTATTTTTTTGAAATTCCGGCTTTAGTTTATAATTAAACTTAGCTTTGAAATTCTGAACTTTAGGAGCGATGATTGAGCTGCAATAAGGCTGATTCGGATTCTTTTGATAGTATTTTTGATGGTAATCTTCTGCGGGGTAGAAAGCGGAAAAAGGAGAAATTTCTGTAACATACTTTCCTTTCCATAAATCAGAAGCTTGAGATTTTTTTAATGATTCCCGAGCTAATATCTTTTGTTCTTCTGACCTGTAAAATATGACGGAGCGATATTGAGTTCCCACGTCGTTATCCTGTTTATTAAATTGAGTCGGGTCATGTAAGAACCAGAACATATCCAGCAATTCAGAAAAAGAAATTTCTTCCGGATCATATTCTATTTGTATCACTTCGGCATGGCCAGTAAGCCCCGTAGATACCTGTTGATAAGAAGGAAATTCAATATTTCCTCCGGAATAACCGGAAGTTACTTTATAAACTCCTTTCACCATTTCAAAACAAGGGCTTAAACACCAGAAACATCCGCCACCTAAAGTTACTTTTTCTAATTTTTTTTCAGAAAGATCCGTATTCTTTTCCTGTGGTTGACTGGTTTGACATCCAATGAAGAATAAAGAGAGAACACATAATAAAAATATAATTTTTTTCATCATCATGTTTCTTATTAAACAATAAGAATAATTTGAAATTCAGCAATATTGATTACACTTACAAAAACTGTACTAAAAATTGTTTTTTATCTCAATTCCCAATCTGTTTATTGTCATATTTTTAAATATTTAGCTGAATGACCTTTCTATGTGGTTTATCCATTCCGGAATTAATAAAATCATAAATAAAGCAGATTAATTTATTATCTTTGTAGTAACATCCCTTAAGACTATGAATTCAGAAGTAATAACTAAAAATATAGAAACAGTAAAAGAAGTTTTTCGGAAATATCTGGAAGATAAAGGACATAGGAAAACTCCTGAAAGATTTGCCATTGTGGAAGAAATTTATTCTACTAATGAGCATTTTAATATTGACTGGCTGTACATGAAGATGAAGGAGAAAAACTATCGTGTAAGTAGGGCAACCATTTATAATACCATAGAAATCCTTTTAGACGCCAAATTAGTCAGGAAGCATCAATTTGGAGATGGACTTCAGGCATTGTATGAAAAATCTTATTTTGCAAAGCAGCATGACCATATACTCATGATGGATACAGGGGAAGTAATAGAATTTTGTGATCCCAGAATCCAGACCATCAAAGATTCTTTAGAAGAAATCTTTGATATTGAGATAGAGAGTCATTCCCTGTATTTTTATGCAAAAAAGAAAAGTTAAATACATGAAGTTTAAAATTTCTTTTTTTATTTTATTTATTGGAAGTTTACTATTTTCACAAGTAATCCAACCTAATCCTAAAGAAAAACCCAAGCCTCAAAAAATAAAATTAATTAATGCAGATCTGGAAGAAGTAAACGAAAAGGTTTTTAACGGAAATATGGTATATTCCGGAAATGTAGTTGCAGAACATGAAACCTCACGCTTACTGGCAGATTCGGTTATTTATTTTCAGGATAAAAATTATGTTGAAGCGAGAGGAAATGTGCATTTTTCCGATAAACAATCAACCTTAGTTTGTAAAAGGCTTTCGTATGATGCCGATAAAAGATTGGTAACGGCTTATGAAAAGGTTAAGTTAGTTACTCCCGATCAAACAGTAGAAACAGAAAAATTATATTATGACGCCAACACGGATGTTGCTTATTTTGATAATTGGGGAACGGTTTACAGAGGGCAAAATACTACAAGAACCAAGATAGGAAAGTATTATGTAAACGAAAACCGCATAGAATTAGGGCAAAATTCTACATTAGAATCTCCCGAATACAGAATAGAAGGTTCGGATATTAAGTATAATACCCAAACCGGAGTAGCTGTTTTCAACGAGTTCACCCGTATCAACAGCAAAAAAGACTATACCGTTTTTGTTACAGCAACGAAAGGAACATACAATACAAAAACCAAAGAATCCTTTTTAAAAAAGGATGGAAAAGTATACTATCAGCGAAAAATTCTGACAGGAGACGATTTGTATTTCAATGAAATCACTGGTTTTGGAAAAGGAATTAAGAATGTGAAACTGGATGATCCTAAAGAAAAAAGATATCTTATAGGAGATTACGGAGAAGTATATCAGTTTAAAGATTCTGCTATGGTTACAGGCAGACCTTATATGGTGAAAATATTTACCAAAGATTCCCTGTATATGCACTCAGATACCTTGATAGCCATTCAGAATAAAGATAAAAAATCAATGATCAGAGGATTTCATAACGGGAGACTTTTTAAATCGAATATGTCGGGAAAAAGTGACTCTCTAGTATATCATGAATCCATAGGAAGAATAGATTTTTATAAAAAACCCATTTTTTGGGCATCAGGAGGAAGGCAACTCAAAGCAGATACCCTTTCGGTGTACATGAATACCCAGTCTCAGGTTATAGATTCCATTTATGGACGTCAGCATGCTTTTGTAATAAGCAAAGTAGATTCATTATCTCCCAAATTTGAATTTAATCAGGCAAAGGGAAGAATGTTGCATGCCTATTTTGAGAAAGAAGAATTACATTTCGTGGATTTACAGGGGAATGCCGAATCCATCACTTATGTGGAAGATGAAGATGCCAAAACGAAAAAGAAGGAGCGGACAGGAGTGGCTAAATCCATATGCGGAATTTTACAGGGAGAATTCATTGACCGGAAAATGGAAATAGTTTCCTGTCAGATTAATGCTGAGTCCAAAATATATCCCGAAAGTAAACTCCCCAAACGACAGCGGTATCTGGAGGAATTTGACTGGCGGGATGATGAACGGCTACAGAAATGGCAGGATATTTTCCCGGATGTTTTTCCTTACGATAAAACTAAACCAAGAAAAACCATAGATCAGATTTTAAAGGAAGAAGAGGCAATGGAGAAAAAAGAAGCGGAAAAAAATAAAACTGAACAAAAACAGGATTCTACGGAAAATACAAGTCCGGATGCAGAAACAAAACTAAAAGAATCAATAAAATGAGAAAACGTTGCGATTGGGTAGGTTCCGATGAGCTTTATGAAAAATATCATGATGAAGAATGGGGGAAACCGGTTCATGATGATGAAACCATGTTTGAGTTTTTATTATTGGAAGGTTTTCAGGCTGGATTGAGCTGGATAACCATCTTACGGAAAAGAGAAAATTTCCGGAAAGCCTTTGATAATTTCGACTATAAAAAAATTGCCAATTATTCCCAGAAAAAACTGGATAGCCTGATGCAGGATGAAGGAATCATCCGGAATAAATTAAAAATTCAGTCAGCGGTAATTAATGCGCAAAAATACATGGAAGTTCAAAAGGAATTCGGAAGTTTCTGCAATTATATCTGGTCTTTTGTAGAAGGAAAACCCATTATAAACCAATGGAAATCCATAAAGGAAGTTCCGGCTTCCACGCCATTATCAGACAAAATATCCAAAGACCTGAAAAAACGCGGATTCAAGTTTGTAGGAACTACCATTATTTATGCTCATTTGCAGGCAGTGGGAATTGTTAATGACCACACTACCGATTGCTTTTGCTATCCGAAATCTAACTAGTCATAACAAAATATATTCATGAAAAAATATTTGTTCTTTTTATTACTAGCCGTTTCCTGTATGGGAATAGCCCAGCAAACAAAAATAGTTCCGTTCCAATATAAAGGACAATGGGGATTAGTAGATTCAAAAAGAAAGGAGTTTCTCCCTCCGGAATATCTAATACTGGAAAATGTTAAGAATGAATTCAACTATTATATTTTAGCAAAAGATAATGGTGGTGAAACAAAAGTTTATAATGCTAAAACAACAGAATTACTAGATATAGGAGGATTTTACCAATCAAAAAAAGCATGGTTTGGAAATCCCTATTTATTTACTACAACTCAACAGACTTCATTTCTCTATAATTTTGATACAAAAGAAAAAATAGTTTTTGATGGATTATTGAGTTATATGAGAGTTCTTCAATTGGAAGATCAAAAATATTATGTAGGAAAAAATTCTTGGGATGGAAAGAAAGAGAATAGAGATAACAGCACTTACACCATTTATTCATATGGGAATAAACCTAAAATGTTGATGAAAAATGTTGATTCTTTTAGAGAGTTGTATGGAGATCCTCATTCAATAATAGTAGGTTTGGCTGTGGAGTTTAAGAATGATAAAACAAGAAAGTATTCTGTTTACAATTCTAATTTGGAATACATAGGAAAATCTTATTTAGACACACAGGAACTGAGTAAGTTGTTAAAACAAGAAATACACTTGGATATTGATTATAAGGAAATGAAACTAGGAGATGGACAATATGAAATTGGCCAAATGATTTCTGAAAATCTAAAATTTGATACACAAGGAAATCTAATAGATATAAGGAAGAAAAAAATATTGATATCAGCAGGTTTAGGGATTAATTACTGGAAATTAGATGATGCAATTATAACAGGATATAAAATAATGGATAATAATTGGAGGATGCAAATAGAATTCTACATAGACACCATTGGAAAATATTTTCCCAAAGAAGTTCCTATGATTCCGGCTAAATATCTACGAAAAAAGATTAAATAAAATTTCACATGAAAAAATATTTGTTCTTTTTATTACTAGCCATTTCCTGTATAGGAATAGCCCAGCAGGTAAAAATAGTTCCATTCAAATATGGAGGGCAATGGGGATTGGTAGATTCTAAAAAAAATGAGATATTATCTCCGGAATATTCAGTAATGAGTAATATCCATTGGAAATATTATATTTTAAGGCATAGTAAAAGTTACGAAACAAAGGTCTATAATGCTGAAACAGCACAAACTATGGATCTCGGATCTTACCAGAAATATTGTTGGGATATGGATAAATATCTGTTTATCACAATACAAAAAACCTCTTTTCTCTATGATTTTGATAAAAATGAGAAAATATCTTTTGAGGGGACATTAAAAAATATAGAAGTCCTTAAGATAGATGGTCAGAAATATTTTTTAGGAAAAAACGGAAATGATAATTATTCTACTCTCTATTCATATGAGGATAACCCTAAAATACTGATGAAAGATATTTTTTCATGTAAAATGTTATACGATGAAAAAGGAGAATCAGTAGTAGCCGTAGCCATAAAACAAGGTAAAGATTTAACAGCAATATATTCCATTTATGATTCAAAACTGAATAATTTAGGCAAATCAACCTTAGAAAAAGATAGGCTGAATAAACTACTGAACCGGAAAATAGAATTGGAACATGTTTCTTATATAGGAATTGCAGATCCTGAAAGTTCTCATTACATACCAAAAGGAACTAAAATATCTGACAATCTTAAAATTGATGCAGAAGGAAATTTAGTAGATATAAAGACGAACATAACACTAATATCAACCAGTTTAGGAGTTAATTACAGAAAATTAGAGGATGGAATAATCAAAGGATATAAACTAAAAGATGATTGGGGAAAGTCAATCATAGAATTTTACATAGATACTACCGGAAAATATTTTCCTAAAGAAGTTCCCATGATTCCATCCAAGTATTTACAGTAAAAATAGGGTTTATGCAAACTTCAATAGTATTCCGTTAAAAATCAGTAAATTTGCAGTCCATTAAAATTTCAAGAAGAAAGGATATATGTTAGAAAAAAAAGAGGCATCGTATGAAAAAGCAATTCTCGTAGGTTTGATTACTCCAAGTCAGGATGAAGAAAAACTCACGGAATATATGGATGAATTGGAGTTTCTGGCTGATACGGCAGGAGCCCAGACATTGAAGCGATTTACTCAAAAACTGGATCAACCTAACTCACGAACATTCGTAGGAACCGGAAAACTGGAAGAAATCGGACAGTTTGCCATAGAAAATGAAATAGATACCATCATCTTTGATGATGAACTTACTCCTTCCCAGTTAAAAAATCTGGAAAAAGAATTAGAACTAAAAATCATAGACCGAACCAATCTTATTTTAGATATTTTTGCTCAACGGGCGCAAACATCCTATGCAAGAACGCAGGTAGAACTAGCTCAATATGAATATCTGCTTCCCCGCCTTACCCGAATGTGGACACACCTGGAAAGACAAAAAGGAGGTATCGGGCTCAGAGGACCGGGGGAAACGGAAATAGAAACCGACCGTCGTATTATCCGCGACCGGATTTCTTTATTAAAGGAAAAACTCAAAATCATAGACAAGCAAATGGCTACCCAACGCAATAATCGTGGAAAGTTAGTTCGTGTAGCTTTGGTAGGTTATACCAATGTAGGAAAATCTACCCTGATGAATGTTTTGAGTAAATCCGAAGTTTTTGCAGAAAATAAATTATTCGCTACGTTAGATACCACAGTACGGAAAGTAGTGGTTGG
This sequence comes from Apibacter sp., assembly GCA_031552575.1. GTDB lineage: Bacteria > Bacteroidota > Bacteroidia > Flavobacteriales > Weeksellaceae > Apibacter. The sequence goes on along the minus strand of JAVBMH010000009.1, from coordinate 63,589 downwards.
AAATCTTCCATTTTTATTGACGGACACGGTTGGATTCATAAGAAAACTTCCCACTCAGCTGGTAGAATCATTCAAATCCACCTTAGATGAAGTTCGGGAAGCCGATCTACTGATCCATGTAGTAGATATTTCCCATCCGAGTTTTGAAGATCATATTCATTCCGTAAATACCATTCTGGCAGATATTAAATGTGCAGACAAGCCCACCATTATGCTATTTAATAAAATAGATAATTTTACTTATGAGAAAAAGGACGAAGATGATCTGACTCCGGTAACCCGGAAAAATTATTCACTGGAAGACTGGAAAAAAACATGGATGGCCAAATCAAAATATCCCACTGTTTTTACTTCTGCTGTAACAAAGGAAAACTATGAGGAGTTGAAGAAACTAATCTACGAACAAGTAAAAGAAATCCACATTAAACGTTTTCCTTACAATGATTTCCTTTTTGAATATTATGACGAAGAAGGAAATGGGCAGTAAGTCAATGTGACAATATGCTAATGTGTAAATCAACTAATTAACGTAAGGTTTGGTATAATAAGATAAAAATGGGAAAAATTATAGACTCAATTTCCAAGCCGGCCTCTGAGCAAATGCGTCAGAAAAACGAGAAGAAAAAGCGTTAAAAAATATTTATGTTTGAGCAAAGTGAGTTCAAATATTTTAGCTTTTTCGATGAGTTTTTCAAGCTGAATTTGCTTACAGCCTTGATTTTTTGTTCCTTTTTTATCAAGAAAAAAGGAAACATCTAATGGTTATATTGAGTTTAATTTACTTAGCCCGGTTACAATAAACCCTCCAGCCGATTATAGAAGCAGTAGGAAAACTTGCACGGATTCTCCTTAAATCCGATTGTGCGGATTCTTTACTTAAGTAATCTCCGGCCAGGAATCTCCAGTCCGGTCTTAAATAATTTTTCTCCACCCGTAGTCCAGGGAAATCAGATTTAAACTTATTTATCATCGTGTTGACATCCGCCTCACTTTTAGTTTCACCTACTTTTATCATAAAGCCACGCACATCATTTTGTCTTCCGCAAACAGCTTTGGTTCCTCCTGTTGTGCCTGATGAAGGTTTAGTAGTAGGTTTGGTTTTACTGCCACCGGAAGAAGCAGCTATTTTTTTACAAAGTCCACCTTCATCAATAAATTTGGCAATATCACCATCCGCATTAATCACTAATCGGCCTCCTGTTGCGGAGTCAACCTTAACACTTACTTCCTGTGACTTAACAAAAGCACTAATAAAGAACAAAGACAGTAATATAAGATAATTTTTCATCAGCTTGTTGCAAAATTTCTGTAATGCAAAAATAGTGTTTTTCCTTTTAATAAGAAATTAAATTATTTATATATAAGTTTGATTTAAAATAAAGTAAAAGTCAGTTTTACAAATAAATTATCATCAAAATTTCCCTGATTGTAAGCTCCAAAGCGGTAATAAACTCCCAATCCGAGATAAGAAATCAACTTGTTGACTTCAATTCCTGCTTCCTGATAATAGTTGTTGGGAACCTGGAAATGATAAAGAGAATGTAAATCCTGATGATCCATATTTCCGATCAGGGCATTATAAACCAAGGCTATTTGTATTTTTTTCTCATCCCATAACTTAATATCATTAAACCGGTGGGTAAAAAACAAAGCCACATACCTGTCTGCAAAGAAATCTCCGGAAATTATAGTTTCCAGTGAATGAAATCCTTTGACGGAAAACCGGTTGAAGACAGAACTTCCTGTTTTGGCAGTTCCAAAACTTCCGTATAAATTCCAGAGAGAAGTTTTTCCGGAAATATATCCGGAGTTCAGAAAGAAATTACTTGTTCCCCAAAGATTTTTCAGGGAAATATCCGACGAAAAATCAAATTTTTGATAATCAAAATCAGCATTCAGTTCTTTCCAGTTTTTCGTATAATTAAAGTAGAAATAAACAGGTTTGTCCTTAATGGTCAGCTTTCCGTCCGGAGTTTGCATATATTCCGCAAAAGGAGCATATTTTATGTTGATGGAAGTAGCAAGTTGATTAAACCAGTGATCCGGATCATTATTTTCATAAGAATAAGGGAATTCTGATTTTTGTGTTTGATAATTAACCACAAAGGAAGTGGTGAACCGTTTAAAAAAATCCTGCTTATAAGAAATTTCTCCTTTTTTGAAACTGTAAAAAAGAGAATTCTGGATGAAATTGAGTTCTTCCTTTAAATCGTTCATAGATTCCGGTCTGCGTACAATTTCTTTAGAATAAGGATTTACATCCAGATAACCGTCAACACTTAATTTTCCGTCATACTTTTTATTGATGAAAAAATCGATTCCGGCGGCTCCTTTAAAATTTTTGTCTTTAGTTCCATAGGCTGCATACTTATGTACGGAGAACGTTTTGCTCAATTTATTGTTGCTTTCACTTCCTATCTGGAACCGGAAACCCTCATAATCATTATAACTTATCAGGTTTGCCAGGTCCAAATTAAATCTTTTGAATAAGGGATATTCTCCTTTTTTTACAGAACTTAATGTCCGAATGTTTTTTTCAATAGGAAACTGTTCGAATAAAGAAGAGGAATGGTAAGTCTGCTCTTCTTTACTGTTTAACGGAGTTGGGCGGTAGGAAGAGATTTTGGAATCCGCATTCTTGTCGAAATCCTCTTTCAATTCATACGTATAACCCTGAAAATCCTTTCGTGTGAAAGAATCGGGTTGGGAAAAATCTGAAGTATGGGATTGTATTACTAACCAGGGAGTAAGCTCCAGTTTTTGTACAGGATATTTTTTCCCCAGAAATTTTGAAAAATCAAAATTATTGAACTTAATTTTAATGGTTTTGTTTCCCGGATACCAAACATCATGGAAAAGTTCCCAGTTAAGGTCAAAATACCGGTTATAGTCCATATTATATTCTTCACCGGAATATTTCACCACAGCAAAGCTGGAAGCATCTATATAAAGGAATCCGCGACTGCCGTTCAATAAGATACTTCTTTTGGAACCAAAAGAAATTACATAGGTTTTTCTTTCGTTAATAAGAATACTATCAGTTAATCTAAAATTATACAAAGGAAAATCTTCCTTTAAAACCTTAGGAAAATCCTCCCCGAATATCTGATCATTGTACAACTCATAATAAGGTTCTTTAAATCCTGAGATTTGCCCGGCTATCACCGTATTTTTCTTTCCATATTTCCGGTCATATTTATATTCGGTCACTTTTTCTCCTAGAAATAACAATTCTGTGGCGGAAGGATTGGAAATACCAATAGAATCTATATTAGTGGAATAGCTGTATTTCAGATCATCAACAAAAAATTTAGTATAAACATAGTATTGATATGAATTTAAGTGATCAGGATTATTTTTCTCCTGGTTTTGTATAGTGTTTTTTAAAATCTTAAAAACATACGGATTATTTCCCAATGATTGTTTATCAGTTTGGGCAATAATGAATACAGGTAAAGTCAGAAAGAAAAAAAACACTATTTTTTTCAGTAAGTCGGAATGAAAGATATGGAATAGATGAATTTTCAACTATACTTGTTTTTAAAGGACAAATATAAAGTATATAATCTATTCCCGGATTTATAGTTTATAAATTTAATCCATCATAACAATAAGATAACTTTCGTTTTCATAGCGTTTTGCGCACACAACAACAAGGTTTTTCCCGTATTCAGGAAATTGTGCAAGCACAATGGTATGTTTTCTTTTGTATTCGTACTATTGCGCATGCACAATTGTCTGTTTGCTTTCGTTTTTTGACTGTTGTGCATGCACAACAATATGTTTTTCTTTATTTTCATACTATTGTGCGTGCACAATACCCTGTTTGCTTTCGTTTTCACTCTGTCGTAGAGGTACAACCGCTTGTTTTCTTCCGGTTTTCGAAAATCGCAGGGGTACGACAGCTTGCTCTAGTTCTTTTTCATCCAGTCGTACCCCTACACCAAAGTAATTTTTTACATTTTCATCCTGTCAGAGCCCTCCTTTGGAGGGAAGGGAGGATATTGTTATATAAGTATTACAAAAAACGCATAGATACTATATTATATCACCCCTGTTTATAAACTAATCGATTTATTTTTTCTCTATTATTGTTTTATTTTAGTATTTTAGCCTTTTATTATTATAATAAACCTTGAATAATATTTGTATGGAAGAAGAACTATTATTAATAGAAACTAGCGTATTGCAATGTTCTTGTGGAAGCAGTCCTTCCCAACTAAAAGTAACTTCAGTTGATAAACATTTTATTAATGACAACCTCCGGGCTACGGAGGAGGACAACAAAGCCTATGAAAATATTTTTCCGTTCGGCATCTGTTCCCTTACCCAAAAAACTTGTGAACCTGCCCCTCAAAAATGGCTGAACAAAGTAGACTGGTGTCAGGTAAACGGAATGGCAAGTATCACAGACCGATGTAAACTCTCCTGCTCTAAAGGTGGATTGATTACCTGTAAGGATGCGGGGCAGTATCTTAACATAATTACACGGAAACGGGAAGAGGAAGAAAAACCTGTTTACAATAGTAATATTCTGTTTGAAGCAGAGGATAGGGAAGAAGAGGAAACCGATAAAGGATATATTGTAATAAGTACTTCCCCGTTTGGAGGAAATAAATTCTATAAATATACCGAAGGGAAACTTTATACACAGGCAGATGATGCCGGAATGTATGAAAAGCGATTTAAAACAGAACAATTCAATGGAAAACTGGAAACCGATGCACAAAAAATCTATGATGATCTGGAATTGCTTCGGGCAAATTCGGAAGGAAAAAAGCTGTTAGATTTCTTTGATAAGGAAAAACACTATGTGACTATTATGATACCTCAACCTTCTCCAACTTCAAAAAATGAAGATAATCACACTAATGGACAAATGATAAGATATCAAGGAAAACCAATCGAGTTACCAATAGAAGAATATAAAACGGAATACAGTCCTTCTTATATAGTATTGGGGCATGAAATGGGACATGTAAAATCTTTTCATTTAGGAACATTGGATACTACTTCATTATGGAACAAAAGTGAGGGGGTTATGATAGATGAAATTTATGCTACCCATATAGAAAACAAACTACGGATGTCCGCAGGAATGAAATTGAGGGATCGATATGGCAGATCCATATCTTCTGATACTTATATGATGGATAAATTTCGAAACAGTTATTATATCAATAAAAATGAGAGTAATTACCCTGCTAATCCACCGGAAAGACTGGAACCTAAAGATGCCTTTAATTATAATTCCATCAAATAATGAAAAGAACATGTCTTTCAATATTCATTTTAATTCTGATTGTTTCCTGTAAAACGCAAGACATTTACACTTCAGCAGAAGTAGTAAAAAAAATGGAGATACAGAGATTTGATATTGAAAATCAGAATCGAGGAAAAGTATGGAAAGCTCTTGCGGATAATCAAAATCAGAAATATTTTAATGAAAGGAAAGTATTCATTAATACTTTTATTAAAGAAAAAGGATTCAAAGATTTTACAATGGAAGAAATATTTTATATACAGCATATTAACATAGATCCCGCCTATTCAGTCAGTTTGTACGCTAAAGATACTGTGTATTTCTTCTCTTTTATGGGGAAGGCAAAGTATTTAGATAAAGATAGTTACTGGATGGTTGATGATTTTACAAAAGCAATAGCAACAGGTACCATTTATTATACTAAAAAAAGAGACTCTATTTACATTTATAAAAATGCTCGTTACAATGATTATGAATTGTCTCTATCCTATTTTTCCAACTATAAAAATGGAAAATTGGATCAACTTACCTATAATGATTCTATTATCTTTAAGAAGAAGGGCAGTAAAATGGTAGTGGATTTAAAAAAGTTGAAAGGGTTTTACCACAATGAAGAAACCGGGGAGACTATTGAATATAAGTGAGATTTATGCTTCTCATATAGAAAACAAATTAAGAAGGGCTGCTGGGATGAAATTGAGAAGTCAGTGGTGGAACGAAATTAATAATTTCCCGATATTACGTAACTTTTAGTAATTTTGGATTACTAATTTTATAAAATATTGATGGATTACTTTATTCAGGCCGAGAATGTAACCCGGGCTTATGAAGACAAAATAGCGTTAGACCATTTCAGCATTAACATTCCTAAAGGAAGCATATACGGAATTTTAGGTCCCAATGGGGCAGGAAAAACCACTTTTATCCGGATTGTCAATCAGATTACTAAACCGGATAGCGGAACTATTTTTTTTAAAGGAGAACCGTTACAACCTAAGCATATTGCGCTGATAGGATATATGCCGGAGGAAAGAGGCTTGTATAAAAACATGAAGATAGGGGAACAGGCTATATATTTGGCGCAACTGAAAGGAATGAGTAAGGCGGAGGCGAAGTCCAGACTGGAATATTGGTTTGATAAGCTGAATATAGAGAAATGGTGGAATAAAAAACTAAGCGAATTGTCTAAAGGAATGGCACAGAAAATACAGTTTGTAGTTACCGTGCTTCATGATCCGGAATTATTGATTTTTGATGAACCGTTCAGCGGTTTTGATCCGGTAAATGCCAATCTGATCCGGGATGAAATTCTGGAATTAAAAGAAAAAGGAACTACTATTTTATTTTCTTCCCACCGCATGGAATCTGTGGAAGAATTATGCGATTATGTGGCTTTAATTAATAATTCCAAAAAAATACTGGACGGTTCCGTAAAGGAAATCCGGCATAAATTCAAAGAAGGGAAATTCAGGATATCCATCACCAATATTTCCTTTCAGGAAGTTGAAAACCTGAAACAACTGAAACAACTGGAAACTCTTTCTCAGGAGGGAGATCATTATACATTCTCAATAAAAATTTCTAATCAGGAAGATTCCCGTTCCTTAATAACAGAACTTTCAGGAAAAGGGGATATTATTTCATTTTATGAAGAAATCCCTAGCATGAATCAGGTATTTATTAATGCAGTAAACTCCAAAAATACATGAGAAATATACTTTTGGTAACAAAAAGAGAGTTTCTTACCCAGGCAAGAAAAAAATCTTTTATTCTTATCACTATGTTTGCTCCGGTACTTATCATTCTGGCAGGAATGGTGATTGCCTATATGGTGAAGGCTAACGAAACCAATTCCAATGTGGCAATCATAGATTCTACCGGACAATTTTATTCCGATTTTAAGAGTGATAAGAAAAACATATATAATTTTTATGAGGAAAAAGATTTAAAACCCTTACAGGATTCACTGGTGAAAGGAGAAACCTTGGATGCGGTTTTGTATATTCCTAAAACTCAGGATTCCTTAATGAACAATCTGGAAACTCAGATTCAGCTTTACACCAATAAAAATCTGAATAAAAGCCTGTTGTTTTCCATTGAAAAAAAGATCAACCAAAAGATTGAAGAAAAAAGAAGAATCTTATTGGGAATTAATGAATCAGATATCAAAAAAATAAATTCGAACATTGCCTTAAAAATAACCAATCTGAAAGAAGGAAAATCAGACAATAATTCATCTGTAAAAGATATTTTGTCCTTATCCCTGATGTATGTTGTACTCATGTTTATCATTATTTACGGTACACGGGTGATGAGAAGTGTGATGGAGGAAAAGAATAATCGGGTGGTGGAAATCATTATTTCTTCCGTGAAACCATTTGATCTGATGATGGGGAAAATCTTTGGAACTACCTTGGTCGCTCTTGTCCAGTTCTGTATCTGGATTGCCATGACTATGATTTTGCTTATTATCGGGCAAGTATTTTTAGGAAAAGAACTTATGCTTTCTCCTCAACGGAATGACTTTCAGGGAATGATGAATTACGAAACACAGATTCAGGTAAAAGACACAATTGATATTCTTCTGGGGCTTAACTATCCGTTGATTATTTTCGTCTTTCTTTTCTTTTTCTTTGCCGGATATTTGTTTTACAGTTCACTTTTTGCCGCTATCGGTGCGGCAGTGGACAATGATACGGAAACCCAGCAGTTTATGCCGGTAGTAGTAATTCCGTTAATGTTAGGAGCTTACGGATGTATCAGCATCATTAACAACCCTGAAGGTCCGGTTGCGTTCTGGCTTAGCATGATTCCTTTCACATCGCCTATGGCTATGGTAACCCGTGCATTTTATGGAATTCCTTTGTGGCAACTGATTCTTTCCACTGTCATTATGATAGGTTCCGTTTTATTTATGGTTTATTTAGCCAGTAAAATCTACAGAATAGGAATTTTAATGTATGGAAAAAAAGTAAATTTCAAGGAAATATTCAGGTGGATAAAACAATCGTAAAAGATAATCAGGTAGCTGATGAATTAATTAAACCGAAGAAAACAAGGGAAAAAAGAATACTGATTTGGTTTGTTTTCATCACCTACAGCTCTTTTCTGTTATTTTGTATGTTTCTTGGATTTGACCGGCCGGAACATTTTGTGTTGAAAAAATATAGCTATAATCTGATTCCTTTTAAAAATATTGGGGGTTTTGTAGATAATGCAATTCACGGAAAAGCAATAATAGCTTTTTTAATTAATATAGTAGGAAACATAGTAGTGTTTATACCTATTGGTTTTCTGCTTCCTCTTTTGTTTAAAAAAATAAATTCTTTTAAAAAGTTTTCGTTGGTATTTGTAAGCGTTATTATAGTGTTGGAAATTAGTCAGATATTGTTACATGTAGGAGTTGCAGATATTGACGATCTCATATTGAATTATATAGGTGGAGTTATTGGCTGGAAACTGTTTCAGCATTTTTCCTTAAAGAAAGTATCCGGTTAATTACATTATTCCAATCATGATATGAAAACAAAAATTTTATTAGTTGTTTTTCTTTTTTTATGTAGTAAATCCTATGCTCAAAATACATCTGATAGCCTGAAGAACTACCTGTTGCAGGAGATGGAAAAAGAAAAAATCCCCGGGCTCCAGATAGTGGTTATGAAAGATAATAAAATCATTATATCAGAAGCTATGGGGCTGGCAAATCTTGAATTTTCAGTACCTGTAGAAAATAAAACCCTGTTTTCAATTAATTCTATTACTAAGGTTTTTTCAGCTACAGCGATCATGCAATTGGCAGAACAAAAAAAGATAGATATTTCAGATCCTATATCACTCTATCTTAGTGATTTGCCGGATGATTGGAAACCCGTTACCATCAGGCAATTATTGAGTCATACTTCTGGACTTTCCGACATTGAGGATTCGATAACAGGAGAATTAATAGGAAACAAAGGGGAAGATTCGGCTTGGATCAGACTTGTGAAAATGCCTATGCAATCTGTGTCCGGATCAGAGTTTAGTTATAATGCCACTAATTATCTACTGCTTAAGAAAATCATTGAAAAATGTAGCGGAACGACCTTTGAAGAATTTATTCAAAAAAATCAATTGGATAAAGCAGGTATGACAAAAACCCTGTTTGGAAATTCATTTGATGTTGTTGCTGATAAAACTCCTACGTATTCATTTTATGATTTGGACAAATCTACCGGAGAATATATAAAAAGAGCTAAACTGAAACAGACTTATGAAGAATTTCCCGAATTGCTAAGAGCAGATTCAGGGATGTTCAGCACGGCAGAAGAAATTGCCCAATGGATAATAGCCCTGAATTCGGGAAAATTATTGAAAAACAAAAAAGATATACAAACCATGTGGACTCCGATACCACTTATAAACCGTCAGTTTGGCGGATTTGGCGGAATATTGAATGCTTATGTCTTGGGGTGGCCGGTCATACAAAGAGAACAGTATCCCGCTGTGGCTTCGATTGGTGGGGGAAGGGCAGCGTTTATTATATATCCCGAAAACAAACTCACCATTATATTGCTCACGAATTTAACAGGTTGTTCTCCTGAATTAATTATAGATACCATTGCCAAGGATATATTCCTTAAATAAACCATTATAAAATTGTTTCATAAATTTTATAAAAAGATAATTCAGTATTTTTACATAAATTAAGTTTCCAATTAATTACATCATTCAAAAAATAATCAGAACTTTATCAATCAAAATAAAAACAATTCACATTCAATGAACAAAAATACATTTGTAAAAACACACGGATTAGGTAACGAGTATATAGTACTGGATGAAGATAACATAACCTTTGAATTGAGTGAAAAGGCAATAAAAACCATTTGCAATGTGAATTTCGGAATAGGTTCCGACGGAATCTTGGTAAAAACCGGTTCAAAAAGTGCAGATATCGGACTACGGATTTACAATCCCGATGGTTCTGAAGCAGAAAAGAGCGGAAACGGATTGCGGATTTTCTGCAAATATATATATGATTATAAAATCATAACTAAAGAAGAATTTACCGTTGAAACCAAAGGCGGAATTGTAAAAGCGAATATCCGAGAAACAAAGAACGGAAGAGCTACGCTAATCACGGTGGATATGGGCAAAGCGATATTCCGCTCAGAACAAATTCCCACAAAATTTGAAAAAGAAGAAGTTCAGGATGAACCCATAAAGATAGAAGACAAAGAATACAAAATAAACTGTGTTTCTATGGGAAATCCCCATTGTGTCATACTCAAAGAAAACCTCAATATAGAAGAAATAAAAACCTACGGTCCGAAAATTGAAAATTATTTTATGTTTCCCAATCGGATTAACGTACAATTCACCAAAGTAATTTCCAGACAGGAAGTGGAAGTATTGATTTGGGAACGGGGTGCCGGATTCACCCTTGCTTCTGGAAGTTCTTCCTGTGCAGTTGCCAGTGTATTACGAAAAAAAGGGTTGATAGATGAACAGGTAACCATAAAAATGTTAGGTGGACAACTGAAAATAGAGATCAATGACAGTTGGGAAGTACGAATGACTGGAGAAGTCCGGCAGATATGTGAAGGAACTTTACACGAAGAATTACTGGAAGATATTTCTAAATAAGGAATAAAACAATATGGATAACTGGTTTGAAATTATCCGGACATTTTTAAAACAAAATATAGAACTGTTTTATTTATTTATGGGGTTGTTTTTCTTCATAGCTTCCTGGTTTAACTGGAATTGGGTTTTTGAACCACCCTATAATTCCATTAAAAATCCTATTGGTTTTTTCTTTGGACGAACTGCTATGAGAATCCAGTTTTTTATTTTCAGTGTCATTCTTATAGCCTTGTCGTTAGGATTATTATACGCCAAATATTCACTATAACTACTTTGTCCAATAATGAAAACAACTTTCTAATTCGGCCTTTGAGCAAATGCGTCAGAAAAACGAGAAGAAATAGCGTTAAAAAATATTTATGTTTAAGCACAAACGAAGTTTGCGAGCGTAGCTCTAAGTTCAAATATTTTAGCTTTTTCAATGAGTTTTTCAAGCTAAATTTGCTCAGAGCCTTGATTTTTTGTTCCTTTTTTATCAAGAAAACGAAGTTTCATGAATACCATTGAAAGAAAAAGATATTATGAATAAAAAAGGAAAATAATTAAGTAATTATATATGGTATTTATATCAAACTTAAGTCAAAATATTTTCCGTTAACTAACATTAATAATTACAGTTTTTTCAAGTAAATAATGAATCCTGTTCAAAGGAAATTTATACCTTTGAACGACTATGTTTTTATATAGCTATTGAAATGATTCTATGCTGATAGAAAAATAATTCACAACCTTATTACACTTACAAAATTTAAAATAAAGTTAAAATATGTCAGCAAATCCCATTATTGTAGAAGAAACCTATTCCGCTCCCATTGAAAAGATATGGTTGGCACTTACCAGCAAAGAAGAAATGAAAGACTGGTATTTTGATGTACAGGACTTTAAACCCGAAGTCGGGAACGAATTCCATTTTTACGAGCCGGGCGGAACCAAATACCACCATAAATGTAAAATCCTTCAAATAATTCCCTTACAAAAGCTACAGCATAGCTGGACGTATCCGGATTATACCAAGGGAATTTCTATAGTTAGCTGGGAATTGATTTCCCAAGACGGAAAAACCAAAGTAATTCTTACCCATGAAAATACAGATGCCTTTGAAGGAGCAGGAAAAGATTTTACCTGGGAAAGTTTTCAGGCCGGATGGAAAGAAATTCTAGGAACCTCACTAAAAAAATACGTCGAACAATAACAATTATTTTTAACTAAAAAACAATTAATCCAATGAACACATCAATTTATACTTACCTTACATTTGAAGGTAATTGCGAAGAAGCATTCAATTTTTACAAATCCGCTTTCGGAGGAGAATTTGCTTATATAGGAAGATTCAGTGAAATGCCACCACAAGAAGGTATGGAATTTCCCAAAGAACTAGGTGATAAAATCATGCATGTTGCACTGCCTATCGGTAATTCTGTATTAATGGGGAGTGATTCCTGCGGACCTCAGGCTCCGAAACTGATAACAGGTAATAATTTCAGTATTTCCGTTAATATAGACACCAAAGAAGAAGCCGATCAGTTATTTGGGAAATTATCTCAGGGCGGAAAAGTAATTATGCCTATGGCTGAAACCTTTTGGGCTGCTTATTTTGGAATATTTACTGATAAATTTGGAATCAACTGGATGCTCAATGTAGACAACAAATAATCCAATAATATTAAAAAACAACAAAATGGAACGAAAAACAAACGTAGTAACCTGGTTCGAAATCTATGTAGATGACATAAACAGGGCAAGAAAGTTCTATGAAACCGTATTGAATGTTTCCATGATGGAAATGCCCGCTCCCGGAGATGGTCAATGTTCCGAAGGAGATATGCAGGATTTCAAAATGGTAACATTTCCCTGGATAGAAAACTCTCCCAATGCATCAGGAGCTTTAGTTCAAATGAAAGATATGAAAGCAGGAGGAAACAGTACAGTAGTCTATTTCACCTGTGATGATTGTCAGGTTGAGCAAGATAGGGTGGAAGCGGCTGGAGGAAAAATATTACAACCCAAATTTGCAATTGGAGAACATGGTTTCTGTGCCTGGTGCATTGATACTGAAGGAAATTATTTTGGATTACATTCCATGAAATAAACAAACAGTGGTTTAAAGATTCAGATTACTTTTTTAAGGCTATTGAACAGACGAAAATCAAATACTGATTTCCGTCTGTTTTTTTATTTGATTTTAATATAGGTTTTTACCTTCATAATTTTAATAAAAAACTATCAAATTACTAATAATTTTTAAAGATATTTGCAATTGAATTTTTGTAATCTAAAATGAAAATAAAATATCACGATTTAATCCAGCAAACCTTTGATTTTCCGCAACCAGAATTTGAGGTTCGAGATGGAAATTTATTATTTCATGACATTCCTCTGATGGAATTAACAGAGAAATTCGGAACACCTTTCAAATTCAGTTATCTGCCCAAAATTTCTCAAAATATTCAGCAAACCAAACGATGGTTTAAAAAAGCATTCAAAGAAAACGAATATACAAAAGATTACCGATATTGTTACTGCACTAAATCCAGCCATTTTTCATTTGTTTTGGATGAAGTGCTCAAAAATAAGATCAGCATAGAAACTTCCTTTTCCAATGATATGGAAATTATCCGTCGCGTTTATGAAAAAGGAAAAGTAACCAAAGATATAGAAGTGATCTGTAACGGTTTCAAAACCGATGAATATCTCCAGATTATTTCGGAAATGATTAACGGCGGATTTGAAAATATTATTCCTGTTCTGGATAATTTCCGGGAGCTGGATTTGCTTTCCCGCAGCATAGACAGCACTTTCAATGTAGGAATCCGGATCGCTTCCGAAGAAGAACCTAAATTTGAGTTCTATACCTCACGTCTCGGAATAGGATACAAAGACATAGTTCCGTTCTATGCACAGAAAATCCAGAATCACCCCCATGCCCGGCTGAAAATGCTGCATTTTTTCATTAATACTGGAATAAAAGATACTTCCTATTACTGGAACGAATTATACAAATGTTTACGCGTATACGCCCGGTTGAAAAAAATTGCTCCGGAAGTAGATTCCCTGAATATTGGCGGAGGTTTCCCGATTAAAACTTCCCTGAATTTTGAATACGATTATTACTACATGATCAATGAAATCGTGTATCAGATCAAAAAATTCTGTGAAGAAGAAGGGGTGGAAGAACCTACTATTTACACCGAATTCGGTTCTTATACCGTAGGAGAAAGTGGAGGAGTTGTGTATAAAATACTAAGTCAGAAAAGACAGAACGACCGGGAAAAATGGAATATGATCGATAGTTCCTTTATGACTACGTTGCCGGATTCCTGGGCTATATCCAGAAGATTTCTCATGCTTCCGGTTAATCGTTGGGAAGATTCCTATGAAAGAGTTTTTTTAGGAGGATTAACTTGTGATAGTGATGATTATTACAACTCGGAACAGCACGTAAATGCCATTTATCTTCCTATTTATAGTGAAGATAAACCTCTTTACATCGGATTTTTTAATACCGGAGCTTATCAGGATTCAATCAGCGGATTCGGAGGAGTGCATCATTGTCTGGTGCCTCAACCAAAACATATCCTGATTAACAAAAACAAAGAAGGAGAATTTACCTATGAAGTTTTCCGTGAAGAACAAACCTATAAAGAAATATTAGATCTGTTAGGATATTAATAGTAACAAAACTCATCATAATAAATTCTAAAAAATACAGTTATATGAGTAACTTTATAATCATAGTCTTTTAAGTTATTCTTTTTATTATAATAAATGCAGAAAACACTCCTGTTCATATTCATCATCATATCATCCGTTTCACAAGCTCAGATGGGACAGGAAGTATATACTTTTATGAATATGACCGTTTCTGCACGTCAGGCTGCATTAGGAGGACAAGCTAACTCTTCCTGGGATAACGATCCCAATATGGCTATGTTCAATCCCGCTATGATGAATGAAAAAATGCACAATCAGGCAGGAGTTAACTATTCGTCCTATCTTGCTGATGTAAAAATGGGATCACTTTCTTATGTTTATCGTCCTGATGATCAAGGACCACATTCCTTAGCCATACATGGAAGATATGTAGATTACGGAAACTTTAAGGCGGCTGATGAATCAGGAACCGTAACCGGAAATTTCACAGCCACCGATGCTGCTATAACTTTAGGTTATGCTTATGAGATTTCTGATTTCTTCACTGTAGGAGCAAATCTTTCCTATGTAACTAGTAAAATAGAAAGTTATTCTTCCTCAGCTATCTTGGCTGATATAGGAGTAGTGTATCACGATATAGATTATTATACTACCGTTTCCGCAGTAGTCAGGAATTTTGGAGGACAATTAACCTATTACAATGATAAAAGGGAAAAATTACCGATTCAAGCGAATCTGGGGATTTCACAAAGATTTGAGAATGTGCCTTTGGAACTAACCTTAACGTTACATGATTTGCAAAAGTTTGATATTTCTTCTCCGGTTAATAAAAACGGCGATAAAGTAGGGACAGGAAGGAAAATCGTAGACCATATAGCCATTGGGGCAGAATTATTTCCTGAAGCAGGATTTAATTTGCGGGCAGGATATAATTTTAAAAGAGGAAATGAATTAGCCATTCAGGATCAAAGAAGTTTTGCAGGTCTTACACTTGGATTTGGCGTTAAGATTTCCTACTTTCGCTTCGATTATGCCTGGGGAAGATACAATGCAGCAGGAAATACTCATACATTCGGACTGCGTATAGATTTTGAAAGTTTGTTTGCTCCAAGGTACGACTGGTAAAATATTTGAATGAAAGAGAACTCAAAAAATCCAATAATAGCAATAGACGGTTATTCTTCCACAGGAAAAAGCACTTATGCCAAGATGCTGGCAAAAGAATTTGGATGGAAGCATATTGATACCGGAGCCATGTACAGAGCAGTTACCTTGTATGGAATCCGGAATTTTTTACAAGATAATGATATGATTGATGCTCAGGCCCTGATTGACCATCTTAAGGACATTCATATTGATTTCAAATTTAATCTGGAAACAAAAGACAATGATACCCTTTTGAATGGAGAAAATGTAGAAGCTGAGATCAGGAGTTTTCAGGTTTCCGAATTAGTGTCATCTGTTGCAAAAATTCCGGAAGTGCGCACTTTCTTAGTGAAACAGCAAAGAGAAATTGGTGAAAAAGGCGGAATTGTAATGGACGGAAGAGACATAGGAACCGTTGTTTTTCCTCAAGCCGATTTGAAGTTGTTTATCACAGCCAGTGTTGATGAGAGAGCAAAAAGAAGATTTTTGGAATATCAGAAACAAGATAAACCTATAACTTTGGAAGAAGTAAAACAAAACCTTCAGCAACGCGATTATATCGATCAAAACAGGGAAGTAGCTCCGCTTGTCCAGTCTCCGGATGCACATTTAATAGATAATACGGAGTTGACCAAAGAAGAAACTTATCAGAAAATCGTAAAACTGGTAAAAGAAAAATTATTCGTGTAAATATCCGACTCCTTCTCTCTTTTCGTATTGTAAAATGATTTTTTCTGCAAATTTTCTTAATTGTTTCATTTGGTCTTTAGATTTTTCCTGACCTATTTTTGCTACAATATAAGTGGCTATAATAGCTAGCAGGCTAAAGAGGGTGGCGGCTCCCGACCATGAAAAGTCTGTATCGTCTTTACTTTCTACCAAATGCATGGAATAATACAACGATCCGAACAAAAGAAACATAGTTCCAAAACCAATATAAAGAAACATAAAAAAAGTCCAGATGGTTGGTCTGGGACCAAATATTCCCCGGATATACGTTCCGTCATCCGGTTCCACTTCTGCTCGTAAAGTTAATCGGGGTTTCCATATAGGAGTATCTTCCGTTCTTACTTCTATATAAGATTCCTGAGAAGAAATTTTCCCTGTAAACTGAGAATCTTTTTTTTGCTGATTCAGACGCAATTGTTCTGTAAATTCCTCTGGTGTCAGAGAAGTTTTTAACTTAAAACGAGGTCTGTTTCTTATGGCATTTAAAGTTTCTCTCATTTCAGCAATAGTATTTATGCCATAAATATACTAATTTTTAGTTATTATATGATTAATATAAATTAATAATATATATATTGAAATAATAATAATGATGATTGTAAGAAGTAAAATGTAAAAAGTCAGATATTAGAAGTTAGAAATTTTCTAATATCTTGTGTCTAATGTCTGTTATCTTAAAAATCTAAAATCGTCAATCGTAATTCTAACTTCTAATATCTAACTTCTTTCTTCTCTTTTATTCTTCCAGTTCTTCCTGTTTATGGTAAGCCTCCAATATCTTTTTTACCAGCTTATGACGTACCACATCCACTTCGGTCAATCGTATGAACCCGATTCCTTTTATATCCTGTAATAAATAAGCAGCCTCTTTCAATCCGGATTTTTGTTGTTTCGGTAAATCAATTTGTCCCGGATCGCCCGTAATAATGAATTTGGCATTTTCCCCCATGCGGGTAAGAAACATTTTCATTTGTAAATGAGTGGTATTCTGGGCTTCATCCAGAATTACAAAAGCCTCGTCCAGAGTTCGTCCTCTCATAAATGCCAGAGGAGCTATTTCTATAATTCCTTTTTCTATAAAAGAAGCCAACTTTTCGGGGCTTATCATATCTCTCAGGGCATCATACAAAGGTTGCAAATACGGATCCAGTTTTTCTTTTAAATCGCCTGGAAGAAATCCCAGGTTTTCACCTGCTTCTACAGCCGGACGCGTAAGTACGATTCGTTTAACTTCCTTGTTTTTTAATGCTCGTACAGCCAAAGCTACACTGGTGTAAGTCTTTCCTGTTCCTGCCGGGCCAACGGCAAAAACCATATCATTTTTTTCCACGGATTCCACCAGTTTTTTCAGGTTTTCCGTTTTGGCGCGAATTAATTTTCCACCTATTCCATGAACAATAACATCTTCAAACTTTGAATCCAACTCTTTCTCCAGCTCCGCATGATTGAGAATTCCTTCCAAGGCAATTTCGTTTAATTTGTTGTATCGGTTGACATAATCTGTAATTTCCGATACTTTTTTTTCAAATTTCAACAGATCCTCATCATTGCCGGAAGCAGAAATAGTACGATCTCTTCCTGTGATTTTCAATTTTGGAAAATGATTGGTCAATACTTTAAAATTCTGGTTAAATTCCCCATAGAATAGCTTTAAATCTATTCCTTCCAGCGTAATTTGTAGTTGATTCAAATTTTGATATTTTTTAAATTTTATAGAAACAAAAATAAGCAATAACTTTGTGTTGCAGATTAAAAAAATGGGAATAATCACGCTTATTACAGACTTTGGTTTAGACGATTTTCATGTTGCCTCTTTAAAAGGAGCTATTTACAGTCAGTTGCCGGAAGTTACATTAGTGGATATTTCCCATCAGGTTATGCCTTTTGATTTGATACAAACTGCCTATCTCTTAAAAAATTCCTATAAAGATTTTCCTAAAGGAACCGTCCATATTATTGGAGTGGATGCTCTTCCTTATCCACATATTAAACCCATTGCAGCCGAAGTAAACGGTCATTTCTTTATTTGCAATGATAATGGAATCCTTTCCCTGGTTGCAGGAGAACTAATTCCGGATCAGGTTGTGGAAATCACAATAAATAAATATGATGATATTCAGTTTCTTGCCAAAGACTTATTCGTTCCGGTTGCTTGTCATTTAGCAAGAGGAGGAAAGCTGGATTTAGTGGGAAGAAAGATTAAAAATTATAGAGAATTAACTCAGCCGCGGCCTGTAGAAAAAACAGAAGATAATTCCTTAACAGGAATGGTAATTTACATTGACAACTACGGAAACGTAATAACCAACATCACTAAAGAACAATTCTTTCAGTTTGGAAAGAACCGGAATTTCACCCTTTTCGCCCGGAGTGTCCAGATTTCGGAAATTCAAAATAAATATACCGATATCTTAGATCCGGTATCCGATGAAAGTAAATATCACGGAAAGGCTTTGGCAATATTCAATTCCTCCGGATATTTACAAATTTCCATGTATAAAAGTAATTTAAAAACTGTAGGCGGTGCCAGTTCCCTGATGGGACTGGATATTGGCACTAACATCCGCATAGTCTTTTCTTAATATATTTCACTAAAAGTTAGATAAAAAAATTATTCTCCATTTCCTAATGCATTTTTTAAGTAACTTAGCATTATCGTTGTAACTCATAGAATATGCTTGTTATACACATTAGTACAGAATGTTATCCTGTTATTAAAAACGGAGGATTGGCAGATGTCATAGGGGCTTTACCTAAATACTTGATAAAAAATGATATAGACAGCAGGGTTATAATTCCATTCATAGACAATAATTTTACTCAGTCCGAAGAACTTATTAAAGTATTTGAAAATTCCTTTTTCTTTGGGTCGGAAAAAATTCCTTTCAGTATTTATCAAAATACAAGTCTGGATTTTGATCTGTATTTTGTTCATATTCCCAACTTACTGGACAGATTCAATGTTTACGGATATGAAGATGATGCAGTGCGTTTTCTGGCATTTCAGATAGCTTCTTTAGAGTGGTTGAAAACCTGGAATAAAAAAATTGATTTGCTTCATTGCCACGATCACAATGCAGGATTAATCCCTTTTTTCACCAAATATTCCTATCAATTTGAAATGATGGCGGAAATTCCGGTTGTGTTTACCGCACACAACACAATTTATCAGGGAATCATGTCGTGGGATATGCTGAGATGGTTTCCTTGTTTTGAGCCGGTTCATACCCATTTGTTAACATGGAAAGGTTCTGTAAATTCCATGGCTGCAGGAATAAAATGTGCAGATCAGGTTACTACCGTTTCTCCGAATTATATGGATCAGCTTTGTCTGGATTCTCATGGTCTGGAATATGTCTTTCAGACTAACAGATATAAATGTTCCGGAATTTTAAACGGAATCGATGAATCTATCTGGGATCCGGAAACAGATTTCATGATAAAAGAAAATTATACCATTTCTAAGGTTCGGAAAGGAAAAGCTGCCAATAAGAAATATTTGTACCAGCTATTTGAATTGGATGAACAATATCCGTTACTTGTTTTCATTGGAAAATTAAGTGTCAATAAAGGAGGTGATGTATTGGAAAAAGTTATTGAGAAGTCATTGAAGTCAGGACTCCAGTTCAATTTTTTAGTAATGGGAAAAGGAAATTATGAAATAACACGAAGTCTGGAACTTTTAGAACGATCCCATAAATCACGGTTTAGTTTAATTCAGGATTTTGATGAAAGTTTAGCGCACAAGTTATTTGCCGGAGCAGATTTTTATTTGATGCCGTCACGTGAAGAACCTTGCGGGCTGGGACAAATGTATTCTTTGAAGTATGGAACCGTTCCGATAGTGAGCAGTGTAGGCGGACTGGAAGATACGGTTAAAAATTTTGAAGAAAAAGGAGGGTATGGCATAAAGTTTTCTTACTTTTCTATTGATGATATCGTATTTTCTATTTCAAAAGCCGAGAAGATTTATCAGGACAAAGGATTGTTGAATACGCTTAGAAAAAGAATGATGTCCTTAGATTTTTCCTGGACTAATCAGGCCAGACAATATATAAACTTATATCAAAAAATAACTGAAAACCAAAAAATAGTATGGGAATTAAAATAGACAATTTCCTTGTGAAAAAAGGAAAAAAGCTGAACCTGAAAAAATATAACGTAAAAGTTCCTTCCGAATTCCAGGATAAAGAAAAAAATAAAACCGAGTTAGTAAAAATCACTCAACAAATTGAGGATTATCAGAATATCTTGTATGCAGAAAATAAACAATCACTGCTAATCATTTTTCAGGGTATTGATGCTGCTGGAAAAGACAGTTCCATTCGGGCAATTATGACGGGAGTAAATCCTCAGGGAGTGGAAGTTTCTGCTTTTAAAGCTCCTTCTTCCCTAGAATATGAACATGATTATTTGTGGAGGCATGTGTTGAAATTACCTGAAAGAGGAAGAATCGGGATTTTTAATCGCTCCCATTATGAAAATGTGCTGGTTTGCAGGGTTCATCCTGAATTTATTTTAAATGAGAATCTTCCTAACGTAAAAAGCATAAAAGATATTAATGATGATTTCTTTGACAAACGGTACAAGGAAATACGGAATTTCGAAAAGTATTTGCATAATAACGGAACCCGGGTTGTAAAATTTTTTCTGAATGTAAGCAAACAGGAACAAAAGAAAAGATTTATTGAAAGAATAGAAAACCGGGAAAAAAACTGGAAGTTCTCTTCTTCTGATATTAAAGAGCGGAAATACTGGGATGAATATCAGGAAGCTTTTACCCTTGCACTTGAAAATACCTCTACCGAAAATTCTCCGTGGTATGTTATTCCTTGCGATAACAAAACCTATGGGCAACTTATTATGGCCACAGCAATAAAAGAAACCCTGGAAAAAATGAATCCGAAATTTCCGGAAGTAGATGAAGAAGAGAAAAAAGCACTAGATGCTGCTTATCAGGATTTATTAAATGAGAAAGAGTAGAAAAAAATGCCAATATGCCAATGTGCTAAAAAGTTAGAAAGCATATAATTGGAAATCTGTTATTCACTTATTGGCAAATTGACACATTAACTAATTAATAAATAAATTATAGTTTTTTGGCATATTGGCAAATTAAAACATTAGCATATTATCACTTGCTTTTTTCCAGACGTTTCACTTTGGTTATTCCGTCTATATGATGTAAAGCCTGAAGTATTTCCTCCAATTGCACGGTATTTCGTATAAAGAGAGTCAAATTTCCGTTAAAAATACCATCATCCGTATTGATGTTTATTTTTTTAATATCAACCTTTAAGGTGTTGGAAACCAGCATGGTTATATCATTAAGAATTCCTGTCCGGTCAATACCCTCCATAGAAATCTCCACCAGAAAGTTCCGGTTGGCACTATTCACCCATTTGGCAGGAATAACCCGATAATCGTAGTTAGCACGCATATCCACAGCATTAGGACAATTTTCCTTATGAACTTTAATCCCTTTATTTATAGTAACAAAACCGAATATTTTATCTCCGGGGATAGGATTACAACATTGTGCCAGTTGATAATCCAATTTTTTTTCATCGTCTCCAAAGACGATCATATCCAGTTTTCCCTCTTCCTTAGGCTCTGTCACTTCTTTTGATGTGAATGTCGGCCTTTTTCGTAGTTTGGATAGAAGGTTGTTGAGAACACCTTTACTATCGGCATATTTCTTTAATTCTTTACTGTCAATAACTCCGGTCGCAACTTGATAAAAAACATCATGACTGGTTTTTGCTCCGAAAAATCGTTGAATGGAATTGAGTTCTGCTTCCGAAAAATTGATTTTCAAATGTCGTAACTTTCGTATAATCAATTCTTTACCCTCTTCCGTATATTTCCTTTTTTCGGTATTTAATGCCGCTTTGATTCTGGATTTCGCTTTGGAGGTGGTTACAAAATCTAGCCAGTCCGCTTTGGGTTTTTGGTTAATGGAAGTCAGAATTTCCACCTGATCCCCGCTTTTCAGTTTATGGCTGAGAGGAACCAATTTGTTATTTACTTTCGCTCCCAGACAGTGATCTCCGATACTGGAGTGAATGGAATAAGCAAAATCCAAGGCAGTAGATCCTATGGACAATACCTTTAAATCTCCGTTGGGAGTAAAGATAAAAATATCTTTAGTATATAAATTTAATTTAAAATCATCCAGTAATTCTTTGGTGGAAGTGGTTCCCTGACTCTGCAACATTTCCCGCACCTGAGATATCCAGTTCTCGATCTGATTATCTTCCTCTATTTTGTATCCTTCCTTGTATTTATAATGGGCGGCAATACCTTTTTCTGCAACTTCATCCATTCGTTCCGAACGGATTTGAACTTCTACCCATTTGGATTCCGGACCTATTACGGTAACGTGCAGACTTTCATATCCGGTAGATCGTGGAGTTGTGATCCAGTCGCGCATTCGGCTCGGATTGGGAACAAATTCATCCGTAACAATAGAGTAGATCTTCCAGGCCAGGAATTTTTCATTTTTAACATCCGATTTATAGATGATTCGGATAGCAAACAAGTCATAAACTTCCTCAAAAGAAACATTTTGTTTCTTCATTTTCTTGTAAATGGAAAAAATGGATTTATGCCTTCCTTTTATGTGGAGGTTTAAATTTTCATCTTTTAGCCGTTCGCTTATAATCTTGGTAAATTCATCAACATATCGTTGACGGTTCTTTTCTGTTTCTTCTAACTTTCTAACAATTAAGAAATAATTGTCCGGATCTGTATATTTGAGACTTAGATCTTCCAGTTCCGA
The DNA here is from genome assembly GCA_031552575.1 of Apibacter sp. Taxonomy (GTDB): domain Bacteria; phylum Bacteroidota; class Bacteroidia; order Flavobacteriales; family Weeksellaceae; genus Apibacter. Next base: position 40,394 of record JAVBMH010000009.1, on the reverse strand, counting down.
TTTTATGGAATATAATCCCATCCGGTGGGCAAGCGGAGCATAAATATACGTGGTTTCAGCAGCAATTTTCTTCTGTTTGGAAGCCTTCATGCTGTCCAACGTTCGCATATTGTGAAGCCGGTCAGCAATTTTCACCAAAATTACCCGTACATCTTCCGATAAGGTCAGTAATAATTTCCGGTAATTTTCAGATTGTAAAGACAGGTTTTGATGGTCTATATTGGAAATCTTTGTTAACCCATCAATAATTTTTGCAATTTTCGGATTAAATAATCTACTGATATCTTCAACCGTATATTCTGTATCTTCAACCACATCATGAAGTAAGGCACAAACGATGCTTGTAGCTCCCAATCCTATTTCATCGGCCACAATCTTTGCCACTGCCAGAGGATGATATATATAAGGTTCTCCGGTTTTTCTTCGTTGGTCCTTGTGCGCTTCTTTTGCTATGTCAAAAGCTTTTCTGATGAGGGTTTTGTCCTCATCACTCAAGTCCCTGTACGTATTCCGGAGCATGTCCTTATAACGTTTGACTATTTCCTCTTCCTCCTTCTCTAAATCGATTTGATACATAAAATAAAACTACATGTTAATTTTTAATAAGCAAATAACCTTAAATGTACTATTTTTTTTAATTTATTGCAAATAAAAATAACATATTGGAAATAAATACAAAATTACTCAATTTCTTTGATAAATAAAGGGAAATGAGGTGCAGTCGTCGATTTGTTATCAGTAAAAATTTCTATATTTGGGAAAAATAACATCTAAAAATGAAAAAAAATATAATCCGATTATTTTTCATTTCACTTTTCATTGTAAACTTTCAACTTTTATTAGCTCAGCAGGGCGGAGGAATGTGGATTCCTAATCAGTTGAATGAAAAGGAAATGAAACAAATGGGGATGAAAATTTCCGCCAAACAGATTTTTAATCCAAATAATCCAAGTATAAAAGATGCCATTGTTCATTTTGACGGAGGTTGTACTTCCGAAGTTATCTCTCCCAAAGGATTATTACTAACCAATCATCATTGCGGATATGGAGAAATACAAGCTCATTCCACTGTAGAAAACGACTTGCTATCCAACGGATTTTGGGCGAAGGATTTTAGTGAAGAACTTCTCAATGAAGGATTGAAAGCGACTTTTATTGTAGATATAAAAGATGTTACCCAGCAAATCCTGGAAGGAATTTCTGAAAACAGTACGGAAGAAAAAAGAAAGGAAATCATTAAATCAAACATGGAGAAAGTGTTGACATCCATACCCAAAGAAAGTTATCAGGAGATAATGATCAAACCTTTTTATGATGGGAATCAATATTATGCCTTTATTACCGAAACGTACGAAGATGTACGTTTGGTAGGAGCTCCGCCTTCCTCCATCGGTAAATTCGGTTCCGATACTGATAATTGGGTTTGGCCACGACATACCGGAGATTTTTCCATATTCCGGATTTACGCAGATAAAAACAACCGTCCGGCAAAATATTCCAAAGATAATGTTCCCTATACTCCAAAATATTATCTTCCTATTTCCATAAAGGAAAAGAAAGAAAATGATTTTTCCTTTGTATTCGGTTTTCCGGGAAGAACCCAGGAATATCTTCCGGCAGCAGCATTGGAACAAACCATTGAAACTATCAATCCGGCTCGGATTTCCATACGGGACGCAACTTTAAAGATATTGGATGAAAAAATGCGGACGGATAATGAAATCAAAATAAAATATGCAGCGAAATATGCTTCCATAGCCAACGGATGGAAAAAATGGATAGGAGAGAGTCAGGGATTAAAGCAAACCAATGCAGTGCAAAAAAAGAAAGAATATGAGAATCAATTCACTCAATATTTGAATTCTCATCCTTCGGAAAAGGCAAAATATGGAAATTTATTACCGTCCCTGAATGAAGTATATAAAAGCAACGACCGTTATGTGAAAGCCAATGCTTATTTTAATGAGACTTTTTATTATAATTCGGAAACTTTCCGGATGGCAATTCTTTTATCAAATCTGATGAATACCGATGATAAGAATTTTGATAATGTAAAAGCCAGACTGGCTGATAATCTTGCTAGTCTGTATAAAGATTATGATGCAGATCTGGATGGGGAAGTTTCAGCAAAATTGCTTTCCTTGTATTCTTTGAATGTGGAGCCGATGTTTCAGGTTGCCGGGCATGAGAACTATGAAAAACTAGCTTCTGCCCAATCTTTTATTTCCGATTTATGGGAAAATTCATCACTCACAGGGAAAAAAGGAAATATTGTACAATTACTATCTTCTGCTAATAAGGAAGAACTGATGAAAACCTTGAAGGAAGATCCGGTTATCAACTTTGTAAAACCTTATTATGAAGTATATAAGATGAAAGTAGTTCCTACTTATTCGGCTTCCCAAAGCAAACTGGATAGTTTACAGCGGATTTATATGCAGGCTCAGTTAAAAGCTTTTCCAGATAAAAAATTCTTTCCGGATGCCAATTCCACTTTACGTGTTACTTATGGGAAAATTGATGGTTACCAGCCTAAAGATGCAGTTTACTATGAACCTTTTACCACATTAAAGGGAGTAATGGAAAAATACATTCCGGGCGATTATGAATTTGATGTTTCCAAAAAGTTGATGGATTTATACAATGCTAAAAATTACGGTTCATATTCCCAAAATGGAGAAATGCCTGTAAATTACATAGCAACAAATCATACCACAGGAGGGAATTCCGGAAGTCCGGCCTTTGATGCCAACGGTAATCTGACAGGACTTAATTTTGACCGTGTTTGGGAAGGAACGATGAGTGATTTGAATTATGATCCTTCCATTTGTCGGAATATTATGGTGGATATCCGGTATGTGCTTTTTATTATTGACAACTATGCAGGAGCAGACCGTTTGATTAAAGAAATGAAAATTGTGAAATAACAATTCAAATATATTAGATAAAAAAGCTCCGAAAAGGAGCTTTTTTATTTATTGATAGTAAATGTTTTTTAAATTATTTTAGGATTTCAGCAAAAGTATCTCCCTGGCGGATATCTCCGGTGGTAAATCCTTTTTTGAACCAGTACATTCTCTGCTGTGAGGTTCCATGAGTAAATGCATCCGGAACAATTTGTCCCTGCATTCTTTTTTGGATAGCATCATCACCCACTGCATTGGCTGCACTCAGAGCATTTTCTATATCTCCGTCTTCCAGTACCTGATGTATTTTTTCGTCATAATGGGCCCAGACACCCGCAAAAAAATCAGCCTGAAGTTCCAAAGCTACAGATAATTTATTGGCATCCCGTTCACTTCTTCCCTGTTGCAATCTTTGTACTTTATCAGAGGTTCCCAGCAAATTCTGAACATGATGTCCGATCTCATGGGCTACCACATAAGCAACGGCAAAATCGCCACCTTTTGCTCCGAATTTCGTTTTTAATTCCTCGAAAAAGGACATATCCATGTACACTTTTTGGTCTGCCGGGCAGTAAAAAGGTCCTACGGCAGCACTGGCTCCACCACAAGCAGTTTGAACTCCACCTGTAAAAAGGACCAGTTTAGGTTGCCGGTAGGTAAGTCCGTTTTCTTTAAATACTTGAGTCCATACATCTTCCGTATCAGCTAGGACAGTAGCCACAAATTCTCCTGTTTTTTTCTCCTGTGGAGTAAGTTCTTGCTGTACCTGTTCCGTGGCCGGAGCTTGTTGCATTTGATCCTGAAGTAATCCCATAAGCTGAGAAGGATCATTTCCTGTAAATAAACTATATATTATAGCACCAATTATCAGTAAACTGCTACCTCCTAAGGCAACTTTTCCTCCGCCGGATAGTCCGCGACGGTCTTCTACGTTGGAACTTTGTCTTCTACCTTCCCATTTCATGGTATAATAAATTTAATCAGTCAAATTTATTATTATTTTTTTAAACAAAAAGTATTTAGTTGGTAGGTATGAAAAATAGAGATTAAAATATTGAAATTCAATTTATTATTCCATTGTTTTTATGAGTGTTATAAACAATAAAAAAATAAAAATAAGAAAAGTTAAACTTTTGACCTTTTCAAGGCAGTGGAAAAAGAAAGATCCCTTAAAATTAGTAACTTTGTTGTAGTTTATAATTAAAGAACAACAAAGTGAAATCCATTAGTATTTTTGAAATTATTAAAGTAGGAATAGGTCCTTCCAGTTCACACACTATGGGGCCTTGGAATGCTGCAGAACTTTTTATTTCCAAAATAAAGGAAACCCATACCATTTCAGAGGTTAAATCCGTAACAGTAGATTTATACGGTTCTCTGGCAAAGACAGGAGTGGGACATGGGACAGATCTGGCAATTTTAATGGGACTATCCGGAGAAGATTTTAAGAAAATAGATACATCATCCATCCCAACTAAGGTAGAGGAAATTAAAAAAACTCAAAAGTTGAACCTGGCACAGGAGAAAGAAATTGATTTTATATTTTTAGAAAATATCCGGTTTCATTTTGACGAATCGTTGCCTTTTCATCCCAACGGAATGATTTTTACTGTTGTTTTTACTAACGGAGAAGAACTTAGACAGGAATATTATTCGGTAGGAGGAGGATTTGTTTCCACCGGAGAAGAAAATACCATTGAAGAACATGCAATCAGCACTCCCTATCCCTGTCATTGTGCGCAGGATATTTTAACAAATTGTGAAAAACTAAATTTACGAATGAGTGAACTGGTTTTATGGAACGAACAAGCGTGGAGACCTTTGGAGCAGATTGTAAGTGAATTATTGGAAATATGGAATCATATAAAAAATTGTATCTATCGGGGAGTTAACAAACAAGGAGTTTTACCCGGAGGATTGAATGTAAGAAGAAGGGCTTTTGAATTAAATGATAAATTGTTGGAAGGAGAACAAACATCCAATATAGATGAATGGATGGAGTTGGTTCGAAGTTCAGGAGCCAACTTTACCAGAATTAACAAATGGATCAGTTGTTTTGCCTTGGCAGTAAATGAAGAAAATGCTTCCTTTGGAAGGATTATTACTGCCCCAACCAATGGAGCTTCAGGAGTAATTCCGGCAGTTCTGATGTATGCTCATTTATTTACCCGTAGAAAAACAGAAAAACATATCATCGATTTCCTATTAACGGCCGGAGAAATAGGAACCATCTTTAAGAAAAACGCCACTATTTCAGCAGCAATGGGAGGATGTCAGGCAGAAATTGGAGTATCTTCTGCGATGGCAGCCGCCGGTTTGACTGAAATAATGGGGGGGACTCCAGATCAGGTTTTAATGGCAGCGGAAATAGCTATGGAACATCATTTGGGATTAACCTGTGATCCGATAGGCGGACTGGTTCAGATTCCCTGCATAGAAAGAAACACCATGGGAGCCATAAAAGCCATAACAGCTTCCAATATAGCTATGGAAAGCAATCCTAAAAATGCAAGAGTAACTTTGGATGAGGTAATTAAAAGCATGTGGCAAACCGCATTGGATATGAATTCAAAATATAAGGAAACCTCAGAAGGAGGTCTGGCCGTAAGCATTCCGGTAACCATAGCCGAATGTTAAACTGATTTTTATCAGTATAAATTTTTTACTTTATAAAAAATACCGTAGATTTGCACGGCAAAAGCGCATATGTCACTTAACTCCAAAATTGTAGAAGAGGCGATCACTTTTGACGATGTCCTTCTTATCCCATCCTACTCAGAAGTTCTACCTTCTGATGTTTCTTTGGAAACAAATCTGACTCAAAAAATTAAATTGGGAATTCCTATTGTGTCCGCAGCTATGGATACAGTCACTGAATCCGCACTGGCCATTGCATTGGCGCGAGAAGGTGGAATAGGATTTGTTCATAAAAACATGACCATAGAAGAACAGGCGGCTGAGGTGAATAAAGTGAAACGAACTGAAAACGGAATGATTTCCAACCCTGTTACTTTGAGTCGGAATCATACACTTCAGGATGCGCTTAGTCTGATGCAAGAATATAAGATTTCAGGATTACCTGTAATAGAAAGTGATAATACATTGGTAGGAATAATCACAAATAGAGATATAAAATACCAGTCGAATTTACAGCAGAAAGTAGAAGAAGTGATGACCAAAGAAAATATCATTACTTCTTCACGAGACACTTCGCTGGAACAAGCAAAAGAAATTTTATTGGATAACCGGATTGAAAAACTTCCAATTGTTGATGAAAATTACAAATTAATCGGGTTAATTACCATTAAAGATATAGATAATTTACTGGAATATCCGAATGCCTGTAAAGATGTGGATGGAAGATTGAGAGTAGGTGCGGGAGTAGGAGTAGGAAATGATACATTGGCAAGAGTGCAGGCATTGGTGAAAGCCGGAGTAGATATTATTGCTGTAGATTCCGCTCACGGACATTCCATTAATGTACTGAATAAAATAAGAGAAATACGGGCAACTTTTCCGGAATTGGATATTGTAGGAGGAAATATAGTTACAGCCGAAGCAGCGAAAGATTTGATTGAAGCAGGAGCTAATGCCTTGAAAGTAGGGGTGGGGCCGGGTTCCATTTGTACTACCCGGGTAGTTGCCGGAGTAGGAGTGCCTCAACTTTCCGCCATTTATAATGTATTTGAATACGCAGCACAAAAAAATATTCCGGTAATTGCAGACGGAGGAATAAAATTATCCGGAGACATTGTAAAAGCCATTGCCAGCGGTGCTTCCTGTGTTATGTTAGGATCTTTATTTGCCGGAACAGAAGAAGCTCCCGGAGATGAGATCATTTTCCAGGGAAGAAAATTTAAAAGCTATCAGGGAATGGGATCACTTTCCGCAATGAAAAGAGGAAGTAAAGACCGGTATTTCCAATCCGAAGCTAAAAAATTAGTTCCAGAAGGAATTGAAGGAAGAGTTCCTTACAAAGGAAGACTTTCTGATGTAGTTTATCAGCTTTGTGGAGGTATCCGCGCCGGAATGGGGTATTGCGGAACAAAAAATATAAAAGTCTTGCAGACAGACAGTAAAATGGTTAAAATTTCTTCCGCAGGATTAAAAGAAAGCCATCCACATGATGTTATCATTACTCAGGAGGCTCCGAATTATTCAAATTAGGGATAATTTCCACTTTGGTACAGGTTTTGGATTGAAAAGAGTAATAAAAAATAGAAAAAAATGAAAAAATTATTTTTAATTCCGATTTTGACACTAAGTATTCTTTTATCAGCTCAAACAACGGGACTTAAAGCAGGAGCCTATTTTGGATTTCCCATAGCAGATGCTTCTGATGTGTCAAGTTTTAATTTAGGATTAGATATTTCTTATCTCTTTTTTGAACCGGTAAATAATTTAAAAATAGGAGTAACTACGGGATATTCTCATTATTTTGGTAAAGATGTGGATATACCCGGAGTACATTACAAAGTAAAAAGAAAAGATTTTGGATTTATTCCTTTGGCAGTTACAGGAGAATATAAATTTGCCGGACAATTCTTTGCCGGATTGGATTTAGGTGTAGCTATAGCTACCAATAATGATTATGATACCGGATTCTATTACCGTCCAAAAGTAGGATGGGATCAGGAATTTTTCCAACTTTTTATATATGGTACGGGAATTTCCCAAAGTGGTTCAGATCTATTCGGAAGTGTTGGAGTAGGAGGAGCATATAAATTTTAATTTTAGAAAAAACTAAATTATAAAATCAGCGGGCATCTTTTTAAGGTGCCCGCTTTTTTATTTAAAAATATAAAAAATGGGAGCAATTATTTGCTAATCATTGTTTTCTACATATAAGATCAACCATTATTATTTTGGCATAGGTTTTGTCTTTATTAAGTAATTAATGAAAAATTTAAAAAAAGTATTATTTAGTTTATCTTAAAATCAGATAGTTAAAAAAAGAAATGTAATTTATATCATGTTGGTAGGAATTAGTAGAGTTATTACATTTGCACATCAAAAGCTGGTTTTGATTTAAAGCTCTTAGAGCTTACTTATAATAATGACGATGTAAATCTTTGAAACAACAACTTTCATTTCTCGTAAACAGAGAATTTTTAGGTGTTCTTTTTTTACATAAAAAGTTATAATATAAATTTCCATCGTATGTTTCAACAGGTTTAGTAAGGAATTTTAATTAGTTGACTAATTAAAATTCCTTTATTTTTTTATAAGCATTTTATTTTGCTTAAAATTTTTTGACTAATTGAATATCTGTATTTTTGCAGTTGTATTTTTAAAGAATATGGGAAAAGACAAATTACGCAAATTTGCGGAGAACAAAACTTTCTGGAATGTTATAGAACCGACAAGGGAAGAAGTCCTGAATAGTTTCCAGTTTAAAGGAAAGTGGAAAAAAGAATTTTTTGGGAATGATAATCCAATAGTTCTGGAATTGGGTTGTGGAAAAGGTGAGTATTCTGTTGGATTGGGGCAACATTTTCCGGATAAGAATTTTCTGGGAATTGATGTGAAAGGAGCACGATTTTGGAGAGGAGCAAAAACAGTAGTGGAAACCGGAATGAAGAATGTAGGTTTTTTACGGACACAAATAGAACTGATAGATTTTCTTTTTTCGCCGAGAGAAGTGGATGAAATATGGATTACTTTTCCTGATCCGCAGATCAAGTATAAAAGAGCCAAGCACCGGTTAGTACATCCTGTTTTTCTGGAAAAATATAAGAAAATTATGAATGTTGAGGGAAGTGTCCATTTAAAAACAGATAGTGAATTTTTACACGGATATGCCAATGGGTTATTACAAGGGTTAGGATATAAGATTCTTGCTTCTCATCATGATATTTATGGAGCTCCCGAATATGAATTACCTTCTTATGTAAGGGAAATCAAAACCTATTACGAAAAAATGTTTTTAAATGACGGGAAACCAATTACCTATCTGAATTTTAAATTGCATTCTTAAATAAAAAGTATTGGGAAAAATAAAAAAGACCTGAAATTTCAGGTCTTTTTTATTATAATTAAATTGATATTTTAATCGCAAAGAATAATCCCTTTGTTATCACTAAATTGTAATATTCCGCCTTTGATGAAGTGTGTTTTAAGCTGTCCCTCATCAGTTAGTTTTTTATTATCACTTACTGTGGAGGAAATGATAGAATCAAGCTTTATTTTTCCTTCCACTAAAGTAGAAACAATGGCAGCGTGATTTTCCAGCATCTGAAATTCTCCTTTAGCTCCCGGAACAAAGATAGATTTTACTTCTCCGTCAAAGATGACTTCCTCAGGGGTTAGTATCTGTATTTTCATGGTTTTGATTCAGTATTAATTCAGAGTTATTTTTTTAACTCAGCCAACATTTTTTCACCATGTTCTACTACTTCCTCAATAGTACCTTTCAGGTTAAAGGCTGCTTCCGGATATTGGTCTAACTCACCGTTCATGATCATGTTAAATCCTTTAATAGTATCTTTAATGTCTACCAAAGCACCCGGAGTTCCTGTAAACTGTTCTGCCACGTGGAAAGGCTGAGATAAGAATCTCTGAACTCTTCTTGCTCTGTGAACAACCAATTTATCTTCTTCACTCAATTCTTCCATACCTAAGATGGCGATAATATCCTGAAGTGCTTTATATCTTTGTAAAATTTCTTTTACATTTTGTGCACAGTTATAATGTTCATGACCTACCACTTCCGGAGTTAAGATTCTGGAAGTAGATTGTAACGGATCAACCGCAGGATAGATACCTAAGGAGGCAATTTTTCTATCAAGTACGGTAGTTGCATCCAGATAAGCAAAAGTAGTAGCCGGAGCAGGGTCAGTTAAGTCGTCTGCCGGTACATACACAGCCTGCACTGAAGTAATGGAACCGTTTTTAGTAGAAGTAATTCTTTCCTGTAATGCACCCATTTCACTTGCAAGGGTTGGCTGATAACCTACCGCAGAAGGCATACGTCCTAATAGAGCGGATACTTCTGAACCTGCCTGGGTAAAACGGAATATATTGTCGATGAAGAATAACACGTCACGTCCTTTTCCTTCACCTAATCCATCACGATAATATTCAGCAAGGGTCAATCCTGAAAGGGCAACTCTTGCACGGGCTCCCGGAGGTTCGTTCATCTGTCCGAAAACGAAAGCCACTTTTGAAGTTTTTAATGCTTCATGGTCAACTTTAGATAAATCCCATCCTCCTTCTTCCATAGACTTCATAAACTCATCTCCATAAGAGATAATTTTAGATTCTAACATTTCACGAAGAAGGTCGTTTCCTTCACGGGTTCTTTCACCTACTCCTGCGAATACGGAAAGTCCACCATGACCTTTTGCTATATTGTTGATTAATTCCTGAATAAGTACGGTTTTACCAACTCCTGCACCACCGAATAATCCGATTTTACCTCCTTTGGAATAAGGTTCTATCAGGTCGATAACCTTAATACCTGTGTAAAGGATTTCTGCTGAAGTGGAAAGATCTTCAAATTTTGGTGCTGATCTGTGAATAGGTAATTCATTGTTTTTTGGAACATCTCCGATTCCGTCAATTGCTTTACCGATAACATTGAACAAACGTCCGTTTACTTCTTCACCAATAGGAACAGTAATGGCTTTGTTGGTTGCAATAACTGGTTGTCCGCGGAATAATCCGTCAGTTGCATCCATTGCAATACAACGAACCACATCTTGTCCGATGTGTTGTTCCACCTCAAGGACTAAATTAGGTTCACCATTTTCTCTTATTACTTCTAAGGCGTCGTAAATATTTGGAAGCTCTGTTACTTCTTCAAAAACAACGTCGATAACTGGACCGATAATCTGAGATATTTTACCTTTTTTTTCAGTTGCCATATAATTTAAAATTCAAATAACTATACTTTTTTTTGTGATTATGCAAATATAATATTTTATTCCTATTCTTTTGAAAAAAATGTAAAAATTATCATATTTGCACTCATATTGATTTTTTATTGTGCGTGGAAATACATAAAGAAAATTTTAGTTTAAGTTTACCTCAGGATCGCAAGGTTATTTTTACTTTGGGTATGTTTGACGGAGTACATTTGGGACATCGGTTTGTTTTAAATCATTTGAGTGAGGTTGCAGAGAAAGAGGGAGGAGAAACGGCTATTATGACTTTTGATCCGCATCCCAGATTTGTATTACAGCCTGATACGGATTTTCGTTTACTTACTACATTAGAGGAAAAAATCCAGCTTTTGGAGAATTTTTCTGTAAAGCATTTGTTTATCCAAAAATTTACTAAAGAGTTCAGCAGATTAACCGCACTGGAATTTGTCAGGGATATTTTGGTAGCTAAAATAAATATTCATTCGCTGATTGTAGGTTACGATCATCAGTTTGGTAGAAACCGGGATGGAAATTTTGAACAATTACAGGTATTTTCCGAAATGTTCGATTTCAATTTATACCGGCTTCCTCCTATTAGTGAACATGGGACAATGATAAGTTCCACAAAAATCAGAAATAAGCTAGAGGAAGGAGATATTTCGACTGCTAATTTATGGTTGGGATATCCTTTTATGTTGACAGGTAAAGTGGTGGAAGGTAATAAATTGGGCAGACAAATAGGTTTTCCTACGGCGAATATGGAAATAGATGAGCATAAAATCTGCCCTAAAAATGGAGTGTATTTTGTGAAGGTGAAAGTAGGAAAAGAATTGTTCAATGGGATGATGAACATTGGAATGCGTCCTACGGTAAACGGACTGAAAAAACAGATAGAAGTGCATATTCTTGATTTCGATCGGGATATTTACGGAGAAGAAATAGAAGTCCATTTTTATGAAAGGGAACGGGATGAACAAAAATTTGCTTCAGTGGAAGAGTTAAAACAACAATTATATCTGGATAGGGAAAATACGATACAATATTTTTTGACTGAATGATTTTAAGTTAGAAGTACGAAATTAGAAATACAGTTGACGATTTTTGATTTACGATTCCTCTTTTTACATCATACATTTTACTTTCTTACATCTTATGTCTAAAAGCTGATATCTAATTCTTCACATCAATCAAATGAAGTTCTACGACCAGAGGAACATTAGCTCCGATTTTATTTTCATCACCATATAAACCATAAGCCGTAAAAGAGGGGAGAAGAAGTTCGGCCACATCACCTTTTCCCATCATATACAATGCAGTTTCAATACCTCTAATATCTTTAAATTTACCAATAATTCCTTCTTTAGTTCCAAATTCAGTGGAAGTATAGATAATTTCATTTGACAAGGTTTTTATTTCCGCAGTATAGCTTACCCAGTCATGGAGTTTAGCTACAGGCTGATTTTTCCTTTCAATGAAACGAATCCAGATACCGGAATTAGCAGGTTCGAATACATGGTTTAAGGAATCCTTTTGTTTATTTACCCATTTTTGCAAATATTTCCGTTCACTTTCTTCCCTGGATTTTGAATATTCCTGAGATTCTTTTAGGTAATCGGATTTGGACGTTTGTACAGGCTGAAAAATTTCTTTTTTATGACAACCAAATAAAGTCAGAATAAGTATGGAATATAAAAACGGATTAAGGAATTTCATTGATTTCTGTTTCTAAAATAGTTTTAAATTTTTGAATAGTTTCTTCCAGTGAAAAATCACTTCGTCCTCCTGCGGCATTAATGTGTCCTCCTCCGTTGAAATATTTCCGGGAAAACTGGTTCACATCAAAATCTCCTTTGGAACGGAAAGAAATTTTAATAAAGTTCTGTTGAACATCTTCCATAAAGAAGGCTACAAATTTAATGCCTATAATGGATAATCCATAATTTACGAATCCTTCAGTGTCACCTTTCTGATAACCGAATTCCAGTAATTGTTCCTTAGTGAGTGATAAAATAGCTGTATTTTTTTCAGGGATAATTTGTAAGGAATCCAGTACGGTTCCTAAAAGTTTGAGTCTTTCGGGAGTGTTGCTGTCTAAAATATGAGAAGCTACTACATCAGGAAAAACGCCTTTTTCTAGTAAATTTGCTATGATTTTATGGGTTTCGGCTGTGGTGTTTCTAAAACGAAAACTTCCGGTATCGGTTAATATTCCAGTATATAAACAATAAGCCGTTTTTTCATCAATTTTTGAATTTTCTCCTAAGGCTTCAATGAATTTATAAACCATCTGACAGGTTGCCGGTTGGGTAATATCTGAATAGATATAGTCAAAAGGATCTGGTTCCTGATGATGGTCTATTAAAATTTTTATTGCTTTTGAATTAGTTAATTTTCCTCCTAAATGATTGATTCGTGAAGCAGAGTTAAAGTCCAGACAAAAAATCAGATCTGCTTTGTTGAAGGCAATTTCTGTAAATTTTACTCTGTATTCGGCTATGATGATGTTTTTTGCATTGGGTAACCATTTTAAGAATTTAGGAAATTCGTTAGGAACAATAATAGTGGATTCTATTCCTGAATTGGTTAAAAAATGCTGTAATCCTAAGGAAGATCCTATGGCATCTCCATCAGGATTTTGATGGGTAAGTATCAGGATGTTCTTTTTGGTCTTTATTAATTGTTTTATTTCCGTTAAATCTTTTTGAGAAAACATAGTAAAAATTAAGTTTGGTAAAAGTATAAAAAAATCACTCTTTTTAAGGAGTGATTTTTATAGATAAAAATTAGATTTACATATATTTAATAGTTGTCATAAGCGTTGCTTGTTTCTCCGCCGAAATCCCAGGTCAATCCGAATCGTAAAGTATTATCCAATGCATTGTTAATACTTGAAGTAGTGATCAGATAGGATAAGTCAATACCAAAAGACTGATATTTAAGTCCGGCACCTAAAGTTATATATTGTCTGGCCCCTTTTTCAGGATTTTCATAGAAGTAACCCGCACGGAAAGCAAAAGCATTTTTAAAGGTATATTCTCCGGAAATACTATAAGTGATTTCTTTCCAGGCATCTTCATTACTGAAGGATTTAAACATTCCAGAAATAAAACTTTCATCCGGAATCCGATAGGTGACATTTCCGGAAGCATCTACTACTTTTTCTGGTGCAGGAACTAATAATTTGGTTAATTCCAGATTTATTCCCAGTTTATTGTCATCATCAAAATATAAATCATATCCACCTCCCAGTCTTAAATTGGTTGGAAGATAACTGGAATTTTCTTTGCTGTCGGAATAATCCAGTTTAGGTCCCATATTGAAAATACCCCAACCGGCTCTCCATCTTCCCTGATAGTTTCTGAAAGCATCATTTTTCTCAGATTGGAAATAACCGGTAACATCCACAGCAAATGTATTGGCTGCCTTGGTTTGTACGGACGAATTATCTATGTTGTTAAACAGGTCGGAACGTATGTATCGTGCAGTAACGGCCATGGAATATACATCCGCCAATTTCAATCCGTAGGAAACATCTATGGCAAATTCGTTTGGTTTGGAAATTCCTTTGTCTACAATGTCATTTCCCATTAATTCATTTAACTGAATTTCTCCCATGTTGAAGTAATAGATACTTGCTCCTAAAGTACTTCTTTCTTCGTCTCCTAAAAATGTGTAAAAAGTTCCGTTGAGTAAAAATACATCATTGGCCAGTTTGTTCATGTAAGGTGTATAAGATACTCCGACACCGGAATAGCTGGTACCGAAAACATATTTTGAAGGGTTCCAGTATTGGGAAAAAGCATCGGGAGAAGTAGCTACCCCTTGATCTCCCATACCGCCGGAACGGGCATCAGGTGAGATTCTTAAAAATGGAGCTCCCGTGATTATAGCAGAACTTCTGTCCTGGGCATTGTAAAGTGAAAAACACAACAGGGTCAGAATTAAAATATTTTTTTTCATTTATTGAGTTTTGTATTAATAAATATTTATTATTGTCTCTATATCTTGACTTTGCAAAATTAAACCTTATTTTAAAATAACCAATTTTTCAACCTGAGTAACTGAACCTTTACAGGTATCGGAAGTTCCTCTTACTTTTACACGATAGATGTAAACTCCCTTTCCTATTTTATCTCCGAAATCATCCAGTCCATCCCAATCTATTTCATATTTATCAGTTCTGTATCCTTCATAAAATGGTTCTGAAGTAACCGTTTTATTGATGGTTTTCACCAGTTTTCCCGAAATGGTGAAAATCTGAATCTGAACTTCCAGTAATTCCGGACAATTATGCTCAAACTGAAAAAATGTTTTGGTAGTGAAAGGATTAGGCCAGTTCAATAATCTTTTTACGATTAGTCCCTGGTCTCCATTTTCAACTACTACAAAGTCTAACGTAGCAGTGGAAGAATTATTGTTTATATCCCAAACTTTAAATTGGATGGTGTGATTTCCGGGCTCCAGATTGTAAAATTTATACCAGACTTTTCCTTTCTGATAATCTTTTAAAGTAGAGTTTAAACAAGGGGAAACTTCTCCTCCGGTATAAGAATCATTAAGGATGATGGTTCCATTTACATTTTTATCCAATACTCCGGTGATGTCATGCCCGATTCCTAATCCGGTGGAATTTATTCCAGTACTATCCGTAACACAAACGAGCAAATAAGGCGATCTGTCTGTAATTCCGCCATTGGCAAAATTCAGATTGTTCATATAAATTTTGATTTTCGGACCTTCATCATCATTTACCCCATTAGGATTGATATCTCCCACTTTAATGTCGTTTTTATACTGGAAAGCATCTATATTGGAATTGTCTGAATATAAAATAAGTTTTCCGTTTCCTACTTCATAATTTATATCTTTTGGAACGTAAAATTCTACTTTGAAATTTCCGTTTTTAACTTGTGAACCTCCTTTATAAATGGCATTGATTTGTTCTTTATATAGCATTGGAGGGCTGAGATAACTATAATTGAAGTTATTGAGGGTTGTTTTATCTACAGGTTTGTCATAAAGAGTGGTTTGGATGTTTCCGTTAAAAGTGGCATCCAAAGATCCGGAATCATCCAGAACTTCACCTTCCAGAGTTACAAAATCCAATGCCCGTATGACTCCGGAAAAAGTGGAAGCATCCGTTCCGTTAATTTTGGTCAGTTTTATTTCTCTTTTAGGTTTTGCCAAAGGTTGTGCAGGATCTCCCAATAATACGATTTTCCGGTTATCTCCTTGGTTTGCATCTTTTTTGGATAAGCGTAAAGCTTCTCCTAACGGAATATATTTTTTTCCATCGGGTTGTTTGGTGAAAATATATTTCATAACAATAGGATTCATGGCAAGTCCGTAGTTTATAGTGATGGCTCTGTTAGTAGTAATCATAGAGCCTGCTCCACCATTGGTTTTAAGATAGAGTAAATCACCGAATGAATTCAGGGACGGATTATCCCACACGGAAACATCACAGGAAACCGTTATGAAAAGTGGCAATCGGGAAAAGTCGTTAGTAAAATTATTTAGATCATTGATATCTTCTTTGGTAAATAAACGATATTGGGAAATAGAAACCGGTCCACCATGTCCAAAATAATTAATTACCAGGTTTCCGTTGTTCATTGCATCTTTTATGGCTGATGTTACTTGCGGAAAACGTGGTCCTCCAGTAGTATAATCGGCTTTAAAAGCATCAATATATAATTTTCGCAGAGTGAATTCCGGTAGGGAAGCATCAAAAATATTTTGGGCGATGTTAGTTTCCATTTGCTGATGGAAATTATAACCATTGGTGTCAATATCTACAATAAGGCTTGCTTTTACTCGCCAGTCGCCGAAAGGAGTTCCTTGGGGAGCACTTCCATTGTCGTATCTTACGGCTTTGTCAACACAAAGAGTGGCTTCAGATGTATTTTTTGCAATCATTCTTCCTACAGCAATATCTAATTGCTGAGAATTAAGGTTAGCATCATTCCCAATCATATTGGCCTCATTATCATCCAGAATGGTGATAAAATCGTCTGTGGCAAAAGAGTTATTCAGTCCACTACTATCATAACTTTGGTAAGCAGGTATCAGATTATAACCGGTTCGGGTTTTATTTTTAAAATCATAAGAAGCAGAACCCAATAGCAAAACATACTTTAATTTACCATTATCTTTTTTATATAAATAACGAAGGAAATCACGTATCCCTGTCAAATCCTGTCCTCCGGAACTAAATTCATTATAAACCTGACCAGTGGTAACTACTTCCACATCGAGGTTATTTTTTGTTTGATAGAAGCTTTTTATTCGATTTGCCTGGGAAACAAATTCTGGTACGGTTACAATAATATAATCAGCATTGGTAATGGAATGCAAAGCTTGATTTGATATTCTTCCTACAGTTTCGGGAATGTAAGCAGCACTGCGTTTAAAAGCAACCATTTCATTTTTAAAAGTGCCGGATGAAAATTGATAGGAAAAATTATATGCATTGGCAGCTTTTTCCAGTTTTCGGGCATTTACAATATCTGAAACATCCCAGACTTCAAAATCTTCGGTTGAATTGAAGTTGAATCCATAAATGTTTCCGTTTTCTATATTATCTAAAGTCCGGAAATTCATCTGACTTCCGTTGAAAGTAAGTTTTTGTTTATAAATAGCTTCAAAATAATCAGGATATAGTTCAGCGGAAGGATTTGCTGAATTGTCAAAATTCAGGGTAAATTTTAATTGATTGTTTTGAGCAGGTATAGTCTGAGTGATATTTCTCATGGAATAATCCATTTCACTACCCGAAGGAGTTAACGTATTGGTATATATCGAATTTCCATTGTAAAGGACATTCACTTTTCCATTGGTTCCATTTCGGGAAACCCAGTAATATCTCCAGGTTATATCGGATGTATTTACTAGATCATGTACAGGAAAATTGATTTCCCGGTTGTTTTTAGTGCCTAAGTTTTCTCCAAGCCAAATCTTTCCGACTTGGTATAAGTTTAAAACATCTTCTTCAAAAAACTGGTAATCGTTGTATTCCGTATAAATGGTTGAGTTCGGGGTTTGGTAGGAAACAGAAGAAATTCTTTTGCCTTGCGCCTGATTTACATTAATGAAGTAATAAGCATAATCTTCATAGATGTTTTTTTTGTGTGTTACATTGGGAGAATTGCTTCTGTCCCAATAATCAGGTCCTTGGGCATAAAATAAAATATAATCGTCATTATTAAAGACACCATCATCTTCTCCAGATACCATAATAGCATTCTCCTGTAAATTATCATACCGGAAATCAGAAGTAGGCTCTGGTAACATTCCACCACCATTACCAAAAATCCGGATTGTTTTAGGATTTAACGAATTTACATTAATGCCTAATGATTGAAGAAGATTCCGGTCGATTTTATAAATCCCCGATTTGTTTACTTTGATTTTATACCAGTCTCCGTTCTGAAGAATACTTTTCGTACTGGCTAAAATACCTGAGATTCTCCTAACGGAAGAAGCTTTATTTATGGTGAAACTGGTGAGTTGGTATACAGTATTTCCTGTTCTTTTTAATGCTTTAATAGTTACAGACAAAGATCTTTGATTTCTGGAAGATACTATGGAAGCATCGTAAGTATCTTTTTCCGGAATAGAGGAAAAAGGAACGCTTCCTAATTGGGAAATATTTATTGGCTGCCATTGGAGATTACTTATTGAAACACTTCCGGAAAAATCCGTTGGTTCTGAATAATAAAAAGTAGGAACTCCTTCATCCAATGAATAATTTTCATTAGAAAAATAAGGATACTTTTCAGAACCTATCATTTCTTTCAGTCCTTCCCAATGTAAAGTGATAGTTTGAGCTTTGATGAGCATGGTTGAACCCAAAACAAAAAACGTCCAAAAAAAGTAATAAAATTTTCTCATAAATAAATATTCAAAAGTAACGAAAAAAAAGAAAAAAAATTTTAATAACCATACAATATTTCTATTTTGTTAGCGTTTATTCAACATAAGATATAATTGAAAACAGAAAAATTTTTAGTTTTGTAATATTATATTATTTTTGCATGTTTAAAATAAATACAATGAAAATAGGAAAATTCATTTTATTGTTGACAGTTGTTTCCTCAGTATCTTTAGCTTTAGTAAGTTGTGGAGGAGGAAGTAGAACCAAACCTGGCGGGGGAACAAAAAATTCCCAAAGTTTAACAGGTTGGAAAGCTAACGACAGGAACGGCTGGTTCTTCAGTAATAAAAATAAAGGTGAAAAATCGTGGGTAGGAATGGTATTCGTTGAAGGAGGAACTTTCACTATGGGATTGGTGAAGGATGATGTAATGCACGACTGGAACAATACCCCAACCCGTATGCAGGTACGGTCTTTCTTTATTGGAGAAACAGAAATAACTAATTACGAATACCGTATGTATGTTACCTGGTTGAAATATGTTTATTCTCCTACAGATCAAAATTATAAGGATATTTATTTTGGAGCCCTTCCGGATACTTTAGTATGGAAAAATAAATTATCAAGAAATGATGTATATTCTGAAGATTATTTCAGAGCGCCTCAGTTTGATAACTATCCGGTAGTGGGAGTAAGCTGGCTTCAGGCACAAAGGTATTGTGACTGGTTAACGGACAGAGCCAATGAAAGAGAGTTGATGAACAAAGGAATTATTTCCAAGGATTTTTACAATGATCCGGCTAACAACGTAGGTTCCAATTCTTTCAACGTAGAAAAATATAAATATAACGATCCGGCATTAGAAGGGATTGTTAATCAGGATAAAGTAGCCAAACAAAGCGGAATTACCAGTAAAAATGAACGTATTGTAGCTGTAAACAAAAGTGCTCAGGGAAATCTGGTACAAAAATTCAGATTACCTACTGAAGCAGAATGGGAATATGCAGCTTTGGCTGAGGCAGACAACCGGCAATATAACCTGATAGAAGGAAAAGACGTCATGATTAACAGGATGCGAGGTAAAAAAGGAAGAACCAGAGGACAATTTTTGGATAACTTCAAATACGGACAAGGTGACTATTCCGGTGTTGGTGGATGGGGAAATGACGGAAATGCCATTACTTCAGATGTAAGAGCTTATCCTTCCAATCCGTTTGGTATTTATGGTATGTACGGAAATGTGGCAGAATGGACACAGGATGTTTACAGACCTTTGATAGATACGGATTATAATGATTTCAACTACTACAGAGGAAATGTATATCAACAATTTATAAATGAAGAAGGAAGCGCAGGACAGTTTAAGAAAGTAGAAGATGGCAGCATACAATACGATACTTTAGCTGACGGACGCAGATTATACAGAAACCTTTCCGGTAAATTTGATACAGAAACAGTAGATGATGCCAGAAACTTTAGAGATGGAGATTTACAATCTTCTCTAGAAGCCGGAGATGGAAGAGTAGATTCTACAGGAACGTATAATTTCTACAATTCACCTATCAGAAACTGGGTGGTGGATAAAAGAGGAAGAGTAGTTTTAAATAAAGACGGAAAACAAAGAACTTCTTATATCAGCAATGACTTGAGAGTTATCAAAGGAGGTTCTTGGAATGATACTGCTTACTGGTTGGATCCAGGACAAAGAAGATATATGCTTGAAAACGAATCTGCAGTATGGGTAGGTTTCAGAGTAGCTCAGGATCACAAAGGAAAAGAAACATCTTCTTCCAAAACAAAAAGAGGAGCGAATAACAAAATACCGAAGTAAAGTATAAAATTTTAATTTTTTTAACTTATAAAAGGCTATCCCGATCAGATAGCCTTTTTTAGTAAAATGTTATATTAATGAAGGTTGGAAACAAGGTACATGTAGTAGACGAAGAAGGAACTTTTATAATTAAAAAAATAGAAGGTTCCCAGGCTATCCTTGTAGATGAACATGGATTTGAAAATAAATATCAGTTAAATCAACTGATTCCCAATATTTCATCCGATAGTTTTAACTTACAAATTTTTCCACCTTTAAAAGAAGAAGATAAATTAAAACCGATAAAAAAGAATCCGGAAAAGACAGAAGAAATCAGGGAAATAGATCTGCATATTGGAAATCTGGTGGATTCTTTGACAAGCCTGCAATCTCATCAGATGCTTAAAAAACAGTTAATTACAGCTAGACAGGAAATTGAGAAAGCAAAAAATGATAAAGTAAAAAAGCTGATACTCATTCATGGGAAAGGAAAAGGAGTGCTGAAAAATGAAATATACAGATTACTGGAAACCATAAAAGGAATAGAATATCTGGAAGCAGATATTCGTAAATATCGTTTTGGTGCTGTTGAAATCCGATTTAAATAATCTTTATCTTTGTTGAATGAAGAAAATAGGAATAATAATCATCACCATCTTTTTGATTTTTCCTGTATTCTGTTTTGCACAAAAAGACACGATCGTAATTTCAGCTACTTTAGATACCCTTTCAAAGAATATTTCGGTTAACCAGAAAATCACATTTTACAATAATACAGGTTACACCCTGAATTCTCTTTATCTGCATGCAGTAGCCAATTCCTATTCCAGTAGTTCCACTGCTTTAGGAAAAAGAAAATTGGAAGACAGAAATAAAATCTTATATTTTTCAAAATCTAAAGAAAAAGGAAAAATAAGTGACCTAACAGTTTTTATAAATAAAAGGCAACCGCAGTTTAAACTGAAAGATTACGAATTTTATGAAATATTACTTTCATCCCCTTTACTTCCCGATCAAACGGTTTCCGTTGAACTCAACTACAATATAAAACTTCCTGTAGATGAAATATCCGGTTATGGATATTCCGGAAACGGAAATTATCTATTGAAAAATTTCTTTTTGCAGCCGTTGGAATACAAAGAAGGAAAACCTTTATTAGTACCATTTACAGATACCGAATTCAATCCGTATCGGGAAACCGAATATAATATTTCCCTGTATTATCCAGATGATTTTTCCATAGAAAGTGATCTGAATGAAATCAGTAGAAATGAATTAGTCGGAGATTATAAAGATGCAGTCAGTATTTTACTTTCCAAAGATAAATTTTCCCGTTTTCAATATACTATTGAAGGAAATCCGGTGGAAGTTTCCATAGGATATCAGACTAACATTCAGGAACAAGATAACTATAAAGAAATTATAGAAAGGGAACTCGGGTTTTTATATGAAAAACTGGGGAAACTTCCCTCCAAAATCTTTATCAGTACCAAAACCCGAAAGATTGAGAATTTTATTGGAGCCGATGACATTGATTTTTTTGGAATTACAGAATGGGAATTATTTCCGGATGAAGTAAAGATCGATCTCAAATTATTCCAACAAATAGCATATAATGTTGTAAACCAAACTATAAGTGTTGATAAAAATAAAAATCACTGGATTTCCAACGGATTGCTGACCTATTACCAATATCAATATTTAAAGAAATATTATCCGGATACCAAATTACTGGGAAGTTTGCCCGACCATTTAAAACTGTTAGGAATAAAACCATTGAAATATTTTTTTATTTCCAAGATTCCATTAACCGAACGTTATAAATTAGGATACCGATACATTGCCACTCAGAACTATGACCAGCCTATCAGTGAAGATTATCTGGAACTGAGTAATATAAACCAGATTTTGATTAGTAGTTTTAAAACCGGGCTTAGTTTTAATTTTTTGTCCGAATACATAGGAACAGATTCTTTTGAAAGTTCCGTGAGAAATCTGGTAAAAGAAAAAGAAAATAAACAAATTACTTCCAAAGATTTGCAAAATGCATTGGAAACAAATTCCAATACTAAATTAGACTGGTTTTTTACCAACTATATTAAAACCAATGACCGGATTAATTTTAAAATTGAAAAATTTTATTCCAAAGAAAATGAAGACAGTATAAAAATCAAGATTAAAAATAGAACCCAATTACCAATTCCTATATTAATTACAGGAGAAAAAGACAATAAGATTCAAAACGAAAAATGGGTTTTTTCCACTAAAAAAGATTCCCTTTATTCCTTTCCTAAAGGGGATTATGATAAATTATCCATAAACCGGAATTATTTATTTCCTGAAATAAATGATAACGATAATACCATGAATACAGGTGGTCTTTACAAGAACAGGAAACGAATTCAGATGAAATTTTATGCAGATGTTGACAATCCGGATTACAACCAGATTTTTTATGAACCAAAGATTAAATGGAACGATTACGATAAATTCATTCTCGGATTCCGTTTTTACAACAGTTCTCCCTTTTCCCGGCCTTTTGAATATTCCATAGCGCCTACTTATTCCACCGGAACCAACAGTTTGACAGGTTCAGCTTCCCTTAATTACAACTATGACATGGAAAACGGTTTATTCAGGAGAATATCAGTAGGTTCCAGTTACAATTATTTCCACTATGACAAAGACTTGTCCTATAAGAAATATTCGGCAGGGTTGAATTTTATGTTTAAAAAACGTCCGAGATCGGAAATAAGCAGAGCAATAGGAATTGCTTTTAATAGTGTAGACAGGGAACAGGATTTATCTAAACCCAAAGAAGCAGATGATTATTCGCATTATAATCTGTTAGATATTTATTATGTTCATTCAGATAAAAAACTGATTAACGAATGGTATAGCAAAACAGATTTCCAGCATTCCAATTTATTTAACAAGATAAGCACGGAAATATATTACCGACATGAATATGCTCCGAATAAAAAGATTACCTTACGTTTTTTCGGAGGATATTTCTTTAACAATAAATCCAATTCCACGTATTTTGATTTCGGAGTAGATCATATTACCGATTACAGTTTCAGTTATATGGATTATCTGGGACGATCAGCAACCAGTGGACTTCTTTATCAGCAATACATAATGGCGGAAGGGGGATTTAAATCCATGGTGGATAAATCTGCAAGTAGTTGGATTACTTCCCTGAATGGAGAAATTCATCTCTGGAAACCTTTTGATCTGTATGCAGATGCAGGAGTTTACAAAAGCATGGGTAAATCTACACGGTTTGTTTATGATTCCGGAATTAAAATCAGAATTATCCCCGATTTTCTGGAGCTTTATCTTCCGTTGCAATCATCTTTGGGATTTGAACCGGTATTGGATGAATATCTTTCACACATAAGGTTTACTTTTAACTTCAATTTGTCGGCAGTAATCAACTATTTCAGGCGTGGCTGGTATTAGACGGACGTGAACGGAATAAAGCTATAACCTTGTTCTGAAAGTATTTCTATTTTAAATATTTTGTTTCTGTCCCAATCAAGCCAGTATTTCAGGGCTAGTTCCTGTATAGAATTCCAATATTCCGGAGAGCGTCCGAATTTTTCTGTAGCCGTGGCAATATTTTCCTTGATCATGTTTTTTATTTCTCCTACAGGTTCTATCCGAATGGAGGTGTCTTTATACTGGAAATGAGCAGCAGCAACAGGGGATGGCGTTTTTTTTGAACTGATAAGTCCATGTCCGAATGTAGCTCCAGTACTGATCTGTAATCCGTCATTGAGACAACTTACCGGAGGATTCATTCCTGCTTCCGAAATAATCCTGATTCTACCTTGCGGAGCAGTAAGAAAATTAAGTGCAGCCATTCCCATTTTAACTCCTAAAATGGAATAAATTCCGACATGACCATGTAATTCATGGGTCAATACCGTTTTTTTCCATTCTTCCATTCCATAACGTTTAATGATTTGTTCTACCATAGGACGTATTCTGTCAGTATAAAAATCAGGATCTTTGGGAAATTCTTTGAATATCATTTTTTTAAAATCTTTAGTTAAAACGAAAATTTTGTCCCACCGAAAAAGGTAGCCTTAGGCATAGGATATCCTTGGTTTATTTCATATTCCTGGGCAAGAAGATTTTCTCCTTTCACGAATATTTCCAGAACTTTTATAGGTTTAAAAGAACCTCTTATATTCCACAAAGTATAGGATTCTTTAGTCGGATTGTTCCCGGTTGAGGTATATAAACCATCAATGTACTGTATTCCGGATGATACATTCCATTTACTTCGTTCATAAGTTAAACCGATATATAATTTGCTCTCAGGAGCGCCCAGCAATTTTTCTTTCATATGTAACCAGCTGTAATTAGCTGACAGAGTGAAGAACGAAGCAAAACGATATCGTGTACCAAATTCAACCCCATAATTTTCAATATCACCTGTATTTATGTTCAATGGTTTTCCGTTAGTCATAACCATCTGGATAAGGTTATCCCCATTGATATAGTATAGGCTCAAATCTATATCCATAGATTTATTAAATAATAGCTGAGAAGCCGATATTTCATAATTCATTAGTTCCTCAGGCTTTAGATCCGGATTTTGTGGAGGGAACATATACATTTCCCGTATGGTTGGATTCCGAAAACCTTTACTCACAACTGCTTTTAAGACAGTGAGAGGAGAAGCTAGGTAACTGATCCCTCCCTGAGGAACCCATTCCGTACCCGTATTTGAGTTATGATCCAGTCTGATACCGGCATTTAAAATAAGTTTTTTTGTCAGTATTTGCTGGAAGTTGATATATCCGGCAATATCATGGATATCTTTGTTAACAATATCCGTTGTAGTTCCAGTCGTATAATCATTCCAGGCATGTCCTCCGGATTGTTGAAAATCGAATCCTCCGGTTACTGTATTTCCTTTGAAAAAATCATAAGACTGGTAAAGAGATATTCCAAACATTTGATCATTGGATTTAAAACGATAGTTCCGGGGAGTACCTCCTTGTGAATAACCGTCATTGATTTTATGGTGACCGAAGTTATAGAAGAATTTTAAAGCTCCGGATGTTTTGTCATATTTGTTTTCCAAAGAAAATGAAGTCATACCCCGTGTAATTGCAGCATCATTATCTATTAAGGGAGCGGTAACCGTTCCGGGATTTGATGAGAAATAACGGTTTATATTCAAATCTGTAAAGGCTTTCCAGTTATTGGTAAAATCATATCCGAGTTTAACATAACTACTATACTGTTCAAAATCCATGTTTTCTCTGTGACCATCGCTACGGTTGTAATCTAAGGACACATAACTGCTGAATTTACCCGCATATACAGCATTATTTATTTCGGTACTTAAAGTATTGTATGATCCATACATGGCTTTTATATTGCTCTGTACAGTATCTTTTAAAGGCTTTTTGGTGATGATATTGATAACTCCTCCCATAGCATTCGATCCATAGAGTATAGAAGCAGGGCCCCGTACCACTTCAATCCGTTGAGCCATCATTGATTGATAAGAGTCGGGAAGAGGATGTCCCATTAAACCCATGTATTGAGGATGTCCGTCTATAAGAACCAAGACCCTGGTTGTCGGGCTTCCTCCTATTCCGCGTATACTCATGCCACCTGCAGATCCGGTAGAAACTCCATAACCCATGATTCCCCGTTCAGTAGAGAAAAATCCGGGTACTTCTTCATTCAGGACAGGAAGAAGAGAGGGTTCCAAATGATTTTCTATTTGTTTATTGTTAACAATGGAGATAGTCATAGGAATATTACGCAAGTTTGTAGCTGTACGAGTGGCTCCGGTTACAGTGACACTGTCAATAGTAATAGTATCAGGAGGAATTCTTTTATTTTGGAAAAATGTCTGGGGAGATGAATAAACTAGGTTTGCAGATAATAAAAATAGACCAGTGAAAAAGGCAGCTAATAAGGATTTTTTCATTTTTAAATATTGAGTGATATTTATTGAAGATAATTAGTTTTAAGATAACAAGTAAAAACAGTAGCCATAAATGAATATGACTACTTTGTATATTTTATAAATGAATTTAGTGAAAACGTTATAACTTAGCTATTGCTTTAAGTAATGCATATCCTCCGAATATCTGAATAAGAATGCCGGGTATTCCGATACGAAAATCCTGAACAGCTATAAAAAAGTCTTTTACAAGTATCCATTCAATTAGTGTTCCGACAATTTGGTATGCCAATACTGCAAAGGCAACCCCTGCCAATGTTACTTTCCCAAAATGACGGGCAGCTCCAGCGGCGGCTATTGCAAGGATGGTTGATTTAATAAGTATAGCCGGAAGGGAAGCACTTGGGGGCATTCCGAACAGGATGTTGTTTACTAAAGGTGATAAAACAGCAGTAAGCAAACCGACCGTAATACCATATTTGTAGGCGGCTATAAGTGTAAAGAAATAAATAGGAAGGAATATAAGCCCTCCTTTAGGTACAAAGTGAGTAAGCTGGGGAAAAATAATATTTCCTGCAATAAAAATTAAAGCAAAAAGGTAAGTTTTGCTATTGTTATAAGAAAATGAATGTAGTTTAATGGTGGTATCCATGGTATGATCAATTTTAATATTTTTGAATAGTCGCAATATACAAAATAATTTGAAAAATCATAAAATTGTTTATTTTTTCAATAAAGTATAGATATATAAGCTATTATAGTTATGAAACGATAAATTTATTACAAAGTTTTTATATATGTTTTACAGTTTTACCGGAAGTTTTTCCTTCAATTTCCATCAATGCTTTAACCAGTTCGTCAATATCTTCTTTTGTATTATAATGACTGAATGAAATCCGTAAGGTAGTGGTATTGTTCAGTTCTTCCTGAGAATAAAGCTGTAACATAGTATTGGATGGTTTAGCAGCTCCCGAAGCGCAGGCACTTCCCTGGGAAACGGCAATGCCTTTCATATCCAGTTGAAATCCCACCATAGTGTTAGGAAAAGGAAGCAAAACGCTCACCAAAGTGTAAATACTTTTCTCAAAATTGGCACTGTTTCCGTTGAACTTCACACTAGGAATATGTTGAGAAAGTTGCTCAATCGTATATCGTTTTAATTCTTCAATATAAGTTCTTCTTTGATCCAGTTCCTTCATTGCCAGATCAAAAGCTTTTCCCAAACCAATGATTCCGTATATATTTTCAGTTCCGGCACGCATATTTCTTTCCTGCGTACCTCCGGTAGTTACACCTTTCAGTCCGGAAGACTTTCGGATATAAGCAACTCCGGATCCCTTAGGTCCGTGAAATTTATGAGCGCTACAAGAAGCGAAATCAATAGGAATATCTGAAAAATCCAGAGGATAATGTGCCATAGTCTGTACTGTATCCGAATGGAATAAAGCCTGATATTTTTTACATAATTCCGCAACAAATTTCAGGTCAATCAAATTGCCTACTTCATTATTGGCATGCATCAGGGAAACCAAAGTGGGTTTATTTTCCTGAAGATATTTTTCCAGAACATCAAAATCCAGATCTCCCTTTTTATTTTTTACCGGAAGAAAGATAATCTCTGTTTCCGGATGTTTTTCTTTTAGATCCCGAACCGTTTCCAACACACATTTATGTTCCAACGGAGAGATAATAATTCGTTTAATTCCTAAATTTTCAATACAGGAACGGATAATAAGATTGTTAGATTCCGTGCCGCAAGAGGTAAAGATGATTTCACTGGCAGGAACATTGAGCCAATGTGCAATCGTTTTTCTTGCTGATTCGATCTTGGATTTTCCTTCCTGTCCGAAACTGTGAATAGCAGAAGGATTTCCGAAATCTTCTTTCAGAGACTCCATCATCGTATCAATCACTCTTTCATCAATTTGTGTAGATGCGGCACTATCTAAATAGATCTTCTTCATTTTAATCAGAGGCTTTTATTCTTGTATTAATTCTACTTCTTTGCTTTGTGTTTTATTGATTTCTATGATTATATAGGGATTAGCAATTGCCATAGTTACGTTCATTTCACCAGACTTCACATTTTTATGAAGGGATTTTAAATATACCTGAATTTTATTTCCGGAAGATGTTACTTTAGTTATTTCATAATCCAATCCGCCACTATTTTTTTGTCCGAAAGTGATGAAAATATAACTTTTATCCGGAGAATAAACCAAGGAAGGAGCAGGGAATACATTTTTATAAAGTTCTGCTGATATTTTCTTGTAGGTATTTTCATCTGATACCAGTTGATGGGATTTGGTGGAGATTCCCCCGTATGATCCGGAGGCAAGGATTCTGAAATCCATACCCTGTGCGTTAGCTACATTGTTTGTTGTACAGCTAAAAATAACCGTAAGGCCAATTATCCATAAAAATAGCCTAAAATATTTCATTACATAGATTTTACCATACAAAAATAAAAAATATCTGTGTATTTATAGTGAAAATCTATGTAATGAAAAATAAAATTCTTTATTAGTCTGTTATTTGGGACGATTTTGAGTTGTGTGTTGTTGATGTTTCTTCTTCAGATTGGATAATAGGGATTCCTTTTTCTTTTGCTACTTCCGGATGATTGAATTCTGCATGTTTTCCGGAAATCAATATTTTTTGACTTAGGGCTTTTGTTACATCAAATTCTTTTTCTCTTCGTGCAACTACAATGGTGGCAGCAGCATTTCCTATTATGTTGGTAATGGCACGTGCCTCGCTCATAAACTTATCAATACCGAATATAAGGGCTACTGCTTCTACAGGAACATGTCCTACTACCGGTAAAGTAGCTGCTAAAGTGATGAAACCACTTCCCGTTACTCCGGCCGCTCCTTTGGATGTTAACAATAAAACCAGAAGAAGAGTAATTTCCTGCTGTAAACTCAGCTTCATATCCAATGCCTGGGAAATAAAAACTGCAGCCATGGTCAGGTAAATGGAAGTTCCATCCAGATTAAAAGAATATCCGGTAGGAATTACCAGCCCCACTACCGATTTGGAACAACCTGCGTTTTCCATTTTTTTCATAATGCCGGGCAAGGCTGATTCTGAGGAAGAAGTTCCTAATACAATAAGTAATTCCTCTTTTATGTATCGTAAGAATTTAAAGATATTGACTTTATTGTAGTAAAGAACACTGCCTATAACTGCAAAAATAAAGACTCCGCAGGTAAGATAAAAACAGACAATGAGCATACCCAAATTGGCCAATGATTTTAATCCGTAAACTCCAATGGTATATCCCATGGCACCCATAGCACCTAATGGAGCCACATACATAATCATTTTTATAATGGCAAAAAGTCCATCCAGAAAAGATTGCATCACAGTAAGAACCGGCTGGGAAGCCTTAGTTCCAATCTTAGTCATGGCAAATCCGAAAAATACAGCAAAGACCAAAACCTGAAGAAGGTTATTGGAAGCAACGGAAGCAATAACATTTTCTGGGATCATTCCCATAATGAAATCAATTATTCCATGTCCTTCTTTACTTTGTGCAATGTAATTGCTGACAGAGGAAGAATCGAGGGCGTTAGGGTCTACGTGCATTCCGTCACCCGGTTTTAATACATTTACAAAAACTAACCCGATAATTAAGGCAATAGTTGTAAGGATTTCAAAATAAACAATAGCTGTTATCCCTACTTTTCCTACTTTTTTGGTATTTTCCATACCGGCTATTCCTAAAACAATAGTACAGAAAATCAATGGTCCGACTATCATTTTGATAAGTTTGATAAAACCGTCTCCCAGAGGTTTCAGTTTTTCTCCCAGACCGGGAACATGTTCTTTTACTCCGTTTGTAACGATATCACTGCTTGGAAAAAAATAACCAATAATCACACCGATGATGATAGCAATGATAACCTGAACGTAAAGGCTCTTAAATATTTTCATTATGATCTTATTTATTAATGAGGCGAAATATATAAATATTGTCTAAAAATTGGGGTAAAAATCACGATTCTTAACAGATAAAATAAAATTCATTTATAAATTGTTGATAATTAAAACATTAAAATATGGTGAAAATAAAATATTTTATCTTAACTGGTTCTTTTTTATGATAAAATCAGGGAATAGGGTTAAATAAAACCTAACAAAAATTGGAGGTGAACATCGGTTTTTAATGAAAGTTGAGAAAAATCGTGTAACTTTATAAGTCAAATTATTGGATATTTGTATTTAGAAATAAAAATCAGTAATGAAACTTACAATTCTGGGGTTTAATTCAGCAATACCTACCATACGGTCTCATCCCACAGCCCAATTGTTGGTTGTCCGAAACCGTCATTTTCTTATAGATTGTGGAGAAGGAACACAAGTTCAGTTGAGAAAGGTCCAGGCTAAGTTCTCGAAAATCAATCATATTTTTATTTCCCATTTGCATGGCGATCATGTTTTCGGATTGGTTGGATTACTTTCTTCTTTTCAATTGCTGGGAAGAAATGTTCTTATGAACATTTATGGTCCGAAAGGAATCAAAGAGTTTATAGAAACCCAGTTAAGGTTGACAGAGAGTTTCAATAATTTTGACCTGAATTTTATAGAACTTACTTCTGAAAAGAGCGAACTGATTTACGAGGATGAAAAAGTTACCGTTCACACTATTCCTTTACGTCACCGGATTTATACTAACGGATTTCTATTTCGTGAAAAAACCAAGTTGAGAAGACTCAACATGGAAATAATTTCCCAACATCCGGAAATAGAGATATGCGATTATTATAATCTGAAATCGGGAAAGGATTTTGTGGGAGAAGATGGAAAAGTGTTAAAGAATGAATATCTGACACTTCCGCCGAGGCATTCATTTAGTTACGCCTTTTGCTCCGATACGCTTTATAATCCGGATATTATTTCAATTATTAAAGGAACAGATGTTTTGTATCATGAAGCCACTTTTCTGGATGATTTAAAAGAATTGGCCTATAAAACAGGTCACACTACCGCTTTGCAGGCCGCCCGGATAGCAAAAGAGGCCGAAATAAAATATCTGATTTTAGGACATTTTTCCAATAGATATGGTAATATTTCCGTATTTAAAAATGAGGCAGGAACAGTCTTTCCCAATACACTTTTACCGGAAGAATTAAAAACTTTTGATTTTGAAGAATTAGAGGAAATACCAAAGTGATTATCTGAGTACATTAAGTACATTTGCTTTCTTTTTTATAATTAGAAAATGAATTGGATAATTTTAGTCATTGCAGGGTTATTTGAAGTAGCCTTTGCTTTTTGTTTAGGAAAAGCAAAAGAATCATCAGGAAATGAGACCTATTACTGGTACGCAGGTTTTCTGATTTGTCTTACAATCAGTATGCTATTGCTGATGAAAGCAACCCTGAGTTTACCTATTAGTACCTCTTATGCTGTCTGGACAGGAATCGGAGCGATAGGAACCGCTTTAATCGGAATTCTTATATTTAAAGAACCGGCAAGTTTCTGGCGTATATTTTTTATCTGTACATTAATTGGTTCTGTAGTAGGTCTTAAGGCAATATCTCATTAAGAAAATCAGTTATTCATTATATACTAAACTATCCGGAAATGAGAAATTCTACCCTTTTATTTTTCATGTTATTTACAAACATTTCATTGTTTTCCCAAAATATTGGTGACTGGGTGATGTTTGTAGATAAGAAAACGGAACTAAAAGGATACAAAGATCTTCAGGGAAATGTAAAGATAAAGCCCAAGTTTGTTTTTCTTACTTCGGCTGTAGTTTTTAAAAATATTGTTCCAGTAATGGAAGAAACTTATCCGGAAAATAGTAAAATAAGTAAGTTCGAGAATTATTACTTGTTAAAGAACGGAAAAAAGATAGGAAAAGATAGTTTGTATGTATGGGATTTTACTTTAGACTGTGAGCAGGAAGGGAAGATACGGTTTAGAGACGGAATTACAGATAAAGTCGGATTTTTTGACAAAGATGGAAAAGTGGTAATTCCGGCAGTGTATAATGATGCGCATCCTTTTTATAATGGATTAGCTTTGACAATTAAAGATGCAAAGAGAATGTGTTGGAATGGGGTGGAGTATTCAAAAGAAAATTCTTGTGAACATTGGAGCTGGATAGGAAACACAGTATTGATCAACACAAATAATGAAATTATTTTAGAAGACCTGGATTTTGAAGAAGTATATAATTTGGATTGGTATTCCCTAAAGATCAATGAACTGGATTTAGATGATATGTATGTAAGTTTCAAATCCAAAAACGGAAATACCTATTCTTTTATAGATACGGAAAAACAATTCCAACAATGGTTTTATCAGGAATTTATGATAAAAAATAATACGGATCAGATTGAAAACGAATTGTTTAAAACGATTATTTACAGAAAAAAATCTGACTATTCCACAACATCAAAAGAGAAGTATTTTTCTAAAAATAAAACAGAGCTTTATAAAATTTTAGATAAAATTAATAACGAATCATACGAGGCTTCAATTTCCAGTATAGATATGCCATCTTTCCGGTTTGATTATAAAAAATATAAGGAATATTTTACTGATTGTGGAGAATATAATTCTAAAAAATATCCGTATTTCCAAGTTTATATAGTAGAAAGAGAAACCAGA
Organism: Apibacter sp.; assembly: GCA_031552575.1. GTDB lineage: Bacteria > Bacteroidota > Bacteroidia > Flavobacteriales > Weeksellaceae > Apibacter. The sequence continues at coordinate 7,372 of JAVBMH010000009.1, read as the reverse complement.
CAGGTGGTGAATTCTTTAGAATTTATCAGAACAACTGAAGGGAAATATAAACTTTTAGAGGTGGATTGAATTGGAATAAGAAAAGAAGGTAGCCGGATTATCAATGAAACCGGACTAACCTTCTTCAAATAAAGAACAACTGACTTTATTATATTATTTGGAAAGATTTTTAGTGGTTTCCACCAATCTTATAAATTCACTTCTGTATCCTTGGTCATCCTTTCCTAAGGAAGATTTTGCCAGACGGATCACATCATCATAGGTTACCTTTCCTTTGTAATTGGAATTTCTTAACAGTTGGGAATACATAACCACAGCAGAAGCAAAAGTAAAATCCGTTGAAACCTGATTTTTTCCATTATTAGTAACTGTAACTTCTATTTTTTTACTGGTTTCACTTTTAGGATCTTTATATCTCATTTTCACAGTCAACAGATCGGAACTGTTTGTAGTTCCTATATTTTGTGGAGTTTCATTTTTTTGATATTTCAAATTATCCACAGAAGGAACGTTGGTAGCTTTCACACCCACCGGAATTATTTCATATAAGGCGGTAACCGTGTGTCCGGCTCCCATTTCTCCTGCATCTTTAGAATCATCATTAAAATCTTCTTTATTAAGCAACCGGGTTTCATAACCGATAAGCCGGTAATACTGTACTTGAGAAGGGTTAAACTCCACCTGTATTTTCACATCTTTAGCCACAGTATATAAAGAAGAAGTAAATTCACTTACCAAAACCCTGTTGGCTTCCTGTAGGTTATCTATATAAGCATGATTTCCGTTTCCTTTCTGGGCAAGTATCTGCATTTTATTGTCCTTATAATTCCCCATTCCATAACCTAACACAGAAAGAAAAACTCCACTTTTTCTTTTTTCCTCAATCAGGTTTTCCAGTTCAGATTCATTGGAAGGTCCTACGTTAAAATCTCCATCTGTACAAAGAATAATCCGGTTATTTCCATTAGGAATAAAATTTTCCTTAGCTACCATATAAGCTAGTTCAAGACCTTCACCTCCAGCTGTTGATCCTCCGGCAGAAAGATTTTCAATTGCATCTTTAATCTCCCGTTTGTTTTCTCCAGAAGTGGACGGCAGTACCAAACCCGCATTTCCTGCATAAGCGACAATGGAAATCCTGTCGGTAGCTCTCAGATTATTGACTAACAGATTGAGTGAAGATTTCACCAGTCCTAATCGTTCAACACCCTCCATAGAACCGGAGGTATCAATCAAGAAAACAAAATTGGAAGCTGGAAGGTTATCAGTTTTGATTTCTTTGGCTTTCAGCTCTATTTTTACTAACCGATAGGATGGATTCCAGGGAGAGTTTCCTACTTCAGTGGTAATACTGACCGGGTCATTTCCGGAAGGCTCCGGATAATCATATTTGAAATAATTGACCATTTCTTCTGTACGTATAGCATCTTTGGAAGGTAACTGTCCTTGGTTAATCATTCTTCTGAAATTAGAATAGGAGTCGGTATCTACATCTATGGAAAAGGTAGAAAGCGAATTTTCCCGGGCAGATTCAAATTTGTTCTCGGAAAAGGAAGAATATTCCTCATCTGAAAAGTTGGCGACTTTGTTGGCAGCAATATCTTGTAATTCCACAGAGACTGTATTTTCTCTTTGCTTACAACTGAACATAATAATTTGAGCTGCTATTAATAGAAGAATGTTTTTTATTTTCATATGACTTTTTGTATTTGTTTATTTTTGTTTGAACCAAAGGTAAAATCAGTCCCTTTGTAAATAACGGAAAATGTCCATAAAACGTTTGTAATCTTCTTTTACAAAAAAGCATTATTGATTTTCAATGGGTTGAATTATTTTGTAAAATGAAGACAAGTTTATTTTTGTTTAAAAACACAGGAAAATAAGGAAAAGTAATGTTCTTTCTTCTGTTTGTTATTACTTTTGTAAAAGGAAATAGTATGAAACAAGGCTTAAAAAATGAATACTTTATTAAACAAAACATTTAAACTTTCTGAAAATAATACCACAATTCGCAGGGAATTAACAGCTGGGCTGATAACCTTTCTCACCATGTCTTACATCCTGATAGTAAACCCGAATATATTATCAGTAACCGGAATGGATAAGCATGCCTTGTTTACAGCCACAGCACTCGCAACTATATTTGCCACTCTCTTGATGGGATTACTGGCCAAGCTCCCGGTAGCTCAGGCGCCCGGAATGGGACTGAACAGCTTTTTTGCCTTTTCCGTAGTTCTCACCATGGGATATTCCTGGCAGTTTGCCCTGACAGCTGTTTTCATAGAAGGAATCATTTTTATTCTTCTCACTTTTTTCAATATTCGGGAACTTATAGTAAAAAGTATTCCTAAAGTATTGAAAGATGCTATTCCGGCAGGTATTGGGCTTTTTATTACGTTGATAGGACTGAAAGGTTCCGGAATTATAGTTTCCGATTCTAATACATTGGTTCGTATAGGAGATTTTGCCCAGCATTCCGTTTGGATCGCACTTTTAGGTTTGTTCGTTACTGCTGTTTTATTTGTGAGGAATATAAACGGAGCAATTTTGATAGGAATAATCATAGCAACGATTTTTGGATTTATATTAGGAGATGTTACTCTGCCTCAAACTTCCATTGTGAGTATGCCGCCTTCCATTTCTCCTATTTTCGGAAAGGCAATAGAACCCATGTTGACCGCTGAAGGCTGGAAACAGATTTTTTCATTAGATATGCTGATAGTGGTTTTCACTTTTCTTTTTGTGAATCTTTTTGATACTGTAGGAACTTTGATTGGAGTAGTTTCTAAAACAGGCATAAGCGATGAAGAAGGGAATTTTCCCCAGATGAAAAAAGCATTGTTTGCAGATGCCTTGGGAACTACGGTAGGAGCCATATTGGGAACAAGTACCATTACTTCCTATGTGGAAAGTGCTTCCGGAGTGGCTTCCGGTGGGCGTACCGGATTAACGGCAGTAGGAACGGCTTTGATGTTCATATTGGCCTTATTCTTTGCACCTTTATTTTTACTGGTTCCGGCAGCAGCCACTTCTCCGGCTTTGATTATTGTCGGGTTATTCATGATTTCTTCTGTAGTCAAAATCAACTTTGAAGATATGACGGAAGGATTGCCTGCTTTTTTAACTATGGTCTTTATGCCTTTTACGTATAGTATTGCTGAGGGAATTGTATTTGGAATGTTAAGCTTTACTCTTCTTAAACTATTTTCAGGAAAATATAAAGAGGTTACACTTACTGTTTACATTGTGTCTCTGTTGTTTTTAATAAAAATGGTAATAGATGCCTTACATATAATAAAATAAAAAAGCAAAAAATTAAATATATTTTAAAATTTAGGCTATTTAATTAAAATTTTAGTAATTTTGTATATCCTAAACACACATTATTTATTAAATATGAAAAAAATATTTTTGTTCTTTAGTTTGTTAATGGTAATTTCTCTTCCGGCACAAACACGTTCAAAATCAGTAAAAAAGACAAGTAATAAAAAGGTAGTGACTACCTCAAAGCCAGTTACAAATGCAGTTCCTGCTTCTGCAGAGATAAGCTCAAGACCGGTGGAATCAAATTCAAATTATGACTACGTAAAAACATTAAATCATTTAAATGAAAAGAAGGCAAAAGAGTTTGCAGACAAATTAGTGGCATATACCTCAGGAAAATATATCTTTTTGCATGTAAAATACAATACTTCTACACAATATGCACTACGGTATATTTCCGCTACAGTTAAAGATAAAGAAAAATATATAAACCAACCATGCAAAGAATGTATGGATATCAGGTTCAAGAAAAGAGGACAGGTTTATACTTTTGATGGGGTATGGGGTAATTTTCCGGATTTATTCCCTGCATGGAAAGATATTTTTGTTCCCACAGCCAAAACTACGGATTACGAAACCAGTGACCAGATGGTTATGGCAGAATGGAAACACAGTATAGGTTCCGTTCAGGTTGCCTTTGGAAGATTGGGAACCGCCTGGTATTTGGTGATGAAATAAGCTTTATTATTTTCCCTGTTTCCAGTATCTATCTTGTAAGGAATTTATTTGGTTTTTAAAATCTGTTGAAAATATCTCTTTTGGTTGAGAATTAGGAGTAGTAAGATCAATTTCAAAAGCAGAAATCTCATCCTTTTCATTAAATTCCAAATCCTTATTACTATCCTTTTTTACGGTCATCACTACTTTATTAGTGTTTCTGATGAATTTCCAGTTAACCAGATTGTAACAAGATGGAGAAATTTGTCGGAATGAGTTTCCGGATTTGTCTGAAATATACAGGTAATGAGGATCTTTATCATTTAAAGTTTTGTCCTTATTGTAATCGTCGGAAATAATCGTATAAAAAATATAGTTATGAGAAGATTTGTTAACTTTATCAATATCAGTCTGATAATTTTTGATAATCATTTTTTTATCAGTTAATAAATGATATTGACTAGTTTGAGTATTATAAAAGATCAGGTTCCAATGACCATAATAATTATCTTTATAAGAAGAAAATTTTCTATCCTTTCCTTCACCACCTATAGACAAAGGGAACAAAAGAATTCCTGTGCTGTCTATTTCCTGAAAAGAAGCAGTAGGAATATTTACAATGGTTTTTGAATCCATATCTGTCTGTATATCGGTTTCAGTTTCCGGATTTGATTTATTCTGAGCGCAGGAAACAATTCCTAATAAGCTCGTTAGAATGACAAAGATCGGTAATTTCATAGTATTTATTGTTTAATTTATTTAAAGATATAATTTTTAACTTCTAATCTGTCCCTTTCCCTCAATAATCCATTTATACGTACACAATTCCTCCAAGGCCATAGGGCCGCGTGCATGCATTTTTTGAGTACTGATTCCGATTTCGGCACCCAGTCCAAACTGAGCTCCGTCTGTAAAAGCAGTAGAAACATTGGCATAAATACAGGCAGCATCCACCAGTTTTTCAAATAATTTAACAACCTCATTGTTTTCACTTATAATAGCTTCACTGTGTTTAGAACTGTAAACGGAAATATGTCGGATGGCTTCTTCTATAGTGTCTACCGTTTTTATCGCCATTTTGTAATCCAGGAATTCCGTTCCGAAACTGTTCTCATTAGCCTTTTTCAATAAGTCAGAAGAATAATACAAAGACAACATTTCAAAAGAAGATTCATCTGCATAAATAATAACGTTTTTCGTTTCCAGATTTTTACATAAATAAGGTAGATCCTTAAGCCGTTCCCTGTCAATAACCAGACAGTCCAAAGAATTACAAACACTTACCTTTCTTGTTTTTGCATTGAAGATGATGTCTTTTCCTTTTTCCATATCTCCGTCTTTATGGAAATACGTATGGCATACTCCGGCACCGGTTTCTATAACAGGAATCCGGGAATTTTCCCGCACAAAATTGATCAGTTCTTTTCCTCCGCGCGGAATAATCAGGTCTACATATTCCCGTGCATTCATTAGTTCTGCCATAGCAGAGCGGTCGTTGGGAAGTAAAGTACAAATATTCGGACTTATTCCTTGCTGTTTCAACACCTTTCGGATCAGTCTGACAATCACTTCATTGGAAAACACGGAATCCGATCCGCCTTTTAGAATACAGGCATTACCTGATTTAAGACAAAGGGAAAACACATCAAAACTTACATTGGGCCGGGCTTCGTAAATGATCCCGATTACTCCGAAAGGAACTGCTATTTTTGATAAATTCAGTCCGTTGGGCAAGGTTTTTTGCATCAGTATTCTTCCTGTAGGAGAAGGTAAGGAAATCACATTGCGGATGTCCTTTATAATGTCATGAATTCGTGATTCCGAAAGTAACAGCCGGTCGTATTTCGGATTGGAAGAATCCATTCGTTCCAGATCCTTTTTGTTTTCTGTGAGAATTTCCGGTATAGCCGACTCTGTTTCCTGTGCAATGGCTTCCAGTATGGTATTGATCTTTGTTTCTTCCAGCAAAGCAAGATCTTTACAGGCTTCCGCTGTAGCTTGGAATATAGTCTGATAGTTAGTATTCATCTTATTTTTCAATATATAAGTAATCGTAGTGAATCAAAGGCTTCTTATTACTTTTTCCCAGAATTTCCCGCGCCTTGTCACTGTTGTAGGAAGTCCGGCCTATACCTATCTGCTTTCCTTCTTCATCCATGATTCGGACAATATCGTCCGTTTCAAAGTTTCCTACAATCTCCGTTACGCCCACAGCTAGTACACTTACGGCCTTATCTCCGAGAAGAGCCTCCTTAGCTCCCTGATTGATATGAACTTCTCCTTTGGTAAATCCTTCCGAATGGGCAATCCATTTTTTTACACTGGAAGTTCCTTTTTCCGAAGGAATAAAACGGGTGGAAACTGCATCTTTTCCTTTTATTAGTTGGAAAAGAATGTTTTCCGTTCGTCCGTTGGCAATAATCACTTCTATTCCCTCTTCAGCTACTTTCCGGGCAATATTATACTTGGTTTTCATTCCGCCGCGTCCGGTAGATGATTTGGAAGATTGAATGAAATCTTCTATATGGTCTTTTTGAACATCAATTTCCCGAAGAATATAAGAGTCGGGATGTGTTGGATCACCGCTGAATATACCATCTATGTTGCTTAAGATAATCAGCTTTTTGCAATCCATCATTGCAGCTACCAGCCCCGATAGTTCATCATTGTCTGTGAACATCAGTTCATTTACCGAAATTGCATCATTCTCATTTACTATGGGAATCACCTTGTTTTCCAGCATCACAGTCATGCAGTTCCGTTGATTAAGGTAATGACGGCGAGTAGCAAAGTCTTCTTTTGTTGCCAGAATTTGTCCGCAGACGATGCCATGTTGATGGAACAAGTCGTAATAACGATTGATAAGTTTCACCTGACCAATGGCGGAATATAACTGACGGGCGGAAATACTGTCCAATTTTTTGGCTTTTATTTCTGATTTTCCTGATGCCACAGCTCCGGATGAAACGAGTATGATTTCTGTATTATTTTTGTGAAGTTCAGCTATTTGGTCTACCAGTGCCGACATACGGGTTACATCCAGCGTACCGTCTTTACGGGTAAGTATCTGACTTCCGATTTTCACGACTATTCGTTCTTTCATAGTAAATGATTCAGGGCTACACAAAGATAAGGTTTTATATATAAAAAGTTAGAAGTAAGATATAAGATGTAAGACTTTTCTCTTTTTGTAAAAAGTAAAATGTAAAAAGTAAAAAGATTTTTTCCTTTCGCTATTTTCTTTTTTCTCACTTCACTCAAAAACACCCCTCTGAAACCCTTTATTGAAGAAGCATACAAAACGTCCTGATGTTTCAATGAAAACGTCCCGTCCGATTGGTCAATCGGACGGGACGTTTTGAGTAATCGGGCCCGATGTTTTTTAGGCCCA
>JAVBMH010000023.1:0-49405 GCA_031552575.1 Apibacter sp. | reverse complement strand
TTTTCAGCGACATCGTTTGCTTTTTCTGATATAATAGGTTTTATTAGTACAGACATAATTCTACTTTCTTAAATTTTCCTGAATTTTTTCTACTGAACCCTCAAATAAAACTACTTCATTAGCCTTTAAAATGTCATAACTACTTACTTCACTGTATTCTAACACTTTAGTCTCCTGTAAATTTCGAGACGACAAATATACAAATTTATTTGATTCCCCTAACACGAATAAAGTCTTTTTGTTAGCCAGTCCCAAGCTCTGAATTACCTGGATAAAATCTTTGGTTTTAGGCGCTTCGAATTTCAAATCTTCAACCACTTTAAGGTTGTTGTCTTTTATTTTCTGGCTTAAAACGGATTTTTTTGCTAATCTTTTTAAAGCTTTATTTAGTTTAAATCTATAATCTCTTGGTCTTGGCCCAAAAACTCTAGCTCCTCCTTTGAACAAAGGGTTTTTAATATCTCCTTTACGAGAACCTCCTGTTCCTTTCTGACGGTGAAGTTTACGGGTTGATCCGCTTAGTTCTGATCTTTCTTTGGACTTGTGAGTTCCTTGTCTTTGTGCAGCCAAGTATTGTTTTACTTCTAAGTAAACCACGTGCTCATTAGGCTCCACACCGAATATGGTTTCGTCTAAAGAAACTTTTCTTCCGGTTTCTTTTCCGTTTTTATCTAGTACTACTAATTCCATCTTCTTATGATTACATATGAATTTTTAGGACCCGGAACTGCTCCTTTTACTACTAAAAGGTTTTTTTCTTCGTCCACTTTTACTACCTGTAGATTTTGTACAGTCACTTGTTTTCCTCCCATTCTTCCTGCCATTCTCATTCCTTTGAATACTCTGGATGGGTCTGAACCAGCACCGATAGAACCTGGAGCTCTTAATCTGTTGTGCTGACCGTGAGTAGCTTGCATTACACCTCCAAATCCGTGTCTTTTTACTACTCCCTGAAATCCTTTACCTTTAGAAGTTCCGGTAACGTCAACAAATTCGCCTTCAGCAAATAAATTTACAGCTACCACATCTCCTAATTTCAAATCATCAAATCCATGATGAAACTCCACCATTTTTCTTTTTGGTGTTGAACCTGCTTTTTTGAAGTGACCTAACATAGCTTTTCCTACGTTTTTTTCACTTCTGTCATCGAAACCGAGTTGAAAGCCTATATAGCCGTCTTTCTCTACGGTTCTGACCTGTAAAACTGTACACGGACCTGCTTGAATAACGGTACAAGGGATGTTTTTCCCTTCTTCGTCAAATAAGCTGGTCATGCCAATTTTCTTTCCAATAATTCCTGACATTTGTTGTGTTTATAAATTTTTCGGATTGCAAAAGTATGAAATTTTTTCAATAATTTAACATTCTGATTCAAAATTTTTTATATTTCTTCATTTCTTTTATTTTTCTGTGTTTTAACGAAATAGGGAAAGGTGAAATGGGATAATTAATTGGTGTGTCAATGAGGCAATTGCACAAATTTGGAAAAAGTGATCATCTCCAGTGTTAAGAAAAAATATTTATTGATTTATATTATTCAATAACATCCTTACAAAATCAAATCTTTCACATAAAATCTCATTCTTTTTTTTATCTCTTACGAGAAATATTTTAGTTAAATTTGCCGTTTCTATCATTCAAATTAAATTATGAGTAAATTAATCATTCCGGAAGGATATAAATCTCACCTGAGTTTACGACAAACTGAATTGAGTATTAAACAAATAAAAGATTTTTTTCAACTTAATTTATCTTCGGAACTACGATTAAGGCGGGTAACCGCTCCTCTTTTTGTATTGAAGGGAACGGGAATTAATGATGATCTTACAGGACAAGACCGGGCAGTAACTTTTCCTATAAAGGATATGGAAGACCGGCCTGCGGAAATTGTTCATTCTCTGGCAAAATGGAAAAGGCTTACTCTGGCGGATTTACAGATTGAAAAAGGATTCGGTGTTTATACGGATATGAATGCTATACGGGCTGATGAGGAAATGGACAATACTCATTCTATTTATGTAGATCAATGGGATTGGGAAAGGGTTATTTCTGAGGAAGACCGGAATATTCCTTTTTTAAAGGAAGTGGTAACTAATATATATGATGCCATACGGCGCACGGAATATATGGCGTATGAAATGTATCCCTCATTAAAAACGAGATTACCTAAAGAAATACATTTTATTCATTCTGAGGAATTGCTTCAGTTATATCCTAATCTGGATGCGAAGGAGAGGGAAAACAAAATAGCGGAAAAATATGGCGCTGTTTTTATTATTGGTATTGGGGATAAACTGAGTAATGGAGAACCTCATGATTTACGTTCTCCGGATTATGACGACTGGACAACTCTGACAGAATCGGGTTACAAGGGACTGAACGGGGACATTATTTTGTGGAATGAGGTATTGAAGCAGGCTTTTGAAATTTCTTCGATGGGAATCCGTGTGGATAGGGAAACAATGCTCCGGCAACTGGACATGACCGGACAAACGGCTCGTAAGGAATTATATTTTCATTCTCGTTTGTTGAATGATGAACTACCATTGTCTATTGGTGGCGGACTGGGACAATCGCGATTGTGTATGTTCCTGTTGCAAAAGGCACACATTGGGGAGATACAGTCCAGTATCTGGCCTGAGGAAATGAGGGTTGCCTGTAAAAATGCAGGAATTCAGTTGATTATTTAATCTATATTTTACTTTTGTCTTGAAACAAAAGTAATAAAAATTCAAGGCTATGAATCAATCTTTTGCATAAAAATTATCACTCAAAAGCCTAAAGAAATTGAACTCATTTCACTTTGTTCCATTCAAACAAAATTTCTTTTTAACGGCTTTTTTCATTCTATTTTTTGCGATTGATTCAAAGGCCTAATATTATTATTTTCATTCCTTTGTTAAAAGAACAAAATCGTATAAGCAAACTTAACTAAAAGGTTAGTTTTACTCCTAATCCTTTGTTATTATTTATAACCGCCCAATTATAGTTAGCAGATGATTTCCGGAATTGTGAGTCGGACACAGATTGTAATCCGTTGTTATATTTTTCTATAGATTGTTTTATTTTCTTTTTTCCACTTATTTTTAACGGAATGGTAGCTATGAGCAATCCGCCTCCGATAGCTGCACTTACTATGGAAAGGGTATTATCTTTTTCAGTATATGTGTATCCACTATAACCATACCATCCACCGTTTATTTTCTTTTCTTTATCTCCTATGGTGGTACACTGATTGAGCAAAATTCCTCCTAAAGCAATTCCTATTCCCCCGAAAAAAGTAACGTCTCCCCAGGTTCGTAAGCTTTTTCCTTGTTTGTATAATTGTAGGGCTTCAGGATTATTCTCCATAATTTTAAAAACTTGTTCTTTGGATTTTTTTTGCCCTTCCAGTAGAATTTTTTGTGAATTCTTAAATTCCAATGTTTGTCCTTTTACCTGCATAAGACTCAATAACGCAAATGCAATCATAATTACTGTTTTCATAGTTTTTGTGTATTTGTATGAATTATTTTTGTTTATTCTTTAATTTTATTTTTATCTTCCATAATGAATTTGTAATATGACCCATCATTGACCTGAAATAATATCTCTCTGGAATTTTTTTGTTTTACTACTTGGATTTGTTTATTCTTTTTTAAATCTTCAAATATATATCCAGATATACTTACTTTGAAAACAGATCCTTTATCTTTATCTTCTGAATAATAACCTTTTCCATAGAAAAAAGCATAATTCTCATTCAAAATAAAAACTCCATGTTCATTTCTAAAATCATTCAAATGAAAATCTAATGAATCTTCTACTTTGATATAATGATTTTCAACCCATATATTAGATCTTTCTGAAAAATATTTTATAATAGGTACTGATGAAATGAATATTATCCCCAACCATACTATCATTACTTTATCCAAAGTATTTAATTTCTTTTTCATTAAAATAGAACAATTATAGAATCACTCTTAGTAAGATTATCTTTGTAAACAGAATATTTTTCGAAATCAGTTTTTTCTAATTGTTTATATAATTTACTTTGATCTTTTTTACCACCTATCTTAAACCCATAAATAGCATTTAGTAAATATAATCTTATTCTTTCTCTTTCTTTGCATGCCCTATCACTGGTAATTTTATATGTTAATTTTTTTTCTGAATTTGAGTCGATTAAAAACTTACATCTATAAAATAGAAAACACATAATAATAATTATAACCTAACATAATTAATAATAACAATTCAAAAAATAAACTAACCTTGAAGCATTTTTTATATAATAAATATGTCATATTCAAAATGGTAGAGATTAAAGAAACCAGAATAATCAAAATATCATAAGCTATATATTGTTCTATATTCTGATAAAAAAACCAATTACCTTTTTGATTTAATTTATATACAGTTATATATATACTAGAATCATTATTAACATCTATCAGTTCACTAATAAATAACATTATAACAATTATAGAAAAGATAATACTTATAATAGATTTTACTTTTTTCATAAGTCAATATAATTAATAATTTACATATAAATATACACTAAGATAATTTACATATTTTGATAAATCATTAAAAAATGCTATATCATTTTTCCATAAATCAATACACCCAGCACTACCATACCATTCCCCTCCATGAATCGAAAAGTCTGATCGTCCATAAGTATTTGTTGTAGCTACTGGATTCAACCAAACTCTAGCAAACCCCCAAGAACTTGGCCCGCCAGGCCATGTCCCCCTTCCTAATATGGCTTTCGTTTTCGTACCAAAACTTTGATCATTCCAATACTGTACTTTATGTGGATCAAGAGTATAGATTCCTTCAGGCAAAGGGCCTATACCTTTCATTTTTTGTCTTTCAACAGAATAATCAAACTCCAATCCCTTCCCATCTAAAGAACGTCCAGAAACTGCTTTATAAGAAGATACCAATTCCCCATTTTCATAAATACTTAATGTTTTACCATCAAACTCAAGAGAGGGTGTTCCCAATAGGCTTGAAGCTTTTGCCAAGCCCCTTTTAATACTTTTTGATATTAAAGGTTCTTCTTTTACTATTGGTTTAATTATCTTATGCTTCTCATGATTCAACCAACTAACCGTTAACCCTATCGCTGCCCCCTGCCAAAAGTTTCCTCCAGTAAGAGCTGAACCTACCCCTCCACTTAGAGTCCCAAAAAACAAGGTTCCAAAGGTTTTGCTCCCATCTATTCCTGCAGCAGCTCCTCCTAAACCTACGGCTGAGGCTGCTAAGCTTGCCAATCCTCCACTGGAAAAACCTTCCATTATATCTCCTCCGCTTATGCGGTTATTACTCCCTGAGATGCAAATTTGTTATGTCAATGAACTTTTTATTTGGTAATACCAGAGTAAACAGTACCAAGTTTGGCAATTATTCCTTTTTGATCGTTCTTATGTTGCTCAGAACAGGAAAATATACTGAATGCTACAAATAGTAAAATTATTATGTTTTTTACCATATTTATCTTTTCATTCTCCCAGTTTTATACAACAAAAAAGAGAGTATTTGTTAAAATCCTATTTTTTACCTCTTGCCTTTCTCCTTTTTGAATCCTCCATCATATTTCTCCATAGTTGTTCATCTATCTTTCTTAGGGTATCTGCTGTTCTTTTATAGGATTCTTTAGAGGAAAGTATAGAAATCACCACATCATTAAATATTATCATTTCTTTTTGACTTTTGGGGGTACAAAAATTAACCTGTTTATGATTAAGCCCTACAGAGGCAAAAAAATAATCTTTCTTATTTTTAAACAGGTGCATTGCATTTGCCGCTGATGGCATAACAACCGGATCTTCAAAAACAAATAACTCACCACTTTTTTCATCCAACTTATTTTCAAAAAAACTGTTCACAATTTTATCTTGTTCTTCTTTGGTTAAATAATCATAATAAACTCTACGAAAATATTCATCTACTGAAAATGTATTCTCTTTGAAGTTATAGGTTCCTACTCTGTGAGAATAAAATTCTATGTTATATTCACCAAAAGATTTGATTTCTTGTTTTTCTTTACAGGAGAAACAGAAAATTAAGATGAATGATATTAAAATTATTCTAACCATGTTGGTATTATTTTACTAAAATATCTCCATGAATAAGATCTTGGATAAAAATAAACTCCCTTCCCCCACTCTTTTATTACTCCAGCCAACTGTAGTCTAGATGACCGCTCAAAATCAGTTATCCCATAATGTTTAGCATAAGCAAGACTGTAGGTAGATGTTGCCTGCTCTGAATATTTCCTGAATGCAGCCATATTCGGATTATTTTTCCAATGCCATGCATGCATGAATTCATGTTTAAATATACCATTTTTATAAGTAACATCCAAACTCTTTATTCCAGGAGATATATAAATAGTGGAACCATCACTAGAAAGCCATCCTCCCTTATAATAACCTGTAGTCATTCCCCCTGCTGTTTGACCTTTGTAAACAATATAACCATCACCATTAATACTACCTCCTATATTTTTCATATCAGATTCTGTAGGTACAAAAACCTTTGTATTTAATTTACTTTCCACATCCGATAATGTTTTCCCATCTACACTTCCTATATTAGCATCATAATCTGTTCTCATATCTTTAGTATTTGCATATCGAAATTGATCTCCTGAATTTGCATCAGCCGAAGATGGATTTATTTCACTCATCATTTTGGCTGTTCCTGTTCCTGTCCAAATATCCTCTACTCCTAATTTACTTGCTTTTATTCCCCCACTTATTCCTCCCATGATACCTCCGGTTACAGCTCCTATAATTCCTCCTTTTATTATATCACTTCCGTTAATACCTGCTCCTACCATTCCTATAGCTCCCCCTGTTACTGCTCCATATCCTGCTCCCGGTAATATTCCTATAGGAGCGTATAAAGCTGCTACCCCAGCTAAAGCTCCGGTAGCTCCTCCGGTTAAAATAGCTTTTCCAAATCCCTTCCAGCTAAAGGTATCGGTGTACAAGGCATAAGCAGTATATACAGCCCCTCCTATCAAGGCTCCTATACCCGCTGCCACTGCCAGCCCTGCTAAGGTAAATATCTCTTCTCCTGTCGGGTCGGTGTACATCAACGGATTATTCAATACATATCCATACCGGTTATAGTTTTGAGAATTGGAAGAATCTTGTATAAAATTATCCGGAGAAAGAAACTGTCTCAGTACCGGATCGTACATACGTCCGTTCATGTGAATCAGTCCTACAGCAAAGAAATGTTCATGTCCGGTATAACCCCGGTCTATAAATCCTCCCCCGGCCCCTCCAAAGGAAGGGAGGACTCCCCCTTCGGGGGATAAAGGGGGAATTGGTTTCCCCCAAGGGTCGTATAATCTGCGTTCTACAGTTTGTCCCTGTTCATTGCTGATCGCCATGATAGTCCCTTGGTAATCACGGTGCAGGTAATAAAACGCATCTTCGGTTTTTTGCAAAGTTCCGGTTCCGGAAGCGGCAAAAGTGGTTACATACATTACCGGAGCATCATACGGAGAGCCGGAAATCCAAGTGATAATTTTTGCTTCTTTTCCTGCCGGATTTGTTTTGGAAAGAATTTCTATTCCTTTGTCATCGGAATAAAATTTGTTTATAGTGGTTGTACCGGAAATTACTACAGCCTGTGTTCGGCTGGCATGGATATTATATCCGAAGGTTACTTTGTTGGTTCCTTCAGTAATTTCCACCGGATTTTTATACACATTGTACGTAATTTGTTGCCGTGGCCGGGCAGAATAATACGCATCTCCTGCTATATTCAGGTTGATGGAGGTTTTCTTATATCGCGAAGAACCGTCATAGTTATAGTTTCCTACCTGGGAATTAGTGGTAATTCTTCCGTCATTGGCGTAAGTATTGGAATTGGTTCCATTCGGATCGGACCAGGAAACCAACCGGTCAAAATTATCGTAGGTAAACTGTTCATTCCAATTATAAAAATGATTGTTTCTTGAGTTTAAAATTCCCCGTTGTGTGTTGAAATCGTAACTTACAGATAACGGAGTGGAAACCGTTCCGGAATGTACCACTTCTTTTACAAAACCAAAATCATCATAGGTATTGGCAATATTCACATTATTGCCTAATTTGGCAGAAAGGGTCTGCATTCGTGCATTCATTCCGGTCAACTGCCAAAGGATTTTTCCGGTTCCTTCCTGAATTACTTTTTCCAGAATTCCATTATAGGAATTATACACATTTTGTGTAAAAACAGAAGAAGATAAACTTCCGTAAACGGTAACGGTTTTCTCCGTTAAACTTCTTCCTAACTGGTCATAGGTGTATTCCCGGGTATAACTTACCTGTGGAGTAGTTTCCTTATGGGAAATCAACCGGTATCTTCCGTCATAAGCATATATATAGGAATAGGATTCTCCTCCGGAGGTTCCGGTTTCTTTTAACAGCAATCCTATATTGGAATATTCGTAAACGGAACTGATATTGGTATTGTTTCCGGTTACGGTTTTTGTCAATACTTTTCCGGTAGGGGAATAGGTATAGGCTGTGGTTCCATCCGGAGTAGTTTGGGTCAGGATTTCTCCGTAATTATTATAGGAATAGGTGTAAGGAGTGGAACTGACAGAAGGGTCTTGCAACCAGGTTTTCCTTCCCCATCCATCGTATTTCAGGGTTACGATATGTCCGTTATAGTTGGATGTTTTCTGATTTCCGTTGGCATAGTAGGTATAATTTACGGTTTCTCCGTTATCCACTACTTTCACTACATTTCCATTGGCATCTTTGGTAATGGTCTTAATTTTTACTCCGTTATTTTCTTTTGTGGTTACAGAAAGTCCGTTATACGTGTTAGTAACTTCTTTACCTGTAAACAATTTTTGTTTAATCGGACGACTCAGGTCATCGTATTCTATGGTATTCCACTGCCCCGGATTACTTCCTTCAAAATACGGTTCACTTTCCCTGGTTTTCCTTCCTAATACATCATATTCTATATTTTTGGAGATATAAGTTCCCTGGGCAAAGCCTTTGACAGTACTTTTTATATCTCTTCCGAAAACATCTTTATACCCAACGGAATAATCTCCGGTCTGGTCACTATAGCTTGTTACTTTTACTCCTCCTCCTTGTGTACGTTCGTAATTGGTAATGGAAACCAATGGAGTGTCCGAAGCTCCGGCAGTCGTTACTTTCCGTAGTTTTCCCCAACCGTCATATAGGGTTTCTGTTAGTACATTCAACGGACTAACATGAGATAATACCTGTCCCCAATTGTTATAGGTAAAAGTTTCTGTCAGGTTATCCGCATCGGTCTTTTTCACCACAAACCGTCCGGTCAGATCATACTCGTCTTTGATAGTTAGTGCAAATACTCCAGGAGCAGAAACGGTTTTTTCTATCAGATTCCCAAATCCGTCATAGGCAAATGTTTCGGTAATGTAATCAGTATTATGTCCTTTTTTCTGAGTCTGGGTAATCTGGTTTCCGGTATAGGTATATTTTTCCTCGGTAGTATAGGTATCGGAATAAGCAGTCACTGTTCCGGATTTTTGCACCAATCTTCCGATATAATATTGTGCATCCGTTCCAGAAGGATTATTCTCATAAGTATAATCAGTCTTGGCGGTTCCTACTCCGTTATTGGCAACGGAACGACTTAGATTGCCATACTCATCATACTGATTATCGGTAGTAACAGTTACTCCTGTGAGAAAATCCTTCTCTATCTTATATACAGGTAAATCCTTATGTACATCGGGTAAAGGTTGTGTACTCCGGAATTTTACAGAGGATTTGCTTAACAATTGAGAATCCTGCGGATTGGTTATCAAATTGAAATTGCCTCCTTTAAAACTCCAGGAAGAAATTAATGGTGAATATTCTTCTGTGGTTCTTCCTAATTGCGGGTACATTTCCTGTACAGACCAAACTGGGGTTCTCACAATGTTCTCCTCAGTCTGCCAATTGGATCGTGCGGTTTTCTTAAATCCTAACAGGCCTAATCCACGGGTATGGGTAACCAATCCAGAGTATTTGTACTGTTGATACAGGGTTTTCCCTGCAGAAGTAACGGATAATTTCTTCACTACATCCATATTAGGTATCTGGGTAACTTCCCTGTATGGATATACTTCCTGACCGGAAGAGAAATAGATTCCACCTGCATCCCCCAGTTCGTTATTTGCTGCATTAGGTTCCAATGATGCATATTCTATATTGGAAATGATGTTTCCTCCTGCTTCGGAAACCTGAGTGAGTAAAATATCTTTTCGTAAGTCTTTGTTAAATTTGCCTTTCCATATTTCATTTCTCTGGACAAAAACAAAATTTCCTGTTTTTTCATTGTTTTTATAATCTGCGATTATCAAAGCAAAAGGGTCTTCATATCCGTATTCTGAACGAGGAGCTTCGGCTTCCATTCTACCTCCGAAATAGGGTTTATCTCCTCCTCCCAAATTTTCATAATAACGTATATAGCCCCTTCCATCCCGGTCTCCGGGACTTACTGTCCATGATTCGTATTCGGATTCTATAAAATCAGCTTTTCCATCTTTATTTAAATCCGCCAACCGGTATTGGCGAGCTTTATATCGATTTGCGGAAGGCGCTCCTTTCCATTCCGGCTGATAATGTACTAAATTTTCGTACTTGATCTTTTCCAGTCCTTTTCCGGTAGAAATATACATGTACCAGTGAGGGGAATCCAACGCTTCCGGAATCATGAAGTCGGTTTTCCCATCTCCATTCAAATCCCCAACCAATAATGGTTTTTTTCCATCATATTCGGAAATGTTTCCACTAAACAACACCGTAAATTGTTTATCTTTATTTAAAGCAGATACCTGATATGAACTTCCACTAAAACTCATGACTTCCGATCTTCCATCTCCATCTATATCTATCACATAATTATCTGAGTCATAACTAACTGAACTCATCGCTATTTTATGATAACTTTGATCATCCGGTATGGCAGGGTTCATGTCAACATAGTAGGAAGCAACACCTATATTTTCTGTTCTAACATCACATTCGTACTGGGGAATTGATTCTAGAGGAATAGCATGTCCTCCTGATGAGTCTCCATAAATTACCAAATCAACCCAAGTGTATTTAACCTGACCTAATACTATTAATTCTGAAATACCATCTCCATTAAAATCTCCTTCCAAATATTTATTACTAACAAAATTATTATAGGTATCAAATATATCTCCTACAAAATCTTTTTTTCTCCAGTCATACATCATTCCTGAACACATGTCTATACTTCTTTCTCCATGGGGATAAGGAATTTTCTTAGTATATACCTTCTCAAAAGTATTGAGGGATTTATTAAAATTCAAAGTATTCAATACCAATTTATTTTCCGTATGTTGCCTGGAATCCGTATTGGATATTCCGGAAGGAAGTTCTTTCGTATGGGCAACTAAAGACTGGAAATTATTGAGCTTATTATTCGTTAGGGTTGTGATTGGCTGTTCTACCAAAGCACCATTCGTGTTTATTACATTTTGTAGGGAAATCCTATTATTTCCTGTTCCTAAATTTTCAAACAAGTTTTTGTATAAGGTTCCGTCTTTAGTAATGACATCTGCTTGTCCATCTCCATCAAAATCACCAGTCAATTTTATATTCTTTATATCCCATAAAGCTTCTGATTTGTTATATTCATAACCTCCAAAAGAGTTATCAGTAGTGATATGCCCGAAGGTTACCGGATTGGCCGGCTCATTATTGCTGTTAAATTCCTGAATGGAGGCTACTCTCTGATAATTTCCGGTTATGGTCTGGTGGGTAAGCTGATATTTTTTAAACAATTGTCCCCCCGCTAATACTTCCACTCTATCCAAAATTCGGGAATTGATCATTTTCACTCCCTGTACGTAGGCAAACTCTGATCTTGCCCGTGATTTATAGTAGAATCGAATGGAATTAAAGTAATTAGTTGACTTATTTTCATTGGAACCCCAAGTAATTGTACTGATATAGGTGGTATTCCGGTCCTTATCATAAGAATATTCAATGAAATTCCCTTGTGGATCCTTCCATTTTTTTATCAGCCATTCGGTAACTCCACGTGAATCTACAGTAGAACCGTATAGCACTTGAGTTCCATCAGGAAAGGTAACTTTAAAATATTCGGGACGGTTTCCTTCTATTCCGGGATAGGTAGTACTTCCAATAGATTCTATTTTCAGGTTGGAGTAATTCTCTGTCTGATAAGTAGCTCCTGCCTCACCGTGGTTTCCTGTCTTTATTAATAATCGTTGTCCATCTAGGGAAAATTTATCATCCGAATTGAAATTGACTCCGTCTACATAACCGTCTATATCCAAACGGGTAGCTACTCTGGAAATAGAGGAAATTCCGGTTACATTCCAACCATACCCTGCCATTCCATTGTCTGAAGTACTGTTATAAACAATAGAAATTTGTGGAGCTATGTTTTTTATTCCTGGAGGAAGGGCGATAGGAAGAGTATAATTGGCTGCACCCATTCCAGATACGGACAATTCTCCTTTGGTATCTGCAAAGTTTTGCAAAGGCCCATGTTCCGAGGGTGTTCCCGGAGGAAGTTCCTGATCTGCAAATCCATCTCCGTCACTGTCTATAAATGCCCGGTAAGAAGTTCCTATTTGGGCGGTTACTTTATACCCAGGTTTGAGATTAATGGATGTAGGTGCTGTTACTTTTTTATCCGGAGAATCGGGTGATGATAATACTACTTGTGCTTTTAAACTATGGGTACACGCAAGTGTCGCTATAAATATGGCTATCGTTGTTCTTATTTTCATGATAGATCAGCTTAGTTTTTTATAAGGGAATGACTCAGTACTCTTCCATCGGAACAATAAATCTTTATGTAATAAACTCCTGAAGGCCTGTGAGTCATATCAAGAATAGTTTTACTTTCAGTATTGACAAATGGGACATTCTCTACATAAGTTCCGTTATAGGCTATCAGTTCTATTTTAGCAATGTAGTCGATAAGAGAAGGTTCCCAGCTAATAGTCAGTTCTGCTTCTACCGGATTAGGATAAATACGCGTTTCCTGAGGAGAAAATATATTTTGTAAAATAGTGGTTTCTGCAGCAACTTTACTTGTAGCTGACTGATATTCCCGTAATATCTGATTCCCTGCATCATCATACTGAAAAATGAGAGTTTTTGTCTGGGAATGAGAAAAGAAAAATAATCCTAAAAACAAGAAAATATAAAGTTGCTTCATAGTATAATGTTTTTTAATAATGTTCAAACAATAATTCAAAGATAAAAAAATCCGGCTAAAAGAGATATAGTTTTCTTATGATTTACCTCACCTATTATTTTACATTAACTTAAAAATAAAACAGATCATCTATAAAAAATCTCCCAACGGCAAATTGCCTTTGGGAGATTTAATGTTATTTTCAAAGTTAATTTATTTCAGCCCTTTTATTCCGAAATTGTAAAGTGCAAAGGCAAAGCGGTCTGCAGCTTCTTCTATAACTAAATCTGTAGGTTTTCCTGCTCCGTGTCCGGCACGGGTTTCAATTCGAATCAAAGCAGGATTGGCACATCCCTGATTAGCCTGTAATTCTGCTGCGAATTTGTAGGAATGGGAAGGAACTACCCGGTCGTCATGATCTCCAGTGGTTACTAAAGTAGCCGGATAACAAACTCCTTTTTTCACATTATGAACAGGTGAATAGGATTTTAAATAATTAAACATTTCTTTGGAATCGTCGGCAGTTCCGTAATCATATGCCCAACCTGCTCCTGCAGTAAAGGTGTGGTATCTCAACATATCCATTACTCCCACTGCGGGAAGAGCTACTTTGGCCAAATCCGGACGCATAATCATAGTTGCCCCCACGAGTAATCCTCCGTTTGAACCTCCTGACAAAGCTAAATAACCGGACGAGGTATAATTGTTGGAGATTAAATACTCTCCGGCAGCAATAAAGTCCTCAAATACGTTTTTCTTGTTTTGTTTTATTCCTGCATCATGCCATTTCTGCCCATATTCTCCTCCTCCACGCAAATTTGCTACAGCATATATTCCTCCGTTCTGCAACCACACGGCATTGGAAACGGAAAACGCGGGTAACAAGCTAATATTAAATCCTCCATAACCATATAGAATGGTTGGATTTTTTCCATCCAGTTTCAATCCTTTTTTGTAGGTTATAGTCATGGGAACTTTGGTTCCGTCTTTGGATGCATAAAATACTTGTTTACTTTCGTAATCTTCGGGATTAAAGTTGATTTGCGGTTTTTTATATAGTTCGGATTTTCCTGTTTCTGTATTATACTTGAAAATAGTAACCGGATATACGTAATTGGTGAAGGAATAATAGATTTCCTTCTGGTTTTCTTTTCCTGAAAAACCAATGGATTGTCCGATACCCGGTAATTCAATGGTACGAATTAATTTCCCATTTAAATCGTATTGTTTCACTTCTGAGTGTACATCAGTGATATAGGAAGCAAAAAGATACTTATTGGCAGCGGTTACATTCAGTACGGAAGGAGTTTCAGGTATTATTACCTCCCACAGTGATTCTTCTTTCATTTCCGGATTTTGTGTTCCTACTTTACGGAAATCAAGTTTTATCAATTGCTGATTTGGTGCTGAAAAATTGGTCTGAATGAACAATCCATCCCCTTCACTGGTTATTACCTGATAATCATTATCAAAACCTATGAATACAGGTACTATTCTACTATTTGGACTTTTAAAATCCTGAACATAGAGTTCATTTCCTGAGGTGGAATTGGCTGCCGTAATTACTAAATATCTTTGATCTTCAGTAATAGAGGCGCTAATATATCTACGCGGAGTTTCTTCACCTCCAAAAACCAACTGGTCTTTGGATTGTGATTCGTTTAATTTATGATAATAAAGTTTATGGTGTTCGGTTTTCCCTGAAAGCTGACTTCCTTCTTTGGGCTTGTCGTAACTGGAATAGTAAAATCCTTCATTTCCTTTCCAGGCTATTTCTGAGAATTTCACATCTTTTAAGGTATCTCCTATTTGCTTCAAGGATTTTGTATCTAAAATAATAACCTTTCTCCAGTCTGATCCTCCATCTGAAATCTGATAGGCAAAAAGGCTACCATCTTTACTGAACGACAACCCTCCTAAGGAAGAAGTTCCGTCTTTAGAGAATTTATTAGGATCTAAAAATACTTCTTCATTTCCTCCTTTGATGGGTTTTCTATATAAAACGGATTGAGGTTGTAAACCATTATTTTTAAAATAATAGATATGTTCTCCTTCTTCAAAAGGCGCGGATACTTTTTCGTAATTCCACAGTTTAGTAATTTGTTCTTTTAACTGATTTCTATAAGGTATTTTATTCAGATAGTCAAAAGTGAGTTTATTTTGTTCCTGTACCCAGTTCTTAGTTTCCTGAGATTGGTCGTCTTCCAGCCAACGATAAGGAGCGGATACTTTTTCTCCAAAATATTCATCGGTTATATTATCTTTTTTTGTAACAGGATATTTCATATTTTGTGCATTTGTCCAAAGGACCGAAAGTAGGCTTAAAGTTACTATTGTTATTCTTTTCATAAATTAATTCGTTTTTTAATTTTGATAAAGATATAAAATTAAATTAGAAATAAAGAAGTACGAAGTAAGAATGAAGATTGATGATCTACGATTTTAACTATCAATAATTAAGAACAAGTATTTATCAATATAACTTTGTTAATAAGCAAATTACATTTCCTGATAAAAGAGAAATCCTATTAAAAATTATAGTTGTATTCGGTAAGGTTTTGAAATTCTTTTAAACGAAAGTCATACTCGGAAGGTAATAATTCTTCTAATTTTTCTGTTCCGAATTTTTCTACGGTAAATGAAGCCAATGCACTTCCGACAATAATGGCTTTTTTCATGTTGTCATAGGAAAGATCTTTTGTTTGTGCAAGATATCCGGCAAATCCTCCGGCAAAAGTATCTCCTGCTCCAGTAGGATCGAAAACATCTTCTAAGGGCAAAGCCGGTGCAAAAAATACCTGATGATCTTTGAATAAAAGTGCTCCGTGTTCTCCTTTTTTGATAACTACTACCTTAGGTCCCATTTCCTGAATTTTTTGTGCTGCACGCACTAAACTGAATTCTCCCGACAGTTGACGGGCTTCTGCATCGTTTATGGTAATAACATCTACTCTTGAAATTATCTGCATTAATAAATCCCAGGTTGAGTTCATCCAGAAATCCATGGTATCCAATACAATCAATTCCGGTCTTTTTTTCATCTGATCTAGAACGGATAACTGCACAGCGGGATGGAGATTTCCCAACATTACTACTTCTGAATCTTTTTGACTTTCAGGAATCTGAGGGTCAAAATTTTCCAATACGTTTAATTCAGTGGACAGAGTATCCCGATTATTCATATCAATATGATATTTCCCTGACCAGAAAAAGGTTTTTCCTTCTTCAATTTTTTTTATTCCTTCTGTTCCTATTTTGTTTTTATGGAACATATCTATATATTTTTGCGGAAAATCTCCTCCTATAACTGATACCAGGTTTACTTCTGCTCCTAATTTTGATGCTGCTAATCCTATATAAGTAGCTGCTCCTCCTAAAATTTTGTCTGTTTTTCCAAAAGGGGTTTCTATTGCATCAAAGGCTACAGTCCCTACTGCCAGTAATTTCATTTGATTAATTTGCTAAAAACGATGCAAATATAATTGTATTCTAAAAATATAGAAAAGAATTTGTTGAAAAATAAATTGAATTTTTCTTTGTTTATTTTAAAGCATAATTTATTTTCTGAAATCTTAAAATAATATATGATTTTCAACAGTATTTGTCTGTTTAACCTTTTGTTAATAGGTTTATTAATCATTCTGTTTAACACCTCTGGTTAGCTTTACCCATTATATTTTAAATGTAAAACCATGAAAAAAATTTATCTATTTTTAACTGTAGCAGCCTCTATATCTTCTCTTACTGCTCAACAGATTTATGAACCTTTTACTGGAACAGGTGTATTAACGGATAACGGATGGGTAAACCATAGTGGAAGTGTCAGTCCTGTTTCTATTATAACAACTTCAGGTGATTCCGGGAACAGTTTGTCTTACAGTGGATTGCAAAGTCCTTTAGGAAATAGGATCAGCATTGTTGCCGGAGGTGCGCAAGATGTAAACAAGGCTTTGACAACTCCTTTGTCTTCTGTAGCATATTATTCGTTACTGGTAAAGGTTGTAAACACAACCGGATTATCTACTTCTGGAGACTTTTCTATATCCTTGGCTCAGAACGCAGGAACTACTGGGGTAACTACGTTTCGGGCAAAACTTTATTTTAAGACAGGTACTGCATCCGACACTTTTAATGTTGGTATAGAGAATAGTACCGGAGGATCTTATTTCCCAAGCTATCACAGCGTCGATTTTCCTGTAAATACAACTGTACTAATTGTAGTAAAACATGATGTAGCCACTAACACTTCCAGTTTGTGGGTGAATCCTGTTCCGGGAAGTACTGAACCTACTCCTAATGCAACTAATGCTTCAGGAACAACTGCGACCACAAGCATCGCTAGTATTTGCATAAGACAAAATGGTACTGCTTCATCAGGAACAGGAAATATCGAGTTTGATGAAATACGGATATCTGATAACTGGGCAGATGTTGTTCCTGCTTTTTTAGGAATAGATGATGTGAAAGTTGGGAAATCTCAGCCTGTCCTTTCCAACACTTTAATAGGAGATCAGGTTTCTGTTGTATTGGAAGGAATTTCCAAAGTAGAGTTTTATTCCATTACCGGATCTTTGGTAAAATCTGTTACAGTCCGTTCTCAAGAACCTATTAATGCCCAAGATTTACAAAAAGGAATGTATGTAGTGAGAGTTATTAATAACAACAAAATTGAAACTGTAAAGGTTATTAAGAAATAAGTTTTCATTTTTTTTAGTTGTAGTAGGCCCTTTTTTAAGGGCTTTTTATTTTTGTAAAAAAGAGGTAAGATATTAGATTATAGACAAAAGACTTTTTCTTTTCTCTATCTTCTTTTTTCTAACTTCGTACTTCTAATTTCTTTATTTATTCTTTCGAGTGGGAAATTTCAGAAAAGGTTAGTTTATAGGGTGTCTGATACAGGGTTTCATACTCTTTTACAAACCGCGTGTAGGTTGCACTGGCTAAGGAATGTCTACCTAAAAATATCAATGCCCTGCATTTCAGGCTTAATGCCGTTTCATTCAAGTTATCAAAATTGAATATGGTATCTGAAATTTGAATAATCAGTTTGGCTTCTTTTTTCACATCCACCAATTCCGTAAATCCTAATAAGTTATCAATAATTGCTTCAGATATTTCCGCTTTAAAATTATCAAGCCATTCATAATTACATTCCGGAAGAAACGGACCTCTGCCTGCTTTTTCCACTATCTGTATGATCTGTTCTTTATTAAGGGTTTTTTCCCGCAACAATTGAAATACTTCTATGTAATCGCAATAAATATCCTTGCTTAGCTCAATCTGGATGTTAAGCGGAGCCGTGATTATTTCGTATTCTCCTACTCCATCCAGAATATTTTTTAGTTTCCCGATATTCACTGCCCGGTTATTACTGGCACTCTGAGTTCCTTTATCATACCATAAAAGATCTTTCAATAAAACGGTGCTTATTCCTTTTGCTTCTTTTTGTGTGTATAGTAATAAAAGAAGGAATAGTTCTTTTAATAATGGCGTAAATTTCTTGGATATATCTTTCCCTCCCTGATCAAAAACCTGAAATTCTTTAAATAAGTAAACCGCACTTTGTGTAATCTCAGTTACATTCTGTTGAGTATTTTTTTCCAGTTGATAAACTAAATCGGCACCTTCATATTCCTCTTCCGGATTCACTAATAATCTTTGTTGTTTTCTTTTCCATCTTCTCCACAAGAAATATCCAAAAACAATCACATCCAGAACTATAATCAGTAAAACCCAGTAAAGAGTGCTGTTTCCACTACTTTTTGATTTAGATTCTTCTGAAAGATCCGGAGTAGTTTTTACATTGGTTATTTGCAAAGCAGAGGTGTGGTTAATTCCTTCTTTTCCCGATCCTAAAACAATACGATAATCATTATGAGGCTTTAAACCTAAACGGTTATCCACAAAAACGGTATCACCTACCTTTAATGTAAGCTTATCCATCTGCAGGTCAAAATCAAAATCAAAATGAATCGGCTTCTGTCCAAAATCACTCTTACCTAATTTCAATAGCTTTTTAGAAAGATAGTTTTCTGAAATTATTATAATTTCTGATTCTGTCTGAGACTGTGAACTTAAAATAACATCAATAGTCCTTTTATTGAGATCCACTACATGCACCAGATATTCCAAATATTGTTCATATCCTTTTTGCAGGGATAAATCAAACGAGATTTGAAAAGCATTGTTAAAACGAAAAAACTGATTTCTATTCAATGCAATACCTGAGGTCGCATCAGAAGATTTACTTTCATTCTTAAGCCCTTCTTCCGCATGTAAAGAATGACACAAAAAAAATGGCAGAAGAATGAATATTCTAAAAAATAATCTGATAATCCTCATATTCTATAATTACATTTCCAATATATATGACAACCGTAAAGTTACTCTTTTTTCTAACTATCAAAATTAATTAAGTTTGACATCTCAATTATCAAATAAATAAAATCATTCAAAAATAACCCTATTCCCATTAATACATTTTTTAATTTAGGTAATAATTATCAGCTTTTTCATAAAAAAAGTCTATTAATAGATTTATTAATGCTTTAATTAACTATATTGTTTAGGCTTCACTAATAAATTTGTGTCTATAATTCTTTAAAAAACCCAAAATCATGAAAAATTTTAACCGAATATCTCTTGTGTTACTTTTCTTATTAAGTAATATGTTCATTGCTTCATGTACTACAGATGATGTTACTGAGGATATTCCTGCTTCTGATGTAGATCACAGATACCAAATTGCTGATGAAGCCTTTGGCGAATATTTATTATATCTGAAAGCTTCCGGAGTAACCGAAGAAAAAATTACAAATAACGGAACGGATACATATGTTTACTATGTAGACACTGTAAAATCATTAAAACAAAGAGGAGCCTTAAACTTAGGAAAATCTGCAGCTCAGATCACTACCTTACAAAATGCAGGAGTAAGAACCGCCTCTGTGAAAATAACAAATGTAGCTGAATTACGATACTTTCCCGGAGTCAATAACATAACTCTTACCTCCAATGAAGTGACAAGTTTCAATGCAAGCAAACTTCCAAAACTGGACTCTCTTAACTTAAATAATAACTTTGTCGGAACCCTGGATGTTACCAAAAATCCGGAATTAAAATATCTGAGATACACAGCTAGTAGCAAAGCTACAACCGCTCAAAAACTATACACCATTGATCTTTCCAAAAACACCAAGTTAACCTATGTAGACTTATCAAACCACCCGGGAGCACCTTTCCCAATTCCTGCTGCTATCTACAACCAGTTAACAACAAAACTAGGAGTTATATCTCAATAACCAATCATATTTAATCAAACTATAATGTCAACACTAGGAATCATATTATCCGTACAATTCATCTTACTCGCGGCATACTTTCTATTCAAGAAATATCACCCACAAGCAGTTTTGTTGATCTGCGGTCTTCTCATGATCGGATTAGCACAAATACTGGGATTGAAACCTTCTGAAATAAGTGAAAGTACCGGATCTAATTTTTTCGACCTTTTCAAAAGGATGCAGGAATCCATGGTCGGACGATTATCCGGAGTCGGGCTGATGATTATGTCCATCGGAGGTTTTGTTGCCTACATGAAGAAGATCGGAGCCAGTGAAGCATTGGTTTACATATCCATGCAACCACTTTCCATATTTAAAAAATATCCCTACCTGGCCTCTATTCTCGTAATACCTATCGGACAGTTGCTGTTTATATGTACCCCATCCGCTACAGGACTGGGATTACTGTTAGTAGCTTCCATATATCCCGTATTGGTAGGATTAGGCGTAAGCCGATTAAGTGCTGTTTCTGTAATATCAGCCTGTACCGTCTTTGACATGGGACCCGCTTCCGCAAACACGGCAAGAGCCGCAGAATTAATAGGAAAAAGCAACGTAGCCTATTTTCTTGAAGATCAGTTAACACTTACCATTCCGTTAACCCTTTTGTTAATGGTAGTATATTTCTTTAGCAACCGATACTTTGACAAAAAGGAAATGACTTTACAGACAGCAACAAAAATGGAAGAATTCAAATCTGAAACTCCCCTTATCTATGCAATCCTGCCTGTACTTCCTTTGATCCTACTAATCGTATTTTCACGTTTCTTACAACTATTCCCGAATAACCCGATAATTCTGGATACCACCACAGCCATATTTATTTCCTTATTCATGGCATTCATTTTCGAATTATTCAGAACACGAAAAGCAAAAGAAACCTTCTCTACCCTGAAAACATTCTGGGAAGGAATGGGAAAAGTATTTGCCACAGTTATCACTCTGATCGTTGCTGCAGAATTATTCTCCGCAGGTCTCATCAGTTTAGGCTTTATTGACGGATTAGTGAACTTATCTCAACACTTAGGATTCGGAAGCGTAGGAATAGGAACCCTAATGACTGTTATTATATTCTTAGCTTCTATGCTTATGGGAAGTGGAAACGCATCTTTCTTTTCTTTCGGACCTTTAGTTCCGAACATTGCAGCGAAGATGGGAACCAATCCGGCAGATATCATTTTACCGATGCAATTATCATCCAGTATGGGACGGGCAACTTCTCCCATTGCCGGAATCATTGTAGCTATTTCTGAAATAGCCGGAGTTTCGGCCTTTGATCTGGCAAAACGAAACTTCATTCCTTTAGTGTCCGCTCTTATATTTATGTTGATCTATCACTTCTTAGTATAATTAAAAACAGACTGAAATGAAATTAATTAAAAATGCAAAATTATATACTCCCAAATATATAGGAGTAAAAGATATATTAATCGGAGCAGAAAAGATTTTACTTATCGAAGATAAGATCGACCTGAACCTACCCAATCTGGAAGTTATTGATGCTAAAGGAAAAATAGTTACTCCCGGACTCATCGACCAACATATACACGTAACCGGAGCCGGAGGACAAAAAGGCTTTGCCTCCATGACCCCACCCATTGAATTAAGTCAGTTAATTTCTTGTGGAACTACCACTGTAATGGGATTATTGGGAACCGACGGTTCCACCAAAAACCTTCAGGCACTTTATGCCAAAGTAAAAGGATTAGATCAGGAAGGAATCACTGCTTACATGCTTACCAGTTACTTTGCCTATCCACCGCTTACCTTTATGAAAAGCGTAAGAGACGATATTATGTTTATAGACAAAGTGATCGGATGTAAAATTGCTATCAGCGATGAACGTTCCTCTTTCCCAAATGCACAAGAATTACTAAGATTATTGGGAGATATTCATGTGGCTGGATTGTTAACCCAGAAAAAAGGAATCCTTCATGTACACTTAGGAGCCTTAGATTCCAATATGACCTTATTACTGGAACTGGTAGAAAAACACCAGGCACCAATCCGCCGCATTTCTCCTACCCACGTAGGAAGAACCAAACCTTTATTTGAACAGGCCATCCGATTCGCTAAATTGGACGGAATGATCGATATTTCTACTGGAGGAACCAAATTCGATGAACCGTACAAACAAGTATTATACGCGTTGGAACAAGGAGTTTCCATGGATAACATGACTTTCAGTAGCGACGGAAATGCAGGAGTAATGAAGAAAGATGAGAAGGGAAATATCATTGGATATCGCAGAGCTCCGATTGATCTGAACCTAAAACAAGTAATCAAATTAATCAAAGATGGAAGACAAGACCCTTCTGAAGCTTTCAAACTTATCACCAGTAGTCCGGCTTCTAATCTTTCCCTTCCAAACAAAGGAAATATTGCTGTAGGAAAAGATGCCGATTTCTGTTTCTTTGACGAAGATTTCAACTTATTAGATGTTATTGCCAAAGGAGAAGTCATGATGCAGGATCAAAAACTGCTCAAAAAAGGAACCTTTGAAGAATAACGTTGATACACTAACTAAAATCAAACTAAATACAACTCAAATAACTATGAGAAATAAAAAATGGATACTATTCCAAACCCTATTGTTCCTTCCTGTTCTCATGTTTTCCCAACAAGGACTACATTTTGAAAAATATACCTTAGGGGAAGGAATTACAGCCACCGGAGATGACGGAGCTTACAGCATAAATCTTCGCGGATTTATACAAGCCCAGTCCGATACCAAATTTTACGAAGGTGATACCAGTGAGGATAACAACAGCAGATTCCGCTTACGTCGTGCAAGATTACGACTATCAGGAGATGCTTTCAATAAAAAGATTTCCTACCGTTTTACTGCTGACTTTGCTGCTTCCTTAGGAGGAAACGATGATGCCAACAGTACCTTAATGGATGCCTTTGTAACTTACAGTCCTACCTCAAACCTGGATTTCACTTTCGGACAGAAAGGAGTAGAAACTGATCCGCGGGAAATGGGTATCGGTTCCAATGCACTCGCATTCACCGACAGAAGTAAACTATCTTCCGCATTCAGTACCATCCGGGAAGTAGGAGTTTTTGCAAGCGGAACATTCAGAATAGGAAAAAATTCCTTTGTGAGACCTACCTTATTAGTTACTGACGGAGACGGAAGTTTCACCTCAGGAAAACGATACGGAGGATTAAAATACGGAGCACGAATCAATTACCTTCCTTTCGGAAAATTCCGGGAATTCGGAGAATATCGTGAACCCGATTTAGTAAAAGAACTTTCCCCAAAATTATCCATCGGAGCAGCCTTCAGTTACAATGACGGAACCAGCGACCGACGGGGAGGAAGAAATACCGGTGATATTCTATATCTTGACAAAGACAATAATCCGGATCTTCCCTCTTACAGTAAATTCCTGATTGACTTCCTATTCAAATACAGAGGATTATCCATATTAGGAGAATATGTAAATACCTGGGCAGACGTACCTTCCAGTATTGTATATCGGGTAAGAACCGACGGAACTACTGCTACCACCTTTGACGGAGGTTTGGATGCCTATGTAAAAGGACGAATGATATTAGGAGAAGCCTATAACATTGAGGCCTCTTATCTTCTTCCTAAACTATTCTTAGTAGGTTTCCGTTATACACACCTGGAACCCGATCTCAATTCCTATCTAACCAATACCCTATACTTCAACCGTAACAACTATTACGAAATAAGTGCAGCCAAATTCCTTACCCGTTCCAATTCCATCAAAATACAAGCCTCATACATTTTTGTAGATGCAGGACCAGGTTCACGGGATGTTTACAGTAACGAAATGAAAGGTAACGAAAACATGTTACAAGTACTAATGCAGATTTCCTTCTAAAAATAGACCGATGAAAAAATCAACAATCATACTCTTCTTACTGCTCATCACTCCTTGGATGTTTGCACAACAACCCAAGAAAATGACGGAGAAGTTTTTCCCTGATCCGGATGTTGAAATGGACACGCCTTCCTTCAAAAAGAAAGACATTGCCAGTTACGAAGACGTAATCCAGTACATTCAGGACCAGATCTCAGGAAAAGACTACGTTTCTCTGCAGTACATAGGAGAAAGCCAGAAAGGAAAGAAAATTCCGGCAGTACTCTTTAAAAGTACCAACAGCAAACTGAAAATACTGTTTACTGCCCGTATACACGGAGACGAACCCGGAGGAACCGAAGCCATGTTGTATCTGATCCACCAATTGGTAACAGATCCTAAACTTACTGAACTAAGAGAAAATATAGACATAGCCATTCTTCCCATGGTAAATATCGATGGAGGAGAGAAACAAGTAAGACCATCCAACAACGGATTAGACCTGAACCGGGACATGACTAAACTGGAAGCTCCCGAATCAGTAGCTTTACGCACATTTTACAATCAGTTTGTTCCGGATGCCTGCATAGACTTCCACGAATATCATCCGTTCCGTGCCGATTACATAAAATTAGGAAGTTTCGGAGTTACCGGATCTGCCGATATTATGTTCCTGTATTGCGAAAATGCCAACTATCCAGCACCTTTAGGTGAATTATTCCAGAACGTTTATCTACCTCACTACGAAAAAAGTTTGACCGATAATAAATTAACCTACTGCAAATACTTCACTTCCGCAAAAGTAAAAGGAGAAACCGTTTTAAACATAGGAGGAGGAAGCCCTCGTTCCTCATCTTCCGCTTTTGGATTGCCTAACGCTATTTCCATGCTGGTAGAAGTAAGAGGAGCCGGATTAGGAAAAACCTCTTTAAAAAGAAGAGCCTATACTTCCTATCTGATCGCCCTTAACACCTTACAGGTATCATTGGAAAACGCTTCCACCCTGAAAAACAAAATAAACGAAGCTATCAACTCCCATCAGGATATTGTGGTAACAGAAAAACGGGAAACCGTTCAACGTCAGATTCCATTTATCGACATCGACAAAAATGAAATGACGGAAATTACCATGCCTACAAGAGATGTTGCAGATCGGAAACCTTCCATTGTAAGAAATCGTCCAAAAGCCTATGCCATCTTACCCGAAAATAAAGCCGTTGCAGAAAAATTAAAACAATTAGGTGTTTCGGTTGAAACCTTACCAGAAGAACAAATCGTGAATGGAGAAAGTTATACCATCACCGATTATAAAAAAGGCAATGAAAAATTTGAAGGCTTTTACGAACAAATAGTGGAAACACAGGTTAAACAAAAAAGCATTACCCTGCCCAAAGGTTCTTTTATTGTGGACATGAAACAAAAAAATGCTAATGTTACCGCAGTGGTTTTAGAACCAGAAGCAGAAAACGGATTTATCCGCTACAATGTTTTACCAGTTGAAAACGGAATCGAATTACCTATATACAGAATATCTAATCAATAAACTACAAATCATGAAAAATAATATCAAAAAAATACTAATCCTTACTGTATCCTTCTTACTATACGGAAACATCAGTGCTCAGGAAGAATCCACTGATAATGTAAGTTTCCGGTTGGGGAACGGACTCAATATCAGATTAAATAACGGAGATTACACCTTTAACTTAGGAGGTTTCATCCAGCCTAATTTTGAATATAACAAACCGGAAGATCAACCTTCTGAAACCAAATTCGGGATCAAACGAGGCTTTATGTCATTCTCAGGAAACGCCGTAAAAGAAAAAGTAAGTTTCTTGTTACAACTGGATTACGCCAAAAGTTCTCCATTAATGGATGCCTGGATCGCTTATGCTCCGATAAAACAGTTGAAAATAACCGCCGGACAAAAACAAACCTTCACTAACAATACCGAGATGACATTTTTGGAAAGCAACTTATCTATGGTTGACCGAAGTTTGTTAAGCACTACCTTATCCGATACCGGAAGAGAATTCGGATTGTTCCTGGAAAGTAATTTCTCTTTAGGACAAGTAGGAATTGCTCCTAAAATAGCTGTAACCTCCGGAGACGGAAGAAACTCTTTCGGTTCCAGTTCTGTTGATGTGGATTATGGAGGGTTGAAATACGGAGGTCGTTTGGATATCTATCCTTTCGGAGCTTTCACCGGAAATAACGATAAAATCGGAGCCGATTTATTCCATGAACAAACTCCGAAAGTGAAACTGGGAGCTGCCGGAAGTTACAATGTCGGAGTGAGTAACAGTATAGGAGAAGGACACGGAAATTTTGTAATGTATAATGAAAACGGAAAACAAAAATTACCAGATTACCGTAAATTCTATGTAGATATTCTGGCTAAATATAAAGGTTTATCAATCTTGGGAGAATATGCCAACGCTACCGCCACTTCTTTAGACGGACTTTACACTTCTTCTACCGGAGTAGGTGAATTGGTTCCCGGACAGATCAGTTCTTACTTGGTTTTAGGAAATATTTACAATTTCCAGATCGGATATGTACTTAAAAACGGCTTTGCATTGGATTTACGTTATACCAAAACCGACCCTGAATTTAAAGATACTCAGTCTTTAATGAGTGAAATAAACGCTTACAATGCTACTCTAACCAAATATTTCATAGACAATCGTTTGAAAATACAAGGAGGAGTATCTTATTTAGACTATGTGGATGCCAAAAGCAATTTACAGGCACAAGTCCTTTTACAAGTAGTTTTCTAACCATGTAAGAAACAAATCATGAGATTTTACTTATTTTTCATAACCCTATGTGCTTCATTATCCTTCATCTCCTGTGGTGGAGATGAGGATAATAGCTCATCAACCAAAGAAAATCCGGTAGGTGTAATTACGACCGGAACCGGAAAAGTTACCTATACCGATTACCAACCTTTGAAAAACAAACCGGTGAATCTGTTCTATTCCATTCCGGAAGGCGATATGTCTTCCATGCCGATTGTATTGGTATTGCCGGGAACCAACCGGGATGCGGACAATTACATTGTGCCTTGGATAGAACTTTCAAAAACCTATCATTGTATGGTGTTTTCTATTGAGTTTCCGGAAGCATACTATACCGATGATGAATACATTACCGGAAATGTAATAGACAAATCCGGAAATTTCGTACCTAAGGAAAAATGGACTTTCTCCATTATTGAACCCATTTTTCAATATATTAAAACCCAAACCGGAAACAGGGCTTCCAACTATTATTTGTTCGGACATTCGGCTGGAGCACAGTTTGTTCACCGTTTTGTGTTATTCAATCCGGATGCTAACATAAACATGGCTATTTCCGCTAATGCCGGATGGTACACTATGCCTGATTTTACAGTAGCTTTCCCTTACGGACTGAAAAATACACAGCTATCTGAATCGGATGTAACCACCGCATTTAAACGAAATATGATCGTTCATCTGGGACAAAAAGACAACAATCCGAATGATCCTTCCTTGCGAAAAACTCCGGAAGCTAACCTTCAGGGATTGAACCGTTACGACCGGGGACAATATTTTTACACCAACAGTAAAAAATTAGCACAAGATGCCGGAGATCAGTTCAAATGGACAAAAAGGGAAGTTCCTAATGTAGCCCATG
The DNA here is from genome assembly GCA_031552575.1 of Apibacter sp. Classification (GTDB taxonomy): domain Bacteria; phylum Bacteroidota; class Bacteroidia; order Flavobacteriales; family Weeksellaceae; genus Apibacter. Next base: position 21,378 of record JAVBMH010000023.1, on the reverse strand, counting down.
AACAGGAAAAAATGGCAAAAGACGCTGCTAAAGCTTTTTTTCAATAACTATAAAATAATTTTTTCTCAAAAAACGACCTGAAATTTCAGGTCGTTTTTTTATTTCTTTTGAATTGTTAGATATGAGATATTAGACACAAGATGTTAGACTTTATTCTGTCTTGGTTTTAGTATATTTGAAGTGTAAATGAAAACCATAGGAAAACTAAAAATACATTTATGACAGGCTGGACTCCCATATCAGAAAAGGAACTTGATAACTTAATCATTAATGATGAAAAAACTTTAACAGGAAAACTATGGAATTTTTGGCAATTGATAAAAATAACTCCTGTAAAATGGATGGAAAATGAATATGGACAAGAAGGAGGTGGATTTTGGGTTGTTGCAATCTGTGGAACAAAAGTAATTTGGTATAATGATATTGAAGATGGATTCAATATTTCCGATTATAAAAATTATGGTGAAATTGATGGATATTTTTGTAATCAGGATGAACTTAGTTGGGTTGTAGTTCGGTTGTTTAACTTAATCAAATTCGGAGGAGATATAGTCAGTAGGCTTCCACCGGAATCTTTGAATTTTTAATATATAAAAAATTTACAAATTCTCATTATTTTATTTCCCTCTGGTAATTAACACTTTCTTATTATCTACAATTACGTTTATCTGTTTTCCGATTCCGAATCCGGCTTCATCCAACCATTTACCACACAACCGGATGTAGGGAACATGGCAGGATTTATTGTAATTTCTTCGGGAATAGTGTCCGTAAACAGTTAACGTTCGTGTATGTTTCTTCTTTTTCATGGTAAAGTTTGTTCGTTTGTTGTGACAAAGCAACAGATTATCAACTTTAGAACCTATCAGATGTTCCGATAATATATCAGAAAAGGCATTAATATTATCAGTAGAAATTCCGATAAAATATAAATAGATCAGAATCAAATATTAGTTAATTAATTTTCCTATTTTTGTGATAAAGTAAACGTTATAAATTTTACCAATGGAAGCAACCACTATAAAAGGAAACAATCACGGAGCAAACGTAAGACGCTGGAGGGAATGGAGAAATATCAATCAGGATGTTCTGGCGGAAAAAATAGGAGTTTCACAAGCCACCCTTTCAAGCTACGAGAAAAAGGAAAAACTGGAACAGGAAGTTCTGGAAAAACTCGCTAAGGCTCTGGATATTCCGGTGGAAGCAATTACAGAGTTAAATGCAGGAACTTCTATTAATATTGTTGCTAATACATTTTCTGATTTTAAAGATAATGCCGTTGCAACTCAAAATTATCCAACTTTTAATACAGTAGATAAGATAATTGAATTATACGAAAAACTTCTGGAAACTGAAAAAGAAAAGGTTAGGTTGTTAGAAGAGGTTTTGAAAAGGAGGAAGTAAGGTCATATCATTTTTATAATGAATAATTATATTAAGGAAATAAAAGCTTTTATAATAATAACAGTATTTTTTTTATTGACATTATTAATCTTATTTTTACCACAAATAGTATCTCCTTTTATTTCGTTAAAAATTTTTTTAATCTCATTTTTTAGTTATATACTTTTAATAATCCTGTCATATCAATTAGCTAAAATCACTAAAAACAACATTATTTTAAAGATAAATAAGATTTTATTTTTCCCAATATATTTTTTCTTTACTTTCTTTACATTTGTTATTCCTATTGGAATGATGATAATACATATATTCTTATATTTTGGTACTTCATTTTTGATTCCAACTATTATCGTTCTTGTAGCTAACCTTTTTCTAGATAATAACACATTAACTCAAGAAACTTCTATTTATTTGAGAATTACATTAAGCGCATTTATTATGGTTATATTTAATTATCAAATAAGAAATTTTGTACATACAATTTCTCCTGCGAGGTTTAAAACTTCTAAAAAGCTTAAACCCTACAAATTAGATAAAATGTCAGAATATTTATTATCTGAAGATAATATTCGCTTTATTGTGTATAGTGTGTATGTTATATTTTTAATATTAATAAATCTTACATATTTTCAAATAGGAACAGGTTTTTTTCAGGAGCATGGAAAAGCAATTTTACAATCGTTTGTAACATTTATCGCTTTTGATAGGGCTATTAATATTTTGAAAAATTTAAAATTTAAACCATCAGATTTTTTAAAAATGATTATTAAATCTATAAGAAATAAAATAGAAGATTTAGAAAATAAAAATTCTTAGTTAATAGAAGCAAGATTATAAACAAAATTTACTTCTAACTTCTAACTTGAAAAATTATTCCTTAGATTTAATATTATACGAAAGTCCTACCCCAAAAGTTTCCTTTAACTGTAATCTCTCAATCTGGTTGTGGGCGTAGATTAAATCCAAAGTAAGTTTGGTAGAAATATGGTTGTTTACTTTCATAGTAACCACGGTTGCATACGCAATGTCTATTCTTTCCATATGGCTGAGATAATTGGAAAACAGGGTTAAATAATTTTCCCACAGAACATTTTCCATAATAGTTGCTTTATACTTTATGGTGGCTAGGGCTCCCAACTCCATGTAATTCCAGTCGCCATCGTTTTCCAGACCGTAATTTCCCTTTTTCTGCAATTTCTTGTCTAGAACAAACGTAGTTTTATTGGTTAACGGAAGTATGGAAAACTGAAATTTCGTATTGGGTTTATATTCAAACCCGCCTCCTAACGTAAAATATCCTGGAGCCATAAAGGCAGACTTCCGGTCTTTGGGTGTGTAATTCGGGTTTGCCCCATAGTCGTATCCGTTGGCAATCTGCGTCCGGAATGTACTGGCTGCACTCATGTACCAATTTTTACTGATCTGGTAACCATAAGAAGATTCCAACACTATGATATCATCGGTTTTTTTAGGTTTTTCTCCTTCACTGCTCAACTGACCGTAACCTACAGCTATTTTATTATTCCATATATTTTTTCCGTTCTTGTAATCGAATTCATACTTAACCTTTGCTGTTGCTCCGAATGAATTATTTCCCCCGGCCACCCAATTGGAAAAAGCACTCTGATTCAATAAAAGTGTGTTTTCGCCTGTCATATTCCACCTTTTTTCTTCTTTGGGAAGAATACTGTCCTGTTTAGACAACAGAGTATCCGACTTGGTGGCTACGGTATCTTTTTTTACTTCCTGAGATCGAACTAAATTTATGCTAGTAATAAGTAATAAAAAAAAGAAAAGTTTCTTTAACATTTTTGAATTCATGTCTGAATAATTAAAAAATTTATACTTTTATATGTTTAAACGAATTACCATCATGAGAATTGTCTTACCTATTTGTTTTCTTGTATTTTTATCTACTTCCTGCACCGTAAACAATCCGACAAAAGAAATTTCTGCTAAAGAATTTCAGGATGATCTGGCAAAAGAATATTCCGGTGTGGATTCTCCTCTTAAGGAAGACGATCTGAAAAATTTCAAAGGTCTGGATTTCTTTCCTGTCAATGATGATTACAAGGTAACAGCTCTATTTGAAAAACTGACAGATGGAGAAATCATTACTATGAAAACTTCAAAGAATCTGGCTAAACAATATAAGAAATACGGGAAAATCTCATTTTCCCTGCAAGGAAAACCGTTACAATTGTTTGTTTATCAATCTTATCCTGTAAATAAAAAATACAAAGATCATTTGTTCCTTCCTTTCATGGATGAAACTACCGGAAGTACTTCCTACGGAGCGGGAAGATATATAGACCTTTCCGTGAAAGACAGCAAGGATGGAATTTTAACCGTTGATTTTAACAAATCCTATAACCCTTACTGTGCTTACAGTAAACATTATAACTGTCCTTTAACTCCTTATGAAAATACGTTAGATGTACCTGTGGAAGCAGGTATCCGGTATAATTATTCCGATTATGAAAAGTAAGGAACTACTTTTTGTTATATAAAACAGGGTTTAATTCCTCATCATTATACATCTTCATCTGTTTATACATTTTCATATATTTTTTTCCTGTCTGGTAATCTTCCAGCAATTCTTCAATGGCTATGGACAAATCCTGATGTTGTTCCAGAAGTACATTCAGTTTTTCCTGACATTTGGCCTTATGTTCTGCTGAAGCATCCGGTCTTTCCACCTCAGCTTTCATATGATAAACTTTCAGTGCCAGAATGGAAAACCGGTCCATAGCCCAAGCCGGACTTTCGGTATTGATTTTGGCTTCCGCTACCGGAACTACATTTTCATATTTTTGTAAAAACCAACCATCCAGGTTCTCAACCCGGTCTGTCCTTTCCTGATTGGATTTGTCAATCCATCTTTTCAGTTTCAAGGCTTCTACCGGATCAATATTTTCATCTCGGATGATATCTTCCAAATGCCACTGAACCGTATCAATCCAGTTTTTTAGATACAGCAAATGCTCTATCTGATCTGACGGATACGGATTTACGATAGGCTGACGGACATCATCTTTTTTATGATAATCCTGAATACTTTGATTAAAAATTTGCCAGGCTTTTTCTGTAAACTTCATTACTTCAGATTAGTCGTTTTTATACTCTGTTATGTCAATTAAAATTAAGAAAACTACTCTCCTTCTTTATTGGAAGTAGCATCTTTCTTTCTTTCATCATCTGATTTGGTAGCATCTTTAAATTCCTTCAAACCGGAACCCAAGCCTCTCATTAGTTCAGGAATTTTCTTTCCTCCGAACAATAAAAGAACTACCACTAAGATAATTACAATTGACATAGGGTGCTCAAATAATCTCATATTGAATCTTTTTTGATTTTCTTCAAAGGTAACAAATATTTCAATTCATGTCTTTATATGACAGCAAATTTCCATTTACTTCTTACATTCCTGCTATCCAGTTTGACGGATTCTGAGGAATTGTTCCTTTCCACACCTGGAATGATAAAACTGTGGAATTGGTGTCGTCCGTATAAATTCTACCCAACGCCTGTCCTGTACTGACTTTGTCTCCTACGGATACAATCACTGTCGACAAATTTGCGTATAAGGTAAAATAATCTCCATGACTGATCAGAACCGCTTTTCCTCCACCGGGAACTACCAGAATTTTATTTACTGTACCGGTAAATACGGCTTTTGCCAGACTTCCTGCTGAAGCAGCGATTTCTACTCCGCTATGTTCTACATAAATATTGGGAACTACCGGATGCAGAGTTCGTCCGAATTCGGCAATCACGGTACCCGATACTGGCCACGGAAGCGATTTCCTGTTAGCTTCAAAAGACTTTGATAACGCTTCTGTTGCTGATGGTGTTGAAGGAGAAGATAAACCTAAAGATTTTCTTTTCTCTTCTGCTTTTTGTTCTGCATCTTTGGCTGCTTCTGCTTTTTGAGCTGCTAATTTTTCTGCTGCAGCCTTTTCTGCGGCTGCTCTTTCTGCCGCTTTTCTTGTTTCTTCTGCTTTTCTGACTGCTTCTTTACTGGCTTCTTCGTCAGCGGCTTTCTTGGCTAGCAATGCATCATCAGCTGCTTTTTTTGCTATGATTGCTTTTTCTTCCGCCAATTTTTTCGCTGCTATTTGTGCTTCTAAAGCTTTTTTCGCTCTTTCTTCTTCCGCAGTTTTTCTTCTCAGTCTTTCCGCTTCTTCTGCCTGTCTTCTTTCTTCTGCTTCTTTGGCTTTAGCTATTCTTATTTCTTCTGCTATAATTGCTTGTACTTGTTTTTCTAAAACCTGCCTTTGAGCTTGTTTTTGTTTTATTTTAATAACTATATCTCCCTGTTCTTTTATGTATTGAGCAACTACTATTTCTTTTTCTTTTTTCTCTGAATTGAGTTCATTTACTTGTATCTGTTGCTGGGCCAATACATTCAGTTTTTCACCTTTTGCTTTTTCCCTGAGTTCAATGGTTTTTAGAATCTGAGTCTGTTTATCATTGATTTCTGCTACTTTCTGATCCTGGTATTCGGAATATTTTTGCAAGTATTTTATACGGCGAAATGCCTGGGCAATATTATCTGAGGAAAGTATGAACAATACTTTGTTTTGAATGGATTTGTTTTTATAGGACCGTATCAGGACATCTGCATAACTTGCCCTTAACTCCTTTAACTCTCTTCGAAGTTTATTTATCTCTAATTGATTTAGATAGATTTCATCATCCAATACTCTGGATTCTTTTCTGGTATTGTTGATCAGCTCTTCCCGAACATTTAGCTTTTTGTTGAGATTAGCTATATAAGTGAGGGAAGTTTTTGATTCGCTTTTACTTGTTGCCAGTGCTTTATTGAGTTCTGTTATTTCCTGCCTGAGATCTGCACTTTGTTTTTGCAATGCTTCTTTGGTGTAAGGTTGTTGCCCATATACCAGTGTGCTTACCAAGGCCAATAACAGAATATATACTATCTTTTTATTATTCATTAGCTGATTTTTCTCTGAGTATATCCTTTTGGAATCTCAAAAGGAGTGTCCATCTTAACGGATTCAAATTTATTATAATCTAACAAGATTTGAGTCTCTTTCTTTTCTTTTATGAAAATTTTAATAGTTTTTGGCAAAATCTTACCCTCAAAGTTGACGTAATTATCATAATCTACTTGTAAATAGGTATTCTTTGATTTGTCTTCCAGAATGATCTGTGCCAGATTAAAATTGGAATCAAAGGTCAAACTCCTTGAAAAATTTCCGGAATCTTTTCCTGTCCCAATTTTCATTGGCTTCACAGAAGTAAGGAGATATTTATCATTTTGTACGGAAAAAGAAAAATCACCCGGATTAACAGGAAAAAATAATTTTCCTGTTAACAGATTCTCAATGCTCATATAATCGATAAAATCAACCTTTAACAAATTGTTAACATAGTTGAAATCAGAATCCACATAGGTTTTCCCGATCTTCTCATACATTTTAAATCCGGAAGGAAGTATGTTCGCCCTTGCCAATGGCAATATAAGGGTTGCATTTGCCCAGACCTGTTTTCCTTTATCTATATACAAAGTCACTCCCACAGAAGGATAGCTATTACCGGACTCAATATCAGCTGTTGCTTTAATTTTCAGGGTAGAAAAGTCAACCGGTTGCTGAATAGTCTGAAAAAGTTTTTCTTCACTCTCGCTTCCATACTTGATTTCTTTTCCTTCCACAACTCCCTTTTGAGTATGACAGGAAATCAAACCAATTCCAAGTAGTATATATAATAATTTTTTCATTTGTTATGTTGTCTCCAATACACTGTAATCTCCCAAGCTCAAAGCACAGGACACGCCAAAATACTTTGCAGAATTTCCTATCATAGAATTATTCAGGTTTCCATGAGCAATTACAGTATCTTCCTGTATCAGAGAATTTTCAATGTTACTACTATCAATTTTAGTACCATTTCCTAAAGAAACGTAAGGCCCTATTTTTGAATTAATTACCTCTACATTTTCGCCGATGAAACACGGAGGAATTATCAGGCTATTCATAATTTTCGAACTTTGAGGATAGTTGGCAACTTCTTCTTTTTCGTATTCCAGAATCTTTGAGTTGGTTTCTATGGTTGCGTCTTTATTCCCGCAATCCATCCAGTCATCTACCTTTCCTAAGGTAAATTTGGCTCCTTTGGTTCTTAAATTATCCAATGCATCCGTGAGTTGATATTCATTTCCTGTCCGAATATTATTGTCTATCAGATAATTTATTTCTGTCATCAGCTTATCCGCATCTTTAAAGTAATAAATCCCAATAATCGCCAGATCAGAAACAAAAGTTTGAGGTTTCTCCAAAATATCCTGAATTACTCCATATTCATCCAGTTTTACCACCCCAAATGCACTCGGATTATCCACTCTTTTCACCCAGATAACTCCGTCGGAATGCTTATCCAGTTGAAAATCTGCCCTGAATAAAGTATCAGCGAAGGCAATGATTATAGGACCAGACATACTTTCTCTTGCGCAATGAAGGGCATGCGCCGTACCCAAAGCTTCCAACTGATAATAAATGGAAACTTTTGCCCCCAACTTGTTACCAATATCTTGTAGTTTTTTTTCTATTTCTACTCCGAAATCTCCTATAATAAAAGCTATTTCATCAATTTTTTCATCTACTACTTTAGCGATATCTTCTACCAGTCTTTGAACGATCGGTTTTCCTGCAATGGGAATTAATGGTTTTGGAACTGTTAATGTATGTGGTCTTAAACGGGAGCCTTTACCCGCCATAGGAACAATAATCTTCATGTTTTTTGATTTTGATAAGTTAAAAATATTATAATTAAAATAATGATTATTTTATTCCGGAACTTCCGTATCCTCCTTCTCCTCTCACTGTGTCAGTTAATTCTTCCACTTCTTCCCAAACTACCGTTTCGTGTTTGGCTATAATTAACTGGGCAATTCTTTCCCCGTCATTTATAGTGAAATTTTCTTTGGATAGGTTAACCAATATCACTCCCAGTTCTCCCCGGTAATCTGCATCAATAGTTCCCGGAGAATTAGGACAACCTATTCCATGCTTAAATGCCAGTCCACTTCGCGGACGAACTTGTCCTTCATATCCGGGAGGGATTTCAATATATAATCCGGTAAGTATGATTTTTCTTTCCAATGGTTCCAACACAACCGGCTCGTCCAGGTTGGCTCTTAAATCCATTCCTGCAGAAAAAGCAGTCTTATATTCTGGAAGTTCGTGTTTTGATTTGTTAATTATTCTAATCTTCATTTGACATAAGTTACCTTTAAATTAAAGTTTTACAAAATAATGATAAAGTTTACAAAGTACAAAGAATAATCGGGTGAAAATAGAATTGATATGTATCAACTTTTATTTACCTTTAAATATAAATCACTTATTACGAGTATGTTATTGTTAAATATATCACAACTGGTATTTTCGTTTTAAAAATAATTAACTTTACCACTTATATTTTATAATACTCATTCAATCATGAAAGATCAGTTTATTCAAGATTTAAATTCCCACTACACCTGTAAAGGAGAAAAAATAGTATTAGGCAAGGCTATACTGGACGGGCAGGTAGTTCCTGAAGTGGAAGTATCTGTTCCTCTAAAAACAATGAACCGGCACGGGTTAATTGCCGGAGCGACCGGAACCGGAAAGACTAAATCTTTGCAAATTCTGGCAGAACAACTTTCCCTGCAAGGTGTCCCTACTTTATTAATGGGTATTAAAGGAGATTTAAGTGGAATTGCTGAGCCGGGAGATGCTAATAATCCTAAAATTAAGGAACGATATGAAAAATTAGGGTTATCGTATACCGCACAAGGGTTTCCGGTTGAATTGCTGAGCATTTCCCAGGAAAAAGGAGTCCGACTTCGTGCGACTGTAACGGAATTCGGCCCGGTTTTACTGAGTAAGATTCTGGGATTAAATGATACCCAAACAGGAATCATGTCTATAGTTTTCAAGTATTGTGATGATAAGAAACTTCCGTTGATCGATCTGGAAGATTTACGAAAAGTTCTTCAGTTTTTAACGGATAATGACCAAGGAAAAGCAGAATTGGCTCAGAATTATGGGGCAATTGCATCCAGTTCTTTAGGAGCAATCTTAAGAAGCATTGTTACTTTGGAACAACAAGGTGCTACCCGCTTTTTCGGTGAACCAAGTTTTGATACAGCCCATTTATTACGTATCAAAGATAATTTAGGCGTAATAAGCATCATACGGTTAACGGATATTCAGAATAATCCTCAATTCTTTTCCACTTTCATGTTAAGCCTGCTTTCGGAAATCTACCAGACTTTCCCAGAAATGGGAGATCAGGATAAGCCGAAACTGGCTATTTTTATTGATGAGGCTCATTTAATTTTCAATGAAGCTACCAAAACTTTGTTAAATCAGATAGAAACTATGGTGAAACTGATTCGTTCCAAGGGAGTAGGACTTTATTTCTGCACTCAGGTTCCGGGAGATGTACCTGACGGAGTTCTAAGCCAGTTAGGATTAAAAATACAACATGCTCTGCGTGGTTTCACAGCAAAAGATAAAAAAGAAATAGACAAGGCTATAGAAAATTACCCTTCCACCCAATATTATAAAGCCAATGAACTAATTCAACAACTGGGAATAGGGGAAGCTTTCATCACGGCCTTGGATGAAAAAGGAGTTCCTACTCCACTTGCCGATACTTTTATGATTTCTCCAAGCTCAAGAATGGATATACTCACGCCACAGGAAATAGATGAAATTGTGAATAATTCTGAGTTGGTAAAAGAATATGCGGAGGATATTAATAAAGAAAGTGCGTATGAAATTTTGAGTAGAAAAATGGATGCCATAACTGAGGGAGGACAAACAAGAAATCCGGTAACCGGATCTCAAAAAACTACTGCTTCTAAAACAACGAAAGAAGAACCTTCTGCTTTTGAAAAGATTATGAATTCCCCTTTTGTACGGGATATGGGAAGAACGATTGTACGGGAAGGATCAAAAATGCTATTCGGAGCTTTAGGAATCAACAATAAACGGAAATATAAATAATGACTGTATTTGAAAGAATCTAGGAAGGTATGAACTATGCAATTTTAGATGTAGAAACCACAGGTGGCAAATATAACGAAGAAAGCATAATAGAAATTGCAGTTTACCGTTTTGACGGAGAAAAGATCACAGATACTTTTATTTCCCTGGTAAATCCGGAAAAGGAAATACATTTTTTTGTTCAGAAGCTTACCGGAATTACTCCGAAAACCGTACGAACTGCACCAAAATTCTATGAACTGGCAAAAAGGCTGGTAGAAATAACGGAAGATGCAACTATTGTTGCCCATAATGTAAATTTTGATTACCGAATTATCCGTACGGAATTTTCCCGTTTGGGTTTCGATTTCCAACGACCTACACTAGATACATTATCATTGAGCAAAACTTTAATACCTGATATGATTTCCTATTCGTTGGGAAATCTTTGCACTGATTTGGGCATTCCTTTGAGCGACCGACACCGGGCACATGGAGATGCACGGGCGACAGTAAAGTTATTTCAGCTTTTGCTTACCAAAGATTCTCAAAAAGATATTATTCAATCCTCCGTCAAGCAAATAAAATATCCATCCCTGAACAAAAAAATCCTTCAATTATTGGAAGATTTGCTTCAGGAAACAGGCGTTTTTTATTTTCATGATGAGAATGGGAAAATCATATACATAGATAAAAGCACCAATATTGCCAATAAATCCAGGCAAATATTAACCGGAAAGGGTCAAAAATCCAGAGAAATACAGCAAAAGATTGGAAATATCAGCTTTGAGTTGACCGGAAATGAGATTATTGCAGCCATTAAGGCTCAAAATGAAATTCACATCAATACTCCGGAATATAAACCTAAAAGAGAACTTAATTCTTCCGTTTACGGGATTTTTAAAGATCCCGAGAAAGATGGATTAATACTGCTTCCTTTAAACAAAAAAAATAGGAAAAATGCTTTGGTTACCTTTTCTTCTTTAGAAAAGGCTAAGGATTTTTTAACTAAAAAAATTCAGGAACTTGCTTCTAATGAAAACGATTCCCTGCAAAAATTAATCTCCGAACTTAGTTTGGAGGAAGAATGTCTTTTACTTACAGGCGCAGGTAGGAATATAAGCGAAAAATCTTTTCTCTTACTGGAAAAAGGTATTTTAAAAGGATATGGATTTTACTCTCTTCACTCCCAGATAAAAAATAAGGAACGGATTCAAAAAATTATGACTCCCGCAAAGGGAAATATAGAAATAGCATTACAAATACGAAACAAATTATTTGTTAATGAAAAACTGGAAAAAATAATTTTGTAATTATCTTTCACAAAAAATGTTTTTCTCTATTTTTCCAATCTCTTATGATATAAAGAATAAAATATTCCTCAAAGTCTTTTACTTACTTTAAATTGAAATAAAAAAACCCGCTTTTGCTAATTTTATTTTGATAATACAATATATTTACTTACTTTAGGAACTCTATAAACCACAAATATTTTTCTATTATGTCACAAAAAAAAATAGTACAATTATTAGGTGATCAGGCTGATTTCTATTTGAAACACAAAAGCCAAACCGTAGATAAAAAATTGCTGCATGCACCTTCTCCGTCAGTTATTGATGATATTTGGGCTAATTCCGACAGAAATATTCAAACCTTACGAAGTCTGCAAACTATTCTTGGACACGGAAGATTAGCAAACACCGGATACGTTTCCATTCTTCCTGTAGATCAAGGAATTGAGCATACCGGAGGAGCTTCTTTTGCTCCGAATCCTTTATATTTTGATCCTGAAAATATTGTAAAGCTAGCCATAGAAGGCGGATGTAACGCTGTTGCTTCCACTTATGGAGTTTTAGCTTCCGTAGCAAGGAAATATGCCCATAAAATTCCTTTTGTTGTGAAGATTAACCACAATGAGCTGATGACTTATCCTAACACTCCGCAACAAATAATGTTCGGTACTATAAAAGAGGCTTGGGACATGGGAGCCGCGGCCGTTGGAGCCACTATTTATTTCGGAGCGGAAGACAGCCGACGGGAAATCATTGAAATTGCAGAAGCTTTTGAATATGCTCATGAACTGGGAATGGCTACTATCCTTTGGTGTTACTTAAGAAATGATGCTTTTAAAAAAGACGGTACCGATTACCATGCGGCTGGCGACCTTACCGGACAGGCAAATCATTTGGGAGTTACTATAAAAGCAGATATCATCAAACAAAAACTTCCAACCAATAATGGTGGATTTACAGCATTGAAATTCGGAAAAACCAATCCGAAAATGTATTCGGAACTGACTACCGATCACCCGATAGATTTATGCCGGTATCAGGTAATAAACAACTATATGGGAAGAATCGGATTGATTAACTCCGGAGGAGAATCTTATGGAGAATCCGACCTGAAAGATGCGGTAATCACTGCTGTAGTTAATAAACGTGCCGGAGGTATGGGACTGATTAGCGGAAGAAAAGCTTTCCAAAAACCGATGAAAGACGGAGTAGAATTGCTTCACACTATACAAGATGTATATCTGGACAAAAATATTACTATTGCATAATCTAAACCTGTTAATTTCAATTGAAAAAACCAATCCTTAGGATTGGTTTTTCTCTTTTATTAAATCAAAAATTGTATTTCCAAATTCAATTATTCTATCAATCCAATATTCACTTATTGGCAAATCGGCATATTAATCAATCATCCTTTTCTTCTGTTTATCTCTCTTTGAATATAGGATAATTCCCGTCCGGTCTGTCCTGCTACCGAAGTATTTTCTTCCGCCCTTCTTGTCAGGTAAGGAACTACATCAACCACCGGCCCGTATGGAAGATATTTTGCTATGTTATATCCTTGTGCTCCTAAGTTAAAACTGATATTATCACTCATACCATACAATTGTCCGAACCATACTTTATGAAAGTTTTTATCGATGGAATTTTGTGACATCAATCCCATTAAATATTCACAACTTTTTTCATTATGAGTTCCGGCATATAACGAAATAATATCATTATTTTCTACCATAAATTTCATGGAATCGTCATATTGTTTATCCGTACTTTCTTTGTCTGGCTGAATCGGTGAAGGGTATCCTTTTTCCTGAGCTCTTTCCCTCTCTTTTTCCATGTAAGCTCCTCTTACTATTTTGAAACCAATCAGATAATTTCCTTCTTTCGCTTTTTCAAATTGGGATTTTAAAAATTCCAGGCGTCCGGTCCGGTACATCTGAATTGTTCCGCATACAATGCATTTTTCCGTATTGAACTTACGCATCAGTTCTTCTGTAAGATCATCCACCGCATCCTGCATCCAGCTTTCTTCCGCATCAATCATAACTGTAACTCCTTTTTCATGACACAATTCACATACTTTATAATATCTGTTCAATACTCTTTTCCATTCTTCCTGTTCCTTTTCCGTCAAGCTCTTTTTAGCTCCTACTTTTTCATAAAGTTCTAATCTTCCAAATCCTGTGGGCTTAAAAACTACAAAAGGAATCGCCGGATTTCCCACTGAAAAATTAATAATGTGAATAATCTCCTGAAACGTACGGTCGAAAGTTGCTTCTTCCACCTTTCCCTCCACTGAATAATCCAATATGGAAGATACTCCCAAGTTATACATCTTTTCAACCACAGGAATACATTCCTGCATGGTTTCTCCTCCACAAAACTGATGGAATAAAGTATTTTTAACTGCTTTTTTTATAAATGGCATATCCCACTTAATTACTGTATTCAAAAAAGATACTCCCATTCGTGTTACAAACGGTTTTTGTATACATGAAAATAAAAACTTGGCTTTTTCTAAATCTTTTTCAGTTTTTAACTTAAAAGCTACTTCAGTGTTGGAGAAAGAATTCATATAATAAAATTTCAATGCAAATCTAAAATATTTTCAATCTCGATATACAATAAAAATAAAAAATTATCACAAAACTTATTTTTATTGAAAACTTGTCATTTTGACGAAGAAAAAATCTCATTCATTTAGTAAAATGTAAAAAGTAAGATGTAAGAAAAAAGTCAGAAAAAGTCTTATGTCTAAAATCTGAAATAATACCATTATTGATTCTTATTATGGGAAAAAGAAGATTATTACCCGAAGATTAGTATTTTTGTCAACACAACAATTTGAATAAAATGAAAGGAATACTTTTGGTTAATTTAGGATCACCAAAATCTGCTTCAGAAGAAGATGTAAGAATCTATTTACGTGAATTTTTAATGGACAAACGGGTAATTGATGCTCCCTGGCCTATACGAAAATTCATTGTTGAAGGGAAAATTCTTCCTAAAAGACCTAAAGATTCCGCCCATGCCTATCAAAGTATCTGGTGGAATGAAGGATCTCCTTTGGTTGTTATTTCCCAACGGATAACTAAAAAAATACAGGAAAAAATAAAAAATCCGGTAGCTTTAGCTATGAGGTATCAGGAACCTTCCATCAAAACAGGATTGCAGGAACTGAAAGATCAGGGAGTTTCTGAAGTATTGGTTATTCCCTTATATCCGCAATATGCCATGAGCACCACCGAAACCGTAGTGGAAAAGGCAAAAGAAGTGCAAAAAAAATATTTCCGTGATTTACAACTGAGTTTTCTCCCACCTTTTTATAATGATGAAGAATACATCAGGATTTTAAGTGAGAATATAAAAAATCAGCTTCCGGAGAATTTTGACCTTCTTCTGTTCAGTTATCACGGATTACCGGAACGACATATCTTCAAAACCGATCCTACCAAACAGTGTCGTTTGGATAATAATTGTTGTTTTGAGTCCGGAAGAGCTTCTCACCCTTATTGTTACCGGCATCAATGTTACTTCGTAACTGAGAAAGTTCGTGAAAAATTAGGACTGGACAAGACCAAAGTACGGCAATCCTTTCAATCCCGTTTAGGAAGAGAACCCTGGTTGCAACCTTACACCGACAAAACGTTGGAAGACTTGCCTTCCGAAGGAATCAAAAAAATAGCTGTGGTTGCTCCTGCCTTCGTTTCCGATTGTTTGGAAACTTTGGAAGAACTAGCAATTGCCGACAAAGAATTGTTTATTGATAATGGCGGAGAAGAATTCCATTATATAGAATGTCTCAATGAAGACAAAAATTGGATTAACTGGCTGGGTAACAAGATTAATGAGTATTTGGAAAAATAGTTTTTACAATTAAATAAACTAAAAAACAATAGTGGAATTTTAATCTATTTCATTTATTATGATTGATAAACCTATTCTTATCACATCAGCCAAGTAATCTCTCATATTTTTTTCAGTTCTTTCCGTAATTTCTTTCTCCAAAGAAAGTGTATAATGTTTAATATTTAATGGTATAGTTTGCTCAATTCTATTAGAATGATGTGTCTTATCAATAAATTCAATGAAACCACCAATAGCAACTACTGAATCAAAATATCCAAAATGGTGAATGGAAATAACTATATCATATCTTTTATCTTCATTTATATGAAAAGAAATTCTAAACCATCCTCTAGGTAAATTCTTATTAAAAAAATAGTCTTGTTCATTTGCATATTCAATAATTTGATTTGTATAATAAAAATGTTCCTCATCATCAGGTCTTTTTGCAATAGCTTTAATGTAAGCTTTACCTTTTGGTATTATCTCAAATAATTCATTCTGTAAATCTCCAATTATGGAATAAACCTTGTCAAATAACTTATTTCGGTTTGCCTTAATTAATTCATTCCTTTTTCTTTCTTTCTTTAGAGATACTTTTTCCACCTTCTCTTTAAATATGATTGCGACTTCTTTAAGAGATCCTGGTTGAGCCTGAATATTTAATGCGGATTCAATATTCCTATGTTGTATCTTACTGAAAAATTTTATTAGTTCATTTGGATCATTTTTGTCGGCCTTCTCTAAAGCACGAATATATTCTGGTTTTTCATTTCTTAAAATATTAAGAGGAAATAATTGGTGTTTTATTTGAATTAAACTTGTTAATAGTCTTGCTATTCTTCCATTTCCATCTTGAAATGGATGAATTTGGGTAAAGGCATGATGAAACCAACCTGATATAATTAATGGATGAACTTTTTTTTCTTCGATTTGATTATAAATTTTAATTAAATTATCCATTTCAGATTCAACATGCATTGGAGGACAATACTCATAAATTGTTCCATCTTCTCTTTTTGGATTATTAAAATGTTCCTTAAATTTCCCTTTTAATAGTGGAGTTTTTACTGTTTGACCTAATGAATCAATTGCAATAGTATAATCTTGATATTCTAATATTAATTGATGTAATTCCAAAATAAATGATTTTGATAACGGTCTGTTACTTTTAACCATATCAAAAACAGAATCCATTGCATCAAAATGTGATCTTAGATAACCTACAAGCTGAGATGCAGGTATATTTGTATCATCATGACTGATATAACTTTCTATAAAACCTTCCTTGATAAATGTTTGTGTTACCCCCTCACTCAAATCATATAATTTCTCTATAATTCCTGTTTCAATTGCATGTTGGCGTTTAAGTTTATTTAAAAAATCATCATATTCTTTATTTCCATTCCTAAAAGTCTTTCTTTTTTCAAACCAACTATCAGACAATTCATCAAAAAGTGAAGTATCTGTATCTATCCAAAAGTTATTAAATTCTATTGGTTTCCAAATTGAAATTATTTTCTCAGCCACTATTTGATTAATTTTAATTATATATCAATAACATAAAAAACTAAAATCTTAATTTACTTCCTCCCTTTCAAAACCTCTTCCAACATGATAACTTTTTCTTTTTCAGATTGTAAAAGTTTATCATATAATTCTACAATCTTATCGATTGGATTAAATGTTGGTTGATTAATTATTGAACCAGAATTATCATGCAAAGTACTTGATATTATGTTAATAGCAGTTCCTGCATTTAGTTCTGTAATAGCTTCTACAGGAATATCCAATGCTTTGGCTATTTTTTCCAGAATATCTTGTTCCACCTTGTCTTTTTTCTCATAACCGGAAAGGGTTGCTTGAGATACACCAATTTGCTCTGCTAAAACTTCTTGTTTTACACCTATCCATTCCCTCCAACGTCTTATATTCATTCCGTGATTATTTCCTTTTACTGTGGTTGCTTCCATAGACATAATATATAATCTTTTACTTTATATACAAAAATAGGAAAATATATCCAGTAACATAAAATAATATTAATCACATAATACAGAACTTTTTAAAAATCAAAATCATACTTTGGTTGTTTATTCAACTCTCTTTTTTCATACTTTTGTTGAAATTTTCATCCTTTGAAAAAAATAGCAGTTATTTTTCTCAAACTAATTTCCCGATTGCCATTTAAGATTTTATATGGTCTGTCCGATATTTTATATTTTCTCATTTACCATGTAGCCGGATACCGCAAAAAAACCGTGCGGGAAAATCTGCTTATCGCCCTTCCTGACAAAACTCCGAAGGAAAGAAAGGAAATTGAAAAGGAATTTTATAAAAATTTTGCTGATTTCATGATGGAATTAATTAAAACTTTCTCCATGAAAGATGAAGATTATGATTCTCGAATCAAATTTGTAAATCTGGAAGCATCTTATGAAGAAGGAAAAGATGTAATTCTGCTCATGGGGCATATGTTTAACTGGGAATGGCTCACCGGAATTTCTCCGGATTTTTACCAAAAAAATAAATATGCTGTTTACAAAAAAGTAGCCAATAATTTTTTCGATCAGGAAGTACATGAATCCCGCGCCCGCTTCGGAACTATCCCGCTAACAGTAAAGGAAATAGGAAGAACCATGATGCGAATGCCCAGCGATGGTTCCCATATCTTTCTATTTGTGGCAGACCAAAGTCCTTTTAAAAGCCGGATACATTATGAGCTGGAATTTTTCAACCGCATGACTCCAGCTTTTAACGGGTACGATAAAATTGCACGAAAAAAAGATTATGCTATTGTTTACGTAGAGATGGTAAAAACAGGCAGAGGAAAATATGAGGCACGATTAAAACGGATTATGCCAGATGGAGAAAAATTCAGGGAAAATGAAATTGTAGAAAAATTTTATCAGGAACTTGCCCAAAACATAAAAAATCACCCAGGCATTTGGCTTTGGTCACATAAAAGATGGAAATACACGAGCGGAATCGACTATTAACTTTAGCCATTGTTATCCTCAACTACAACGGAATAAAATGGTTTGATAAGTTTTTACAAGGAGTTATTGACAATAGTCCTGAAGCATCTACCTATGTAATTGACAATGCATCTACTGATGGTTCCGTAAATTACCTGATTCAAAATTTTCCGTCTGTAAAAATCATACAAAACCAACAGAATTTTGGCTATGCCGGAGGATATAATGAAGGACTGAAATCCGTTTCAGAAGATGTTTATTGCCTTCTTAATTCTGATGTGAAAGTAACCAAAAATTGGACAAAACCCATACTTGCCCTTTTTGAAAAAGAAAAGAATATTGCTGCTATTCAGCCCAAAATATTAAGTTACAAAGACAAAAATAAATTTGAGTTTGCAGGAGCCGGAGGCGGCTTTATTGACAATCTGGGATATCCTTTTTGTCGCGGAAGAGTTTTTTTCAGTCTGGAAGAAGATCAAGGACAATATAACGATACTTGTGAAATCTTTTGGGCAACCGGTGCTTGTTTGTTTATTAGAAAAGAAGATTTTTGGAATCAGAACGGTTTTGACTCCGATTTTTTTGCTCACATGGAAGAAATTGACTTGTGCTGGAGATTAAAGAATGAAGGAAAACAAATTTATTATTGTGGAAAATCTACAGTTTATCATGTAGGAGGCGGAACACTCAATCCGTATGATGCTCATAAAACTTTTTTGAACTTCCGGAATAATCACTTAATGTTAATAAAAAACCTACCTTCTCACAAAGTATTTTGGATTATATTTTTCCGTCTGATTTTAGACGGATTTGCGGGAGTTGATTTTATCTTCTTTTCCGGTGGCTGGAAATATTGCTGGGCTGTGATCCGAGCACATTTTGCTGTATATGGATTATTACCCAAATTCCTGAAAAAACGTAAAGCCGGAATTCCACACTATTTCAACAAAAAATACATTGTTTTTCAATATTTTCTGAGAAAAAGAATAAAATATACCGACTTACAATAAATTCCATTTTATTTTAACATCAAACCCAAACAACTATCTACTTTTTTCATAAATTTGCAACCTATTTACATTTTATAAAATCATGGAATTAGCAAGAATGCAACAACTTGAAGGTTTAGCCAAAGAATATGGTGCACCTCTTTACGTTTATGATGCAGCAATCATCAAAAAACAATACGATCATTTATTAAAAGCATTTAAAAAAGTAAAGAAGGTCAAGTTGAATTACGCCTGTAAAGCTAATACCAATCTCAATATTTTAAAATACTTTAAAAGCATCGGTTCGGGGCTTGATACTGTTTCCATACAGGAAGTACAACTGGGTTTATTAGCTGGATTTCAGCCTCAGGAAATCATTTACACTCCTAACGGTGTTTCTTTTGAAGAACTGAAACAAGCAGTTGAATTAGGTGTAAGAGTCAACATTGATAATCTTTCCGTACTGGAATTATTCGGACAGGAAATTAAAAACTATCCTGTCTGCATCCGGATCAATCCTCATATTTTAGCCGGAGGAAATTCCCAGATTTCCGTAGGTCATATTGATTCCAAGTTCGGAATTTCCATCTATCAACTACCTCATATTCTGAGGGTAGTAAAAAACACCGGAATGAAAATAGAAGGTATCCATATGCACACCGGATCAGATATTCTGGATGTGGAAGTATTCCTGCAAGGAGCGGAAATCCTGTTCAACACAGCAAAAGAATTTAATGATCTGGATTATATAGATTTTGGAAGTGGATTTAAAGTTCCTTATAAAGAAGGAGATTACGAAACCGATATCAAATATTTGGGAGAAAAGCTAGGAGAACGATTCAATGAGTTTGAAAAAGAATATCACAAAGAACTTACCCTGATGTTCGAGCCTGGTAAATTCCTTGTAAGTCAATCCGGATTTTTTCTGGTTTCTGTGAATGTGATTAAACAAACTATTTCTACTGTTTTTGCAGAAGTGGATAGCGGATTCAATCATCTGATTCGTCCTATGTTTTATAATTCCTATCATAATATCAGAAATATCTCTAACCCAGAAGGACGCCAACGATTCTACACGGTTGTAGGATATATTTGTGAAACTGATACTTTCGGAACCAACCGGAAAATGGCTGAAATACGGGAAGGAGATATTCTGTGCTTTGAAAATGCCGGAGCTTATTGCTTCTCCATGGCTTCCAATTACAATTCCCGGTATAAACCAGCAGAAGTGTTGTTGCTGAATGGTAAATCGCACCTTATCAGGAGAAGGGAAAAACTGGAAGATTTATTGGCTACGACGGAAGAAATTTCCTTATAAAATTTGGAAAAAGAAAAAAGCGTTGTATATTTGCAACCGCTTTACAGCGTTCATAGCTTAGTGAACAAGGAGAGATGGCAGAGTGGTCGATCGCGGCGGTCTTGAAAACCGTTGACTGTAACAGGTCCGGGGGTTCGAATCCCTCTCTCTCCGCAAAACAATCGATTAAAACGCTATAACAAAACAAGTTATAGCGTTTTTCAATTAAAAACGTTAACAGAAACGTTAACAGATTTAATCTTCATAATTAAAAAAATTCTTTCCACTTTGTGCATTAATTAAAGAATATATTTCTGTTGTCATATAGACAATATTATATCATTTATTTTACTTTATTTCTTTTATCTTATATAATTATTGTTTATCTAATAATAATCTACCTTGTTTATTATTAAATTCATAATAACTTTTGTAAGTCACCCAAAAAACTGGACGAAAAATAACCCCTAAAATTAGAATAGGAATCAATAATTTTAGGCAAATGAAAAGAAAAAGATTCAGTGAGAGCCAGATACTGGCGATTTTACAGGAATACTCCACAGGAGTATC
>JAVBMH010000016.1:0-43413 GCA_031552575.1 Apibacter sp. | reverse complement strand
CTCCAACATTAAATTTAGATTCACTCATGATTTTTAAATTTATTTGGAATAAAGATAGGGATAAAAAGTGAAATAAAAATAGGTCAATTACTTTGACCCATTTTAAAAGTTAGTTTAAAGAAGTATATTAATACCTAAAATATATTTTCAGACATTTCTATTAAATATCCTCTTGTTGACTGCTTCAACTCAAAAGATAAATATTTCATTCAAATATATTTCAAACAAAATGCAAAAAAAGTTGAAAAGAAAAAATTGACAAAAAGTGAGAAGAAATACTTAAAAGAAAATAATATTGAAATATTTGATGGAATTATTTACAGTAATAAGATTCCTTTGGTTGTGGAATGAAAAATAAGATTGTTCATTGAAACTACGGGAAAAATGCCTTTGGCAATAGTGGAGGCTTTAAAGCCGTTATGATTGCTAGTGGGGGGCTATCTGGAGGAATATCTTCTTCTATTGCAGGGGGCAACTTCTGGAGCGGGGTTAGACAAGGATTAATTACTTCCGGGTTGAACCATGCGGCGCATGAAACAGTAAATAAGATAAGTGAGTATTTTGAACAAACAAAAACACTAGATGAGTTAGCTAAAGAGCTTTTTGGAGATGATTATAAGGAAAAATACGGTGTTAAAAGTTTTAAATTAAGTAGCTCTATTGGAAAAAATGGTGTGAAAACAAGCAAAGGAACACATTATTCTGTAAGTCCCCCCAAAGAATGGACAGAATAACTTGCCTGTTTTTTTGCAAATTTTTTGCAAATAAAAAAGTTACACAAAATTTGGTTGTGTAACTTTCTGATTTTAAGCTCCTCCTGCTGGGCTCGAACCAGCGACCCTCTGATTAACAGTCAGATGCTCTAACCAACTGAGCTAAGGAGGATTTTGAGTGTGCAAATCTATAAGATTTTTTCTAAATCACAAAAAATAATTTGATTTATTTCTTTATAATATCCTGAAATATATTCCAGAGATCATTACCAAAGACTAAAATCATTAAGCCTAAAAGAATGAATATTCCTACCATCTGTACTTTTTCCATAGCCTTGTCACTTAGTTTGCGTCCGGTAATCATTTCAGCGATGGTAAATAAAGCATGTCCGCCATCCAGTCCTGGAATTGGTAATATATTCAAGAAAGCCAGCCATACAGAAAACATAGCAGTAAAATTCCAAAACCTTTCCCAGTCCCATTTAGGAGAAAAAGCTTTGTATAACCGTAAAGGTCCGCTTACACTTTTATAAGCTTCAGTTTTAGGATTAATAAGTAACTTGAATTGTTTAATTTGAATAACCAGAACGTCCCATGCTTTTACCGGAGCTTTTTTAATAGCATCCAGGAAGCCATACTTTTTATAAGTAGTAGCATTTTCCAGGTTAGATCCACTAGGAACAAAGCCCAAAATAGCACTATCAGGAACATAGATTTTCTCAAGAATTGGTTTACTATCTCTTAAAATTCCTAAAGTGATACTATCCTTTTTATGTTTGCTAAGATTGGCTCTGATTTCATCCAGATATTTTACAGGTTGTCCATTAAAACTGGTAATAACATCACCTTTTTTTAAAGTTTTAGAAGCAACACTGTTAGGAAAAATACTATCTACATCTGAAATAACCCTTGGAGCAATAAATCCTTTCCCCTCATTAGTTAAAACATGTTTTTTCTCTTCAGGAAGAAGATTGAAAGTCTTTTCTTTTCCGTTTCTTTCAACAGTAATCTGATCTCCAAATAAAATATAAACAGGTAAGTAATTAAAAGTAGGAACAGTTTTTCCATCTACCTTTAAAATATTATCCCCATCCTGAAAACCTAATTTTTTTCCGGCGTCTGAAAAAGCATATCCATCTTTTAATTTATTAGTATCAATAGTTTCTTCCCCATAAAAACATAAGATTCCTGCATAAATTACAATAGCAAGAATAACATTTACAATAATTCCCGCAAGCATGATGATCAGTCGTTGCCAGGCAGGTTTGGAACGGAATTCCCAAGATTCTGGAGGGCGTTTCATCTGTTCGGTATCCATACTTTCATCTATCATTCCGGCTATTTTCACATATCCGCCTAAAGGAAGCCACCCGATTCCATATTCGGTTTCTCCTATTTTTTTCTTGAAAAGAGAAAACCAGGGATCAAAAAATAAGTAGAACTTTTCTACTTTAGTTTTAAAATATTTAGCAGCAAAAAAATGTCCTGCTTCATGAAAAACTACGAGAATGGAAAGGCATAGTAGTAGTTGAGCTATCTGGGTAAATAATTGCATTTTAATTTGTAATATAACTTAGTCTGCAAAAGTAATAAAATTTATAGATACAGAAAGTTTTTATAATAGAATTAAAAAATATTGTTTATCTTTAAACAAGATATTAAAAACAGGCGTAATATGAAATCAATGATTGTTCCGGTGGATTTTTCCGAATCAACCGAGTATATTTTGGAAGAAGCGATTTATTATGCAAAGGTAACTCAAAGTAAGATTTATTTATTGCATGTCGCAAGTCTTGATCTGGGCTTTGTAATAGGAGATGTAGGTTTTCAGTACTTGCCGGAGTTAGAAGAAGCAGGAATGAAGGAAGAAACAAATGAGCTGACCAAATATAAGGAAAAGGTAGAAAAAGAAGGGGTAGAGGTAGAAATTATCATTAAACAAGGAACTCCCGCAGATGTAATTTTAAAAGAAGCCAAAAATAAGGAAATAGATCTTATTGTTATGGGATCTCATGGAAGAGGAGTAGTGATGGAAGCCATCTTGGGTAGTGTATCTAAAGATATAATTAAAAGAGCCAAGGTTCCGGTTTTAATTGTACCTCCTCAAAAGTACCAGCAAAAAGAATAAAGATTCGGAAGAGGCACAAACGTAAAAAATCATGAAAATTGAATTTTAAATTGATTCAATATGGTTATATTTGCGCCTTAGAATAGATATATGGAAGAAATCAAGATTCTGGACAAGACTTTTGTCCCTTTTATACCTTCAGAAGAAATAGATCACGCCATTCAGCGTATGGCAAATACCCTTTATGAAGAATATAAAGAGGAAGTTCCGGTTTTTATAGGAGTTTTAAATGGAGTTATCATGTTTTTCAGTGATTTTCTGAAACATTATAAGGGAAAATGTGAAATAGGATTTTTACAGTTGGCTTCCTATCAGGGAACAAAAAGTTCAGGTAAAATAAATTTGGTTTCAGATGTTACCATGGATATGACCGACCGGCACATTGTTATTCTGGAAGATATTGTTGACACCGGAAATACACTTGAATATTTATACAGTCTGTTGGAAATAAAACCGGTAAAAAGCATTAAGGTAGCAACCCTGTTTTTCAAGCCGGAAGTATATAAAAAAGAGTTGAATATAGATTTGATAGGGATGAACATTCCCCATAGATTTGTAGTAGGATATGGATTAGATTATGAAGGTTTAGGCAGAAATCTGAAAGACCTGTATCAACTGAAAGAAGAATAAACTAAACCAATAAGATAATGAATATAATCGTATTATTTGGCCCTCCGGGAAGTGGAAAAGGTACCCAGGCAGAATTTCTGACAAAAAAATTCCAGTTAAAGCACGTTTCAACCGGAGATTTGTTCAGGTATAACATGAAAAATGATACCAAACTGGGATTGGAAGCAAAATCTTATATAGATAAAGGAGCTTTAGTTCCGGACGAACTAACTACGGAAATGTTGAAAGATGAATTACAAAGAAATTCTGATCAGAAAGGATTTATTCTGGACGGATATCCGCGTACCACCAGTCAGGCAGAAGCTTTGGATTCTTTACTGAAAGAATTGTTTCAGACAACTGTTAAACTTACATTAGCATTATATGTGGAAGATGAAGTATTAGTTCAGAGAATACTGAAAAGAAGCGTAGATAGCGGACGTTCCGATGATGCTGATGAAAACATTATCCGGAACAGGATCAAAGAATATTACGATAAAACAGCTATTGTTTCCGAATATTACAAGAAACAGAACAAGCTTGTTGAAATAAAAGGAGAAGGAACTATAGAAGAAATTACTCAAGCATTATCTTTAGAGATAGAAAAGGTAATTTAGTCTCAATAATAAAAAAATAAATAAGGATTATTATGCAGAATGATAATCCTTTTTTTATCAAAAATAAAAAAACATATGCAGTCCAATTTTGTTGATTATGTAAAAATTCAGTGTAAGAGCGGTCATGGAGGAGCAGGGTCAGCCCATCTGCACCGGGCAAAATACATACCCAAAGGAGGCCCTGATGGAGGAGACGGCGGAAGAGGAGGACATATCATATTGAGAGGAAACTCTCAACTTTGGACTTTATTAGCTCTGAAATATTCCCGTCATATCAAAGCGGAAAATGGAAAACCCGGAGGGAAACAGGAACTTACCGGAGCAGATGGGGAAGATGTTTTTATAGAAGTTCCGGTGGGCACGGTTGCTAAAGATGAAGCAGGAAACATAATAGCGGAGATTACGGAAGATAAACAAGAAATTATCTTATTAAAAGGAGGAAAAGGAGGATTAGGGAATTCCCATTTCAAATCTCCGACCAATCAGACGCCACGTTATGCTCAGCCGGGTTTACCGGGAGAAGAAGCATCCGTATTATTGGAATTGAAATTGTTAGGAGATGTGGGATTAGTCGGATTTCCCAATGCTGGAAAATCCACTCTGTTGTCTGCTATAACCTCAGCCAAACCTAAAATAGCCGATTATGCCTTTACTACGCTGGTTCCCAATCTGGGAATAGTACAATACCGAGATTATCAGTCCTTTGTAGTGGCGGATATTCCTGGAATCATTGAAGGAGCAGCAGAAGGAAAAGGATTAGGACACCGGTTTTTACGTCATATAGAAAGAAATTCCGTCTTATTGTTTCTGATTCCGTCCGATACGGAAGATTATTACAAAGAATATCAGATTTTACTCAATGAATTAAAAGAGTATAATCCTGAATTGGTAGATAAAGACATTTTGGTGGCTATTTCCAAATCAGATTTGATTGACGAGGAACTGGAAGAAGAAATACGAAAAACCTTTCCCAAAGAATTCAAATTGTTGTTTATTTCCGCAGTAACAGGAAAAAATTTAGTACAGCTTAAAGATGAACTTTGGAAAATGCTTCATTCATAAAAAAGATTTGCAACTTTTTAATAATCTAAAAAGCTGCAAATCAAAAACTACTAATTAAATATATAATAACTAAACTGTTGTCTTAATCCATTTTGAACCCTCTTCTGTAGATTCTTCCGTAGGGATCTACATATCGTACAGAAACAGTTCCTTTATAACCTTTCAATATTTTCTCAATATCCTTTTCACTGTTTACCGGTTTATCATTTACTTCCATCAATATATATCCTTCTCCGATTCCGGCAGCTTTTAACTTACCATTTCCATCTACATTGGTAACTACAACTCCGGATTCCAGACCATAATTAACTTTTTGTTGATCAGTCAATGATTGGAAGTCAGCTCCCAGTTTTTCAGCCACACTCAGATCGTCTCTGGTTTTAACGGAAGTTCCACCTTTTGCATCTTTGATTTTTACATTGAATGATTTGTTGGAACCATCTCTCAACACATTTACCTGAACCTGATCTCCTGGTCTTTTTTCTCCGATAATACCGGAAAGAGTAGGGAAGTTTTTAATGGTAGTCCCATCAATTTGTGTAATGATATCTCCTTTTTTGATACCAGCATCTTTAGCTCCTCCGTCATCCTGTACCTCTGTAACTAAAACACCTTGTTGAGATTTGTAAGAAGTCTTGTTTTGAGTATTGTATTGTTTCACTGCCATTTCATCACTCATATCCAATGCACCAATTCCTAAATATCCTCTTTGTACCAGACCGTATTTTCGGATGTCTTCCACTACTTTTTTAGCAATATTGGAAGGAACAGCAAAACTATATCCTTCAAAAGTTCCTGTACCGGAATGGGAAGCAATAGCTGTATTAATCCCGATCAGGTCACCATTGGTATTAACCAGTGCTCCTCCACTGTTTCCCGGATTTACGGCAGCATCGGTTTGGATGAATGATTCAATCGGAGCTCTTGAGTTAGATCGTAATAAATCTAAACTTCTTCCTTTGGCAGAAATGATTCCGGCAGTAACAGTAGAGGTTAAACCGAAAGGATTTCCCACAGCCAATACCCATTCACCCACTTTCACATTATCGGAATTATAGAAATTCAGAAAAGTAAGTCCTTTTTCATCAATCTTTAATAAAGCGATATCGGAATTAGGATCGGTTCCCACTAATGTAGCAGTGTAAGTTTTCTGGTTGTTTAAGGTAACTTCAATCTTATCCGCTCCGTCGATCACGTGATTGTTGGTAACAATGTATCCGTCTTCAGAAATAATAACTCCGGAACCCAATCCGCTTGGAACATCTTTGGGAGTTTGTTGTTGCTTTTGACGTGGAGAGTTATTGAAAGGGTCTCCGAAAAAGAAATCAAACGGATCAATCATTTGTTGACGTTGTTGTACGGAGGAATAGTTTTTAACGCTTACCACTGCATCTATGGTTTTTTCTGCTGCGGTAGTCAAATCCGGCGGATTCTGGCTAACAGCAGGAAGGGTAGCAGAAGTAAAGTAAGCATCATTATTTTTATTTTGTTTAAATAATTCAAAATCGCTCAAATTAGTATTTTTTGTCATGGAGATAGCACCTACTGAAATAACGGCACTCACTACTCCGACAATTATGTATGAAGCGATTTTTTTAATTTCGAAACTATTTTTTTTCATAGTACAAATTATAATTATGTTAAATTATTATACTGTTTAATTACTTTCAAAAGTAATACCAAAACTTTTAATGTTTTCGGGCTTTAACGATTTTTAACATGAATTTAAAATTTTATTATGGATTATTGTAATGAAGATTATGCTTGAAAAAGAAAATGCGACCGATTAAAGTTAGTAACTTTACGCCTTAACTATTTTAAATAATCATGTGTAAATGAAAAATATCTTATCCATCCAGTCTCATGTAGTTTATGGCCATGCAGGAAACAGTGCAGCTGAATTTCCCATGCAGCGTTGTGGAGTAGGAGTGTGGTCGCTCAATACTGTTCAATTCTCCAATCATACACAATATGGACAGTGGACGGGGGAAGTTATGACAGCTAATCATCTGGTAGACATTGTAAAAGGAATAGATAATATACATCAGTTAAAGAAGTGTGATGCGGTTTTAAACGGATATATCGGTTCTCCTGAACAAGGAAAATCCATTTTGGAGATTGTCAGAAAAGTAAAGGAAGCAAACCCGGAAGCTGTTTATTTTTGCGATCCGGTGATGGGACATCCGGAAAAAGGATGTATTGTCGCCCCGGGAGTTTCCGATTTTTTCAGGGATGAAGCTATAGAGGCAAGTGACATAATGGCACCCAATTTACTGGAACTGGAAATTTTAACAGAAAGGAACATTTCTACAATAGAAGAAGTGATAGATGCCTGTAAAGTATTATTGAAAAAAGGAGTAAAGACAGTGTTGGTGAAACATCTGAGCAGAGCAGGCTATCGTTCGGATATGTTTGAAATGTTGTTGGTTACCGTTTCGGAAATATGGCACATTTCCCGTCCGTTGGTCGATTTCGGAGTTCGTCAGCCAGTAGGAGTGGGAGATCTGACTTCGGGTTTGTTATTGACTAATTTATTGTTGGGGAAAACTCATAAAGAAGCATTAGAACATACTACAGCAGCAGTTTATGCGGTGATGCTGGAAACACATAAACAAGGCGAATATGAATTGCAGTTAGTAGCAGCCCAGGATGAAATCGTTCATCCTTCTGCCATTTTTGAAGCAGTGAAAATATAAATTTCAAGAGGGTTAGAATTTTATATTTTACAGAATAAAAAAGGCCTTCATTGCAGAAAGCCCTTTTGCCACTTTATGTATAAAAATTAGATTTTAATAATAGTAAATCCGGCTTTTTTAACTGTATTGATAATATCATCTTCAGTGGCTCCATGTGTCTCAACAGTTAAAATTTTATCAGGATTGGAAGTGTCTACTTTCCAGCTTACTATTCCTTGTATGTTGTTCATAAAAGGAGTAACGGCGCTTATGCATCCCCCACAATCAATGTTAGTTTTGAATTTTAGTTCTTTCATGAGTCTGATTTTAAATACATTCAAATTTACGAAGAATTTAAGATTTTTTCATTATATAATTATGGATAATCTTTATATCTCCTACTTTTTTATGTTTGGTTTAATGGAATGATTCATCGTAGTTTCGTAACATGATCCAGCCTGTATATTGTCTTCCATCTGCTATGTGTATTATATACCAGTAGGAAGTGGTAGGAAGTGGTCTTCCTAAATAGAATCCGTCCCAAGTGAAGCAAGTATTGGAAGTTTGAGAATATACTTCTTTTCCATACCGGTCGAAAATCTGAATACGGGAAGGTCGTGAATCAAAGTTTTCCAAATCACACATTTTCCATGTATCATTCTTTCCGTCACCATTAGGGGTAATTACATTATTAACTTTAAATATAACACCTTTCTTTTCTGTAGAAATACAGCCGTTACTTTTTGAACGGACATAGAAAGTGTATATTCCGGGTTCCAGATTTCGGAAAGTATTGTCGCTTTGCCAGTTACTATTATTCATGGAATATTCCAGAGGAGGAGGGCCTTCTGCTATTACCGTTATGTAATCATCTCCTTCAATCAGGTCGGCAATGATAATAGGAGAATATTCAGTTACTTGGGTAGTATAGGTGGCTTTGCATCCATTAGTTCCGGTAATGGTAACCTGATAAGTTCCGGTTTTGTCTATAATTATGGTTTGAGTAGTTTCTCCAGTACTCCATAAATAGGAATGAATTTCAGGGGATGATCCGGCATCCAGAGTTAATGTGCTGTTAGGACATATTTTTAATTCTTTTTCTAAAGAACTTGGAGGTAGAGCTAAAACAGTAAGGTTTATGATGCCTAAAGATGGACAGTATCCGGCAGAAGATATTCGTACATACACTTTATCTGTATTAGATTGTATATTTTGGTAGTTAGTACTATTGGTAATAGGATTGGTTTGATTTTGTGCATCGGTTAAAGTACTATAAAATTCAAACTGAGCTCCGGATATGGAGGTTAGTTGGGAGGTTACAGAATTTAAGTTGAAGGAAGTAATACCATCAAAGTTATCATCACAATTATTAATTTCAACATTTTGAGAGGTAACAGGAATTTTATTTTGTGTATAAAGGGTTACTTTTTTTATGGAACTGCAACCGTATTGATTTTCGGCTTTTACAAAAATATCTTCATCAAATTGACTCACAGTGTAATTTTGATAATTTTCAATCTTATTGGTATTGTTCATGGCATCAGACATAGTATGATAATAAGTGAAAGTATATCCATCCGGATTAAGGATGACGACGTATTTGAGTTCATCTAAATTCAAGGTGAAACTATTATCAAAATTATCATCGCACACCAAATATGTACCATTTACAAGTTTGGGTAGTGGCTGAAGATTGATTTCTATGAATCGTATGGTGTGGCATCCGGTTTGTGAATTGTTAAATCTTACCCAAACATATCCTTGTGTCAGGGTTACTGAATAGTTGGTAGGATCAGAGACTAAATCCTGAGGGTTTTGTGAGATAGCTCCGTTTTCCGTACGATAATATTTTATGGTAAGGTTTTGTTCTGAAGAAAGTAGCATATCAGGAATATACTGTGTTAGATTTATATATTCCTGCATGTCGGAATTGATATCGCATAGATGGGCAATTTCATTTTTTGCCATAATTTTTTCGGCAGGTTTAAATGTAAGTTCTGCGATAGAGAAGCAACCACCGCCATCTGTTATTCGAACATAAATAGTTTGAGAATCAGAGAAATTCTGAATAGTGTAACTGGTAGGATTGTTAATTGGTTGTGTATTGTTATAAGCATTGTCATAAGTAGTGAAATAACGGAAATTGTAAGTTATTCCGGTATTTCCTGTTAAAAGGTTTTGATAAAGAGTTAAATTTACAGTTTCTTCATCATCTGCATTATTATCGCATATTTCAACAGTTTGGTTATAAACAGTCGGAGGTATGGAAAAGGTAAAATTGATTTTTCGAATAACATAACATCCTGGTCCGGATGAAACTTTCACATAAAGGCTAGTAGACGAAGTTAGGGTATAACTAGTAATGGCATTCACAGAGTTATTTGCATCTTCTTCAGTTAAATAATAGGTAAAGGTAAATCCGGAAGTATTTGCTACCAGTTGTTCATTTAAATTTTGTAATGTTATTGTTTCGGTTACGTCATTACCAAAATCACAGACAGATAAGGTAGTTTTCAGAACCTTTGGCATCGAATCCATTTGAATAACCAGTTGTCTTGTTGTAAAACATCCGGTTGAGATATTTTGAAATCTTACATAAAGAAGAGTGGAGCGGGTTATTTCAAAAGAAGTAATGTTTTGTATCTGTTCATTTGTATTTTGGGTTTCAGCACCATTTAAACTAGTGTAAAATTCCACTTTGACTTTGCTTAAATCTACTCCGCTTTGTGTAATAACACTAGTCAGATCAATGATTTCAGAATTATTTCCATCGGTATCGCAAACTCTTATGGGAGTAAGATTGGAAACTTTTACAGATTCAATCAATACAAGATACACAGGAATAATCTCGGAACACCGATTACTATAATTAACCCGTACATATACTAGATTATGGTTAGGAAATATAAAATAACTTCCGACTGCATTTATTTCATTATAAGCATTTCCTAAACTTTCATAAAACCTCACACTTTCATAATTCTGAATTCCCAAAATAGTGATCAGAGGAGCTAAATTATAATTTTCTACATTATCGTTTTGATTATCACAAACAGATACGTTTTGGGTTGCAGAAACGGTGAGAGGAACCAGTTTCAATTTAATTTGATATAGGAATGAACAGGCTCCGGAAATTTCAAGTTTTACATATACTGTGGTTTCATTTGTTACTAGAATTTGAGTAATAGGATTAGTTCCACTATTATAATCGTTCAATGTTGCATAGTAAGTAACAGTGGAAGGAGGATAGCCAGCTTGGAAAATAGGGGTTAATGTTGATAACTGAAACATTTCCTGCCCGTCATTATTAGAATCACATACATTATAAACAGGTTGTTTTTCTATGGACCTTATAAAATGTATTTCGATTTCCCGGATGAAGTTACATCCAACCGAATTATCAGTAAATCTGACATAAATAGTAGTATCTACATTATTAATTGTAAAACTTTGGGGATTAGTAATTAATTGGTTGGGATCTTTGTTGACAGCTCCCTCATAACTTAAATAAAAACCATCCAGAGCAACATTGGCTGTTCCAACCATTTGATTATAATAATTCATAAGGTTTATTACAGTTTGTTCCTGATTGTTACATATTGCATCTGATATATTATTGACAGATGTAGAAGTAAATGAAAAAGTAATAGTTTTTACGAGAGGACAGAAACCGTCTTTTTTAATTTTAACATAAATAACGGTTCCGTTACTTACGGAATAAGATCCCGGATTAAGGATTGAATTTTGTTCTGATAAAGCGTCTTGTTCGGACAGGTAATAGCTGAAAGACATGCCTATGTGATCAGGAATGGTATTTTCATAGGAAGTTAAATCATAAACTTCAGTACCATTCAAATCATTATCACACAAAGTAACAGTTATAGATTCTGCTTTTATAGTAGGTTGTAAGATGAAAGTTACCGGAATAATGGAATAACAATCCTTTGAATCAGGATTACTGGCCTTCACATAAATCGTCATTGTATTGGACAAAACTAAAGTAGTTATAGGATTCGTTCCTGCAACTGCTTCATTATAACTGTTATAGTACTCCATTTTCATCCAGCTTTCATAACCGTTAATTTGAGTATTATAATTGGGCAGGTAAATAGATTCAGAACCATCGTCATCCTCATCACAAACAATAAAAGGATTTCCCTCCGTTATTATAGGAGTTTTCTTTAAGTTTATAGTAAGAGAAGAAGTAGTCCAGCAATTGGCTCCTCTTTGTACTCTTAGATAGAAAGTTTGTGACACAGTAGTCATAAGATAATTGTCTAATCCCTGAACCGGGTTTGCTCCCGACATAGCATCCTGTAAAGTGTAATGCAGAGAAGTAGTTACTCCTGTTTGATTCCCGATAGCTTCCGGGATCAAAGCTTCAAAATTTACGGTTTTGTTGGGAGTATTTCCTTCAAAACATTCATTATGTATTACATCCTTAGCAGTAGGATATTCAGGAGAATAAATAATTTGAATGGAACTTGAAATAGTTACAGGAGTACAGATTTGATAAGTTACTTCTACAGAATAAGAAGTACTTTGAGTAGGGCAAACCTGGATGCTGTTTCCGGAACCGATTTCATTATGACTGGCATCCAACCATTTTATGGTGGTAACACTGTTTCCCTGTGGTAGAAATCTCCATGCCTCATCATGAGCTTCCCAGATTCCGGTATTTCTTCCTGCTGGTGATATTCCCCGGGTGCCATCACTATTACTGATACCTACCAATGCTCTTTTTTCATTACCGATATCACAGGTAAAAGGTTTATCTTTTATGTATACTTCAACTATATTAGTGGTTTCATAGAGGACAATTTGGGTAGTCGATTTTGTATCTTCACAACCAAAATGGTTCATTCTGTCGTAGTTGATAATGGCTTTTCTATAGGGTGCTGTTCCTGTTACATAATAGGTAACCTTTCCACAATCGTTAGTACAGCCGAAAACATCAGAATCATTTGTCAGGTCATGGTAGACACCGAATATAGTATTGTGGATCAGTTCAGTACTTGGTATGGAACCTGCTATGGTATAAGGACATTCTGTGCCTGCAAGTTCTGTATCGAAACTGATAACTCCGTTGTCTCCAACTACAAAAGAATTAAAAGTTTTTCCATAAAAACAGAAATTAAAAGGAAGCCTTTGAACCGTACTCCATTTGTCATCTTTATCAATAACTATTTCAGTTCCTTCTGAAAAATCTCCTATGGGAGCAAAAGTTATAGAGGAAACAGAATAATCCGTTGGGTTTTTTATTTCTGTGTATTGAGCATTTAAAGTAATACAATGATTAGGATTGAAAATATAATCACAGTTGATATTGATAGAACCTGAATTTCCGTTGTGATCTGTTATTATTACCGAAGGGTCAGTGGAACTTTGGGCAAAAAGGCAATTTACCAAACCAGCTAATGCTATTAAAAGGGAAGAATGTAGAATACGAAAGCCCATACGCCCAGTTTTTAGTGTATCAGTTAGTTGCAAATGTAATAAAAAAAATGATTAAAAACAAGATTTAAAATTACTTATTCATTCAAAAAAGATAAAATTTATTGTTATCAGTTTACAATTTAATATAGTGTAATTAAATGATTTATATCAGAATTCACTATTCTTTAATCATTTCGCTTATATTTGTAAAAAATAGTAGGAAAGAAATACTCTTTTTGGAGTAAATTTTGATATTAATAAATTAATAAAAATATATCTTCTTAGTGAGGGGCTTATACAGTTAATTGACTTTCTGCCAAGTTAGGAATCTAATTAGTTTTAAAAACAATTATTTATCCTTGGAAATCAACCCTGCTGCTATATCCCCCTCTTTTTTATCAAAACTTTTTAAATTTTATCAACCCAAATTCATACCTTTGTTGTTACCCTTATTTATAAAAATGAATAACTAAAAATATATTTTTATGCCAGGATATGAACTTTGGGGTGAAGAAGAAAAAAAACACCTGAATGACGTTATAGAAAGCGGAATTCTTATGCGATATAACTTTGAATCCGTAAGAAATAATCATTGGAAAGCAAAAGAATTTGAACAAGCCATCCAGAAAAGGATGAAAGTTAACCATGTACAGTTAACCTGTAGTGGAACAGCAGCTTTATTGACAGCATTGAACGCAGCCGGAGTAGGAGCGGGAGATGAAGTCATTCTTCCTACCTTTACCTTTGTTGCAAGTTTTGAAGCAGTACTAAGCGTAGGTGCCATACCGGTTTTGGTAAATATTGATGATACATTAACCATGGATCCAGTTGCAGTGGAAAAAGCCATTACACCAAGAACCAAAGTAATTATGCCAGTTCATATGTGTGGAGTCATGGCAGACCTTACTGCACTTTTGGGTATAGCCAAAAAACATAACATACTGTTGATAGAAGATGCCTGTCAGTCATTTGGAGCAACATACAGAGGAAAATATTTAGGAACTATCGGAGATTTAGGATGTTTTTCCTTTGATTTTGTGAAAACGGTTACCTGTGGAGAAGGTGGAGCTGTTTTGACCAACAAGGAAGAATATTATACCAATTCCGATCAATATACAGATCACGGACACGATCATATTGGAACGAACAGAGGAGCAGAAAATCATCCGAATTTAGGATTGAATTATCGGATTTCGGAGTTGAATGCCGCAGTAGGACTGGCGCAATTCGGTAAATTAGACCAGATCCTTTCCATTCAAAGGAAAAATAAAAAAATATTTAAAGATGCTTTACAAGAAGTAGAGGGAGTTGAATTTAGAAGAATCCCGGATGAAGCTGGAGATAATGCCTCTTTTCTGAGTATATTCCTGCCTTCCAGAGAATTGGCAAGAAATGCCTCTCAGGCATTAAGTTCCAAAGGAATAGGAAATGCATATTGGTTTGATAATAATTGGCATTATGTACGGAAATGGGATCATTTGAAATTATTGAAAACTTTAGCTCCGTTGTACAAAGAACATAAAGAGTTATTGCCGAATTATGCCAATGCAGACTATTCACAATCCGACAAGATCATGGAAAGAACAGTAACTATTCCTATATCTCTTTTATGGACAGACGAAGAATTAACCAAAAAAGCAGGAATCATAAAAGATACGATTTCCCAGCTTTTAATGGTTAAAAAATAAAATATTTAAATATTATAGTTTACTAAATCCGGCGAAATAGATATCTATTTCGCCGGATTTAGTATTTATACAATTTACTAATTGGCATATTAACACATCAGAAATTAGGCTTTCTCTTTTCAATAAAAGCAGTAACTCCCTCTTTAAAATCAGGAGTATTAAAAGCACTTCCGAATAACCGGATTTCAGCCTTAAATCCTTCCGGAGTTTCCGAAGCATTCACAGCTTCAATGGCTCGGGTTATGGCGGAAGAAGAATTTTTAGAGATTCGTATAGCGATTTCCTTAGCTCTTGCAAGTAAATTTTCCTGACTCACGACTTCATTTACCAGTCCGATTTCCAACGCTCTCTGTGCCGGAACCATTTCTGCGGTAAAAATAATCTGATTAGCAAGTCCTTTTCCCACAAGTTTTGGCAAACGCTGAGTTCCTCCATATCCTGGAATCAGACCTAAGGTCACTTCTGGTAATCCCAATTTTGCGTTATCAGATGCAATTCTTATATGACAAGCCATGGAAAGTTCCAGCCCTCCGCCCAGAGCAAATCCGTTTACAGCAGCTATTACCGGTTTAGACAGATTTTCTATCTTATTAAAAACAGTTTCATGGGCATTTCGGGTGAATTCTTCAATATGGTCTGCTTCCAGACTCAGGAATTCTTTGATATCTGCTCCTGCCACAAAAGATTTGTCCCCACTTCCGGTAACGATGATTACACGTATTTCCGAATCTTTGTCCAAAGTGGAAAAACAGTCGCTTAGTTCTTTTAACGTTTGTGAGTTCAGTGCGTTGAGTTGTTGAGGTCGGTTGATGGTGACCAAAGCAATTTTATCTTCTCTGGTAACCAAAAGATTTTCAAAATTCATATCAAATTAACTGGTTTTGGTTTTCGATTTGAAAGGTAAGAATTTTATTTTGAAAATTCTTTGCTGAGAGTTTTACTTCTGTAAACCCCTGCCAGTAAAATAATAATGGTAAAAAATGCCATTTTAAAATAAGGAAAATTATAAGTATTCCACATCAGGTTCCACCAGTCGGAAAACCTCATTTCACCATTAAAAAGAAATTTTATAGTAAAGTAATTATCTACCAGACAAAACAGAATGAAATTAAGAATGCTCATAAATAGAGCAAACACAAGTGTGAAGGCGATTATATAACCGAATTTACTACCAGATTTGTAAATTTTTTCTTCTATATTCAGATATTTTTTTCTTTTTTCATTCATATGCTCAATTTTCTAATTCATGATGTTTGTCTGATTCAATATTTTCTATGGTCCACACGATTTCTTTTTCAAAAGCATGTTTTCTGAAAGTACAATCTTGCTTTTTACAGATTTTGCAGGAAAAGTCCTCACAACAATCGTCCACATGAACAAACATTTCCAGACTATTGCCAAAATTATCTTTTATGATTTCTTCCAGTTTATCCAATTCTTTTTTTGATTCTCTTAGATTGAAATACCAGGGCATAGTGAGGTGACTGTCCAGATGCAGGCTACTTCCATATTTTATAAATCGTACGTTGTGTATATCGATCCAATTCGGATTCCGGTTTTTTTCCAACGTATCTACCAGTTGTTTGATTAATTCCTCATCCGCTTCGTCCATAATTCCTGCTAATGATTTTCGTACAATTTTGATTCCGGTAAAAATAATGATACTTCCGAATAATAACGCAATAACGCTGTCTAGCCAGTAAAACCGGGTGAAGTACATTAAAATCAATCCTAAAACCAATCCTATGGTAGAATACGTATCCGATTTCAAATGTTCACCACCTGAAATCAAGGCTAAAGATTTATTCTTTTTTCCCTTTTTTACTGCCATCGCCCCAAGAATATAATTTATCAATCCGGCAATAGAAACCAGAATAATACCATAATCCAGTTGGGAAATAGTGTGAGGAGTAAACAGGTTTTTAACGGATTCATAAATAATAATTAATCCGGCCAGAGCAATCAGTCCACCTTCAATTCCTGCCGAAATGAACTCAATTTTTCCGTGCCCGTAAGGATGATCCTTGTCCCTGGGCTTTGAAGAAAGATAGAGACTATACAAAGAAAATAATCCGGCCAGAACATTGATGGTACTTTCCAACGCATCGGTTAAAATGGATACGGATTGTGTAATATACCAGGCAATGACTTTTATAACGAACAAAACTATTCCTACAATCACCACAATTTTTTGAAAGGAATAGTTTTCTTTAGCTGGATTATTCATTACTTGTAATTTTAGTAGATTATGAATGTCAGTCTGGCAAATATACCATTTTTAACTAACTAATGAATCAGTAAAAAGAGATACAAATTTTTTGAGATAAGCAATAATTTTAATTTTTAGTCTTGTTGTATTGA
Source organism: Apibacter sp. (assembly GCA_031552575.1). Taxonomy (GTDB): domain Bacteria; phylum Bacteroidota; class Bacteroidia; order Flavobacteriales; family Weeksellaceae; genus Apibacter. The sequence continues at coordinate 26,124 of JAVBMH010000016.1, read as the reverse complement.
TTTCTTGATGAAATGGAGAGATTTTGAAATAACACTCTAAAATTATGAGCTCTTGATTTTTTCAAAAGTATTTTATGAGTATAAATAAAAAAAAGAAGTAAAAACTATCTGATATTTTCGTATAATTATCAAACTATTTTTTATCTTTGAGTTCTTCTTAACAATAATTGCATAACTATGGGAATATTTCATAATGGAGTTAATTGTGATATTTATATTGGTAAAGGAGCTGGAAAAAAGTTAGTGGGAGATATTCAAAATGTTCAAAAATCGGTAAAAATAGTATCTCCTTACTTATCTCCATTCCTGATCAAAGAACTTATTAATCTCAAAAATAAAGGAATTAATGTCCAATTAATTACGGTTGATAAAATAGAGGATTTCTATGGATCCTATGACAAAAACATCTATCAATTAATAAAACAACATATACATTTAGATAGAGAGGCGCAAGAAAAAAGAAACAAACTGATTAAATATTCCAGAATACTACTATTTTCTTCGTTTTTCCTATTATTGAGTATAATTGCCGGGTATATATATTATAAGGATATAGGAATATTGGTAGGCTTGATACCTATTTTATTGATGTTTTTAGCTTATTCATATTTAAAAGATAAAATCAAGAATAAAAGAATATATAATTATAGTTATTCTCAATTGTTCCCGTTTAAAGTTTATATGTCTCCAGAAAAGCATGTAGATAGTGATACTTTTATACATAGTAAGATTTATTTGATAGATGATACTATTGCTTACATGGGATCTTTGAATTTTACAGCCAGTGGAACAAAACAGAATTACGAAACACGGATACGGACAACAGATGTAGAAGCAGTAAATAAAATAAAAAATGAGTTTTATAATCTATTTCACCATTCTGATATTCCGGAGGTTAATATTCAATATTGGGGAAGCCGATTATATAAAGAACCAATAAACTGAATAAATATAAGATAAAAGTATATATTGGTTTAGCCTGTGGTAATGGTGTAGAATCCAATACTTTTGGTTAAACTTTTTGGGCCAAAAATAATTGACCTATATTTTATTTCTACTTTTTTCTAGCCATTTTTATAAAATTTTTTTTAAATCAGATTTTATAAAAAGTGGGATATTTTATTTATTTACCCTTTATTTCCTACCTTTGCAGGCTCTAATAAAACCAGATGGAATTAAAAAAACATATCAAAGCAAATACTAAATTAGCCCTCCCTGTAGTAATTACCCAATTAGGACAGGTTTCAGTTAATTTTGTTGATATAATCATGATTGCCGGTCTGGGAGAAAGAGCCGTAGCTTCTGCCGCTTTGGCTACCAGTGTTTTCATCATTTTTCTGGTATTCCTGTTAGGATTTTCCTTTTCCATGTCGCCGTTGATTTCTTCGGCTGTTGCCAAAGGAAATAACGAAAGAGTGGCCAAAATATTTACACATGGAGCGACCATGAATGTTGCTCTGGCATTGTTTATTATTTTATTTTTAGAAGTATGTTCACCTTTACTTTATAAAACAGGACAAAATCCGATGGTGATTCCTGATGCCATCACCTTTTTAAATATAAGTGCCTATAGTCTACTTCCCTTAATGATTTTTCAGTCTTACAGGCAGTTTTCCGAAGGTATTTCCATGACAATTCTGGTAACTATTGCTACTATTACTTCCAATATAGTGAATGTAGTATTGAATTACGGATTGATCTACGGACATTGGGGATTGCCGGAAATGGGAGTGAAGGGTTCAGCAACTGCTACATTGATAGCCCGTTTCATAATGATGGTGATTATCATTGTGGTTTTATATTTAAATAAAAAATCCTCGTTCTATCTTAAGCTGGTTAGGTGGAAAAATTTCAAAACGGTTTATTACCGGAGGTTGATTTCTATAGGATTACCTTCTTCACTTCAGTCTCTGTTTGAAATAAGTTCCTTTGCCATTGCTACCTTTATTGCAGGAATGCACAGTTATCTCGATACTTCAGCCCATTCCGTTACTGCGAATTTGGCTTCCATCACCTTTCAGGTATGTGTAGGTTTCGGTATAGCTGCAACCGTTCGGGTAGCAGGATATTATGGAGTAAAAAATGTTTCGGATTTGAGAAAGGCAGGATTTGCCAGTTTGTATCTGGTTACTGGATTTATGGCATTGTGCGGGATATTTTTTATCATTTTTAGAAATCACCTTCCATTAATTTATTTTGATAAAGACAGAGTGGAAGTAATTAGTATCGCTTCCAAGCTGGTGATTATAACTGCTTTTTTTCAGATATTTGACGGAGTACAGGTAGTTTGTTTAGGATGTTTGCGTGGAATGAGAGATGTGAAGATTCCTACCCTCGTTTCATTTATTGCTTATATGGTCATAGCCATTCCTTTAGGATATTATCTTTGTATCTATCAAAAATTAGGAGCAGTGGGAACCTGGATAGGGTTATGTGCCGGATTAGGTTTTGCAGCTGTTATGTTATTGTGGAGATTTCACACGTTAACCAAGAACAAAAGGTAAACAAAGATGATTTTTTTATATCTTGAAGATAAGCCGGATCTTCTTTCCATAAGCAAAGAAGAAGCTTTGCCTGCACAAGAATCTCAGGTGCTGGAAATATTTTCCAAGTTAAACTCAACAGAAGCTGTTGTTCTGGGATTAATCATTGAAGATTTTATGGAAATTAAAATTCTTCCATTCAGTAAATTTGTCTGGAAAATAGACATTATAAATCTGAGAAATCAAAAGGAAAGGCATGTTTATTTTTCCACTCAGAAAGTGATACAACTGATCAAAAATATTTTTGACGGAATAAATCCTATGGAAACTAAAGATTTTCCCTAATTTCATCAATAATCCTTGTTGACTATCAGGATATTCTGTAACTTAGTAAACAAAAATATGAAATTTTTTATTGATACAGCTAATCTTTCTCAGATAAAGGAAGCACAGGATTTAGGAATATTGGACGGAGTAACTACCAACCCTTCACTTATGGCAAAGGAAGGAATTGTAGGAAAAAATAATGTTCTGGCACATTACAAAGCCATTTGTGATATTGTGGATGGAGATGTTTCCGCAGAAGTTATTTCTACCGATGTAGACGGAATGTTGAGAGAAGCAGAAGAATTATGTGAAATAGATCCTAAAATCGTTATTAAAGTTCCTATAATTGCAAACGGGATCAAAGCAATAAAAAAGCTTTCAGATCAAGATATAAGAACTAATTGTACATTGATTTTTTCTGCCGGGCAGGCTTTGTTGGCAGCAAAAGCAGGAGCTACCTATGTTTCTCCTTTCCTTGGAAGATTAGACGATGTTTCCACGGACGGATTGAATTTAATTGAAGAAATCCGGCTTATTTTTGATAATTATGGTTATTCGACTGAGATTCTGGCAGCATCAGCGCGCGGACCTATGCACATCATCAACTGTGCTAAAATCGGTGCAGACGTAGTTACTGCGCCATTAAATGCCATAACAGCCTTATTGAATCATCCATTAACAGATAAAGGACTAACCCAATTCTTGGAAGATTCCAAGAAGTTTAATGTATAAACTTTCACTAAAAAGGACATAGAAAGTGAGTTAAATTTATAGTATTTACTCACTCTCTATGTTTTTATATAGATATAGTTAGTAAAGAGAGTTCTTACCTCTAAAGATGAATTGCAGATATTTTCATAATAAAATACATTGTTACATTAAGTGATTGAAAAATAAATATTGCCTGTTTTAATATCAACAAATATTCATCAGAAAAATAAATCCAATAATATAATTTTGGGAAAGATTAAAATAATGAAGTATATAAATAATTATCAGAAGAATTATGATTCAAATATATATAAAATAAGGTAAAAATAAAATATTTTATAATAAAAATCTTATTGTATATTATAAATTTTGTTTTTTTGTAAATTATATAGATTGATGATTTTAATAAATTAAAAAATAGTTTGACATTTAAAAATAAAAATTAACTTTGTACTTCAAAGTGCTTTATATATGAATGACAATCTTAATCCTTTAGAAAGCATACAAGAGATCAAATCTTATATGCAGAAATCATCCCGGTTTTTGAGCTTAAGTGGCTGGAGTGGAATATGGGTAGGTACTTGTGGAATTATTTCCGGATTAATAGCTATTTATTTACTAAATCAGTCAAATATTTCCCCGATTAATTATAACTATTACGGAGAAGGTTACAAATCCGAAGGCTTTTATTCCCTAAAAGAAACACTTCGTTTTAAATTACTGATAGTAGCCATTGTAACTTTTATGGTGGCAATTGCCGGAGGTTTTTTCTTTTCAGCTCAAAAAGCAAAAAAAGACGGAGTTATCTTTTTCAATCATGTTTTTAAAAGGATGTTTGTTAATTTCTCCATTCCGTTGATTACCGGAGGATTGGTTTGTCTGGCATTTATAAGATACAATTTAATTATATTGATTGCTCCTTCCACGCTGGTTTTTTATGGATTAGCTCTTTTGATGGTAGCACGTGATACTTTGGATGAAATAAAAAAACTGGCTTTATTTGAAATTTTATTAGGAGTTTTATCCTTTTTCTTTTTGAGACATAATGTGATCTTCTGGATTATTGGTTTTGGCTTTTTACATGTTATTTATGGAATCATTATGTGGAATAAGTATGATAAAAAATAAAAAGGGGGAATGAAGCCGATCAATATAAATGATTTAAATAAAATATTTGATAACCGCATAAGAGTAGGAATCATGAGTGCTTTGTCTGTGAATGAAACACTGGCCTTCAACGACCTGAAAGAATTATTACAGCTCACGGACGGAAATCTGGCTTCTCATCTTAAAACTCTGGAAGATAATGAATACATAACAGTGAAAAAAGGATTTATAGGAAGAAAAACCAATACCACTTACAGTATTACAGAAAAAGGAAAACAGGCGTTTCAGGAACATCTGGAAGTGCTGAAAAAATTAATCCGTCAAATGAAATAAATTTTTTTTACATATATACTTTGTATTTCAAAGTACTTTTTTATAAATATAATAATTAAAAAATAATAAAAATGGAAAATCAAGAAAATCAAACACCCAAATCCCAACAAACTTCACTAGTTCAGTCCGGAACACAACCGGTAAACTCACCTCAGAAACCTAAAAAATTAAGTGAGAATATTTTAATCAAGGGATTATTGGTCACAGTTTTAATTCTGGCCATGCTGATTCCTGTTCCTTTTATTTTAAATGTAATATCGGAAAGAGAAGAATACCAGAAAAATACCGTAAAGGAAGTAGGAGATAAGTTTGGAGGAAATCAGACATTGTACGGACCTTTTCTAAAGATTCCATATACCAGGAATTCAGATAAGGTGAAAAAAACGTATTATTCCTATGTTTCTCCACAAGAGGTTAAAACTCAGGGAGATATAGATCCCGTTGTCAAAAAAAGAGGAATTTACAATGTCATATTATATCATGCCAAGCTGAATAATGAAGTAGAATTTACTTCCGCCTCCTTTGAGCAATTGGATCAGGATGTGGAATATAACTGGAATTCAGCGGAACTACTATTTTCTGTAAGCAATTTAAATGGTTTGGATGACGATATCAATTTTATGATAAACGGAATTTCCCGTCCGTCCAAAATAGGAAAATCCATTAATATAGGAGAAACAAAGTTGAATGAACAAAATTATTCACAGGAAATCAAATCAGTAGAAGAAATACTGGTTCCTGTATCAATTCCGGAAAATAAAAACATAAAAGTTTCCTTTCCGGTATCTTTGAAAGGAGCAGGACAACTGAACTTTATCCCGGTTTCGAAGAAAACAGAGATTAAGATCAATACAAGTATCCGAAATCTGAAGTTTGATGGAAGTGTTCTTCCTAATTCTTCCGATTTTTCCGGAAAAAACAGAACAGTTGTCTGGAGATTTCCAACCAAGATATCGACTCAGGTTTGGGATGATTTGTCCGGTTTAGCAGGAAATAAATTTGGAATGGAAGTAATGCAATCTCACGACGAATACGAAAAGACAAATAGAGTGGCAAAATATGCCATATTATTTATCGGGCTTACATTCATAACCTTTTTCTTTATTGAAATCATAAACAAATTGAAAATCCATCCGATACAATACGTATTGGTAGGTTTGGCTTTGAGTATTTTCTATTTATTGCTTCTGTCCATATCGGAATACATAGGATTTAACAAATCATACATTATTTCTGCACTGGCGACTATTCTGCTCATCTGTTGGTTTATCAAGGGCATAGTGAAGAAAACCAAGATTATGGGAGTAGTTTTTGCCGTATTAACACTTTTATATTCCTACATTTTTGTAATTATCCAACTGGATGAACTGGCTTTATTGGCAGGAAGTATCGGATTGTTTATTATTCTGGCTCTATTGATGTATTTTTCAAGAAAAATAGAGTGGAAAACAGAATAAATTTCACTGGCTTTTATTATTGGGAAGGCTATTCGGAAATGGGTAGCTTTTCTTTTTTATAATAGCTATTAGCTGATAGCTTTTAAACATAAGACTTTTTTCATTCGTAAATTATAAATCCAACTTCTTACATTTTACCTTTTACAAAAATTAGAGTTAGCAGAATTGGATTATATAAACTGTGAAAAAGTATCTTTGTATTGATCTGATACAGTGGTGAGAGAACCGTCTAGACTGGCATTGAGATTAGGAAGTTTGTTGTTTTTTGTAAGTTCAGCTGAGTTTTTAGATAGTCCGGCTTTCTTTACCGTAATATTATTGGATACAGCATATTGTAAGCATTGTTCCAAGCTCCAGAGTGAAGGAAGATCGCTGTTTTGTGCTGGTATAAAAACTGAAGCAAACAGGAAATGCAGTAAAAATTTAACTCTTGTTTTTATATTATTAGGATAATATTATTATAACTTATTACCCAAAATTAAAGATAAAAAGAGAATATCAATTTGTAAATCGATATTTGAAATAATTTTTAATATGAAATCACATTTTTTTATCGACTATTCATAGGTTCTTTTTGTGGTTTAAATAAATAATGATTGAATAAGGGTATTGTAGATTCCAATTTGTTTAATTATTGTTATGAATAATAATAGGTTAATTGTCAGTCGATTGATTATTTTTGATATTAAATTAAAATATTGATAATAAGATAGTTGAATCATAATTTTTAATTTTTATTAATATATATTTTAATAGTAAAAAAATAATGCATATTATATTATTATATTGTAAATATTTTTATATTTGTGGTATGGTTGTTTTAAGTTATATGTTTTGATGGATTCTTGATAACATTTAAGATTATCATTTACAAGTTTTTAATTAACACAGTAACCTAAAAAATTATAAAATAAGAATCAGTTTATTTTTATTCTTACAATTTAAACTGTTATCAAAAAATGGACAAAAAACTTTGTTTTAACAATTAATGACATGTCTAATTCTAACCAAAGCATAAAAGAATCTTTTTTCAGAGGAAAACCTCAGATCCGTATGGATGTAATGATAAAAGCTACCGGACCAATTTGTAATCTTGACTGTGAATATTGTTATTATCTAAGTAAGGAACAACTGTTAAGTACGGATAGCCGATGGCAAATATCCGGTGAAACCCTGGAAAATTTTATAAAACAATACATAGACCAGCAAAATACCAAACAAATCGTATTTTCATGGCAAAGAGGAGAATCTTCACTTTTAGGATTGGATTTTTTCAGGAAAGTTATTGCCATGCAAAAAAAGTACGTACCTGCTTATGTTCGTTGTGAGAATGATCTTCAAACCAATGGAATATTTCTCAATGATGAATGGTGTGAGTTTTTACACGAAAATGATTTTCTGGTAGGTTTTAGTGTAGATGGCGCACAACGTTTATACGACCATTATTAAAACCTATTATGTAAATTTATAACCTTAAAAATCGAAATAAATCCATTATGAAAAGAATATATTATTCCATTATAATACTAAGTTTTATAGGTCTGTTTATGCCCTATAATCTTAACGCACAGACTCAAAAAGAGATAACAACCGATCCGCTTCCCTCATGGAATCAAACAGGAACAAAACAAACCATCATCAATTATGTTACAAAAGTAACTAAAGAAGGTTCTGCCGACTTTATTCCGGAAGAGGACCGTATTGCTACTTTTGATAATGATGGCACCTTATGGGCGGAACAACCTATTGTACAAATAGAGTTCGTATTTTATCAGATAGCCAAACTTTTAAAGGAAAAACCAGAACTGGCCCAACAACAACCCTATAAAGCAGTTGCAGAAAAAGACGAAGCTTATTTAAAGAAAATGGGTACAGCCGAATTGATAACTTTGGTTAATGCAGCGCAGGCAAATCGTACATCCACAGAATTTCAGCAACAGGTGAAAGAATTCTTCGCAAATTTCAAATATCCCAAACGAAACACAAAACTTACACAAATACGTTATCAACCTCAATTGGAGCTTCTTCAGTATCTGCAACAAAATGGGTTCAAGGTATTTATCTGTACCGGTGGAACTGTGGACTTTGTACGTGTTATTTCAAAAGAATTTTACGGAATTGAACCGGAAAGAGTTATCGGATCAACCAATAAATATATTTACAAAGACAGCGCAGACGTTAACGACCTTTATTTAACTTCCGAAGTGATTAGCCTTAATGATAAACAGACAAAACCTGCCAATATTTTGCTAAATATAGGAAAACGTCCGGTGTTGGCATGCGGTAACGAAGGTGGCGGTGGTGACGTATACATGTTGCGTTACTCGCAGGGAAGTAGCTATCCGAATTTACAATTATTAGTAAATCATAATGATAAAGAACGGGAATATGAATATTATGAAAAACCGGATGTTTCCTTAACCATGGCAAAGGAACACAAATGGACGGTTATCAGTATAAAAGATGACTGGAAAACGGTATTTTCACCTCAATAATAAAAGATATAATTCAACTGTTATCAAATTTTATTTACCTGATAATTGGTAACTTAACACTGAAAAGCCTTCATCAAGGCTTTTTAATTATTACATAGGCAATCCAGAGTATTGGTAAGACGTTTTTAAAATCATTATTAATAATAGCTTAGTCTTATCTATAAGTAATTTAAAATTCGTACATTTGAGATAAATAGAACAAAAATTATATAACTCAAGGAATAAAATTTTTTAATTATGAGTAATACAAATGTGTTTGTTATTCTGGGCGGGATGGTTATTCTTACTGTGCTGGCTTTTTTATTAGCCAATACTCTTTTGTTTGTTCCATCCTGGCTAAATTATACTATGATAGGAGTTGAGACATTTTGCCTTTTACTCACCATTTATGGACGGATGAAAAACTTCAATCATATAGACGGCTCTATAGGTATTATCCTTAATATATTTCTTATGATACTTTTAGTGGCAGTCATTATATTATATAAATCAGCACATTAATATAATAGTTTCATTTTTCTGTTATTTATGAATTCTATGAATAAAGAGAATTAAAAAAGCAGTAATTTAGCAGACTATGATATTAGTTACAGGAGGTACGGGCCTAGTAGGAAGCTACTTATTATTACAACTTGTAAGAAAGAAAAAACAGGTAAAAATACTGGCGAGAGAAAATGCTCCCAAAGAAGAAGTATATAACCTGTTCAAGATTTATGAACCTCAACGATACCAGGAGTTGTATGATTCCTTGCAATGGGAGGAAGGAGATATTCTGGATGTTTGTTCTTTAGAGAAAGCCTTGATCAATGTTTCACAAGTATATCATGTAGCCGGAAAAGTTAGTTTTGATGAAAGAGAATCCAGACAACTTTATGAAGTAAACGTAGAAGGAACTAAAAATCTGGTGAATTTATCCGTTGAAAGGAAAATAGAAAAATTTTGTTTCATCAGTTCCATTGCTACTTTAGATTTGTCCTTAGATTCACTCCTTATAACAGAACAATCGGAATGGAACTTTAAAGTTCTTCATTCCTCCTATGCCTGTTCCAAATATGGAGCAGAAATGGAAGTTTGGAGAAGTTCACAGGAAGGATTACCTGTAGTGGTAGTACATCCGGGAGTAGTTTTAGGCACGGGAAACTGGGAGAGAAGTAGTGGGTTATTGTACGATATGACAATAAGAAACAGAGCTTATTATTCTTCGGGAGGAACGGGTTATGTAGACGCGGAAGATGTTGCCGAAATATCTGTCCGGTTGATGGATAGTTCAATTGTAAATGAAAGATATATTTTAGTAAGTAAAAATGCTTCTTATGAAAAGGTTTTTCAGTTTTTAAGAAATCATTTCAAAAAAAATAAAGTAAAAAAAATATCCGATTTTTGGTTGACTAAACTGGCGTTTCTTACCAGAATTCTACCTGTTAAAAGGAAAATCAGCAGGGCAGCAGTAGTGGCTCTGACAGGAAAAACGGAATATTCCAGTGAAAAGATTCAGAAAACATTAGATTATACCTTTATTCCTTTAGAAAAATCATTAAAATTCCATGCAGATAATTATTTACAATATAAACAGACTAAAAAATGATTGAAAAAGATTTTATTTATGACTATTCATATAATCTCATTGATAAAGGAAATGTAAAAGCAAAATGCAGTTCCAACATAGCATTAATTAAATATTGGGGGAAATATGATCCGCAGCTTCCAGCCAACCCATCTATAAGTTATACTCTTACTGATAGTTTCACTGAGACAGAATTAAGATTTGAAAAATCCGAAAAATTATCTGTACAAGTTTATTTAGGAGAAGAATTTCAGGAAAAATTTTCCCAAAGAATTGAAAAATATTTTCATTCAATAAAATCCTACCTTCCGTTTATAGATCAATACAGCTATACTATTCATACACAAAATTCCTTTCCACATAGTAGTGGTATCGCCTCTTCCGCTTCAGGATTCGGAGCTATTGCTCAATGTTTAATGAAAATGAGTGAATTATTGGGTGAAAGTGAGCCGGAATTTCAGGTAGCCAAAGCTTCTTTTTTAGCAAGATTAGGTTCGGGAAGTGCTTGTAGATCCATATACAATGGTTTGGTGGTTTGGGGAGAACACTCTGATATTCCTGATAGCTCGGATTTATATGCAGTGCCTTTTCCTTTTGAGGTAGCCCCGGTTTTTAAAGAAATGCAGGACACCATACTATTAATTCACGAAGGTCAAAAGGAAATAAGCAGTTCTGTTGGGCATGGATTGATGAATAATCACCCTTATGCAAAGGCAAGATTTGCAGAAGCAGGAAAAAATCTGACAGATTTAATCAAAATACTGCAAACAGGGGATTTGAAAGCATTCGGACAAATGGTGGAACATGAGGCTCTTACTCTTCATGCAATGATGATGACTTCGCAACCTGCTTTTATTTTGATGAAACCTGCAACATTGGCTACAATAGATAAAATATGGAAGTTTAGAAAAGAAACCGGAGCTCATTTATATTTTACGTTGGATGCGGGAGCTAATATGCATTTATTATACCCTGAGAAAGAAAAGGGATTAATTTTCAGTTTTGTTAATAATGACCTGCTAAAGTACACTGAAAATGGTAAATTGTTAGTAGATAGAGTGTTTTATTAGATAATGAATAAAAAGTGCCAGTGATTTTTAATAGGAAAAATAGAAAAGAATTCTTTAGTACAGCGAAAAAAACAACGAAATTACTTGTATATATCAAACAAAATCTTACCTTTGTCACATTAAGATAAATAACCTTATTAAAATTAAATCATCATGAACAAATCAGAATTAATTGATGCAATTGCAGCTGACGCTGATATCACTAAAGCAGCAGCAAAGAAAGCTTTAGATTCTTTTTTAGCAAATGTTACTAAATCACTAAAAAAAGGTAACAAAGTTACTTTAGTAGGTTTCGGTACTTTCTCAGTTTCTAAAAGAAGCGCAAGAGAAGGAATCAACCCTCAAACTAAAGCTAAAATCAAAATCCCAGCTAAAAAAGTTGCTAAATTCAAAGCAGGAGCAGAATTGTCTACTGCGGTAAACAAATAAACTGATGAGAGTTTAAAAAAAATTAAGGGATATCATTTGATATCCCTTTTATTTTTGTGTAGATTTTACTATTTTATTTTTCTTCTTCACCATTACTATCAATGGCCTTTTTGGAAGCTAATCTTACAACTAATTCCTTGGTCTTGTTAATAACCAAAGGAACCAAATAGGCAGAAGCCATTAATGCAGCTTTTCCTACCACGCTTTTTTTGTTGACATATCTGGAAATAAATAATTCTGCCCCCAATCCTATGCCAGTATCTATTAATAAGTTCAGAGCATTGGGATTCCGGGCCATTTCCATAGCCTTCTCTTTTATACTGCCTCCGATCATTCCCAACGTTTGAGGTATATATTCCAGAGTCACTATTTTTTCCAAATCGTGAATTTCCCGTTTTAAAATGCGTTTTCGAAGTAACAGATCCTCGTAAGTATATTTTCCGTCAGTCTTCGTCATCAATTTCCTCATCCTTATTGTTTAGTTGAAACTCAATGATTTTACGCATAATATACCTTTGAAACCGATTGTAATTTAAAAGAAAAATTACAAAAGCAATCAAATAAACGGAAGAAACAATAAGAATTCCCAATCCAAAATTATCCAGTAATTTTCCTATCATAAATCCAATAGCAATGCTTGATAAAAATAAAAAAAGCATTGCAAGAGTGAGGATAATAAAAACAAAAAGTAAAATGCTCACCAAACTTGAAATTGTCTCAGTTAATTCAAGTTTTAACAATTCCACTCTTTTATTGACATATTTTTTAAAAATGCCTATCATACTCATTTGTTTAATAACAAAAAAGAGTCAAAATTACTTGACTCTTTTTTGCAAGTTTGTGAAATTATTTTTTTGTTAGTTCCTCATACTCATTGGTGAGGTTATCCACAATTTCATCTTTTTTCTTTTGAAACTCCTTTTTGTATTTGTTATATCCCTCTTTTAGGTCATCTTTATACTTTCCGTAAGTATCCTTTAAACTTTCACCTAAATCCTCAGCTTTTCTTTTAATTCTCTTACGTGTATTTTTACCCTTATCAGGGGCGACCAAAACCCCTGCTAATAACCCGACTGCTGCTCCCAATAAAATTCCAGCTAAAACATTTTGTGTATTTTTACTTCCCATAACAATAACATTAAGTTGATTAATAAAATTTTAAATTTTAATTTTTTCTTGTCACTAACAAATTTACTCAATAAATTTGTCAATACCAATTTAATAACATAAAAAATTATGCCAAAATTCTCTTTTATGGAACAGAATATTTCTAACTCTTTTATGAGTAGGTTATTTATTATGTATTAAAAGAGAAAAAATATATAAATAAATTCAGCGATCTTTGAATATGTTTTTGATTTAAAGAAAATTAACTTAATTTATTAGAAGATAGAATAAAAATTTACAATACCTACTAAATGATTACTGTTCAGGAAAATATAAACATACAAAGACTTACCACCTTTGGAATTCCGGCATTTTGCCATTGTTTCACGGAAATTTTTACTTTGGAAGAACTTACAGAAGCATTGAATTTTGCTGAGGAAAAGAATCTTCCGTTACTGTTTCTAGGTGGAGGAAGTAATGTGTTGTTTGCCAAATCTTTTGAAGGATTAGCTATAAAAATAAATCTGAAAGGAATAAAAGAAACCGAAGAAGAAAATCATATAATTGTTTCTGCCAAAGCAGGAGAAGTATGGAATGATTTTGTGCAATATTGTCTTGATAAGGATTATGGCGGATTAGAGAACCTATCTCTCATTCCCGGCAATGTGGGTACTTCACCCATGCAGAATATTGGAGCTTATGGAGTAGAAATAAAAGATACTTTCCATTCCTTACAAGCACTTAATATAGAAACACAAAAGATTGAAACTTTTTCAAAAACTTCATGTAAATTCGGGTATAGAGAATCCTATTTCAAAAATGAAGGAAAAAATAAATACATAATTCTGGAAGTGAGTTTTAAATTAACCCCTAAAAATCATAAAATCAATATTTCTTACGGAGCCATTCAGGAAGAGCTCAATAAAAAGAACATAATGAATCCCACAATCAAAGATGTCAGTGAAGCAGTAGTTCAAATACGGAAAAGCAAATTACCTGATCCGAAGACAATAGGAAATGCAGGAAGTTTCTTTAAAAATCCAACCATCTCCTTAGAAAGATTTCAACAATTGCAAAATAAATTCAAAGAATTGGATTTTCCTCATTACAAATTACCTGATAACCAAGTCAAAATTCCTGCCGGATGGTTGATAGAACAAGCCGGATGGAAAGGAAAAAGGATAGGAAATGCAGGAGTTCATGAAAAGCAGGCTTTGGTATTGGTAAACTATGGAAATGCAACAGGAGAAGAGATTTTTCAGCTTTCGGAAACTATTATTTCCGATGTTGATAAAATTTTTACTATTCCATTGCAAAGAGAGGTAAACATCATTATATAATTTATAATTTTGTAAAGAATATGAAGATATTACTCTATCCTTTTGCTGGTTTATACTGGTTGATAACATACATGAGAAATAAATTTTTTGATTGGAAAATACTTCGGTCAAAAAGTTATATTAAACCTGTTATAGTAGTAGGAAACCTAAGTGTAGGAGGAACCGGAAAATCTCCTTTTGTAATTTATCTTATAGGCTTGTTAAAAGATGAATATTTGGTAGGAGTGGTGAGTAGGGGATATGGAAGGAAAACCCGTGGATATCATTTTGCTAACTATGAAACCACCTTTGAAGATATAGGAGATGAACCTATGCAGTTCTTTCAGAGGTTCAGAAACAGGATTGTAGTAGGAGTGGACGAAAAACGGGTAGAAGGAATAAGCAATCTGATTAAAGATTTTAATCCTAATGTTTTTATATTAGATGATGCTTATCAGCATAGGTATGTAAAAGCGGGATTATATATTCTCCTTACGGATTATTCCCGTCCTTATTATGATGATTATCTTTTGCCTTTGGGGCGTTTGCGGGAAGGGAGATACGGTGCCCGGAGAGCCCAGATTGTAGTTGTAACCAAATGTCCGGATACTATTACAGATGAAAATAAAAAAATAGTAGAAAGAAAACTAAAATTACAACCCTATCAATCCTTATTTTTTTCCAGAATAATCTATGAAAAGAAAGTAGTTTCTTTTAATTTTTCCCTTGTAATAGATGAAATAATCCACTATAACATACTATTAGTAACAGGAATAGCCAAGTTTCATGATATTTTAGATTTTGCAGAACAAAAATTTGCTTCAGTAACACATCTCAAATATAAAGATCATCATAATTTTTCAGAAGCAGATGTAGAGAATATTGAAAAGGCCTATCAAAGCATAAAAGGAGATAGCATTATCCTTACTACAGAAAAGGATTATATGAGATTGAAACATTTTCAGCAACTGGAAAACAATTTATTCTATTTACCCATCAATATAGAATTGGATAAACCGGAAGAATTTAAAAAGTTACTTTTTAAATATTTGAGCGAAAAACAAAAATAAGAACAGAAAAAAGGATTCTTTTTCATATCATACTTTTGTTTAACTTTGACCTTAAATTTATTTACTTATGAGTAAAAAACTGTTTTGGATTTTCTTAATTATCGGAATATGCTGGATTGCAGGGGTTAGTTATTGGTATTTAGGGAGGGTGGCGAATTTAGATTTTGGAAGTATAAAATGGGATGAAAATTTTACAAGTAAAGATCCGGCAACTCAAGCGTTTTTCAACATAATTTTATTGGCTATTGTCCCTTTATTGGTAACAGCATTGATATTTTATTGTATCGGATTGTTTTTTGGGAAAAAGACAGAAGAAATTTTATATAAAGTAGAAAAGGAAAATCAGGATTTAAAAAATGAACTGGTACAGCAGGTAGATAAAGTGGAGACTATGAAAGTTCTGTATACGGGAGGAAAAATAGAAAAAAGAAAGAAAGGTACAGATGAAACGGTAAAATATTTTGAGAAAAGAAAAACAGAAGAAACTCCAAAAAATATTCTTCCGGTAAATGACCAACGAGATGATTTGAAAATAATAGAAGGAATAGGAGAGAGGATAGAATTTTTTTTAAATGAAAACGGAATCTTTACATGGACGCAACTTTCCCGTACAAGTGAAGAAAAATTAAAGGATATACTGCTTATTTATGGTGGGCCTTCATATAAAATACATAATCCTTCTTCCTGGCCCAAACAGGCAGATTTAGCTGCCCAAAGGAAATGGGATGAATTGAATGCCTTAAAAGAAAATATTAGAAAAAACTAAACTTTTCACAAAATAAAAATTATATGAAAATCAGTCTGAAAGGCTAATTTTTTTGTCAAATTATATCAGGGGGAATTGCAGGTTGTTTATGATTTCTATTTCGTTTTTATTTAAATAAACAAAAGGAGTTTTTTTAACTTTTAGCTTCCAATCAAAAACTTCTATGTTTATTTCTTTTCCTTTTTTCAGAGCTAGTTTTCACTGATTTTGAACAGACTAAGGCATCGGTATATGACATTCATTATCTGAAAAAAATTATCTTTTAAATTTCAGAAGAATACTATTGGTTACCACACTTATGCTACTAAGGGCCATAGCCGCACCGGCAATCATAGGATTAAGAAGAAAACCATTAACAGGAAACAAAATACCGGCAGCAACAGGAATTCCTATTATATTGTATATAAAAGCCCAAAATAAATTCTGTTTGATGGTAGATACTGTTTGTCTGGATAGTTTTATCGCTTGTGGAACTTTGAGTAAATCTCCAGAAATAAGAGTCATCTTTGCCACATCCATAGCAATGTCCGAACCTTTTCCCATAGCAATGCTCACATTGGCCTGAGCTAATGCAGCACTATCATTGATTCCATCTCCTATCATTGCTACTATTTTTCCGCTGTCTTGAGAAGTTCCTGTTTGAAGTTGTTTTACAAAGTCAATTTTTCCCTGTGGTGAAACTTCTGCTTTGTAATGCTTAATTCCTACCTGATCAGCTACTGATTTTGCTGATTGCTCATTATCTCCGGTAAGCATATATATTTCAATTCCTAAATTCTGAAGTTGTTTTATTGCTTCAGCAGAAGATGTTTTAATCTGATCAGAAATGGAAACTGCTGCTAAAACCTGAGTTTCATTTGCAAATAAAACAATTGTATTCGCTAAATGTAATTTCCTATTTATCCAATGGATTGCTGATTCATTAACTAAAATATTCTGTTCTTGTATTAAAGCCAAATTCCCAACGAAATATCTTTTATTTTGATTGATTCCCATAATTCCTTTCCCTGTAAGGTTCTCTATTTGAATCTCTGGTATAAATTTAACCGAATTAGCATCCATATGTTTTACTATGGCTTCAGCTAAAGGATGTTGAGAGGATTTTTCAATGCTGTAAAGTATATTTTTTTGCTGCTGCAGATTCTCTATAAACCAAATTTCATCATTAACCAAAGGTTTTCCTTCTGTGATGGTTCCTGTTTTATCTAAAATTATTGCATTTACTTTTTTAGTCATTTCCAGACTTTCAGCATCTTTAATTAAAATTCCCTGTTCGGCTCCTTTTCCCATTCCTACCATAATTGCCGTAGGAGTAGCCAAACCTAAGGCACAAGGGCAAGCAATTACCAGAACTGTAACAAAACATTGTAATCCGTAAATGAACCCTTGAGTGCCGCCAAAAATAATCCATACAAGAAGTGATACTAAAGCAATTGAAAAGACAACCGGAACAAAAACTCTTGCTATTTTATCTACTAATTTCTGAACCGGAGCTTTACTTCCCTGAGCTTCCTGAACAGCTTTTATGATTTGGGAAAGAAGGGTTTCACTTCCTACTTTTTCAGCTTTGAACTGAAAGCTCCCTTTTTGATTAATAGTTCCGGCAAAAACTTTGGAATTTTCAATTTTTTCGACAGGAATAGGTTCTCCGTTAATCATACTTTCATCCACAAAAGAAGATCCTGAAACAACAACTCCGTCTACTGCAATTTTTTCGCCTGGTCTTACTAATATAATCATCCCCGATTTTACTGATGTTACAGGAATTTCCATCTGTTGTTCTTTTCCAAAAATGACAGTGACTGTCTTGGGCTGTAATCCCATCAATTTTTTTATAGCAGAAGATGTATTCCCTTTTGCCTTTTCCTCCAGAACCTTTCCTAATAAGATAAAAGTAATTATCACTGCTGAAGCTTCAAAATACACATGAGACTCTAGCCCTCTACTCGTCCAAAAAGATGGGAATAATGTATTAAAAATGCTAAAAATATAAGCAGTTCCGGTACTAACAGCTACTAAAGTATCCATATTGGCAGAGCGGTGTCGAATTTGTTTATAAGCTCCAATAAAAAATTGTTGTCCAAAAAAGAATACTACCGGAGTTGCTAATATCCACATAACATAGTTCGCCCACTGTTGATGCATGAAAGCAGGCGTCATAGCTATAATTACTAATGGAATAGAAAATAAAACGGCACCAACAATTCTTCCTTTTAATATATCGAAATGTTCTTTATGAATGTCTTCCAAAGATTTTTCAGTATCTTCATTTTCATCGATTAACAGATTATATCCAACTCCCTGCAATGATTCTTTCAATTTTACCGGATCAATAAGAGTAGGAACATATTCTATATAAGCGGATTCATTAGCATAATTCACAGAGGCAGAAACCACTCCGGTTTGTTGATTAAGTATATTCTGACTGCTATTGGCACAAGAAGCGCAACTTAGATTCAGAACTGGAAAAACTTTTTTCAAAGTAGGTACTTCATATCCCAGATCCCGAACTTCTTTTACCACTTTAGGAAGAACTGAATTTATATCTTCCGCTACTATTTTTACCCTATGGTTATTGAGTTCCACTCTATGTTCTGAAATTTCATTAATTTCATCCAATCCTCTATCTATAATCAATGCACAATGTTCACTATTTACATTTTCCAAAGGAAGATAGACCGTATTTTTAGTATTTACTTGAGAAGAATTCATAATTTTGTTTTTTGTAATAAAGTAAAGGATAAATTAATTTTATTTCCAACTTTCTTTTACAAAGGTAAGTCAGATAGGTATAATATATTTTATACAATTTTGGAAGAAATTTATATGTAATTTATTTTAACAGTTTTCTTACTTTTGTAAAATCTTATTTTTAAACAGGCCTCATAGTTCAATGGATAGAACAAAAGTTTCCTAAACTTTAGATGTGAGTTCGATTCTCGCTGGGGCTACAACAAAAAAACGCAATCAATTAAAATTCAAATGATTGCGTTTTTTGTTTCCCCATATATTTCTCTAATAATAATTTATTGATATTCATTTTGATGTGATTTAAAAAGTGGTGTACCTTTTTGTAGAAATTGCAACCCAATAGTGACCTTTCAACGAAAAGATGGATAAAAATTTAAGACCTAAGCTGCGAATTGTTTATGTAAGTTTCCCAAAAAGTTGGATACAAAGAATGCCCCTATCCGAATGGAAAATCAAGGGTTGGGTAATAGTTTTTTTGTAGCCATTTACATGAATTGGTAGGAGTTCCCATTGATCCTGGAGAAAATGTGAACGGCTTTTTTTAAGATATCAAGTTCTAATTCCTTGGCTTTTAGTTCTTTCTTTAGCCTTTTGATTTCTTGGTATTCCTGCTGTTGTATTGTTGGTCGGGATTACTCACTAGATGGTGTTCTTTACGCCACTTATACAATCTCTCAACATTAATCCCCGGTTCATCTGCCAGTTCTTTGACGTTATCCCGCTGATATAACTCAACTGAACGGCACGTTCTTTGAATGGTTTACTGTAAAATTGCTTTTTCATTTGATTAAGGTATTTATTTTACAGCTCTTGAATTTAGTTTTTGTCTCAACTAAGGTAGCAATTCCCAAATGGAATCAATAGCATTTTTTGTACATTTGTACTTTCGAATTTTGGTAAAAGAAGTACTAACCCGATTTATCAAGCAAAAAGCCAGAGAATATTCTTTTCTGGATTGCGGTGTTTCCCGATCGACATATCTGGAAGAAGAAGTGCCTTTATTGGAAAAATGGTTGAAAAAAGGCTATCAGGGAAAGATGTCTTATCTTGAAAATTATTTTGAAAAAAGGCTTAACCCTTCTTTGTTATTGGAAGGATTAAAATCGGTAATTTCCTTATCCTATAATTATTATCCCCAAAAACTGCAAAATCCGGATTCTTATCACATCGCTAAATATGCGTATGGAGAAGATTATCATCAGGTAATCAAAGAAAAATTATTGAATCTGGTACAGGAAATTCAGGAGAAAACCGGAGAATTTTCTTATCGGGTTTTCACAGATTCAGCTCCGGTTATGGAACGAGCTTGGGCACAAAGATCAGGATTAGGATGGATTGGAAAAAACAGTCTGTTACTATCCAAGCAAAAAGGATCTTTTTTCTTTCTGGCAGAGATCATCTGTGATCTGGAACTGGAATATGATCCTCCTTTTAAAACCGATCATTGCGGAAGTTGTACCCGATGTATAGATGCTTGCCCGACCGAAGCTATTGTAGATTCCAAAGTAATAGATTCCAATAAATGCATTTCCTATCTCACTATTGAACTAAAAGACGAAATAGGAGAAGAATTTCAGGGGAAAATGCAGGACTGGATTTTTGGCTGTGATATCTGTCAGGATGTTTGTCCCTGGAATCGGTTTTCCGTTCCTAATACTGAACTCAAATTTGAACCTAAAGAAGAATTATTACACTACACTAAAAAAGACTGGCAGGAGTTGGAAGAAAAAATGTTTCAGGAATTATTTAAAAATTCCGCAGTGAAAAGAACTAAATTTTCAGGATTTCAACGCAATATAAAAATGCAAGATCATTAACTTATTTTAGTAAGAAATAAGTTAAAAAATATTGATAATCAATAAAATGAAGGTTTATAAAAAAATCTTTCATTAATTCCGCTTAAACCAACTTTTTCCCTCATTCGTTGAATAATGAAGCCCTTTAGAAGTCATGGCCAGTATTTCTTTTCCGTTATCAGTTAAATCAGAGAAATTCCCATAGGCAGGACCGGAATAACGGGTAAGCCAGCTTTTCCCGTCATTGGTTGAATATTCAATTTTGGTAGCTTGTTTGGGACAGATACGAATCAGCTCTTTTTCCCTTTTAATCATAAGTGACATAGTTTGTAGTTTTATAGGTTATGGGACAGTAAGTTACAAAAAATATGATTTATTGGAATAATTAATTCAAAAAAATTAAAAACCGTACCTTTGAGTTTCTAAAATACAAGAAATTGAAGTTTGCCAATGTTATTGTTCCCCTTTCCTTAGAAGGAGTTTTTACTTATCATATTCCTCCGGAACTGGAAGACCAGATCCGGCCAGGACAGAGAGTGGTGGTTCCTTTTGGAGGAAAGAAACTTTATACTGCTATTGTAACCGAACTTCATGATCAAAATCCGGAACTTTATAAAACCAAGGAAATTTATTCCTTACTGGAAGATTTTTCCATGGTTACGAAAAATCAGATTGAATTCTGGAAATGGATTTCCGATTATTATCTCTGTTCGTTGGGAGATGTGTGCCGGAATGCTTTTCCCTCTGCATTGAAACTGGAAAGTGAAACTTTTATCCGGAAAACACAACAGGAAATTCCGTGGGAAGAACTGGATGAAAGAGAAACTTTTGTAATGCAAAGTTTGAAAATCAAAACATCCGTTAACTTAAAAGAAATTGAAGCATTTTTAGCAAAAAAGCATATTATTCCGGTAATTAAATCCTTGTATGAAAAGAATTTATTAGAACTGGATGAACAGGTAATTGAAAAATATAAACCTAAAAAACTAACCTATTTACAATTAAATCGGGAATTTGAAGATTCGGAAACATTTAAACAAGCGTTGTCGGAAATAGAAAAAGCTCCTAAACAAAGAGAAGCTTTGTTGCAGTTTATCCGGATGAAGCAACAACGAACCACTTTTGTGGAAAAAAAAGAGTTGGTGGAAAAATCTTCTCCGGCAGTAGTAAAAGGGTTGATAGAAAGAAAGTATTTGCAGGAATTTCAATTACAAAAAGACCGGATTGAAGAATATGACGATCATATAGAAGATTCCTATCAACTTTCAGGAGCTCAGCAGAAAGCATTGAAGGAAATAGAAGAACAATTCAACCGATATTCTACAGTCTTATTACACGGAGTAACAGCTTCAGGAAAGACCGAGATTTATTTTCAATTAATAGAAAAACAAATTACAAAATCCAGAAATTCCTTATTTTTGTTGCCGGAAATTTCTATTACTACTCAATTAGTCAGTAAAATACAAAAACGATTTGGAGATGAAGTAGGAGTATATCATTCCAAACTAAGCCAAAATGAACGGGTGGAAGTTTGGAAAAACACACTGGAAAATAAGTATAAAGTAATTATAGGAGCACGATCATCCATTTTTCTTCCTTTACAAAACATAGGTTTGTTGATTGTGGATGAGGAACACGACAGTTCCTATAAACAAAGCGATATCCGGCCGTTTTATCAGGCACGAGATTGTGTTCAGATACTGGCACAGCAAAATAATGCCAAGGTTTTATTGGGTTCCGCTACTCCTTCCATGGAAAGTTTTTACAATTATGAACAAGGAAAATTCGGATTGGTAGAATTGAAAGAACGTTTTGGTAAAGTGAATTTACCGGAAACGGAAATGATTACCTTACGAAAACCTACCATAACACCCAATATTTCGTATGAATTGCAGGAAGCAATCAACCATTGTTTAGAAAATAAAAAACAGGTTATTTTGTTTCATAACCGCCGGGGATTTGCTCCGATTGTGGAATGTAACTATTGCGGTCATTCTCCCAACTGTCCCAATTGCGATGTATCATTGACATATCATAAAGTGAGTTCCACCATGCGTTGTCATTATTGTGGTTATACGATGGCTTTACCCAATGTTTGTCCGAGTTGTCATTCGCATTCGTTGGAAACCAAAGGAATAGGAACCCAACAGATAGAAGAGGAAATTTCTCATTTATTTCCGGATGCCAGGGTGGTCCGTATGGATGTGGATACTATGAAACGAAAACATGCCTATGAAATTCTGTTTGAAAAAATGGCCTTGCATGAAATAGATGTTTTAATTGGGACTCAAATGGTAACCAAAGGTCTGGATTTTGATTCGGTTCAGTTGGTAGGAGTAATTCGTGCGGATTCTTTATTGAATTTACCCAATTTCCGGGCTGAAGAAAGAGCTGTACAGTTGTTAACCCAAGTAAGTGGAAGAGCGGGAAGAAGAAAGGAAGGGAAGGTTTTGATCCAGACTTTTGATCCGGAAAATCCGTTTTATCTATTTGTAAAAGAAAATAATTATGGACTGGCTAAAGAAGCTATTTTACGAGAACGAAAAGAGTTTTTATATCCGCCGTATTTCCGGCTGATAGAACTTACATTCAAACATAAAAATCAGGAAAAAGTAAAGAAAGTAGCCGGTTTTGTTGGGGAATATTTGCGGAATTATGTACAGGAACCTTTTATTTTAGGGCCGGAAGAAGGATTGATTCCAAGAATAAACAATCAATATATTTATAAGATTTTATTAAAACATCCGGCAAATAAATCAACCAAAAATCTTAAGATTTATATTAGGAATTCATTAAATAAAGTAATGGAAATTCAGGCATATCGTTCCGTAAAGATAGATATGGATGTAGATCCGTTATAGTTTTTTTATTGTAAATCTTCCAATGTAAAATGTTGAAGAAAAGAATTGTCCAAATGATAGTAAACAATATCATACGGTTTGTTTATTTTGATTGAAAGATATTCTTTGGCTTCTGCTAAAAGTTTAGGTGAAATGGTTTCCACATCAATAGTGAAATCTTTATTAAGATACAAACTATGAAGAAACTGATCTTCTGTTGATTTATATTTATTTTCTGAAATCTTAACAAACTTTTTATTTTCTAGTTCTTCCGTTGTAAGTCCGTTTATTAAACGTATTTTTCCCAGATGATTGGTAACAATTCCCCAGGAATAGAGAGGAAGTGCAACATCAAAAGCTAAAGGATAACTATTGATAGTAGAAAGATAATCTTTCAGTAAATCCATATTCAAAATAGTGTTCCTGTCAGATTTTTCCGTTGGATCAGAAGTGGCATAACACATAAGATAACCTTTATCCACAGGAGGAATTCCGGTTTTATCTTTATATTTGATTTGATGAAGTCGGAGAGTACAACTAAGTTTCTTTTTGGAAACAGATTTTAATTCTTTTATAAGAAAGAAATAATTTTCCCGGGTAGAGGGAGTCCAGTCGCAGTCCAACTGGATTTCATTATATCCAGATATTCCGCTTTGGGAAAGAATTTGATCTGTTAGTTGATGAATACGTTGTGCTAATTGAGTTATGTTTGCTTTTGGCAAATTTTCCACTGTCCGGTTAGTGATAAAAATAACCGGAATATATTCGGTTTGTAAAACCGCACTATTGAATGAATCGATTTTTGCAATAGGTGAAGGTGCGTTTTCAGTTGTTTTATCCACATCGAAAACACGGATATATAACTTTTGGGAATGAAGTTGGGTGAAATATTTTTTTTCTGTTTCACCTATAGCAACTTTGCTCTTCCAATAATAAAAATTAACAGAATGTTTATTTTCTTTCCGGCAGGAAAAAAGAAACAAAACACAAAAAAGAAAATAAAAAATTCGGATTTTCATAGGTTAATAAGTAGAATTTTAAGGAGCCAGTCTTTCTATTTTCCAATGGTTATCTTCAGTTAAAACAAATACGATCCGATCGTGTAAACGATTCGGTCTTCCTTGCCAGAATTCTGCCTGATAAGGTTTGATAATAAAACCTCCCCAATTTTCCGGTCGGGGTAATTCCTCCCAATCCTTCGTTTTTTCCTCCCATTGTTTTAATTTTTCTTCCAAAAATTCCCGATCGGGAATTATTTCGCTTTGGGGTGAAACTATGGCTCCTAACTGGCTTCCTCTGGGTCGGGAGTGAAAGTATCCATCGGATAGATTGGATGGTAGTTTTTCTGATTTTCCGTTTATGATTACTTGTTTTTCAAGTTCATCCCAGTAAAAGTTCAGGCAAACATCCGGATTTTCCAACATAGCTTTTCCCTTCCGGCTGTTGTAATTGGTGTAGAATATGAATCCTTCCCAGGTATATTGTTTTAATAAAACCATCCGGGTACGGGGAATCTGATTATTTTCCACGGTAGAAATCGACATGGCATTGGGTTCGGATATCAAATCACTGTTTTCTGCCAGCATATACCAATCTCGGAATAATTCCATAGGATTTTCTTTTAATTGGGATTCGGTTAAAAAACCGGAATTATATATTTTTCTTTTGTCAGATAAGTCCTTCATGTTAAAAAATTCGTAACTTTATATTGTAAAATGAAGAATAATAGCATAATGAACTACAAAGGTAAATTATTAATTGCGAAACCTATTCTTAACGATTCTTTTTTTTCAAAAAGTGTAATTTTTATTACGGATTATGAGGAAGTGAAAGGAGCGGTGGGCTTTGTTCTTAATAAGGTTTATGATAAAAAATTATCAGAACTGATTCCTGAAGTGAATACGGATATGAGTGTTTATGTAGGTGGGCCTGTAAACCAGGATCATTTATTTGTAATTCATTCCCGTCCGGATGTAATTGCGGGAGGAATAGCAATTAATGAACAACTTTTCTGGTCCGGAGATTACGATCAGATAAAAAAAGCCATTAACGAAAGATTGGTAGAAGAGGGAGAAATACGATTTTTTATCGGTTATTCAGGTTGGGGAAGTAAACAACTGGAAGGAGAAGTAGAAAGAGAAGATTGGCTGGTATATGAAAATAATCAACTTGACATATTGAAATGGGATGAAAATATGTGGAAGAATCAATTAATAAAAGTGGATAAAACCAATATTATCTGGGTAAATACTCCTATAAATCCTGAATTAAATTGATAGTATAAGTTTGTGAAAAGATAATTATATCCATAACTTTGCTTTAGAATTAAAGCAATTTTCATAAAATTTAAAAAATTACTTTGTAAGTCACCCAAAAAACTGGACGAAAAATAACCCCTAAAATTAGAATAGGAATCAATAATTTTAGGCAAATGAAAAGAAAAAGATTCAGTGAGAGCCAGATACTGGCGATTTTACAGGAATACTCCACAGGAGTATC
>JAVBMH010000006.1:0-29643 GCA_031552575.1 Apibacter sp. | reverse complement strand
CTGGATGCCCGGTCATAGTACTTTCAAAAATGGAGAAGTACCACTGGAAGCATACCGGGTAATTAAGATCACACACAACCACGAAGGTGTAGACGGATATTACAATACTTTCACCGGAATACCGATGGACAATCTGGTTCCCCCATACATGAATGAAGATGCCATACCAGAATGTGAAGAACAATCTGCAACTGTAACCGACAATAACGACCCGCAGGGAATGAGCCGGATACGGGTGCAATTCCCATGGCAAAAAGCCACTAACGGACAGAGTCCGTGGATACGGGTAACCACTCCGTATGCAGGAAAAGGAAAAGGAATGCATGTGATTCCGGAAATAGGTGAGGAAGTGGTTGTAGGTTTTGAGAATGGAAATGCAGAGAAGCCGGTAGTACTGGGAGCCATGTTCAACGGACAAGGTAAATCCGGACATGGTGGAGCTGGAAATTATATGAAGGGTTTACAGACTGCTTCAGGATCTAACCTTACTTTTAATGACCAGAAAGGAGATATGACTTTGGCCGATAAGGGTGGAGCCTCCATGATTTTTGATGGAGCTGGAAATGCAACTCATGATGTGAATGCAACTCATGAAGTGAATGCCGGATCTTCTCATATCATTAATGTTGGAGGAACTGATGATGCCCCTGACCCTCAATCTATGTTACAAATGGAAGCTGATGGCACAGTTACATTAAAAGCAAATTCAAAGTTTAAGATTGTAGTTGGAGATAGTGTGATACTCATTACCCCGGATAAAATTAATATAGAGTCTAAAAATATTGAATCCAAAATAGGAAATAACTATAAGCTTAGTGCCAAAAGAGTAAATCAATCTGCAAAAGGGGCTAATTTTAAGATAAACAGCGACCAAAATGTAATTGTCAGTGGAGGAATAGAAGTAAAACTAAAATAATAATATTATGCAATACCTTAAAAATAATGCAGTACTAAAATGCGATAAGGGTTTATTGCCCAATCTATTAACAGTAACCAGTAATAACAAAATAAAAAATAGGGACGGACTTTTTGCGACAGAAAAAGACAACAAAGGAGGTATAAACATTCAAAGTTTTGGACTTTGTGCTGTTGCAGGAATTTGCCGATTAAACCTTGATTTAAGCGGAGTTTCCTTAGCATGGGTTAATGTTATTAATAAAGTGAAAATCTCAGGAAAAAAGCCATTGACAGATGAATCTAAGTTGATTTGCCCTAAAGGGGGGATAATTTCTTGTTTAATTTCAGGTCAAATGTAAACCAATAAAATATGTTTGTAATAGATTTACCTTTTGAAATAGCTGCATTACTAATATTATGCATTATTGTTTTAGCTTATTTTATACTGAAAGCTTTAGTAGAGTTATTATATGCTTTAGTAGTAGCAATTGTAGATTGGTGGAGTACTACTGCCTGGCCGTGGATAGTTGACACTGCTACCACTGTTTGGGACTGGGTAATGCAGACATCTGCCAGGGCTTATGAAAGGGCCAAAGCAAAAGTGCAAGAGTTAGCGGACGAAATTGCAAAAGCAATTGAATTGTTAAAGACCGACAGGGTATACCAATTACTTATGACAGTTCCAGGCGTTTATCCTAAAAGAACCTGGGGATCAGGATGGAATATGACAGGTCATAATTACCCCCAGGATTGCAGAGGGAATCCTACGTTTAAATACGGAACTACAAATTCTACCATATCTGCCAGGTATAGCGGAGATCCCGTGATAGGTCCATTATTAAATAGTGGAAGAGTAGTAGGCATGTTTATTACCCCTTTTATGGATAGATTGCAGGCACTTGCTACAGAAAAAAGTTTATTAATATATTACTTTGGATTATATTCACAATTGCCACCGGGAAATTCTAAATTTGGATAAATTAAAAAAGGAATCGTATGAGTAGAAACAAAACACAGGCTTTGTTACTGGAAGCCAAAGCTTATAGGGATCTGGAACGCTATCCGGAAGCCTTGGAAAATCTTCATCAGTTAGTAGAACAGGATTCAGATAATCCCAATTACCTCTACTTACTGGGCAGCACTTATTTAGAGTCCAAAAATGTAGAGTTTGCAAAAAAATATGCCTTACTTACCTTGGAAAAAAAAACCGATTCAAAAGAAGCATTTGAATTATTAGGACTAATAAGTGAAGCAGAAAAGAAATACGAAGAAGCAGAAAAATACTACTTAAAAAGTCTGGAAACAGACCCAGATTTTTTCAATGCCCGGTTTATGCTGATAAAACTGTATTCCAATTGTTTCTTTCCCGAACGGTTGAACCAGTACCAACAAGGTTACAAGGAAGTTTTCAAGGATTACAGCAAAGCTGTAGAACAATGTAATATTGCATTACAAGGCTATAACAGTCAAAAAATAAATAAATTAAAGAAAAATGAAAGACTAGATATAGGAATGAATTATTGTGTTATCGCCCATCATTTAGCCCGGGCTTATTACAAGGAGCAAAAACAGGAAGAAACCATCCAAGCTTTACAGCGGGCTGTATCTATCGGAAAAGATGTTTGGGGAGAAGGGGTTAATGTGTTTGGGGAATACATCAATATTTTTAAACTCTATCATTTGCTGGGAGACAAGAAGAATGCAGAGAAATACTTGGAAATAATCCGGTCTCAATGCAGTACGGAACAAGACTTCCAAAAACTAAAGAAAGATATTACCGAACAAGCCGAAAACGGAGATATTTATTTATAATTATTTAGTATAATGAAAGATAAGCAATTAGTTAAAATAGTAAATAATTTATCTGATGAGCTAAGTTCTGCAATACAGGCGAATAACTACGAACAGGTAAACATAGTATACGATAAATTGAGTGGCTATCTTTCGGATGATTATAATTTATATAAAGGCTGGTTTGAATACTTGCTTTTTAATTATGAGTACTACATAAATACTAATATCGGGGTTGAGTCCATACTTCTGAATGCGATAGCCAAATGTAAAAAAGCCGAAGAAATTTGTGAAAAAGAATATTTAAGTGACCTATACTTTTATGAATACAAACTAATAGACACTCTTACTGAGTATAATGATTCCTATTTTCAACAATTTAGTGGAGAATATCAACTCAATCTGCTTAATAAAACAATAGAATTAAATCCTTCAAATACTTCAGCATTTGAAAAAAGAGGAAATATTTATATGGCATTAGGAGATACTGAAAAGGCAAGAAAGGATTTTGAAAATATGGAGAATTTGTCTGTAAATATGAAGGTTGATGATTTCAATTTATTGACACAAGCTTTTAATAATGAAATGATAGGAGAATCAGAAAAAGCAATTCTAAAATATGAAAAAATACTGAAAAACACAAAGTTACAAACTATACAGAAAATCTGTTATGAGAACCTAATAAACATATATAAAAAAGAAAATAATCAAGAAAAAATCGATTTCTACGAAGATCTTTTAGATAACTTATAATACTATTTTGATGGAATTGTTAATACAAACAACAGACTATCCCGTTTTTTATAAATTTAATTTATTAAAAAAAAGTACTTACCGGAATAAAAAAATTTCTAATATAGAAAGTTCTGGCGTTTTAAAATTTCAAGTTCATCTAAAGAATGAAAACAAGGAATATATTTTTCATTGTAATGATTATATCCAATCAGGAGTCAAAAATCCACTGATTTTTAATCCGGTAAAATGGTTTTTTGAAAAAGAAAATAAAATATTTCTTATCAAATCAAAAGATGAAATTAAACTACAATGGAAACGTTATAAAGATAAATATAGAACAACAAAAAATATAACTGATTTTCTAGTTTTGGAAAGGCTTCTATTCCATACTCCATTAGGATTTGAATATAGCACTTTTTCTAATGGCCCTTATTTACCATTTTTTTTAGATTTTACAAATGTACAAATTGAAAAAGAAACACTAATTAAAGGTATGGATTTTATTATGAGTCCGCTTAACATTCCGGTGAATACAACTTTTATTTGTTCTGATATTGATAGAAATATAATGTTTCTAGATGGTTGGATTTCTATGGATGAAGACAAAATGGATCTTTTAATTGCTAATAAAAATTTTCAGACTAGGGCTAAAAGTTATCACTTTTCCAGAGATTTTCAAATACAATCAAAAATAAGAATAGCAATGGATATTGAAACAGGATATATTCATTCTGCTTATTTTAATCTGAGTATCAAAGGAGAAGATGGTAAGTTGGAGGAAAATATGGAATACAAACTACATAATATAGATAAATCCTATATTTTCAAGTCAGCCATCACAAATACCCATCTTTCGAATAAAGAAACCCCATACAAAACCTATGAAGGAAAAAGTTACACCAAAGAAGAGTGGGGGAAAAAAGAGCAGGAACTATGGGAAATCTATGCTAACAAAAATAACATAAGAACTGAGAACTCCAATCCGGAGAAAAAAGGAGGTAAATTCTTTCTGGATGAAAAAGATTGGGAAGGGTAAGAATCTTCAAATTTAGCCTATTCACTACTTTGAAAATTAGATGGATTTACTCAATTGTATACAAACAAATGCCCTTTATATTGAAACTCAAAGCCTCCCGAAATTTCGGGAGGCTTTGTTCTTATTTCATTTTACTTTCCAATTCTTCAACTTTCTTTTTCAGTTCATTGACCTGATTTTCGAAACGGACAATCTGCTTATCTTTTTCGCTTATTATTTGTTTGTATAAATCTTTTATATCGTCAATCGGATAGTTATAGTTATTATTTTGTTCTTCAACAATTCCCTGAGTAATTACTTCATGTGAGTTTTCCGCAGGAGTATTAGTAAAAGTATTTTCAGTTACTTGATAATATTTCATCATATCATCAGATTCGAAAGTCTTAATAAATTCAGTCGGAACTTGTAAAGAAGCCGCAATCTTATCCAGCAAAGCATCGTCAATCGTTTCCTTAGCTTCGATCTCGGAAATCTGCTTTTGACTCAAGCTCAAATCGAATGCCAAAGCTTCTTGAGTTACGCCTTTCCAATTCCTTGCCAGTCTTACGTTTCTCCCTTGATTTATATTTTTCTTCTTTGCGATTGCTTCCATTTTTTATATCGTTTTTAGTATAAGTTCCTGCTAAATATAGTATAATTTATCCGAAATAGAGGAATAGTTTAATCCCTTTGTTCACAAACCTATTCATTATCATATAAATAAAATAAACCTCCCGATAATATTTTAGTCTTTTGAGCCTCTATACCTTTGTGTTTCATCAAACTTACAGAGTATGTTTTCCCGACCGGATAAAAATATACATAACAAAAATACAGAAAATATTCATCCGATTGACGATGCTTTCGAAAAAGTCCGCCAGTGGATGACTGTTGAAGAGATCGAGAGCTATGGGGCAGAAGAATACCGATTTGCCAATTTACTCAATATCATTCACCAACGTTACAAACACACACTAGCACTTATCGAAACCCTAAAGCAAAATGACAATGCCGATTCCAAAAGGATAAGGAATATTTCACTAATTGAAGAAAACATTCAGGTCAATCATTTCCTTTACCAACAAGTTCTCGATCAATTCAACGATGATTTCCGCAAATGCGTAAAAGTCATAGAAGAAAAACTCAAAAAGTGTGATAATGAGCGAACCAAATAAAGATAGTATGAGAATATTCAGTTTTCAATTATCGGCATCTGAGTGGATGCGTCAAAAAAGTGAAATGAAAAAACGTGAAAAAATATTTTATGTTTGAGCAAAGCGAGTTCAAAATATTTTAGTTTTTTCAGAGAGCTTTTTAAGCTATAATTCACTCACAGCCTTGATTTTTTCGCCCTTTTGTATCAAGACAAAAGGGCAAAGACAAAAACAGAGAATACAAAAAACACAATGGAAGCATCCAACACAACCAAATCTTCCACACCAGAAGAATATATATTAAAACTCCTACACAATTATTTCGACGATGAAAGCAAAAAATATAATTATGAATATGTTCATTTCACTTTGCTTTCTATTTTGGAGGTTTGCCAGAAACTCTTATTCCTACAAGAAGTTACTTTGCAAAATGACACCAAAGTCCATATTTCCAACCTGCTCGACATCGCAAAAGAAATGGTACAAAAAGACCAGTTTGAGCTTTTGGATAAGTTAAAGGAATGTCTGATTTTAAATAATAATGAAGTCTAATTTTTCATCTAGATTATCTAAGCAACTTTCTATTTTCCACTTCGTGTAACACCTTCATTTGCTGAATAGCAATTTGATTTAATTTCAACAATCGTTCTTTTTGTGGAAGTCCCTCATTGATAAAAACAGCATTTAGGTTTTCCATGTTCGACAGGCATATCAATTCGTTAATAGTTGCATAATCCCGGATGTTACCTGTTAAATCCGGATTTCTTTCTCTCCATTCTTTAGCTGTTATTCCAAATAGTGCAATATTTAGGACATCAGCTTCATTAGCATATACAATATTAGTTTGTTGTGACGTTAATTCTTCGGGTATCAGATTTTGCTTAATAGCGTCTGTATGAATTCGATAGTTAATCTTAGCTAATTCCCGTTTTGCATTCCAACCAATTTGTTGTTGTTCCTGTTCTTTCAGTCGTTGAAATTCCTTAACAATATATAGCTCAAATTCTACAGATATCCAGCTGGCAAATTTAAAGGCAATATCTTTATGAGCAAAAGTTCCTCCATATCTGCCTGACTTAGAAATGATACCAACAGCATTTGTAGAATCTGCCCATTTTTGTGGTGATAAGGTAAACGCATTTAACCCTGCTTCTTTTTTAAACCCCTCGAATTCGAGGGGTTTAAAATTAGGATTATATAAACTTTCCCAAATTCCTAAATATTCAATGGTATTCCGGTTGCGTAACCAGTTACCAATAACAGCATTGGGTTCATTTGTTTTATACTTGGCAATATCTGTTAAAGATATATAGTCTTTTTGGTCAATAGATAGAATTGTTACTTCCGTATCTTTTACTTTAATTTTTGCCATAAATATGAGTTCCTAATGTTTAATTCCCGAAGTTACAAAATAGTTTTATTTTGATAATTATGATCTATAATAGAATAATTCTCGGAATAAAGCAAATGGTATCGAAAGACCAATACGAGCTTTTGGAGAAATTAAAGGAATATCTGATTTTGAATAATAGTGAAGTTTAATCAACCAGTCAGCAAATCAAGTAATTATCCGATTAGCCAACAAGTCGGTCAGCCAGCAAGTCAACGAATCAGCTAGCTAAAAAATCAATCATCAAATTAGCCAACTGATTAATTTTCTGATTTTTCAGCCAATTAATTAGTCAGTCAGTTGACTAAAAACCATATCAATCAGAAAATCTGCCAACCAACTGATTATTATTTTGATCGGTCAGCCAGTCAATTAGTAGCTCAGTCAGTCGATCATAGTTTATTTTTCATAGCAAAGGAAATGGCAGGACTTAGGAACCGTCAAGGTCAAGCCTTATCAGGTCGCCTTAGAAAATCTTCACCTTGCAGGTAGTATTTTCTTGCCGAACCTTGCCTGTTCCACGCCTGCCACTGATGAATCAGCATGAAAAGTAAACCCTGAAAAAAGAAAAATATGAGAGAGGCTTGATATTGTTGGAGTTATATATCAGAGTATCTTGATCTTGGCATCTGAGGAAATGCGTCAGAAAAATGGAAGGGAAAAAGCGTTGAGAAATCTATCTGTTTGAGTGAAACGAGTTCGATAGATTTTAGCTTTTGACAGGAATTTTTCAAGCTGATTTCCTCACAGCCTTGATTTTTTCGCCCTTTTGTATCAAGACAAAAGGGTTAAGACATAAAAATAGCACTGAACCCTACTTATTTTAGATTCCCATAACCTAGTCAACGCCAAACACTTCCAGCATGAAGCCAAATGCTACATGCAGCGAAAATGTTGATATTGGTTCAAACTATTCTTCTTTTATTTGTCCCGAAATCAGTTTCGAACTGAATAAAACTCAATACAAATCAAACTGGAATAAATATGGGACAAATATTAACTTATGAGGACTTCAAGGATTTTGAAGATCGTATTTTCAGGGAAATCGAAGAAATAAAGAAAGGACTTCCTTCTGCACCACATAAAAAGTGGTTGAGGTCAAAGACACAGATAATTTGCATATTCACCTGATAGCGAATCGCATCAGTATCGGAGGAAATGTATATAACACGGATTTTATCAGCAACAGAGCTTCCAACCTAGCAGAAAAAATCAGCAAGAAAATGGG
Organism: Apibacter sp.; assembly: GCA_031552575.1. Taxonomy (GTDB): domain Bacteria; phylum Bacteroidota; class Bacteroidia; order Flavobacteriales; family Weeksellaceae; genus Apibacter. Next base: position 21,433 of record JAVBMH010000006.1, on the reverse strand, counting down.
ACTGACCATAGCCAATCATGTTTACAAGGAAAAGGAATTCCAAAAACCGAAAATATCTCCCGAAAGGCAAGCCATCAAAACCCAGCTTCAAAATATAGCTTATGAGGAATTGAGAAGAAAACATCCTACGATTGAATCTTTTCTTAATTCATTGGAACAGCAAAATGTTAAGATAAAATTCGCCAAAAATAAACAAGGAAAAACCTATGGACTCCGGTTTGGATATGAAGGACAGACCTTTAAGGCTTCGGAGATTGGAAAGGAGTTCGGATTACATTCGTTATATAATCATTTCGGATTGAGACTCAACGGGCAAAGTGCCAATGCCAAACATTTAGCTCCCAAGCCGGAACCGCAGCCACAAGAACAAACCACAATTTCTCAGAATCAGGATTCCGGTATTGCGTCTGTATTTTCCGTTCTTTCCACAAACAGCAATTATGATGCTACTGAAGCGGAACTCGCCGAGCAGGCTAAACTCAAAAAGAAGAAAAAGAAAGGAATGAGGAGAGGATGGTGAAATTATCTAATTTTATCTATTCACTTTCAGAAACCAGACGAGAAAGCAAACTTAGCAATAATAAAAAAGTTACCTTTGTACATAATAAAAAATACAGTATATTTTTATTCATAAATGGATATACAAAATAAGGACATCAAATTACAATTTTCCGGGCATGAATCATTTTCCTGTAAACATTTTTGGTTGAAAAAAGGATATGATTTTGTTACGAATATGCAATCATTCAATAATGAAAATGCAGTAGTCGATTTAGGGGTAGGAAAAAATATGGTGAATTCTATCCGCTATTGGTGCAAGTCATTTAATATCATAGATGATAACGATCAAATAACAGATTTTGGGAGAAAAATCTTTTCAGAGGACGGATATGATCCTTATCTCGAAGATATCGGAACTTTATGGCTATTGCACTATAGTTTACTTAAAAGAAATAAAGCATCAATTTATTCTCTGATATTTAATGAATTTAGAAGAGACAGAGTTGATTTTACGAAAGATCAACTGCATTCTTTTTTAAAAAGAAAGTGCAATGAAGATACTTCTTCTGTTAAATACAACCAAAGCACAGTAACTACTGACATCAATGTGTTTTTTAGAAATTATGCCTCTCCTGAAAGAAAAGCTAAAGTTGATATAGAAGATGTTTTTTCAAATATTTTTATAGACTTAGAATTAATTCAGGAATATAAAAAAATAAGTATTGATAATAAAACCGAGGATTGTTATAGAATTGAGGATGGTAGAAGAGAAACCCTGCCCTATCAGATTGTTCTATTTGCCATTCTTGATAATTATAAAGAAACTACTATAAGTTTTGAACAGTTACAAAAAGGATACAATTCTCCGGGAAATATCTTTGCACTAAATGCAGAAGAACTATACAAAAAATTAATAACTATAACAGAGAAATATCCTGGAGTTATTTATAGTGAAACAGCAGGAATTAGAACTCTGCAAATTAAGAATCATAGTAATAAATGGGAAATTCTCGATGAATATTATAGATAAGAAACAATATAATTTTTCTCCCTCAGTCAATATTATAAGGGATAATGGAGAAGATTTAAACTATATTATTACTCCTAATGCGAAGCTCGTCTATTCTCAACTGGAAGACGGATACAAGGTCGGCGTCAGAGCTTACAACTTAGTTGGTGCATACGGATCTGGTAAATCTGCTTTTTTAAAAGCATTGGAAAGTAATATTACCGGACAGATTAAAGGATTTCAAACAGAAATTTTTGACAATTTTCAATCTATAAAATTTGTAGGGGAATACACTTCGTTAAAAAATATATTTATTGATTTTCTGAAAATCGAAGAAAACTCCAATTCTAAAAATATAATTCTTGAATTAGACAATTATTATAAGAAATCCAATTCCGGTTTACTTATTCTTATTGATGAATTTGGTAAATTTTTAGAATATGCCGCCAAAAACAATCCGGAGGAAGAACTATATTTCATCCAGGAATTAGCCGAATATGTAAATGATAGGAGGAAAAACATTTTATTTATAACTACTTTACATCAAGATTTTAATCAATATGCTTTTGCTTTACCTAAAGTACAAAAAAACGAATGGGATAAGGTAAAAGGCAGGTTGAAAGAAATCACATTCAATGAACCCGTAGAGCAACTCCTTTTTTTAGCGGCAAAAAGAATTGAAAAACTTGGGATAAATAAAACCGACACTGAGTTAAAAAATTTATTTAAAACAATAAAGGATTCAAAGCTCTTTCCTTTGCGAGACTATTTAGATGAGAAAGTTGCCCAATCATTATATCCATTAGATATACTATCAGCTTCTATTCTCACTTTAGCTTTGCAAAAATATGGGCAGAACGAGAGATCTCTATTCTCTTTTCTCGAATCGAATGAACCGTATAATTTATTCGATTATAACACAGAAAAAAATCCATATTTTAATGTTGCTTGTGTATTTGATTACCTTCAACATAATTATTATTCCTTTTTAACTTCAAAATATAATCCTGATTTTTCTCAATGGACTAATATTAAAACAGCCATTGAAAGAATAGAAGGGCATTCAGAGCAGAATGTAGATAGTGCTATTAAGATAATAAAAACAGTAGGATTATTGAATCTTTTTGGAAGCTCTTCCGGGCTAATCAACACAGATTTCATTTTGAATTATGCGAGATTTTCATTAGGAATTCAAGATGCAGAAAAGATAGTAGATGAATTAGTTCATTTGAAAATCCTGAAATTTGTAAATTATCTAAATAAATACACTTTACATCAAGGGACTGATTTAGATATTGATACGGCTTTAGAGAACGCATCTAAACAAGTAGAAGTACCAAACAATATAATCGATTATCTTAACGAATATTTAAATAATAAATATATCGCTGCTAAATCGATTTACTATACAAAAGGAACTCCTCGCTTTTTTGAATTCAATTTAGTAGAACAGCCATCAAATTTAATTCCCACAGGTGAAATTGATGGGTATATCCAATTAATTATTTCGGAAAGTATATCAGTAAAAGAAATTATTGAATTTTCAAGAGGGAGCGAAGAACCTATTCTGTTTGTTTATTACCATAATTATAAACAGATCCAGGATATCATTTACGAGAATATAAAAATCAAAAAAATCAAGATTGATTATAGTGAAGATAAAATAGCTCTAAATGAACTTAATAATTTTGAACAATCCAATGCAGCACTAATTAGCAAACTAATCAATGAAGATTTATTTTCCAATAATCAGAATGTAGAATGGTTTTATAAAGGAGAAAAATTAACAATAACCTCTACCAAAGACATAAATAAAAAGCTTTCAGAAATATGCGATAACACCTATTTTGGCACACCTGTCTTCCGAAATGAAATGGTAAATAAAACCAAAATATCGTCACCTATTTCTACAGCAAGAAAAAACTTAATTAAAAATTTAATTGAGAATAATAATAAGGAAGATTTAGGCTTCGATGCATCGCATTTTCCTCCGGAAAAGACTATTTATCTCAGCTTGCTTAAAGACACCGGAATACATCGTCTGGAAAATGATTCCTATATAATTGCCCAACCCAATGATGAAAGCTTTCATCATCTTTGGGAATTAGGAGAAGCTTTCTTGGAATCGTCAAAATATAGCAAAAGAAACCTACAAGACTTTGTTGACCAATTATCTAAGAAACCTTTCAAATTAAAACAAGGATTCATCGATTTTTGGTTACCCGTATTTCTATTTATAAAACGTAACGATTTCGCCTTATTTTATAAAGATACTTATGTTCTTGAACTTTCTCTTGAAAACTTGGAGTTAGTTTCTAAAAATGCAAATGAGTATGAAGTTAAAGCATTTGATGTAGACGGAGTTAAACTTATAATGTTCAATCAATACAGGCAATTATTACAACAAGCTGAAAAAGATGCCGTTACAAACAATAGCTTTATTGAGACCATAAAACCTTTCTTGAAATTTTATAAAGAAATCCCGGAATATTCTCAAAAAACAAACAGATTAAGCAAAAGAGCTCTATTATTGAGAGAAGCTATCACTAAATCGAAATATCCAGAAACCACTTTCTTTGAGGATTTTCCTTCTGCTCTAGGTACTAGTATTGTAGAATTACAAAAGAACAAAGAAAAGTTAGAAAGTTATATTTCAGATTTACAAGATACTATACGTGAAATTCGGGTATCGTATGCTGAATTAGTTGATCGGTTTGAGGATTTTATACTTAATAACATTATCGGTGAAAAACTAGATTTCGAAAGTTATAAATCCAGGCTACAAAAAAGATTTAAAAATTTAAAAACCCATCTTTTGAAGCCTAACCAAAAAGTATTTATACAGAGATTAAAGTCCCCCTTAGATGATAAAAACTCCTGGCTTAATTCATTAGTACAAGTCTGCATCAGTAAGTCATTGAATGTAATATCTGACGAAGAGGAAGATAAATTATACACTATTTTTAGTGATATAATTGCAGAATTGGATAATCTTAACGAAATTAGCAAAAGAGATTTCGATGAAGAGAAAGAGGAAGTTTTTAAAATAGAAATTACCTCATTTAAAGATGGATTAAAGAAAAATTTAGTACGTTTACCAAAAGATAAGATAAATGAAATTTCCGAAAAGGAAAAAGAATTAAAAAAATTATTAGGAAAAGACAATCGCACTAATATTTTGATACTTGCAAAATTACTACAAGAAGAACTAAAGAAATGAAGAAAGTAAGGCACGTAATGGGTATTTCAGGAGGTAAAGACAGCGGTGCCTTAGCTATTTATTTGTTTAATAAATATCCGGAATTAGATATAGAATATTACTTTACAGATACAGGCAAAGAATTACAAGAGACTTACGACCTTATAAATAATATTGAAACTTATACGGGAAAGAAAGTGTTTCGTATAGAAGCCGCTGAAAAAAGTCATGAAGATCCTTTCGATCACTTTTTAAAACTATATGGAGGATATTTACCTGCATCCAATGCCCGTTGGTGTACAAAAAAGCTGAAACTAGAACCTTTCGAAAGTTGGGTAGGTAATGATCCTGTCATTTCCTATGTAGGAATTAGAGGCGATGAAGATAGAGAAGGTTATATTTCAAAGAAAACAAACATACAATCTATTTTTCCTTTCCGTAGAAATATATGGAGTGAAGACGTTATTAATAAGGTGCTGAAAAATTCCAATATTGAAGATTTATCACTTTGGTATCAAGAATTTGCTCCAAATCAGAAGCTACCCAGAATTCAGGAAGTAGTAAATGAATTAATTTCTCCAAGATATTTACTTAAAGATAAGTTAAACGATCTCTTAGATATTGATATCCAATCATTCAATAAAGTTGTATTCAAATATTTAAAAACAACAGACTATCCTCTTGCAAACGAAGAAGACTTTTTTTTACTAGATAACGAAGACAATCTTGGCAGAGATGATATTTTCTGTATCCTAAAAGAAAGCGGCGTTGGCGTACCGGACTATTACAAAAGAATTGAATTTGAAGTAAACGGAGAAAAAGGAGAGTATGCCCGCAGTCGTTCCGGTTGCTTCTTCTGCTTTTATCAACAAAAAATAGAATGGGTTTGGCTATATGAACAACATCCCGATCTCTTTGCAAAAGCAATGGAATACGAAAAAGACGGATATACCTGGATGCAGGATGAAAGTCTTTCAGAACTTATCAAACCGGAAAGAATTAACCAGATCAAAGAGCAACAGATAAAAAGATCACAACGAATGGCACAAAATAAAAAATCTCCATTTCTACTAGATTTATTAGATGATGCAGAAGGTGAAGGCTGTGCTAGTTGTTTTATATGAATAAAAATGATTGAAGTAACAAAACATAAATTCATTTCTGGTGCTATGTCCATAATTCAAATGGGCGAAGAGCAAATTGGTCATCCATCAACAGCAATAAATGAGCTTGTTAAAAATGCCTATGATGCTGATGCTGATAAATGCTGGGTTTACACCCAATATGATTCTGATCACACAAAAAATTTCATACTGATTAAAGACAATGGCTTAGGTATGAATAAAGATACTTTATTTGGCAACTGGCTTATTACGTCTAGAAGTAGTAAAAGGGATGAAGATAGAGATAAAAGAAGAAGCTTAATTTATGAACGCAGGTTTTTAGGATCAAAAGGCATTGGTAGACTAGCATCCATGGCCCTAGGAAGATACTTAACAATAGTTACAAAACAAAAAGATGAAAAACTTTATAACTGGTTAAGAATTGATCGGGATATTTTCAAAGTTGAGAACTTACTAGATGAGATTACATTTTCTGGTGGGCAAATTGAAAATTTCATAGATATATTTTCTAATTCAGATTTATTAAAAGAGAATGAGCTCACTAAAAATGAAGATATAATTAATGTTTTAACTAATGATCATTTCCCTAATTTTATAGAAGGAACAATAATCATATTACAAGATGTTGATAATTCGATCAAAACTATAATTGAAGAAGAAATAAATCTCAAAGATTTAGAAGAGACATCAATTTATAAAGGTCTAGTTGATTTGATTACACCACTTAAATTAAACGAAAAAATACAGAAAGAATTAGTTCAACAAGAGATCATCACTAATGAATTAAAAGTTAGTAATGGTTCTGATACTTTTGAATTATTTTATGGGATTAATTTATTAAATCAGATAAAAGAAGGAGAAATAGATTTTGTTGAGGTTGTTCCTTCTAAATTAATAGACTTTTATGATTATCGAATCTTTGGAAAAGTAACAAAAAATTCGAATGTTGTTGGAAAATATATATGTAAAAGGATAGAAACAGATATTAGAAATGAAGATTTTCTAATTTCTTCAGAATATCTTTTGTCTGATGAAGATTTAAATAAAAGAAATACAATTGTTTTTGAAAATATTCCCACAAAATACAAAGACGCTAATGTTGGTGAGTTTTATTTTGATATTAGAATCTATGATTTAGATGATGATTCTAAAGATAAAATGGTGAAATTATTAAAAGCTAATGGGAGAAGAGAAGCTACGCAAATGATGAATAAATATTTAGGACTTAAAGTTTCTAAAAATGGATTCGGGGTTAAGCCTTATGGAGAACAAGAGCAAGATTGGTTAGGATTAGGAGCTCAAAGAGTAAAAAAACATATCGTAAGTATTGGTCCAAATCAGATACTTGGATATACATTCCTATATTCACCTCAAAATGACTTTCTTAGTGAAAAAACTAACCGAGAAGGTTTCTTTGAAAATAAAGCATTTATCGTTTTTAAAAAGATACTCAGTGGAATACTAGAGGAAACAGGGCAAAGGCGTGCAAGATACAGGCTAAAACACAATTTAGGTAGGGGGCGAGTTTCAAGTAAATTAGAAAGACCCGATACAGAAAAATTTATTCAATACATTCTAAGTAAATCTCAAGACGAGGATTTAATAATTAAGACAAAAGAGTTTGTCCATGAAACTTCTACCGCCTTAGATAACATGGAAAGTACTCTCTCTTTTTCTCAGCGACTTGCGTCAATAGGAACAGGAGTCGAACTTATATATCATGAATTATCTCAACCTATTTCTGCTTTAGGGGCAGATATGAGTTCGTTAAATATTAATATAAAGAAAATAGTAGACGAAAATTTAAGAGGGATTCTACTTGATAGAGTTAATAATATAGAAAAATCAGTAGATTTATTAGAAACACTTAGAGATTCTTTAAAGCCTGCTATTGGCAAGTCAGTTCCTAAAGATTTCCAACCTATTGAAACATTTAGAAAAGTATGTTATTTATTTGAACATTCATTTTCTGATAATAACATTATTATTGAGATAAAGAAAAATGCAGAGGACATCAAAGTTAAAAGCTTTGAGTATATATTCTGGATTTCCTTCCTTAATATTATCAATAATGCCAATTATTGGTTAAAGGGGATTGAAAATAGAAAGATCATAATTTTTGAATATGAAGAACCTCTGACCTTCATTATTAGTAATACTGGTCCAAAAATTCCGGAAGAAGATTTAGATTTAATTTTTGAATATGGAATAACTGGGAAAAAAGAAAGAAATGCGACAGGATTAGGCTTAGCTTTTACTAGAAATATGTTATCAACGTGTGGGTATGAAATATGGGCTGAAAATAGAGAATATGGTCCTGCGTTTTATATACGAAAAGAATTAAATTAATCTATTGTTATGGAAAAAGGTGTAGCAATTTTATTAGAAGATGAAGAAACAATTAGAAAAGGTTTTCAACAATTGTTTACTGATTTAGACATTGATCTAGATATAATACCTTGCAATAATCCAGAAGAATATGAAAAAACAATTGTTCAAGACGAAATTAAAAATAGGCTTAGAGTCTTAATAATGGATTTATCTAATACTCTAGCAGAAGCATCTTCCCAGAAATATAAAGCCGCAGAATATATAAAAAAAGAATACAATGGGAATAGAATTCCAATTTTCATACATAGTGGAAACCTAGAGCACTATAACGAGTTGGATGATCAAGGTACAGTCATTAAAATTGAAAAATCAAAGAGCTCAATACAATCTATATGTGAAGATATAAAATTAATGAAAGATTCTGATTTTCTTGATATTTTCTGTAACAATGGATCGCTTGATCAGAAAATCATGGCAGAACTACATAAAGCTTTTATTAATCAATTTAAAAATTCTGAAATTAAAGAAATAATAAAATCTATAAAGGACTCCTCTGGTGGGGATAATAGTAAATTAAAAGAAAGAGCCAAAGAAACTTTTGAAAGAATTGCAATTAGAAGCTTATATTCAAACTGGATGAGTGCCAAGCTCTCTGAAGAGGAAGATTCAATCGTAGAAATTAAGCTGAATTCAATAGAACATTATTATAGACGTACAAGTTCTTTTGATTTTTGGACAGGAGATGTATTTTTTAATAACCAAACACAAGAAATGTGTATTATTGTTACACCAAGATGTAATGTTGGACATAATAATTTTGATGAATTACTCTTATGCAAGATATCTAAGATTAATGATGAGATAACAAAGGAATTCTTAAATGTGAAGAAAGGACTTGATGCATTTAAGAAACATATAACTGATGATAAAAAAGTGGGAGAAAGGCATCGTTTTTTACCTCCATCACCACAATTTATAGGGGGATTTGTCGATTATAAAACCATAATCTCTATTGAAATTGAGAACTTTAAGAAAAATTACACGTACTTAATATCTCTAAGTGATGAATTAACCAATGATGTTATTAGGAAGCTTGGGGCTTATCTCATGAGAGGAGGAATCTCTGAAACTAATTTCAATGAATCTTTGTTTTATTTAAAAAGTTCTGAAGAATAAATACAACTCTTTTTATAATATTTCACATTATGATGTGTCAATAAGTTATATGTAGGTAGAAAATATAAAAAATAGTTGGTAATTAGCTCACAACTACTTTTTTACTTCTTAACCAAATAAATAGAAGGTTTATAGTTTTGCAATAATATCTTTAATTTTTTCTATTGTATAAAGTATTTCTTCTTTCGTATTATATTTACTTAAACTGAATCTTAGACTTGAAAAAGTATTTTTATTACTTAAACCCATAGATGTTAAGACATGAGAAGGTTCTATTAGTTCAGAATGACAAGCAGAACCGTTGGAAACGCATACAGGGTCTAACATTTTTATTAAAATATCCGCTTCAATACCAGGGAAACATATATTTGAAATATTGTACATCCTATTATCTCTATCGCCATTTATAAAAGTTCCCTCAATAGTTAATAGTTCATTTTCCAATAAATCTCTCAAATTTCTGATATATGCTTCATTCTTTATATGATCTCTCAAGTTAATTTCAGAACTTTTCCCAATACCTATAATGCCTGGAACATTTAAAGTTCCGCTTCTTTTTCCCTTTTCTTGTCCACCTCCATGTAGTAGAGGTGTAAAATTGATTAATTTTCGATTATAATAATACCCTCCAATACCTTTAGGCGCATGAAATTTATGACCCGAAAATACGAGATAATCTATTTCCAATTCCTTAACATCAACAGTAATTCTACCAACAGCTTGTGTTGCATCCGTCATCATTAAAACTCCAAACTGATGTGCTATCTGTGCAATCTCCTTTATGGGTTGTATAACGCCAGTTTCATTGTTTGCTAACATTATGCAAACTAAAAGCGTTTCCTCAGATATATGATTCTTTAGAATAGTTATATCTATCAACCCCGATTCTAATACTGGCAAATAAATGACATCAACTCCTTGTTGTTCCAAATACTTACAAGTATCCAATACAGCTGAATGCTCTGTGGATACTGTTATAATCTGGTTTCTCTTTGTTCTATTAGATGAAATGAGTCCTTTTAAAATTGTGTTGATTGATTCTGTTGCTCCAGATGTAAATACAATATTCTCAGAATCAGCATTAATTAAGCTTGCAACTTTCTCCCTAGCTAATTTAATTTGATTATTAATTTTTACGCCTAAAGAGTGTGTACTTGATGGATTTCCATAAAGATCCGACATATAAGGAAGGATTTCTCCTAAGACTTCTTCATCAACTTTAGTTGTAGAGGCATTATCAAGATATATATAGTTAGAAAGCATATGTTTAAATTACGTATCTAACAAAAATACAAAAGATTTTGATATGAGATAAATATTATGAGAAATAAATAATCCTTATCTTTGATACTATCAAATGATAGCATCAAATGAAGCCGCCCTATAAAATAACAACATTCATACTTGAAAAAGTTGCTTCCATCTCAGAAAAAATAGGAGAGGTAAAGACCGCTTATTTATCCCAGCCACCTGCGGAACTGAGGAAACGTAACCGCATCAAGACTATTCAATCTTCACTGGAAATAGAAGGAAATACCCTGACAGTAGAGCAAATAACTGCTATTCTGGATAATAAACGAGTATTAGCCCCTGAAAAAGATATATTGGAAGTAAAAAATGCCATTGAAACGTATCAACAAATTGATAGTTATAAACCTTACAGTTTAACTTCCCTGTGTAATGCCCATAAATTACTAATGACCGAACTGGTAAAAAATGCTGGAGAATTACGGTCTACCAATGTCGGGATTGTAAAAGGTTCAGAAGTTGCCCATGTTGCCCCACCCGCTCGTCTGGTAAAATCGCAGATACAGGATTTATTAGATTATGTAAAAAAGGATAATGATCTTTTACTGATCAAAAGTTGTGTATTCCATTATGAATTTGAATTTATCCATCCTTTTACAGATGGAAACGGACGAATGGGCAGATTATGGCAAACAGTATTACTTAGACAGCAATACTCGGTTTTCGATTATTTACCAATCGAAACTTTGATAAAGAATCAACAGGCAGATTATTATAATATCCTCGCTCAGTGCGATAAACAGGGAGAATCTACCTTATTTATTGAGTTTATGCTTTCAATTATCGACCAGGCATTGGAAGAATTGTTATCTTCCCAACCTGTACATTTGAAGTCAGAAGATCGTATTTCGCTGTTTCAAACCATCATTGGAAATAAAGAATTCAGTCGGAAAGAATATATGCGTCACTTTAAAGATATATCCACCGCTACTGCCAGCCGTGATTTAAAGGAAGCTACTCAAAAAGGTATTTTGAAGAAAACAGGTGATGGGAGATTGACAAGTTATAAGTTTGTACAGTCTCAATAAATATAAATTTGCTATATTTGTACTTATACGGATTTAGATAATCAAAAAGGTGACCTGATGATATAACTTCATAATACAGAGCTGGTTGAATTCTCCCTCCAGCTCCACTTATTATTTTACTAATTAACTAATTATTAGTTAATTAGTAAAATAAGATTAAAAAAATTCCCCATATTTTCCCTGCTTAGTTAATAAATTTAGTGAGTTTTTCCTGCTAAATTCCTGTCCAGTTTCTGGGGGACTTACAACTCTACTACCAAAGGAACTTTGTTACTGTAAACAGTACCATGAAATATTTTAATATTGTTCTTTTTTAAAGAATCTAAGTCTTTGGTTAATAATAACTCTTTAGCTTCTGTACTATCTACTCTAATAGCGATTTGGATATGGGAATCTTCCAAATGTTTTTTGTTATAAACACTTATATCTCCAATTAAGAGACTCTTTTCTACAGAACCTTCTAAATTTATTTTCACTTTAATATCTATACTACCATGAGGTTTTAAATAGAAATTATTTTTTTTAATTGAGAAATATTGTAATCCCCATAAACCATTTTTTTCATTGCCATTCTCTTTAATCAATAAACTATTTAGTTTTAGTAAACTGTCTTTTCTTTTTCTCAAACTATCTTCTCTTTTCTGATTTATAACATACGGGTGGGGTGTAGTTGCATAAATCAAATTATTTCCTCCATAAAAAAATGCATAATATCCATTTACATTAAATTTTTTTTGTAAATCACTAAAAAACTTAACCTGCTCATTATTTGTTGGAAAATATAATTTTTCATCAGTTAAATTATTGATTTGACATTGCAGGAATATATTTTCGTTTTCACAAGTAACAGATAAAATATTTATTTGAATTTTATCTTGTCTAACAGAATTATATTTGCTTTTTTCACAACTTATTGTAAGGAAAAAGAAACAAAGTAATAAACTTGTTAGGTTTTTCATATTCTTATTTATATAAAAACTCTTTCTCACTCTATCTCTAACGGAATCTTATTGCTATAAGTAATTCCATCAACTCTTTCAATATTATTTTCTTCCAAATATTTTCTTTTCTCCTTTCCAATTCTCGTTTTAACCATCTTTGTATTTTGACTAAAATTTAATTGAATACAATACTCTTTTCATTTTCTACATTACAATAACACTTATTTTGGGTGTTATTCTGTCTTTTTTACTTTTGCAGGGTTTAAACTTTTTATAGATAGATTCATTATTCACTAAAGCCAATACTCCTTGTTGTCCAAATTTTTTATCAAAGTATTCCTGGGCTTTTACAAAAGTAAAACTTCCAGTAATCTTATCATTAAAAATATACAAATTCCCGGTCTTATCTACCATAAAAAGGCCTAATGCATTTACCTCAAAATAAAAGTTCTCAGGGTGTTTTAAAAGTTCATAGAATTGTTTAGTATTGCCTCCGTAGAGAAATAGCTCATCATCATACAATAAAACACTTTCTAAATAAATATTAAACACTTTTGTTGGTAGCTTTTCTGTTTTCAATTTGTTAATATCTTCAGAAGTCTCATCAAATTTTTTCAGGGTCCAATAATGATGATAAACTGTATTATTGGCATAGACAATATAATATTGGGAAGTAGAATCATTGTTAAATATTATATAATCCAACAGATTATCCCCACATTGATAGTCTTTTATGCTTTCAGAGAGGGTGAATGCGGGAATAGAATAGGTATGTATTTCATCCAAAGATAATTTACTGGGTAATAATACTATCTTCTTGTTACTTACTGTATCCAGATAACTTTTGGAGAATTCATATACCATTTTCAGATGCTGCCTGCTTACACTGTCATATTTTGCCTTGTAATAAACATATTCCCTGTCCTGGGAATATAGAAGTACACCCAGGAAAATAAAACTTAGTAATAAAGTTATTTTTTTCATTTTTTACTTTACAATAACACTCATTTTAGGAATAACTCTGTCCTTTTTGCTTTTGCAGGGTTTAAATTTCTTTCTAAAAGTGGGTTCATGATTGATTAAAGCCAACACTCCTTTTTCACCATAGTTTTTATCAAAGTATTCTTGGGCTTTAACAAAAGCCTCATTCTTTTCTTGCTCATAAACATACAATTCTCCGGATTTATCTATCATGAACAAATAATAAAAACCCAAACCATCTATCTGGAAATAAAAATTATCTGGATGTTCTATAAGATAATAATACCTTTGTTTATTTACTCCCATTAGCATGATTTCATAATCATATAATAATATACTTTCAAAAAAAGAATGTTTTCTTTTTTGAGTGTCCAGTGTTTTTAATTTTTCAGGGATGTCTGCTATGTCATCATATTCTTGTAAAGTCCAATAGTATGAATAGACAGTATCATTAGCATAAACAATATAATATTGAGACTTGGGATTGTTCTCTAATTTTATATAATCCAAAATATTATCTCCACATTGATAATTTTTCATATTCTTCTTTTGGAAAAAAAGAGGAATAGAATATGAGTGAATTTCATCTATAGACAATCTATTGGACAATAAATTGTTTTTAAAAGAATCAGTGGAATCTAAATAAATCTTAGGGAGATTGTAAACTTTGGTTAGATGTTCCCTTGCTATTTTATCATACTCTGTTTTATTGTAAACAAAAATATTTTGAGCAGATAGAAAAGCAACTAGGATAATGCTAGAAAGCACAAAGTATTTTTTCATATTCTTATCTTTTTTTAACGGAATAAATACCATAAACAGTTTCACCCATATCATGAGCTGGTCTAAAAGAATAGATTTCCCTACCTCCTTTAGCTGGATCCTTAACAATTATTTTAAATTTAGAAAAATCTTCTGTGTATTTAATTTTACTAACTACAGATGCGTGACCATCACCACTTTGCATATCAGATGCATTATAACCCAACATTACAGGATGATCAGCTAAGATACTTTCTACAATAAATTTAACGGCATTTGCTGTTTGGGAAGTATCTATTCCACCTTTGTTATATTGCCCTCCATCACTGTTTTGAAAAAATTTCACATCAAAACCTAAATAGTCAAGTACACTATCTAAGACTGTACTTCTAAATCCTTTCTCTCCATAACGATTTCGCAATGATTTTATTTTATCCTTTATATCCATATCTAAATAATCAGCCATCATTTCGGCACTGGCCAAAACACAATCCATTCCTTCTTTTTGGTGAACTTGTTTTATATCCATTTCTGCAGTTAACCACTTATCTGCCAAGTGATTCATCCCATGGTTCAACCAAGAAGTAATCAGTCCCTGCCTTACACCACTCCAGAAATTACCTCCTGCAATGGAAGAAGAAATTCCTCCACTCAATCCCCCGCTTGCAATCATAACGGCTTTAAAGCCTCCACTATTGCCAAAGGCATTTTTCCCATAGTTTCCGTTTTCGCCTATTCCCCCGGCATAGTTGGTACCCAGTGCCTCAATTCCACTGGAGATTATAGAAGAAACTGCCCCGGAAGCAAAGCCGGATATAAAATTTTCACCCTCAATGGAGTTCATCACTCCCCCTGTCACTCCGTGCATTCCTGCCTGGAAAGCCGCCCGTGAGACGGTGTTGGTAAACCATGATTGTGCAGCAGTTCCAATTCCCATACTGATTACGGAGGTTGCAGCTCCAATGACTGCGGATTTTCCTATTCCATACCAGAATGGATTGCCATTTATGGCATTGTTAATCCCGTTGGTGGTTATGGCTATGGCTACTCCTATAATCAGGGTAGTAAGAGAGAAAAACTCTTCCCCACTCGGAT
This sequence comes from Apibacter sp., assembly GCA_031552575.1. GTDB lineage: Bacteria > Bacteroidota > Bacteroidia > Flavobacteriales > Weeksellaceae > Apibacter. The sequence continues at coordinate 5,978 of JAVBMH010000006.1, read as the reverse complement.
CGGTATATAATAATGGATTGTTCAGCACATAACCGTAACGATTGTAGTTTTGCGTGTTGTACGGCTCCTGCACAAAATTATCCGGACTCATGAATCTTCTGAGAGCAGGGTCATACAAACGGGCATTCATATTAATAAGCCCTACGCTTAGCAAATGTTCGTGTCCGGTGTAACCCCTGTCCAAGAGTAAGGTATAAGAAGTAAGGAGTAAGGAAGGCTCTATGGTTTTTCCGGTGAAGTCTTTTACTTCTGCCAGATTACCCCAGGCATCAAAATACCGCTGTTCGGCTATGACTCCGCCTTGGGCATCGGTCAGGGCGATAATAGATTGTTGATTATCCCGGTGTACAAAATATTTCTTACTGCTGCTTAGGGTAGAACCTGTCAGCTGTTCAATTTTGATATAGGTAGCGGAATACCCGTCCCCGTTGATGTAGGTAACAACTTTATAATTGTTCCCGGTTTTGGTTACTTCCACTGACCCATCGGAAGTGTAATACCGCCGGTTAGGTTTAGAGGAAATATTCGTGTCAGTATTCCCGTAATACATCGCTGAACGGTTCTTCAGAATTCCGTACTCAAAGCTGATCCGATCTTTGTTCGGTAGATAAATCTCTGTCGGGCTCTTAAAGGAATTGTAGCTCACCTCATGGAATCCCCGGTTTTGTTTGAGCTGGGTTCCCGGGGTATTGAAGGTAATCTTGTTGAGCTGATAGTTGGTATCTGCATAGTTATAAGCTCCGACATTAGAGTTATAAGTCATCCTTCCCCGTTTGTCGTAGGTGTATTCGTTTTGCAGTACTGCGTTTATCCGCTCTTTTAACAACCGGTCCAGTTCGTCATACTCAAAACTTTCATTCTTGTTAAAATTCTTGTTGTTCCGGCTTTTGAGTGTTCCTTTCAGTACATCGTAGTCGTAATCGATGTTTACCGCTGTCTGGCTTGCCGTTTTATGGGTGGTATTCTGCAAGTAAAACAGGTTGTTGTAAGTATTGGTCAGGCTATAGCCATTCCCGTATTTCGCCTGAGTTATTTGACCGTGAGAATTGATACTTTGTATTTCCTGGATCAGGGTGTTGGTATCTGCATCCCACTGGCGGATCAGCTCACTATAAATATTATATTCATTGCGTACTTTGGAAGTGGTGGTATAGCCAATATCGGTTACCGTGGTTTTCAGGGTAGAAATATCCGCCCTTCCGTAAGCATCAAAGGTAGTTCCTGACTCGGATACCAGATAAGGCGTGGTTTCCTTTTTTCCTTTTATGCGGAAATATTGGTCATAGTAAGTCTCATAAGTAAAACTTTTGCCGTTACTGTAGCCGGAAATTTTCACCGGTAGCTTGGTGGTCGGATCATAAGTATAGACTTTGCTGATCGAAACCCCGTCTCCTTCGCTTACTTCGGTAAGCAATTTTCCATAGGAATCATAAGTAAAAGTAGTGTAACCTTTCGGGGTGGTTTCCTTCAGCATCTTTCCGTAGTTGTCGTAACTGTACTGGTAAGTTCCGGCGGAAGGGTCTATGGTTTTGGTCTTGTTTCCCCAGCCGTCCTGCTCGTTCTTAATGGCAATTCCATCATAATTAGCCTCCTTCAGTGCCCCGTTCGGGAAATAGGTGTATTTGATCTTCCCTCCGGAATCGTTATGTTCAATGGTATGTCCGGAAGCATCCAGAGTACGGGAAGTTTTCTTATGCCCATCCTGCACGGTAACTTTCAGTCCCTCATAGCAGGTAGTTACTATTTTTCCGGTATACAGGGTCTGTTTTACCGGGCGGTTGAGGTAATCGTATTCAGTGATGTTCCACAGCGGAGTTTCCCCTTCATAATAAGGCTCGCTGGTTTTTACCACTTTCCCGAATATATCATACTGGGTATCGGCATAGAGCCATTTCCCCATAACCAGGGTGCGGGTTTGTATTTTCCGGTCGAATTTGTCAAAAATAGCAATTTGTAGAGCTTTTCCTTCTGCCTGGGTGATCACTTGGTATTTTCCATTTTCCAGGGCTGTTTTTGATATTATGGTTTTGATTCCCAGGTAGTCGGTAGTTGTTTTCAGATTGTTCCAGTTATCATAGGTATACGTGGTAATAAGCCCCAATTCTGAGGTTTCGGAGAGTACTTGCCCTAAGGTATTGATATTTTTGGTAGCACTCTGTCCATCAGGGGAAGTTACCTTCACCGCAAAACGATGAGTGGTGTCGTATTCGTATTTTGTAGTTAGGGAAGAAAGTCCGGGTGCGGAAACCGTTTCTGTCAGTGTGTTCCCGTAATTATCATAGGCGTATGTGGTCGTAATTGCATCGGTATTGTTCCCGTATTTTTTGGATTGGATAGCCTGCCCACTATTGTTATAAGTAATTTCTTCCTTGGTAGTGAAGGTAGCCCTACTTCGGGATTGGGTTGTTTCCGTTTTTTCTATCTTTCCGGAAAAAGTATGTTCTCCATTGGTAAAGTCGGGTTTATAAGAATAGGTTTCCCTGTTGGAAGTGGAGAACCCGTCGTCCACTGTAGTATAAGCCTCGGTAAGGTAAAGGGTAGCCGGATCGTAAGTATAGGTTTTCTGGGAATTTACCTTTTTCAGGTAATCCTTATTTTTTTCGGTAGTGGAAAGGATCAGATACCGGAAATTCCCTTTGTCGTATTTCTGATAGGTTGTAGTGGATTCGGTGAAAAAAGTTTTGTCGTCGAGGCTTCCATAAGTGGTTCTGATTAGGGAATTGTCATAGGTGGGATCAAAAGTGTTGGTCTTCCAGAATACAGGGGAGCCAAAAATATCTTTTTTGTAGTATGATCCATCCACCAGTTCGGATTCGTACGTATCGCTGATGTAGGTTTTTTGGAAGCCTAAAAAGCCTTTCCCTTCTAGTTGTTGTATTCCGTTCTGGTAACGGTATTCAGTAGTTAGTGCTTTTCCGTCGAACAGTGTGTTTACCTTATAGGCTAAATATTGGGTTCCTTGATTCTGGTGGGTGTAATACGGATACTTCAATCCGGAAGCAACGGTAGTATATACCCTGTCTTTGGTGGTAGAAAGGTTTTTTACCATCGGGCGGTATTCCACAGTCTGCACTACTCCGGAACCGTTATCCACTTGTCTCAGGTAAGTTTCGGTAAAATTATCGTTATTTACGTCTATGTCGGTATTGGTTTTGGTAATGGGGTCGTAAATAGTTACTCCCGACTTGTATGTGTTCAATTGGTTGAAGTCGCTGTTTCCCATGATCAGGGAAAGAGAGGACATCTTGATATCTTTTAGGGGAATCTCTGTTTCCAGTTTTACAAAACTCGTGTTTCCATTATTATCAGTTACAGCTTTGTGGAAGGTAATAATATTGGCTCCGGGATCGGAAGTTTGTATATTTTCCAGACTGCCCAGCTTATCCAAATACTGGGAATCCATTTTAAATTTGGTGAACTTCCGTATACTGATCAGGTCGGTTTTCCCGTCATTATCAAAGTCGGTCGGGATAATAAAGGAGGTTCCGTATTCAGTGGACTGGTATTCATCCGGTTTTCCCGACCATATCTTAGACCAGACAGAAGATTTTTTGATATTATGTTTTTGAGTAGGCTTGATGTAAGCAACCTTTTGGGGCGTTAAGTCCATTTCTTTTCTTTGGAATTCCTTTCCTGTATTGGTATAGAGATCCCATACCAGTTGTGCGGAATTAATCTGATCTTTTACCTGTCCGGCAGAAGCATTTCCGGTAAGTTCAAAGATCTTTCGGGGAATCATAAAATCGGTTAGTCCGTCCCCATTAAAATCCCCGTAAAAAACTGGATCTTTATAATCGTTGGAGGAAAGTAAATTTCCATCATTGGTTAGGGGAACCTTTTTTATACTTTTTTCCTGGGTATTGATTTTGAGTACCGTGATTAAAGGTAAAATCCTAGTATTAGACAAAGTATTATGATAGGGTTCGTAATCATATTGATCTTGTGCCAAAAACAGTAATTCCGGTATTCCGTCCCCGTCAAATTCAATCAGAGTACCTAAGTGGTTAACTTCAGAAGTAAATACCTGCGGGGTGATTTCCCCGTTTGCAGTGTTTTTCCCGATCTCAATAAAATAAAAGGTGCTCTCCCGTTCAAAACATTGGGTATTATAAGACAATCCGATAGGATTTCCATTTTTATCATAATTTTTGGTAGCTCCGCTCATTTGCCTGCTACAGGAAGTAGGTTTGTTCTGGATCAGGATATCGGTAAGCCCATCGTTATTCAGGTCGCCCACTATAATCCTTCGTTTTCCCAGGTCTTTGGAAATTTGATTCTTTTCTCCAAGCTGTTGTGACATTGGAAATTCTTCACACATCAGGCTATAGGTGTCTTTCTTACATTTTTCTTCCACATTTCCAAAGTAATTTCCTTTGGCATAAAAGTACACCGTACGGGTCTGGTTGGTTAGCGGGTCAAATACTGAGAGGTTTACTTTGACCTTTGGGGTATATAAGGTTATACGGGGAAGAGAAGCCGGGGGAGTGAATGATCTGGCAACCATGTTTTTTACTTCTATTCCCCCTAAGATAGTACCCTCATCAATACTTTCCTGATAAAATTCGTAGCCACGTGGATTAGGATTCGGATTAGACGGTAATCCGGGATTGAAACTTCCATCTGAAATAAACTCGGTATTTATAGCAATCAGTTGTTCGTTTTCAGGGATACTCCCGTCTTGTAACAGGGTTTTTCCGGCAAAAAGCTGGGTATCATCATCAGCAGATAATGGAATAGAATTATTTTTCCCTGAATTGAAAATTTTGTATCCGTCCTTGGTCTTTACCGAATAAATTGGAAAAGGTTTTCCCTGGTTAAGAAAATCCCCAGTAGCCACACTTCCCAAAGATTCTGTATTATAGGGTAGTCCGGAATTGCCTTTATAGTTTTTAAAATTGATTTCTGCTTTCTGGGAATTTCCATAGGTAAAGTTCAGCGGTTTAAGTTTTTCTCCTTGTCCGTTTTCTACTTCCACTGTTACCAATTTTTCATTCTGACTGGTCAGGTCTTCATATTTAAAGGAATATTTGCGGTAAATCCCGTTGTAGGTGGAAGATACGGTTACCAGGGAAAGGATCTTGTCATTGATGTATTGCTGTCCGTTTTTCCAGGAACGTACCGTATATTTCCGGGGTTTGTAAGTGAATTCTATTTTGTAGGTATCATTGCCTGCGCTGGTTCCTCCATAGGAAATACTGCTAAGAAACGGAATATTCCCGCTGGTGGTATACTGGTAATGGATTTCAGTACCCAATGGATCTATAAAAGTGGAAATGTAATGCTGCCCATAGCCGAGTTGCTTATACTTTCCGATCTTTCCATCTGGGTATTTAACGATAAAGGAATAGTTACCGTCGGTTCCCTTCAGTATCTGTACCTTGGAATACAGCCGGGTTTCATAGGTATTGGTTCCGGTTTTGATCAGTCGCTGTCCGTCTAAGTATAGCGGATCGGAATCGGTAAACTGCGGCCCACGGGTAATACCCTCTATTTCCTTGCTGGTTCCTCCCTGGGTAATCACGGATAGCCCGATCAGGTTCCATCCCCATCCGGCTTGTCCGTTTCCTGACTGGCTGTTGTAAGACAGGGCCAAATTGGGCTGGAAATTATTGATTCCTGGTAATACTTCGATAGGAACGGTATAGACCAGTGCCCCGCTATTATTGACCTCCATTTCAGAATTGATGGTGGGAACTGCTTCTTCAACAGGTAGGAAGACTCCACCTCCGGGCTCCCCAGGAGTGATAATAATCGGTGGAGGTTCTACAATGGCAGATTGCAGAAGTTTCTTTTGGGAAACATCATAGGAAATCGGAAGGGTTTCCTCCGTTACCGTTTGGGAAAATACATAACTACTGAATATATAGAGTACAGGGAGTAATAACTTTTTCATGGAATTCTTATCTTTTATAGGTAAGGAATTATAGTTTGATTATGTTTTTGGAGATGGTCTGTCCGCTGGTCAGGGTAACCGAAAG
>JAVBMH010000030.1:0-25081 GCA_031552575.1 Apibacter sp. | reverse complement strand
CTCCAACATTAAATTTAGATTCACTCATGATTTTTAAATTTATTTGGAATAAAGATAGGGATAAAAAGTGAAATAAAAATAGGTCAATTACTTTGACCCATTTTAAAAGTTAGTTTAAAGAAGTATATTAATACCTAAAATTATATATAATAACTCTATAATAAAATATTATTTATATAATCTTATTTTAATATATATATAAATTTATTATTAAGATAAAAATTAAATTTATGAGACTTTATTTTCATATTAATAAATATTTTATTAATTTTGCAACATTAAATATAATTGACAAAACTAAAATAGAATGACTGTCATAAAAATAAACAGCAGAATAATAAAAAAACAGCTAAACTAGAAAGGAATATTCAAGTCAAATAACTACTTCATTATCCTCATCACTCAAAAGAATTTATTGGATTTTTTGTGCAAAAGTAAATTATAAATTTTCATGCATTTATAATTCTATATAGCCTAACATTTTTACAAATACTTAAAATACATAATAATTAATAACATATAAACATTATGAAACTATTTAGATTATTATTTTATGCTTCATTATTAGCATTAATTTCAATTGATTTAAAAGCACAAGTAACTATCGGGTCATTAAATCTCCCAGATCCCAGTTCCATTCTTGATCTAAAAAATAAAGATGATGACACTAGTGATAAAGGAATTCTATTTCCCAGGGTATTCCTAATCAATACGGATACCTTTGGCCTGAACGGAAATTCTCAAACTGCCGGTATTATTGTATATAATATAAACACAAATATTACTGGTGCCAACCAACATGGAACCGGGCTATACTATTGGGATGGTTCACAATGGAGATGGCTGAATGATTCGGGAGATTTCTGGAAACTGAACGGGAACATTAATGGTATTGAAAAGAAATTAGGTACTACAGACAACTTCTCTTTACCAATAATTACAAACAACATTGAACGTTTACGGATAGATGCAGGGACTACTTCTACTGTTATAAATGTATCAAGAACACTTCCTGCAAAAATTTCTTTTGGAAACTATGTTTCCAGTAATATTGCTGTACCGCATATTGCACTATATGAAACATCAACCAGTCTCTATGGACTAGGAGTAACTTCAAGCCAGTTAAATTATTTAACTAATGGAACTCATGTATTTTATTCAGGAGGAAGTACCCCCGTAGAAGAACTCCGTATCCAGCGGGGAACAGGAACCACATCCAGCCTTAAGATTGCACACATTCCTGTAGGAAATGAAAGTAACAGACGACTTGTAATATCAGATGACAATCAAGTGTTTTATGAAGATCCTGTAAAGTTTACCTATGAGATTAATATAGCCCCTGGAGAAGAAACCCTTATACCTATAAAAGAAACATATGTAACCGACAGGTTTACAATAAGAATAGAAAGAGATAAATTATTTGGTACTGCCACCTTCACTGCTACCAGAGGTGCAATTTCGAACTTTACAAGAATATTTACTATGATATACCAGTCGGGTAATGTAGAGCCTGTTAATGACGATCAAAAAAATGGATATAGTGTTACCAATGCTATAACAGTAGCAAAAGGCCAACCCAATAAATTAAGGCTAACTTATGCTAATGCTCCCTCCTCTTATGGTTCAACTAAAATTTTTGATTTTGAAATAGGAATAATAGTAGACAGTAATAATATTAAATACCTTTCCATTAAAAATCTGGCAACTGACATGAATGATCCTAGCTGGGCTCTTACCGGATCCCATAAATACTATATTGTACAAGAAAGAATTTATTAAAATACCTATTCCTACATAAATTTTTCAAAAGAACTACCTAGATAAAGTAGTTCTTTTTCTTATTTTCCCATACTGAAAAACTATATTAACAGCTTTATTTAATCAGTTATATTTATAAAACAACTCATTATCATGAAAAAATATCCGATACATATTATTATTATGACATATATCATATTTTTATAGAAAATATTAATATATATCAATTATTTGATTACTTTTATTAAGTAATTTTTTTAAACTTTAAGAAGAAATCTCTGGGAAAGGAATATTTTTTTTACAAAAAAAATATAGATAACTTTAACATTTACAATATCTTAACACCCAATTATCATTGTATACATTTTTTTTTATTATTTTTTTTTCTCAATAGTTTTTATTTCATATATTTCAGAAAAATAAAACAAATTAAAACTTAATAAAACAACGTATGTCAGACACAGTAAAAATAATTCACAATGGTAATGAATACGAATATCCGATAATTGATAGTGTTATTGGAGACAGAGGAATTGATATTTCCAAATTGAGAGATCAAACAGGATTAATCACCCTGGACATCGGTTATAAAAACACTGGAGCCACCAAAAGTCAGATTACTTACTTAGATGGAGATTTAGGACAACTATATTACAGAGGGTATCCTATTGAACAAATTGCAGAAAAGTCAACCTTCACCGAAGTAATGTACTTACTACTGGAAGGAGAACTTCCCACCCAGTCTCAATTAAACCAATTTGAGTCAGATATAAAGAAGAATAGTCTGATAAGTGAAGAAATGAAGCAAATCCTGAAAGGATTTCCAAGATCTGCTCACCCTATGGGAGTATTGTCCACCCTTACCAGTGCACTGACTGCTTTCAATCCACATGCTGTAAATGTAAAATCCGAAACAGATCTATATAATGCCTATACTTTACTACTTGCTAAATTCCCTGTACTGTGTGCCTGGACATACAGACAAATGTTCGGAATGCCCTTAAACTATTCTGATAACAGTCTGGACTATCCTCATAATTTCTATCAGATGATGTTTAAAAAACCAACTGAAAAACTAGAAATGGACGAAGTAGTTGTAGATGCTATTGATAAATTATTGATCCTGCATGCCGATCATGAACAAAACTGTTCAGCTTCTACTGTAAGAATGGTTGGTTCAGCCCAAACCGGATTATTCGCTTCTATTTCTGCTGGAGTTTCTGCCCTATGGGGTCCTTTACATGGAGGAGCTAACCAAGCAGTAATTGAGATGCTTGAAATGATAAAAGAAGATGGTGGTGATCTTCAAAAATGGATAGACAAAGCCAAATCCAAAGATGACAGTTTCCGTTTGATGGGATTCGGACACAGAGTTTACAGAAACTTCGACCCTCGGGCTAAAGTGATCAAAAAAGTAGCAGATGATCTGTTTGAAAAATTAGGCGTACATGATGAAACATTGGAAATAGCGAAAAAACTGGAAGAAGTTGCTTTGAATGATCCGTATTTCATCGAGAAAAAACTATATCCGAATGTTGATTTCTACTCCGGAATCATCTACCGGGTTTTAGGAATACCTACGGAAATGTTCACCGTTATGTTTGCCTTAGGACGTTTACCGGGATGGATTGCACAATGGAAAGAAATGAGAATGAGCGGAGAACCGATCAACAGACCAAGACAAATCTATACAGGAAGTCCAAAAAGAGATTACACTCCGATTAACGAACGAAAATAAAATACACACCTATTAATCTTATTTATTTTGAAAGGCTTTAACTCAAAAAATAAGAGTTAAAGCCTTTTTACTTTATTTTATTTTTTCTACTTTTATCCTTTATTAAACCTATGAAAGAAAGTTTCTTACATCATATCTGGCAATTTAAAAAATTCAGTCAGTTAAACTTATATTCCACTACCGGAGAAAAAATAGAGATTATACATTCAGGATATCACAATACCGACGCTGGACCGGATTTCACTACGGCAAAAATCCTGATCGATGGCTGGGAATGGGCAGGAAACATTGAAATACACGTTAAATCTTCGGACTGGAAAAAACATAAACACGATTTTACTTCTTCCTATCAGAATATTATTTTGCATGTGGTGTATGAAGAAGATGAAAAAATACCTACTCTATATGAGAAAAACATTCCCACTCTTGAGTTAAAATCTCATATCTCAAAAAATATACTTACCAATTATAATTTTCTGGAAAATAGAGCATTTTCTTTCATCACCTGCGAAAAATTATTTTCCAATTACACACAAAATCCGATTTTTTCCTTTTCCGAAAAATTATACCTGAATAAATTACAGGAAAAATGTGAGAAAATTTATCAGATATTAAATATCAAAAACAACGACTGGGAAGCAACTTTAGCTACAATCCTGGCTTATACCTTCGGTTTAAAAGTAAATGCAGAGAGTTTTGAACAACTATTTCTTTTCCTGGATTATAAAATAATCCGGAAAGTATCTGCCAATCCATTTCAATTGGAAGCTTTGTTTTTCGGACTAACTAACTCTCTGGAAAGTAAAGATGAATATTCCGAACTTTTGATAAAGGAATTTTCTTACCTGAAAGCTAAATATCAACTGCCCGATTCAATTATTGAACTGAAATATTTGCGGTTACGACCTGCTAACTTTCCTACTATACGATTATCCCAATTAGCTGATCTAATTTCTCAATATCAAAATTTATTTTCTTATGTAATCGGAGCAAAAAACATATCCCAATATTTCCATCTTTTAGACGAAGTAAAAGCCTCTTCTTACTGGAATACTCATTATGTAATAGGTAAAGAATCCCCAAAATCCGGTGAAAAAAAGTTATCCAAATCCCAAAAGGAACTTATTATACTCAATGCTTTTCTTCCTGTCAAGTTTGCTTATTCTCTCAGCATAGGAAAATCTATGGAAGATGAAATTATCACCATAATCAGCGAGCTTCCAGCCGAAAAAAATTCCATTATCGACAATTTTAAAAAATTAGGCATTCGTTTCAATTCCGCTTTAGATTCCCAGGCTTTTTTAAATCTGTATAAGAACAAATGTTCCCATCAGCAATGCGTGAATTGCGAAATCGGCTATGAAATTTTGAAATAATTTTTAGAGGTTAAGATCTTAAGGTATAAGAAGTAAAGAATGAAACTACTCTGTGACCACTTTTTTTTAAGTTAAGAGAAAAGGAAAAAGATCCGTTTTAGGCTATGTCTGTTTAAGTTATTGACTTAAACAAACATAGAAAAATGGAAAATCTATTAAAAATTAGCCCTTTTAGGACAGACTCTAGGACAAAAAAATGTTTGTCCTAATGAATACCAGATTCATTCCCAGAAAGTACAAAAACAAAGATGGAGAGTGTGCTTAATGTATCTTAGCATTACTTCTGGAGTAAAGCAAAAAAGAATATCCCTTGGATTTACTATCAAAGAGGAAGAATTTAATCTGAAAACTCAGAAAATTGTCGGATCAATAAAGAGGCACAAAGATCTTCAGCTGATGATTGATAATATTGAGTATCATTTTCTGGGTGATGAGCTTTCTTTTGGCTCTTCCTTTCAAAGATTTACTATCGGTTATATTGCTTCCCTTCTACCACTTCATAGGGACGACTTTTTTCCCTGTCCCGTTTTGTGCTGATGTATAAATTGTAACTCTGACTATGGCTTTGCTGAAAAAATAAAAGGAAAGTTTAGCTTTCCTTTTATTTATTTTTTATAAATATAAAACTTGCCTTTATATAAAAATATCTATTTTTGTATCCTTTATGAAGATAACCCTGCTTACCATAGGTAAAACCAATTCCAAAGAATTGAATTCTTTAATGGAAACATTGGAAAAACGATTTCCTTCTTTTATCAGGTTTGAAAGAAAGGAGCTTACAGATGTGAAAAATGCAAAGAATCTACCTGAAGTAGAATTAAAAAATGCAGAAGCCGATCTCATCATTTCTCAATTAGATTCTTCCGACACTTTGATTATTTTGGATGAAAAAGGAAAGGAATTTACTTCTGTGGAGTTTTCCCGATTCCTGGAACAACAGATGAATAATTCCGTGAAACATTTAGTATTTTGTGTAGGTGGAGCTTATGGATTTTCAGAAAAAATCTATCGGCTCAATCCACAAAAAATAGCTCTGTCAAAAATGACTTTCACCCACCAAATGGTACGGTTGTTTTTTATAGAACAGATTTACCGGGCTTTCAGTATATTACAAGGAAAACCCTATCACAATGAATAACTATTTAAAACTGAAAGGAGTTGATATTATCCTGATTATCGGATTGTATTTTTTAGGAAATCTGATAATCTACCCTGTTTATTATTTAGGTTATATTTTTTCCTTTGATCCTTATTTATTAACTCCAGTAATGGTTATCCTGAATTATAGTTTCACATTCATTATTTATTATTTTATTGCCCTAAAGCCCAGAAAAGAAAAATACCGGTTCCATTATTCCTTTACAGGTTTTGGTTTATTCCCTGTTGTCCTACTTCTCTTTTTCGGACAATATCTGATCTCCGAATTTTTAACCGGATTAATTCCCACCAAAGGCCCCATTTTTGGAAGTCTTTATCAAACCATGACTCATGCCCTGTTGGGAAACATGGAAAAAAATCCTGCAATTAATTTCACTATGCTTTGTTTAATTGCCCCGGTTTGCGAAGAATTATTCTTCCGCGGTTTTATTTTAAAAGAAATGTTGAACAATAAAGTAGAACCTTTTAAAGCTATTCTTATATCATCCTTAATTTTCGGAGGAATTCATTTCTTCCCCTGGCAGGTAGTCGGAGGAATCCTTTCCGGATTAATTCTAGGACTAACCTTCTATAAAACAGGTTCATTACTTAGCTGCACCTTATTACATTTTATCAACAATTTTGCTGGATTCTTGTTATTTACCAAATACAAAAGTCTGGAAACGCCCGATTTAGGAATCAACCCATTTTTATTACTCTTTATCGGAATTATTTTAGTACTCATATTCGGATATCTATATTTAAAATTTACAAAAAATCATACATGGAAATCTTATTAGCAACTCAAAACGACCATAAAAAAGAGGAAATCATTGCCATGCTTCCTCCTGATTTCAACCTAAAAACTTTCAACGATTACAATTTTCAGGAAGATATAGAAGAAACCGGAAGTACATTTGAAGAAAATGCCTACATTAAAGCAAAATTCGGTTACGACTTTGCTCATATTCCCTGCTTCGCAGATGATAGCGGTTTGGTAATTGAAGCCCTGAATGGAGATCCGGGAGTTTATTCCGCCCGTTATGCCGGAACCGGTTCATTTGCCGACAATATAGCTAAAGTTCTTTCCGAAATGGAAGAAACAGAAAACAGAAAAGCGTATTTCATCAGTGTTATTTGTTGGGTTAACGGAGAAGAAGTCAACTATTTTGAAGGAAGAGTTTATGGTACCATTTCCAAGGAAATAAAAGGCGCTCACGGATTCGGATATGATCCTATTTTCATTCCTGATGGATATACTCAAAGCTTTGCTGAATTTCTTCCAGAAGAAAAAAACAAAATCAGTCACCGAGCAATTGCTTTGCAAAAATTCAAAGAATTTTTAAACTCAAAATAAGAATAGTTCTTTCCATTGATAACCAAAATCAACTATTTTCATAACATAAAGTTACTATTATAAATTATATTTATAATTTTTATTTATATTTTAAATCAAAATAAACCATTTAATTGTAATACATAAACATTTACTACAATTTTGTAAAAAATTTAAAGTAAATATAATTTTATGTGTGGATTTGTCGGAGCATTTGAATTAAAAGAAAAAAGTGAAGTACTAAGACCTGTGGTCTTGAAAATGGTTAAAAAAATTCGTCATCGCGGACCGGATTGGTCAGGAATTTATTGTGGTGAAAATGCGGTTTTAGCCCATGAAAGGTTGTCGATTGTAGATATAACATCCGGAGGTCAACCCTTATTCAGTAAAGATAAAAAACTGATTTTGGCTGTAAACGGTGAAATTTATAACCATAAAGAAATCCGCAAACAATTTGAAGGAAAATATAATTTCCAAACCCAGTCCGATTGCGAAGTAATTCTTGCGCTGTATAAGGAAAAAGGAGTAAAATTATTTGAAGATATAACCGGAATTTATGCCTTCGTCCTATACGATAAAGAGAAGGATATCTATTTGGTAGGGCGCGATCATATGGGAATAGTTCCTCTTTATATGGGATATGATAATAAGGGACAATTTTATGTTACCAGTGAATTGAAATCTCTGGAAGGTGTTTGCCCCGATATTAAAGAATTTGAACCCGGGAAATACCTGTATAGTCCGGATGGAGAAATTAAAACCTGGTATCAAAGGGATTGGATGGATTTTGAAAACATAAAAGACAATACAACTGATATCCAAAAATTAAGAACAGGATTGGAAGATGCCGTACACCGTCAACTTATGTCGGATGTTCCCTACGGAGTTCTTCTTTCAGGCGGGCTGGATTCTTCCATTATTTCCGCAGTAGCTAAAAAATATGCCAGTAAAAGAATAGAAGATGATAACAAAACCGATGCCTGGTGGCCTCAATTGCACTCTTTTGCCATTGGGCTGGAAGGAGCTCCAGATTTGATTGCTGCAAGGAAAGTAGCCGATTATATCGGTACAGTTCACCATGAAATCCATTTCACTATAGAGGAAGCACTAGATGCTTTAAGTGATGTAATTTACCACATAGAAACCTATGATGTAACCACCGTACGGGCTTCCACTCCTATGTACTTGCTGGCACGGTACATCAAGTCTATGGGAGTAAAAATGGTTCTTTCCGGAGAAGGTTCAGATGAAATCTTCGGAGGATATTTATATTTCCATAAAGCACCCAATGCAAAAGCATTTCATGAAGAAACCGTACGAAAACTGGATAAACTTCATTTATACGATTGTTTACGAGCTAACAAAGCTTTAATGGCCTGGGGAGTGGAAGGACGGGTTCCTTTTCTGGACAGGGAGTTTATGGATATTGCTATGAGAATCAACCCTAAAGACAAGATGTGCGGAAATGGAAAAATAGAAAAATACATACTGAGAAAAGCTTTTGAAAATTATCTTCCTGAAGAAGTAGCCTGGAGGCAAAAGGAACAGTTTTCAGATGGAGTAGGTTATTCCTGGATTGACACCTTGAAAAAAATGGCACAGGAAAAAATTTCCGATAAACAAATGGAACGGTCAGCAGAACGTTTTCCTATCAATCCGCCTATGTCTAAAGAAGAATATTGGTTCCGCAGTATTTTTGAAGAACATTTTCCTTCTCAGGCAGCAGCGCAAACCGTACCTTCTGTACCTTCAGTCGCTTGTAGTTCTGCCGTAGCATTGGAATGGGACGAAGCTTTTAAAAACAATCCTGATCCTTCCGGACGAGCAGTAAAATCAGTTCATGAAGATGCTATTTAACATGGAATAATAAAATAGAATTAACTCAAGAAACATAGTCATATGAACCCTTAAGGGCAATTTCATTTAAACTCATTGGCTGATAGTAACTATCAGCCAATGTTAATTTTTCACTACTCTCTCTACTTAAAAGACATTTATCATATCAATCACAATCATCCTAATTATTTTTTACCTTTACACCATATTATTAAAACTCATACTTATGGAAATCATCACTGTTGACAAAAATAACATTGAAGAAGAACATATTTGTTGTGCCATAGGTTCTGATAAACAGAATAAAAGCCGCTCGCAATCCAAAAAAGACTGGATGAAAGAACGATTTTCAGAAGGTTTGATCTTCAAAAAACTGGATGTAAGAGGAAAAGTATTTATTGAATATATGCCTGTTGAAACAGCTTGGAAACCCATCAAAGGAAAAAACTATATGGTCATTAATTGCCTGTGGGTTTCAGGACAATATAAGGGAAAAGGATTATCTGTTCAACTTCTTCAGGAATGCATCAAAGATGTAAAGGAGAAAAAAATGGAGGGAATTATTGTTATCAGTAGTACGAAAGTAAAACCTTTTTTAACTGATAAGAAATTCTACCTGAAACATGGTTTTGAAGTTATTGATTCCGCTCCTCCTTATTTTGAACTATTGGAACTGAAGTTCAACAAAAAAGCGATCAGTCCTCAATTTACAGAAAAAACAAAAAATGGAAAACTTTTTACTCATGAAGGTTTCACTTTCGTTTATTCCAATCAATGTCCCTTTATGGAAGAATACGTTCATTTGCTTTCCCTGGTTTCCCATGAAAATCATATTCTGGCTCATATCATAAAATTAAACACACATCAGGAAGCTCAGGAAACAGGAACTCCGTGGGGAACCTTCGGACTATATTATCAGGGTAGTTTTCTAACTCACGAATTAATGAGTGAAAAGAAATTTACTAAACTTATTTCCGATTTGAAATCCTAAAAATGAAGATTACAATTAAGCAGGGATTTTAGAAATTACCGCATCAGTAAATCCTAATTTTTTGATATTTTCCAGTAGTTTCTTTGCAGAGTCATAATTGGTTACTTTTCCGCTTGTATAGAAATAAACATCATTATTTCTTTCTCTGACTACATTATTCAATCCTTTGAAAATATCATCTTTTTCTTTGTATTTTTTAACGGAAGCCAGTAATTCTATCGTGTAATATTCATTTTTAAGACTCTCTTTCTCTTTAAACTCAACCACCATAGCATCCGTAAATCCGGCTTCTTTGGCTATTTTCAGATTTTTATCACTTTCCGATTTCAAATTGGTACTTCCTGTATAATAAACATACTTACCGTTAGATTTTACAACTTCCACATTTTTCAGTCCTCTTAACTGCACGGAATTAGATGTATATTTATTGAACGATGCTAAAAATTGTACTTTTAAAGTGCTGTTATCCAGAGGTTTTTCAGAAACAACTTCTTTAGTTGCCACTGTTTCATCTTTTCCGGATTTCTTGTCAAACTCTTTTTTATAGCTTACAAAAGCATCGTAAATATTCTTCACTATTGCATTTTGTCCATCTTCCGATGCTAAATATTCGCATTCCTGATAATTGGAAATAAATCCGTTCTCTATAAGTACGGCCGGCATGGAAGTCTGTACCAGTACCAAAAAACCTGCTTGTTTCACTCCTCTTGACAACCGGTTTTCTTTTTTAAAATTATCTTCTACATAACTGGCAAGTTTCAGGCTGTTTTCGAGGTAAATATTCTGCATCAATGTAAGTCCTATAACAGATTCTGGTGATTCCGGATTAAAGTTTTCATATTTGGTCTGATAATCCTTCTCCATATAAATTACCTCATTTTCCCTTTTGGCCACTTCAAAATTATCTCTGTTCCGGTGAGGCCCTAAAACAAAGGTTTCCGTTCCGTACGGAGAACTTTTGGGACTTGAATTGCAATGAATAGATACAAACAAATCGGCTTTATTCCTGTTGGCAATGTCCGCACGAGTCATTAACGGAATAAATTCATCCATTTTCCGGGTATAAATAACATCAACATCCTTATTATTCTTTTCTATCATTGCTCCCAATTTCAAAACCAATGAAAGATTCACATCCTTCTCATTGGCATAAAGTCCCTTAGCACCATAATCGTTTCCACCATGTCCGGCATCCAGTACTAACTTAAAATCTTTTTTTTGTGAATATGAGAGATTAATACTAAAAATGAAGATTACTATTGCTATGTATTTTAAGTTAAAAATTGTTAAAACTCTCATTAATTCTTTTTTTTGATTAATTTTGAACACTAAATTTATCTGAATTTACATGCTTTGAGCAATTCAAGTTTCAAATATAATATACTTTGTTTATTGTTTCTAATTTTTAACATTCTCTTAGCACAGGAAAATGGTAAAAACAAGCCTGATTCTACTGCAAAAACACCCGATACTTTACAGGTAAAAAAAGAAAAACTGGAAGATATTGTGGATGCCCAAGGAGATGAAATACGGAACCTTTTTTCAAAAAAATTAACATACCTTATCCATAATGCAAAAGTGTCTTATCAGGATATGACCATTGCTGCGGATTACATTGTTATGGACTGGAATACAGGAGATGTATTTGCCCGGGGGAAAGTGGACAGTCTGGGAAAAGTGGTGGAGAATATCACCTTTACCCAGGGAGGAAAAAGCTTTGAATATACCGAAGCCATGTTCAATATGAACACCAAACAAGGAACTGCTTATCATATAAGAACCGAAGAGGAAGGAATGGTTATTATTGCTGAAAAGGCGAAAAGAATGAATGACCAGGATTATTATATGAGAAGGGGAATGATGACTCCTGATGAGTATTTTAAGGCTAAAAAGGATTCCCTTGCCGATGTGGAATTTCATACCAATAAACTGAAACTTATCAGTAAACCGGATGGAGGAAAAGATTTGATAGCCGGCCCTACAACAATGATTATAGAGCAAACTCCTACTCCCTTTCTGATCCCTTTTATGTATATTCCATCTTCTGGAAAAAGCCGGGCAGCCGGTATTCTTATCGGAACCTTCGGTGAGAGGCAATCCAAAGGATTTTATTTGGAAAGATGGGGATTTTATGTACCTTTTGGCGATTATGTTGACTGGGAATCGCGGTTCGGTGTTTATACTAAGGGAAGCTGGACTATCGATAACCGGTTTCGATATATAAACCGGTATAAGTATTCCGGAAATCTTAACCTTGTTTATGAAAAAAATATTAACAGCACCAAAGGATTGAGTGACTATTCGGAAACAGAAAATTACCGGGTTACCTGGTCGCATACACAAGATTCAAAATCCAGTCCGAATCTTTCATTCAATGCTTCTGTTAATTTTGTGAGTCAAAACTATTATAACAACAGTATTTACAATCAAAATGCCATATCCGGAGTTGTAAATAATAATCAAACCTCATCCTCTATAGCTTTAGTAAAAAGATTTAATAACAATCCTTTCACCATTTCATTAAATACTTCTGCTTCTCAAGATATAAATAAGGGAACTGTTGCCATGGTATTACCTACTCTGTCTGTAACCATGCCTCAGATTTATCCGTTTGCTCCTAAATCTGGAGCGAAAAAAGGCGTTTTACAAAGTATCTACTTGGATTACAAGATGAATCTTCAAAACTCTCTGACCACCAATACAGAAGATATGTTCACTTCCAAAATGTTTGATAATTCACAAAATGGAATGACAAATCAAACTAATTTCGGAACCACCACTACTATATTCAATTATTTTCAACTGGGAATCACCGGAAACTATAAGGAAGCTTCCACTTTAAAAACAGTAAGAAAAGATTATAATTCCGTATCCGATTCCTTGATTACGGCTGAAAAAAATGGCTTTGAATCCTATCGGGTATTTGGGGGAGCAGCTAACTTATCCACAACTTTATACGGAATGGCAAAGTTCAAACAAGGTTCTATGATTCAGGCTATTAGACATATGATCACTCCTACCATAAGCTATAATTATATGCCTGACTTTTCAAAAGATTCCTGGGGATATTACGGAACTTATATTGATAAAAACGGTAAAACAGTAAAATATTCTTATTTTGAAGGTGGAGTTATAGGAACTCCTTCCAACTTCGAGAATAATTCCATAGGTATAAACCTTGCCAATAACCTGGAAATGAAAGTCAGGAATAAGAAGGAAACCAGCGGAGTAAGAAAAATAAAGATATTTGAATCGTTGAATATTTCCACGGCTTACAATTTTGCTGCCGATTCCCTTAAATGGAGCCCGATTGTGGCTACAGGTTCCACTTCCCTGTTCAACTCAAAATTGCGGGTGAATTACGGAATGAGAATCAATCCTTACAAAATTGTTTTTGACAATCCGGACGGAAGTGGTCATAATGTGGATGATTTCGGGTATTTTACCATAGCCAACTATACTATGGGATTGAATTTTTCTTTAGATCCTACTCTCTTCGGAAAAAAGAAAGACGATAATGCTGCCACAAAATATAAAAGAAAAGGAACCATACGGTATGAAAAATATTCCTTTGATGATGAAAATTACGCCCATTTTGAAATTCCGTGGAGGTTGGATGTAGGTTTAAATTATTCCCAAACAAAAGAATTTAACCGTGATGCAAATATTTCTGCTACGGTTAACCTCACAGGGGAAATTTCTCCGGCTCCTTACTGGAAGATCACAGCTTCTACCAACTATGATCTGGATACTAAAAAATTTGGTTATACCCGATTAGGATTTGCAAGGGATTTAAGAAGTTTCGATATCATATTCAATTGGGTTCCTATTTCTTACGGATTTAATAAAACATGGAATTTCTATATAGGACTTAAAGCTGCCATATTAAAAGACGCCCTAAAATATGAGGCAAGAAACTTTAACGATCAGGCAGGTTTTTAAAAATTTAGTATATTTATTGGCTTAAATTTATTTATAAAATGACTAAAAACATCATACATACAGATCAGGCTCCTGCTGCCATAGGACCCTATTCCCAAGCAATTAAGATCAGCAATTTTCTCTTTGTTTCAGGACAGATTCCTGTTAATCCTGTAACTAATGAAATCCCTGATTCTATTGAAGAACAGGCACATCAGGTAATGAAAAACATCGAAGCTATCTTAACCCAAGCCAAACTTTCCTGGGATCATCTGGTTAAAACTACTATTTTCTTAACGGATATGAATGATTTTACTAAAGTAAATGAAGTTTATGCTTCCTATTTCTCTGACACTTATCCTGCCAGAGAATGCGTGCAGGTAGCTGCTTTACCTAAAAATGTGTCCATTGAAATTTCCGTAATTGCCTCAGAATAAAATAACAAAAAAATGATTAGAAACACAGTTGCCGTTTTATTAGGCCTTTTAGTTGCCATTACTGTTATTACCTTTTCAGTGATGATCAATTCTTATTGGATTCCTTATGATTACAAAGGATTACCTATAGAACATTGGAGGTCTGTAGTAGGAACGGCAAAAGGAGAATTTTTTATTGCTTTACTTATATCTTCCGGAGTAGGTTCCCTATTGGGAGGAGTCGTTTGTGCCTTAATAGTAAAAACCGCAAAAAAGGCTTATGCCATGTTAATCGGATTTATTTTACTGCTCGCGGCCATTGCCTTTGTTTTAATTATCAAAGGACATCCTACCTGGTACATTATCAGTATGTTTTTTATCTTCTTCCCTTTTTCCTGGTTGGGAGCACAAATAGTGGAATGGTTACAACGAAAAGTGATTAAGAATAAAAAGAAGTAAGGGATAAGATATAAGGTTTTTTCTACTTCTTTCTTCTCTTTCTTCTAATTTTTCATCAGCTTTTAGTGAGATTTCTCCTTCGTCGAAAAGGCCAGATTCTGATTTTTGATTGTAGATTTTACAAACATAAACATTTTGTGAATTGTAATAAAAATGTTAAATATTAGATTTTAAACTTTTTCTAACTCTGTATTTAAGAGATTCTTCACTCCGCTTCGCTCTGTTCAGAAAGACACATTCCCTCCCTTATACCTTACAATCTTATACCTTATTTCTTATCTCTCACAAAGGAATCTTTTTCATCATTTCTTCCACCACCTGAAAAGCGGCCCGACAAATAAACGTATTTTTTAACGTCAGATGATTGATCTGATAAAATTTCTTCCTGTCTGTATGTGGATATTCCCTGCATGCTTTCGGGCGGACTTCATAGATCAGGCAATAATTTTCGGAATCCAGAAACGGACAGGGTAATTGTTTAAATACCCAGTCATTATCTTCATCCTTATACAAGTATTTATCACTAAAGACAGAGGGTTTCATCCGCAAATGTCCGGATATTCTTTCAATATCTTTTTCTGTAAACAACGGTCCTGTGGTTTTACAGCAATTAGCACACTCCAGGCAATTAATTTGATTAAATACCTCTTCATGAATCTCCTGCATTTTTTCATCTAGTTTCTTAGGCTTTTTACTCTTCAATTTATCCAGATATTTCCTATGTTCACCATTCCGTTTTGCTGCTTCTTCCTTATTCTTCTTTAAATCCATATATCAATTTGTAGATTGTAAAAAATATGTTGCACAAAGTTAGAAAATAGTTAATCTAAAATCTAAATTTAAAAAGGTTCCTCCCATCGCTGGGATTGATAAGAAAATGCAGTTATTGTCATTTCAAAGACAGGAAGAATCTCTATATAAAAATATTGACTATTAGTCGAGATTCTTTATGTATTCAGAGGGGGTTATTCCTTCCATCTGTTTAAATACTCTATTAAAAGTTGACTGGCTTGGAAATCCGGCTTCTGTATAGATATAGAGTAATGTAACTTTTTTCAAATTTATTTCGGAAAGTAGTTTTTTTACATAATTCACTCTGTAAAAGTTCAGATAATGATTAAAATTGATGTATCCTTTGTAACGTATGGCCTTGGAAACATATCCACTATTAATCTTCAGAGTTGTACAGAGTATCGAAATATTGAAGTCCTTATCTTTAAAGTACATTTTTTCTTTCATCATATCTTCTATTTTTTCAAATAAAATTTCATACCGTTCAGTTTCTTTATCATCTAATGAGGATACTACTTTATCTATTTTATTTATACTCAATAATACTTCCTGTTTTATTATTTTATCTTTATAGTATATTAACAAAGAAATAACCATAATATCAAATATATATATGAGCATATCCAAAAATATTATTTCTTTCTTATTGTAATGCTGATGTAAAAATTCGAATATATTTTTATTATGTGAATAATCAAAAAAATATAATAAGAGAATAAGAATAAGAATATAAAATGAATAATATATAGCTTTTTTCCCATCAAAAAAAATATAAACTCCAAGAGGAAGCGGGATAAACCATGCTATGCTAGCATTAGAATATTCCCAATAAGCTATTACATCAAAAAAATTATAAATGGGAACAATGATAAAATAAAAACCAACCCAATAATTCATGTGATATTTTTTACGAAGAATAAAAAATATATAAAGTAAAAATAACCCTACTCCATAATAATACGCCATCCACTTATTTACAATAAAAAATACACAAATAACAAAATAAACAAACAAAACTAAAGACATTAATGTAATATAATTAGTTATTAATTCTTCTTTGAGTTCTTCTATTTTTTTAGTTTGGAAATTATTTATCTTCATATTACTACAAAATGTCCTAAAGCATATTTATCTCATATTATTAAATTAAATTAACTTTATTTACTAAATATATGTATTCAAAAAATAATATTACTATGTATAAATTAATTAAATTCCAAAATTAACTATTCTATATTATTGATAATAAATTATATATTAAATTATAAGCATTCTCTGATTATAACTGATTATCAAATTTATTGTCAAATTCTTTCTTGTAACTTTGTTACGTTCAAATAACAAAATTAAGTAATTTTAAAACATCTAAATATATTTTTTACTCATTTTAATATACAAAGCCTAATGTATATTTATGTTTTCAATAATGGTGAACATGTAATTAAATTAAAAACATGTAAAGATCTAAGTAATTCTTACTATACAATCCAATGTGAATATAATTTAGTTAACAAAAATTTAGGCGGATAAAAAAAGTATAAGAAAATAAAAATCAAAAAAACATCTCAATGGAGAATCAGCTATTTTTACAAATTTTAGAATATATAAAAAAGTTTTCTTCTATCATGTTTAATAATTCAAGAGTAAGATCTTAAAAAATTTAAATTAAAAAACATAGCAAACAATTTATTTTAATATTAATCATAAACAATAATGTAAATGAAATGAAAAAGACTATTTTATCTACAGCAACATTACTTATGTTTTGTTCTTTTTCTTTTGGGCAAGTGGGGGTTAATACAGACCTGCCAAAAGCAACTCTTGATATCAAACAAAGTAATGTCGTAAACAATGCCGAGGGTGTTTTAATACCAACTTTTACTGCAAATGAATTAGCTAATTTAGATGCTAACTACAGTAGTGATCAAAACGGGATTGTAGTATTTATTTCCGGTGGTACTGGAAATGCTGGAAAAACAGTAAATATTAACGGAACAGGGTTTTATTATTATGATGCACAAACCCAGTTATGGGTAACTACAGGGGGGCAAGAACCCTGGATATCTGAAACTACAAAAATAGGGGCTACTTCTAATACAGAGAATATATTCCAAATTGGGCAAGTAGGTATAGGAAACTCTTCTATTGATACCTCTGCACAACTGGATGTTGTATCTACTAATAAAGGTGTCCTGATACCCCGCATGTCAAAGACAGATAGGGAAGCAATTACTTCCCCTGCAAATGGTCTGATGATTTTTAATACCACGGCCAATTGTTTGAATTATTATGATGGTGCTGCTTCCAAATGGCTCAGCCTTTGTGGTACTTATGACCCGGCTCAGTTCAATCTGATAAGCTGTAATCCACCTGTTGGACCTTCAGGAACTTATAGGGCTGGAACTGTTCTTAATTCTGCCAATAATACCTACACTTTATCATTGAATATTACAGAAGCAGGTTCATATCAAATACTAGGTACCACAACAAACGGATATTCATTCGACAAATCAGGAGTATTCACACAAACAGGAAACCAGGATATTATTTTGGAAGGACAGGGAACACCTGTGAACGGACCTCAGTCAAATTCAATCTCTTTAACTTTTAACGGAATTGCAATTACTCCAAGCTGTACATTGCCTCCTATTAATGTTTTAGGTGCTACCACTTCCTTCAATGTTGATTGTAGTCAAGCTACTGTAAATGGAACATACTATACACAGATTGGCCTTGACGGAACTAATTATATTGATATTCCTGTAACTTCAGTTGTTACTCCAGGTTCCTCAGTGGTAGAAACTCCTTCGATCAACGGAATCAAATTCTCATCAGGATCAATAAACATTACTACTTCTACAACAAGTATAAGATTATACGGACAGGGAACCCCAAGTGCTGTCGAAACCAATAACTACACATTTACAGCGCCTGGCTCATCATCTTGTTCTGTATCAGTTAGTGTGGTAAGTTCCACTGGTACATTTGTAAACCCCGCCAATAGATGTACAGAAATATTATCTGCTAATCCAAGTGCAACAGATGGTTATTATTGGGTTAAAGATGCTTCCGGAAATAAAATTAAAACCTATTGTGATATGAGCAATGGTGGATGGACCTTGGTAAAATCTTTATCTGAAAGACAAATTCTTGTTGTAGAACGATCACAAAATGAATCAATAGCCACTCAACAGGGAAGAAATCAAGTTACTACAGAAACAGGAGTGTTCAATGAATATGCATTTTCCGTACCATCTGCCGTAGTAAATAATATTGGCGGAGGCAGCAATTTCCCTAAATTATTCCGTTTTACAATTAAAGAAAAAGGACATACTACTGCTGCCGGAGCTACTGCAACACAAGTAGAAAGTTCTACCATTGCACCAATCAATGATGATTGGGCTAAAAATAATTATTGGAATGTATCAGTTCAAGGTGGTGGAAACCCTGCTACAGGTAACTACACTAGTTCCAATTATACTTCTGAAGGAAAATTATTCGGATTCTCTTGGGGTAAAGCATCTGCATCAAGTACTACCTACACATTCAATGGAGTTAATTTTTCTGCTACCCCTCCTGGATTTTATAGCTCGGCCAACTTCTTTACAGGATTTTATGGGGCTATTAGTTATGCAGGCCCAAATAATGCTAGTAGTAACCTCACCTATACGTCCAGCAATGGAAGTTCTGTTACCTTTAGTAAATATTATATTAATGACTTGTTTGGCTTATATATGAATTCTGAAGGACAGCTAAACCACCATATAGGGACCTGTTCCAACAGTACAGATGACTACGGAGGAACAAGTAACTGTAGTGGAGGATGGTCAAACTGGAGAGCACACAACTTTAACCAAAGACCTGATTCTAATTATGAAGGTAGAATAGTTCAATATTGGGTTAAATAATTTTAATCATAAGTTCAATCATTATATTATAACTCACTACAAAGAGTTACAAAAGCCGGGACACTTCTATCCCGGCTTTGTAATTTTTCAATATTTCAAAAAAAATATAAGATAATTATCTCTTATTTCTCCTATTATTTTACTTCCTATAAAACGGATGAAATTTTTCTATGGCGTCTCTAAGTTGCTGCCTATCCAAATGAGTGTAAATTTCCGTTGTGGTAATACTTTCATGTCCCAGCATTTGCTGAATGGAACGAAGGTCTGCCCCGTTTTTAAGTAAAACCGTGGCAAAAGAATGACGGAAAGTATGCGGAGATACATTCTTCTTAATTCCTGCTTTTTCAGTTGCATTTTTCACTATAATGAAAACCATTTCCCGCGTCAACTTTCCTCCTCTTCGGTTTAAAAATAAAATATCTTCACATTTAGGTTTGATCTTCAAGTGAGAACGAATCGTATCTTTATAAATGTTTATGTACTTTATAGTCCAGTCCGAAATAGGAACTAAACGTTGTTTATTCCCTTTTCCTGTTACCCTGATGAAATTTTCCTCAAAGAATAAATCGGAAAGTTTTAATTCTATCATTTCGGAAACCCGGAGACCGCAACCATACAAAGTCTCAACAATAGTCCGGTTTCTTTCCCCTTCCGGTTGGGATAAATCTATGGAAACAATAATTTTTTGCACTTCTTCATGACTCAAAGTATCCGGAAGCCGTAATCCTATTTTAGGACTTTCCAACAGTTCAGCCGGATTGTCCTCTCTCCTCTCCTCTAATTGCAAAAACTTAAAAAATGATTTCACGGAAGAAATCAAACGTGCCTGTGACTTGGCAGATTGAGAATGCCGGGCAAAATCATATAGAAAATCCTGAACAAAATTCTTATCTATCTTATATGGATTCAGCTCATTATGTTCTTCTGCAAACCTCACCAGCTTATTCAAATCCCGCATGTAAGCCATCTGAGTATTATTCGACAACCTTTTTTCCAATAATAAATATTCCTGAAAATCATTAATAACAAAAGTCCAGTTCATGTCTACAAAATTAATATTTTTATCCAAGATAAAGTAAGTTCTCTCTTTCTTATTTCAATAAAAATGGTAAAACCACATATAAAATTGATTAAATTCGTAAAAAAATTGGAATATGATGGAATCAAAATTATCCTCACTGCATTTGATGGAAATGGAAAACAAATATGGAGCACACAATTATCATCCGTTACCCGTTGTCTTGGAAAAAGGGGAAGGAGTTTTTGTCTGGGATGTGGAAGGGAAAAAATATTATGATTTTTTATCCGCTTATTCCGCTGTAAATCAAGGACATTGTCATCCAAAAATCATTAACACCTTACTAGAACAGGCAAAAAAATTAACACTTACCTCACGTGCTTTTTATAACAGTAAATTAGGAATTTACGAAGAGTTCATTACCCAATATTTCGGTTTTGAAAAAGTACTTCCTATGAATACCGGTGCAGAAGCAGTAGAAACGGCCCTAAAGCTTTGTAGAAAATGGGGATATGAAAAAAAGGGATTGCCGGAAGATCAGGCTCAGATTATTGTTTGTGAGAATAATTTTCATGGAAGAACGACTACTATTGTTTCTTTTTCCGTAGATCCGGATGCCTATACCCATTATGGTCCGTTCACTCCCGGATTTATTAAAATTCCATATAATGATGTTCAGGTACTGGAAAAAATATTACGTGAAAACCCAAATATAGCCGGATTTCTGGTAGAACCTATACAGGGAGAAGCGGGAGCTTATGTTCCGGATGAAGGCTATCTTAAAGCCTGTTATGATCTGTGTAAAGCGCATAAGGTACTTTTCATTGCGGATGAAGTACAAACGGGAATCGCACGAACCGGAAAACTGCTTGCCTGCGACTATGAGGATGTACATCCGGATATTCTGATCTTAGGAAAAGCCTTGTCGGGAGGAGCTTATCCTGTTTCTGCGGTACTTTCCAGCTCAGAAATTATGAATGTAATCAAACCCGGACAACATGGTTCCACATTTGGGGGAAATCCGTTAGCTGCTGCCGTTACCATTGCTGCTCTGGAAGTGGTCAAAGAAGAAAACCTTGCCGAAAAAGCGTACGAACTGGGAATTATGTTCAGAGAAGAACTAGCAGATTTCTGTAAAACCTCTAAAATAGCTGAATTTGTGCGTGGAAAAGGATTACTGAATGCTTTGGTTATTGATAATTCTTCTTATAAAGATTTAGCCTGGGAAATTTGCCTGAAACTGAAAGATAACGGATTATTAGCCAAGCCTACTCATACTAATATCATCCGTTTTGCTCCACCTTTGGTTATTTCCAAAGAACAATTAAAAGAATGTCTGGAAATTATTAAGGTAACCATCCGAAGTTTTGAATAAAAATGCTGTTTATGAGTCTGAAAGAAACACAACAACAAGTTGACAATTGGATACATGAATATGGCGTACGGTATTTTAATGAACTAACCAATATGGCCCAACTTACAGAGGAAGTTGGCGAAGTGGCTCGGATCATTGCCCGCAGATATGGAGAACAATCGGAGAAAGAATCAGATAAGGACACGGATTTGGGAGAAGAACTGGCAGATGTTATTTTTGTGGTAAGTTGTTTGGCAAATCAAACCGGGATAGATCTGGAAAAAGCTTTTCAAAAACGAATGGAAGCTAAAAGTTTACGGGACAAGAAAAGGCATAAAAACAATGAAAAGCTGAAATGAAAAACATAACCATCAATCTTTCAGGTTCAAAAAGTATTACCAATCGTTTACTGGTATTAAATGCTCTATTCGAAAACGTTATTGAGTTAAAAAATCTTTCCCTAAGTCAGGATTCTCAACTTATGCAAAAAGCACTTTCTTCAAACGAAGAAGTGATAGATATACACCATGCGGGAACCGCTATGCGTTTTCTGACTGCTTTCTATTCTATACAAAAAGGAAGGAAAACAATTCTTACCGGTTCTCAACGGATGAAGGAACGCCCGATTGAAATTTTAGTGAATGCTTTGAAAGAATTGGGAGCAGATATCAACTATCTGGAAAACAATGGTTATCCTCCTTTGGAAATCAATGGAAGAAAACTGAATAAAAATACGGTAACACTCTCTGCTGATGTAAGTAGTCAGTATATTACTGCTTTATGTTTAATTGGAAGTAAATTAGAAAAAGGATTAAGTATTCATTTGGAGGGAAAGATCACTTCGTTCCCTTACATCAATATGACTTTACAAATCCTGAAAGATCTGGGAATTTCTTCTGATTTTCCCGAAAATACCATCACTATTTTTCCTTTGGAAAAAATGGAAAAGCAAGAGTTTACTATTGAAAGTGACTGGTCTTCTGCTTCGTATCATTATTCTCTTTGTGCTTTAGGCAAAGATCTTCAAATCAGTTTGAAATATTTGTTTGAAAATTCGTTGCAGGCAGACCGGAGGATTGCAGATATTTACAAGGATTATTTCGGAATTCAAAGTTCGTTTTGGAATGGAGAAGTAATTCTTTCTAAAATCAACGATTTTACTTATCCTGATTTTATTGAACTGGACATGAATGATTGCCCGGATATTGCCCAAACCGTGGCTGTAACTGCCTTCGGATTACGAATTCCTATAAAAATAACCGGACTGGAAACGTTGAAAATAAAGGAAACGGATCGTTTACAAGCTCTGAAAAACGAACTGGAAAAATGTGGAGGAAAGGTCAAAATCACAGAAAATATGTTGGAATTAAAACCTTTTGAGCAATTCATTGAAAATGTTAGCATCGAAACTTACAATGATCACCGGATGGCTATGAGTTTTGCTCCTTTACAATTATTATTTCCTTTAAAAATTGAAAATCCGGAAGTGGTGGAAAAATCCTATACAGAGTTTTGGGAAGATGCAAGGAAATATAATGTATCGATGTAGTAAGGCAAAACAAATAATTTATCTAACAGTTACTATAAAATGAAAACGAAGTTTTATATTTAGATTTTTATTTTACATTTGCAAAAATATTATTGACAATGTCACGATCTATTAAAGAGTTAATTTCTACTAAAAGAAGAAATCAGATTGTAAATTTCCTTTCCGCTAACAGAAAAAAACAACCTATAAAATTTATACTTCAACTTTCTCAGTACTTGGTTTACGCAGGAAACAATGTAAGTTATGATTCATCTTCCAATGGCGAAAATCTATTATTTAAAAAACTGGCAAAACATAATTTTAATACTATAATAGATTGTGGGGCCAATACCGGAACTAATACCAAAGTTTACAAAATATTTAATAACAAAGCTATCATTTATGCTATTGAGGCTATAGATGAAACTCTTGAAAAATGTAAAGAATACACAAAAGATTATTCTGGTATCCACTATCTTAATATAGGATTAGGTAGTGAAAGAAGTCAGGTGACATTCAAATACTTCCCAAAAAACAATTACCTTTCCACTAAATATGAAAATATTTTAGGGAAAGATATTCCTACTGTTGAAAAAACTGTAGAAATCTATACTGGAGATGAATTTTGCAAAGAAAATAATCTACAACATGTAAACTTTGTAAAAATTGATGTTGAAGGGATGGATTTTGAAGTAATAAAGGGCTTCAAAAATATGATTGAAAATAATCAGATTGATGCAATTCAATTTGAATATTGTGGTAACTTCATTTATTCAAAACATTTCCTGAAAGATATTTATGATCTGTGTCTTCCTTTTGGATATATTATAGGTAAAATATATCCTAATGGGGTTGAATTCTTAAATTACAATGTGACAATGGAAGACTTTCAGGATGCTAATTATCTTATCATAAAAAAAGATTTAAAAGACGTTATTGAAGATATTAAAGAAAAATAAATCAGGGTTTTCTTGATATAATTCGAGTTCAAATCAATAACAATTGAATCATAGATTTGAATTAGCTAATCAATTATAAATAAATTATCCTTTGCAAGGATTTATAAAATAAGAAAATGTTTTTTAATTCGGTCAATTACGCTTTTTTCTTTTAGTTATATTTTTAGTTTATTGGATTGTTCTGAATAAAAACCTTAAAATTCAAAATTTATTCCTTTCCTTAGCCAGCTATTTGTTTTATTCTTTTTGGGACTGGAGATTTGCTTTTTTACAATCTATGGGATATTATGATGCTCCCCTATAAACAAAGATGCTATTCTTCTTTTTGAAAAAATGATTACTGAATTACAAAAACAAAAAGTTAGTGTCATTTTTGTAGTTACATCAGAATACATAGAAGAACAAAAATTTATTGTAAGTCCCCCCAAAGAATGGACAGATGATATCTCCTATATTTATGTAAAAATATAAAACATTTTATTATTATCTAAATAAATCTAAACTACACTATCTGTACTCTTTTCTTTTTGCTTTTCAAGGTATTGCACCGGGGC
>JAVBMH010000029.1:0-81645 GCA_031552575.1 Apibacter sp. | reverse complement strand
CATAGAAAATAACGGGAATTATTCTTCTAAGTTAATGATTTCCAGGGAATTGAACAAATATTTACGCGCTTATTTTATTGATAATAAACATTTTAACACAAGCGAATCTTTGCAATTTTCAACTACTGATTCGCATTAATAGGTGAATTTATTGAAATTCTTTCATACGAAAAATGTGAATTACGTGAATTGGATAGAAGATTATTTATTATAGATACTAAAGAGAACGAACCTTATTTGTAATTTACTAATTTTCAAATTGGCATATTTACAAATCAGAACATTAGCATATTATTTTTTCACCAATCTCTTGTTTACAGCAGACTTCCGAAGTAAGTTAATGGTAAAGAAAGCCAGTCCCGTCCAGATAAATGCAAAACAAACTGCATGAGCAAAAGTAAATTTTTCATGAAAAACATAAATACCAATCAATAATTGAAGAGTAGGACTTATATATTGAATGAATCCTAAAGTGGAATAGGGAAGCAATTTTACGGCTTGGGCAAAGAATATCAAAGGAATAGCCGTTACAATTCCCGCCATAATCAATAAAAAAATACTCAATGGAGGAAGTTCAGAAACCACTAAAGCCTGACTATTAATCATATAAAGTAAATAAACAATCGCCAAAGGAGTAATCAATAAAGTTTCCAAAGTCAGAGCCTGAACAGACGGAAGATTCGCCTTCTTTTTTACCATTCCGTAAATTCCCATGCTTATTGCCAGAATAAAAGCAATTACAGGAAATTCACCATAACTGATAGTGAAATAAGTTACTCCAATAAAAGCAAATAAGGTAGCCAATTTTTCCAGTCGGTTGAGACGTTCCTTTAAAAATACAACACCTAATAAAACATTGATCAACGGATTAATGTAATATCCCAAACTGGATTCCACAATGAAATGATTGTTAACCGCGTAAATATAAACACCCCAATTGATAGTAATAAGAAAACCGGTTATTCCCATGTACAGGATGTTATGTTTATTGGTAATAACTTTCCGTAGTAATTTTCTGTTGGTTAGTAAGCAGAACAACAATAAAAATAAAGCCGACCATAACATCCGGTTTGCTAGAATAGTCAATGAAGGAACATCAGCCAGTAAATGCCAGTATAAAGGAAAAAAGCCCCATAATAAATAACAAAACAAGGCATAAATGAAACCTTTGGAATAAGATTCGGAAGGAGAAGAGGAATCAGGCATTTTTATTGTTTAAAAAGTTCAGTTGCCTGTTGCCGGGCGGTTTCAGTAATATTTGAGCCGCTAAGAAGTTGGGCGATTTCTTCAATTCTTTCTTCATGGGATAATAAACGAACCTGAGTAATGGTTTCTCCTTTTTGTTCGGTTTTTTCCACTTTGAACTGAGTATTTCCTTTGGCTGCGATTTGTGGTAGATGGGTAATTACCAGTAATTGCATAGTTTGAGCCATTTCCTGCATCAGTTTTCCCATTTCATTGGCAATTCGTCCGGAAACTCCGGTATCAATTTCATCCAAAATTAAAGTAGGAAGCGCCTGATTTTCCGCCATTATCTTTTTAATTGCAAGCATTACGCGGGAACGTTCTCCACCGGAAATGGCTTTGGCAATCGGTTGTACGTTTATACCCGCATTGGCAGAGAATAACAAGGAAATTCTATCTGTTCCGGTAGAAGTAAAATCTTCTGTCCGGATAATTTCAATTCGGATTTGGGATTTTTCCATTCCAAGTCTGGAAAGGATTTCCAGTATTTTATTTTCCAGAATCGGAATATTTTTTGTTCTTTCAACATGTAATTTTTCAGTATATTGGGAAAGTTGTTCTGATAATTCTTTGAGTTTCTTTTCCGAATTCAGAATAAGCGATTCCAGATTAGATAAATCAGAAGTGTTTTTTGCCAACGTATCTCTTATTTCTCTTAATTGTTCTAAATCCGAAACTTTATGTTTTTGTAAAAGAGAATGGATCAGGTTAATTTTTTGAGTGAGTTCTTCAAACCGTGCCGGATCAAATTCCAGTTTTTCCAGAAAATTTTCCAGTTCAGAAGAAATATCCTGTAATTCCATTCTGATACTTCCGGTTCGTTCCGATAGTTTTTCCAGTTCGGAAGAAAGCTGAGCGCCTTTGTCCATTCGGGAACAGATTTCCTGTATTTGGGTTAAAATTCCCACTTCTTCATGTTCCAGTATTTGTCGGGATTCAGACAAGATCTGAGCCAGAAATTCGGAATTTTTCATCAGGTTGAGTTCTTCTTCCAGTTCCGGAAGTTGTACTTCATCCAGATTTGCTGTTTCCAGTTCGTTCAGAAGAAAATTATTGTATTCCAGATCCTGAGCTCCGGAATGCAATTTTTCTTTCAGGTTTTGCAGTTCTTTTTTTTCGGAAATATATTGGGTAAAGATGGTTTTATAATTCTGTAATTCCGGTTGAAGTTTGGAAAAATAGTCCAATAAATTCAATTGAAATTTTTCATTCAGCAATTCAGAAGTTTCAAATTGTGAATGGATATCAATCAGCTGTTGGGAAAGGTTTTGTAAAATATCTAAAGTAACTGGTGTATCATTGATAAATGCCCTTGATTTTCCGGAAGGTTGAATTTCTCTTCGTATAATCGTATTTTCATCAAAGTCGAGTTCGTTGGTGGTGAAAAATTCAAAAAAAAGAGTTTTATCCAACTTGAATTCAGCTTCTATAATACATTTTTCTTCCTGATTTTTTAATGATTTCAGATCGGCACGTTCTCCTAAAACTAATTTCAAAGCGCCTAAAATAATAGACTTGCCAGCTCCGGTTTCTCCTGTAAGAGTAATCATTCCAGAAGGAAAATCCATATTCAGATTATCTATCAATGCATAGTTACGAATTGATAAATGAGTCAGCATAATTTAGTTTTTAATTTTATCCCAATAATCAGCAGTGTTTATTGGGCTGATGTTTTGTAATAAGGTTTTAAGGTCGGTGATGTTAACCGAAGTAACCGGTTGTCCTCCGGAAAATATGTTTTTAATTTCATCCCTTTTACTTGTAAGGAAAATATCCAGAGGATAAAACTGAAAACTGCTTGAATAGGTATTCAGCCTCATTAAATTGGATGCTATTGTGGTTTTAGCCTGTACTTCATTGGTTGCCATATTGTCCAATCCCACACGATGATATTGATAGGAGATTGCTCTTAATGTGTTCGATTTATCACTAACTATATCTGCGATAATTCCTCCCCGGGTTCTTGGTCCGTCAAAAGAATTCCATCCGTTGTATCCTTTGTTTATAGAATTATCGGCAATTTTCATTGCCTTGCTGAAATATTCTGAACCACCTTGGGGTGAAAATGTATCCGCATCATAACCTAAGATCATGTAAACATAAAAGGCAATTACATCGATCAGATTTTTTCCGCTGAATTTACTTTCATAAAAGACTAAATTTTCAGACTCCAGATAATTGAAGGTAAAATCTTTGTCCTGAATGTTTAAAACAGGAGTGAGATAGTTGGAATTAAAAACGGGACGACTAGACTGTATAAGTATGCTTCCTTTGAATTGATCGGAAGAAGGTCTTTCTTCAATGGTGATACCGAAAGAACAACGGATTCTTTCCTGTATGGGTAATTGTTTGTTTGTCCAGCTGGTGGTATTGATAAAATCTTTCAGGCTTTTTTCCAGTGTTGTAAAAACTTGGTTGTTGGAACTCTGAACTTTACTGTAATTAACAACTACCTCTGCCAGCAACTCCTGAGAGAAACTGAATACCGGCATCAGGGAGAACAACAAGATAAGAGATAATCGTTTCATATTATACAGTTTATATCTTTGAATGTATATATTTTAAAATATCTTTGGCTACTTCTTCTTTTGATTTCAGAGGGAAAGTTTCTTTTCTTCCTTCTTTGTCAAAGATACTAATTTTATTGGTTTCAGATTGGAATCCTGCCCCCTTGTCTTGCAGAGAATTGAGCACAATAGCGTCTAAATTTTTCTTTTTTAGTTTTTTCAGGGCATTTTCTTCTTCGTTATTGGTTTCCAAAGCAAATCCCACTAAAAACTGACGGGTTTTGTTTCGTCCCATGTTGAGAAGAATATCCTTGTTTTTAACTAATTGTATGGAAAAGGAATTTTCGTCCTTTTTTATTTTATTCGGAGATATAATTTTAGGTCTGTAATCGGCTACTGCTGCCGACATAATGGCAATGTCTGTGGAGTTATAATGGCTGAAAGCAGCATCATACATTTCCTGAGCAGACATAACATCCATTCTTTGAATGGAAGAAGAGGAGGGAAGTTTTTCTCCGGTTGGGCCTGAAATCAGGATTACTTCAGCACCTAAGGCTTCGGCAGCTTTGGCAATTTCAAATCCCATTTTTCCGGAAGAGTGATTTCCTATAAACCGTACCGGATCAATGGCTTCGTAAGTTGGTCCGGCAGTAATAAGTATTTTTTTTCCGTAAAAAAGCAGTTCTTTTTTAATGGATTCTTCCATGAAGGAAATGATTTCTTCCGGTTCCGCCATACGTCCTTCTCCTTCCAGTCCGCTAGCAAGTTCTCCTTTATTGGGAGGAATACAAATATCTCCTTTTTGTTGAAGTTTTTTGATATTTTCCTGATTGGAAGGGTTTTTATACATATCCAGATCCATTGCCGGAGCAAAGAAAACGGAAGATTTTGCAGAAAGATAAATGGCTAAAGCCAGATTGTCCGCTTCGGCACTTGCCATTTTTGATAAGGTATTAGAGGTTGCCGGAGCAATGATGAGATAGTCAGCGCTTAAGGCCAGATCTACATGATTGTTCCATTCTCCGGTATTTCCTTCGAAAAATTGGGTATAAACCGGTTTTTTGGAAAGTGTGGAAAGTGTAAGAGGAGTTACGAAGTGGTGGGCATCTGGTGTCATGATTACCTGTACTTCGGCTCCTTTTTTTATAAAGAGCCTTACAAGGGAAGCTGTTTTGTAGGCTGCAATTCCTGCGGTTACTATCAATAGTACCTTTTTCCCTTGTAAAACCGACATAGAAAATTAGATTTATTGTGCGTCTGTTTTTCTAAAGTAAACTTCGTTGTCTAGCCATTCCTGAATGGCTATAAGAGTAGGTTTAGGCAATCTTTCGTAATATTTGGAAACTTCAATTTGCTCTCTGTTTTCAAAGATTTCGTCAAGGGAATCACTGTTGGAAGCGAACTCATCCAATTTTTGATTCAGGTCATTTTTAATAATGGTATTGATCTGTTCTGCTCTTTTACCAATTATTACGATGGCCTCATAAATGTTACCTACTTTAGTTTCAATTTGCTCTCTGTTAAAAGTAATTGTTGTGGAAGGGGCATTTAATTCTTTTAAATTCATGTTTTTGAATATATTGTATTAAATTTTTAACTTATTTTTTTTCTTTCCTTATCTTCGGTTTTTTGTTTGGATTCATTGATGGATTTTTCTACGTTTTGGTAGGTAATCCGTGCATTTTCCAACCGGTTGTTTAAACGTTTAGCTTCATCCAGATATTGAGATGAAGGATATTGTTTGATAAAATTAGCATAGGTTTTTTCTGCCTCATTAATCCGGTCATTTTGCAGTTTGTGTATGGAATTTACCGCCAGTTCCGTTTTTGAACGTAAAAGGTAAATAGAAACATCTTCCTTTAATTTTGTATCGGGAAAATCTTCCAGAACATTGTCAAAAGCAACGATCGCTCCTTTATATTCCGTTATTTTATAAAGGGTTTTTGCATTTTCAAAGGCTTTCTTTTCCAGTTTCCGGTTTAGTTCATCAATCATCATATTACATTCGGAAACTTTATCGGAATTAGGATAGGTATCAATGAAAGCCTGAAGTTCCCTTAAAGCATCATACGTATTGGTTTGATCCAGATTGTATTCGGGGGAATCTATGAAATAACAATAAGCTACCATATAGGCTGCTTCATCAACTCTAGGATCTTTTGGATAGGATGAAACAAAGTTTTTAAACTGATGGGCTGCTAACCGATAGTTTTGATCTTTATAATTTAAGTTTGCACTTCGGTAGGCCACTTCCGGTGCATCATCGGTTCCTACTACAAATTTAGCTGCGTATTCATATAAGCTTATAGCCTGAGTATATTTGTTCTTTTTTTCATATTCTTCGGCTACTTTTAATATGAAGTCTTTGTCAGTGCTTTTTAGCGCCTGATTCAATCTTTTTTCACAACTTACCAAAAGAAGGAGTGATATGCTTATCAGAATAATTTTTTTCATCAACTTGCAAAGTTACATCTTTTTACGATTCTAAACAAATTAAATAAGATTAACTCTTTTAACTGTTAAAATAGTGAAATATTGTATAAAAACAGTTAAAAGAATTTTAATGTTTATCAATTAAAATCAGGCAGGTACTGAAATTTTATCCAGTTCTGCTTCAATTTTTGTTATTAATTCTTTGGAGGCCGGAACTAAAGGCAAACGGGTATAGGGTTTGCATATCTTTTTTACGGATAGTAAGGCTTTTATTCCTGCCGGATTTCCTTCTATAAAGATTAGTCTGATCAGATTTTGTAACTGATAGTGTATTTTATATGCTTCTTTTACTTTTCCTTCCAAGCCTAAGTGGATCATCTTGGAAACTTGTTCCGGAAGTCCTTGTCCAATAACGGAAATCACACCTTCTCCACCTGCTAAAGTCATTGGCAGGGCAAATTCATCATCACCGGAAGTAACTAAAAAATCAGCAGGTTTGCTTTTTATAATATCAGTAGATTGTAAAAAGTTAGGGCTGGCTTCTTTAATGGCTGCAATATTTTTACAATCTCTGGCCAGTCGCAAAGTTGTGGAGGCTTCTATGTTAGAACCTGTTCTTCCGGGTACATTATAAATAATGATAGGTTTGGAAGTGCTTTCTGAAATTGCTCTGAAATGCTGGTAAATTCCTTCTTGAGTGGGTTTATTGTAATAAGGTGACACAGAAAGGATTGCAGTAAAGTCTTCCAAGTCAGTAGATTTGATCTGGTTTATCACTTCTGCTGTGTTATTTCCTCCAATTCCTAAAACTAATGGTAAACGTTTATTGTTACTCTTCTTTATGAAATCTATTACCTGTTTTTTTTCTTCTGTATTTAAAGTAGCACTTTCGGCAGTGGTTCCCAGAACAACCAAATAATCGGTTCCGCCTTCAATATTATAATTTACTAATCTTTCTAAAGAGGGAAAGTCAATCGTCCCGTCTTCATTAAACGGTGTAATTAAAGCCACACCTAAGCCTTGTAATGATTTCATGAGAGTAACAATTTATTTTTTCAGTTTAACAAGTAAAATTACTATTTATTTTTAAATTATAAATAATTTATTATGCGGTAATAGTGAGGATTTTCATTGTCTCGCATTGGTATTAAATGGAAAGTAAAAATTCTAAGGTATCAACTCCGTCTGCATAGTCATTAATTTTAGGATTTTGACTTTCTCCTAAAAGAACAGTATTGAGATCTTCAAAATTTCCGTTGGTAACTATGCATTGTATTTTGTCAAGATTTTTTATAATAAATCTTTCGATAGAAGAATAATCAGGATAATGGGTAAAATACAATACTCCGATAGGGCTGTACAATTCTTCCGATTCTTTTAAGAGAATGAAATTATTATCCCAGAAAACATCACTGTTCATCAGGTAAATAGCTTTATTATAATCGTAATTGTTGGCATATTTATTATGATTGATGACTTCCCGATAAGGGAAAAAAGACTGGAATAATTTATCTAATTTATAATTTTCAGGAATTAAAACCTGAGTTACATTTCTGCATCCCAATCCAAAATAAGTAAAAATATCCTTGGAAAAATCGGCTAATTCCTCATCTGTTTCATTTCCGGTAAGAATAGTTATGGAAGATCTGTTTTTTCGGATAATATGAGGAATATCTTTAAAATAATATTCAAAGTATTTGGCCGTGTTATTACTTCCGGTTGTAATCACGGCATCCAATTTTTCCAACCTTTCAACAAATTCGAAGTCCAGTTCTTCATGAAATTCCTTCCATAAATTTAAAAAGAAAGGAATCAAGACGGAATCTTTGGATGAAAGCTTGATTTTCGCTTTGTTTCCGGATAATAGAACACATAGACAATCGTGAAAACCTACCATAGGAATATTTCCGGCTAAAACTAAACCTATGGTTTTAGAAGTATTTTTTAACTGATAATTAGATAACCATTGGGAAATATTTTCATAAGAAAGTGTTTTGTCCCAATATTCAAGAGTTATTAAAATATTTTTTTCAGTAAACCAGGGATTTTTATTTTCTGCAAGGCGAATAATATTTTCAAATTCGAAATAAGTAGGGGTGTTTTGATTTTCTTTTTTAAGAAATTGATGTAAAATGTTTCTAACAGTTACTAAGGATTTTATTCTTTGTTCTAAACTCATTATAGATGTGAATTATGTGAAAAAAAATGACTAATTTTGCACAAAAATAAATTAAAATATAGATATGGCTATAATAATTACGGACGAATGTATTAATTGTGGAGCTTGTGAACCAGAATGCCCTAATAATGCGATATACGAAGGTGCCGTGGATTGGAAGATGTCAGAAGGTACTGATTTAAAAGGTATGATTGTGACTAAAAGTGGTCTTACTATAGATGCGGATTCTCCACAAAAACCCGTATCAGACGATGTTTATTATATAGTGGCGGATAAATGTACAGAATGTAAAGGGTTCCATGAAGAACCTCAATGTGCCGCTGTTTGTCCGGTAGATTGTTGTGTTCCGGATGAAAACCATGTGGAATCAGAAGAAGAATTGTTGGCAAAAAGAGACTTTTTACACCTTTGATCGTTCTTTCTTTTAATTAAACCTTATTGCTAAACTTAAACTGAATTAAACTGAAATAATCTAAACTAATGAAAAAATTTAATTTTAGTGCAGGGCCTTCTACTTTACCGGAGGAAGTTCTTCAACAAGCCGCACAAGCCGTATTAGATCTTAATAACAGTGGGTTATCTTTAATAGAAATTTCTCACAGAAGTAAGGATTTCATTGCCATTATGGATGAAGCGATAGCTTTGACAAAAAAGCTGATGAAACTCGATGAAAATCATGAAGTTTTATTTTTACAGGGAGGAGCCAGTTTACAATTTGCCATGGTTCCGTATAACTTGATGAAAGTAAACTCAAAAGCAGCTTACGTAGACAGTGGGAATTTTGCTTCTGCAGCTATAAAAGAAGGAAAAAAGATCGGGAATGTAGAAATTATTGCCTCATCTAAAGATGATAAATATACTTATATTCCTAAAGATTATGTAATACCAACGGATGTGGATTATTTACATCTAACATCCAATAATACCGTATACGGAACCCAAATAAAAACCTTTCCTAATACAGAGGTTCCTATTGCTTGCGATATGTCGTCTGATGTATTGAGCAGGGAAATAGACTTTAACAAGTTTGGAGTAATTTATGCCGGAGCCCAGAAAAATATAGGACCTGCTGGGGTTACATTGGTAGTAGTAAATAAAACTTTATTGGGAAATACAGGAAGAGAGCTTCCTTCCTATCTGGATTATCAGGTACATATTGCAAAAGAAAGTATGGCCAATACCCCGCCGGTATTTTCAGTTTACACTACTTTATTGAATTTACGTTGGCTGGAAAAACAAGGCGGAGTTGCCGGAATAGAAAAAAAGAATAAAATCAAAGCAGAGCTTTTATATAATGAAGTAGACAGAAACCCTTTGTTTAGAGGAGTTTGTGTGGAAGAAGACCGTTCTTTAATGAATGTATGTTTCTTCCTGAACGATGAAGAAAAATACAAAGCACGATTTGATCAGATGTGGAAAGAAGCCAACATTGTCGGAATAGGTGGATATCGTACGGTTGGAGGATACCGGGCAAGTATCTATAATGCCATGCCGATAGAAGGAATACAGACTTTAGTGGACGTAATGAAAGAATTAGAAAGAACTGCATAAACCAATAAAATTATGAAAGTATTACCTAACGATGGTATTTCAACATCAGCAATAGAGCTTCTGGAAAAAGAAGGATTAGAAGTATTAAATCATAAAGTAGCTCAGGAACAGTTAGCCAATTTCATCAATGAAAATGCAGTAGAAGTTTTATTGGTGAGAAGTGCTACGCAAGTAAGAAAAGACCTTATTGATGGATGTCCGACTCTTAAAATTATTGGTAGAGGCGGAGTAGGAATGGACAATATAGACGTCGCTTACGCACGGGAAAAAGGAATTCAGGTAATCAATACGCCCGCCGCATCTTCCCGTTCTGTAGCAGAGTTGGTATTTGCCCATATGTTTTCCCTGTATCGTTTTCTTCAGGATTCCAACCGGAATATGCCTTTGGAAGGAGATACCAATTTTTCAGCCCTGAAAAAATCATATGGAGGAGCCCGCGAATTAGGAGGAAAAACATTGGGAATTATCGGTTTCGGACGTATCGGGGAAGAAGTGGCAAAGATAGGATTAGGATTGGGAATGAAAGTACTGGCTTCCGATGCTATTGATATTACTAAAACTGTTACACTGGATTTTTACGATGGTCAGAAAGTAAATTTTGAAATTTCAACCACTTCCTTTGATGAAGTAATAAGAAATTCCGATGCAATATCCGTTCACGTTCCAAAACAACCTAAATATGTGATAGGAAAGGAGGAACTGGAAAAAATGAAAAAGAATACGATTCTGGTTAATGCTTCCCGCGGAGGAGTTATAGATGAAGTAGCATTGGTAAATGCTTTGAATGAAGATAAAATATTCGGGGCGGCTTTGGATGTTTTTGAAAAAGAACCTACCCCTGAAATAACACTTTTAATGAATCCGAAAATATCCTTATCTCCTCACATCGGAGGAAATACAAAAGAAGCACAGGAAAGAGTAGGATTAGAACTAGCTGAACAGATCATTGCTTATTACAAAAAATAAAAAATTAGAAACTATATATAAAAGATTCGAAAGTATCTATGTTAAGTTTTAAACCATTTAAAGGGATTCGTGTTAAAGAGGAAAATGTGAATGATTTTCCTATGTATTCACCGGAAAATTATTCGGAAGAACAGATTAAATCAAAATTAAAAGGTAAAACGCCCTCTTACATAGATATTATCAAACCTACTTTTTTTAAAGGAGAAAGTCCTTTGGAAAACAGATTCAAGAAAGTCCGAAAAAGATTTGAAGAATACCTGAATGAAAATTTATTGGATCACGATCCTGCCTCCATCTA
Organism: Apibacter sp.; assembly: GCA_031552575.1. Lineage (GTDB taxonomy): Bacteria > Bacteroidota > Bacteroidia > Flavobacteriales > Weeksellaceae > Apibacter. Next base: position 70,466 of record JAVBMH010000029.1, on the reverse strand, counting down.
CATTTACGAACAGAAAAAGAGAAACGGAGAAGTATTCAAAGGTATTATGGGTTTGGTTTCTGTAGATGATTTTAAAAATAACATTATAAAAATTCCGGAAAATACCAATGAACAAAAACAGAAGGTATTTGCCCAGTTTTTAGATATAACTTACTTGCAATCCAATCCGGTTTTGTTGTGTTATGACTCCAATTCCAAAGTGGAAGTATTGACGGATCTGGAGATGAAGGGTAAACCGATCATCCAGGTTGTTGATGAATTGGGAATTTCTCATAAAGTATGGAGAGTAGATAACCGTTTGAAGCTGGCACAGTTTAAAGAAGCGGTGGAACACCTTCCGGCATTATATCTGGCTGATGGTCATTACCGGATGGCGGGAGCTATGGAACATTCGGATAAAATCAAAGAAAAAAGTAAATCCAAAGATTTTTTATTCGATCAGAATCATCATGTAATGTCCCTGATTTCATCCAGCCAATCCATAAAAATATATGAGTTTAATCGTTTAATCAGATCCTTAAATGGTCTTTCCAAAGAAGAATTATTTTCCTGCTTGGAAGAACATTTTTCCATTAATGAAAAAGGAAATCAACCCTATTTCCCTTCTCATAAACATCACATCAGTATGTATCTGGATGGACAGTTTTATGGATTGTATATTAAACATGAGTTCAGAGGGCAACCTGAGGGATTAGGAAATATTGATACTTATTTGTTCAATAAATTTATTCTGGAACCTATCTTGAATATTTCCGATCCGAAGGAAGAAAAGAAACAAGTGTCCTATCTGAAAGGAACCAGTGATATAAAGGGGATTATTGATTTGAAACAAGCGGTTGACAGTAGGGAATATGAAATTGGATTCGGATTTTATCCGGTTTCTTTTGCTGATTTTCAATTGATTTCTGATCTGGGATTGAAAATTCCGGCAAAAAGTACTTATATAGAACCTAAATTATTGGCAGGGTTGATTATGCTGGATATGAAATAAATATAAAGCTGGATTTTATTAATAAAATCCAGCTTATTTTTTTAGTTAAATTATTGATGAAAAATAAAGTTGAAAAGAATTAATTTCTTTTTTTAATTTAGCCTCTAAACAAATGCATCAGAAATTATATTATTTTTAAAGATAATAAAAGAATCAGATAGAAAGTTCTGTTTACTCTTTTATAGGTTGCAATTCTTTTGCATAGGGAGTATCATCAATAATTTCCCATTTATATAATCGGGCAATAGTATAAAGATCTTTCAGATTAGTGATAAGTTGGGTATGTGCCTGAGATTTGATGTTGGATTTTTCCACTTCCTTTCGGATATCTTTTTTACCTTCTTCCATAACTGTGTTTAATTCCGATTTGGAAAAGCGATTGAAAAAACCATCTTCCATACTGTAAATTTCTACATTCGGGTAAACGGTTAATTCCGGTTCGGGAATCGAAACAATATGAATTTTCTTATTGACAGAATCAACCTCAATTTTCATTTGTTTCATATCATAAGTTACCTGAGCCTTTGCAGTAATGTATAAAACAATATTTTTATTAAGGAAGTCTAAATATTGGGAATTATAATCATTATACTTTTTAGTTCGGAAGGCAGAATAATTTTGTTCAATAACAATCATTTTATTCAGACGCTGAATTTCATGGTTAATGATGCGTGTATCTCCAACTGTGTTTTCTTTGTCTGATTTCCTGAAAATAAAAAAAGCCAATATTATCCCTGCTATCAGGGTTAAAAAAGGAATTAAAATCTTTTTATTAATTTTTACCGGCATTTTAATTTTAGAAAAAATTAAGATATTTTAGCTTAAATGTCTAAAAATTTGAAAGAAGTCTTATTTTCTTTTTTTACTTTTTTTGGTTTTACTTTTTTCTTCTCCGAATTTTTTTCCGGTTATGATTTTGTATAAATCAAGTTCCAGACTTTCAGTAGGAGTTTCTACAATTCTTCCTATTTCAGTATTTCCCTTATAAACAATAAAAGTAGGAACTTTGAGAATAGCTTTTTGAGTTTCTTCTCCGTAAAAACTTTGTTTTTTCCTGTTTACGGCATAAAGAGTAAGCATTTTTTCAGGATATTTCATTTCATCAAGAACCTTTAAAAAGCGGGGAAGTTGTTCATGACTATCACTGCACCAAGTCCCGAAAAATACCTCAATATGATAAAGCCGGGCTCTGCTTTTTAATTTTTTAGTCACTTCATGATTGGGAATATAAGCATTGTATTCATTGGAATACCAGTCATTAAATTCCGGTGCAGTTAATGCATTCCGGTTAACTAATCCTATTAACATAGGTTCTCCTTCCGGATCAACGATTTTTCTGTTAATCACAGTTTTATTTTTATTTGTATTAGTGCTGCCACAACCTATAAGAACGCCAAAGATTGAAAATAATAATAAGAATTGTTTTATCCTCATGGTATAAAATTAATTTTGCCAAAGATACAAACTCTTATTATTTACAACAATAATAATATACAAATACCTCATTTTGTAAATGGGTAATTATCTGTTACTTTCAATTTTTTTTGTAAAGTTTGAAAAAAATGTACATTTGTTAAAATCGAAAAAATGACAACAGAATATTTCTCACAATTTCTTAAAGAAAATTTACCCATTGCAGATGTTGCAGGAATTACACTAAAAGATTGCTCAGATTCGGGAGCTCAGACTGAAATTACCTTATCCTTTATGAATCAGAATCCGTTCAGGTCTATGTTTTGGGCAGTTCAGGGAATGGCAGCCGAATTATCTACCGGAGTTTTGTGTATGGACAAAATTGCAAAATCAGGAAAAAGCATTTCCATGCTGGTAGTGAAGCAGGAAGCAGATTTCGTAAAAAAAGCAGTAGGCACAATTACTTTCACCTGTACACAGGGAAATGAAATTAACGAAGTTTTGCAAAAAGCTATAGAAACAAAAGAAGGACAATTGGCGGTTATAAAGTCGGAAGGGAAGGACGAAGCCGGAGATGTAGTGGCTACTTTCCGGTTTACCTGGAGTTTTAAAGTAAAGGAAAAAAAGAAAGCTTTAATATAGTTATATAAAATTCAGGGCGACCAAGGGTCGCCCTGAATTTTTATTCCAATATAGCTATAGGAATAATCATTTCTTCCATGGAGATTCCTCCATGTTGATATGTATCTTTATAATAATTCACAAAATGATTATAGTTTTTAGGATAGGCAAAAAACTTGTTCTCCTTAGCGAATATATATTTTGAATTGACATTGACTTTAGGAAGGAAATATTCTTCCGGATTGGATATAACGAAAACATCCTTTTCGTCGTACTGAAGATTTTTCCCCAGTTTATATCGTAAATTGGTGGAAGATTCCTTGTCTCCAATAACTTTACTTGGTTTTTTCACATAAATAGTTCCATGATCAGTGGTTATAATAACCTTGTATCCTTCATTAGCGGCGGATTGAATCAGTTTCAATATACTCGAATTTTCAAACCAGGTATAAGTTAATGAACGGAAAGTTTTATCATCCCTTATTAATTCATTAACAATAGTATTATTGGTTTTCGCATGAGACAAAATATCTATGAAATTATAAACAATAGCAATAAAATCACTATTGGAATAAGATTTAAATTCATCATAGATTTTTTTCTCAAACTCCGCATTCAGTATTTTAAAATACTTGGTTTTTAAATCCTTCATTCCCAAACGCTGAAGTTGGGCGACCATCAATTCATTTTCAAATTGATTCTTATGACCTTCTTCCGTTTCGCTTGTCCAGTACTGAGGATATTTTTTTTCAATTTCCAAAGGTAATAGTCCTGAAAAAAACGAATTTCTCGCATATTGAGTAGCCGAAGGTAATATGCTGAAATAAGATTGTTCCGTAGCAGAATGGAAATATTTTTTGAATATAGGCTCAATAGTTTTCCATTGATCATATCGCAAATTATCAATTACCAATAACAAGACTTTTTTATTATTGGAAATAACCGGCCGGACTACTTCTTTAAAAACGGTGTGGGACATAATTGGTTTTTGATCTGAATGAAGCCAGTCGTAATAATTATTCTCAATAAATTTAGAAAACAAGTTGTTGGCTTCTTCCTTCTGATTTTGAAGAATGTTTGACATTTCTTCATCAGAAAGTTTATCAAATTTCAGATCCCATTGTATCAACTTCAAATAAAGCTGTACCCAATCCTCATACGATTGCGCATACATCAGATCCATGGAAATTTTCCGGAATTCCTGCTGATAATCCTGAATAGTTGCTTTCTCAATAATTTCTTCCCTTTTTAAAATTTTTTTAAGACTTAACAAAACCTGGTTAGGATTTACCGGTTTCAGAATATAATCAGCAATTTGTTTTCCAATTGCTTCCTCCATAATATCTTCCGCCTCATTTTTCGTAACCATAATGACAGGAAGATCAGATTTTATTTCTTTGATCTTTTGTAAAGCTTCCAGTCCTCCGATTCCCGGCATATTTTCATCAAGCAAAACCGCCTGGAATTTTTCTTTGGAAATCAGATCCAATGCATCCGTAGCATTATTCACTCCCGTAACTTCATATCCTTTACCTTTCAAAAAGATAATATGAGGTTCCAGCATCTCTATTTCATCATCAATCCATACTATTTTTCCATCCATTACATTTACTTTATTTGTTATACTTTTGCATAAACATACAAAAAATATGCCTTTGGGAGAAAATAAAATAAATAAAAGAAAAATATTTAATGATCCTGTTCTGGGTTTTATTTCCATATCGAATGATCTTATTTTTGATCTGATTGAACATCCGTATTTTCAGCGGTTGAAACGAATTTCCCAGACCGGATTAAGTTATTATGTATATCCGGGATCTACCCATTCGCGTTTTTTACATGCGTTGGGCTGTATTCATCTTATGCAGATGACTCTTCAGGTATTGAAAGATAAAGGAGTTCAGATTTCTCCGGATGAAGAGAGAGCCTCTTTAGTAGCTATTTTATTACACGATATAGGGCACGGACCTTTTTCCCATGCATTGGAATCCACTTTAATGGAAGGAATGCATCATGAAGACATTTCCATTACTTTGATGAATCGTTTAAACAAAGAGTTTAACAATGAACTTTCCCTAGCTTTAGATATTTTTCTGGATAAATATCCTAGAAAATTTTTCCATCAGTTGATTTCAGGTCAGATTGATTTGGACAGACTGGATTATTTACGAAGAGACAGTTTTTTTACCGGAGTTTCGGAAGGAAATATTAATTCGGAACGAATTATAACTATGATGAATGTGGTAAATGATGAGTTGGTAATTGATGTAAAAGGAATTTATTCCATTGAAAAATATCTCACTTCCCGAATGTTTATGTACTGGCAGGTTTATTTTCATAAAACTTCTGTTACAGCAGAATTTTATTTACTTGAAGCATTGAAAAGGGCAAAGCAACTCACAAAAAGCGGAGTGGAACTGCCTTCATCAGATATTCTACAGTATTTTTTAAAGAAAACGGATTATTCAAATCTGGAGAAAAAAGATCTGGATCGGTTTTCCCAGTTAGATGATACTGATGTTATTTTTGCGTTGAAAATGTGGCAATCTCATGAAGATAAAATTTTGAGTTTGTTAAGCCAGGCCATTATACAAAGAAAATTACCCAGATCACTTATCATTACCTATCCGGTTTCAGAAGAAAAAATACAGGAATTGAGAAATAAAACAGAAAAATTATATAAGATAGAAGACGGAAGATACTTTGTACATCAGAATGAATTGAGTGTATTAGCTTATGATGACAAAAAAGATCCAATTAAATTATTGTTAAAAAATGGAGAAGTGATGGAATTGCAAAATTTGGAAAATCAGGTTTTAGTTAAAGATTTGGGAAAAAAAATTACCAGATACCATTTGTTCTGTCCCAGAGAGGTTAGCAGTTTCAAATAAAGATTTTTGTAATCGTAATAAAATGTTTACATTTGCCAATTATGGAATTTAGTGCTGATCAGATAGCAAAATTAGTCAACGGAACAGTGTTGGGGAATCCGGATGAGAAAGTATCATATATCTCCAAAATAGAAGAAGGAAAACCCGGAACGCTTACTTTTTTAGGTGGAGAAAAATATCAGGAATATCTTAATGATACTCAGGCGTCCATTATTCTTATCTCAAAAAACTTATTACCACAAGATACATCCAATCTTCCTACTATTATTGTAGTGGAAGATGCCTATGCAGCATTTACTCAGTTATTGAGATTTTATAATGAAATGAAAGTTCAGAAAAAAGGGATTCAAAATCCCGTTTTTATTTCAGAGTCTTCAGTGTTGGGAGAAGATATTTATGTTGGAGCATTTGCTTACATAGGAGACAATGTAAAAGTAGGAAATGGTTCTAAAATTTATCCTCAGGTTTATTTGGGAGATGATGTGAAAGTTGGAGAAAATTGTTTTATTGGACCGGGAGTCAAAATTTACAATGATTGTATAGTTGGAAATAATTGTGTTATCCATGCAGGAACAGTAATAGGAGCAGACGGTTTTGGTTTTCAGCCGACAAAAGAAGGATATGAAAAAGTACCGCAATTAGGTAATGTAGTAATAGAAGACAATGTAGAAATCGGTTCCAATTGTTCCATAGATCGGGCAACCATAGGTTCCACCATAGTTAGAAAAGGAGTTAAATTAGATAATCTGATACAAGTAGCCCACAATGTAGAAATAGGAGAACATACCGTAATGGCTTCTCAGGCAGGAATAGCAGGTTCCTCCAAGATAGGAAAATGGAGTATGATAGGAGGACAGGTAGGAATTTCCGGACATTTGAAAATAGGAAATAAAGTAGTTATACAGGCTCAGAGTGGTATATCCAATGACATAGAAGACGAAGAACGCCTGTTTGGTTCTCCTGCCATGCAGTATGTAAAATATCAGAAAAGCTTTGTTTATTTCAGGCAGTTTCCAGATATAGTTAAAAGAATAGAAAAGTTGGAAAAAGAAAAGAAAAATAAAGAAAAATAAAGAAAATCTCAAAACAAGAAGTAACAATGTCAGAGAAGCAAAAAACGCTAAAACAAGAATTTACACTAAAAGGTAAGGGGCTCCATACAGGAAGAGAGGTTACTATGACAATAAAACCGGCTTCTGTAAATACAGGTTTTGTTTTTGTGAGAGTTGATTTGGAAGGACAGCCAACCATTGAAGCAGACGCAACTTATGTAACTTCAACAGAAAGAGGAACGGTTTTAGAAAAAAAAGGAGTAAAAATACATACCTGCGAACACATATTGGCAGCACTAACAGGTATGGACTTAGACAATGCATACATTGAATTGAATAGTTCAGAACCTCCGATTATGGATGGTTCATCAAAGTATTTTGTAGAAGCAATAGAAGAAGTAGGAATTGTAGAACAAGAGGCCGACAGAGAATATTTTGTCATAAAAGAAATTGTTTCTTACACAGATCCGGAAACTGGTTCCGAAATTACAGCAATACCTTCCGACCAGTATGAAGTAACTACTATGGTAGATTTTGGAACCAAAGTTTTAGGAACTCAAAATGCAACCATGAAAAATATAGGCGAATTTAGAGACGGATTTGCCAAAGCACGAACTTTTAGCTTCCTTCATGAATTGGAAATGCTGCTGGATGCAGGATTAATAAAAGGAGGAGACATTAGTAATGCTATTGTTTATGTAGACAAAGAACTTTCTCTGGAAACATTGGAAAAATTAAAAACAGTATTTGACCAGCCAAAAGTAAGTGTACGACCAAATGGTATTTTAGATAATGTTACCCTATATTATCCTAATGAAGCAGCACGGCACAAATTATTGGATGTCGTAGGAGATCTGACTTTAGTAGGAGTTAAGCTAAAAGCAAAAATAATAGCAACTAAGCCCGGGCATCATTGCAACACACAATTCGCGAAAAAATTAAATAAACTATACAAGCTCTTTAAAAGAAAAAATGTTCCGGAATTTGATCTGGAAAAAGAGCCTGTATATGATATCAATGATATAATGAGAATGCTTCCTCACCGTCCACCGTTTTTATTAGTGGACAAAATTCTGGAAGTAGATGAAAAACATATTATAGGAGTAAAGAATGTAACCATAAATGAGCCATTTTTTGTAGGGCATTTCCCACAAGAACCGGTTATGCCGGGAGTATTACAAGTGGAAGCAATGGCACAAACCGGAGGAATTTTTGTATTGGCAAATGTAGAAGACCCTCAAAATTATTCAACTTATTTGATTAAATTAGATAAAGTGAAATATAAAAGAAAAGTAGTACCTGGAGACACATTGATTTTTAAAATAGATTTATTAGAGCCAATAAGAAGAGGAATCGTACATATGCAAGGATACGGATATTGTAACGGACAAATGGTAATGGAAGCGGAAATGATGGCACAAATTGTTAAAACAAAAGAGTAAGAAATGATTCAACCCTTAGCGTTTGTACATTCTGATGCTAAAATAGCCAAGAATGTAGTTATTGAACCGTTTTCTTCCATTTACAAAGATGTTGAAATAGGAGAAGGTACCTGGATAGGGCCCAATGTTACCATCATGGAAGGTGCAAGAATCGGTAAAAATTGTAATATTTTTCCCGGAGCAGTAATTTCCGCTCCACCTCAAGACTTAAAATACCAAGGAGAACATACTATAGTAGAAATAGGAGACAACACTACAATCAGAGAATGTGTTACCATAAGCAGAGGAACTGCAGACAGAACAAAAACAGTTATAGGAAACAACTGTTTACTTATGGCATATACCCATGTTGCCCATGATTGTATTGTAGGAAATAACTGTATATTTTCAAATAACACTACATTAGCCGGACATATTACAGTAGGTGATTATGTAGTTATGGCAGGAATGACGGCTGTTCATCAGTTTTGTTCTGTAGGGAATCATGCTTTTGTAACAGGAGGTTCCCTGGTAAGGAAAGATATTCCTCCCTATGTAAAAGCAGCAAGAGACCCCCTTTCCTATGTAGGAATAAATTCCATAGGACTAAGAAGAAGAGGGTTTACCTCCGAAAAAATCGCTGAAATACAAAGCATATATCGGGTTATTTTTCAGAAAAAAATGAATATTACACAAGCCTTATCCGTTGTAGAAGCTGAGTTTGAAGCTACACCGGAAAGAGATGAAATTATCCAGTTCATCCAGTCAAGTATGAGAGGAGTGATGAGAGGCTTCAGTGCGATGGATTATAAAAATTAATAAAATATAAACAAAAAATAGGAGTATTTATGGCCGGAATGGGAGATATTAAAAAAGGTCTTTGTATCAATTTTAATGATGATATATTCAAAGTTATAGAATTTTTGCATGTTAAACCAGGAAAAGGACCTGCCTTTGTAAGAACAAAGTTAAAATCATTGACCTCTGGAAAAGTGATAGAAAATACTTTTTCAGCAGGAAGCAAAGTAGAAGATGTAAAAATCATTACCCGTAAATACCAGTATCTCTATGATGATGATAATGGTTTCCACTTCATGAATAACGACGACTTCTCTCAAATCTATATAAACAAAGATTTAATAGAAAACGCTCAGTTCATGAAAGCAGGAGAAGAAATCATGATTATTTTGAAAGAAGAAGACGAAACTCCGTTATCAGCCGAATTACCGGCAAGTGTTATTATGGAAGTAATAGAAGCAGAACCGGGAGTAAAGGGAAATACTGCAACTAATGCTCTCAAAAATGCAATAATTGAAACCGGAGCCCGCGTCTTAGTTCCCTTATTCATAGAAGCAGGAGAAAAAATTAAAATAAATACTGACGACGGTTCTTACATAGAAAGAGTAAAATAATAGTTATTAACTCTAAAAATATTTTATTGTTTTTACATGAAATTCCCCAAACCCCATACACTCAAAGAAATAGCCTCAATAATACAAGCTAACTATGTTGGAGAAGAAGATTTTCTGATTTATGGAACCAACGAGATTCATAGGGTGGAAAAAGGAGAAATTGTCTTTGTAGACCACCCAAAGTATTACGATAAAGCCTTACAAAGTGAAGCAACTACCATTCTGATAAATGAAGAAGTAGATTGTCCCGAAGGAAAAGCTCTGCTTATCTCTGAAGATCCCTTCAGAGATTTTAATAAAATAAATACCCATTTCAGAAAGTTTGAACTTCAGGAAGAATTTATATCCCAGGAAATAGAAATAGGAGAAGGAACGATTATCCGGCCGGGAGTTTACATTGGAAAACAAGTAAAGATAGGGAAGAATTGCCACATATTTCCCAATGTTACCATTCATGATTATACCGAAATTGGAGATAATGTAATAATCCAATCCGGTACAATAATAGGAGGAGACAGTTTTTATTATAAGAACAGAGGAGAATTCTATGATCGGTTGATTTCTGTAGGAAATGTGAAAATTGAAGACAATGTGGAAATAGGTTCCGGCTGTACTATCGACAGAGGAGTAACAGCAACAACGATTATTGGAAGAGGCTCAAAATTAGATAATCTCATTCAGATAGGACATGATACCATTGTTGGAAAAAAATGCCTTATTGCATCTCAGGTAGGAATAGCAGGATGTTGTAACATAGAAGATGAAGTCACTATTTGGGGACAGGTAGGAATTGCCTCCTCCCTAACCATAGGAAAAAAAGCAATGATTCTTGCTCAATCCGGAGTATCAAAAAGTTTGGAAGCGGAAAAAACCTATTTTGGGTATCCGGCAGATGAAGCTAAAAAAATGCTGAAGGAATTGGCTACTTTGAAAAGATTAGCCAAATGATGTAAATTATTAAAAAAATAAATATATTTGCATCACACAAAAAAAATGAGAAAATATGTCAGTATTAGTTAACAAAGATTCAAGAATTATTGTTCAGGGATTCACTGGAAAGGAAGGAACCTTTCATGCTGAACAAATGATAGAGTTTGGTACTAATGTAGTAGGAGGAGTTACACCAGGAAAAGGAGGTTCCACACATCTAGACAGACCCGTATTCAATACAGTAAAAGATGCTGTAGAAAAAACACAGGCAGATACCTCTATAATATTTGTTCCACCGGCATTTGCAGCAGATTCAGTTATGGAAGCAGCAGAAGCAGGAATAAAAGTTATTGTGTGCATCACAGAAGGAATTCCGGTGGAAGATATGGTGAAAGTTAAAAATTATCTTAAATCTTATAACTGTACTTTAATAGGACCTAACTGTCCGGGAGTAATATCTGCAGACGAAGCAAAAGTGGGTATTATGCCAGGATTCGTCTTTAAAAAAGGAAGAGTAGGAATCGTTTCCAAATCAGGAACATTAACATATGAAGCAGCAGATCAGGTAGTGAAAGCAGGATATGGAGTTTCAACAGCCATAGGTATCGGAGGAGATCCGATTATCGGAACAACTACCAAAGAAGCAGTAGAATTATTAATGAACGATCCTGAAACCGATTGTATCGTAATGATAGGAGAAATCGGAGGGCAGTTGGAAGCAGATGCCGCTCAATGGTATAAATCTATAGGAGCACCAAAACCGGTAGTAGGGTTTATTGCAGGACAAACTGCACCAAAAGGAAGAACCATGGGACATGCAGGAGCTATTGTAGGAGGAGAAAATGATACAGCTCAGGCAAAAATGAAAATCATGTCAGAGTGTGGTATTCAAGTAGTCAATTCTCCCGCAGACATAGGAAAAACCGTTGCTTCTATTTTAAAATAGTTAGTAAACAACAAATAAATAAACATGAAAAACCAAATTAGTAAAATTGTTCTTTTAGCATTCTTGTTAGTGCCACTTACAATCTATTCTCAAGTAAGATTTGGAGTTAGAGGTACAGTACAAAGAACTAATGTATCTGAAATCCATGGAGAATCTGTAGGTAGAACTGCTGGTTCATTGGGGGTATTAGCACAAATTCCTTTAGGATATGATAATCAATTTTTCATTCAACCTGAAATAGTGTATTCACTGCAAGGAGAAAAGGATGATAATCATTGGGCACAACCTGCTAAATATTATCAAAATTATATAAATATTCCGGTTTATTTCAGAGCATACTTTTCCGAAGCAGATAGTGAATTTTTTGGAGAGTTAGGACCACAAATAGGATTTTTAGTATCTCAAAAAGATAAAGATATAGAAAAGAAATATTATGGTTCCAACCCTAAAAATTTTGACGTTTCCATTGGAGCAGGGATAGGATACAGTATTAATAGAAAATTTGAATTTGGCATAAGATATAATTATGGATTAATAGATATTTATCCTAAATATTATGCACAGGAAAGAACATCAAATCTGGCCTTAGCCATATCTTATATTTTTAATTAAAAAAAATTATTTTTAAAATTAAATATTGAAATCAAAGGGATTAACGATAAAGTTAGTCTCTTTGGTCATTTAAAGAAAATATTTTTTAGACACTGCAGCATTATATTCCAACAAGAGTTGTTTAAAAACATCATCTACTGATAGAACTTCATTAATTAAAGCCGAAGATTGCCCCACTTCCAGTTCACCTTCATCCAGATTACCCTCAAACATTCCTTTCTTTGCCCTTCCACGACCTAATAATTCCTTAAGTTCTTCTTTTGATACCTTATTTTTGTAAGCTTCAATAACTTTATCATAAAATTTATTCTTGATTAATCGTACAGGCATAAGTTCCTTCAAAGTGAGAAAAGTATCTCCTTCTTGCGCTTTTACAATTTCATCTTTAAAATTATCATGAGAAGAAGCCTCAAAAGTGGTAGCAAATCGTGATCCGATCTGGACTCCATCAGCTCCCAAAACCTGGGCCGCCAGTATTTGTTCTCCAGTTGCAATTCCTCCTGCAGCAATAAGGGGAATTTTAATTTGTCTTGAAATATTTGGGATCAGACAGAAAGTAGTAGTTTCATCTATGCCATTATGTCCGCCAGCTTCAAAACCTTCCGCAACAATAGCATCCACACCAGCCTCTTCAGATTTTAAAGCAAATTTTAAAGAAGAAACTACATGAATAATCCTAATGCCATGTTGTTTAAATAAGGAAGTATAAGTCTTAGGACTACCTGCGGAAGTGAATACAATAGGAATCTTTTCATCAATAATGATTTTGATATGTTCCTCAATATTAGGGTAGAATAGAGGTAGATTAATTCCAAAAGGTTTATCCGTAGCTTTTTTACATTTTGAAATATGTTCTTTCAAAACATCCGGATACATACTTCCGGAACCCAATAATCCCAATCCGCCATTATTGCTGACAGCCGAAGCAAGTTTCCAACCACTGTTCCATATCATACCTCCCTGTATGATAGGATATTTTATACCTAATAACTCTTTGATTTTGTTCATATTGGTTTAGATTTTAAATCTATATACAAGGAAAATAAAGATATTAAAATTAAGTAGAAAATAAAAATAAAAACATAAAGAAATTTGGCTTGAAGTTTGATATGTCGAATAAAGAAATTAATCCTAATATAAAGCTAACATTATGTATTGGACTTTAGAATTAGCATCCTATTTAAGTGATGCACCGTGGCCCGCAACAAAAGATGAATTAATAGATTATGCTATAAGAACAGGAGCTCCGTTGGAAGTAGTAGAAAATCTTCAGGCAATTGAAGATGAAGGAGAGATTTATGAAAGCATAGAAGAAATATGGGCTGATTATCCAACAGATGATGATTTTCTTTGGAATGAAGATGAATATTAAATCATAAAGCCCTAGCTCATTAGGGCTTTACTATTTATGATTCCGATTATAATTGATAAATGTAGCGTGTAACACATTTTTTAGTACATTTGTAAGCTTAAATTTTAAATAATACAATGAATATTTTAAACTCCGTTCTCAAATTATTTATTGGGGATAAACATAAAAAAGACCTAGAGCAGCTTAATAAATACTTAGATAAAATCAAAAAAGAGGAAGCCGGAATTTCCTCGCTGTCTACAGATGAACTTAGACATAAAACCATAGAATTTAAAGAAAAAATATCTCAGGCAACTTCAGAAATCAGAACAAAAACAACTGCATTAAAAGATCAGGTTCAGAATACGGAAAATGTAGATGAAAAAGAAAGACTCTATACAGAAATAGAAAAACTTGAAAAAGAAACCTATGAAATAGAGGAAAATGTGTTAGAAGAAATACTTCCTCAAGCTTATGCTTTAATCAAAGAAACAGCAAAAAGATTTACTGAAAACGAAACCCTGACAGTTGCTGCCACTGAATTTGACAGAACCTTAGCTCAAACCAAAGATTACGTCACCATAGAAGGAGATAAAGTCATATGGAAAAACAGTTGGGATGCGGCAGGAAAAGAAGTAATATGGGATATGATCCATTACGATGTGCAATACATCGGAGGAACCGTATTACATCAGGGAAAAATAGCAGAGATGGCAACTGGGGAAGGAAAAACTCTTGTGGGAACTTTGCCAATGTATCTTAATGCCCTTCCGGGAAGAGGAGTTCACGTAGTAACAGTGAATGACTATCTGGCAAAGCGGGACTCTGCTTGGATGGGACCTATTTTTGAATTTCACGGATTACGTGTAGATTGTATCGACAATCACCAACCGAACTCAGAATCCAGAAGACAAGCCTATTTGGCAGACATTACCTACGGAACCAATAACGAATTTGGTTTTGATTACTTACGTGACAATATGGCGGCTTCTCCAACAGATTTAGTTCAGAGAGAATTGAATTATGCTATAGTGGATGAGGTGGATTCCGTATTAGTGGATGATGCCCGTACACCGTTAATCATTTCAGGTCCGGTACCTCAGGGAGATAAACAAGAATATCAGGAATTAAAACCGGTAGTGGAAACTATTTTCTCAGCACAACGAAATGAAATTTCCAAAATATTTCAGGAAGCCAAACAATTATTGGCATCAGGAGATAAAAAAGAAGGAGGTTACAAACTCTATCAGGTTTACAGAGGACTACCCAAATACAAACCATTAATCAAATTTTTATCAGAAGAAGGAAATAAAACCACTTTGTTAAAAGCAGAGGCGTATTTCATTTCAGACAATAACCGGATGATGCCGGAAGCAGACAAGGATTTATATTTTTCCATTGATGAAAAAAATAATCAGGTAGAACTTACCGATAAAGGAATAGAATTCCTTTCCCAAGGAAATGAAGATCCTAATTTTTTTGTTTTGGAAGACCTCGGAACCGTGTTTGCTGATATAGAAAATAAAAATCTTTCCAAAGAAGAAGAACACAAACAAAAAGAAGAATTCTTACGATACTTTGCCATTAAATCTGAGAGAATCCACTCTTTGAACCAATTGTTGAAAGCCTATACCTTGTTTGAAAAAGACATAGAATATGTGGTTATTGAAGGACAAGTGAAAATAGTGGATGAGCAAACCGGACGGATTATGGAAGGTCGCCGTTATTCGGACGGATTACACCAGGCATTGGAAGCAAAAGAAAATGTAAAAGTAGAAGCGGCAACCCAAACCTTTGCTACCATTACGTTGCAAAATTATTTCCGTATGTATAACAAACTTGCGGGGATGACAGGTACAGCAGAAACGGAAGCAGGAGAGTTTTGGGAAATCTATAAATTGGATGTAGTGGTTATTCCAACCAACAGAACGATTATCAGAAACGACCAGCAGGATTTGGTTTACAAAACCAATCGGGAAAAATTCAATGCAGTATTGAACGAAGTAGAAAGATTATCTCAGGAAGAAAAAAGGCCAGTATTGGTAGGTACAACTTCCGTAGAAATCTCTGAGTTGTTAAGCAAAGCTTTACGGTTACGAAAAATTCAGCATAACGTATTAAATGCCAAGTTACACAAAAAAGAAGCAGAAATTGTAGCAGAAGCAGGAAAACAGGGAATAGTAACCATTGCTACCAACATGGCAGGACGAGGTACGGATATTAAACTGACAGATGAAGTGAAACAAGCCGGCGGACTTGCCATTATCGGAACGGAAAGACACGATTCCCGACGAGTTGACAGACAGTTGAGAGGACGTTCCGGACGACAGGGAGATCCAGGTTCATCTCAGTTTTATGTTTCCCTCGAAGATAACCTGATGCGTTTATTCGGCTCCGACAGAATCGCTAAAATGATGGATCGTTTAGGTCACAAAGAAGGAGATGTGATTCAACATTCCATGATTACCAATTCCATAGAAAGGGCGCAAAAGAAAGTAGAAGAAAATAACTTCGGTATCCGTAAGAGATTGTTGGAGTATGATGATGTAATGAACAAACAAAGAGAAGTGATTTACAAAAGACGTAAAAATGCACTCTTTGGAGAAAAACTAAGCATAGACATCGCAAATATGATCTATGATACAGCATCTTTGATTGTAAGAGAGAACAAATCTTCCAGAAACTATAAAAACTTTGAATTTGAATTAGCCACCATTTTTGCAATGGATACTCCGGTGGACGAAGCAGAATTCAGCAGATTGTCGGAAAGTGAATTGGTAGATAAAGTATTTGAGCAGGCAGAGAACGGCTATAAAGAAAAACTGGAAAATACTTCCAAACAATTATATCCGGTTATTTCCAACGTTTATTTAGCACAGGGAAATATGTACAAAAATATTTCCGTACCATTTACCGACGGAACTAAAGTGCTAAATGTTACCACTAATCTGGAAGAAGCCTATAATTCCGAAGGAAAAGCTTTGCTACAGGATTTTGAAAAAGGAATTACTCTGGCTTTGATTGATGAAAACTGGAAGGAACACTTACGTGAAATGGATGAACTCAGAAAATCCGTTCAATCAGCCGTGTATGAACAAAAAGATCCGTTGGTAATTTACAAGCAGGAATCCTTTGCCTTATTTAGTGAAATGCTGGACAAAACCAATAAGGAAATCATTTCCTTCCTGTTCAAAGGAGGATTACCGGATGCACCAGAAGAATCCAAAATCGAGCAGGCGAAAGAAGTGAAACAAAAAACAGTAGAAAGCCGGGATTTTGATGAAAGCAAAGCGGAACAACAAGCTCAGGAAAAAACAGTTTCAGAACCTATCAGAGTAAATAAAATAGGAAGAAATGAGATGGTGAGCATCCGCAACCTGAGAACAGGAGAAGTAAAAGTATTGAAATTTAAACAAGCTCAGAATTTGATTGATGAAGGAAGCTGGATTTTAATAGAACAAGAGTAAGATATAAGAACAAACATAAAAAGACAAACCGGAATAAATCAGACTTTATTCCGGTTTCTTTATAATAAAATAAATGCTGAAATGAATTCATTAGCACACATAAGAGAACAATTCATACAAGGATTATCTTCTCAATATTCCCCAAAAGAAATAGACATTATTTTTTATGCTCTGGCTGAAACTTATCTTCATAAAGATAAAACCATGTTGAAGCTCGGATTGCACGAACTGATGGAAGAATCCGAACTAAAAACCTTGCTGTTTCAAAGTGCATTATTTCAGCTAATGGAAGGAAAACCCTATCAATATGTGATAGGAAGTACTCAATTTTACGGTTGCGATATATTGGTAAATCCCGATGTGTTGATTCCTCGTCCGGAAACCGAAGAATTGATTGATTGGGTAATAAAAGATAACGAGAATAATAATGAAATATCTATTATCGACTTATGTTCAGGAAGCGGATGTATAGGAATAGCCTTAGTCAAAAATTTGCCGGATTCCAAAGTTTCAGGATTGGAATTAAATGAAAAAGCCATTGAACTTGCAAAGAAAAATGCAGAAATCAATCAGGTAAAAGTAGATTTTTTTCAGGCTAATTTATTGAAGCAGGAAGAATTATCTTTCAATACCCAATTTGATGTTATTATTTCCAATCCGCCCTATATCCAGGAATTTGAAAAGGAAACAATGGAAGATCGGGTACTGAAATATGAGCCTTCTGAAGCCTTATTCGTTCCTGGCGACGATCCGTTGGTTTTCTATCAGAAAATTATTGACTTTGCCTGTAAAAATTTAAAATCAACAGGGAAAGTTTATGTAGAAATCAATCAGGAATTGGGAGAAGAAACCAGGGAATTATTTCTTTCTTATTTTTCATTAGTTGAATTAAAACAGGATTTGTCTGGAAATTACAGAATGATTAAAGCAGAAAAAGCATATTCTTATTGATAAATATTATTGGATAATACCTTTATTATTTCAAATTTTTTTTATATTGCAGAAGTTTATTTATAAACTTAATTGTCAATAAATTATATTTGATTAATCCTATCATTAACTGTAATAATTGACAAGTATTATTGTTTCTCTTAAAAAATAATATTTTTATATAAATAACACTTCAAAACTAAAATTATGAAAAAAGTTTTATTAACACTAATGACAACAGGTTGTTTTATTTTTATGTTAGGACAAGTAGGAATAAATACAGCAAAACCACGAGGAATCTTCCATGTAGATGGGAAAAATGACAACAATGACGACGATATTCTATCAGAAGAACAAAAGGCAAATGATTTTGTTGTAACTCAAGAAGGTAATATAGGAATAGGAGTAGAGTTACCTTCTGTAAAACTGGAAATAAAAACCAAAGGCACTTCTGATTCTCCTGAGTCAGCTATTAAAATTGTTGATGGCTCACAAGGAAAAGGAAAAGTTATGACTTCTGACGAAGAAGGTGAAATGACTTGGCAGTTTCCTGTAGCATATAGGGTAGAAGGAACTTTAGGGGAAGGTGTTGATCTTCCTTTAAACAGAACTCTTACAAGTTTTGAACAAACAGGATGTTCAATTACTTTACCTCCAGGAAAATGGCAGGTTACTGTTTCTATGTTATTGGTAGGGAATGCCGGAAATAACGGCGGATTTCCTGCTAATAAATGGGTATGGGTGAAGACTACTTTTTCCGAATATGAACAAGGAGAAACATTTAATATCTCTTCTGATATTAAAGGGAATAAATATATTTCCGGATTATTTGAAGGTCCTGTGACAATTGGACAAAAATTTACTATGTTGGCAGGTTCTGTCATTATTCACAATCAAAGCACCAGTTCTAAAACTTATTATTATGTAGCAGGACAGATGCTTAGAGATCAGGAAGGAGGGTCTGTACTTGATGATTCAGTGATTTTTAGCGATTTTGGTGATTCAAATTCAGCAGAAAATAATATCTCAGCCATATCTTTAATGTAATAATTATTAGATAAAAAAATAAAAAAGGGAATAAAAAATTATTCCCTTTTTTAATGTAATTGTCTCGTCCTAAAATAAGTTGACATAAAGCAGACTTATTTATGACAAGACAAATTTAAATTATCAGACGAAATTGGTTTATAATTTGTAAATTTGATTTCTGTTATCACTTTTTTCACAATAATATAAAATTATTTGAAATTATTACTTTCTATACTTTTAGTTTTTTTAACCATTCCGTTATTTTCTCAGAAAACAAACAATTCGTTTACTAAAGAAATAGGATTGACTTCAGAAAATGATTCCTATATGCTGGGAGGAGAAGATGGATATTATACCAACGGACTGGAAATTTATTTCAACTGGAAAGGAAAGGATTCATTGAAGACCCATTCAATAACAGCGGGACAATCAATTTATAATGCCCAAAATGGAGATTTTTCTAAAATTTGGGATATAGATCGTCCGGTAACTGCCTATTTGTATTTAAGTTATGAACAAACCCGTTTTACATCCAAAAAAGATTTGCTGCATTGGGAAGTAGCTTTAGGAGCCATTGGCCCGATAGCTCAGGGAGAAGAAGCCCAGGTATTTTTACACAAAATGTTGAATTTTTATGATCCCAGCGAAGAATGGGAATTTCAGTTGAATAATTCCGTAGGAGTAAACGGAGAAATTACCTGGGTAAAAGAACTTCCTGTGGCATCCAATATGGAATTTCAGACGATAGCCAAAGCCAGAGCAGGATTTTTCTTTACTAATATAGAAATGGGAGCTTTGTTCCGGTGGGGAAAATTCAATAACAATACCCATACGGCGTATTGGAACACTCGCATTAATTCAAAAAATCAAAAATCAGAATTATTCTTTTATTTTCAACCCTCACTTTCAGTTTACGCTTATAATGCTACCATTCAGGGTGGATTATTCAGAGATGATAAAGGTCCGGTAACAGGAAAGCTGAACCCCTTTTTATATCATCAGAAAATAGGATTAATGGGAAGCTGGAACCGGGTAGCATTAGACTTGGGAATTAACTTTCAGACTAAAGAAACCCCTTCACAGGAAAAAGCTCAATGGTATGGAACTATCGGGCTGAAATATTTGTTGAGATAGTTTTTTATAATCACAATTCCGATTTATTTAAAATATACAAAGAAGGCAAGGTATGAAAGAGAGAATATTTCATTTCTTCTCCAGTAATATAAATTTTATCTTTAGTCACGGCAATTCCTTCTGTCTGACTGATGGCAGTCGTAAATCCGATCAGGGTTTTCTCTGTTTTTCCGTTAAAGAATTTTCCTTCCGAAAAATCGGTGAATTTCCATACATACGCCAATCCTCCCTGATTATAATTAGTATATCCAATAAGATATAATTCATTTTCAAAAATATCCGCTCCAGTAATTACACATTCCGTATTAAAAGTCTCTATCTTTTTTGCTGTCTGAATTGTTTTGGAAGATGATAAATCTAGTTCATAATGAACGGTTTGATTATCTCTCCAGCGTTTAGAGAAAAGATGCAGTTTTCCTTTGTAGTAAATAAAAGCTTCGCAATCGAAATTGGTTTTTATATATCCACGATTTGTAAAATCGGTCTGATCTTCAAAAGTAAAATGCAAAGTATTGAGAATCTTAACTTCCGTTTCTTTGGAGGAATTTTCTTTGAGAAGCAGAATAGAATAAATAGTTAAATCTTTCCGGATTCCCAGATTATTTCCGAAATCGCCAATAAATAAAGTATCTCCCTTTCGGGCAAGTTCTTCCCAATCCTTATTTTTAGCTCCATTCACGCGGATAGTTTGTAAAATTTCTCCGTTTTCAACATTTAGTTTATAAATTTCTGGTTTTCCTCCGCTATCGTTGAATGTATAAAGATGATGATTGAAATATTCCACTCCGGAAGTTTCATTTATTTGTTCGGAAAGAGTGAACCGAACCGGATATTCCGATAAGTCCAGAGTATCAACCTTACTTTGAGAAAAGAGAAAAGAAGAAAGAAAAATAAACAGGATGGTTATCTTTTTCATAGGCGTAATTTACGTAGAAATGAGTTAGGGTGGGTAAATAAAGCGATTCTAAATCCGGCCTCTGAGCAAATGTATCAGAAAAAATGAGGAGAAAAAGCGTTAAAAAATAGTTGGGTTTGAGTACAAACAACGTTTGCGAGCGTAGCTCTGAGTTCAAATATTTTAGCTTTTTCAATGAGTTTTTCAAGCTAAGTTTGTTCACAGCCTTGATTTTTTCTCCCTTTTTTATCAAGAAAAAAGGGAATATGTTTAATCATCAAGTAATTAAATATGTATATTGAACTTAGACCAAATTATTTTCTACTAGATTTCAGTAATATAGTATCAATCAATTCCTTTAGATCACCTTTAGGTAACGCGCTCTGAGCCATTTGCGGATCTCCGTTCATAGGAATAAAAAGAAGTGATGGAATACTTCGGATGCCAAATAATTGGGATAGTTCTTCCTCTTCATCCGTATCTATTTTGTAGATGTAAATATCATCCTTGTATTCTTCTGCCAATTCCTCCAAAATAGGGGCAACGGTTTTACAAGGACCACACCAAACCGCATAAAAATCAATCAGGGCGGGTTTATCCCCCAAATATTTCCATTCGTTCGGATTGGAATGATAATCAGTGATCTTTTCACGAAAGTTTTCAGCAGTTAATTGTATAGTTTTCATATTGTTTCTGGATTTTAATTATTTATTTTTCGTTTTTTCGTATCTTTTTTAAATATGCCCAAAAGTAATGCTCCCATAGCTGCACCCCAAAGTGTACCTAGGTTGGGACAGGTTCCGCTGGTACATCCGATAAACTTCCAGTACAAATAACCGGAAATTCCTCCCAGAATAGCACCCGCTAAATATAGCCAATTTTCTTTGATCAAATTGATTATCTTTTTCATTTGTTAAATAAATAAGTTAATATCCGATTGTTCGGCTCTTTCTATATAAGTAGCCACTCCGCCTAAAGAAACATGATCCAGTAATTCTTCCTTTTTTATTCCCATAACATCCATGGACATGGTGCAGGCAATCATTTCTATGTTATTGTCAATCGCTTGCTGAATAAGATTTTCCAGACTTTCAATATTTTTTGATTTCATAATTTTTCGCATCATCCAGCTTCCCATTCCTCCCATATTCATTTTGGACAAGGAAAGTTCTTTACTTCCGGAAGGAAGCATAAAACCGAACATACGGCCTAAAAAATCCTTTTTAACGGAAACATTTCTCTTTTTGATGATACTTAATCCCCAGAAGGTGAAAAACATAGTTACCTTTTTTCCGGATGCGGCCGCACCATTTGCAATAACAAAAGAGGCCAGAGCTTTGTCAAGATCATCACTGAAAACAACCAGAGATTTGTTTTCCTTTGTCGGAACTGAATTGGAAGCTACTTGTTCTTTTTGTTTTTTTTCTATCACGGCAGAAATTATTCCGGAATTGTTATTTACGGAAATCAGTTTAGCTCCGGTGGAATTGCTCCAAGATTCAACATCTTTTCCGAATGACGGATCGGTAGCTCTTATCACAAGTTGTTGTCCGTTATGTAAACTGTCGTAATTTTTTTTAAGTTTCATAATCGGACCCGGACATTGCAGTCCGCAGGTATCTACTGTGAGAATATTTTCGCTTTGGTGAGATGCCGGATTCAGTACTGGTTGGGAAATATTTTCTCCCTGATCGAAAGTAAACCGGAAATCGGGAGTGTCTTGCTTTTCCATTGCATAATTATAAGTTTTTAAACCTCCGGAAAGGTTTTGAACAGAAGTAAATCCGTTTTGAGTCAGGATTCTATACGACAAATATCCGCGTAACCCGACAGCACAGAAAATAACTATTTTTTTGTCTTTAGGTAATTCGTCCAATCGGTTTCTTAGTTCATCCAAAGGAATATTTTTAGCATTTCTGATAGTTCCCAACGCAAATTCATCCGGAGTTCTTACATCCAGTAAAAAGACTTCTTCTGCAGTTTCCTTTAGTTCTCTCCAATGAATATTTTTCACCTTTTCTTCCAGAATATTTGCTCCCACAAATCCGGCCATATTTACCGGATCTTTGGCAGAAGAAAACGGTGGAGCATAAGCATGTTCTATTTCCTGAAGGTCGTAAACAGTTTTTCCTTCTTTAATGATTTGGGAAAATAAGTTTATCCGGTTTTCCACTTTATCAAAACCTACGATCTGAGCTCCTAATAATCTTCCCGATTCGGGAGAAAATAGAATTTTAATGGACATAGTAGTTGATTCCGGATAGTAGGAAGCGTGGGAAGCACTGTGAATATAAGAAGAAATGTGCGGAATTCCTTCTTTTTTCAGGGCTTTGGCGGATGCTCCTGTAGTAGCTACCGTAAGGTCGAACACTTTAGCAATGGAAGTTCCTATGGTACCTGAATACTTTTTGGTATTTCTGTTTACCAGGTTGTCAGCTACAATTCGTCCCTGTTTATTAGCCGGACCGGCAAGCGGAATCAACATGTTTTTATTTAGAATAGGATTGAATACTTCTGTTGTGTCCCCGATGGCATAAATATCTTTGTCGGAAGTCAGCATATATTCATTCACTTTGATTCCTCCCGATTCTCCGAGGGCAAGTCCGGCATTTTTAGCAAGTTCCGATTCCGGACGAACTCCCACAGACCAGATTACCACATCGGTTTCCAGTTCTTTTCCACTCTGAAATTTGATAATCAATCTGGTTTCCGAAGACTGAAAACTTTGTACGCTTTCTTTTAAAAATAATCCTACTTTCTTTGATTTCAGGTGTTGGTGAACAATGGCAGCCATAGAAAAATCGATAGGAGTCATAACCTGATCCGCCATTTCCACAATACAAACTTCCGTTCCGGTAGCGTGAAGATTTTCAGCCATTTCTAACCCGATAAATCCAGCTCCGACTACTACAGCTCTTTTGGGTTTGTACTGTATAAGATAATCCTTGATCTTATCCGTGTCCGGTATATTTCGTAAAGTAAAGATTCGGGAATTGTCTATTCCCGGAATAGGAGGAACGAAAGGTTTAGCTCCGGTAGAGATAACCAGTTTATCGTAATTTTCCGTGTATTCCTTTTGGGTAGACAGATCTTTTATAGTGACTTGTTTTTGTTCTTTATCTATTTTAATGACTTCGGAATGGATGCGGGTATCGATATTGAATCTGGATTTGAAGCCTTGTTCCGTTTGCACAAATAGTTTATCTCTTTCAGTGATTACATTTCCAATGTAGTAGGGAAGTCCGCAGTTGGCATAAGAAAAATAATTTCCTCTTTCAATCAGTACGATTTCCGATTTTTCATCCATTCTTCTCAGTCGGGTTGCTGTGGAAGCTCCTCCTGCCACGCCTCCGATTATAATTATTTTCATATTTATGTTTTACTATTAATTATTGTTAGTAGCAATTAATGATTAAAATTTTTATTCTTCTATTTTTACTGCTTTTAAAAAATCTTTAAAAGAGATTTGATTGTTTTTCATTTTCTTAACTTTATCCATACCTTGAGAAGTCAGCTCAAATATCATTTGTCGTTTGTCGTGAGTTCCCAGTTTTCTCAATATAAGGCCTTTTTCTTCTACGGTGTTGATTACCCTAGAAATACGTGAATTGGATAATCCGATGTATTTGCAAATCTCATTAGCTGTTTTGGATGATCCTTCTTTTAGACAGCAAAGTATCAACGCTTCATTGATAGTTATTCCGTTCGTTTCCTGAAAGTTTTTTTCAAACAGGTAGAGGGATTTATAGATTTCCTTTATTTCACAAATAGGTTCCATATATAAATATTTTTTAATAGCAACTATTTTGTATGGTACAATATATGAAAAATTTTTAATTTATCATTATAATAATCTCTATAATCATTACTTATTTCTTTTTTTCCAAACTTTTAGTATGAAAAACAATTAAAAATGTTAACGATTTTGTTAACATTTTAATGAAAAAACGCTATAACTTATTTTGTTATAGCGTTTTAACTAGTCAATTAGCAGAGAGGAAGGGATTCGAACCCTCGATACGGTTACCCGTATACTACCTTTCCAGGGTAGCCTCTTCAACCACTCGAGCACCTCTCTAATTGTTTTTAGGACTGCAAAAATAGTCTATTTTTTGGTTTTATGAAAATTTTTTAGATAATACTTAATTCTCCGGTCCAACTTTTTTCAAATTCGGACTTTAATTCTTTCCCTTTCAGGTTTTTACCCAATAAACACATAAGCTTAGTAGTTGCTGCTTCCACGGTAATATCATATCCGTCAATAATTTCCAATTCTTTGAAAATTATACTATTATGATATTTACCTAAGTCTACACTTCCACGAATACATTGAGTGATAACCACTAATTCTTTTTCTAATTCTTTTGCTTTTGATATAGATTGCAGGGTTTCTTTGTTCGAAGGAATGTTCCCTGATCCAAAGGTTCGTAAAACGATCCCTTTTATGTCCGGATTTTCAATAAGAGAATTGAAAAGTTCTTTTTTCTTTCCAGGAAAAAAGGTGAAAATATCAACACTGGGATCGAGTTGTTTTTGAACAGAGAATTCTTTTTGAGATTTGAATAAATATTCTGGAAATACTCCCAAATTCACTCCTGATTCTCCTAATTTCGGATAATTGGGAGAAATAAAAGCATCAAAATGTTCTGCTGAAAATTTGGTAGTTCGGTTGGCACGAAATAATTTATATTCAAAATACAAGCATACTTCCCTGATTACGGGTTCATTATTTTCATATAAGCCGGCATAATAAATGGAAGTGATCAGGTTTTCCTTGGAATCAGTTCTCAATTCTCCGATAGGAAGTTGCGATCCGGTAAAAATCACCGGTTTTTGTAATCCTTGTAACATAAAGCTCATCATGGATGCAGTATAAGACATGGTATCCGTTCCATGCAATACAACAAAACCATCGTAGAGAGAATGATTTTTTTCTATAATGGAAGCTAAATTGAGCCAGTCGGCAATTTCAATATCTGAAGAATCTATAGGTTTCTCAAATTCGGTAAAATCAATCTGTACATCTATAAATTTTATTTCAGGAATATGATTAAGAATATTTTTAAAATCAAAAGGCTTTAAGGAATCGGAACCATATTCTTTCATCATTCCAATCGTTCCGCCTGTGTAAATCAATAGGATTTTCCTTTTCATCGGGATAATTCAAATTTTGACCTGCAATTTATGAAAATATTAACAGCTAAAATCATTATTTTTGAAGTATGATTCCTGAAGAATTTGAAAATAAAATACGTTTATACAAATATTTAAAAGATCTTATATCTAAGGAAAGGCTACAAAAGATTGAAGATATGGTGCCTCAACGAACTAATTTTATCGCTCCGGTGATAGAAGATATTTACTAGTTCAGAAATGCAGGGGCTATTGTGAGAAGCATGGAAGCCTTTGGTTTTCAGTCTTTGTATGCATTGGAAAACCGAAATTCATTTATACCGGAAACAACTGTGTCAAAAGGTGCAGATAAATGGATTGATATTACTTATATACAGTCCGGGCCAGAATCCTTACAAAAAATCAAAGAGCAGGGATATCAGTTAGCAGCTATTTCTCCGGAAAAAAATGCTGTTGATATTCAGGATTTTGAGCTGACACAACCTACTGCATTAATTTTTGGTACGGAATTTAGAGGAGTAACGGAAGAAACATTGGAATTTGCAGATGTATGTATTAAAATTCCGATGAAAGGTTTCACGGAAAGTCTGAATGTTTCTGTAGCAGCAGGAATTTGTTTTTATGAAATGAGAAATAAGCTGGAAAACAGTAAACTGAACTGGAAATTATCAGAAGAAGAAAAATTAATATTAAAAATAAAATGGGCAATAAATTCCGTTAGCTCTGGAGAAGAAATTGCCTTACATTATTTAAAATCATTGGAAATATGAAAAATAAACTGATTTTGAGTTTTGGTCTTTTTTGTGGAATTTTACTTCACGCTCAAACTATAGAAGAAACCACTTTTACGGAGAAAAATAAAACCATGCAGGCCTTCGGATTTACTAATCCGGTTTGTAATCAGGATGTCATGATTAATACCTGGAAAAACTTTATAAAAATGCATAATGGACAGGTAAAAGGAGGAATGATAAACAAGGCAACAGGTTCCAATATACAGTTTTCCTCTGACGGTGAACTATGGAACGGATATTTTGCTTACAGTTATAATGAAGACAACACTATGGAAGTTTTTACTTCTTTCCAGAATATGCAGGGAGATTTTTTAACCTCAAAAACTTCACCTAGTGAAGTACAATCAGTAAAAGAAGCATTGGAAGAATTTAAATTAAATATCCAGAAAGACTGTAATCAGGATGATCTGAACCGGGCAAAAAATTACAGTAATTCTTTAAGTAAGGAGAAAATCCGGAATTCAGACAGGATTATGTTTTTGGAAAAAAGCATACAAACAGATCAGCAAAAAGTGGATTTGAATGAAGGAAAAACCTTGTCAGATAAGGATCAGCTGTATCAAGGTAAGTTCAAACAGCGAATTGTTTCCAGTCAAACAGAAATCCAGGTACTCAAAGACCGGAATAATGCAATAGACGAGGAAATTAAATCCCAAAGTCTGGTTATTCAGAGATTTCAACAAAAAAAAGATGAATTGGAAGGGAAAATTCCTACTATAAATGAAGAAGAATCTGTAGATACAGAAAATAAAACTGTGAATTTGGAAGAAAACACAGAAAATAAAGAAACAATACAGGAAGATACATCAGGAAAATATTTTGATAGATAGGAAAGTGAAGACTTAAGTAGTAAGATATAAGAAGTAAGAATTTAGAATTACGATTTTTGATTTATAAAGAAAGTATGAAACTTCAAAAATTAGATTTGTTAAATAAAACAGATATTGATTTTATAGGAAATCTGTATATTGAATCTTTTCTAGAGGAAGAACGCCGCCCGGTTGATGAAATGTGGAAACTTTATGAAGAAAGTAAAGCCCAATTTTTCATTTTGCTGGCAGTTTCAGAAAATAAAAGAGTTGGATTTTTCACTTACTGGGATTTGGAAGATTTTATTTTTGCGGAACATTTGGCTGTTTCTTCCAATTTCCGGAGTGGTGGATACGGAAGTAAAATAATAAATCTTTTCAAAGAAAACATTTTTCTGCCGATTGTTCTGGAAGTAGAACCTCCGGAAACGGAGATAGCTAAACGACGAATCGGATTTTATCAACGGTTGGGTTTTGAAGTTTGGAACGTGGAATATAGACAACCATCGTATCATCAGGATGGGAAATCTTACCCAATGAAATTAATGTCAGATAATATCGATTTATCTAAAAATTGCAAGGAAATCATAAATAAAATACATACTGTGGCTTATAAAGTTTAAAATAACATGAGTTCAATATTAAATAAGCCAAGATAAAATTGAATAAATGAGTTTCTAATTTGGCCTCTGAGCAAATGCGTCAGAAAAACGAGAAGAAAAAGCGTTAAAAAATATTTATGTTTGAGCACAAACAAAGTTTGCGAGCGTAGCTCTGAGTTCAAATATTTTAGTTTTTTCGATGAGTTTGCTCAAAGCCTTGATTTTTTATTCCTTTTGTATCAAGACAAAAGGGAAATTTTTCAATAATCAAATAATTATCTTAATAGTTAAATAAAAAAGACTATCAAACGATAGTCTTTTTTTAATTATTATAGAATAATCTTTTAAACGTCTATTTTCGCATAGGCTGCATTTTTCTCGATAAACTCCCTGCGTGGCGGAACATCATCTCCCATTAGCATGGAAAATATCCGGTCAGCTTCTGAAGCGTTATTGATAGTAACCTGACGAAGAGTTCTGTTTTCAGGATTCATAGTAGTATCCCAAAGTTGTTCTGCGTTCATTTCTCCCAAACCTTTGTAACGTTGTACAGTAAATCCTTTTCCCTGAGAATTGGCTAACTGAGCGGAAAGTTCTTCCCGGTGTTTATCATCCCAGGCATAATATTCCTTGTTTCCTTTTTTCAGTAAATAGAGTGGAGGAGTGGCAATGTAAATATGTCCTCTTTCTATCATATCCTTCATATAACGGAAGAAGAAAGTCAGGATTAAAGTAGTAATGTGAGAACCGTCCACATCCGCATCGGTCATAATCACTACTTTGTGGTATCTGAGTTTATCCAGGTTTAATGCTTTGGAATCTTCTTCAGTTCCTACGGAAACTCCCAAAGCAGTATAAATATTTTTGATTTCTTCGCTTTCAAATACTTTATAGCTCATGGCTTTTTCCACATTAAGGATTTTACCTCGTAACGGAAGAATTGCCTGGAACATACGGTCGCGACCTTGTTTTGCTGTACCACCTGCGGAATCTCCCTCAACTAGGAACAATTCGCTTTCTTCTGCTTTTCTGGATGAACAATCTGCCAGTTTTCCCGGAAGTCCGCTTCCTCCTAACGGAGATTTTCTCTGAACCAGTTCACGGGCCTTTTTAGCCGCTTGTCGAGCTTTGGCTGCCAGTAATACTTTTTGTACGATTTGTTTGGCCTCATTAGGATGTTCTTCCAGATAATTGCTCAGCATTTCTGCTACGATTTTATCTACTGCAGAACTTACTTCGGAGTTTCCTAATTTGGTTTTGGTCTGACCTTCAAACTGAGGTTCCATTACTTTTACGGAAATAACAGCCGTTAAACCTTCACGGAAGTCGTCTCCGGTAATTTCAACTTTTTCTTTAGCCAGATTTATATTTTCGTCAGCATATTTTTTCAGCGTACGGGTTAACGCTCGCCGGAATCCGGTTAAATGGGTTCCTCCTTCGTGAGTGTTGATATTATTTACATAGGAATGTAGGTTTTCCGTGTAGGAAGTATTGTAACGCATGGCTACTTCCACCGGAATATCATCAATTTCCCCATCCATATGGATGATTTCATCCATTATAGGTTCACGGTTTCCGTCAATGAATTCCACAAATTCTTCCAATCCTCTTTCGGAATAAAAGGTTTCTGTTTTCGAATTTCCTTCTTCGTCAGTTTCTCTTTCGTCAGTTATGCTGATGGTAATTCCTTTGTTCAGGAAAGAAAGTTCCCGAAGCCGGGTTGCCAGTGTATCGTAATTATATACGGTTTCGTTGAAGATACTCGAATCCGGTGTAAAGGTAACGATAGTTCCGGTTCGTTCAGAAGTTCCTACTTCCTGTACTTCTCCTAAAGCAACTCCTTTGGAATATCTTTGTTCGTATTGTTTTCCATTTCTGTTTACGGTTGCGATAAGGAGGGTGGATAGTGCATTTACACAAGATACACCAACTCCGTGAAGACCTCCGGAAACTTTGTATGAATCTTTATCGAATTTACCTCCGGCGCCTATCTTGGTCATTACCAGTTCCAGGGCAGAAAGTCCTGTTTTTGTATTGGTATCTACTGGAATACCCCGCCCGTTGTCTTTTACGCTAACGGAATTGTCCTGTGTTATAATTACATCAATCGTGTCACAGTAACCGGCTAATGCTTCGTCTATTGAGTTATCTACCACTTCATATACCAGATGATGCAATCCTCTGGAACCTACATCTCCAATGTACATGGAAGGACGCATACGTACGTGCTCAATTCCTTCCAGCGCCTGAATACTATCAGCCGTATATTTTTGTTCACTCATATAATCTGATTAAATCTTTTTTAATTTTTAAATACTTACAAAGATACGAAATTTTATTGAGATTTCCTTCATAAGGAAAAGGACGAAATTGGTTTTTTCACAGGAAAAAATGTTTATATTTTCTGTTGTAAAATAATAGAAAAGCCAGAATATTTACTCCGGCTTTTTTATTTATGAGGTGTACTTTTTTATAGTTCTGAATAGGTATTGATTAAAGCGCTGAAATCTTCGATATTTAATGAAGCTCCACCAATTAATCCACCGTCTACGTCAGGTTTGGAGAAAATATCTTTTGCATTAGAAGGTTTCACGCTTCCTCCGTAAAGAATAGAAATGGAATCTGCGATTTCTT
Source organism: Apibacter sp. (assembly GCA_031552575.1). Classification (GTDB taxonomy): domain Bacteria; phylum Bacteroidota; class Bacteroidia; order Flavobacteriales; family Weeksellaceae; genus Apibacter. The sequence continues at coordinate 39,399 of JAVBMH010000029.1, read as the reverse complement.
TTCCGTATTTCTCAGCAATTAATCCGCGAATATACGCATGGATTTCCTGAGCTTGTTCAGGAGTTGCGGTTTCTCCTGTTCCGATAGCCCAAACCGGTTCGTAGGCAATAACAACATTGGAAATTTCCTGTGCAGAAAGTCCGAACAAGGCAACTTCTGTTTGTCTTTTTACAACTTCGAAATGTTTTCCGGCTTTTCTTTCTTCCAGCATTTCTCCATTACAGAAAATAGGAGTAAGACCATTATCTAAAGCTATTTTCACTTTTGCCCCGATTTGTTCGTCGGTTTCTTTGTGATATTGTCTTCTTTCAGAGTGACCAATGATGGCCCCATCAACCTGAATGGAAGTCAGCATTTCCGCAGAAATTTCTCCGGTGTAAGCTCCGGATTTGTGTTCTGAAATGTCTTCTGAATATACTTTTAGGTTTTTATAATTGGATTTTGCTGTTTCAAGATATACAAAAGGAATACCTACAACTACTTCACATTTGGGTGATTGGGTTTGTACATAAGAACTTATTTCTGATAGTAATGATTTTGCTTCTGGTAAGGTTTTGTTCATTTTCCAGTTACCTGCCACAATTTTTTTTCTCATATCGTTTTTGTTTATATTTTAATGTACTAAGTTATAATTTTTCGATTTCTTGTGCGGTAGGAAAATCATTTACATGATATTTTACTACTACAACTCCCTTTTTCAGGATCATTAATCCGGGATTGCTCCGGTTAATGGTCTTTAAGGTTGTCTGGTCTGTGGCGCAGGATTCTACCGGGCTCAATGCTCCGGGATCGTTTGCCAGGATTACAAATTTAGTATTTTTTTTGGCCAGTTCGGAAGTGATTTTTCTCAATGCTGCTTTTTCAATTACACTTAAATCTTTGGCAAATGGAACGGTGAATACTGCTATTTTATCATCATTCAAAATTTCCTGTGTTCCGTCCTGATTTCCGCAATCTATGGTAAGGTTGTTAACGGAATTTTGTATTCCTTTTTTGATTACTTCTACATGAGTGTCTTTAATCGCCCAGTTTAAGGTATCTTTCCAGATATCTGAATTGGTATATTCTTCAGCGGTGTATTTCTTTTCTTCGTTGTTTTTCAGGTTTTTCATTACATAGGTAATGGAAGTTTCTTCCGGTTTTCCGTCATTCATTCCTTTTATAAGATCTTTACCTACTGCATAAGCTCTAAAGTCGATAAGGGGAAGATGTGCAATTCCCTGATAAGCAATCCAACAAGAAACTATTAAGGAGATTCCAATTAGAGACCAGCCTATTTTTGTTGGAAATAAAGGTGTTATGTATTTGATTCCGAATAGTAATACCAAAATCATGATTAAAAGGAGAATATCTTTCCAGAATGAAGTCCATGGTTCCAGTTTTAAAGCATCTCCAAAACATCCACAATCAGTAACTACATGGAAGTAAGCGGAATAAAAAGTTAAGAATGAAAAGAAAATGATCAGAAGTAAAAGCGAATAAACTGTTAGTTTTTTCCAGATTCCCAGCAATAAGAAAACTCCCAGCATTATTTCTAAGATCACAAAAAAGATGGAAAGGGGAAGAGCCAGATTTTGCAGAAATGGAATGTTAAAAACTTCTGGTCCGAAATATTCTTCCAGTTTATAGGAAAACCCAATAGGATCTACGGTTTTTACAAATCCGGAAATAATAAATATAATTCCTACAATAATTCTGAAAAAGTGGGTCAAATATTTCATTCTATTGTTTTTTTGTTTTTTCCTGCAATAAAATTAAGGCAAAAACGGCATAATTTAAAATATCATGATAATTGGCATCTAGTCCTTCGGAAACGATGGTTTTTCCTTTATTATCTTCAATCTGTTTGATTCTCAATATTTTTTGCAGGATCAGGTCAGTAATGGAACTGATTCTCATATCGCGCCAGACTTCCCCGTAGTCGTGGTTTTTATCAAGCATTAAGTTCTTGGCTTCCGTTGCTTTTTTATTATATAAATCTACTGCTTCATCTATATCCAGATCCGGTTGTTCTGCTACTCCTTTTTCCAGTTGTATCAGGGCCATAATGGAATAATTAATGATAGCGATAAATTCTCCGTCAATATTTTCCTGTACTTTTTGTTCTCCTTTTTCCTGTATGGTTCGTATGCGATTTGCTTTGATATAAATCTGGTCAGTTAAGGATGGTAACCGGAGAATTCTCCATGCAGCGCCGTAGTCCAGCATTTTATTTTTAAATAACTTTTGACAAGTTGAAATAATGGAATCAAATTGTTGAGAGGTTTTTTCCATAGATTTTTTAATTCTTTACAAAAATACTATTTAACAACATATTTTCCTAAAGGTAATTTTATTTTATCAGAATTGTTTTTACTGGTAATTTATACGTTTTACTTAAATTTACCAGTTATAATAAACTTTAGTGTATGACAATCAATGTAAATGGAGAATTAGTAGATTTTGAACAACCTAAAATAGCTGGAATACTCAATATTACGGAAGATTCTTTTTTTGACGGAGGAAAATATTCAACAGAAGATAAAGCTTTAAAACAAGCGGAGAAATTACTAAATGAAGGTGCAGATTTTATTGATATAGGCGGACAATCGTCACGTCCCGGATCGGAATTTATTTCAGCTGAAGATGAACTTAAAAGAGTAATTCCTATAATTAAATCTATAAAAAAGGAATTTCCTGAATCCAGACTTTCCATTGATACTTTTTGGTCTAAAGTGGCAGAAGAATCTGTAAATGAAGGAGTAGGAATGATTAATGATATTTCCGGAGGAAACATAGATGAAAAAATGTTTGAAACGGTAGGAAAATTAAAAGTTCCTTATGTTTTGATGCATATGCGCGGAACTCCGCAGACTATGGGACAATTTACCGATTATAAAGATGTAGTGTTGGATGTAAATTATTATTTTTCCGAAAAGGTCAGTGAGCTTCGGAAATATGGAGTTTCGGATATTTTACTCGATCCCGGGTTCGGATTTAGTAAAACTCTGGAACAAAACTATGAATTGATGAAGAATCTGGATAAGATGAAAATATTTGGATTGCCTTTATATGTTGGTATTTCAAGAAAAAGAATGATCTGGCAGCCATTGGAAATAACTATTGAAGAAGCCTTAACTGGAACTTCTGCCTTAAATTTATTTGCTTTGCAAAAAGGAGCCAATTTATTACGTGTACATGAGGTAAAAGAAGCCAAACAAATGATAAAATTGTGGAAAATGTTGAAATAAATTAAAAATATTCTTATTTTTATCGCTTCAATTACAACATGCAAAATTCAGAAATCATTTTAATCAGTATTTCCGGAATGGATAAACCCGGAATTACTACCGCATTAACCCAGATCTTAGGAAAATATAAGGCAAAAATACTGGATATAGGACAGGCAAATATTCATAAATCCCTTTCCCTGGCGATTATTTTTATGTCCGAAAACGGAAAATCCGGCGATATTTTAAAGGAAATTCTTTTTAAAGCAAATGCATTGGAGATCAATGTCCGGTTTACTGCATTAACCCACGAAGAATATAGCAATTGGGTGAAGGTACAGGGAAAAAACCGGTATATTATCCATATTTTAGGAAAAGAACTGGGTGCGGATCAGGTTTCTAAAGTTTCTCATGTTTTATTGGAATTCAAGCTCAATATAGAACGAATCATTCGTCTGACTCAACGAATTCCTTTGGAAAAACCAATCAATCGAACCTGTTTTGAATTTGCTGTAAGAGGGAATTTACCTAAAATGAAGGAAATCCAGAATAAATTTTTATCCCTTTCCTCCGAATTAAACATAGATATTGCCTTGCAGGAAGAAAACAAGTACCGGAGAATGCGTCGTTTGATTTGTTTTGATATGGATTCCACCTTGATTCAGGCAGAAGTTATTGATGAACTGGCAGAAAGGGCAGGAGTAGGGAAAGAAGTAAAAGCCATTACCGAATTGGCGATGAACGGAGAAATAGATTTTTCCGAAAGTTTTAAAAGAAGAATTAAACTTTTGAACGGTTTGGATCAGTCAGTTTTAAAGGAAATTGCTGAAAAGTTACCGATTACGGAAGGATTGGAACGGTTGATGGGAGTGTTGAAAAAGAGTGGATATAAAACGGCGATTATTTCCGGAGGATTTACCTATTTTGGAGATTATCTGAAAGAGAAATTCGGGTTTGATTATGTATTTGCGAATACACTGGAAATTGTAGATGGAAAATTGACCGGAAATTATGTGGGAGATATTGTAGACGGTAAGAAAAAAGCGGAATATCTTAAATTGTTAGCGAAAATCGAAAATATAGATATACAACAAACTGTTGCAGTCGGAGATGGTGCAAATGATCTGCCCATGCTTTCCATTGCAGGTTTGGGAATCGCTTTCCACGCCAAACCCACAGTAAAACAAAATGCTAACCATTCCTTATCTACGGTAGGGTTGGATGGAATTTTATACTTTTTAGGATACAAGGATTCTTCGGAAGATATTGAAATGACCAATATCTCTTAAAAACAGTACGGAATGGTTTGTAATGTCAGTTGGATATATCAATAGAATATATCTGTGTAAGGTTTATTGTTTGAAATAGCTTCTATATAAGGGTCATTTACCTTAACACAAAAAGTATCATCATTATCCAGCTGAAAATGCACTTTCTTTTCTTTAAATAACCAGCCTAAAGCCAGAAATATAATAGTTTCGGAGAATTTGGTTATTTCTTTGATCTCAGAGACAGCCAACATTTTTTTATTCAATACCAGATTCCATATCACCTTAGCATTCATTTTAATATCATCTGTTATCATAACATTTGGTTTTTATTAATTTGCCTGATGGCTATAAAGGTAATAAAATTTAACGAATAATTAAACTATTTTTTGCTTATAATCTTTGTATGTTTTTGTTTTTATTATGGTATATTAATTTCTTGATTGAGTTTTATAGTTTTTAGATAAAAAAGTTTTTACCTTTGCAACTCTTAATCTTTTTATTGAAGAATAAGAATTATTTTTAGGAATTAATCAATTTTTCTTCCAGGCAATTTTATGTAAGTAGTAGAATTATATAAATCTTAATTCAAAAACTGTTTATTTTCTGATAGATATAGTAATTTATGTTGAAAAATTCATTTTTCAACATAAAAGATAACACTAAAAATAGAATAAAGTATGGATAAAGACCTTCAAAATTTAACTCGTAACGAACTTATAGAAGAGGTTAAAGTATTACGGCAAGGCATCCGGGAACATAGGGATAGCAGTGGGCATAATTTATGTCGGTATCATCCTGATTGACCACAATTCATGGAAGGTTGTAAATCATTGGATGAACAACTTCCAGATGCAGAACGAACCCATGAAGAATTTGATTAATTTGAAAAAGGATTTATTACTAAGAAAAAACCGCTTTTGTCAGGGTTTTTACCAAAACATTTCCTAAGGAATCAATAGATTCTAAATAAACGTCTTCTAATTGATTGACTGATTCTTTGTTAAAAGGCTGAGTTACCCGTACGTAGTTTTCCGTATATCCGAACATCATTCCGTTTTTATTTTCATGTTCCCACAATACAGTTTTTGTTTTTCCTAATTGAGATTCATAAAAAGCATGACGTTTTTTTTCTGAAAGTATTTTCAGCATTTTATTTCTTCTTTTTCTTTCAGAAACCGGAACAATTCCTTCCATATCAATAGCTTCCGTATTTTCTCTTTCGGAATAAGTAAAGACATGCAGATAACTGATAGGAAGATTTTGCAGGAAGGTATAGGTTTCCATGAATTTTTCTTCCGTTTCTCCCGGAAATCCGACAATTACATCCACCCCAACACAAGCATCCGGAATAACGGAATGGATTTTATTTATCCGTTCTTTATACAGGTTGGAAAGATAGCGGCGTTTCATTTTTTTCAGAAGATCATCGCTTCCCGATTGTAAGGGAATATGGAAATGAGGAACGAATAATTGGGATTGAGACACAAAGTCGATGGTTTCGTCCTTTAATAGATTAGGTTCTATGGAAGAAATCCGGATTCTTTCAATTTCAGAAACTTTATCCAACTCCTGTACTAACTCTAAAAAAGTATGTTCATGTTTTTTATTTCCGAATTCGCCTTTTCCGTAATCTCCGATGTTCACTCCGGTAAGAACGATTTCTTTGATTCCTTTTTCTGAAATTTCCTGTGCTTGCTGCAATACGTTTTCCAAAGTTGCCGAACGGGAAATTCCCCGGGCTAAAGGAATAGTGCAATACGTACATTTATAATCGCAACCGTCCTGCACTTTAAGGAAAGCACGGGTACGATCGCCGATAGAATAGGAACCTACGAAGAAGTCTGTTTCATCAATTTCACAAGAATGGATTTTGGTATCGGAATCTTTCTTTAATTCATGAATGTATTTGTGGATATTGAATTTTTCTTTAGCTCCCAGTACTAAATCAACTCCTTCAATCTGAGCGATTTCATCCGGTTTAAGTTGAGCATAACAACCTATTACACAAATCAGAGCTTCCGGATTTTTATGTAAAGCTCTTTTCACGATGGTTTTACATTCCTTATCGGCATTGTCGGTTACCGAACAGGTGTTGATTATATAGATATCAGCAGATTCATCAAAGGAAACTTTGGAGAACCCTTCATTCAATAATTGGCGGGCAATAGTGGAAGTCTCTGCAAAATTTAATTTGCATCCTAAAGTATGAAAAGCTACTGATTTTGTTAATTTCTCTAACATTTTGCAAAATTAACACATTTTTTCGGTTTACTAAATCTAGGTATAATAGGATTTGTCTTATAGGATACATATTTTCCGGATTGAAAACGATGTTTGTATCTGTTTTTGCATTTTGAATAATTATTAAAATATATGCAAAATTAGATACTCTCAATATAGGTTGTAGGTTAAACTTTTGTTAATTATTTTAATGATAAAGTATGATTAGAAAAGAAGAATATTATATGAATTATGAATTTAAATAAATTATAGTATGTATTTATAAATGAATAATTTATCTATAAAAATATTTTAATGGTTTTATTTACTTTTATTATTACAAAGGTGGTAAATATTGCCATAATTACTATGAAAGGAAACTGATAAAAAATGATGTTTCCTTCCTGAGGAAGAACCTTTGAGCTAATCATGATAATAGCCGGATGAATGTAGTAAATTCCGGATGCAATGTGAGGAATATCTTTATCATTCATTACTTGCATTTTACCGGTTTGAAGCACATAAATGAAAAGAAAAGGAGACACTATCAATGTTGTAAAAAACATATCATAGTTTAGTTTGGGTTCCAAATATACATAACCTTCTATTAGTATTAGAAGTATGCCTATAATGACATGAATAAGGGTTATTTTAAATTTAAACTGGGTAATATCCCGGATAATGTTCCCGATTAACAGAAAAGGTAGTCCAAAGAAAAGAGCATTTCTATATAAAAAATTGTATATTCCAAAATTAGGAACTATTGTTTGTATTATATAGCCGGTTATATAAAGAATAATGGCAATACACAATAAAGCTATCTTATTATTAATCACTTTTCGCAGGGGATATAACAATATAATAGCTCCCATTAATGCAGGTAGATACCACAGATGATAAAACCCCATTGATAAGGTTATTATCAAATCCATACCGGACAAGTAAAAACACCAGGGAAGATAAAAAAGTGCCCAAACTACATAAATTTTCAAAATTCGAATAAAATAAGTATAAGTTTTCTTCCCATCTGTGATATTCAGGTAATAACCGCTTATCATAAGGAAGATGGCAACCACGATTCTGACAACTTCAGATAATTCCCATAAAATGTTAAATTCAAATTTGGTGAAGTTTTTTTCATAGGCCGGATTGTAAGCCACTGAAAGAAAAAAATGAGTAAATATTACTGAAATGCTCAGAATAATCCTAAAATAATCCAATGTAATATTTCTTTTCATAAACGAATCAAATTATTATCTTATAAAGATTGAAGAATGATCAGGACAAAAGTATAAATTATTATTTAATTTAGAAGAGGAATCTTTATATCATTTGTCAGAATATTTTTATAGAAGAAGATATATCTTTAAATTACAAAAGCTCTCTTATAAGCTATATAAGAGAGCCCCCTGTAAAATCTCTAAATCAATCAGTTGTTCAAACACTTTATTATTAACTGTACAAAAATAAAGACTTATTTTGAAATTTTATTACGGAATTCCGTAATGATAATGTTACAATAATTTTAAATTAATACAAATTTATTCCGGAGCAACAAAAGACATAAATTAATTCAATAAATTTGTACATTATATTTACAAACTTATTGGAATAATAAAAAATAATGTTAGTAATGATAACTATATTATTTTTAAAGTTGCTTTTAAGTTAACAAAAATTTAAAAAATATTATAATAAGTAAATGAATAAACAATACATCTTTTGTGTTGTCTAAAATTAATAATAACTAAAAATATGAAAAATATCTACTATTATCTGTTTTTAGGAATAGCATGGATAACATTAGGTTGCAGTGCTTATAAAACCGCTTCCAAACAGCTGGACACAGGAAATTATGCCAGTGCTTTTGAAACATCCATAAAAGTTTTTCAAAAAGATAAATCCGAAAAGAAAAAAGACAAACAACTGGTTTTGCTTCAAAATTCCTATTTAAAAGCCAATGAAGAAGATGAACGAATTGTGAAAGAACTCAAACTTGAGGTAAATCCGGATTATAAAACCATATATTATAGATTTAAATCTTTGTACGACAGAGTAAATGCAATCAGGCCTTTATTACCAATTTATAATGATGGAAAAGAACTAAAGTTTCCTGTTAAAGACTATTCTGCTGATTTGGCTAGAGCTAAAGAAAATTACCTCGATCAATATTACACCATGGCATTGAACCTTTTAAGAACAGATAGTAAATGGAATGCAAGACAGGCATATCAGTATCTGACAGAAATAAAAGATATTGATCAGTATTACCGGGATGTGAACCAATTACAACAGGAAGCCTATAATAAAGGAGCAAATATTGTTTATATAACTATGAGCAATATGACTGGAGTTCCGTTTCCTCCTAATTTCAGAGACAATATGTTATATTCATTAACTCCTGCAGTCAATGACTTTTGGACGATAATCACTACCAATAATTCCGACCCACGAGATTATGAGGTAAATATGATTCTGCGTCAGGCTTTTGTAGGAAATGATATCATAACAACCAACAGTTACAATTATGAAAGGGAAATTGTGGACGGATGGGATTATGCAAGAGACAGACATGGAAACATAATAAGAGACTCTTTGGGAAAAACTACAAAAGTAGATCGTTATATCACAGTAAGAGCTCAAGTAACCGAATATGTCAGACATAAGGAAGCCATGCTTTCCGCTGATGTTCAAATATATAATCCTTATACCGGTTCCATGATGGATAGTTATCCGATAGCTTCTAATTTTGCCTTTAATGCTTCTTTTGCCACCATGATCGGAGACAGAAGAGCTTTGGGTAGTGATATTCTTGGATTGGTCAACACCGCTCCGGTTCCGTTTCCTAATAATTATGACATGATTTCTCAGTGTGGAATTGAACTAAGACGAAAGTTGATAGACATATTAAGAACGTTTAATTAGCTTATGATGAAACCATAATTTTTGTAACTTGCATGGCGATTTATAAAAAATACAAATGTCAGAAAATTCAGAAGTTTTACAGACAATTATTATAGGTTCCGGCCCTGCCGGTTTTACAGCAGCCATTTATGCCGGAAGAGCAGAAATGAATCCGGTTATGATTTCGGGAATGGAACTGGGAGGACAATTAACAACTACTACGGAAGTAGAAAATTTCCCAGGATATCCGGATGGAATTACCGGACCAGAAATGATGCAGCAACTTCAAAAACAAGCAGAAAGATTTGGAACTAAAGTTATTATTGATAAAGTAACAGAAGTAGCCTTAGGAAAAAAACAAGGAGATATTCATACCGTAAAAACCTCATCCGGAAAAGAATTCAAAACCAAAACCGTGATTATTTCCACCGGAGCGAGCGCAAAATATTTAGGAAAAGACTTTGAAGAAAAATACAGAGGCGGAGGAGTATCTGCCTGTGCTACCTGTGACGGTTTCTTCTATCGGGGAAGAAATGTAGTAGTAGTTGGAGGAGGAGATACAGCTGCTGAAGAAGCCACTTATCTGGCAAAAATCTGTAAAACCGTATATATAGTGGTTAGAAAAAATTACCTTCGGGCATCCAAAATAATGCAGGAACGAGTAGAAGCAATTCCCAATATAGTTCTCATGTACAACCATGAAGTAGTTGATTTAAAAGGAGATAATAACCTTGTTTCTCAAGCTGTTGTAGTCAACAATCAGACAAATGAAGAAAAAATACTGGATGTTGACGGAATTTTCATGGCTATTGGACATACACCTAATACCGGTCCATTCAAAGGAAAATTGGAAATGGATGAAACAGGATATCTCATAATCAAACCTTTTTCAACAGAAACCAATATTCCCGGAGTTTTTGCTGCCGGAGACGTGGCCGATAAAAAATACAGGCAGGCTATTACAGCCGCAGGATCCGGTTGTATGGCAGCATTGGATGCTGAAAAATATTTAGCTGCCGTAGGGCATTAATTATATTACGGATTACTGACACTTATGAACTTTCCGAGCAAAATTTTGGAGCAGGCAGTAGAAGAAATTTCCCAGCTTCCCGGTATAGGGAAAAGAACAGCATTACGTCTTGCCCTGCATTTACTGGATGTCTCAGAAACCCAAACGGATAATCTCACCAAAGCCTTAACCAGTTTAGTACACAATATAAAACATTGCAAAGAATGCAATAATCTTTCCGATACGGATATTTGTAGTATTTGTGCCAACCCGTACCGGAATGAAAAAATCATTTGCGTGGTGGAAGACGTAAGAGATGTAATGGCCATAGAAAGCACACAACAATTCAATGGAAAATATCATGTGTTGGGAGGAAGAATCTCTCCCATGGAAGGAGTCAGTGCCACGGATTTATGTATTACTCCCTTAGTAAATCGGGTCAAAGAGCAGGAAACCGAAGAAATTATCTTTGCTTTAAGCGCTACCATTGAAGGAGATACTACTATGTTTTACTTGTATAAAATGTTAAATGATACAAACGTAAAATTCACAACCATTGCCAGGGGAATAGGAGTAGGGGACGAATTGGAATATACGGATGAACTGACACTAATACGATCATTGCAAAATAGAATTCCTTATCAGCAAGGAATTAAATAATAAAAAATGAATGAAACAACTCTCTATTATTGTTGTTAACTATAATGTCAAAGAATTTTTAAAAAATTGCATTCAGAGTTGCCTGAACGCCATTCAACATTTTGATGCTGAAATTATTGTTATTGACAATAATTCTGTTGATGAGAGTAAAGAATATATCGTTCCAATTTTTCATCAGGTTAAATGGATTCAAAATACAGAAAACCTAGGATTTTCAAGAGCTAACAATATAGCAGCTCAACAAGCATCAGGCAAATATCTTTTATTTCTGAATCCCGATACCTTACTACCTCCGGATCTTTTCGATAAAATAATTCCTTTTGCTGAAAGCAAACCGGATTTCGGAGCTTTAGGAGTGAGAATTACTGATGCTGATGGAAATTATCGATTAGAATCCAAAAGAAACATTCCAAACCCAAAAAATACCTTCAACAAACTCTTTTCCAACCTGAAATTATTTAAGAAAGAAGTCAAAGGATATTATGACGATACTTTAGGAGAATTTGAAATTGGCAAAATAGAAATTTTAACCGGTTCATTTTTTTTCACTACAAAAAAAGTATTTCAGCAAGCCGGAGGATTTGATGAAACCTACTTTATGTATGGAGAAGATATTGACCTGAGTTATACCATATTAAATTTGGGTTACCAAAATTACTATTTCGGGCAATCGTCCATCATTCATTACAAAGGAGAATCCACGGTAAAAAATAAAATTCACTATCAACGCTTTTTTGGGGCAATGAAGATTTTTGTAAAAAAATATTACCGGAAGCCTTTCATTACTTATATATTTTTGCTTTTCGGACTAAAAGTGCGTTATCAGTTGGCTTTGTTGATTTATAAATTCGAAAAGAAAAAATAAAAGCATCTAACTGTATTTATTTCCTAAAAATAAAATACAAGAAATTAGATTTTTTCACATTTACTTTTTTTCTTATGTTTATCTTTGCGAAATTTCCGAATTAACAACAAGAATTCAGAACTTGAAAAATACAGAACCAAAAAAAGAAAATAAAGGACTTAAAAGAGGATTAACCAATCGGCATATTCAACTTATTGCCTTAGGAGGAGCTATCGGTACCGGATTATTCTTAGGAATCGGTCCAGCGGCAGTAATGGCAGGTCCGTCTGTAATTCTTGGATATGCCATTGCCGGATTTATTGCCTTCATGATTATGCGTCAGTTAGGAGAAATGGTAGTAGAAGAGCCTGTTTCCGGAAGTTTCAGTCATTTTTCCTTCAAATATTGGGGGGCATTTGCAGGTTTTGCCTCCGGATGGAATTACTGGTTGCTGTATATTCTGGTTAGCATGGCGGAATTGACCGCTATTGGTACTTATGTGCAATTCTGGTGGCCGGAAATTCCCTTATGGGTTTCCAGTCTGTTTTTCTTTGTTGTTATTAATCTGATCAATCTTGCCAACGTAAAAATATACGGAGAAGCAGAATTTTGGTTTGCCATCATTAAAGTAATCGCAATTATTGCCATGATCATTTTTGGTGCTTACTTGTTAATCAGCGGTAGCGGAGGGTCTAAAGCCAGCATTACGAATTTATGGAATGATGATGGATTTTTCTCAAAAGGATTATTTACTTCGGACGAAAAAGGCGGATATCAGGGATTTTTTGCTTCACTGGCTATCATTATGTTTTCTTTCGGAGGTCTTGAACTGATCGGGATTACGGCTGCGGAAGCGGAAAATCCGGAAAAAACCATTCCCAAAGCTACCAATCAGGTAATTTACCGTATTTTAATATTCTATGTCGGAGCCCTTATTATTTTGTTTTCCCTTTCTCCCTGGAGAGATATTACAGTAGGAAGCAGTCCGTTTGTAACCGTTTTTGATACGTTGAAAAGTTTTCAATTTGTTTTATTTGGTAAAACGATTTATTTCACCAGTATTGTAGCCAATGTATTGAATGTAGTAGTGTTAACTGCTGCCTTGTCAGTATATAACAGTAGTGTGTATAGTAATAGCCGGATGTTGTATGGATTATCTGTGCAGGGGAATGCACCTAAATTCCTATCTCGCTTGAACTCTAATCATGTTCCCATTATGGCAATTCTGGTGTCCGCTGTTTTTGCTGCTATCTGTGTAATCATCAATAAACTTATTCCAGATGAAGCATTGGAATATTTGATATCCTTAGTGGTTTCTTCTTTGATTATCAATTGGATAATGATTAGTTCTACTCATTTATTTTTTAAAAAGGCAAAAAAGAAGGAAGGAATCAATAAAACTAAATTTACTTCTCTCTGGTATCCGGTAAGTAATTACCTCTGTTTGATATTTTTAATCGGAGTTTTGGTTATCATGTGGTTAACCGGAATGAAACTTTCCGTGGAATTAATCCCTGTTTGGTTAATAGTTTTATATATCAGTTACAGATTAGTAAAATTGAAGTAATTTTCCAACAAAATATATAGAAGAAATCATCCGATGGTTCAAAAGAGAAAAAAGATACTCAAAAAAATTTTCAATCTATTTTTGATTCTCTTCATTATTACTAATGTTCTGGCAATTATTCAGGCTTATAGTTTTACTCATTTCAAAGAAGATAATTCAAAAACCGATTTCAAGCTGGGTATTTCTACCTTATTTACAGGGGTCAATATTCCCAAGCCTCATTCCAATATTCTTCCGGACAGGAAATTTCAGACACTGAAAATTCCGTCAGGAGAAAATAAATTTTTAGAAGCCTGGTTATTAAATCCGAAATCTGATTCCAAAGGGTTGGTTATTCTTTTTCATGGTTTCAGAGCAGAGAAATCTTCCATGCTTGATCATGCTTATGTTTTCCTGGATCTAGACTATAGAGTAATGCTGGTAGATTTCATGGGAGCAGGAAATTCTTATGGAAATCAAAATACCATCGGATATCTGGAAGCCCAAAATGTAAAACAATCCTACGAATTTGCAGTTCATGAATTAAAAGAAAAAACAATTATTCTTTGCGGTTTTTCCATGGGAGCAGCGGCAATAGTCAAAGCACAACATGATTACAATCTGAAAGTCGATAAAATTATTTTGGAAGCTGTTTATGGTAAAATGTCCGATGCTGCAAAAATCCGTCTGAATAAGATTCCTTATGTTGGAAAACCATTTTCTTACTTGATTACTTTCTGGGGAGGAATGTTGAACGGGTTCAATGCCTTTTCTATGAATCCGGAAGAATATATAAAAAAAGTTTCCGTACCAACTCTTATACTTTGTGGAGGAAAAGATCCCCGGATTCCGGTGAAAGAGTCAGAAAGGATTTTTCAAAATTCCGGTAGTAAAGAAAAAAAGTTCAAAATCTTTTCCAACTCGTTTCATCATAGTTATCTCAAATTATATCCTGAAGAATGGAAGAAGACTATTCAGGATTTTTTAAATTAGGCTTATTTGGTCTAATTTTTGTTTTTACTTATAAGAATTTAATAATTAACACTTTTAAAATATGAAAAATGTAAAAAACTTTATTAATGTAAAAAGATTTACTAATGGGATTTTATTGATCTTTTTATTGTCTTTTTATGGAATACATGCACAAACAGCAAATTCTGATTATGCCAAAGCACTTGCTGATTCATTAGAAGCAAAAAATGTCCATAACACAGGAGATTATATTTTTGTGTTGTTAAAACCGGGAATGATAAAACTTGATGACAAATCAAAAGCGGCAGAAATTCTTCAGGAACATCTCAAAAGCATTGAACAATGGGAAGATGAAGGGAAAATAGTGATAGACGGACGTTTCGGAAGAAATGATAAATCTTACAAAGGAGCCTTCATTTTAAATGTAAAATCAAAAGAAGAAGCAAAAAGTTTATTGGAAACTGATCCTGCAATAAAAGAAAGATTGCTTGTAGCAGAAGTTTATGATTGGTACGGTTCAGAAACTTTACCGGTAACACATGAAAATAATACTATTAATAAACAGGATATTAGCAAAAAGTAAAAAAAGTGAATTTATGCTTTTTTATTTTTATACATCAACAACTTTATAATATCCTGAATCAGTACATTATTTTTTTTAATAATAACCATTTGAATTTCGGCATCTGTTAGTACCGGTTTTACCTTGATGCCGAAATTTCCTGAAATTATTTTTTTGATCTGATAATCTTCCATCAGCCTGGATGCTAAAATTCCTGTTTTTCTGTCCAAAGACTTATATGGATTTTTCACAAAGTTGACTTCAGAAGTTTGAGTATCCAGAATGGCGAAATAGGAACAACGTCCGAAATGATCGTCTAAAGCACTGGTTAAAGAATCTCCGACACTTGTTATGGCAATTTTAGAATGATTGTTTACATTCTCAAGTTTTAATTTTTTTCTTTGGGAAATAGTATTTACTGAACTTTTGCATAAAGGACATTCATGTGTCGCTTCTCCATTTTGATACGGATAGGTGAAATGAGAACCACAAGTGGAACAGATATGCCAATCCTGATCAAAATTAACCTTACCACCCTCCACAATGATCTGCCTTCCTTCAATAAACCCTTTGGCTATTTTTTTTCGTGCCGAACTATAAATTCGCGTTAAAGTCGGACGGGAAATATTCATTAAAGAAGCTGCTTCTAATTGAGTGTTTTTTTCATAATCGCATAAACGTATAGACTCATATTCTTCATAATGTAAAAAAACCGGCTCCTTTTTACTTAAAGATTTAGAATCACTATAAGGTTTGAAACCTAAAATAGTAGGAGTAAATCCGATATTTCTTATTTTTTTTGGACGCCCAGACATTATACTTTTATTTATATTTTACAAATATAATGAACATATGCTCAAAATTTGAATGAAAAAAGTGATATATTTCAGTTATATAATTTAAGTTGGTTGGGTCCTTACAAATTTTATTGAAGAAAACAAAAATATAATAAAAAAATGGATTTAGCTAGAGTATTTTTTATTTGGCAGAAATAATTAATTATAAATTTGTACAGTTAAATAAGATTTACGCTATTATACATGAAATTCAGGTTATGGTGGATATTATTTTTTCCTCTGTTGTTCTACGGACAGGAGAAAAAAAATCTATTAAAAATATATAATAATAGTGAATTATGGTTCACTACCACCATGTCTGAGAATAAAATTCCTTCAGTTTTGGATTCTTTGGTCAATCAGGGATTTTATACCCTAAAACTGGATTCCATCAAAAATGAAAAAAAAGAAACCAGAGTTTATCTTACAAAGGGAAATTTTTATAAAAGAGTTTCCGTACAGCTGGATTCCTTGGCTAATACGGCCATACATCTCAAAGATAACTACACAACTACCAATGTAGACTCTCTGGCAAACCTTGTTCATTATTACTACTTAAAAAAAGGATATGCCTTTAATAAAGTTATTACAGACTTTGATTTCAGTCAAAATCCGGTTCAGGCCAACATTTCCGTAACACTTAACCATAAAAGAATCATTAATTCCTTTGTGATTAACGGATATTCCGGTTTTCCCAGAGGAATAAAAAAAGAGCTTGAATACGATTTTATAGGTAAACCATACGAAGATGGCAAACTAAAAGAAATTTCCAATAGGTTGATCAGTACCAACTATATAATAGAAGAAAAAAATCCACAGGTATTATTTACTCCCGATTCTACCACTATTTATTTGTATCTTAAAAAAAGAAAAGCCAGTTCCTTTGATGGAATTATAGGCTTCGGAAGCGATGAATCAGGGAAATTCAAAGTGGATGGACAAGTACATCTTTCTTTAGGAAATATTTTTAATTCTTTTGAAACCATAAACCTTAACTGGCTAGCAACTCCCGATAAATCCCAGAATTTTGATTTTCAGGTAAACGTTCCCTATTTATTTAAGTCCAAGTTCGGTTCGGAAACAGGAATAAACATTTATAAACAAGACAGTACCTTTGCTAATGTCAGAATAAACGAACACATTTATTATCAATACACTGCCCATCAAAGAATTGGGTTGGAAGGCTCCTTTGAAAATTCCCGGTATGTATTAGATACAGAACAAAGCAATAACTTTTCCAAAACTGGAATAGGAGCAACTTACCAGTATCTAGAACGAAGTGAAATGCCCATTTTAGGAAATAAAAATCTCTATTCATTTAAAGGAATAATATACAGGAATATTCCGGAAGACAGAGAAAACCTGAGTGAATATCAGCTTTCCGTACAACTGGAAAAACTATTCCGGCTCTCTGGTTCCGGTTCCCATTACTTAAAATCAAGGATTTCTGCGGCCACTTTATTATCAGATACGTTGACCGTAAACGAATTATTTAGGATCGGAGGACTAAAAACCATACGCGGATTCAATGAACAATCCATCTATGCCAACGCCTATGTAATTGGAAGCTTAGAATATCGCTATGTTCCCTTTGAAGAAATGTTTTTAAACGTTTTTGTAGATGCTGTCTGGACAGAAAATAAAAATCAACATACCCAACCGTTTTTGTTAGGAACCGGATTGGGAATCAGTTTTTTAACCCGGTTCGGAATATTCTCCTTAAACTATGCTGTAGGTAAATACGATTCAGAACCCATTAACTTTTCTGACTCGAAAGTTCACATAGGAATACAGGCAACTTTTTAAAGTAGGATGGAATAGAAAAATTAGTATCTTTGTAGCTTCATTAAAATAGCATGGATTCATTAAAAAAGATACTTAAACAATTTGCTTATCCGTATAAAAAAGAATTTTTTCTGGGAGTTTTTTTTAACGTTTTATATTCCTTATTTTCAATTGTTTCCGTGCTTGCCATTTTGCCTGTATTGGATATGTTGTTGGGAGGGAAATCCAATGAAACTGCAATTCTTGAAAAAGCAAAAAAAGAGGCGGAAACTTCTGGCAGTTTTTCAGCAGAATTAAAATATGAAGCGTATTTATTTCTACATAAACATATCGAAGGAATAGACCCAAAAATTGCATTGGCTTATTTATGTGGTGCCGTAATAGTTTTGTTTTTACTTAGAAATGTATTCCGGTATCTCGCACAATATTTTATTGTTCTGTTACGAAGCGGGGTTTCCAAGGATTTAAGACTTACTATGTTTGACAAAATCATATCCTTACCTGTTTCCTATTTCACGGAAAGAAAAAAAGGAGATATTATGGTGCGACTTTCCGGAGATGTAGGCGAAGTAGAAGGAAATATTTTAAATGCCGTTCTGGAACTCTGGCGTACTCCGTTCTCTATTCTTTTCACTTTAATTACTTTGATAGCAATCAGCCCGCAACTTACCTTGATTGCTTTAGTGGTTTTACCATTCATGGCATGGATTATTTCAGCCATAGGGAAAAGTCTGAAAAAAGATGCAAGAAGAGGATTGACTGAATCAGGAAATGTATTATCAATCATAGATGAAACTCTGAATGGAGCCAAAGTCATTAAGATTTTCAATGCAGAAGAATCCATGAAAAACCGGTTTATGAATAGCGTTCTCTATTTGAGAAAACTATCCATAAACATGATGAAAAAATATGAATTGGCTTCCCCTTCATCCGAATTTTTAGGTTCTGTAGCCATGATTTTCATTACCTGGTATGGTGGAGTCTTGATTTTGGAAGGAAAAGGAGAATTAAATCTGCCTTCTTTTTTAGTCTATGTTGCCTTATTTTTTCAGTTGCTGGAACCTGCCAAAACGTTGTCTACTTCAATGACCAATTTGCATAAAGGAACTGCATCCACAGATCGGTTGGTAGAAGTATTGGAAACCAATGTACAGATTTATGAACCTGCAAATCCGGTAATACTGACCGAATTAAAAGAAGGAATCCGGTTTGATAATATAGATTTTCAATATCAGGAAGGACATCCGATATTGCAAGATGTAACCATAAATATACCGAAAGGAAAAACAGTAGCCATAGTAGGGCAGAGTGGGGGAGGAAAAACCACATTGGCTAATTTATTAGCTCGATTTTATGATGTAAGCAAAGGTAAAATCCTGATTGACGGCCATGATTTACGGGATCTGAGTTTAAAAAACTACAGAAAACTATTAGGAATGGTTACCCAGGAATCCATTTTATTCCATGATACCATTGCCAATAATATTAAATTGAGTAATCCTAATGCTACTATGGATGAAGTAGTCAATGCTGCCAGAGTAGCTAACGCATTAGAGTTCATAGAATTACTTCCTGAAGGATTTGATACTTCCATAGGAGAAAGCGGAGCTAAACTTTCCGGAGGACAAAAACAACGGATTGCCATAGCACGGGCTATTCTAAAAAATCCTCCTATAATGATTTTAGATGAAGCCACTTCTGCCTTAGATACCCAGAGTGAAAGACTGGTGCAGGAAGCATTGGAAAATCTGATGTCTAACCGGACATCTTTGGTTATTGCTCATCGTTTATCTACCATTGTAAATTCAGACCTGATTGTGGTGATGGAACGAGGAAAAGTTATTGAACAGGGAACTCATGCAGAATTGATAGCAAAAGACGGAGCTTACAAAAGATTAATTGATATGCAGAAGTTTTCATAAACAATATATGCAAATAAAAAGATTTTTATTTATAACTCCATATATAAATGGTTACATGGAGTTTGTAAAAGAAGAACTTAAAAATAAGAGACATGAATTAATGTTAGTTTATTCAGATGCAGGAGAACTTAAACATAAAAAGAAATTAATTGATCATATCATAAATATTTATTATAAGATTACTGGGAAAGGAGGATTACGAAAGAAATACAGGGAAGATTATATAAGAAAAATAACAGAGGATAAAAATAGCTTTGATACAGTATTAATTTATACGTCCAGACTTTTTTAATAAAGATACCCTCCACTACTTAAGAAAAAGAACCAATAGATTTGTTGTGTATTTATATGATAGTATCAAGTCAAAGAATGTATTTAAAACCTTTAATGACTTTGATAAAATCTATACTTTTGAAGAATTTGATTTTAAAAATAAAAAATATTCATTTATCAGTAATTTTATTACTACTACTTCAAATTACAATTCTGATTATTCCACAGATGTATTTATGATAGCAAATAAGGATTCCCGATGGAATAAAATACAAAGTATAGTAAAATACTTCGAAAAAAATACTATTTCATACAATATACAAATAAAGATACCTAAAATACAACCTTTGTTTAGTTATCACAAAATAAAAACTTTTCATAAAAATAAAGATATAGAAAAAGTTTATAAAGAAATGGAAAAGGCTAGGGTTATTTTAGATGTAAACAGTGATATACAGAATGGACTGTCTTTCAGAATATTTGAAGCATTGGGTTATAATAAAAAAATTATTACTACAAATTCGGAAATAACAAAATATGATTTTTATAATTCCAATAATATTTGTGTGATAGACCCTGAAAATATACAAATACCACAATCTTTTTTTAGTACTGAATATGAGAAAATACCCAATCATATATACAATAAATATACATTAGAACATTGGTGTAAAGAACTTTTTAATTATAAATGAACTATCTTGAGATAGATTAAGATATTCTTTATTTAAATTAATACATTTTTCATAACCCTATCTTCTGAAAATCCTAATTTTTTATTTATTTTCTCAATTCTAAAATTTTTATTAATAAAGATTAATTTTTTATAAATTTATTTTCATTATTAATATGGGATAATAAATATCTTTTTGGTGTTATTGATTATTTTTTCAATACTACACTTATATGTAAAATAAATTATTGAAAATATACAATTTACAGCTTATTATAATATAAAATATATTTTTCTATTTTATTTGTAAATTATAAATAAATATAAGTTTTTATCAATTTATTTTTAGATTTTTAGTATCATTAAATTTATTTATAATATTTTAAACTGATAAAATAAATCATTTTTTTTATTACATTTGTATTTAAATAACTAAAAAGCTCTTCTACATCTAAAAAGATAATAAAAACTAACAAACAATTAATTATTATGAAAAAAAACTTTATTTTATCCGGAATTATATTCCTGACAGGAGGAATGGCCTATTCTCAAGTAGGTATTAATACCGAAACTCCAAAAGCAACAATAGATATTGTTGCAAATAAAACAGACGAAACAACAGCCGAAGGAATAATAGCACCGAGATTGACACTGGCGCAACTTATCAGTAAGGATGCTAAATACACGACAAACCAAGCGGGTGTTATTGTTTATTTAAGTGATGTTTTAGGAACAACCACTACTAAAACAGCTAACATTGATGAAATAGGGTATTATTATTTCGATGGAGCTCTATGGCAACCTTTTGATAGTACAAAAAATGGGTGGTCTATTACCGGAAATAGTGGAACATCAAGCAACACAGACTTTTTAGGTACAACTGATGCAGCAGATCTGGTTGTAAAAACAAATGATATTAAGCGAATGACTATCGCAGCCGCTACTGGAAATGTAGGTATTGGAACTTTAGCCCCTCATGCTTCAGCTATCCTGGATATTTCCGCCTCCAACAAAAGTGTTCGCGTACCCAATGTAGCGCTAACAGGCAGCACCGACGTAACCACTGTACCCAACCCTCAGAAGGGGATGATCGTATACAACACTACCCAAAATCAATTTGCTTATTTTAATGGAACTCAATGGACGCAACCGATAAGTTCCGCTCCCGGTGTAGTTGCACCCAAATTAGCAGGAGTAATGTATTCAGAAAATGTTAATAATACTGCGGGAGCCGGAAAAATTTGGTATGATACTAAAACTTACGACCCAGAGAATGCGATGGTTCTAGGAACAAGTAACTCCGTACCGGGAAAATATACCGTACAAAAAGCCGGCTTACATCAGGTATATGTCAATTTCACACAAAGAACCAGTACTGTTGGTGCGGCTTGGTTTCTACGCATTCTTAAAAATAATGTTGTAGTTGCCGCCATAGACGCAACTTCAGCTGCGGGTAGTTCAGCATGCCTTTTCGCTATTGATAATTTCGTGGTAGGTGATGTTATAACAGTTGATAAAGGGGGGAATGGTACAGGATGGGCAGCCAGACTTTCTAAAATGAGCGTATTCAGGTTTGAATGATTTTTTAGATACCCAATTTATTTTCGATATTACCAGTAGTTTTGTATGGTATCACTACGCTTTGGTGACCAACCCAAAAACAAGTGAATCCACTTAGTCAGAATAGAAGTTTACATAACCAATGTTAAAGCTCCTCTAAGCAAAAGTATACATGATAATAGCTATTCTGTGAACTTACAAAATACGCAATAAACATTTTAATTATTTAACTAAAAAACACCAATTATGAAAACTTTTTTTATGTTAATATCCATTCTGATTCTGGCAGGCACGACAGCCCACGCCCAGGTTGGAATAAATACTGAAACGCCCGGCGCAACAATAGATATTGTAGCCACAAATACTAGCAATAGCACAGCCGAAGGAATTATCGCACCAAGATTGACGTTGGCACAACTTAAGGGAAAGGATACCAAATATACTACCGATCAGACCGGTGCTATCGTTTACATAAACGACATTTCGGGAACAACAACTGCTAAAACTGCAAAAGTAACTCAAACAGGCTATTACTACTTCGACGGGTCTTTGTGGCAATCCTTGGGCAATGTGGATAACAGCTGGTCAACCACCGGAAACAGCGGAACATCGGGCAGTGCAAATTTCCTTGGGACAACCGATGCGGCAGACCTTGTCGTAAAGGCAAACAACATTGAGCGAATGGCTGTTGCAGCAACCACTGGAAATGTGGGCATAGGCACTTTAACTCCTCATGCTTCGGCTATCCTGGATGTTGCCTCTTCCAACAGAAGCATCCGCATACCCAATGTGACGCTAACAGGCAGCACCGATGCTACTACCGTATCTGACCCACAAAAAGGGATGATTGTGTACAACACCACCCAAGACCAATTTGCCTATTATGACGGAGTTCAATGGTCTCAACCGATTAGTTCCATACCCGGCGTAGTCACACCCAAATTAACCGGAATAATGTATTCAAAAAATACAAATACTACCGCAGGTGCTGGAAAAATATGGTACGACACTATAGACTACGACCCCGAAAATGCCATGGTTTTGGGTACAAGTAACTCTAATCCGGGAAAATATACCGTACAAAAAGCAGGATTGCATCAGGTTTATATCAATTTTTCACAGGCTGTAGTAGGTTCCCAACCAACATGGTATTTAGTTATTAACAAAAATGGAATTCCTATCGCAGCCATAGATGCAACTTCAGCCTCAGGTAGTTCGGCATGCCTCTTTGCTGTTGATGATTTTGTGGCAGGTGATGTTATAACAGTTCAAAAAGGAGGTACCGGCTTAGGATGGGGAGCTAACGGGCTTTCTAAAATGAGTGTGTTCAGATTCGAATAAGATTATTTTTTTATCATTAATATTATTATAATCAACTATTTACAAACAAAGAGCTGCTTCCTTTTAGGAAGCAGCTCTTTAACTGAACTAACTTAATTATTTATTTTGGCCCGTCTTTTTTATGCATTTGCATTCTCTTATCATGAAACTTATCTTTCATGTCCTGTAATTTTTGTTTTTGCTCAGGAGTAAGAATCTTTTCCACTTCTGTTTTCTTTTGATCCATCAACTGACGTTTCTGATCACGCAATGCCTGTGATTGTGTCCGCAAATTTTCTTCCTGAGGTTTGTACTTATCATCAATGGCATTGATCTGGTTTATTTGATCTTTACTCAAATTAAGCTCTTTTGCCATTTTATCTTTGAATTGTTGTTGTCTTTCCTCCCAGTTACCTTTTTCCATAGGTTTACCATCCTTAGTTGTTTGAGAAAATGCAAAGCTTGTTGTCAAAACCAATGCACTTATAAATAATACTTTTTTCATAACTCTTTAATTATTTTATTTGTCTTATTGACAGGATAAAATTTTAAAGGTTTAAAAGTTTAACACATTTTTAACAAAAACTATGAATTCAAAGGATTTCGCTTATTCCTTTACAAAGATGTTCCAGGAACTGTTGATCTTTTTCAGTAAAAGGATTAAGAACATGGCTGTCTATATCTATCTGTCCGATATTTTTTCCATCTTTAAAAATAGGCACTACAATTTCGGATTTGGTATCTATGCTGCACGACAGATAATTACTTTCACTATTTACATCCTGAACTACAAAAGTTTCATTGGAAACGGCCACTTGTCCGCAAATTCCTTTTCCAAAAGGAATAATGGTATGATCGGTAGGAGCTCCCACATAAGGCCCTAATTTTAATTCTTCCTTGCTTCCATTTCTGAAATAAAATCCTACCCAGTTATAATAATCCACTTCATCATAAAGAAGTTGACAAATTTTTTGGAGTTTAGAATCCAAAGAAATATTTGATTTAAGTATTACTTCAATTCGTTTTTCTAATATTTTCATATTGATTTTATTAAGTGTTTTTTAGATATTAATAATAAACCTAAAAAGGTTAATCCGCTGTTAATGATAATCAATTCCAAACCGATTCCATACCCTAATTTTGAAATTACTAACCGGATCAAATAACTGATTATCGGAGTTATAATACAAACTAAAAATATTTTTCCTTGTTGAGGAAGATCTTTTTTGGTAAATATCCCGAAGGCAAATAATCCTAAAAGCGGACCATAAGTGAATCCCGCCAGATCCATGATAGTATATACAATAGATTCATTATTTATTTCCTTGAAAATAAGGATTAGTACTAAAAAGATAATAGTAAATACAAGGTGAACTTTGATCCGGGTTGATTTTTTCTGTTTTTCGCTCAGATTTTCCTTTTGAGGCAATCCCAGAATATCTACACAAAAAGAAGAAGTCAGGGAAGTTAACGCACCATCCGCAGAAGGAAATAAAGCAGAAACCAGTCCGATAATAAAAATAATAGCTAGCAACTGAGGGAAATATCCTCCTAATGACAAAGTAGGAAACAAATTATCACCCATAATATTCTGGATATTTCCGGCAGAATCTTTAAATCCGAAAATGGATTTTAGAATATCTCCATCTGCAATAGTTCCATATTCAGCTCCCAGACTGGAAGCATATAAATAAAGAAGTCCGCCCATAAACAGAAATAAAAAATTCACTAATAACAAAATAGTTGCAAAAGTGATCATATTCTTCTTGCTGTCTTTCAAATTCTTAACGGAAATATTTTTTTGCATCATTTCCTGGTCTAATCCTGTCATGGAAATCGTAATAAACATTCCTCCCAAAATATGTTTCACAAAAAAGGAATTGGAATGATAATCAAAATTGAACGTGTGCAGATATCCCTTAGCTCCTAAAGTATCAATCGCTTCACCAAAATTGAGATTCAGGCTTTTCAATACAAATACAATGCAGGCAATCAAACTGATCAACATAAATGAAGTCTGCAACGTATCGGTAAACACAATCGTTTTCACTCCACCTTCAAAAGTATAGAGTAAAATCATGAGCAGAATGATTACAGTAGTAACCCAGAAAGGAATTTCGAAGCTTTTCAGTAAAAAAATATCCAGTACGTTGATAACCAGATACAATCTTGCTGTAGCTCCGATAGCACGAGATATAATGAAAAAAGTAGAACCCGTTTTATGGGCTTCCGTATTGAACCTTTTACTCAAATACGTATAAATGGAAGTCAGATTCATTTTGTAATACAAAGGAAGAAGCACAAAGGCAATTACAAAATACCCGATAAAATTCCCTATAATAAGCTGGAAATATTCAAATCCACCAAAAGAATAAACAGTTCCTACCTTTCCCACAGTTCCGGGAACGGAAATGAAAGTAACTCCGCTCAAACTGGTTCCGATCATTCCGAAAGCTACCAGCCACCAGTTGCTTTTCCGATTCCCTATGAAAAAGGATTGATTATCTGAATTCCTTGAAGTATAAAAGGCAACACCTAATAAAACCAGAAAATAAATAAAAATAATAGCCAGTAAAAGAGTTATATTCATAACAGGGGTGAAATTTTGTTTCAAAAGTATAAAAAATACCAATGAATAAATAACTTGGAGAAGCGGTTTGTTAATAATTTTTTCTTTACATACCATTTAAATATTGTATTTTTATCCCCTGAAATTTTATGTACTAATGGGAAAAATTATTGCAATTGCAAATCAGAAAGGAGGAGTAGGAAAGACCACTTCTGCAGTTAATTTGGCAGCAGCAATTGGGGTGTTGGAAAAGAAAGTTTTGCTGATAGATGCAGACCCGCAAGCTAATGCCAGTTCTGGATTGGGAATAAATGTAGAAGATGTAGAAACAGGAACGTATGAAGTTCTGGAACATAGTGTTAAAGCCAAAGATTCCATACAATCAACTACTTCACCGAATGTTGATTTAATTCCTGCTCATATTGATTTGGTTGCTGCTGAAATAGAGTTGGTAGATAAAGAGAACCGGGAATATATGTTGAAAGAAGCATTGAAAGATATAAAAGAAGAATATGACTTTATTCTTATTGATTGTGCTCCATCTTTAGGTTTAATAACTTTAAATGCTTTAACAGCAGCTGATTCTGTAATTATTCCTATCCAATGTGAATATTTTGCACTGGAAGGATTAGGAAAATTATTAAATACCGTTAATAGCGTTCAGAAATTACATAATCCGGATCTAACTATTGAAGGATTATTATTGACTATGTATGATCCGCGTTTACGGTTATCCAATCAGGTGGTAGAAGAAGTAAGAACCCATTTCCCTGAAATGGTTTTTGAAACATTGATACAAAGAAATGTCCGGTTGAGCGAAGCTCCGAGTTTTGGAGAATCAATTTTAAAATACGATGCTGAAAGCAAAGGAGCAGTTAATTATATTTTATTAGCAGAAGAAGTATTGAATAAAAATAAAGTGGAAGTAAGATAAGACTAACTATTATGGCTTTAGGAAAAAAGAGAGCAATGGGTAGGGGACTATCCGCAATTTTAAGTGAAACTACCAAGCAGGTTAATTCGGCTGAAGAAAAAGGAGCAGAAGAGTTGGTTGGACACATCATTGAGATATCATTGGATGATATTACTACCAATCCCAATCAGCCCAGAACCAACTTTGATCAAAAAGCATTAGAAGAATTATCCCTGTCTATCAAACAATTGGGTTTGATACAACCCATCACTGTTAGAAAAAACGGAGAAAAATATGATCTGATTTCCGGGGAACGAAGATACCGGGCCTCAAAAATGGCCGGATTAGAAAAATTACCCGCTTTTGTCCGTTTGGCTAATGACCAGGAATTATTGGAAATGGCTTTGGTGGAAAATATTCAGCGAAAAGACTTGGATCCTATTGAAATTGCCCTTTCCTTTGAAAAACTGATCGAAGAAATTCATATTACACAAGAAAATCTAAGTAACAGAGTAGGGAAAGACCGAAGTACCATTACCAATTATTTGAGGCTGTTGAAACTTTCACCTATCATTCAGACGGGAATTAGAGATAACATTATTTCCATGGGGCACGGAAGAGCATTGATTTCCTTAGAAGAACCGGAACAACAATTATTTGTTTATGAAAAGATTGTTCGGGAACAACTATCCGTTAGACAAACCGAAAATTTTATTCGCACATTCAAAAATCCGAAAGTAAAAAAAGAAAAAAAGGAAAAAGAACTTCCTAATCACTTGAAAAAAGGATTGAAAAATTTTGAAGATTATTTCGATACCCAAATAGAAATCAAAACCGATAATAAAGGAAAAGGAAAAATTATCATTAATTTTGATTCTTCAGAAGAATTTGAAAGAATTCAGAAATTAGTAGAATGATACAAAAAATACATGTATTTGCTATTTTATTTTTAATTAGTTGTTTTGTTTCAGGGCAAAATAAGGAAACTCAAACTCAAAATTCTGAAGAAATCCCTGTTATAATCAGTAGTGATACTCTTAAAAATACTTCTGCTTCCTATATAAGAAGTCCATTAAAAGCATCCTTATATTCAGCTATTTTCCCCGGATTAGGACAATTGTACAATAAAAAATATATAAAAGCTCCTATTGTTTTAGGGATAATCGGAACAGGAATCGGTTTTATCAAATATTATGATACTCAATACAAACGGTATCATAAAGCATATTTAGCAGAACTTAGCGGTTTGCCCCATGAATTTTCAGGAATTGACGGAATGACGCCACAAGTATTGGCAAACGCAGAAGATTCGGAAAGACGAAATAGAGATTATGCCATAGTTTTAACTGCTCTGGCTTATATTTTGAACATAGTGGATGCAGCAGTAGATGCTCACCTTTCCATTTTTGACAAGGATAAGGATCTTGCTGTTAAACCGGTTATCATTGGTGATCCCAATTCAATAGTTTATAGCCATAAATTAGGATTATCATTTAGTTTGACATTTTAACACACATAAAAACATAAAAATAGTATTCTCATGAAAATAGCAATAGTAGGTTACGGAAAAATGGGGCGAACTATAGATGAAATAGCTACAGCCCAAGGACATACAGTAGTTGCAAGGCTGGAAGAAAAACCAACGAGAGAAAATATTAATGGAGCAGAAGTAGCCATAGAATTTACTACTCCTTCTTCAGCCTATGAAAATGTAAAAGCTTGCTTGGAAATAGGACTTCCTGTAGTATGCGGCACAACAGCAT
This sequence comes from Apibacter sp., assembly GCA_031552575.1. Classification (GTDB taxonomy): domain Bacteria; phylum Bacteroidota; class Bacteroidia; order Flavobacteriales; family Weeksellaceae; genus Apibacter. The sequence continues at coordinate 10,588 of JAVBMH010000029.1, read as the reverse complement.
GGCTAGACAAACTACCTGAAGTAGAAGAACTATGTAAAAAACAAAATGGAGCGTTTATTTATGCTTCCAATTATAGCTTAGGAGTAAACTTATTTTTCGAGATCAATAAAAGAGTAGCCGAGATCATGCAAAAATATCTTGAATACTCTATCCGTATGGAAGAAATTCATCATACAGAAAAGAAAGATGCACCAAGTGGAACGGCTATAACCTTAGCAGAAGAAATCATTCCGATTTATGGATTTGAGAACTGGAAACTATCCTATAAAACAGATGACAATCAATTAGGAATTGAAGCAAAGAGAATTCAGGATGTTCCGGGAACCCATTCCGTTTTATATAATTCGGATGTAGATGAAATAGAAATAAAACACATAGCCCATTCCCGAAAAGGATTCGCTTCCGGAGCTGTATTGGCTGCTCAGTGGCTGATCGGGAAAAAAGGTGTGTTTACCATGAAAGACGTATTAGGATTTAACTAAATATTAACTATCTTATTTCGTAACAATAGACAAAAACACACTACCAATTGGTAGATTTAAAAGATAAATTTAAATGCACTTTTTACAGTATTATTTATTATTTGCAGTAATTTCTAATGTTCTATATTTTGTAACTACCTGGAAATTATTTCAAAAAGCCGGAAGAAAAGCCTGGGAAGCTTTAGTTCCTTTTTATAATATTATAGTTACCTTAAAAATCATTCACCGTCCGTGGTGGTGGATTTTCATCGTATTCATTCCTATTGTAGGACCTATAATGGCAGTTGTCATACTGGTTGATTTTGTCCGCCATTATAACCGACGATCTTTTATTGATGCCTTGTTGGTGATATTTCTTTCTTTTATCTTTTTAGGATATCTGAATTATTCACCGCAAACTCAGTATACAGGAAAAGAAGAAAGAAAGGAGACACTTATTTCGGCCGTTTTATTTGCTGTAGTTTTTGCAACCATCATTCATGCCTTTATTATCCAGCCTTTCACCATTCCAACAGCTTCTATGGAAAGAACCTTGTTAGTGGGTGATTTTTTGTTTGTAAGCAAGTTGAATTACGGAATCCGGATTCCTATGACTCCGGTTGCCTTACCGTTTTTACAAAATAAAATTCCGTTGGGAGATAGCCAAAAACCTCAGAATCAGACCAATTCTTATATAGATGATATACGATTACCTTATATGAGACTTCCCGGCTGGACAAAAGTTCAGCGGTATGATATTGTCGTTTTCAACTATCCTACCGATTCTTTGCATACAGCCATTGACCGGAAAGATCCGTATGTAAAAAGATGTGTAGGATTACCCGGAAATGAAATTAAATTAGTGGATGGAAATCTGTTTATTAATGGAAAACCCGAAGAAATTAAAGAAGATGAGGAACAACAACGAAATTACTTAGTATATACCACAGAAGCAGGTATTAGTCAGAAAAAAATAGAAGAACTTTTCGGATATGCTACTTATGGTGAAACCCAGAGTGATATTCCGGGTAAAAGAGCATTTGCATTTACAGGTTTAACAAAAGAGAATCTCAACAAATTAAAAGAATTAAACACGGTAGACTCTGTTTCACAAATGATTTACAGTAAGGACACAGAAATGATATCCCAAAGTAGATGGAACAAAAATAAAATTGATACTACCAATTCCATTTTTCCGTTACATAGTGGATGGAACAGTTCCCAATACGGGCCTTTAAAGATTCCTAAAAAAGGAGATATCGTAAAACTTACCAAAGAAAATATAGACCAATATAGAAGAATTATCAAAAATTACGAGCACAATACATTAAAAGAAGAAGGAGATAAATTCTATATTAATGGAAAACAAACCGATTCCTACACCATACAACAGGATTATTACTGGATGATGGGAGATAACCGGGATAATTCATTAGATAGCAGGTTTTTCGGATATGTTCCTGAAGATCATATTATAGGAACTCCAGTTTTCACCTGGTTAAGTTTACAGGGAATGTTTGAAAACGATCAATACGGACATCCTGCCAAATTTAAGATCCGGTGGGACAGAATGTTCCGGGTTCCGAATTCAGATGTTCCGTTAAAAGATAAAACCAATTATCTGCCTTATTTTCTGATTTTAGTAGCAGGATATTTTGTGTATGACTATTTTAAAGGAAAAAAGAAAAAATAACAAAAAGAAGAAAAATAATAACCAAATTAAATAATAACTAAGCATGAAAAAACTTATTGTGTCAGCCATGATGCTGTTTATAGCATCAGGAGCTTTTGCTCAGGACGATTTAATCAATAAAATAAAAGACAATAAATCAGATAAAACCAATTTCCATTTTACCATAATTAAACAACTAGATAACACTTCGGTAAAAGATCAGGGATCTTCCGGAACCTGCTGGAGTTATTCCGGAAATTCATTTCTGGAATCCGAAGTATATAAAAAACACAAAAAAGTCATAGACATAGCAGAAATATATGCAGCAAGAAAAACCTACGAAGACAAAGCCCAATTGTATGTATTAATGGATGGTGCCATTAATTATGGAGATGGGGGAGAATTACACGATGTAATTAATATGTACAGAAAATACGGAACAGTTCCGCAAGAAGCCTATACAGGTCTTATTAACGGAGCTGTAAGAAATAACTTCAACACTATGCAGGATAAGCTGAAAAGCATTATTGACAGTGTGAAAACACAAAAAGCTCCTGTAAATATAAACTGGACCAAAACTTTTTCTCAAACTTTAGACAAATACATAGGTGCTGTTCCGCAATCCTTTACTTATAAAGGAAAAACTTATACTCCGCAGACCTTTGCGAAAGAAGTAATGGACTTAGATCCAAACGATTATATAGAACTTTCCTCTTATAAAGATTATCCATATTATTCTGAGTTTTTCTTACCATTGCCGGATAACTGGAGTGGAGATCATGCGTATAATGTTCCTATGCAGGACTTGACAGATATTATTGACTATGCCTTAAAAGAAGGATATACCGTAGGTTGGGCAACAGATGTAAGCGAACCTTATTTTAGCTGGAAAAACGGAGTGGCTTATGTTCCGGATCTGGATATTTACAACATTACAGCAGAACAAAAAGCTAATTTATTTACCAGTCCTAAACCTGATAAAAAAATAACCGAACAAATGCGTCAAGATGCCATCAATAATAAAACCACAACCGATGACCACGGAATGCATATCGTAGGATTAGCAAAAGACCAAACAGGTAAAGAATATTATATAGTGAAAAATTCATGGGGAATCAGCAATGATTTTCAGGGATACTTATATGTAACCAAACCTTATGTACAGCTCAAATCAACTGCCATTTTATTGAACAAAGACGGAATACCGAAAGATATTAGAAAAAAACTTAATCTAAAATAATATATAAATAAAATATTTCAATAAAAGTTATCCCACCTTAAGGCGGGGTAACTTTTTTATTTTAGGGAAGTTAGCTAAATTTATTCTTTTTGTAGGGCATGATAAATATCATGCTTTTATGATTTTATTAACATACATTAAGCAGATTATCGGGATTTTTTAAATAATTTTCACTAGATAAAAAATGTAGTAAAAAAATGTAAAATCACCAAAAAAAGAGTTATGAAATTAAAAAAATTGTTATTATTATTTGTTTTTTGTTCTGGTTTGACAATTTCATTTGGTCAAAATGCATCAGAATACACAGACGGTTTTAAAATTAAATTCGATGAAAGCGGATCTAAGTATTTGCGTATTATCAATTGGAACCAATTCTGGTTTCAGGATTATGAAGGGAATAACGTTAATGATGGATTTTCCATCAAAAGAGCAAGAGTATTAATGTACTCTCAGGTTAATGACCGGTTCTTAATCGCAGCTCACTTCGGACTCAACTCAGTCAATGCAAACAATCTGACCCCAACCGGTAAAGGGGATGATGTTGAACTTTTCCTTCATGAAGCTGTAATAGAGTACAAAGTAGTTCCAACCTATTTGAACATAGGGGCGGGATTAATGTACTGGAACGGAATTACCCGTTTGAATAGCAGCAGTACCATGAACCTTTTAACCTTGGATAACGACCGTGCACACTGGTCCACCTTGGGATTATCCGATCAATTTGCAAACTCTCTGGGAATCTATGCAAAAGGGAAAATTGGAAAATTAAATTACCGTGTTTCCTTAGATGATGCATTGAAAAACACTTCCGATGGTAATTCTTCCACTGTTCTGGCAGAGGGACAGGAAAAATATTTAGGAAAAGCACTTTTAGGAAAAGGAAAATATGCTTTTGGCGGATACCTTGACTATCAATTTTTCGATCAGGAATCTAACCTTCTACCTTATAGAGTAGGAACCTATTTAGGTACTAAGAAAGTATTCAACGTAGGTGCTGGTTTTTTCCATCACCAGAACGGATTGGTTAAAATGGTGAACGGACAATTGGTAGGAGAAAATGTTACTCATACAGCTATAGATGCATTTTATGATGCACCGATAGGAGCCAGTTCCTCCATAACAGCCTATGCCAGTTACCAATATTCGGATATGGATAAATACATTTCCGGAAATGTAGTAGGAAATGGCGGACAATTCTATGCCCATGTAGGATATTTAATTCCTAAAAACACCGATGATCCGGCAAAAAAATTCAGAAACAGATTTCAGCCCTATGTAGCCTATTCCAACCGGAATTTTACTGAACTTCCTGAGGCAGCCAAAGAACTACGTTTAGGAACCAACTGGTATATAGACGGACAAAATGCCCGGTTAACAGTTGAATATCAAAAGGCTTTCAACCAACCCAGCAATAACGATGATATGATCACGGTACAAGCTATGATCTACTTATAATAGAAACCACTAAAACCAAAAAATAAATACACATGAGTGAAACAACTAATCAACAAACAGCAGCCACAGAAATAGAAGATACGCAGATAGATGCGCCTGTTTCTGAACGAGCGAAAAACAGACAGATATGGGGAGTAATTACTGCCTCCTCATTAGGAACATTAATCGAATGGTATGATTTCTATATCTTCGGAAGTTTAGCAATGGTATTATCGTCCAAATTCTTCCCTGCCACCAATCCAACTGCAGCATTCCTTTCCACATTGGCAACCTTTGCTGCCGGATTCGTAGTAAGACCCTTTGGGGCTCTATTTTTCGGAAGGCTAGGGGACTTGATAGGACGAAAATATACCTTTATGGTAACCCTGTTAATCATGGGAGGTTCCACCTTTGCCATCGGATGCGTTCCCAGCTATGAAACCATAGGAATTTTTTCAACCATATTAGTATTGATCCTGCGTCTTTTACAAGGATTGGCATTAGGAGGAGAATACGGAGGGGCTGCAACCTATGTAGCGGAATATGCACAACCTAACAGAAGAGGATACTGGACATCCTGGATTCAAACTACGGCAACCGCAGGTTTATTCTTGTCTCTTATTGTTATTTTGGTTACAAGAACTTCCCTAACTCCGGATGAATTCGATAGTTGGGGATGGAGAATTCCGTTCTGGGTCTCCATCTTAATGGTAGGAGTATCTTATGTTATCCGTAAAAATATGAAAGAATCCCCATTATTTGCCAAAGCAAAAAAAGAAGGAAAAACTTCCAAAAATCCATTAAAAGAAAGTTTTGGTAACAAATACAACTTCAAATTTGTTTTATTAGCCTTATTCGGAGCAGCCATGGGGCAGGGGGTAGTTTGGTATACCGGGCAATTCTACGCCATGAGTTACCTGCAAAAAGTAATGAATGTTAGCAGCACACAGGTAGATACACTTATGGTGGCCGCCTTGTTCTTAGGAACCCCTTTCTTTGTATTTTTCGGATGGCTTTCCGACAAAATCGGGAGAAAAACAATCATGATGGCAGGGATGATCCTCGCTATATGTGCCTACCGTCCGATCTATGAGAAAATGTACCAAACGGTGAATTTGGAAAACAAAACAGAAGTAAAAGATAAGTATCTGGTAACTAATGAAGTAAAAGACGATTATGACCATGCAGGAGAAACATTGGCCATCAAAACCACCAACAAAGAGTATTCAGACGGAACTGTTTATCAGAAAATAGAAAGTACCAGTTCACAAAAATTGAAAACTGCAACCACAGATGAACAAAAGAAAGCCGCAACAAAAGTTACGGAATCCATTACCATAACAAGCAGTGATAAATGGATACTGACTGCTTTAGTCTGGATTCAGGTTCTCTTTGTAACTATGGTTTATGCGCCGATTGCAGCCTTCCTGGTGGAAATGTTCCCGATCAAAATACGCTATACTTCCATGTCGTTGCCATATCACATTGGAAACGGTATTTTCGGTGGACTATTACCGGCAGTGGCTACCTATTTGGTTACAAGTTCAAAAACAGCCAATAATGCAAATTGGTATCTGGAAGGACTATGGTATCCTATAATAGTGGCGGGAATCTGTTTCATTATAGGAATGGTATACTTGAAAAATAAAAACAGTAATATTGATAATGACTAATTAAATAACAATAAAATGGACAGCATAAAAAAATTATTCGGAATAGTATGGGTAGGAATAGCCTTAGTTAGCGCCTATCTCAGTATCGTAGTGATGGGAATACCAAAAGTAATCTCACACTCGGTAGAAGACAAAGTATTCGGAATTATTATTCTCTTCATTCTCACTCCGATTATTGTAGGTGGATTTGCAGTTTTCGGGTATTATTGCTTGAAAGGAGAGTATAATTCGGAAAAAATGTAATCAATTTATTGTTATAATAGAACGTTTCAATAAAATAATTACAAAATTTTAATCCATAATTTTTTATTTACATTTTAGTTTGTATATTGCCGCCGCTAATAAATTAAAATCACAAATAAAAAATTATGGAAAATTTAAAAATTACCGACACAACGGCGAATCCGGGACCTTTAGGATTATTCGGATTTGCATTAACAACAATGCTATTAAACATTCACAATGCAGGAATTTTTCCTCTGGATGTAATGATAATAGGAATGGGTATTTTTTATGGCGGTTTGGTGCAGCTCATTGCAGGAGCTATGGAATGGAAAAAAGGAAATACCTTCGGTCTGATTGCATTTACCTCTTTTGGGGCATTCTGGCTAGTCCTAGCTTTCATCTGGATCGGATCTAAATTCGGTCTGCCACCAGTAAACGGTACATCCATGGGATTCTTTCTCTCTATATGGGGAGTATTGGCCTTTGTACTGTTTATAATAACCCTGAAAGGAAGTACAATCGGTAAGTTAGTATTTGGTACTTTGGTTATATTATTTATACTGTTGGCCTGGCATTATTTTTCAGGTTCCGAAGAAATCGGAGTAATTGCAGGTTATGAAGGAATACTGTGTGCAGCTCTGGCATTCTATGAAGGAGCCGCCATAATCATTAACCAGAAATATGAGAAAACTGTTTTACCAATGTAGATGATAGTATAAAATTACTCACTATAAAAGCCCGGAGATAAATTTCGGGCTTTTTTATTTTGATATAACTCAGTAAACGCGTATTTATTTTTTATTATTTTTATTTAGATTAAATAAAAATAATTATATATTTGCAAAAAATAAAAAACTAAATTTTACTGTAAATGTCCTTGATTAGATTCTATTTGATCATAAATTTTCTTTTCATTGCCACACTAAGTCCAGCTCAAAACAAATTATCCAATATTACATTTCATATAACCGGATCTGATAACAATAAGCTGGAAAACATCTCCGTACAGATACAGGGAGACAAATTCTATGAATCCAAACTAACGGATAAAAATGGAGAAATTTCTTTTCAACTTCCTGATGGAAAATATGAAGTACAAATATCTCATTTATCCTTTCACGATAAAAAAATAAAAATTGACGTATCAGAAGATAAAAAGATAACTATTGCCCTAAAACTGCTTGAAAGTTCGCTGGAAGAAGTGGTCATTACAGCAAAAGAAAGCAAAGGATTAAGCACTAAGTCGATCATCAACCGTAAGACCATGGAACATCTGCAACCCTCCAGTTTTGCAGATCTCATGGAATTAGTACCGGGAGGAAGAGCCAAAGATCCCGTTCTTACCTCTCCAAACCCTGTTCTGATTCGTGAATTCGGACAATCAAAATATAATACAGGCTCATTAGGAGTATTATTTTTAATGGACGGCAACCCTATAAATTCAAATGCTGACCTTCAAATATCTTCTTTAGGAAATCAGATTATCAGTTCAGGGTATGCCGATAGCAAAAGATATACTGCTAATATAGGAGTGGATATGCGAACTTTATCTACGAACGACATTAAAAGTGTAGAAATTATAAGAGGCATTCCTTCCGCTTCTTACGGAGATCTGACTTCAGGATTAATTCTCATCAACCGGAAATCGGGTAAAACTCCATGGGAAGGAAGAATAAAAGCAGATGGTCTCAGCAAATCCTATTACATAGCAAAAGGATTCAGTATCAATAAAAGTTGGGATTTGAATGTAAGTTTTGATTATCTGGATGCCAAAGCAGATCCGCGTGATACTTACGAAAATTACAAGAGAATTACTTCCTCCATTCGGTCTGTCAAGAAATTTAACATTGCCGGAATGCCCCTACTATGGAATGCAAACTTAGACTATATCAGTTCCATAGATAGCGAAAAATTTGATCCTGATACAGGATATGAAAAAGTAGATTCGTACAAATCAAGCATTGATAAAATCAGCTTTACCAATAATTTTAACTATGATTTCACCAAAGGAAGTCTATTTAAAAACATTTCACTAAACACCAATATCAGACAGGGAATTGAAAATCTAAATCAGGTAAAATTTGTTCAACATTCAGGACCAAGATCCGTTTCCATTGCTACCGAAGAAGGGGAAAATGAAGGATATTTTCCCGAAATCAGTTATGTATCCTATTTCCGTACGGAAGGTAGGCCTTTAGATATATATACTAAACTGATTACTAATATGGAATTCAACACTTTTGAGAAAATCAATCACAATATTGAACTGGGAACAGAGTGGAAATATTCCAAAAATAACGGAAGAGGACAAATATATGATGTTTTAAAACCTCCAAGTCCTTCAATGACAACAAGACCCCGGTCTTATAAAGATATTCCTGCTTTCCAGGATATGTCTTTTTTTATAGGAGACCGGCTGAAATATGATATAGCAAATAATAAGTTCACATTATATGCCGGAGTTCGGGTATCTAAAATGTTGGGAATGGATAAGAGTTATGCCTTAAGTAATAAGATATTTACCGAACCTCGTATAAATTTTCAATGGGGATTACCAAATATGAAAATAGGGAATCAATACCTGAAAACTGATATTACCATCGGCTATGGAGAACTTTACAAACAACCGACTTTATTAATGTTATATCCCAATAAACGTTATCTGGATTTTCAACAGCTTAATTTCTATCATGACAAAGAAGAATTCCGGTATGTCAATTATATGACCTATATAAAACAACTAGAAAACAAAGAATTATCGGCGGCTAAAAACATAAAAAAAGAAATACGCTTGGATCTGTCTTATGCCAATCATAACATATTTTTCACCTATTTCAATGAAAAAATGACTACAGGATTCAGACAATCAGAAAGGTTCGAAAGTTATACCTACAAACGGTATGATGCTTCCGGAATAGACCTGGATCACATGACAGGACCTCCGGATGTAAGCCTGTTACCGTACGAAACCCGACATGTATTTGTAGGATATACAATAAATGAGAATGGAAGTAATACATTTAAAGAAGGAATTGAATTTGGGTATTCGTCCCCACGTTTTCCGATAATAAACACACGGTTTACTTTGAGTGGGGCCTGGTTCAAAACCATTTACTCCAACAGTGAGCCTTTTCATTACATGCCTAACGTCTCTCTGGCGGGAAAAGACTATCCTTACGTAGGGATTTATCTCAATGATGAAGGATATAACAATTCAGGATTAAATTACAATCTTATTGTAGATACCTATTTACCCTTATTGGATATGAACATATCCGCTTCCTTTCAGGGAACATGGTTTTACATAAAGAAAAAAATACCTAAAATACCAGAACCTTATGAATATTATGATAAGGATGGTAATGTATATCCTTTTCTGGAAGAAGATAAAAAAGACTTATATAAACAGTGGTTGGTACGGAATGTATCTGTAACAGATAATTTAGAAACCAGATACACTTTTGATTTGATAGCCAACCTAAAAGTAAGCAAAAGAATTTATAATAATATAAAAGCATCACTGTTTGTCAACAGATTGTTTAGTTACTATCAACCTTATTATTTCAATGAAGTGAAAGTAAAACGTAAAGACGAAAGTGAGCCCTATTTTGGAATGGAATTAAATTTTAATTTTTAACATATGAAACACAAATTTCTACTATTATGCTTCGCTCTGTTGAGCCTGACAATTATTACAGTTTCCTGTAGTAATGATGATGATATTGATAATGTAGTAAATCAATCCAGTATACTGACAATTACATTTAAAAGTACTAACGATATCAAAGAATACAAAGAATTAAATCTTGAAATTCTCGAAATCAATACCGGTACCGTAATCAATGAAAAAATAGAATCACAATCTGTATTTTCAAAAGAATTA
>JAVBMH010000031.1:0-12310 GCA_031552575.1 Apibacter sp. | reverse complement strand
GGATACTCCTGTGGAGTATTCCTGTAAAATCGCCAGTATCTGGCTCTCACTGAATCTTTTTCTTTTCATTTGCCTAAAATTATTGATTCCTATTCTAATTTTAGGGGTTATTTTTCGTCCAGTTTTTTGGGTGACTTACACGTGTAGCTGCACCCGAATTTTGTTTCTGTTACCATGTGTAATTACGTTTAACATTGCCGGTTTGCATTGCCGGTAGTTGTAATTACACTTTTAAAGTCTTTTAGCAAATCCCCTAAAACCTGCTTTGGGACAGGTCTCAGGAAACTTGTGACCACAGAAGGAGTCGAACCCTCAACCTTCAGAGCCGTAATCTGATGCTCTATCCAATTGAGCTATGTGGCCATTTGCAATTGGTTTGCAAAGCTACTATTTTTTTTCTTTTTTTTAAAGCTTTTTTCTTTTTTTATATATATTTTTGGGAATGAAAAAATTCATTTTCTTTTTCCTCATAATTTTTAGTGTCTTTTCCTGTAAAAAAAGTGATCAAATTATTGGTATTCAAAAAAATGAATATGCAAAGAATTTTTCGGTTGAAGTTAAAGGTAGTCAATTGAAGATTACTTCCTCAGAAAAAAGCACTTTTTTTCCTTTAGATTTCAAAGTAAAAAGATGTATTATCACAAGTACTTCCGCTTATGCTTATATAGATGCTTTAGGAAAATTCAGTACCATTATCGGGGTTTGTTCTCCAGAATATTTCTACAATCCCAAAATCAAACAGGAAATACAAAATCATACTATTGAGAATATCGGGAATGACGGAACTTTAAACTTTGAAAAAATATTGGCTTTAAAGCCGAATTTAATCATTACCACTCACAATACCAATTATGAGAAAATCCTAAATCAACTTTCTCAATCGGGAATAAAAGTAATTTATATAGAAGAATACAATGAACTTCACCCTTTGGGAAAAACTGAATATCTCAAGCTTTTCGGAACTTTGTTCGGGGAAACTCAAAAAGCAAATGAAATTTATAACTCAATTAAAATCAATTACCTGTCTTTAAAAGAAAAAACTTCACAGATAAATCAGAAACCTAGTGTTTTTACAAATATCATGTATGGTGATGCCTGGTATATGGCCGGGGGAAAAAGTTTCATTGCTACTCTGTTTGATGATGCAGGAGCAAATTATCTATGGAAAGATACTCCGGAATCTGGTACTATAGCTTTGAATTTTGAGGAAGTATTTAGCAAGGCTAAAAATGCGGATTACTGGATCGGAGCCAGTAATTTTACTTCTAAAAAGGATATGTTGAATTCAAATTCCCATTATGAATGGTTTGATGCTTATAAGAACGGAAAGGTCTATACTATGAATCAGAAGGAAAATCAGCTTAAAGCCAATGATTATTACGAATCGGGAAGTATTTATGCGGATAAGGCTTTAGCAGATATAATTAAAATTCTGTATCCTAATTTACTTCCTGATTATGAACTGACTTACTTGAAAAGGTTGAATTGAAAAACAGGTTTTTTCTAAAATTACTCTTCTAAGCTTCACTATGGCTTACTTTCTTACTTTTCTTTAACAGAATTTTCTTTAATATGTTGGAGAGTGGTGTTTCAAAATATTTGTAACTAAAAAGAGCAAACAGGCACACAATAATCATAATAGGAACTGGTATAAGAAGTATTTCTTTTCCCAAGTATTGATAAAGTTGTTTAATTGTAGCAACACCTAGGTGATAATGAATCAAATATAATGAATAGGAAGCTACTCCCAGCTTACACAGGTATTTATTTGTTAAAAATGATAAATATTCGGGTTTGTATATAAAGGTTAAATAAACCAGTATAACTCCTATAAATATCAGATTAGTGTACAATTCTCTGGTCCATACCATGATAGCAAACAGGGTAATGAATATGTAAGCCACATATCTGTATTGTTTTTTATCATGATAAAGTTTATATATATATAGTCCTATCAAAAACCATAAGCATTCATGAAAAAATACAAATGCCCTACTAATGCGTTTAAGATGTTTTATACTTTCAACTGAAAGATAATTCCCCAATATTTTATGTCCAAAACCACTTGATAGCAGTAGAAAAATAGGAATCCCTATTATACATAAGATCAAATAATTTTTGATCATGTTTTTCGGTGATAAAAAATATAAGAATCCGATTATTACATAGAAATTGACTTCTACCCATAAACTCCAATAGGCATTATCTATGTAATAAAACCTAAACTGATTAATAATGGCATTAAAAACATTAGGATCTATGAAAGTATTGGCAATGATGTAGTTATATGGATCTTTGGAAAAAGCATAACCTTCTCCGGTATAAATAAATGAAAAATACAGAAATGTTATTGTTGAACAAACAAACATTCCAGGAGCTAACCGTATGTATCTTCTTTTTAAAAATTCTTTATAACTTTTGGATCTCTCCAATGAAAGGGCTATAACGAACCCAGAGATAACAAAAAAGAACGGAACACCTATCCACCCAAAATCTGCAATTGTTTTTAGAATATGATTACTACTAAAATTATAGTAATGACCAAACATTACCATACCTATAGCAATTACCCTAAGTCCATCCAGAGTTGATACTCTTGACTTCATAAGCCTTAATTTTAATGTCCAAAGATAATTTAATTATTTAAATACCTAGAAAGAAAAACGTTAGTTTTCTTTTGTTATCTTAAAAATTTCATCAGGAGCTTCAATCAGATAATCCGAACCGTTTTTTTCCAGTTCTTCTTCAGGACGGAATCCCCAAAGCACTCCGATTGCTTTTATTCCTGAATTTACAGCCGTTTTCATGTCTGTTCCGGTATCTCCTACATACAAAATTTCTTCTTTATTTTGAATACCGGATATTTCCATAATATCATAAACAATCTTAGGATCAGGCTTGATAGGAACCCCTTCTCTTTGCCCTAATACTGACACAAATGGTATATCTCCGAAATATTTTTCTATCAAGGCTTTGGTTCCTGAATCAAATTTATTGGATGCTACTGCTAATTTTATTCCTTCTGAATGCAGTTTTTTCAACATTTCCATAACTCCCGGATAAGGAGCTGTTTTTTCTTCGGAATGTTCACTATAATAACCCACAAACTCCTCTCTTAATTCTTCTATAAATTTCGGATTCCTGTTTGTTTCCGGCAAAGCTCTTTCTATTAGTTTGGAAACGCCGCTTCCAATGAAGTATTTATAGTCATTTAACGGATGAATTGGAAATCCCCGCTTTTCCAGGATGAAATTACATGAATCTCCTAAATCATCAATAGTATTAAGTAAAGTGCCATCTAAATCAAAAATAATCAGTTTTATCATTCTACCTTTTTCCCGCAAAGTTAAAAAGAGCTTTTTAAATTTTCTTCATGACATTTTCACGAGAAGATAGTCCGGAACAAATATTCAATATCGCGTAACAAACTCCAGTTTTTCACATATTCTTTATTTATTTTTACTTTATCTTTCCATAATACTTCATCATTATACTGTTGTGGATTTTCAACCTGAGATAATATTTCCTCTTCGTTTCTGTATTTCAATTGTGCAGGCCCGGTAATTCCCGGTTTTACGGTCAAAATAATTCTGTCTTCTCCTGTCAGTTTATCTGCATATCCTTCAATATCCGGGCGTGGCCCGACCCACGACATGTTTCCTTTTACTATATTTATGATTTGGGGTAATTCATCCAATTTATATTTTCTCAGAAATTTTCCAAAGGATGTGATCTCCATTTTATTTGTTGTGACAGATGAGTTATAAGAACCTTTCATGGTCCGTAATTTATATAAGTAGAAAATCTTTCCTTCCTTTCCTACTCTTTTCTGCATAAAGATTCCGTTTTTTCCTGTATCTACAGACGATATGATAAACAAAAGTAATAAAGGAAGTAATAAAATGATCAAACATCCTAATGCTACTATATAATCCAGTACAACTTTTATGCTTCTCATAAAAAAGTATGAAGAATACACAAAAATACTAAAAGAAAAAGGATTTCCTAAGAAACCCTTTTCATTCTTTTCAATATAATTCTTTGGTGTTAATTTATAGCATAAACTTTATCATGCACATTTTCTCCATGTTGTGAAATATCCAATCCTAATTCTTCTTTTTCAGGAGTAACCCTAAGAGGTGTAATTATATTTACAATATACAGTAATAATAAAGTACCAAAAAATGCAAACAGGGAAACTGCAATCATCGCAATAAAATGATGTATAAACAAAGTAGTTTCTCCAAAAAACAAACCGTTCCCCGGTATAGCTTCATTAATGGACTTGTCTGCAAACACTCCGGTCAATAACATTCCCACCATTCCTCCTATTCCATGACAAGGAAATACATCCAATGTATCATCTACTCCTTTTTTATGGAACAGTTTCACCATGTAGAAACTTACCGTACTGGCAAATAATCCTATAAAAAGTGAATGTCCGAGAGATACATATCCGGCAGCAGGTGTAATTCCAACCAAACCGACCACCGCACCTATACATACTCCTATGGAAGTCAGTTTTTTTCCATTTATTTTTTCCAAAAATCCCCACGTTAAAGCACCCACAGCAGAAGCAGCAGTGGTATTCGCAAAAGCCAATACTCCTAATTCATTAGCTGCAAAAGAAGAACCGGCATTAAATCCGAACCATCCTATCCACAATAAACTAGCCCCTAAAATAACATAGGGAACTTGTGCTGCCTTTAAGGAAGTATTTCTTCTTTTTTTCAGGAATATGGCTCCGGCTAGTGCTGCCCATCCTGAACTCATATGCACTACTGTTCCACCTGCAAAATCCAACACTCCCATTTTAGCCAGTATACCATCCGGATGCCAGGTAGCATGAGCCAACGGAGAATAAATAAAGATGGAAAAGGCTATAATAAATAACAAGTATCCCCAGAAGCGAATCCGTTCGGCTACTCCTCCTGAAATTAGCGCCGGAGTAATAATGGCGAATTTCAACTGAAACAGGGCAAATAATAAAATCGGGATCGTTGGAGCTGCAACCCAAGCGGTTGTTGTACCTATTCCCTGCATAAAGAGGTTGGGAATCGGATTACCGATAATTCCACCTATATCTGGCCCAAAAGCCAAACCAAAACCAAAAATAAACCACAAAACTGTAATGGTTACCATAGCAATGAAGCTTTGAAAAATGGTACTGATTATATTTTTACTGTTCACCATACCTCCATAGAAAAAACCTACTCCCGGAGTCATTAAAAAAACTAACACAGACGCCACCAACATCCAGGCAACATCTGCATAATTAAATTCCACGCCAGAAACAACAGCTCTCGACGCACTCTCAGAAAACAAATAGTTGGAAAAAAGGCTTACTAAACCTACAACAACTAAGACAGAAATTAAAATAGTTTTACGCATACCCTACATTTTTATAGGGTAAAAATAAAAATTTTAATTCAACCACACAACTATACTATCAAAAAATATAGGTTAATTTATTTTAAATTATATTTTTCAAATAATATACCCCCTAAAAAATTAAGGGATAATTGAAATAATTTTATAATCCACATAAACTAACCCCAAATCTAAATCTGCTAACTTTTTAAATGCTTTTTTACTTAAATCAAATTCTCTCCCTGACACAGAAGGCCCTCTGTAAGCTACCTTTACCTGCACGGTATTGTTATTTTCAGGATTTATAAGCTCCACCACCGTACCTATTGGCAAAGTTCTGTGAGCCGCCAGTAGATCCTTTTTATCATAAAAATCATTTTTGGGAGGAATATTTCTTTTATAAAATAAATCTTCAAACCAACTTATTTTCACTCTTTTATAATCAGATTTAACAGGAGTTAAACTATTAGTTAAGTTTGTTGAACCAACAACTGAAGGTGTTTTTACTGTCTCTTTTGTTTTACAGGAAAAAATCAACAGAGAAAAAATCAACAGAGGCAAACTTAATTTATATACTAGTAACCTTTTTGTTTTCATATTATTAAACTATTTTTTAATTCAATACTCTATATTTAACAGGAATCACTCCTTTGTCTAAAGAAGATATTTTCCGGAATGCTTTCTTACTTAAATCAAATTCCCTTCCAGCCACAAAAGGTCCTCTGTCGGTAATTCTCACGATAACTTTCTTTTTATTTTCAGGATTCAAGATTTCCACTCTCGTTCCGAAAGGAAGAGTTTTATGGGCTGCCGTGAGTTTATGCATATTATAAACTTCGCCACTTGCTGTTTTCTTCCCGTTAAATTTGTCTCCATACCAACTAACGGATACATTTTTATAACTGGAAGAAGTCTTTTGTACTGTGCAAGAAGCGAATACTAACAAAAATAAAATAAAAATTATTCTTTTAAATCTCATCACCTTTAATTATAAAATATTATGTATATCAAACATAAAAATAAAATATGATATAATTTATTTTTTTTATATGGAAATGATTCCCTATTTTTATCGGATATATAAATTAATTGTTAAATCAGTAATCAATATAATTAATCTTTAAAAAAACTATGAAAAAATTTTATTTGTTCCTTAGTGTTGTTTCAACATTGATCCTATTTTCTTGTAACGATGATTCACACGGAGATCTTTCATCTACCACTACAGATCAGACCAGAATAATCAACAAATCAGGATCTGCCGACGGGGTAGACTACACTCTTAAGAATCTTTCCGTAAACCCCAATTTAGTGAAAATTACTGCTAAAAATGCAACTATTTCCAGTTCTGCCTCCGAAATGCAAAACGGAAAATTCAGTTTTGAAATTTCATCGGACGAACTGAGTGAAAAACTGGTTCCGGGGAACATACTTTATTTAATATCTGAAAATAACACTGTTTATTTCAGAAAAATAACCCAGGTATTTCCAAATGGAAATAACTATGTATTAGAAACTACAGAAGCTTATATTGGAGATTTATTTAACGGAGGTTCCATTGAGCTTTCCGTAAATACCCAAGAAGCAGAAAAGGCTCTGAAGTCTAGAAACACTTCGCTCATTGCAGCAAGAGAAAACTACAATAACAGCTTTACTTTTGACATTTTCAACCATATTGGTGAATACAAATCCGGAGGATTTACTTTGAATCCTAACACTTCCATAAGTTCTACCTTAAATATGAAAATAGGATTTGGAAAATCTCAGATATTACCTAATGAAATTGAAGTTTATTACCAAATCAATTCAGCCATTAATCCTTATTTCACATTTGATGGAGCAACCAATAAGACATTTTCTTATGATCTATCAAAAAATATTCCGGCTAACCTTCTGGATTTACTAAAGAAAATAGAAATTGATATAGATATCCCAACCGGTGACTTCCTTGGAGACATCCCGGCAACAATCAGCATTGATGAAATCAACATTCCGATGGAGGTGGAAGCCAATGTTGCAAAATCTTCCCATTTTGCAATTAACACCAACGGAACATTCAAAATTGGATTTGCTTACTACAACGGAGTTCCCGGAAAAACCAGTCATTTTATCTATGAAAACTCCATCACTAATGCAAAAATTGCAGAAGCAGATATTACGGGAGAAGTAATTTCCGACATGAAAATTGCTATAAAACCTAAAATTAAATTATTCGACACTAACCTTCTGGATGTTAAAGGAAATATCACATTTGGAGTGAATACTTTCAGTATTGGAAACGGAAGTATTACCCAACCTAATGCTTTTGCTTCCACAGGAAATTTCTACTCTTCAGGAACTTTCTCTTTCGGAGCTTTAGGGTTAACTTTATATACTACTGATTTATTCAAGGATAATAAAGAATTATGGAATATTGGGAACTTTACCAAAACCATGACAATTTCCAATTTCAGAAACGGAAAAGCTTCTGTCCTTCCATGTAGCGGACTCTATTCCTATAGTTATGAAGTTACATTAGACTACAAATATCCAATTACCGGAAAAATGCTTTCAGGAGACCTGGAAATGACTTATGATGTATATGCTGATAATGGTACAATACTGGAAACTGGAAAAACAATAAAAATTTCCCCAAAAAACATCACTGCTACCAGCTTTAATTTCAGCCTTTGCGTTCCGTTCAGAAAAATTAATATCTTTAGCATTGCAAAAACCAGTTACATCAGAAACATAACAATAAAAGACGCCAACGGCTATATAGCAACCGGAATTATTAACCCTGCCATAAATAGTCCTTATGCACAGATAACTCTTACGAGATAAGATATAAATTCATTTAAATTTATTAAGTAAGTATGGGGAAGATTGACTTTAAATTAAAGTCAATCTTCTTTGTTTTATCCATCTTAATTTAAATTTGCACAATACAATCGGCCTAAACAAAGTTTAAGGTAAAAAAACCAATAACACAAAAACCGATGAAATTCTTTGTTGCTTGTTATTTTATCTGTTTTTCTCTGCTTTGTCTCCAGGCTCAGGAAGAAAGTTTTCAACCCCAACTAGACAAAAATACTCGAAAATACGGTCTGGTAGATTCTGCCAATACCTGGATTTCTTCTCCTCAATTTGATATACTTCAAAAATTAAATTCTTATTTCTATTATGGTGGAAATTACAATTCGGGAAACTACATCTATCGTTATGACAAAACTTCTCATCAATTAGTAAGAATCAATTACCAACTCTTTGACAATCAGTTATACTCCGATAAATTCGTTATTATACAACAATATAATAAGGGACCAAAAGGAATAATGGACATTTACGGAAATGAAATCCTTCCCACTTTTTACTCTAATATCTGGATCAGAGAAAATTATTTTTTAGGAGAATTAGATAATAAAATTATCATTTTTAACCAAAAAGGCGAAAAAATATTTCCTCAGTCCTTTACTTATGTTGACATTAAAAATAGTTTTATTTATGTAAAAACAGAAGATAAAAGGTTTCCGAATCATGAACGATTCATAGTTTATAGTCCTGACCTTAAACCCATTACTAAAGACAATTGGACAATTAACGGACGATTGGGGAAAGACAGGCTGTTACTTATAAAAGACCTTGAAAATCAATTATTTTATATAAACGAAACCGGACAAATCCAAATCAAATCCAGTTCCAAATTCAATTATGAAAGTCCTTTCTCTAACGGATTTGCCATCGTTTCCTCCAAAGAAAATCCTAAAAAATTCGGTTTCATCAACACTCACGGGAAACTGGAAATTCCTGTGGAATATGATGAAGTAGGTCCATTTCAAGAACATTACGCCTATTTTTCCCGAAAAGAAAACGGAAAGCTAATAGAAGGATTAATAGACCGAAACAATACAATCGTAAAAATATTCCCTGCTAAAGTAACCAGCAAATCCATCTATTATGATAGCAATGAAATCACCTATTATCTATCTAACTTAGAAACCTATGATGCCGACGGAAACTTCAAAAAAGATGAAAATTTAATTCGGTAAACAAGATGGTACTATAAAAGCAGATTATTATTAAATTTGCACGATAAAATCGTTAATATGCAACTTTCAGAACAAGAACTCATTCGAAGAGAAAAATTACAAAAACTTAAAGACTTAGGTATTGAAGCCTACCCTGCCGCCGAATATACAATCACTCATACCACTCAACAGATAAAAGATCATTTCAAGGAAGGGGAAAAGGTAAAGATTGCCGGACGGATTATGTCTAACCGGATTCAGGGGAAAGCTGGATTCTCGGAGTTGCAAGATAGCGAAGGACGTATTCAGCTATACTTCAATCGGGATGTTCTTTGTCCGGAAGAAGATAAATTCAAATACAACGATTTTTATAAAAAATTGCTGGATTTAGGTGATTTTATAGGAGTAGAAGGAGAATTGTTTATCACCCATGTAGGAGAAAAAACCGTAATGGTGAAAGATTTCACTCTCTTATCCAAAGTTCTGCGACCACTTCCTCTTCCTAAAACAGATGAAGAAGGAAAAGTACACGATGCTTTTAACGATCCTGAACAAAGATACCGGATGCGTTATGTTGACCTAGTAGTAAATCCACAAGTCAAAGAAATTTTTGTTAAAAGAACCAAATTATTCAATGCAATGAGAACCTTTTTCAATAGCAAAGGATATTTTGAAGTGGAAACTCCCATATTGCAATCTATTCCGGGAGGAGCTGCTGCACGGCCTTTCATCACTCACCATAATGCATTGAATATTCCTTTATACCTGAGAATTGCCAATGAATTATATCTGAAAAGATTAATTGTTGGTGGTTTTGACGGAGTCTATGAATTTTCCAAAAATTTCAGAAACGAAGGAATGGACCGAACACATAATCCGGAATTTACTGCCATGGAAATTTATGTGGCATATAAGGATTATAATTGGATGATGAAATTCACCGAAAAATTACTGGAATATTGTGCGAAAGAAGTAAATGGAACTACAGAAGCAATTTTCGGAGAACATAAGATTGATTTCAAAGCTCCTTATCCAAGAGTTTCCATGACGGAAGCCATAAAAAAATACACAGGATTTGATATTACCGGAAAATCAGAAGAAGAACTGAAAGAAGCCGCCAAAGGAATGGGAATTGAAGTGGATGAAACAATGGGAAAAGGAAAACTGATTGATGAAATTTTCGGAGAAAAATGTGAAGGAAATTTCATTCAACCTACTTTTATTACCGACTATCCGAAAGAAATGTCGCCACTTACCAAAATACACCGAAACAATCCGGAACTGACCGAACGCTTTGAATTGATGGTTTGCGGAAAAGAAATAGCCAACGCTTATTCGGAACTAAACGACCCGATTGACCAAAGGGAACGTTTTGAGGAACAACTCAAACTTTCCGAAAAAGGAGATGATGAAGCCATGTTTATTGATCAGGATTTCCTCCGTGCTCTGGAATTCGGAATGCCTCCTACTTCCGGTTTGGGAATTGGTATAGACCGATTAATTATGTTTTTAACTAATAATCCATCTATCCAAGAAGTTTTATTCTTCCCTCAAATGAGACCAGAGAAAAAAGAGGTTAAATTAACTCAAGGAATTGAAGACAAAGAACTAGAAACATTATATCATTTAATTGAGATAAATCAAGATGAAAATAATAAAGTTCCATTATTTGAAATTAAAGAAAAAAGTAATCTTTCAGGAAAAAAATGGGATAAGTTAAGAAAACAACTTGTTGAGGATGAATTTATTAAAATATACAAAGAAAATGATATTTTAATTATTGAAAATATATATTGGAGTTTTGATAATCCAGATGGGACAAGTTTAGCTGATAAATTTTAGAAATAAAAACTCACTAAATACTTATCATAGGTTGTCTTCGGATAACCTTTTTTATTTGCATATTGTAGCAGATAACTCTGAAAAAAGTGTCACAAAATCGTCACTTGTGTTCAAATTTCTTTTATATTTATCTTACTAAACTTTTTCTGATGGCTGTAAATACAAGGATAAAATATACTGGAGATAAAAAATTATCTAAAAGAAACAGGGCTTATAAGATACAGTTAGATTATATGGTGAATGGAAAAAGAGTAAGAGATACAGTAAAAAAAGATGTTGTCTTTTATCCTACTGATTCTAAGGAAGAACGAAAAGAGAAAGAAAGAATTATTGACAGAATAAAAGCTCAATTAGAAATTGAATTAGGTAATACAAAAAATGGCTTAGTATCAAGGCAACTTCAAAAAGCCAATTTCATTGATTACTTCAAAACAATAACTAACAAGAAAGATAAGAATACTAAGACCTCCTGTGAAATATCTCCACAAAATAGCCAGTATCTATTTTTTCTTTTCATTTCTAAGATTATTACTTCTATCCTAATTTTAAAGATAAACTCTTATCTTGTTTTTAGAAAGACCTACACCTGTTATCACAAAACCCTTCTGGAATGATTATTGTTTATATAATTTAATTTCAGTATATTAAAATTATAATCAAGTAAAACAAAAATCTTAAAATGCTAAAAAATATGAAAACAATAACAAAAATTTTTGCAGTTTTAATCGCTTTCGTTTGCAGCCTGCCGATATATGCGCAAACAAATTCTCAAAAATTAACACCCGATCAGGCAAAGGAAGAGCAGGCTTATGCCACAGCCATTCAGGCTTGCCTGTGGGGAGAACCTTTCCGCATGTTTGCCAAGTATGCCCCTATAGCAGTCAAAGGCAACTCGATGGGAGTGAATTACTATGTAAAGCACACGAAACTTAAAACCGCCGAAGACCGCTTTGTGGTAACCCCCAACAACGTGACCATCGACGCCTATACTTACACTGATCTGACCAAAGAACCGGTAGTGATTTTTGTCCCGGCATCGACTGAGAAGCGCTGGTATGTAGTACAAATCGGCGATACTTACGACGAAGTGA
>JAVBMH010000019.1:0-64337 GCA_031552575.1 Apibacter sp. | reverse complement strand
CTTTCTTCAACTGGTTGAATGAGAAAACAAATATTCAAAGAGCGATGAAGGTCAGGTCTACGCCTGGTCTTCTGGTACATACGATGGGAAAAATTGCCATCGCATTCATTTATCTAATTTTTTAAATACTGATTCGCATTAATAATAAAATGTTTTATATTTTTACATAAATATAGGAGATATCATCTGTCCATTCTTTGGGGGGACTTACAAATTCAAGTATACACATATTCACCCCCCCCCTAAACGTTAAAATACTGTTAAATCTATTCCAGAGTCTTACCTGACCTCTGGAACTAATTCCATTTATGAAATTGATCTTTGTCAGACATTTAAAATTATTTGATATGGAAATAATAAAAATAGAAAGCGAAGCATTCAAGGAAATCACTTCAAAGATCGATAAGATAAATGACTATATCTGCCAGAAAGAGAATAAGGATAAACCAATCATAAATTCAGAAGAAATAATTCTTGAAAGTGAGGATGTATGTTTTTTACTGGATATTTGTTCCCGAACGTTATTTCGCCTCAGACAGAATCTAAGCCTTCCTTATAAATACGAAGGAAAAAAATGTATATATAAATTGTCAGACGTTGAAAAACTGATTCAGAAAAAGCTTGTTACCACCAAAGTAAAGTCAACAGACGAATTACAGAAAAAGTATATCTCATACATTAATTCCAACTCAAATGAATAGTATCATGAACATAGACCGGGATTATTTTGATTCGGGAATTAAGAAGATTATAACAAAGCTTGATTCTATGGAAAAACTCTTTAAATTTCAGAACTGTCTGGTAGAAAGTGATCTTTATGATAATCAGGATGTATGTCAATTGCTTAATATTAGCAAACGAACGCTTCAACGATACCGCACAGAAGGAATCCTTCCTTATCAAAAAAAAGGTCGTAAAGTATATTACAATAAAGAAGCTATTGCCTTGTTTATTTCAGAAAATCATGTAAAAATTGATTTGTCGAAAAGGTAGAATCAAATAGATTTGATTTATTGGGAAAATCGTGTTTCTATGACCAGAAATAAATCTTTAGAATGGAATATAATATCAGCATACTTCTACTAAAAACAGATAGTTTTTTGATTCATCCTTTTTTAAGGGTTCTTTTTCTTGATTATGAACTTATATTAGGCAACTCAATTAAAAATTAAAAAATTATCTATAATACAAAAGCTAGTACTTAATTCTTAAAAATAAAATCTTATATTAAACTGACTCATAGAGTTATATAAAAAACCTTACATTTTAAAGAGTACGGATTTTACAGCAATATTAAAAAATTGTATCTTTACCAAGAATCATAATTACTGCTTTGTATTAGAAATTCTATGTCAATAACTCAATTTGAAAAAAATATTCAAGAACTCAACTTTTCCTTTATTTCAGATAAAGGAACTAGTGGGGTGTTGTTGACTCAAAATTATGAGAATCTTCCAAAAGCTATATCTGCTCCAGATATTCTCTTTGCCTTAGAAACTGCTAAAAACAAATTCAAAGCAGACGCTGTATATTTTCGTTATTTTGAAGATGGTAGAGCTGCCGTACCGCAGTTGTATATCTTTGACTATACTTTGAAACAAATAAATCTTGAAGAAAAAAACCGCATACACAGAGATATGTGGAATGGTTATCAAGTGCCTGCCTATGTTATTATTGAAAAATCATCTGTTAGCTTTTTTGATGCAAGGGAAAAGCCCCAATATAATAGAGCAAATTATGTAAAAGAAATAATAATAAAGACAGGAGAGGCTATTAGAGATTTTAATGCCCAAAGCTTTGATGATGGTCTTTTTTGGGAAGAAAAAGATAACAAGAATCATTTTCAATTTGAGCAATCGGCTACAAGAGATTTGATTCGTGGACTAAAAGAGGTTTATGCTAGTTTTCAAGAGAAATCGAACTTGGACAAGCATGTGGCTCTAAAGTTATTGGTTCAGTGCCTTCTTATAAAATATTTAGAAGAACGAGATGTAGATTCTCAAAGCGGATATTTTGCAGGTACTTATTTTAGAAAACACTTCCAATGTAATAACTTTTGTGATGTTATTCGTCAAGGAAAGCTTCTTGAGCTATTGGATAAGTTAGCCGCCGATTTCAATGGAAAGATATTTGAATGGGACAAAAAAAATGAAATGGCAGAAAGAACATCTATTCAAAAGTCAGAAATTAAATATCTCGCAGACTATTTAGATGCCAATATAGAGAATAATCAATATGTGCTTTGGCGATTATATTCATTTTCTCATTTGCCTGTTGAAGTTATTAGCTCTGTGTATGAAGAGTTATTGACTGATAGTAAAGATATTGTTTACACACCTGAAGTGATAGTCTCTACTTTAGTAGATGAATGTATGCCTTTAAAATCTCCCCTAAAAGATTTTAAGCTGATTGATGTAAGTTGTGGTTCCGGAATTTTTTTAGTCAAAGCCTATAAACGTATTGTTCAGTGGTGGCGATATGAACAATGGCAAAAAACAGGTAAATTAGAAAAACCATCTCTTTCTGTATTGAAAGATTTGTTATTAAAGAGTATCCATGGAGTTGACATTGAGCAAGATGCTATTCGCTTGTCAATTTTTAGTTTAGCTCTTGCTATTTTAGACGAGGTTAACTTAGATCCCCCTACTTGGGGGAAACTAAAATTCCCCAATCTAAATAATAATATTATTACAAAAAACTTCTTTGATTATATAGCAAAAGATCATCCCAAAGACTTTTCTTTGGTTATTGGGAACCCCCCATTTAACTTGCCCGCAGTAAATGGTAAAGAGCCTAGTAGAAAGAAATATTTTAAAGAATTAGAAAAACAGATTGGCTATAAGAGCGAGATAGATATACCTGATGAAAACCCTGCTCTGCATTTTTTAGTACAATCTATGAAACTGTTAAAGGATGGCGGAATGTTATCCATGATCCAACCATCTGTGCCAATTTTATACCAGAAAGATAAAGATTTTAGGCACGAATTATTCTCTACTTATAATTTATTACAAGTAATAGATTTCACCAAGCTTTCAGATAAATTGTGGAGTGGAAAAAATGTACCCACTGCGGCAATATTTTTGCAAAAAACTCAACCTGATAATGCAAGTGTATTACACCTTATAGCCAATCGAACTTTTTCTAACACAAATCGATTATTTTTAGAATTTGACCACTATGATTTCCATTTTATAGATAGAGATGATGTCCTAAATAATTTATTTGTATGGAAAGCTAATCTATTGGGTGGTGGTCGAATAAAAAGTCTATTACAGCGACTGTCTAATTTAAGAACCCTAGGTGAATTCATTGAATCAATGAAAATACAAGGTTGGGTTAAGGGAGAAGGGTTTATTGAAAATAAAAATGGGGACCCCGCAGACTATATAACGGGAAAAAGATATTTACCTGCATCGGCTTTATTAGAGGATAAAATTCTCTTGAAGGAAATAGTGAATTCTGATGTGCAAAAATTTCTTAGACCTAGAAATCAATTAATATACACTCCCCCTCATTTGTTAATTAGAGCAAATATTGGGAAAAATAAATTGATAGCACATCTTTCAGATGAATATCTTGTTTTTCGAAATAAAATAATAGGAATATATGCGCCTATTGAGCAACGAGATAAACTTGTAGAAATTGAACAATATTTTAATGACTTTGGCAGATTATTAAGATTTACTATCCTTGCCACAAGTAGCCAAATAAAAGTAAGTCGTCATTCTGTGCCAATGACAGAAGATTTTATGGACTTGCCTTTCCCCGAAGATTTAAACTTATTAAAAACAACAGAAGCAGAAGATGTTATTATAGATGGTATTCTGAAATATCAAGTTTCAAATAGTAATCAAGATAAAGTTATAGGTGGTTTAGAATTAAATACATTCTCTGTCTTTTTTTGCAAAACATTAAATAGCATTTACGAAGTTCATGGTAATTCTTTCCAATTATGCCGAATTTTAGATGCTGATAATTATTACGATTTACACTTTGAGTATGCAATGGATATTATTACTCCCGTATTGGAGCAAACTGAAAATTTAGAAGAATATATTAAGCGAGTAATCCCTCAAAAAAATCTAAAAAAACAAAATACACATATTCAAAAAATAATGAAGGTGTATGGAAAAGATAATATTATATTAATAAAACCTAAGCAATTACATTATTGGCTTCCGTCTATTGCTCTGCGCGATGCGGATGAGGTATTTGCTGACTATATAAAATCTCGTTACTAATATGCTTAGAGATAGTCAGCCTGTACACCAATTACCTTAGCCTAGTGACTTAACGGTCGCAGATAATTTTGAGGTGGACCAAATATTATTATTCATAGATAATCATATCTCTGAATTTCTGCCATATTATAGACAAAATAATAAATCTGAAAAAGAAAACTGGATTAGTAATCTGTTAATACTTCACTTTAACTTTTGTAATAATGAGAGTGGAGGATATTTACCCTATCAATTCAGCAAAAATCCACCGCAAGCTGATTCTACAAAAGAAACTGATATTGGCGTATATGTCAATACAAGAAACTCAATAGCTATTCCAATAATTGAATTTGAAGCTAAACGTTTCTCAGAATCATCCAATAATCAAGAATATGTCTATGGAGTGCGTGGAGGGATAGAGCGTTTTAAAAAAGGAGAGCATTCAGGACATCTTAAAGTATGTGGAATGTTTGCCTATGTACAAAGTCGTACAATAGAAGAGTGGTTTTCTAAAGTAAATGAATGGTTGATTGATCAATCTCAAAATAATACTAATGATTTAATCAGTTGGATAGAGGATGAGCAACTATCGAAAGTCTCAGTATTTGAGTCAGTAGAAAAGTTTACATCTTGTCATAGAAGAAAGACATCCAATGATACTATTTCCATTTGGCATTATTTTATTGATTTATCATTATAATTTATAAATACTCTCTTTCCTGCATTGTCTTTCAATACTCATTAATGTACCTCAATTATATTAAGACCAGAAATATATCTTCAAAATAGAAGATAGTATGAGCAAGCTCCTACTAAAACAAATGGTCTTTCGATTTAATCTCTTTAGATGGGTTCTTAAAGTAAGGTGATTCCTTTCAATATGGTTAGTTCCAAAATTCTTGGTTTTATGTATTTTCTTATCAATCAAATAAGTATAATTCCGTAACTTGTCTGTATAAATAGATTGGGCATCTGAAAGATGCAAAGTAGTCAAAACATGGTTTAAAGTTTTATTGGTTCTTGCTCCAACACAAAAATTAGCCACATTTTTACTTTCTTTTTCCAGTGCATAAACAATCCAGATCAGTCGATTTTTACTCTTTATGAAAGATCGGATTTCATCTACCTCATAGCTTTTTCCTTTAGGAACAAAAGGCTTAGGGATATTTTTTGCGATGGAAAGTATTCGTTTTAGCAGAGTGGTAGGGGAAATCCGTAATACCCTTGCGGTACTTCGTATACCCAATCCTTCTTTAGTTAATGTTATGATTTGCCGATTGGTTTCTCTTTTCCAAGCATGGTAAGTATAGTTTTCTACTTGTGTCTTTCCGCAATTTTTACATAGGTAACGTTGTTTTCCATAGCGGGTTTTACCATTTTTAACCATGTTTTTAGCTCATCAACACAACTGGAACATGAGGGAGTATGTGGTATCATTTTTAGGGCATTTAAGGCCTCGAAAATAAAAAAGATAACCTATGCAGTTATCTTCTTTTTCTTTTCCGAAGTTTGGTTAATGTTAAGAATCAATTGAATAGACTTATGACATTAACGAATCAACACATCTGATACATTACCAGTGCGATCCGGACGGGACTCGAACCCGCGACCTCCGCCGTGACAGGGCGGCATTCTAACCAACTGAACTACCGGATCTCCTGCAATGCTTTTCTCAAGCATTTTTTAGTGGGGCAAAGATAGAGTTATTTTTTTATTCTACAAACTTTTTAACTGAAAAAATCACATTTTTTCAGCCCAGGCGTCCATCTTTTTTTCTAATACATTGAGAGGCAGACAACCGGAACTTAGTAATTCGTCATGAAATTGAGCAATATCAAACTTAGTACCCAATTGTTTTTTATATTTATCCTTTAGTTCCTGTATTTTCATGGAACCGGCTTTATAGCTTAATGCTTGTCCCGGGTTTGCCATATATCGTTCTACTTCAGTAGTGGCATCATTCCGGTTATAAGATACATTGGCAAGGAAATATTCAATAGCTTCTTCCCGGTTCATATTCCGGGTGTGTAATCCGGTATCAATGACCAATCTTACTGAACGAAGCATGGCATCACTCAGGGAACCTAATTTTTGATACGGATTGGTATATAATCCGAGTTCCGGTCCTAGCGATTCGCAATACAAAGCCCAGCCTTCACCATAAGCTCCGATCCAGCCGAAACGCATAAGTTTAGGTAGGGAAGTATTTTCCTGTTGAAGGGAAATCTGGTAATGATGTCCTGGAATGGCTTCGTGTAGAAACAAAGATTCCATACCGGAAGTAATATTGAATTTGGTAGCATCCGGAATCGGGATGTAAAAAATTCCCGGACGTTTTCCGTCCGGAGTTCCCTGATAATATTCTGCACTGGCGGTATTTTCTCGGAATTTTTCTGTTTGCCTTATTTCAAAAGGAGTTTTTGGAGTTTTGTTGAATAAAGTTTTTAATTTAGGTTCTATTTTATGAAGAATTCCATTGAAGGCATCCAGTATTTCTTGGGGAGTTTTGTAAGGCATTGCATCAGGATCTGTTTTTACATAAAGTAAGAAATCTTTTAGGGAACCCTGATAATTAAGTTGTTGCCGTACTTTATCCATTTCATTTCGCAAGCTATCTACTTGTTTAAGTCCTGCCTGGTAAAATTCATCCAGAGTTTTATCAGTGGTTGTCCAGTACTTCACCCAATAATTATACATGGCTGTTCCGTTAGGCAAAGAATCGTATCCAAATGTTTCCCTTGCAATCGGAAGATATTCGTTTTTCAGGAAATTTCCCAGTTTGGTATAGGTAGGAATGACTTTTTCCAGAATCATTTTTTGATATTCTTGGGTGAATTTTTTCTTTTGTTGGGAAGTAAATTCTTTTGGAAAGTTTTTGATCGGACCATAAAAAATATTTTTTTCGAAATCCGGGGTAATAATATCTTCGTTTAACATTTGCGGAATCATTTTTACTACTAAAGCTTTAGGTAAAACCACTCCTGTTTTCTGCCCTTCCCTGAAGTTCTCAATGGCAGTATCTGCCCATTTGGTAAAGTCATTTATCCGTTCTATCCAGTTTTTATAATCTTTTTCGGTTTTAAAAGGCTGATATCCTTGTCCACTTCCCATTACCGGAAGTTGAAGAGGAATACCATCAAATTGGGTAAAAGGAATTCTTTCAAAATGAAAAGGAAATCTAGCCAGATTTTCATCAACTTCATTCTTTAAAACATCGTAAATGATTTTTGAATTATCGTCTAATTTGGAGTAATCAATGGTTTTAAGCATTTGGGAAGTCTGTTCGTGAAACTTCCGGTATTGGTTCAAATACCTTTCAGAAATGTCATTGGCTAATTGATCGTTGTATCTAAAATCTCCCTGAATGGTAGCCTGAACGGGATTTAATTTTAAAAATTCTTCATAATAAAAATCTGCCAGATTCTGTATTTTTTCATTTTCCGTTTTTTGAGCATAGCTCCAATGAAAGGATAATAAAGTCAGAGTAAAATAGAAAAATAGTTTTTTCATAGTTGAGGTATAATAAAGTTGAATTACAAAAATAGGAAAAGAAGTAAATTGTAAAAAGTAAAATGTAAGAATTTAGAAATAAGAAATAAGATATAAGAAGTAAAGGAAAAAAGAAAAAATCAATTGTAAATCCTAAATCTACAATCAAAAATCGAATTTATAACTTTATTTAGATATTTTCACTGAGATATCCACTTCTGTCCATGTTTTTCCTTCATGAAGATCATAACATGCGCGATGCAGGCTGGTAAACGGTTTCTCCGCATTAAAATCTTTGAGAATATCAAAGGAACCTTTTATGGTTACTTTATCTCCCTGAACGGTGTAAGTAAATTCCTTGGTTATAGTTTTTCCGTTTAAAACCATAGTAACTGGTACTTTGCCGGATTCAAACTTCCCGAATGATCCTGTAATTTGTGGAGAAGAAAGCCGTTTAAAGAAAAAAGTAGTTAACGTTCCGTCTCGGGCAGTGTCTCCGGTAGAGACAGTAGTTCCGTCACAGAAATACATTGAACCTTCCAACGATTCCGGAAAAGTTCTGTCTTCCTTAACATTAGTTAGGGATATTTTAAGAAAAGTTCCGGTTACCGGAACTTTTTTATTGGTTTTATAAGCAGTCCATTCCAGTTCTTTCTTGTATCCGGATTCTTTCCCTACAGTACCGGAATTTGGTTGAGATTCTGTTTGGTTTTCCTGAGATAAAGCTGTGCTCTGGGATTTTCCGGAATTATCTCCACAAGAAAATAGAGTCGATAAAAATAGAATACAAACTAATATAATCTTTTCATACTTCCAATCAGTAATTTTCAATCCGGACATAAAATTTTTTAGTTTTAGTGATATTTATTTTGACTCTCTTGGTTATGATAACTTATCCGTTAGGATATTTATTGAAAATCAAATTATTAATGTTCTTTTTTAGCTTCAGTTTTTGTTGCAACAGAATCAACTTTTTTAGCTTCTGCTTGTGTTGCAGTTTTATCTTCTGTTTTGGCAGCATCGGCTGGTTTTTGTGCTTCAGCATGGGCTGAATGGTCTGCATGAGCCTCAGTTTGTGTTCCTGCCGGATCTTCAGGAATTATATTTTTATTTCCTCCTGAAACATTGTCACAAGACACAAGAATTAATGAAAGAACTGCAAAAGCTAAGATATTTTTTTTCATGACTGTTTAAATTTTTTCCAAATATAAAAAATTTCATTGAGTTTATTCCACATTCATTATTAGTTTGAATAGTTTTATTATGAGTCTATATGGAAATAAAAATAAGTCATGATAGTAAAAATCCTTACTTTTGTGGATAAAATTTAGCAAATGAAAAAAATACTTTATTTATCTATACTATCAGTAGCAGGATTGGTAATTTCCTGTAAGGAGAAGGCAAAAGAAACTTCAGCACCGGCAGATTCTCTAAGTGTTGAAACAAAGAGTCCAGAATCTTCATCCGATGACTTTAAAGCACAAATTACCAGTTCAGACTTTGATAAAATTCAAAAATTAGCAGATACTAAAAGTGATACAGTTTACATAACCAATTACTGGGCAACTTGGTGCCCTCCTTGTGTAGAGGAAATTCCTGATTTTGTAGCTCTTCAGGAAGAATACAAAGACAAAAAAGTGAAATTTACCTTTGTGAGTGTGGATGATCCGGATGCTAAGGAATCGGAAGTAATTCCTTTTGTTCAGCAACATAAAATGAAAAATGTATATCAGATTCCGGCTATGGAGCTTAGAAAATTTCACTCATTCAATCCGGAACTGACTCAGGGAATTCCGGTAACGGTTATTCAGAAAGGAGAACATAAAGAAGGAATGATAGGAGGAAGACCGAAAGATTTCATGATAGGAAAAATAGAAGAATACTTAAGTAAAAAATAAAATAAAATATGTCATTAATAAAAAGCATTTCAGGAATTCGCGGAACTATAGGAGGAAAAGTAGGAGATAACCTCACTCCGGTAGATGCAGTAAAATTTGCTTCCGCTTATGGAACCTGGCTGAAAATAAATACCTCTAAAGAATCCGTAAAAGTAGTAATTGGTCGGGATGCACGAATTTCCGGACAAATGATCTCTACTTTGGTTTCTTCCACTTTACAAGGAGTAGGAATTGATGTAATAGATTTAGGCCTTTCCACCACTCCGACTGTGGAAATGCTGGTTCCTCATTTAAAAGCAGACGGAGGAATTATCCTTACAGCCAGTCACAATCCTAAACAATGGAATGCGTTGAAATTACTGAATTTCAAAGGGGAATTCATTTCAGGAAAAGACGGAGAAGAATTACTGAAAATTGCTGAAAATGAAGATTTTGATTTTGTAGAAGTAGATCATTTAGGCTCTTATACTCAGGATAATTCAGCCATTGATTATCATATAGAAGAAATATTAAAACTTCCTTTAGTGGATGCGGAAGCGATTAAAAAAGCTAACTTTAAAGTAGTATTGGATGCGGTAAATTCCACTGGTGGAATTTCGGTTCCTCCATTGTTAAAAAAATTAGGAGTGGAAGTAGTGGAGATGTATTGTGAACCTAACGGACAATTTCCTCACAATCCGGAGCCATTGGAAGTGAATTTGGGAGATATTATGAAAAAAGTTCCAGAAGTAAAAGCCGATCTGGGAATTGTAGTAGATCCGGATGTAGATCGCTTAGCCTTGATTTCCGAAGACGGTTCCATGTTTGGAGAAGAATATACGTTGGTGGCAGTAGCTGATTATGTTTTAGCTCAAACTCCGTCTTCAACCGTATCTAACCTTTCCTCTTCCCGAGCCTTATGCGATATTTCCAAAAAATACAATCAGAAATACGAAGCTTCCGCCGTGGGAGAAGTGAATGTGGTAACGAAAATGAAAGAATTGGGAGCCAAAATAGGTGGAGAAGGAAACGGCGGAATTATTTATCCGGAATTACATTACGGACGGGATTCATTGGTTGGAATTGCCTTGTTTTTAACTCATTTAGCCAAAAAAGGGCTTTCCTGTAAACAATTGAGGGAAACCTACCCGTCTTATTTTATGGGTAAAAAGAAAATTGATCTGAAACCGGAAATCAATACGGATCTGATTTTAGAGAAGCTGACAGAAAAATATAAGAATGAACAAATTACCACTATCGATGGATTAAAGATTGACTTTCCCTCCACTTGGGTGCATTTGCGAAAATCTAACACAGAACCGATTATCCGTATTTATACCGAAGCTCCAACACAGGAAGAAGCAGATCAGTTGGCAGATCGTTTTATTGAGGAGATAAAAGCAATTAGTTAAGAGATAAATTTGTCATAAAACCAAAACAAATTGAGAAGAATACTATTTTTTCTAACGATTATTTTCATTTATTTCATAGCTAATTATTACATATTTAGCCATGTGGAGATTCTGATTCAGGATTCTTCTTTGCTGGTAAAAAGTATATTTTTGGTAGCGGCCGGATTCCTTTCCGTTTCCTTTATTCTGTTTTTTCTTTTTTCCAGGGAAATTCCAGTTTATACAGCTGCCTTTTTATATAAAATTCACCGGATGGATGATTATCCTCATTTATTCCTTTCTTCTTTTTTTACTTTTTGATGGTTTCAGTTTCATCAACAATCATCTGAAATTAATTCCAGAAACTGTCACTTATAACCAATACAGTATAGGAATTATAGCGTTGATTATCGGATTGATTTGCTTGCACGGATTTATCAACTATCAGAACAAAAGGAGAATTCAGTTACAATTAAAAACTTCAAAAAAGTTACAGAAACCGGTGAAGATAGTCGCTATAAGTGATCTGCACTTAGGATATGCGATCCGGAACCGGGAATTACAACAATGGATTGAAAAGATCAATCAGGAAAAGCCCGATATTGTATTGATTGCTGGAGATATTATCGATAACAGCGTTTGTCCGTTAGACTATTTTAAACTGGATGATTATTTTAAAGAAATAGAAGCTCCATTGGGAATTTATACCTGTTTGGGAAATCATGAATACATAAGCGGAGTAGGAGATAGTGCCCGTTTTATCAAAAAAGCAGGAATTCATTTATTGAAAGATACTTATGTTCTCATTGATGATAATTTTTATCTGGTAGGAAGAGATGACAAAACCAATCCAAACCGGAAACAACTTTTCGAATTACTTAAGGATTTAGACAGATCCAAACCGGTAATTTTACTCGATCACCAACCTTATTATCTGGAAGAAGCAGAAGAAACCGGAATAGATATTCAGCTTTCCGGACATACCCATCGGGGGCAGGTTTGGCCGCTTTCCTTGATTGCAGATGCCATGTACGAAAAGGCTCACGGATATCTGAAAAAAGGAAATACTCATATTTATGTAAGTTCCGGAATTGGAATTTGGGGAGGAAGATATCGAATTGGAACCCAGTCCGAATACGTGGTGATTGAATTTAGGAAGTGAGAAGTAAGAATTTGTTAATACACTAATAGGCAGATTTGCCAATGACTGAGTAACTGAATAATTAAATAATTGAGTAACAGAGTAACAAAGAATTATGTCATTCCAAATGGTAGGAAGAATCTTTTACTAAGGAGAAATCAAGATTATCAATTTAAACTTTCAATTGGGACATTAGCTTTAGAATTTTTTATCAAAATGGCTCCATCAAAATAATCAGCAAAGGATTTTCCAGGTAAAAATTTCCATATTCCTAAATCTAAACTGATTAGTTGTTTGAAAGGAGATTGTTCTTTAGAGAGATCGAAAAAAGTTAGGTCAGATAAACCATTATCAGCAAGTTCCTGAACTCCAGGGATTGTTTCTCCTGCGTAAAAACCGCTTTCTTCGGTATATCCCGTATATTCTCCGTTTTCATTATAAGTACGTTGCCATAAAACCTTACTTTCATAAAGCAAGCCCTGCACAACATAAATATCAGAGGTTTTGTACATTCCGCTTTCAATAAGTGAAGCAATAAATCCGGGCTGAATATCAAGAAAACGTTCTTTCATCATATGGTACACTCCCATCCGAATAAACTGCTTTGAAGAATGGAAATGATGAATGGTATTTAATGTTGTGTAATTTTTGGTAATCAATGAATCACGACGAGCTTGTTTTTTATCTTTGAAAGAATCATGGATGTTGTCCATTAAATAAGTAAAAAGATCTGGATCATTTATTTTTTTATCATGATAAGATCTTTGAGATTGATGTTGAGAAACAAGTGTTTGCAAACTTTTTTTAAGGGGAGTATCTTTTCCTATACTGTAATCTGTTTCTAGATTTTTCCAGTAAACACTAAGAGAATCATGAATGTATTTATCCTTTTCAGTAA
Organism: Apibacter sp.; assembly: GCA_031552575.1. GTDB lineage: Bacteria > Bacteroidota > Bacteroidia > Flavobacteriales > Weeksellaceae > Apibacter. The sequence continues at coordinate 51,318 of JAVBMH010000019.1, read as the reverse complement.
GTTCCAGCAACAATTTTACATAGAATTTATAAGAAACAGGAATATCAATGCCAAAAACCTGTATATCTTTATTTTTAGAAAGACTTCTTAATTCTTTCCATTTGTTGAACATGGCAATGCTGGCCTCTTGTGGAACCCGGTTTTCATAAGTCAGAATCAAGTCCTTCAATAAATTTTCATTACCATTTTTAAGATATAAGTTAAAATAATAAGCCATTGCAGCATCGATTTCAGGGAAATAGCTTAATTTATCAGTAGTTGCCAGTTGGGCTTCAAGCAAGGCTAATTCAGCATCTTCAGCTTTTTCACTTCCATGAATTACAGTAAAGCCCACTATGTTTTGTTTTATAATTATTCCATTAGTTCTTAGGTTAGTTCTGTTTTCGATCAGATACTTATTACTTTGAGCCGTTAAAGAGGTACAAAAACAAAGTAAAAATAAATAAATTAGAGATTTCATAGTTTTAATTTTGTGATGATAGTAATGATCTGTTATAGTTATCTGTATTGTAAAATCTGAGATAGTTACAGGAATAACAAATTTTTCTTGTGTGAGATTGAATCAGAGATACAAAAATAATAAATCCGTATTTTTGTTCAGAAATAAAAAACAAACTTCAGACTGTGAAAAATATAGCCGTTATTTCCTATGATTATCCCACCCGGAAAACCCAGGAAGTATTACTTCGCCTGAAAGGAAAAAATTATCAGGAAATAACAATCTATGCAATTCCCTTTGTTCCAAGAAGACTATTGCAACCGTTGATTATTCACCGTCCGGCAGAGTTGTTGCTCGAACTGGATAATGAACAATTAGCTTCTAATTTGGAATATACTTACATCCGAAAAAATATAGAAGAATTAAATGAAGTTTTTCATCAAACTTCCTATGATGCCATTCTGATTGCCGGAGCCGGATTATTACCGCAAAACTTGGTAACAGGACACAAGATTATTAATTCCCATCCGGGATATTTACCTTATGTTCGCGGACTGGATGCGGTAAAATGGGCGGTATATGAGAAACTTCCGATTGGGGTTACGGTTCATTTTGTAGATAAGGAAGCCGATGCAGGATCGTTGATTACCCAGCAAAAACTGGAAATTTCACAGGAAGATACTTTTCATTCTATGTGTTTTAAACTTTGGAATCTGGAAATGAAATTATTAGTAGATTCCATAGAATTAATAGACCAAACAAAGGAATTTATTCCGTTATCTACTGATTTCGGAGAATCTCACCGCCGGATGCCTAAAGAAAAAGAAGCGGAATTGTACGCTAAGTTTGAAGAGTATAAAAAATTGAACTAAGGTTTTAATTCAGACTCCCAATCCAAAACAGTTTCAATTATCGAATCGCAATATTTTTGTTGAGTTAGACCCCTTACTTTATTATTTGGATGATACGCATCAATTAGTATTTTTGATTTGTTTTTATAGATATGGATATGAGCTTTTTCAGTATTTAGTTCATATTTATTTAAACCCAAATCTTCTTTCATAATCCAAAAAGTATTGCCAAAAATCATAATATCTGGATTAATGTAATTAATTTGATCTAATACTATTTCCTTATATTTATGATAATGTTCCAACAATTTATTATTATTAGCAACACTGTTTCCGGAAATTTTTTTAATATTAATGTAAGCAATTGATTTTAGACAATCTATAATGTTAGGATTATCATAAGTGTATTCAATGTCATCCCAAAGTTTATTTTTTAATATTCCATAAGTAGTATATACGATAGGGTTAAATGTATGTGCCCATCTTTTTGAAATTCCTGTTTTTGTTTTTAGATTACTAATTGTATCTGTTAAACTCCAATCTCCTGGATCGTTGGAACTGTTCACTTCCTTTAAAATCCATAATATTTTTTTGGGAGATTTTAAATATTTATCCACATCAACTATTCCGTCAATTATGGCAGTATTATTATTTTCCTTAATTTCCCCAATCATCTGATTATTAATTTCAATTCTTTCTTGAATATTCATAACATATCTTTTTACAAATGTACTAATAACTTAATATTTAAGATAATTATATATCTATTTTATAATCATATTGTATCAATATCAAACAATCATTCCAATTAAAATTCCTACCGAATTTTTATTAATAAACATAATATGAAGAATATCATGAATTATTTTGAAGATAATCAAATCAAAATAGATTTTGTCAAATCAATAATATTTTCATCCATTCCTGATAAATTGTAAATCATTTTGTGAAATAATCAATATTTTTTACTGATTTAAATAGTATTTCTTTTTTATACTATCTGTTTTTTGTAGAAGTAATCCATATTTTCTGAAATTAAGTTAATACCTTTACAGGCTCAAAAATTGACACTGTTTATGAATATATCTTATTTAAAATCCCTGTTTCTTGTAGCATTTGCAGCTTCTTCTTATGGGGTATTAGCAACATTTGTCCGTTTGGCCTACGATGAAGGTTATACTACCGCAGAAGTAACCTTTTCCCAAGCTATTTTGGGATTAATAGGGTTAATATTATTGCATTTGTTTACAAAAAAAACAAAACCGGAACAACCAGTTAAATATAAAAGTAAAGACAAAATAAATCTAATACTTTGCGGGACTTCTTTCGGATTAACCAGTACATTTTATTACTTAGCAGTACATTACGGAGTTCCGGTGTCTATTTGTATAGTATTATTAATGCAGGCAGTATGGATGGGAGCCTTAGTTGATTTCATCATAAACAAGAAAAAGCCTACAATAGCGGAAAGGCTTGCTATTATCATTATTCTTGCAGGAACCTTTTTGGCAACTAATTTAATTAATCAATCTAATATAAAATTAAATTTCATGGGAGTAGTTTTCGGATTACTTTCGGCAGCTTCCTACACTTTTTCCATGTTTTCTTCCAACAGAGTAGGAATCGGAATGCCAGCTTCCCTTCGGTCTGTTTATCTCTTAACCGGAGCTACCCTGATGGTTTCCTTAATCTGGGGTTACACAATAATAACAGAACCATTTAAACTATCAATTTTTTATAAATGGGGAATTATTCTGGCGATATTCGGAACCATTCTTCCGCCGTTTTTATTTGCTAAAGGAATGCCGGTAATTGGAATAGGAGTTGGAAGTATTATTGCCTCTCTGGAACTACCTGTATCGGTTTTGATGGCAAAATTTGTTTTGAATGAAGAAGTTACCGGTTTACAATGGTTAGGAATTTTTCTTATACTTTTTTCCATCGTATTATTGAATATAGGTCTTATAATTCCCAAAAAATTCAAATCATAGAATATTTTGTAATTCCGGATTTCAGTATTGCTTTCCAAGTATATTTTGAATAACTTGCAGGCAAATGAAAGGAGATACATTAAAGCATAAAGGCAAAAGAAATCAACTGATTAACTTACTCAGACAAAAAGGAATAACGGACGAAGTAGTTCTGGATGCAGTAAATCAAGTTCCTCGTCATCTTTTCATGGATTCCATATTTGAAGACTTAGCCTATGAAGACCGGGCCTTTCCCATACTTTCAGGCCAAACCATTTCCCATCCTTATACCGTCGCTTTTCAAACCCAGTTACTTCATGTGCAAAAAGGAGAAAAAATATTGGAAATCGGAACAGGTTCAGGGTACCAGGCTGCCGTTTTAGTAGCGTTGGGAGCGCAGGTTTATACCATTGAAAGACAAAAAGAATTATTTGAATTCTCAAAGAACATACTGAAAAAAATACATTTTTCACCAAAACATCAAACTTTTGGCGATGGATATCAGGGACTTCCTTCCTTTGCCCCTTTTGATAAAATTATTGTAACAGCCGGAGCGCCCACCATGCCAAAAAAATTACTGGAACAACTTTTAGTAGGAGGAGTTATGGTAATTCCTATCGGAGAAAAAGAACAAAAAATGTACACAGTGCTTAAACTGGATGAAAACACCTTTGAAACTCTGGAATTTGGAGATTATCAGTTTGTTCCTATGCTCGAAAATCGGGTGGTAGAATAGTTAATATTGTTAATCAATAAATTAAAATAAAATAAGATCTAATTTATTCAGGATGATAAATCATGAATAATTTCTTACCAATGATTCGATTAAAAAAAGAATATTAAAAGTCGTAGCTGTAATGAAAGTTTTAATCTCCCCATGGACCGCAATATTGGTTATTATTTGATGGATCATCACAATCATAAATTTCTCCACATTTTCTTGTTTCTAAACAACTTTTTATATAATTCCATCTTGTTTCAGTCCAAGATTTAAATTTGCAGCCGGGAGCTAATCTCAATGTGTCTTTAATTATTTCGGGAGATTTATTCTCAGAAATTAACTTATGCAATAATTTAATTTTGTCATCTGGGTTTTCGGCTTTATTTTTCATAATAGGTAATTGTTTGTTGTTAATATTTGTGAAATGGTGTTATTTTTCACCGTTCTCCTATAAAGGTAAAAAAAATATTTAAAACTTATATCTAATGTTTAAAATTTTAATAAAAGATTTTTTATTAATAAATAGCATGTTATCTTGTTGTTTTAACCTCTGAAAAAATAACTACATTTGTTTTTTTAATTTAAAAAACATGGTGCATTATTTACTTAGAGAGCCCAATTCAGCAACAGAAGAACCATCCTTATTGTTACTTTTACACGGTTACGGAAGTAACGAACAAGATTTATTCAGCTTTGCTGAAGAATTACCGGATGATGCCTATATAATAAGTCTGAGAGCACTGAGAGATACTCCTATGGGAGGATATGCTTGGTATGATCTGGATTTTTCCAAAGGAGCACGAATGATGGATATCGATCAGGCAATAGATGCCCAGAAAATCATAATTCAGTTTATAGAACAAATAAAAGAAAAATATCCGTTTGATGAAAACGCTATAACTCTTTTAGGATTCAGTCAGGGAGCCATTCTTTCTTTTTCGTTGGCGTTGCACCATCCCGATAAATTTAAAAAAGTATTATGCCTCAGCGGTTATCCCGATCCGGAATTGCTGAAAGATGTAAACATGGGAGAAGACTTTTCACAACTGGAATTTTTTATTTCTCACGGAAAAGAAGATCCGGTTATTCCCATTGCTTGGTCACGACAATTTAAACCGATTTGCGAAGAACTCAATCTGGATTATGAATACCATGAATACCAACAAGGACATGGCATCAATGCAGAAAACTATTATGATATGCTAAATTTTTTAAGATAAGATGAAAATAGGAATTGTTTGTTATCCCACCTACGGTGGAAGTGGAATTGTAGCAACCCAGTTGGGAATGGAAATGGCTTCGCACGGACATGAAGCCCATTTTATAAGTTACAGTTTGCCCGCAAAATTAGATGTTACTCTGCCCAATGTTTATTTTCATCAAATACATATAAAACCCTATCCGTTGTTTGAATATCAACCTTTTTCACTTGCACTTTCCACCATGATGGTAAATGTAGCGGAAACATACGGTCTGGATCTGCTTCATGTGCATTACGCCATTCCTCATGCTTATGCTGCTTATTTTGCCCGGCAAATATTAAAGGAAAAAGGAATTGATCTTCCGGTGATTACCACTTTACACGGTACGGATATTACATTAGTAGGAAAGCACCCTATTTATAAATCGGCCGTGGAATTTTCCATCAACCATTCCGATTTCATTACCTCTGTTTCTGAAAATTTAAAACAGGAAACCTATGAAGTATTTGACATCAAAAAAGATATAGAAGTAATTCCGAATTTTATTGATAATCAGATTATTAAAAAATCCGTTCCCTGCATTCGGGAAAATTTTGTAGAAAATGACGAGAAGTTATTGATGCACGTATCTAACCTTAGACCAGTAAAAAGAATTGATGATGTGATGAAAATCTTCAATCTGGTTCAGAAAAAAGTAAAATCCCGCTTGCTTATTGTCGGAGAAGGTCCGGAAACAGAAACTATTGAACGGCTTACACATGAATTTAATTTAGGAGATAAAGTGAAGGTTTTCGGAATGATGCAGGATGTTCAGGCAGTTTTAAACATCGCTGACATCTTTTTACTTCCGTCCGAACAGGAAAGCTTCGGGTTGGCCGCTTTGGAAGCAATGGCTTGTGGAGTTCTGGTAATTTCAAGCAATGTAGGCGGAATTACAGAAGTAAATAAAAACGGATTTTCCGGATTTGTATCTCCGGTCGGAGAAGTGGAATCTATGGCAGAAAATGCAGTAAAATTACTGGAAGATGAAGCATTATTAGCCCAGTTTAAAAAACAGGCAAAAGAACAAGCATTGGTTTTCGATAGAAGTAAAATACTTCCCTTATATATAGACTTGTACAACAGAGCAGTACAAAAATGATAAATCCATCCATACAGATTTTGCTGGAAAAGAAACTCATTGGCATGAAAATCATAATGTCCGTCCCCAATTTGAAATACTAGGAGAAAAATACAAAAATAATAGTCCAGATTCAAAAGAAGAAATCTGGATTCCAATCAAGAATAATAAGTCAGTTGATTAATGAGATAATGGGCCAATTTGCCAATTAGTGAAATGTAAGAAGTATAAGTTGGAAAAAAGAATTTAGAAATAATTGTCTTATATTTAAATTCAATCGTTAATTGTAATTCGTAAATCTACTTTTTTCCATTGACACATTATCTCATTACCATATTAGCATATTATCTAATATCTTTTTACATTTTACAATCTTACCTCTTAAGCTAAAAAAATAATTCAAAGAATATGAGTACATTATTTTTGTATTCTAAAAAAATAACACTAAATTTGCACACTTTAAAAAAATTAATTTAAAAGAGCATAAATGCCAACTATTCAACAACTAGTAAGAAAAGGAAGAGTCACACTTACCAAGAAGAGTAAATCGGTTGCTTTAGATTCTTGTCCGCAAAGACGCGGAGTATGTACTCGTGTATACACCACTACACCTAAAAAACCGAATTCAGCACTTAGAAAAGTTGCTCGGGTTCGTTTAACTAACGGTAAAGAGGTGAACGCGTACATTCCGGGAGAAGGACACAATCTACAAGAGCACTCGATAGTATTGGTGAGAGGCGGAAGAGTAAAAGATTTACCGGGAGTTCGTTATCACATCGTCAGAGGTGCTTTAGACACCGCAGGTGTACAAGGACGTTTACAAAGAAGAAGTAAATACGGAGCTAAACGCCCTAAAGAGAAAAAATAGTATTAACGAAATTATTCAGGTAAAATGAGAAAAACGAAAGCAAAAAAACGTCCACTCTTACCCGATCCTAAGTTTAACGATCAGTTAGTTACTCGTTTCGTTAACAACTTAATGAAAGACGGTAAAAAGAGTATAGCTTTTAAAATTTTTTACGATGCATTGGAAATCGTAGAAACCAAAAAAGAAGATCAGGAAAAAACATCTTTGGAAATATGGAAAGATGCATTAGAAAATGTAATGCCTCACGTAGAAGTACGTAGCCGAAGAGTAGGAGGAGCAAACTTCCAGATTCCTATGCCGATTCGTCCGGACAGAAAAATCTCCATGGCGATGAAATGGCTGATTAAATATTCCAGAGATAGAAATGAGAAATCCATGTCTCAGAAATTAGCTTCAGAAATTATTGCGGCAGCCAAAGAAGAAGGAGCAGCTGTTAAAAAGAAAACAGATACTCACCGTATGGCAGAGGCTAACAAAGCATTCTCACATTTCAGGTTCTAAAGTATAGAGAATAATATATGTCAAGAGATTTAAAATATACACGTAATATAGGTATCGCTGCACACATTGATGCAGGAAAAACCACTACAACGGAAAGGATTTTATTTTATACAGGAGTAAACCATAAAATAGGAGAGGTACACGATGGAGCTTCCACTATGGACTGGATGGTTCAGGAAGCAGAAAGAGGAATCACCATTCAATCAGCGGCTACTACTTGTAACTGGAATTTCCCGTTAACTGATGATGGTAAAAAATTACCTGATACACAAGCTTACCATTTCAATATTATTGACACTCCGGGACACGTTGACTTTACTGTTGAGGTGAACCGTTCGTTAAGAGTATTGGATGGATTGGTTTTCTTGTTCAGTGCAGTTGACGGAGTAGAACCTCAATCTGAAACCAACTGGAGACTTGCTGACAATTACAAAGTTCCTCGTATGGGATTCGTAAACAAAATGGACAGACAAGGTTCCGACTTCTTAAATGTTTGCCGTCAGGTAAAAGATATGTTAGGATCTAATTCAGTTCCTATCGTATTACCTATTGGTTCTGAAGAAGATTTCAAAGGAGTAGTAGATTTAGTTAAGAACAGAGCCATTGTATGGCATGATGAAAATTTTGGTTCTACCTTTGATATTGTAGATATTCCGGAAGAAATGAAAGCAGAAGTTCAGGAATACCGTCAATACCTTATCGAAGCAGTTGCTGAATATGATGAAGGATTGATGGAAAAATTCTTTGAAGATCCGGATTCCATTTCCGAAGAAGAAATTCACGAAGCATTAAGAAAAGCAACCATTGATATTAGCATTATTCCGATGGTTTGTGGTTCTTCATTCAAAAATAAAGGAGTACAATTTATGTTAGATGCGGTTTGCCGTTATCTTCCGTCTCCATTAGATAAAGAAGCGATCGAAGGAACAGATCCTAAAACAGATGAACCGGTTTCAAGAAAACCATCAGCAACAGAACCTTTTGCAGCTTTAGCATTTAAGATTGCTACCGACCCATATGTAGGACGTTTGGCTTTCTTTAGAGCTTATTCAGGACATCTGGATGCAGGTTCTTATGTGTTGAATACCCGTTCCGGAGATAAAGAAAGAATTTCCCGTATCTATCAGATGCACGCTAACAAGCAAAATCCGATCGAATATATCGAAGCAGGAGATATTGGTGCAGCAGTAGGATTTAAAGATATCAAAACAGGAGATACTCTTTGTGATGAAAAAGCACCGATTGTATTGGAAAGTATGGTATTCCCTGATCCCGTTATCGGTATTGCCGTAGAACCAAAAACTAAGGCAGACGTAGATAAACTGGGTATGGCATTATCCAAACTGGCAGAAGAAGATCCGACTTTCCAGGTAAAAACAGACGAAGCCTCTGGGCAAACTGTTATTTCAGGAATGGGAGAGCTTCACTTAGACATTATTGTTGACCGGTTAAGAAGAGAATTCAAAGTAGAAGTAAACCAGGGACAACCTCAGGTAGAATACAAAGAAGCTCTGACAGGTACTGCAGATCACAGAGAAGTTTATAAAAAACAAACCGGTGGTCGAGGTAAATTTGCGGATATTGTATTTAGTATCGGACCTGCCGATGAAGGAAAATCCGGATTGGAATTCATCAATGAAATCAAAGGAGGTAACATTCCAAGAGAATTTATTCCTTCTGTAGAAAAAGGTTTCAAAGAAGCAATGAAAAACGGACCTTTAGCAGGATATGAAATTGACGGATTGAAGATTGCGTTGAAAGACGGATCTTTCCACGCGGTTGACTCCGACCAGTTATCGTTTGAATTAGCGGCCAAATTAGGATTTAAAGAAGCTGCCAAAAAAGCGAAACCGGTAGTTATGGAACCTATTATGAAACTGGAGGTATTAACTCCGGAAGAATATATGGGAGACATTGTAGGAGACTTGAACCGTAGAAGAGCAACTGTAACAGGAATGGATGATAGAAATAACGCTAAAGTTATCAAAGCTTTCGTTCCGTTATCAGAAATGTTCGGATATGTTACTTCTTTAAGAACATTATCTTCAGGACGTGCAACATCTACTATGGAGTTTGATCATTATGAAGCAGCTCCTCAGAATATAGCAGATGAAGTAATTGCTAAAGCTAAGGGTACAACCGTTTAATATTAAAAACAATGAGTCAAAAAATAAGAATAAAACTTAAATCTTACGATTATAATTTAGTTGATAAATCAGCTGAGAAAATCGTAAAAACTGTAAAAGCGACAGGTGCAGTAGTTAACGGACCTATTCCGTTACCAACTCACAAAAGAATCTTTACTGTTTTACGTTCTCCACACGTAAATAAAAAATCTCGTGAGCAGTTTCAATTAAGCTCTCACAAAAGATTAATGGATATTTACAGTTCCTCATCTAAAACTGTAGATGCATTGATGAAACTGGAACTTCCAAGTGGAGTAGAAGTAGAGATCAAAGTGTAGTTTATAGCTAAACTTTATATAAAAACCTCCTGAATTTTCAGGAGGTTTTGTTTTTTGGATAGGAAATAGTGTTTATTTTAATTAAATTATGGAAATTTGTCTATTATGGTCATATTGGATTAAAAGGATAGGAAATCAGATATAGAGGTTTATTATTTTCACTAATTTTGTAAATATAGAATTAAGGTTAAATCATGTTAACAAAAGAACATATACGAGAATTAAAGATTAATGGAAATGGAGCATTGAGAGAATTTGTTAAATCAAACATACAAAATGTGGGAAATTTAACATTTATTCTCAAAAATTTAGGACATTTACCTTCAGGGTTTGAGGGACAATGGTTACTTGAACTCACTAATAACAAATTCCCACAAGTGAGAGAACTTGCTATTAAGAATATTGCAAAGTTAACTCAAGATAATTATATTTTAAAACTTAAAGAAATATCTCAAACAGATAATGATACTAGTGTTCGTAGAGAAGCCGTTTCGGCTATTGGTCGAATGCGAAATCCTAAAAACAAAGAAATTCTAATTGAATTACTACAAGATAAAGATCCAAAAATCATTTGCCAAGCAATACGAGGATTGTTAGTTTTCAAGAGGGATAAGACTGTTGATGAAACATTAAAAGAACTTGTTAATCACGAAAATGAAATGGTTAGAACTGTGATTTACAAGGAATATTTTGCCAAAGAGAAAAACCGTGAGAATATTTTACCTCATGCTGAAACATACGATTTTCTCAAAAATGTAATTGTTAATGGAGATGTGCGAGAGGTTTTAAAATTTGTGCCGGAGGAAAGCGTTCATCTTACATTTACATCACCACCATATTACAATGCAAGAGATTACTCAATCTATCCAAGTTATGAAGCATATTTGAACTTTTTAGAAGAAGTATTTTTAGAAACCTATCGAATTACAAAAGAAGGGCGTTTTTTGATAGTAAATACTTCACCAATAATAGTTCCCCGAATAAGTCGCTCACATTCAAGTAAACGATATCCTATTCCCTTTGATGTTCATCATTTTTTGGTACAAATGGGTTGGGAATTTATTGATGATATCGTATGGCAAAAGCCTGAATATAGTGTGAAAAATAGAATAGGAGGATTTCAACAGCATCGTAAACCGTTAGCATATAAGCCAAATAATGTTACAGAGTATTTAATGGTTTATCGTAAACAAACTGAAAAACTCTTGGATTGGAATATTCGTCAATATGATTATAATGCTGTTGAAGAGAGTAAGGTCGCAGACGGATTTGAAACAACAAATATTTGGAGAATAGACCCTAAATCCGATAAAATTCATTCTGCTGTTTTTCCTGTGGAACTTTGTAAAAGAGTAGTTGAATATTATTCATTTAAGGGTGATTTGATTTTCGACCCGTTTGCCGGAAGTGGAACATTAGGAAGAACTGCAAAAAATTTGGGACGTAAATTCTTTTTAACTGAACAAGAGCTAACATATTTCGAGTATATGAAAAGTTTTTTAAAAAAAGAAATTCTTTTCAAAGAAAATCCAACTCAATTTTTGACTTTAGAGGAATTTAAATATACAACAAAATAATGACATTGACAGAACAAGTTACAAAGAATATCATTCGTAAATTATTGAATGGAGACGATTATCGCATCGAAGTGGTAACGATGATTAATGCAGAGTTTTTGCAATTTGCAATTGACTTTTTCAAAAAAGTAGTTGATGCTAAATTAAATAATCAAAGTGTTACACCAGACTGGTATAAAAATGAGTTTTTAAATTCAAATTTATCTAAAGAAGAGATTGCAATCAATAGTGGTTTGAATATGAAAACCATTAGCAATATGTATAATACAGCAACAAAACAGATTGTAATTAACGCTGCTAATGAACATTATGAAACTCTTTACCAGTCTATCCAGAATTTAGTTGAAACAGAGAATGAACTTGAATTAACTTTAACAATAAAGTTAAGAAATGTTGCTGTTGACCTAAATGTGAGTGAAACCCTTATTGTAATCAATACTCTTGCTGTAAAACGTGCAGCATTAAGAGGTGGTTTGTGGAGTACTGCAGGAAAACGTGTGGAAAAACCTTTAATGCAAACTCTTTGTAAACTTTATAGAGTTGCAGATATGAATTATAACATCAGAGTAATTGGAAATTCAGATGCGACTTTTGAAAGAGAAATTGATTTTTATCTTTGTAACAATGGAAATGATTATAAGTGTGAGGTAAAATTAATGGGGAAAGGTAATCCCGAAAGTGCAGATGCCGTGATTGCAAGAGATAGTAAAGTCTTTATTGCTGATAAATTATCTAATACAAATAAAAGTCAGCTTGATAGTTTAGATGTGTTATGGGTTGAATTGAGAACTAATGATGGATATAAGCGATTTAAAGCAGTTTTAGAGTCATTACGAATTCCTTTCACAGATTATAATGGAAGCGATATTGAAACAGATCTCTTACCAATTTTTGCAGAAATATTTTAATAAAAAAGATAAAGGCAACAGATATAAAAGGCAGGATTTTTGTGCCTTTAATCGCTCATTGATTTAAATTAGATAAATTAACCATTAAAAACTTATAATAGAAAAGAATATGGAGAATCGTACTAAAAAAGCTTACTTTGCATCAGGATGTTTCTGGGGAACCGAATATTATTTTATGAAGGCTAAAGGTGTAGTACACACAGCTGTTGGATTTATGGGAGGACACATAGATAATCCTTCTTACGAACAAGTATGCCAGAAAGATACTGGGCATCTGGAGACTACGGAAGTAGAATACAATCTTGAAGAAACCACATATGAAGATTTGATAAGATTATTTTTTGAAACTCATGATTTTACGCAAATGGATGGACAAGGTCCGGACATAGGGCCGCAATATCTTTCCTGTATCTTTTATTCAGATGAAGGGGAAAAAAATATAGCCTTGCGGTATATAGAAATTTTGCAGTCTAAAGGATATAAAGTTGCCACTATGTTGAAACCGGCTTATATATTCTGGAAGGCAGAAGATTATCACCAACAGTATTATGAACACAAAGGAACAACACCTTATTGTCATTTTTATACAAAAATTTTTGATTAAAAGAAGATAGATATTAGATAATTTGCTAATGAGACAATGTGCCAATGATAAAAGAAGTTAGAAATTAAATAGTCTTTTGTCTCATGTCTAAAATCTAAAATCTTTTATCTAAAAAATATACAAACAAATAGCGGCTTTTTTATGAAAAAGCCGCTATTTTTCAATAACATAAACAACTTAACAACAAAATATTATGTTGATATTTTTATCCTTGATCCAGGAAGAATTTGCCAAGTTTTCCAGGTTAATGGTTCCTATAAAATAATTTCCGTTCGGACTACTGTATTTTTCTTCAATGGAATTAAAATCATCAAAACCGGGAAAATCATCATGATATCTCACATACACTTTATATTCTCCATGATTAACCAATTTTAGGTTTTTATCTACATGGATATATTTCTTATTTTCATACTTATAATCATAAGTTAGGGCGGAAATGTCAGACAATACCGCGGAACCCGTAGGTTTATCTCCGGCACCTTTTCCTATCATCAATTGATTTTCGGAAAAAGCACTTTCCAGAACCACTCCGTTATACTCATATTTAACGTGTGCCAACGGATCATGTTTTTCTATGAAAGTAGGAGCACAAAAACCGGTAATTTCATTTCCGTTTTTGTTGCATTTAGCTATCAGTTTGATCGCATAATTCCTTTGCTGGGCAAATTGCAGGTCAAAGTCGCTGATTCGGGAAATTCCGAAGTTGAAAATATCTTCCGGTTTGGTAATTAATCCGAATGCATGGAATAGAATAATGCAGAGTTTATATTTAGGATCGATTCCTTCCACATCCAGTGTCGGATCAGATTCAGCAAATCCCTTATCCTGTGCTTCTTTCAGAACTACAGGATAAGAAATGTTTTCATCAATCATTTTTGTCAGAATAAAGTTGGTGGAACCGTTGAATATTCCCGATACGGAAGTCAGTAAATCATTATCGTAATATTCTTCCAGGTTTCGGAGAATCGGAATACTAGCACATACAGAGGCTTCATATAGAAAAGGAACCTGATATTTCCGTTCCAGTTCCAGTAATTCGGGTAAACGTTCGGCAATCATTTTTTTATTGGCCGACACTACACCTTTTCCGTTTTTCATGGCTTCCGAAACGATTTCAAAAGCAGCTTCCGCATCGTCAATCAATTCTACGATTACATTGATTTCCGGATCATTGAGTAATTCATATCGGTCTGTAGTGAAATATCTTTTGTCAATAGGTCTGGGTTTGTCTGCATGTTTAATACAGATTTTCTTTATGTTTGCTTCCACGCTTCCCGCTTCTTCCAAAACTTTGTATAAACCGGTTCCTACGCATCCGAAACCGAAAATCCCCAACTTTAGTCTGTTTCTTGTCATCTTATTTTTGTACGTTTTTTATAATTTCTTTTTTTGTTTGATGTTTTTCTGAATTTAATGCTTGTTCCAGGTCTTTAATTAAATCATCTGCATCTTCAATTCCTACAGAAAGACGGATTAAGGAATCCTGAATTCCGGTTTCCTTTCGGATTTCTGCCGGAGTGGATTTATGAGTCATGCTTGCCGGATGGCTGACCAAACTTCTTACATCTCCCAGATTTTCAGCGAGCAGGAAGATTTGGGTTTGTGTAAGAAAATTAGTGGCAGCTTCTATGGTATCTTCTTTTAAGCTAAAGGAAACCATTCCTCCAAAAGCTTTTTGTTGCCTGGCAGCAATATCGTGGTTTTTATGATTTTTTAATCCCGGATAATATACTTTGTCTACTTTAGGATGAGTGAGAAGGTATTCTGCAATTTTCTGTGCATTCTGGGAATGTTTTTCCAGTCGTAAGGATAAAGTCTGAATTCCCCGCAAAGTGAGCCAGCTATCGAATGGAGACAATACTCCACCGGATGTATTCTGAATGTATTTTAATTGCTCAGCTAATTCCGGAGTATTTACCACAATGAATCCAGATAGAACATCTCCATGTCCGGACAGATATTTAGTTCCGCTGTGTACCACAATATCTGCTCCCAGTTCTATCGGTTTTTGCAAAGCTGGAGATAGGAAAGTGTTATCCACAATTAATAAAGCTCCTACGCTTTTGGCTATTTTGGCAATCTCTGCAATATCCGATATTTTCAAAGTGGGATTGGTAGGAGTTTCCAGCCAGATAAATCGGGTTTTGGAGGAAACAACCTCTGCTACATTACGAACATCGGTAGTATCAATAAATTTAGAGGTAATGCCGAACCGGTTATAAACCGTGGTTAAAATCCGGTAAGTTCCGCCATAGACATCGTTAACCGCTACTACTTCATCTCCCTGATTGAGAAGTTTCAGTACGCAATCGGTAGCTGCCAATCCGGAGGAAAAGCCAAATCCTGCAAATCCTCCTTCCAGTTCGGCAACAGCTTGTTCCACTACTTTCCGGGTAGGGTTTGCAGTTCGGGAATAGGCAAAGCCTTTGTGTACTTCCGGTGCTTCCTGTACATAGGAAGAAGTTTGGTAAATGGGCGTTGAAATTGCTCCGGTTAATTCGTCCGGTTTTGAAATGTGTACGATTTTTGTTTCAAACTTCATGATTCTGTTGTTTTTACAATTAATAAATGGTTTTATTCATTAATCACTACAAAACAACTTATTCAAGATTTTCCATGTTTCGAAAAAAGCCATTAAAAAAGCTTCTTCCGAGAGGTCGAAAGAAGCTTATATTGTTTTTGTGTTTTTTCAAAGCTATTTTTCGACTTATCTGCCCCTTTTTAAGGGTTGGATGCAGCACCTGACTCTTTTCAGAGGGTTGCTAAGGTTTCACAGGGCCAATTCCCTCCACCTTTCTTGATAAGTAATTTTACTAATGATCCTTAAATCTTTGCAAAGATATAATTTAAATTTTCAAATATGCAAATAAATTATATAAAATAAAATGAATTTAGATTTATCTAACTGATTTTCAGTAATCTATTTTAGGTATATATAAAACATATATCCAATAATCAGATCTTAAATAATTTTGTTCTATTAAGCTAAAACAGGGGATTCTGTCAATATTTTTCCTGTTAGTTTCTGAATATCTTTGAGCATAGCCCGTTCATCCTGAGCACAGAAAGATAGCGCAGTACCCTTGTTTCCAGCTCTTCCTGTCCGGCCTATTCGGTGAACATAAGTTTCAGGTACATCCGGTAAATCGTAGTTTATCACTAATTCCAACTGATCTATATCAATTCCACGTGCAGCAATATCCGTTGCAATTAATACCCGGGTTTTATTGGATTTAAAATTGATTAGAGCCCTTTGTCTGGCATTTTGTGATTTGTTTCCATGGATTGCTTCACTTCCAATGCCTGCTTTACTAAGTATCCGTGCAATTTTATCGGCTCCGTGCTTTGTACGTGAAAATACCAGTACCGATTGGGAATTATCTTCTTTTAACAGGTTTATAAGAAGATCTTTCTTTTCTTGTTTTTCTACAAAATAAATGGATTGTTTGATGGTATCTACAACTGAAGATACGGGTGCTACTTCCACTTTCGTTGGATTTTGTAAAATAGATCGGGAAAGTGAAGCAATGGTAGGAGGCATAGTTGCTGAAAAGAATAAGGTTTGTTTTTCCTTAGGTAATTTGGGTAACAGACGTTTTATGTCATGTATGAATCCCATATCCAGCATGCGGTCAGCTTCATCCAACACAAAATGTTGAATAGAAGCAAGGGAAATAAATCCCTGGTTCATCAAGTCCAGCAAACGTCCTGGAGTAGCTATCAATATATCTATCCCTTTATTGAGCTTGTCGGTTTGGGCTTTTTGTTTTACTCCTCCAAAAATTACACCATGTCTCAGATGGGTATATTTTCCATAATCAGTGAAACATTCACTTATCTGAATAGCTAATTCACGGGTAGGAGTCAGGATTAATGCTTTGATTTCCCGTTTCCCGTTTTTACTACGGTTTTCCTGACTTAGTAGTTGTATAATCGGGATGGAAAAAGCAGCTGTTTTTCCTGTTCCAGTTTGCGCTATTCCTAAAATATCTTTTTTTGCTAAAGCTACAGGTATGGCTTGTTGTTGAATGGGAGTTGGGGTTGAGTATCCTTTTTCTTTTAGAGCCTTTAAGATCGGCTCCATAATTTTTAATTCTTGAAATATCATGTACTATCAACTGCAAAGGCAGTCATCTTTAAAATTTATAATTAACAAGTAGTGAGGGATAAAACGAAGAGTTAGAACCAACACAGATTGTTTCGTTTTGCAAAGGTACGATTAATAATTAGTATAATTCTATATTTGTATGTATAATGTTGATTGTTAGATGTTTTTATGATCTTTTTCTATATGTATTTTGTACATATCAGATGATCCGGATTCTCTTTTTCCTCCATCTATAGTCTTATGTCTTACGATTCCATATCTTATCTCTAAAGAACTATATTCACAATTCGTTTAGTAACTACAATAATTTTCTTGGGTTGTTTTCCATCCAGATAACCTGAGGTTTTTTCATGTGCCAGTACTGCTTCTTCCACTTCTTTTGGAGTAGCGGAAGCAGGCATTTCTATTTTGAACCGTACTTTTCCGTTGAAACTTACTGGATATTCAAAGTTATCAGCAACTAAATAAGAGGCATTGAATGTTGGGAAAGGTACGTATTCAATGGTTTCTGTATGCCCCAACTTTTCCCAAAGTTCCTCGGCAATGTGTGGAGCATAAGGGGAAATTAATACAGTCAAAGGTTCCAGAATTTCCCTTTTATTGCATTTCAGTTTAGCTAATTCGTTGGTAGCGATCATAAAGGAACTTATAGAAGTATTGAATGAGAAGTTTTCTATATCTTCAGTTACTTTTTTGATTAGCTGATGCAATGTTCGTAATTCTTCTTTATTGGCTTTTTCTTCGGATATGGAGAAGGTTTCATTTTCTCCGGAATGGTATAATCTCCAGAATTTTTTCAAAAATCCGTGTACTCCAACCAATCCTTGTGTATTCCAGGGTTTTGCATGTTCCAACGGTCCTAAGAACATTTCGTACATCCGCAACGTATCGGCTCCGTATTCTGCACAAACATCGTCCGGATTAATAACATTGTATTTGGATTTGGACATTTTACCTAGTTCACTATCTGTATAAAATTTAAAAGATTCTGGATTTTTAGAGTTTCCTTCAAAATCATAAAATTTATGTTCACTAAATTTATAGAAACCATCTTTTGTTACAAATACAGGATTTTCAAAGTTATGCCATTCAACATATTTTTTTATTCCTTCTTCATCTAAATAAGCTTCTTTCTCACTGTTGTTATAATCTTTAACAAATTCAATGGGAACAGTCAATGTTTGAAATTTATCAAAATTTCCAGTAGTTATTTGAATATGTTCTTTTTCACAATTCTTATCAAAAATGATATCTCCTAGTTTTTCAATATTATCATAGATATATATTTGTTGTGTTCCTTTATGTAAAATATTAGAGGAGTGCAAATTTCTATAAACTTTTTCAATCACTCCTTGAATCATTCCTTGATTAATCAGTTTTTGGAAAGGTTCTTCACTATTCACATACTTGTAATCTTTCAGAAACTTGTTCCAAAAACGGGAATACAATAAATGTCCGGTGGCGTGTTCGCTTCCTCCGATGTATAAATCTACATTTTCCCAGTATTTTGCTTTTTTATCATCGGCAAACCGATTAGGATTCTGAGAATCGGTGTATCGAAGATAATACCAGGAACTCCCGGCCCAGCCCGGCATAGTATTCAATTCTAATGGGAAAATGGTAGTATGGTTGATTAAGTCATTGCTTACTACTTCTTGTTTTTCGGTATCCCAAGCCCAGGTTTTTGCTTGTCCTAATGGTGGATCTCCGTCTTCGGTAGGCAGATATTTTTCTACTTCAGGAAGAATTAAAGGTAAAGCAGATTCGGGTAGGGGATAAGGGATATTATTTTTATAATAAATCGGAAAAGGTTCTCCCCAGTAACGTTGACGGGAAAATACGGCATCTCTCAAACGATAGTTGATAGTTCCGTGTCCGATACCCATTTTTTCAATTTCCCCAATAATTTTGGTTTGGGCTTCCTGAACGGATAATCCGTTGATAAGCTTTGAATTGATGCAAATTCCGTCTTTGGAAGAAAAGGCTTCTTTTTGTACGTCTTCACCACCTTCAATTACTTCAATGATAGGAATTTCGAAATGTCTGGCAAAACGGTGATCCCGTTCATCGTGAGCAGGAACAGCCATAATAGCTCCGGTTCCGTATCCCATCAATACATAATCAGCAATGTATACCGGAATATTTTCATGAGTGAACGGATTAACGGCATAAGCTCCGGTAAATTGTCCGGAAACAGTTTTGGCATCTGCCATACGATCTCTTTCGGAACGTTTGGTGGCTTCTTTTTTATATTGGTTTACTGCTTCGTAGTATTCTCCGGTAGTGATTTCATCTACCAACGGATGTTCGGGTGCCAGCACCATAAAGGTTGCCCCGTAAATCGTATCAGGGCGGGTAGTGAAAACTTTTATCCTCACCCCTAACCCCTCTCCGAAGGAAAGGGGAAGATTAGGCTGCTGAGACAGTATTTCTTTTATAGTATTTAGTACTCCATTTATATTCCCAATAACTTCTTCATTCTTAAATCTAATGACTTTAAATCCTTTTTTATTTAAGATTTCTGTTCTTTTTTTGTCATCTTCTTCTTGTAAGTTATGAATTTCTCCATCTACTTCAATAACCAATTTTTTAGAAAGACATACAAAATCAACAATAAAGTCATCTATCAGATGCTGTCTTCTAAATTTGTAATCGAGTGCTTTGGATTTAAGTTGTTCCCATAGAATTTTTTCTGTAGGGGTGGGGTTATCTCTCATCTTTTTAGCTTTTTCAAGTAAAAGATGTACATTGTTTCCGCCTGTCGTATATCCGTAATCTTTCTCTTCCCCTTTGGGGAAGGATAGGATGGAGAATTCCACTTCCGCTCCTTGAGATTTCCCGATCCAGTTGCGTTGACTTTCTTTGATGGCTTCACTCCAGTTGACAGTATCTAATCCTATTAGTAATCTTTCAGCATAAGCGGTAATACGCATAGACCATTGCATCATTTTTTTCTGATACACAGGATATCCACCACGTTCAGAAACTCCGTTCACAATTTCATCATTGGCTAATACGGTTCCCAAGGCAGGACACCAGTTTACAGTGGTTTCTGCCCGGTAAGCCAATCGGTAGTTTAATA
This sequence comes from Apibacter sp., assembly GCA_031552575.1. GTDB lineage: Bacteria > Bacteroidota > Bacteroidia > Flavobacteriales > Weeksellaceae > Apibacter. The sequence continues at coordinate 30,900 of JAVBMH010000019.1, read as the reverse complement.
GTATTTCCTGTTGTTTTTCTCCGGAAAAGTTTTTCCATTCCTGTGCGGTGAAAATTTCCTTTTGGGTAGTGAATGCTTTCAAATCAGCATTTCCTTGTCTGGAAAAGACTTCTTTCAATTCCTCAATCGGACGGGCTTCTTTGCATTTGTTACAGTAGTAGGAATTGAATAACTGGATGAAAATCCATTGAGTCCATTTGTAATAATCAGGATTTGAGGTTCTTACTGCCCGTTTCCAGTCGTAGGAAAAACCAAGTTTTTTCAATTGATTATCATATCCGGCAATCTGATTTCCTTTGTTGTCTGTTCCTCCACTGATGTTTACTTCAGTGGTAACGGCAGGATGTTGCCCGGTCTGAATAGCATACTGTTCGGCGGGAAGTCCGAAACTGTCATATCCCATCGGGTGTAAAACATTAAATCCCTGATGGCGTTTGAATCTGGAATAAATATCGGATGCGATATAACCAAGCGGATGACCTACGTGCAGTCCGGCTCCGGAAGGATAAGGAAACATGTCCAATACATAGTATTTGGGTTTGGAAGTTTCATCGGAGGCGGCAAAAGTCTGTTGTTCTTCCCATTTTTCCTGCCATTTTTTTTCGATTTCCTGAAAGTTATATTGCATGATAGATTTTATTCTAGGGTTTAAAAAAATTACCTGCAAATATACGGATTTTAAGTATAAGAAGTTAGAAGTGAGAATTTAGAAGTTAGAAATAAAAAGTCTTTTGTCTCATGTCTAAAATCTACTATCTTTTTACTTCTTACATTTTACTTTTTGCAAAATATGTTTTGGACTATTTTTTGAGGTAAGTTATTTGTAAACAGATAGGTTATGAAAATTTTATTTACTCGTTTGATGGATGCAGCTCATCGTTTTACTGCGATGGATTTTGCTATTTTTAAAATTTGCCTTTTGTGTATGGGAATTCTTCTGGGAACGTATTTCAGTAGTTTTTTCCACGGATATATTGCTATTGTTTGGATTGTGTTTATACTAACCTGGCTGAGTATGCTTTTTCTGGTCGGGCGTTATATGAAGAAACCTTGATAGCTATTAGCTTGTTGGCTTTTAGTTTTATGAGATTCCTTCTTTGTCGGAATGATAGTTAATAGATTAAATTTCTTTTTTTAGAGTTTAAACTGTTTTGCGAAATCATAGGCATTTTCAATTTCGTAAGAATAATCGGATTCGTCTTCATTTCCACCTTTATATTTGATTTCTATGACTTTATCATCTTTTATATAGATCCGGGTTTCGTAGATGTAGTTTATTTTTGATGTATTGATGGTTCCTTTTTTCTCGTCATACTCAAAGGTTTTCTGATATATAAAAACAAAAATCGGTTTATTGTTGTAATAATAGTATTCAGTGGAATAAATACCATTGGCAACATCAGCATAAGCAATGAGTTTTTTCAATTCTTTATTTTTTAAATATCCGTTCAGAACTGTATTTTCTGCTTCTTTTTCAACTACTTTGTAGTTTTTTTCTGTGTTGATGGTTTCTACTTGTTTTCGAATGAATTTTATATTTTCATCCTTTTCAGATTGAGCATGGGAGAAGGAAAATATAGAAATCAGAAGAAAGAAAAATAGGCTTTTCATAGTATCAAATTTAATGGATGGGAAAATTAATTAGCCAAAGCAACACGGGAAGGTGTGTCTTTTCCTTTAATGATAGAAGTGGCACTCAGAGCAATGGACTTGATTATTTCCGTCATGTTGGCCAAATCCAGCGTGCTAACTTCATCATCTGCCTGATGATAATGTGGTTCACTATTCATTTTGGAAGTACTGATGGTGTGTGCCGGAACGCCCAGATAGGCTAAGGTTGCATTATCAGAACGGTAAAACAAGTTCTCCCTTGTATAAGGATCTGGATAAAATTGGAATTTTGATTTATTGAGGTTTTTCTGAAGGATTTTTCCAAAATCCGATTTTTCATATCCAGTAATATAAGCAGAATTTTTCCCCCAATTGCTTTCTGTTCCTATCATTTCTATGTTGAACATAGCTATGACTTTCTCCGGATTTATTTGTTGGGAGAAGTATCTTGAACCCCAGCCGCCGCCTTCTTCTCCGGTAAAAGTCACAAATATCAGGGTACGTTCGTTATTATTCAGCTTTTTGTAATATTCTGCCAATAGAATAACAGCAGTAACACCCGAAGCATCATCATTAGCACCGTTGTAAATGGAATCTTTTTTATTGGAAGGATCAATTCCCAGATGGTCATAATGAGCGGAAAAAACTACGTATTCATCTTTTTTGGATTTTCCTTCAATAATTCCTACTACATTGGATAATTCTTTTCTTTTGTCATTTTTATAATAAAATTTCTGGTAATAAGTAAGGGAATCGGGAGATGATATGGAATTGGAGTAAGGAGTTAATCTGATTTTTTTATATTCTGATGCTATATAAGCAGCAGCTTTGTCGATTCCGGGAGTAAAAACCTGCCGACCTTCCATATCGTTAGAAGCAAGAGTATTGATTACGGTTCGGACTTTACTTTTAGTTATGATGGAGTTACTATTTTGCGCATTGATTGATGAACTCAGGGAAATTATAAAAAGAAGAAAGATATTTTTCATAAACTTAATTTTTGACAAATATAAATGGAATAATGGAATGACAAGATAGCTTCTTGATAGGGCAGGAATGAAAATTATTATTAACAACGGATCTTCTAAATAAAAAAACAGAGTCAGTTAAAAGCTGACTCTGTTTAATCATGTATTAGTATATTATTTTCCTAAAAATTTTCCTAGCAAATCTCCTAATCCTCCTCCTTCTTTTTTACCTCCGGATACTAATCCTACTAAATCTTCCAATCCTAATTTTCCATCTCCATTCTGGTCTAAAAGGCTGCTGAGAATACTCCCTCCAGAATTTCCTCCTAACATTCCGCTAAGTAGGCCTGATAAATCGTTTCCATTTGTTATATTGGAATTTTGGCTTTGTTTTCCTAAATATCCCATAACAATAGGGGCCAGCATCATAAGTATCTTAGCTACATTACCGGCAGAAACTCCTGTTTTTGCGCTGATTCCGTTCTCTAATGCCTGTTGTTTATCTCCTAAAATATGTCCTAAAATACCACTTCCATCGGAAGTATCACCTCCTCCTCCCAAAAATCCTGAAAGGTTATCCAAAATACTTCCATCATGTTTTGATGTAAGAGCGCCTAAAATACCGGCTGCACCTTCTGAAGTAGATGCATTGTTTTGTAATGCTCCCAATAAAGCAGGAACCGCCGCTACAACTACAGATGTTGTTTCATTAGAGGAAACATTGGTTTTTTCACTGATTCCGCTGATAATCTGTTTGCCTATATCAGAAGTAAGCAAGTCTGAAATGTTCATTTGTATAAATTTTAAAAAATTATAATGAACGAAGGTAAGTATTTTTTGTTCTCACAATTTAAATAATTAATTAATTTTCATTTTAGGATTATCCAAATTTCTAATTGATGAGATAAGACGCTACTTTCAAAGAATAAAATAATTATTTTTTAAGATATATTAATTTATAGGAGCAAAAATATTTCCGGTCTTTTTTATCTTTACAACAAAAATGAAAATTCAAACTCAATTATTTGCCAAGGAATATCTTAATTTAATGATGGGAATATTTTTTAAAAGACCTGTTTTTATTTTTTTTGGAATTCTTGGAATAATTTTACTCTTCTGCTTTTTTTTGGGCTGGAATATAGAAGGAACAACTTCCACTCCTATTTATTATTTATTGCTTGCCTTGTTTTTGCTGGTAGTCAATCCGTTTATTTTCTACCGGGCCATGAAAAAACAAATTTATTCAAATCCAGAACTTACTGAAAAAATCACGTATGAATTTACAGAAAAGCAAATGAAATTAACAGGAGAAACCTTTACTGTTGAAATTCCGTGGGAAAACATTAAAAAAATACAAGAAAATAAAAACTGGTTTTTTATTCAGCAAGTACAAAAAGTAATGAACTTTATTCCTAAATCAGCTTTTGGAAATAATCTGGATGAATTTAAAACTCTTATTAGAAAAAAGGGATTTTAAAACTAAAAACGACTCCTTAATAAATTAAGAAGTCGCTCCAAAATTAAATGAAATTATGTATAAATGTATAATGTGTTCTTTTTTGACAGTTTTTACTTTAGCTCAACCAATTTCTATTTTTTCTGAGAATCCATTTTATAGCTCAAAGCTCCTGAGGGGCATTTTTTTATCTGAGAAATCAGTTCTTCTGTAGTTGCATTTTCAATTTTAATCCAGGGCTTTTCCTTTGGATTGTACACTTGGGGTAATGTTTTTACACAAATTCCCATGTGCTGACATAGTTTGGGCTCCCAAATAATGGTTATTTCACCATTGGAATACTCTGTTTTTCTATTCATTATAATAAAGTTTAGATATTAATACCTCATTATTACCAATCGTTTCCAACCAGGATGTCTGCTTATATATCCTGCAACGAAAGGACATAAAGGAACTAATCTCAGTCCTTTATTTTCTATATCCATTAGAACTTTTTCTACTAAATCCGATGCTATGCCTTTTCTTTCCAGTTCTGCCGGAACTTCTGTATGAGTCAGATATATTTCATCTTTAACTCTTATGTATTCTATTTTAGGAGTGAATTTTTCAATATGAAATTCATATTGACGTTTTTCAGTGTTATCTATTAGCTTATAATCGCCCATAAGTTTTTTAAGTTAATTAATAATTATATGATATTTATCAGCAAAATTCTAGCCAAATTAATCTGGAATAGAAAAAATTATATAAATTTTTTCTATGCGAATTTGAGTTAAATTATTTTATTTCAATTCTATAATCGTAAACCCTGATGAAAAAACAACACTATGGGAATCTTATTGTATTTTTGTAGGAATTTTTAATTATTTTTTAATAACAAAAATTTATTCATGTCCGGACTTTATATTCATATTCCCTTTTGTCTGAAAAAATGTAATTACTGCAATTTTCATTTTTCCACTCAACTGGAATATAAATCCCGATTGATACACTCTATCGGAAAAGAACTGGAAATCAGGAAGGAAGAAGCAGGCAAACCTATAAAAACACTTTATTTCGGAGGAGGAACTCCTTCTATTTTGTCTTTTGATGAACTGGATTTTTTATTCCAAATCATCCATGAAAATTTTGATATATCCCAAACTTCTGAAATCACTTTGGAAGCAAATCCGGATGATTTAACAGGCGAATATCTCAAATTCCTCAAGGAACAAACTCCGGTAAATCGCCTAAGTATAGGTATTCAGTCTTTTTTTGAGGAAGACCTGAAATTTATGAACCGGATTCATAATTTAAAACAGGCGGAAAATTGCATTAAAAAAGCACAAGATACAGGTTTTGAAAATATAACTATTGACCTGATCTATGGCGGGCAAACCACTACCGATGAAATGTGGATTTCCAATCTGGAAAAAGCGGTTGCATTAAACATTCCGCATATTTCTTCCTATGCTTTGACGGTAGAACCCAAAACCACTTTTGAAGTACAAGTCAGGCAAAAGAAGATTCCACCTGTTGATGAAGAAAAACAACTACGGCATTTTGAAATTCTCCGGAAAATTTTAACGGAAAATAATTTTATTCAATACGAATTTTCCAATTTTGGAAAAGAAGGATTTTTTTCCGAACACAACATTTCTTACTGGAAAAATAAACCTTATATAGGTATCGGACCTTCTGCGCATTCTTTTAATGGAAAAGATAAACGATTCTGGAATATTTCCAATAACATCAAATACAATAAAGCATTGGAAAATAATTGTTTACCATTAGAAGAAGAAATCTTGACAGAAAAGGAGCGATTCAATGAAAAAATTATGCTGGGATTGAGAACTCAGTGGGGAATTAATATTTCCGAACTGGAAAAAGAATTTACACTTCCCTATATCACTCATTTTCATAAAGAATTAAAATTATTGGAAATGGAAAATAAAGTCGAAATCAAAAACGATATTCTCACCATTAATCCTGAATATTTATTTCAGACTGACGGAATTATCTCTCAATTCTTTTTCGTTGATTAATTAACCAGAAACACTTATTTTTGCACTTGTATTTTTATTCTAATGAAAGAAAATCAACCTATAGGTATTTTTGATTCCGGAATGGGCGGATTGACTACCGCTAAAGAAATAAAAAAATTATTACCCAATGAAAGTCTTATCTACTTTGGAGATTCCAAACATCTTCCTTATGGAGATAAATCCAAAGAAGTAATTATTGAATATTCCGAACAGATTACCCGTTTTTTATTGGAAAAAAATTGTAAAGCTATTGTTATTGCCTGTAACACAGCAACGTCCAATGCTTTAAATGAAGTAAAAGCTTTGGCTAAAGAAAAAGAAGTTCCGGTGTACGATGTAATTTCCCCGGTAGCGGAAAAAGTAGCTTTTACTTTTAACCAGAATGTAGGAGTAATTGCAACCAAGTCAACCATTGCTTCCCATATTTATCGAAAAAGCATACGAAAACTGAACAAACATATTGAAGTTCAGGAATTAGCCACTTCACTTTTAGTTCCGGTTATTGAAGAAGGTTTCAACAATCATCCTATATCCTATATTGTACTTAAAACTTATCTTAACCATAAAAAATTACAACATATTGATTCGCTGATTCTGGGTTGTACCCATTATCCTATTATTGTGAATGAAGTAAAACATTTTTACCAGAATAAAATTCAGGTAATCGATTCTCCTTTAATTGTTGCCAACTATATCAAACAAGATCTGGAAAAGAAACGATTGTTGTCTTTTAACTCTAAACCTACGTATGAGTTTTATGTTTCCGATCTTACTCCTACTTTTGCAAAACTGGCAAAGAAATTTTTCGGAACCAATATAAACTTGGAAATAAAGAATTTAAGTAATAATTAGAGAATAAATAATTCATTCATAAAAAATGAATCTACGCTATTTTTGACTAATATTGGGAGAATATTTACCCTTTAATTAAGGATTATATATAGAAATAATCTAAAAAAATTGTAAATTGCACGTTAGTTTAGCCACGTTGACAGAGATTGTAATTTTATGGATTTAATTAGACTAAATATTCGGGGAATTTCTTACAGTCAGACCCAAACCGGAGCCTATGCCCTGATACTGGAAGAAGATTTTGGAAAAAGGAAAATCCCTGTAATTATTGGAAGTGTAGAAGCACAATCTATTGCATTGGCACTGGAAAAAGACATCACTCCACCACGTCCTATTACTCATGATCTATTTGCCACCTTTGCCAAAACCTTTCACATTGTAGTAAAAACCATTTTCATTTATAAACTGGTAGACGGAGTTTTTTATTCCAATATTTTATTCCAGAATACGGAAACAGAAGAAGAACATGAAATAGATTCCCGCACTTCCGATGCCATTGCTTTGGCAATCCGTTTTGAAGCGCCTATTTACACCACTAAGGAAATAATGGAAAAAGCCGGAGTTTATATGGAAATGAGAGAGGACAGCCTAGAAGATTCTTCCATTGAAAAAACGATTGATAATATTGAAAATCAATTGAAATTGGACGATATTGAAGATTCTTTTTCTCATCTTTCGGAATCTGAAATCAATGACTTGATTTCCAAAGCCCTTGAAAGTGAAGATTACGAAACCGCAGCAAAATTACGGGATGAATTAACCAAAAGGAATCATCCGTAAAAAACAGTTCACAACTTTCATACAATTTAATTCGTAAATTTGAAATATGAAATTTCAGGTAGTTTCTTCATTTCAGCCTACAGGAGATCAGCCTCAGGCTATTAAATCACTTTCCAAAGGTATTCTGAACCATGAAAAATATCAAACACTGCTTGGTGTTACCGGTTCCGGAAAAACCTTTACCATAGCCAATGTAGTTGAAAGCATTCAGCGGCCCACCATTATTCTGGCACACAACAAAACACTGGCTGCCCAGTTATATATGGAATTCAAGGAATTCTTTCCCAACAATGCCGTAGAATACTTTGTTTCCTATTACGACTATTATCAGCCGGAGGCTTTTATGCCTACCACTAACACTTATATAGAAAAAGATTTATCCATCAATGAAAATCTGGAAAAATTACGGTTAAGTACTACCTCTTCCTTACTTTCCGGACGAAGAGATATTTTAGTGGTTTCCTCCGTTTCCTGTTTATACGGTATCGGAAATCCACAGGAATTCAAAAATAACCTAGTCTCTCTGGAAATCGGACAGCAAATCACCAAAACCAAATTATTACAATCACTGGTAAACGCTTTATATTCGCGTTCTGAAATGAACTTTGCAAGAGGAAATTTCCGGGTAAAAGGAGACGTGGTAGATATTTTTCCCGCTTATTCCGATACCGGAGTCCGGGTTCAGTTTTTTGGAAATGAAATTGACCGGATTGAAAATGTGGATTATATTACCAATAATGTTATTGATTCTATAGAAAGTGTGAACATCTATCCGGCTAATATATTTGTTACTTCTCCGGAAACACTCAATCAGGCAATACGAAATATCCAGATAGATTTAGGAAAACAAGTCGAATATTACCAGGAAATAGGAAAAGGTCTGGAAGCTCACCGTTTGAAAGAACGTACAGAATTTGATCTGGAAATGATTAAAGAATTGGGATATTGTTCCGGAATTGAAAATTATTCCCGGTATCTGGACGGAAGAGCTTCCGGATCGCGTCCTTTCTGTTTACTAGATTATTTTCCTAAAGATTATTTGATGGTAATTGATGAAAGCCACGTTACTCTTCCTCAGGTTCATGCCATGTATGGCGGAGACCGAAGCCGGAAGGAAACTTTGGTGGAATATGGTTTCCGGTTGCCTGCTGCTATGGATAACCGGCCGTTGAAATTTGAAGAATTCGAAATGATGCAAAATCAGGTAATCTATGTCAGTGCTACTCCGGCAGATTACGAATTTGCAAAATGTGAAGGAGTGTATGTTGAACAAATCATCCGCCCAACCGGATTACTTGATCCTGAAATTGAAGTGAGACCATCTTTAAATCAGATGGATGATCTTATGGCGGAAATACAACAACGAGTGGAAGAAGATGAACGGATTCTGGTTACTACCTTAACCAAACGAATGGCGGAAGAACTCACTAAATATTTAACTAAATTCGGAATTCGTACCCGGTATATTCATTCGGATGTTGATACCTTGGAACGAGTGGAAATCATGCAGGATTTACGGATCGGAAAATTTGATGTACTGGTGGGAGTCAATCTGTTACGGGAAGGACTGGATTTACCGGAAGTATCGTTAGTGGCAATTCTGGATGCGGATAAAGAGGGGTTTTTACGTTCTCACCGTTCCTTAACTCAAACAGCTGGACGGGCAGCGAGGAATATTCGTGGAAAAGTGATTATGTATGCAGATAAAATTACGGACAGCATGAGAAAAACGATTGATGAAACCGCCCGGAGAAGAGAAATTCAGAACCAATATAACGTAGACCATCATATCACTCCAAAACCTCTGAACAAAAAAATTACTACTATCAGTATTGGAAATCAAGAAACGGTAATAGAATCGTATATTCCTAAAGACGAAGAACTCAGAAAAGTGGCGGAATCCGTTTCCGGTTATCAAACTGCTGATCTGGAAAAGTTGATTTCCAAAAAACAAAAAGAAATGGAAAAGGCTGCTAAAAACTTAGACTTCATAACCGCTGCTAAAATACGTGATGAAATACAGGCTCTGAAAGAGAAAATAGCAGATAATTAGAAAAAGTTAGAAGTTAGATTTTAGATATTAGAATAAAGACACAAGACTTTTTTCTTACTTCCAACTTACTGTTATTCCGTTATTCAATCACTCAATTATACTGTTATTTAAAACTTCAACTTAATCTGAATTAAAAAAGATATTATTTTCTGATTTCTGATAAATCAATTTTTTTACATTTGTCACATTGTTATAAAATTAATTAACCAAAAAAATGATTATAGGAGTACCTAAAGAAATCAAAAATAATGAAAGCCGGGTAGCACTTACTGCTGCCGGAGTTTTTGAATTAACCCATCGTGGGCATAAAGTATTAATTGAAAAAAATGCAGGAACCGGAAGCGGTATTTCGAATGAAGAATACAATAATGCCGGAGCTGAAATTGTAGAAGATGTAGAAAAAATATGGAATGAAGCGGAAATGATTCTTAAAGTGAAGGAACCTATTGAAAGGGAACTTACTTTGGCAAAAAAAGATCAGATTATCTTCACCTATTTCCATTTTGCTTCCGGTGAAGAACTTACCCTTGCCATGATTAAAAGTCAGGCGGTTTGTTTGGCTTATGAAACAGTAGAATTACCCGATAAAAGCCTACCGCTTCTTATTCCTATGTCGGAAGTAGCCGGAAGAATGGCTGTTCAACAGGGAGCTAAATATCTGGAAAAACCGGTAAAAGGAAGAGGAATATTATTGGGTGGTGTTCCGGGCGTTCCTCCGGGAAAAGTATTGATTCTGGGTGCCGGAATTGTAGGTATTCAGGCAGCAAAAATGGCATCGGGACTGGGAGCACAGGTAACGATTCTGGATATTGATATGCACAAACTCCGCTATGCTAGTGATATTTTACCTCCTCATGTCATTACGGAATATTCCAGCCGGTATACGATTAAAAATCTCATCAAAACCCATGACCTTATTATTGGGGCAGTTTTAATTCCGGGAGCCAAAGCTCCGAAATTGATCACAAGGGAAATGCTGAAAGATATGAGGCCGGGAACTGTGATCGTTGATGTTGCGGTAGATCAGGGAGGTTGTGTGGAAACTTGCAAACCGACTACTCATAACGACCCTACTTTTATTATTGATGATGTACTTCATTATTGTGTTGCCAATATGCCGGGAGCGGTTCCTTATACCTCAACTCTGGCATTGACTAATTGTACTTTACCTTATATTTTACAGGTAGCAGATAAAGGATGGAAAAAGGCTTGTTCAGAAAAAGAAGAATTAAAGAAAGGATTGAATATTATTAATGGAAAAGTAGTATATAAAGGAGTTGCCGAAGCTTTTAATCTGGAACTTCATGATGTAAATAATTTTTTCAATTAAAAGGTTAAAATTTTAACCTGTTTTTTTTGATAAAATAATGTAGTAAATTTAATGTTAGAATTTAGATATAAGATTGTAAGAAGTAAGATATAAGATTATTTTTCAACTTCTAACTTCTCTTTTCTAAATTCTAACTTATCTATTGTTTTTTCAATGTAAACAAAAATTCCAATCCACCTAAAATATGTTTTTTCACTTGTATATCTCCGCCATGCATCAGGATTGAATTTTTTACAATAGCCAGTCCTAATCCGGTTCCTCCGCTGTTTCGTGTTCGTCCTTCGGTTACGCGGTAAAATCGCTCAAACAAACGGTTGAGGTATTTTTCTTCCACTCCTTCTCCGGTATCATAGAAAGAAAAATATAAAAATCCGGAATCTTCCATGTAATTACTGATATTAATCTCAATATCTTCTCCACCATAATTAATACTATTTTCCATAAGATTCTGAAATACAGAAAAAAGTAATGTATAATTTCCGTTGATTTTTAAATTCTCATCTACAGAAACTTTCAGTGTGATTCTGTTCTTCAACAATTTGTCCATCAGGTTTATTCTCACTTCGTCAATCAACTGGGAAAGGTTTACCGGTTCTTTTTTAAACTGGTTTCCGGCTTCTTCTATTTTACTTATCAGGCTGATATCTTCAATAAGATTCGATAACCGGACAGATTGTAAATAGGCTTTATTTATGAATTGTTTTTGCGTTTCCGAAGGTAAATCCTGTTCATCCAGAGTTTCCAGATACGCCCGGATACTCGCTACCGGAGTTCTCAGTTCATGGGTAATATTATTGGACATTTCCTGTTTGATTAAACGGGTCCGTTCCAACTTCGTAATATCTTTAAGAGTGATCTCAAAGCTCAAGTCTTCGAATTTGACTGCCTGAAGAGAAAATATTTTTTTGTCTTTATTGAGTTGTGCTGAAAAATGGTTTTCTTTATTCTTGCTGTCTAAGATGAAATTCTTTACAGGACTGAATAATTCATGTTCAAAGATGGTGCTCACATCCAGAATAGGAGTGTCCATAATGAAATTAAGGTATTGGATAAACTGAGAATTGGAATAAATATTTTTGAAATTCGGATTAAAAATACAAACCCCTTCTTCTACATACTGGAAATGTAAAATCAGTTTTTCCCGTTCCTGTTCTACTTCCTGTTTGCTTTTTTCTTTTTGTTCGAAAATGGTAACCAACTGCGCCCCGATTTCTCCTAAATCATCATCAGGAAAACTTATATCTTTCGGAAGATTTTTTCCGTTTTTCACGTCTATCACATAATTTTTCAACTGAATGATGGATTTATTAAAACGATTGGAAACAAGGCTCAGGAGAATCAATATAATGATAAACATTCCCAATGCCATATAAAGAAACACATTATCTGCCTTGAAAAATTTTTCCGTTTTTACATTGTAAGGTAAAGCTACCCGAACAAAATAATCGGGATAGGATTTGGCAAAATACATATATTCTTCGTGTGTGGAAGCTGATTTTCGGATGTTGGAACCTTTTCCAAAATAGTTTGCTTTTTGTATTTCCGGTCTCTTTAAATGATTTTCCAGACTTTGTATTTTACTTACATCATTATCATATACTACTTTTCCTGTTTTGTCTATGATGGTTACTCGGATTGAGGCAGGCAATAACTGATTCAGTTTACCCAATTCGGAAGAATTTCCTGTCATTAAATGTTCATGAACCATATAGGAACGAATCATGTCAACATCATTTTCCAATGCCGATTCTATCGCTTCTGTTTTATAGGCTTTTTCTTTTTTCTGTTCTATAACAACCATTACTACAGTAAAAATGGCGAACAAGACAAAAAAATAGAAAAATATATGTTGTTTGTAAGATAATTTCATTGAAAATACAAATTAAAGTAATACTGAATCATTTATAGGAAAAGCTGTATCCGTATCCGGTTTTATTGACAATCAATTTTCCGTATTCTCCTATTTTCTTTCTCAGCCGTGCGATGTGGACATCGACCGTTCGTTCCAGAACAAATTCATCGTTTCTCCAGACTTTACTTAAAATATCGGAGCGGGAAAATATTTTATTTTCATTTTTTATCAGGAAAAGCAAAATTTCAAATTCGGTTCTGGTTAATTCCACATTCTTTTCATCAATCAATATTTGCTTGGTTTCCTGATTAATAACAAGCTGATCTATTTTCAATATAGGATTGGAATTAACTTCATTTTTTTGACTTTTTTCTGCTCTTTTCAATACACTTTTTATGCGGGCAACCACTTCTTTCACTGAAAAAGGTTTGGTCATATAATCATCTCCTCCCAGAGAAAATCCGGTAAGCATATCATGTTCCGTATTTTTGGCCGTGAGGAAAATGATGGGAATTTCATTTCCGGATTTCCTTAGTTTTTCTGCCATTTTATATCCGGATATTCCCGCCATCATAACATCTAATAAAATAAGCTCATGTTCCGGCCGAAGCTTTTCCATAGCTTCTTCTGCCGATTCTGCCGATTCTACTGTAAATCCTTCACTTTCCAGATTAAACTGAAGTATTTCCCGGATATCGGATTCGTCTTCAACTATTAATATGTTATAAGGTTTATCCATGATTCTTATCTATTTGATTTTATGTCTGATATCCCTTCCTTCCGTCAGGTAAACCGCTGCTTCCGCAATATTGGTAGCGCTGTCACCCACCCGTTCCAGATTCTGGTTTATAGCATTAATGTTGAGTATGTTCTCTATATCCTCTCTGGTCAGGTTTTTAGAAGTATATGCTTCCTGCAAGTTACCATTAATTTTATGAAAAAGTTGATTTACTTTTTTATCTTCTTTAATAATCTGATAAGCTAATGCATTATCTTGCGTTGAAAATGAAATTAATGAATTCCGAATCATTTCCTGAACCATTCCCATCATTTTACTCAAGTCTTTTTTAAATTCATGAACTTGGGAATCAACAAGTCCGGATTCTTTTAAAAAGTTGACTATATTGAGCAAAATATCTCCAACTCGTTCCAGATTAGTGGTAATATCCTGATAAGCAATAATTCTTCTGAGATCGGCTGCCAGCGGATTAAAGGTAAATATGGTGAACACTACTTCTTCACGTATTTTCATTTCCAACCGGTCAATAATAATTTCATTTTCATTGACTTCTTCGTATAATTCGGTTATGGAATTGTCTTCCAGTAACTTGGTGGTAAGCTGAAGTTGAGTGAGAACCGTTTTGGAAATCAGTTCAAAATCGTTGAGTAAAATCTCCAGTTGTTTTATTTTTATTTTGATTGACATAATGTTATTTACGATTTATGATTTTCGATTTACAGTTTTTGATTTTTGATTAACTGAATACTCCGGTTAAATAGTCTTCTGTGCGTTTGTGTTTAGGTTTGGTGAACATCTGCCGGGTGGAATCGTATTCCACTAATTCACCCAAATACATAAACATAGAATTATCCGAGATCCGTGCCGCCTGAGACATATTATGCGTAACTACCAATATGGTGTAATCCTTTTTCAGTTCCAGTATCAGTTCCTCAATCCGGTTGGTTGAAATAGGATCTAAAGCGGAAGTAGGTTCGTCCATTAACAAAACTTCCGGTTTCAAAGCCAATGCGCGAGCAATGCATAATCGTTGTTGTTGTCCTCCGGAAAGGAAAGTTCCCCGTTCGTTCATGGAATCTTTTACTTCATCCCATAAAGCCACATTTTTTAAACTTTTTTCTACGATTTCCTCTTTTTCCGATTTCTTTAACCCAATTCCATTCAAACTATATCCTGCAATTACATTTTCGAATATGCTCATGGTAGGAAACGGATTTGGCCTTTGGAAAACCATTCCCGCCATCCTACGAACTTTCATCGGATTCATATCAAAAATATTTTCTCCTTTCAGTAGAATTTCTCCTGTGGTTTTTATATTCGGATAGAGTTCATGCATCCGGTTAATTGCCCGCAATAAGGTGCTTTTTCCACATCCGGAAGGTCCCATAATTGCAGTGATTGTGTTCTTGTTTACCATGGCATTTATATTTTCCACGGCATTTTTCCCGGGAACATAGGAAACACAAACATTCTTCATTTCCAGAATCGGCTGGTTATATTGATTATTTACTGAATTTTCCATTTATTTGATATGCTTTTCGCTGTAAGGTTGAGAGTTAATATAATTAGCAATAATAAGAGTGAGGACGACCAAACCAAATCGGAAAGGTTGGGATCGTTATAAAATTCCCAGATCAGTAACGGAATGGAACTGGTGGGTTTAGTTATATCCCAGTTTACTATGGAAGCTCCCAAAGCAGTAACCAAAAGAGGTGCGGTTTCTCCCATTACCCGTGAAATTGCCAGTAACGATCCGGTGAATAATCCTCCGAAAGCGGAAGGAAGCAATACTTTGAAAATAACATTCACGTAGGATCCTCCCAATGCTAATGCCGCTTCTTTTAGTGTAACCGGTAACATTTTAATACTTTCTTCCGTGGAACGGATAATCATAGGAAGCATCATAACGGACAAGGCTACACTTCCGGCGAAGGCTGAATAGGAATGCATGGGACGAACGACCCAAATGTAAATGATGATCCCGATAACTATGGAAGGGATTCCCTGCAATAAATCGGTGAGATTCCGGATTAAATTGGAAAAAAAGCTGTTTTGTTTTTCTGCCAGATACACTCCTGTAAAAATTCCGACAGGAATAGAAATAATAATAGCAAGTCCTAACATCAGTAAAGTTCCGGTTATTCCGTTTAGAATACCACCGGGAATAATTTCATCGCTCATTTTGGCCAACATGGCATCCATAGAGGTTGGAGCCACTTTTGTAAATAAACTCAAATTGAATTGTTTGTATCCTTTCTTTATTAATTCCCATAATATCAGGAACAAAGGAACCATTGCCAGAAATGAGAAAAAGCAGATTCCGTAAAAAAATAATTTACTTTTTGTTTCTCTGTATTTTATGTTTGATGAAACCATTATCTAGCTTTTATGAAGTATTTTTAAACTGTATTTTGCAATAAAATTAATTATCGCCGTAATCAGAAATAACAATAATCCTATCGTGGTCAGGGAGCTTAATTTCAGTCCGGATGCTTCTCCAAACTGATTGGCAATGATACTGGCCATAGTATTTCCGGTATCTGTTATCCCTGACGGAATGTTATTTGTATTTCCTATCAGCATGGTAACTGCCATCGTTTCTCCCAACGCTCTTCCTAATGCAAGAATATAGGAAGTTATAATTCCAGAACGGGCCGCAGGCAGACTTACTCTGGTAATCATTTCCAGCCGAGTAGCACCCAAGCTATACGCTGCTTCTTTTAATTCATTAGGTACCATACCGATAAATTCGGCACTCAGGGAAGAGGCATAAGGAATAATCATAATGGCTAACACAATAGAAGCCAGTAAAATTCCGAATCCGGCATCACTAACTCCCAAATCGACCAAAACCGGACAAACGACATAGAATCCCCATAAACCATATACTATGGAAGGGATTCCTGCCAATAAATCCACAATAGAACTTACCACAGAAGAAATCTTTTTCCCTCTGAAATATTCTCCGTTAAACAAAGCCACAGGCAAGGAAAGCAGAATGCAAAAAACCAATGCCAGAATGGATGTCATCAAAGTTCCGGTAATGAAAGATAAGGCTCCGTATTCTTCGGTTTTAGGATTCCACTTATCGGAAATAATAAAGTGAAAGAATCCTATTTCCGAAAAAGTTCTCATGCTCTGACTTACCAAGGCATATACAATGCCGGCAGTAAGTAGCAGAATCAGAAATGAAGCTAAAAATAACAGTATTTTAAATAACTTGTCTTTCATACGGATTAATGTGAAAAGTTAGAAGTTAGATGTAAGAAGTCAGAAAAATCTCATATCTAAAAGCTATTAGCTAATGGCTAATAGCTATTTTCCCAACGGTTTATTGTTATAGGTAATAGTTTTTATAATAGCTTGTGTTTTTTCTACTGCTTTGGCTGAAAGGGGAGCATAATGGGTTTGAGCCGCTACTTTCTGTCCATTTTCTCCGATAATGTGATTCAGTAATGCTACTAAAGCTTTGGCTGTGTTTTCATCTCTTTTGTTATAGGCTTGTTCCTTATATAGAATAATCCAGGTAAAAGTACTGATAGGATAAGCTTCCGGAGCATTCGAATTGGTAATCATGATCCGGGTATCATCGGGAATTTCCACATTAGCAGCAGCAGAAATACTTTCTGTAGTAGGTTCCACAAATTTTCCTGCAGAGTTTTGCAATAAAGCAGTAGGAATATTTAAAGCTAATGCATATTCAGACCCCACATATCCGATAGAACCGTTGGTTTTGGCAACGATTCCGGCAACTCCCGGATTTCCTTTAGCTGCCATTCCTGCAGGGAATTCCAATGATTTTCCTTTTCCTATTTCCTTGTTCCATGTTGCATCTGCCTTGGACATATAATCAGTAAAAACATAGGTGGTTCCGCTTCCGTCTGAACGATAAACCGGAGTAATGGCTAAATCAGGAAGATTCAAATCCGGATTTATGGCTTTTAGTTTAGCATCATTCCATTTGGTGATTTTTCCTCTGTAAATTTCGGAAATCAGTCCTGCTGTTAATTTCAGATTTTTAACTTCCGGTAGATTATAAGACAAAACCACAGCTCCCATAGCGGTAGGAATATGAATTACGTCGGCTCCCATTTCCTTAAGTTCTTCATCAGAAAGGAAAACATCTGTAGCACCAAAATCAACTGTACGATCTTTCAAACTTCGAATGCCGCTTCCACTTCCAGTGGCACCATAAGTTACTTCATTACCTGTTTCTTTGGCATAGTTTTTAAATACGATATTGTAATAAGGTGCAGGAAACGTAGCTCCGGCTCCTGAAAGTTTCGCTTTTCCTCCCTTATCGGAATTACAGGCTGTCAGTGTTAATAAAGCCCCTGATAATAATAAAAATAATTTTTTCATTTGATGAATATTTTATGCAATGATAGAAGTAAATTGTAACAATATTGTTTCGAAAATGTTGCGTTTTTGTTAAGTTTGGAAAAGCTGATAGCTGTTAGATTTTAGACCTGAGATATTAGGTGTTAGAAATAAAATGGTCTTTTATCTTGTATCTAAAAATCTAAATTCCTTATTTTTGAAGAAAATTAAATCATTTAATTTTATGACAGCCCAGGAAATTTTAGCCAATATGTTGCATACCCATGAACTTCATGTTTTGGAATATAAGGACTGGCTTTTAATTAATGAGCAATTGCCGGCGTTAAGTGCTTCAACTCAAAATTTCCGGGAATATGAAAATGGAGCCAGCATTCGTTTGGATATTTCAGTTCTACTGGATAAAAACAAGGTGATCTGGGAAAGTTTTGCCGGAATGGGAAAAGATGAACTTTCTGCTACACAAAATGCTTTTCAGAATTTTTCTACTAATTCTTTTCATGTGCTTTTATCTGCCTTCTGGGAGGTGGAACAAAATGAGGAAATAGGAATTGAAGAATGGGAAATACAGGGAAAACTGTGGAATGTTTATATAGGTAATTTTGGTTGTAAAGGGGATTTCAATATTCCTGAAGAGTTGTTTTCCATTGTTGAAGAACAGATCAAAGAAGAAAAATTGGAAGAAAATACGTATTGGTTTAGGTTATACTATGCTAATATAAACGTAGAGGATCGAATGATTGAAACTTTAAAGAATAATGAAGAATGGACAGCGTTGGGTGATAAAATTAAACAAGTGCAATGGCCTAAATCTGACACATTTTACAGCTTGAGAAACTTTATCATTTTAAGAAGGAAATTATAGTTTGGAAGCAATGATATTAATTGCTTCGATCAAAATTTTTTGCTCTACTTTCATTACCTTTTTCTGTAAATCGGCAACGGTATCTCCTTTGTCAACCGGAAATTTTCCTTGTACAATGATTTCTCCTTCATCTACTTCCGGAGTTACAAAATGGACGGTAGCTCCTGATTCTGTTTCTCCGGCATCTAAAACAGCCTGATGTACTTTGGCTCCATACATTCCTTTTCCTCCGAATTTAGGTAATAGTGCCGGATGAATATTGATCATTTTTCTTCCCCATTTAGTGCAGAAATCTGCTGATAGAATGGACAGGAAACCGGCCAGAACTATCAAATCTATATTTTTTTTTTCGGACAATAATTCATCAATTTCTTTAGATAGATTTTTTCCTCTTTCCAGTAAAAAAACAGTTAAATCCTTATCCAAAGCTCTTTCTATGGCATAACAATCACGATCAGCAATAACCAGTTGAATATTTGTATTTTTTAACTCTCCGGAATCAATAGCATCTATGATCCGTCGCAAATTGGTTCCTCCTCCGGAAACTAATACAGCTAAATTCATAACTATAGTAATTCGATTTTTTCGTTTTCTTTTTTGATCTTTCCTAATAACATACTTCCTTCAATAAGATTCAGAATATCAGGAGCCGTATTTTCATCAACAATGATACACATTCCAACTCCCATATTAAAGGTTCCAAACATTTCCTTGTCTTCAATATTTCCTCTTTTTTGTAATTCTTTCATTACAGGAGGAATATTTATTTTTGCAGTTTCAATTTCAGCACAAAGTCCATCCGGAATGATGCGGGGAACATTTTCAATTAATCCGCCTCCGGTGATATGAGCAATTCCATAAACCGGATATTTTTCTCTTATTTTAAAGATATCATTTTGGTATAATCGGGTAGGAATGAGTAAAGTTTCATACAAAAGTTTTCCTTCAAAGTCTTCATTGAAGTCAGGAAATATTTTACGAACCAGAGAAAAGCCGTTAGAATGAAATCCGCTGGAGGCCAATCCGATAATCGCTTGTCCTTCTTTTATTTGAGAACCATCAATGATTTCTTCTCTTTCTACCACTCCCACACAGAATCCGGCAACATCATAATCACCGATTTTGTACATTCCTGGCATTTCGGCTGTTTCACCACCAATCAAAGCAGTTCCGGTTTCTTTACAGGCTTCCACTATTCCCAATATAATTTCTGCAGCAATATCAGAATCCAGTTTTCCACAAGCCAGATAATCCAGGAAGAAAAGTGGTTTAGCTCCATGACAAAGAATATCATTCGCACACATGGCAAAACAATCGATACCCACTGTATTGTAAATTTTAGAGTCTAAAGCAATGCGAAGTTTGGTTCCCACACCGTCAGTTCCGGAAACTAACACTGGATTTTTATATCCTGAAAGTTGATAAAATGCTCCAAAACTTCCGATTCCGTTCAAAACATTGGAATTATGGGTTTCGGATACGGCTTTTTTTATTTTTGATACGGTTTGGTATCCTTCTTCTTTATCTACTCCGGAATCTTTATATGTTGCCATAGTCTATTTTGTTTTGTTGCACAAAAATAGTATTAATAAAGTTGTTTTCCCCTATTTTGATAAGAAAAAATGCTCAAATTCCATACATAATTTGAGCGTAAAATATTTTTGTTCAGGGATTTTATTGTAGAAAATCGTCCAGAGCTTTTGTCATGGAAGGTGCTTCTTTGGTTGGAGCGAAAAAATCCACTTTCAGGCCAGATTCTTCGGCAGCTTGTTTTGTGGTATGACCAAAGATTCCTATATGAACATTTTCCTGATTAAAGTTAGGATAATTGTCAAAAAGGGATTTGATTCCTGCCGGGCTAAAGAAAACTAATGTATCATAATCGTGCAGATCATTAATTTTAGAAGCAATATCACTGCTGATTGTGCGAAATAAAACAGCCCGTGTCCAGGAGACACCTGCTTTGTCTAAAGCATCCGGTACATCTTGATTCAACACATCGGAAGTAGGTAATAAGTATTTTTCATCCGGATTTTTCTTTAAAAGTGGGATCATATCTTCGGCGCTTTTCTCCCCGAAATATATTTTTCGTTTTCTGTAAACGATATATCTTTGGAGGTATAGGGCTATGGCTTCTGACTGACAAACATATTTCATGGAATCAGGAACTGTGAAGCGCATTTCTTCTGCTAAACGGAAAAAATGATCGATAGCATTTCTGCTGGTGAAAATAATAGCTGTGAAATGAGAAAAATCAATTTTTTGTAATCTTACATCTTTGGCATCAGCCCCTTGTACCTGAATAAAAGGGTAGAAATCAATTTTTATTTTATGTTTTTTTTCAATATCGAAGTAAGGAGAGCTATCACCAACAGGTTGGGGTTGAGAGATCAGTATAGATTTTACTTTCATAATAATTTATAATTTATCTCCTAAAAACACTAATTTTAAAACACATAGTGCTGGTAAGATTTCGAATGTGCAAAGGTACAAAAATTCGTAATAACCAAGAAGATTTATTTGCTTTTTAATGAAGAATATTAGCCAAATCCATTCGGAAATTAATAAAATACTAAGGGTTCCGATAATGATATAGGAACTGTATTCCTTTGGAATATCGGTATAATATGTTATAAGGCAAAGTAGTATGGTAACAAATAATTTTATAAATAAAAAAATGAATCGGTTCTTATAATTTTCCTGATATTCTTTGTTTTTTCCTAATATTAGAAAAAAGCCGTTTCCTAATGTATAAGAAGTTAATTGATAGATAAATAATATGAGAAATAAGATGATGAGTTTTAGTAATTCAGAATCATAAAAAGGAATAACCAGCTTAAAAAAAGGTAATAAAGCTAAGGAGAGGAGGATAGTATAAATAAAGCTGCATATGGCAATGTAAAGAGTGAAGTTTTCATTTTCCGTAGGAATAATCTTAAATCTGAAAATAGGTTCGTTTTTAGGAACCAGAATAAACCGGGACAGAATAAGCAATAATAAACAACCTAAAAAAATGAAATTGATTAAGTTATCACCTAATAATACTTTTGGACTATCCTGAATGAGTAAAAAATCAATTTTCATCTATAAATCGATTGGTTATAGGCTGGTAAGAATCAATTCTTCTGTCTCTTAAAAATGGCCAGTGAATTCTGTAACTGTCAGATTTTTCCGTATCTATTTCCACCACATTTACTTCTTCATTTTCATGGGAAGCCTGATGCAGAACAGAGCCAAAAGGATTGGAAACAAAAGATCCTCCCCAGAATTTCATTGCTCCGTTTTGTTCAAATCCTACACGGTTTACACTGACTACATGAACTCCGTTGGCAACGGCATGACTTCGTTGGATGGTTTGCCAGGCGTTGTATTGTTCCGTGTTGGTCGCTTCATCCTGAGAAGTTGCCCAACCGATTGCAGTTGGGTAAAATAATATTTCTGCTCCCATAAGTGCTGTAATTCTGGCAGCTTCAGGATACCATTGATCCCAGCAGATCAGTACTCCTATTTTTGCATATTTGGTTTGAAATGCTTTATATCCCAAATCTCCGGGAGTAAAATAGAATTTTTCATAAAAAGCCGGATCATCAGGAATGTGCATTTTCCTGTATTTTCCCAGATAAGTTCCGTCGGCATCAATGACAGCCGTTGTATTGTGATACAGTCCTTGGGCTCTTTTCTCAAATAATGAAGCTATAATTACTACATTACATTCTTTGGCCACTTTTGAAAGTTGATCAGTGGTAGGTCCGGGAATAGGTTCAGCCAGTTTAAAGTTGTCATAATCTTCCACATCACAAAAATAAAGTGAAGTGAATAATTCCTGAAGACAAACAATCTGTGCTCCTTCAGAAGCAGTTTTTTTTATTCCGTCAATTGCCTTTTGTATGTTATTGTTAACATCATCTGAGCAACTCGATTGAACCAGTCCGATTTTAACTTTAGCCATTGAAATTTTAGTTCAAAAATTCTACACTTGCAAAAGTAAGTCTATTTTTTGAGATTTTTGTTTTTTCGATTTTAACTTTGGTATAGTTAAGGATTGAGTTTGTTAATAAAACTTTCCGAAAAAAACATATTGAAATTCATTAAAATTTAACAAAATAAGCTATTAATTGGTTATTAGATGTTAAAAATTTGCAAAGATTAGATAAAGAATGGTTTATTTCGTATTTTTGTAAATAATTTAGCAAAAAACCTAATGTTTAAGATAACAAAAGATAAACAGGAAATACTAAATACTGTTTCACATGCTTTGGGAATAATTATGGGAATTGTAGGACTGGTATTTTTATTACTGAAAAACAGAAATATTACTTCCTATAGTACTTTAAGTATCTGGATGTATGGACTATCCATGATTATATTATACTCATCATCTACTTTATATCATTTCTTTGCCAATGAAAAAGTAAAGAAGAAGGCACGCATTTTTGATCATATGAGTATTTATCTTCTGATAGCCGGAACTTATACACCGGTTTGCCTGATAACATTGGAGCATACATCGGGCTGGACTATGTTTTTTATTGTTTGGACAATTGCCACTTTGGGTGTGATTATGAAGATATTTTTGACAGGAAAAGTGGATAAACTTTCTCTGATTTTATATTTAGCAATGGGCTGGCTGGTTATCTTTGATATAAAAAGTGTAGTAAACCTAATGACTTCCGAAGCTTTGATGTTTTTAGCTTTAGGAGGAGCATTTTATACATTGGGAACTATTTTTTATGCAATTGAAAAAATACCCTATTCTCATTTTATCTGGCATTTATTTGTGTTAGGAGGAAGTGTTTCTCACTACATTATGGTTTATTCAATTGTGTAGCAGATATGAAAATAGTAGGTTTAACCGGTGGAATGGGAGTAGGGAAGTCCAAAGTAGCCCAATTGTTTGAAGAAAGAGGATATCCGGTTTATGGTGCTGACATCCGGGCAAAAGAATTGATGGAAGAAGATCCGGAATTGAAGAAAGAATTGATTCGGTTATTGGGAGAAGAAGCTTACACCAGAAACCAATTGAATAAAAAATACATTGCTGAAAAAATATTCTCAGATAAAGAACTGCTGAAAAAACAAAATGCCTTAGTTCATTTGGCTGTAAAATACGATTTTGAAGTTTGGATATCTAGGCAAAAAACCGATTTTTGCATTAAAGAAGCAGCCATTCTATTTGAAAGTGGTTCTTATAAAGCCTGTGATTATACTATTGTGGTAACAGCTCCGGAAGAGGAAAGAATACAAAGGATTTTAGCCCGAGATAGTTCTACGGAAGAAGAAATAAGAAAAAGACTTCAAAGTCAGTGGGCTCAGGAAAAGCTGGTTGAGTTGGCAGACTTTCATATTGTTAATGATTCTGATCTGGAACATTTAAAAACTCAGGTAAATATTTTGATAAATAAGTTGAAAAAATTAGTTTAAATAAAGAGATTAAGAGTGTTTATTTGAAATTATTTTTGAAAATAAAATAATTAAGGAATAAATAGCTTATCTCAATTCATTATCATACTATAAACTGGTAGATATTAAAGATATTTATACACCGAGTATTTTGATTTAACACTTTTATATTCCATAATGAAATAAAGTAAAATAAAAAATGGTTAGTTTTTTGCATTATACAATAATAAAATATATATCTTTACACATACATTTTAACTTTTAACTATAGTCATAAATATGGAAAATTTAGTTTTAAAAGAGAATTTGAGTATCACAACAAAAACTATTAATAGTTTTTCAGTCAGTGGTGAAATGAATGAAACTAGAACTAGGAATGTAAATGATTTTCTTGATGATATATTATTGCTTCAAAAAGAAATAGAAGCAAGATGTGCTTTTTTGGAAAAAGGAGTTGAAAGGTTTGAAAAAATGTCATGGAAAGCATTTAACAGTAAATATGAAGATGATGCTATTGCAAATTTATCAGAGGAAGAGATTACAATAATATCAAATATGAGTATAGAAGATTTAATATTAGATCTTCAACGAACATGTAAAGAAATTCATTTGAAATTATTAGATGATTATAATCACTTAAGAAGTAATTTATTAAAAGGATATTTTGAAAGCGAATTGGATAGATTTAAAATTGCTTTAGATGATTTTGAAGAATTGTATATTGATTTATATTCAACTTATGTAACATTACCTAATGACAAAGAATTTGAGAATTTAAATGATTCATTAAATAAGTTATGATAAATATTTATGCAACTCATACTTTTAAAAATGAATTATCTAAATTAATAAAAAATAATTCATATAGGGATTTAGAAGAGAAATTAATCAAAGATGTTTTTCATGATAATTTTTGTTTATCTGAAAGAGGTACAGTAATAAATATTTATGGAGATAAACCTTTAGTAAAAATGAGAGTTGGAGGGAGTTCAGGATTTAGATTGTATATTTTAGTAATAAAAATTGAAAATACAATATATTTAGGGTATATCCATCCTAAAACAGGCTCTAAGGGATTTGAAAATATTAATGATGATAAGAAAAAGGAAATATTAAAAGATATAATAGATTCTATAGATGAGGATGAACTTTATGTAGTTACATGTTGTAATAAAAGAAAAAAAATGATATTTCAGGAAAAAACAAAAAAAAATATTGTAAGTTAAATGCTTGTAATTTAATAATTTATATTATATAATATTTTTATAAAATTTACTCATTAGCTTTTTTCATTTTAGCCATATAAAAACCATCAAAATTTGAAGTGGAAGGCATAATTTTCTTTTCTTCCAGTAATTCAAAATCAGGATTTTTTTCCAGGAATTTTTTGACCTGTTCTGTATTTTCAGACGGAAGAATGGAACAGGTAGCATAAACCAGAAGTCCGCCTTTTTTCACTAATCTGGAATTGGTTTGCAGGATTTGTTCCTGGTCTTCACGAATCCGTTCTATGAATTCTTCCTGAAGTTTCCATTTTGCATCCGGATTTCTTCTCAAAACCCCCATTCCGCTGCACGGAGCATCAATTAAAACTCTGTCAGCACTGCTTTCTAAGCGTTTAAAAGTTTTAGAATCTTCAATTACTTTAGCTTGGATATTGTGAGCTCCGTTTCTTCTTGCCCGTTGTTTCAGGGTTTGGAGTTTCCATTCGTGAATATCCAATGCAATGATTTGTCCTTTATTTTGTGAGAGAGCTGCCAAATGGAGCGTTTTTCCTCCGGCTCCGGCACAAGCATCAATAACACGCATTCCGGGTTTTACATCCAGAAATTGCCCAACTAACTGAGAAGAAGCATCCTGAACTTCAAAAAGTCCTTCTTTAAAAGTATTGGTTTTAAATACATTTCTCTTTTCTTTCAAAACCAGAGCATCTTTAAATCCGGGAATAAAATCCACTACAATATTTTCTTCAGCCAATAAATCATTTAATGATTCTGCATTGGTTTTTAAAGTGTTAGCCCGAATTATGGTTTGTGCAGGAATGTTGAGCGCTTGCATTTCCCTGTTCCAGTTTTCTCCCAATTCCTTTTCCAGTCGTTTTTGCATCCAGTCAGGAATAGAATATTTAATTGCCTGTGTAGGGAACGGAAGTTTAAAACGGTCTTTTATTTTTTTTATATAAACTTTTTCGAATTCAGGAAACGGAGGTAGTTCTATCTTATTCAACAAAAGATAAGTAGCGATAATCAGGGAAATATTATCGGATGTCATTTCCCGGTTGGCATAAAACTCCAGCCTTCTCTTCCAGCGAATGATTTCATAAAAAGATTCGGAAATAAATCCCCGATCTTTACTTCCCCATTTTTTATTGGATTTAAGAGTACGTTCCAAAACTTTGTCGGCATACTTATTAGGTTCAAAAAAACTTTCTTTTAATGCTTTTTCAAGTCCTTGGATCAAATTTCTGTGTAATATTTTCATTTTAGGTTGGAATGAGGAAAATGTGTGCAAATATAAGTGTAAAAAATGTGAAGTTTAAGTTAAATAACTTGATATACAAGAAAAATAGACAAAATTTTGTACCTTTAGATTTAACTTTTTCTTAGCTTGAAGTATGAAGGTTTATTTTATTCCGGGTTTAGGAGCTAGTTCCAATTGTTTTAAATTCATTGATTTACCTGTAGGTTATGAAAAAATTTATATTGATTGGTTCACTCCTGAAGGAAATGAAACTTTGGAAGAATATACTCATAAAATGACGAAATCTATTGATACTTCGGAGCCGTTTATTCTGGTAGGATATTCATTCGGTGGAGTTATAGTTCAGGAAATGAATAAATTTTTAAATCCGGAAAAAATCATACTCATTGCCAGTATGAAAACTTATGAGCAAATTCCGCCATTATTCAAGGTTGTAAAAAAAATAAAATTTACAAAATGGTTCCCTATGAGTTTTTTCTCAAATAAAGGGTTGCTTTCTTATGCCTTTGCACGATCTGTCTATTTTAAAAGCAGGAGAGAAAAACTGAAGGAGGAAATTAAAATAGAAGAATATATGACCCAGCTCAATCCGGTTTATATGAGATGGTCTATAAATGCTATAACTAAATGGAAACCAACTAGTAAATCTGAAAATATATACCAGATACACGGTACGAAAGATCCTATTTTCCCTTACAAATATATTCGGAGAAGCTATAATCTGGAAAATAACGGTTATTTAGAGACTATTGAAGGAGCTAATCATATTTTGGTATTGGAAAAGCCCAAAAAAGTAAATGAAGCTTTTAAAAACATATTATTAAATCACTAAGATACCCGTGGTGCATTAATATAATAAAAAGAAGTTGCTCATTATCAAATAAATGATTATATTTATTTAGCTACCAACTAATTAAATATATGAACAACTTCACTCGAAATTACGAAAAAATATTGAAAACATTGCTATTAATAGAGAGTCAGATGAATTTTCTGAACCAAAAGCGAAAGCCATACTTATCAGACATTGAGTTAATAGCCATAGACTTGACCTCTGAGTTTATGGGTATTGATTCAGAGTGGGATTTATTTAGAAAACTCCCCTGTGATTTAGCCTCAAGGGTAGAACGTAGCGTATATAATCGCAGAAAAAGAAGATTGTTTTACCATCGCGAACAACTTCGTAAACAAATAGCATCACAAATTATCACCACTGACTATTATATTGTTGACAGTATGCCTTTAGAAATCTGTAAATTAAGTAGGAGTTCACGCTGTAATATTTGCAAAGAAGACTATCATACAGCTCCAGACAAAGGATATTGTGCCTCACAATCAAGTAGCTATTATGGCTATAAATTACATGCAGTGTGTACCATTGATGGTGTATTTACTGATTTTGATTTAAGTCAGGCTTCTGTACATGACATTCACTATCTCAAAGATATAAAGCAATTGTATCAAAACTGTACTATATTGGGGGACAAAGGTTACTTGAGTATTGATTATCAGAGAGATTTGTTTTCTTGCGGTCAAATCAGTCTTGAAGTTCCCATGCGTAGAAACCAAAAAGGGTATAAACCACAAGCCTATATTTTTAGAAAATCAAGAAAACGAATTGAAACTCTTTTTTCTCAATTATGTGACCAATTTATGATTCGAAGAAATTATGCCAAGTCTTTTGATGGATTCAAGAACAGAATACTATCTAAAATAATGGCTCTGACAGTTATACAACTCATAAACAAATTAAACAACAAGAATATTAACAACTTGAAAATCCAAATTGATTAAATGCACCACGGGTTAAGATATTAAAGTTTACAAGAATAATTTTTTCTCATTTTTTGTTTAAATTGAACGAGTTAGCTTTTTATTTTTAATAGTTATGTTTATTAATTAAAAATTTGTATTTTTATAAAACTAAACTTGAAATATATTTGATAAATAAAAATTAGGACATATTTTATAATTATCTGATAGTTTCATGGTTATTAAATAGATTTAAGATTTAGTAAGAAGTGTATAATAATTTCTTTTTTTCTTAAGTTTGTACATTAATATTTAGAAACTTTCAGAATAATTAACAAATGAAGTTTATCAAATTATTTTTACCGATGTTAATTTTGCTTTGTTTCAAGGTTTACGGACAACAAAGTATTCCTTTCGATCAACAATATTTATTGTCGGATAAAGTTTTAATAAATCCTTCCTATACCGGATCTACAGATGATATTGTTTTAAAAGCAACCTATCATCAGCAATGGAATAATTTTAGCGAAAGTCCCAATACTCAAACTGTTAGTACTCATTTTAATGCTTTCGATAGGGTAGGTTTAGGAGCTTACTTTTTCAGAGATGAGAATGGTCCGATAACATTAGCAGGACTTAATATTTCGGCAGGGTATCATATTCCGTTGGGAGATGAAGATGATAGAACTAAAAACCAGTTTTCATTTGGTACTTCCCTAAGTTTATTCTCTCAATCGTTTGATTATTCCAAACTTAGACCGGAAGATCCTAATGATCCATTATTGTATGGAGATAAGTCTGTATTTTTACCTTATCTGAACTTAGGAATGTCTTTTGTTTATTCCGGTTTCTTTGGTGGAGTTTCTGTTCTGGATATTCCTTTGGGCAAGAATAAACCGGTGGTGAATTCTGTAGAACCTTCCCCAAGTTGGTATTATTTTAATGTAGGATACGATTGGGAACTAACCGATTCATTCTTTATAGAACCTTCTTTTCTGATGTCGTTGAATACCAATTCAGAGAGAATGATGGATTTTAACATAAAAGCAAAATATAAAGATGAATTTAATTCTTTTGCTGTTGGAGTGAGTTACAGAACAGCCAAAGATTCTCAGGTAAGTGGCGGATTGTCTTTTACTCCGTTTGTGCAGGCTGAGTTTGGAAAACTAAATTTTTCTTTTGGATATAATTTCGGTATAACGGATATTTATAAGCAAGGTGGAGATGGTTTATTGGTAGGACTTGGATATAACTTAGATAACTTCATTAATCCGAACGGATTCAGATATAGATAGTTAGTATGGAATACGTTATCTTAGTGAATGAAAAAGATGAGATTACTGGAGAAATGGAAAAGCAGGAAGCTCATATTAAAGGATTGCTTCACAGGGCTTTTTCTATTTTTATTTTCAATACAAAAAAAGAACTTTTACTACAACAAAGAGCAGGAGTTAAGTATCATTCACCTCTGAAATGGACAAATTCCTGTTGCAGTCATCCCAGAAAAGGAGAAACATATTTAGAGGCAGCTCACCGGAGGTTAAATGAAGAGTTAGGATTTGATTGCGAACTTTCGGAAAAATTTCATTTTATCTATAAGGCAGAAGTAGGAGAAGACCTGATTGAACATGAATTTGATCGTGTTTTTACAGGACATTATGGAGGAGATATATTTATTAATCCCTCAGAAGTAGAATCTGTACGATGGATTAGCCTGGAGGATTTAAAAAAAGAAATGATTCTCTATCCTGAAAACTTTACTGAATGGTTCAAAATCATTTTTGATAAATATGAGAATCATATTAAGTGGAATTAGAAGAATTGTCTTAATCTCTGGAATAAGATAAATCGTGGAATTGCTACCTTAGTTGAGATAAAAACTAAATGCAAGAGCTGTAAAAATAAATATCTTAGGGAAATGCAAAAGTAATTTTACAGTAAAACATTCAAAGAACGTGCAGTTCAGTTGAGTTATCAGCGGGATAACGTCAAAGAACTAGCAGATGAATTGGGGATTAATGTAGAGAAATTGTATAAGTAGCGTGTAGAACACCGTATAGTGAGTAATCCCGACACAACTCAATCAGGTTTGGGTATTTTACATCACTTATATCAGCATTGGACAAGGTTGGCTGTATCTGACTGGAAAATCCGAAAAAACTGACCAGTTGAATCTGTTTGAAACTGACCACCTAAATCTGAACTAAATTGACCAGAGTATTCTGAATTAAACTGACCACTAGTTAAAAGAGCCTATTTATTCCATACGTTAGTAGGATAAAAATCTAACCTATGGCAAATACACGAATAGATATGAGACAAATACGCCAGATATTACGTTTACATACAACAGGAGTAAGCAAACTAAGGATAAGCAGACAGTTAGGCTTGTCACACAA
>JAVBMH010000013.1:0-63674 GCA_031552575.1 Apibacter sp. | reverse complement strand
CCGACGGTATCCATTTTAGCTACGTGGGATGGGAATATAAATGCCGGGTGTGTACCCAACCAAATTTTTGCCATTATGGATGGCGCACCGGCACAAGTGGCATTTACCCCTAATTCGGATACTCGTTATGCCGGACTTCCGCTTGATTTGAGCAATGGCCCCATCGTGATGGAAGTCCCGGCAGGTCCTATTATGTCTGCCGTGAATGACATGAACCAACTGTGGGTGATGGATATAGGCATGCCCGGCCCCGATAAAGGGAAAGGCGGTAAACATATTATTTTGCCGCCAAACTACACCGGAAAAGTGCCTGCCGGATATTATGTAGGAAAATCGACCACCAACCAGGTTTTGGTGTTGTTGCGCGCCATTCCGTTGGATAACAATCCCGAAACCGGCGAAAAGCTGATGAGATCTGTTAAAGTGTATCCGTTAGGAAAACCTGCTACCGAAGTTAGCTGGATACACCTGAACGACAAACCGGGCGATTTTACCCCTGTCCGTTGGGAAGACAATATCGGCTACTGGGAACGTTTGGCCAAATTTATCAATGAAGAACCTGCCAATCCCGAATACCGCACTTGGTATGGTGAGTTAGCTCACTTGGGTATTGAAAAAGGAAAAGAATTTAAACCCGATGCACGCATGAAAGCCATTTTGGAAAAAGCTGCCGTTGAGGCGAATGCCATCATGCGCGTACAATCCTTTGCCGACCGCAGCACCGATCGTATTGTGTGGAAAGACCGCCAATGGGAATGGGCTGTATTGCGCTATGCCGGCGATGGAAAATTCAACACCCCAAATTATGTTGACCTTTATGCTCGCGAAAAATGGTTCTATCAAGCGCAAATCGAATCGCCTGCCATGTTCAACCGTTCACCGGGCGCCGGTTCGTTGTACTGGTTAGGTTTAAAAGACAATACCGGAAAATATCTGGATGGAAGCAAAACGTATAAATTGACCGTTCCGCAACCCGTTCCGGGTAAGCTGTTCTGGTCGGTAACCATTTACGATAACGAAACCCGCAGTGAAATTGCCACCGCACAAAACAAAGCCGCTTTACGTTCCTTGTTTGAGTTGAAAGACCAAAAAGGAGCGACGGTTGATTTGTATTTCGGTCCCAAAGCCCCTGCAGGTAAAGAAAACGTGTGGATACAAACCATACCCAACAAAGGCTGGTTCACCTATTTCCGTATTTATGGCCCTGAAGCGTCTGCATTTGACGGTTCGTGGAAACCCGGTGATTTTGAGGAAGTGAAATAAAGTGATAAGTGAATTGATAAAATAGAATTATGAAAAAACTATTATTAACAACCATTCCACTAATGTAGCTGACGGCTTGTACCGGAAATAAGGGAAAAAAGCAAACCTCAGCTTTATCCAATACTGCTGTTTCTCATCAGAATATTGCCGATGCTTATATCTAATCTGCTTGGACGGTGATTGGTGTTGAAACAAGAACGTTTGGATTTTGAAAAAGAAGATTTTAAATGGAATCATATAATTTATTGTGAAACAGGGGTGTAGCATGGATCAGCCCTAATCTGGATGTGGTATATAGTAAATCAAATAGAAAATAATTGAACAAACGTCTGATTTTTTCGGACGTTTTGTCTTTTGAAAGTAACGAAAGTAGTATACTTAAGACTCATAAAATAAACTTGTTTATGAAAAAATTTACTGTTTTAATCTTATTATTTATTGTTTGTAACATAGGTAAATCACAAACTACAACGGAATCATCTTTATATTTTAAAGAGATTATTACCCTTATTGAACAGAAAAATTTTTTTAAGGCCAGAGATTTATTTAATCAGAATAAAGAAAAACTCAGTTCTTATCATCAGTTAATAACAGAAGCTTATATAGATAATGCTTTTAATCAGTTAGAGGAATCTAATAAGAAAATTAAATCATTATTCAGAGATTATAAAAAAGAATTATTTGATTCATTAAAGCTGAATCTATTTCTTGTTTTACAGGACAATTCTTTTAAATTACATAATTATAAGGAAGCTAAAGAGGCATCAGATTCTATTATTATTCATTATGCAAATTTACTTTCTGCAAAAGAGTTGGAAGAGCATGAGAACGGCCGGACTATCGGGAAAATTTTGGAAAATCAACCGAAACAAAAAGTAACCATAAAGAAGACAACTACTTGTAAAATTCAGAGAGATAAAGCAGGATTAGCCAATTTGATGGTGAAATATAAGAAGGATTCCATGAATTTTATTTTTGATACTGGAGCAAACATATCTACTGTAACAGAAACAATGGCAAAAAAAATGAATATGAAAATCCTGAATGATTCGGTAAAAGTAGGAACCATTACAGGAAATAAAGTAACATCAGGGTTGGCGATATGTC
Source organism: Apibacter sp. (assembly GCA_031552575.1). Classification (GTDB taxonomy): domain Bacteria; phylum Bacteroidota; class Bacteroidia; order Flavobacteriales; family Weeksellaceae; genus Apibacter. The sequence goes on along the minus strand of JAVBMH010000013.1, from coordinate 61,304 downwards.
CGGAATTTTGGATAGGAAACATAAAAATGGAGAACATCGTATTTCTGATTTTTAAGGATGAAGATCTGGCTTTTTCTCAAATTCAGTATCAAATCAATGGGATTATCGGATTCCCGGTTATAGAAGCCTTTGGAGAAGTCAGGATTACAAAAAATGAAGAATTGATTGTTCCTGAAAAACCAACTCATTATCCAGTTCAGAATATGGCATTGGACTTTCTGAATCCTATTTTGCAATTGGGTGATGAGTATTATATTTTTGATACCGGAGCTACGGAAACAATGTTATATAAAAGATATTTCACAAAACATGAACAGGAAATCCGGAATCAGTTTCAAGAATCCGAAGTAAAATTTGGAGGAGCAGGAGGAGTTGTTATCCGGAAAGCATTTAAAATTGATTTTTTCCCTGTAATAAATGGAAAGAAGATTGAGATAAAAGGTGTTTCTGTTTTTAGTGAAAGCAATGAAGAAAAAGGAAAATATGAATTTTTTTATGGAAATATAGGTCAGGATCTGATAAAAAAATTTAATACAGTAACATTGAATTTTCATTCCATGTATATAAAATTTGATTAAATATAAAATATTGTAGAAAATATTTTGTTCATAAATAATTATACTTGGCTGTTGTTGCCTATTAAAACTAGTATTATGACAAAAACGGAAAATTAACAACAACAGAAATATACAGCGAAGGATATTTAACAAAACCAAATAATAATAACACTAACTTATCATAAACATAATTTTAAACTTAGAGAGAAAACTATAACCATTTACAGGTTTTTTATTTCATTTAAAATTGTATAAATTTGGAATAACATTAAAACTTCCCTGTTATGTCCAAAGTATTGATTACCGGAAATGGTTTCGATCTGTTCCATTTTCTTCCCACTTCCTATAATAACTTCATGTTTATACTAGGCAAAGTTGAAGAACTTGATTTAAATAATCGTGAAGAAGATTTATCCTATAAAGAACTTTTCGGTGACGGATGGACGGATATTGAAGAAAATTATGATATTGAGCGGATTTTCTTCAATCTGGAAAAAATCAAAAAACTACAATCATTATTAAAAGAAAATACCTGGTATCAGTATTTTAAGTACATAAACGGACTCAACACCTGGATAGCCTTTGAGCTGGAAATAAAAAAAGCATTAGATACAGTTTTAGAATTTTTTCAACAAGTAAAGGAGTGGATTAATGCATTTGATTTTGATAATTATATTGCTTTGCCTCAATATAAACATTTGCAAGGTGTAAAAGCTTCATTTAACAACATTGATAATTATAATAGATTTAAATTATTGAATTTTATTGAATTAGATAGGCATTCGGACATTAAGATAAAATTAAAATATTTGAAAATATTTGAAGATCAGATTATTGATTTGAACGAACAAAAAATTCTGGAAGATCTGGCAGAATCTCTGGAAGGATTTAAAATTATATTTAACTGTTATTTTGCAGATATTGTTCAGCCGTTTTATCCGGCATTATCCAAAAATGATGACAGTTTATTAAGTCATTTAACAGAGTTGAATTTATTTTCCAATGTAGAATACTTTTTTACTTTCAATTACACTCCAACCATTGAAAAACTATATAATCAATCCGATGTAGAATATCTTCATGGAAAAATCGATGATAATAATAACACTTTACAGAATATTGTACTCGGAGTAGATGATATAAGGACAGAACTAAAACAATACAAAGCTTACGATTTTACTAAATATTTCCAGAAATTAAATCAGGATACCCAATATAAATTCCTGAATACTTTGGAAAGAGAAATATTTGAATCAGGGAATGTTTTTACCTTTTATATTTTAGGGTTTTCCTTAGATGAATCCGATCAGGGTTACATAAAAGAATTATTCAATTGTCTGAAAAATACCAATAATAAGCTGGTGGTATTTTATTACAGAAATAAAATTACAGACAAAACTTCCAAATCCGGTTTATTGAAAAACCTTTTATTCATTATGGGAGAAAAAATTATCAATAAAGCAATGATAGACGGCCAGCTGGATTTTTTAGAATTAACCAAAGAAAATTTGGAATATAATTTTAAATAGAAAGAAATAAATCTTTATTTTTTTTCATATCTTTATACAAATTATATTAATTTATAAAATATGAGAATAATTGCCCTTGTTTTTACTCTATTCGGATTTTATGCTTTAGATTCACAAGAAATGTCAGGTTCTTCTATGGAGATTTACCATGAATACAGGATGAAGAATTCCGAACCGCATTACAGTTTATCAAAAATTAACAGATTGATTTCAAAATTAACTCCCACTTATCCAAGTAAAGACGAAACACAGGCAGAAAATGAAAAAAATTATTATCTGGCCTTATCGGAAAAGGATTTTGATAAACTTTCGGAAAAAGAGAAGTTTACTTATATCATGATTAATCCTGAATATAGATCGCAAGATTATTTTGATGAAATCATTCTTTCAGACGAAGATAAAAAAATATTCGGAGATTTGCCGCCAACTATAAATGGAGCTACTTGGAGTGACCGCCAACGGGATTTTCTAAAAACAAATCGAAATATGGTGATTTCATTAATAAAAGAATATGCAGTAAAAGATTTACACATAGGATTAAACTATAAAAAAGCTCTGGAAGAGATCAAAGCCAAAGAAGCCATTCCGTTTTTAGTTGATTTCTATACAACTAAAGATAAAAAAGACAAGGATATATTGACTTTATTATTAATTTTGGTACGGGAAGGGAGTTATTATCCATTCGTTCGGTCTAACATTTACAGAGATCTCTATGGTGATAAATCTATAACTAATCCCTACATAGAATATTCACCAACCAATGAAGACTATGTAATTAAAACCGCAACCAATTATTACTCCCGCTCTCCGAAAAAGAGAAGATAAAATTATATTTATATAATGAAAAAATTTTTATTATTAACAGTATCCTTGCTGCTTTCTTTTATTAAATTGTCAGCGCAGGAGGAAGAAGGAGTTATTACCTGGCCACAACCCAGCAAAGAAAGTCTGGTTTACCATGAATACCGGTTAAAACAAACCATTCCACCTTATGGATTGGCTAAAGTGAAGTCTATAATCTCAAAAATTGAGCCAGATTCGGAATTTAAGGATGAAGGAAATGTAGATTACTATTCAGAAGGAAATGTAGCTTTATCTAAAAAGGATTTTAACAGCCTTACACTAAGAGAGAAATTTACCTATACCATGATTAATCCAGAGGTATCCACACAAAATTGTGACATCCAGATTCCCATTGTGGACGAAAATAAAAAGATATTCGGGTATGTAGCCGATGGATATGATGAAGTATTCTGGAGCAATCGACAGATTAATTTCCTGAAAAATAATCGTGATTCCATTATGACAATAATCAAAGAATCCACGTTGAGAAGCAAGCGAATGGGATTCAATTACAAACAAACATTACAGGAAATCAATGCAGTAGAAATGATTCCGTTTCTGATCAATTTTTATTCCACAGATAAAAAAGACGGAGATATTCTGACACTTTTAATGTTGTTAATGAAGAAGAATAACTATCAACCGTTTATCAACTCTCAAAGTTACAAGAAGTTGTACGGAGACAACACTTCCTATTACGAATCTTACATAGATTACAACAAAGCAAACCAGGAACTCATTATTTCAAGAGCTCAGGAGTTTTATAAACAAAATGTGAATAAATGAGAATTCTTCTGATTCTGTTACTTCCCTGTTTTCTGTTTTCCCAACAAAAAGTGTTGGATGACAGTTTGTTTGTTAAAATTCCCGAAGGAGAATACCAATTAGGAAGAAAAGATTACCTGAACAATCCATTACGGAAAGTAAAAACACAAAACTTTTACATTTCAAAATATGAAATTACCAACGAACAATTTGACCAGTTTGTAAAAGAAACAAACTACAAAACCGATGCGGAAAAACTGAAAAACGGAATGGTTTTCGAACCCGGATTGGAAGAATTCCGCTGGATTCAGGATTCCACAGCTTATTGGCGTTTTCCGAACGGAATATCAAGAGGAGGAATTCAGGACAAAATGAATCATCCCGTTACAGCCATCAGCTATTCCGATGCATTAGAATATTGCAAATGGGCAAATGTTCGTTTACCTTCCTTTGACGAATGGGAAGTTGCTTCACGAGCAAATGCAACCACTGATTATTTTTGGGGAGAAGATCCGGTAAAACTGATTCATTATGCCAATATCTGGTATGGAAAAGACCATTTAACGGCCGATCTTACCGATGGATATATGACCACTTCACCGGTGGGAAGTTTCAAGCCAAATCCTTGGGGATTGTATGATATTTATGGAAATGCATTTGAACTTACCGAAGGAAAATTACCCGGAGAAAAAAGAAAATATGGTCATGCACGCGGAGGTTCCTGGTGGTGCAGCAAAAAAAGCTGTAATTTCTTTAATTCCGTAGATATAGGAAGAGTAAATCCGCATGCTTCCTTCAGCAATCTAGGATTCAGAGTTGCCAAAAGCACTTTGTAAAAATTGCCTAAAAAATATAATTCTAAATGGTGTGAAGAATCTTTTTTGATCTAGAAACTGGAATTATTTTTTATAGAATTGCAATGTGCCCGCAAGTAGTAAAAATATTCCGATAGGGTAACCTGCACTGATCCAGGAAATAAGAGAAAAGTAAGCAGGAATTTTTCCCAACCCCCAATAAATAAAGATACCTTGAAGGAATAACAAAGACTCGGAAATAATAAAAATGGAAACAAAAAGTCCGATTCCGGAACGGATTAATATATTTTTAGAATTTTTCTCAGCAATAAAGCCAAATAAAAGAGTGGAATAGATTCCCAATACAATCAAGTGAATAAACCCAATGGTAAAATTCCGTATGGAATGGGAATTTTCTGCAAATTCCGGAAACAATAGAAATAATTGAAATAGGATTTTCAGGGAATAGAGAAAAGTAAAAATCCAAAATAAATAATTAGTTAAAGTTTTATTTTTAAAAGTTTCCCTTAGTTGCGGATGGATATATTTTAGAAACAGGAATAAAACGATTAATTGTATCAATATTCCCAGATCGTTGATCAGATGAAGATCCCATAAAGGAAAATACCAGCTTACAGGAAGTGCAATTGTCAGAATAACAGATAGAACAGAAAGACGATAAAACCATAAAACCTTTTTAGCAGAAAATGAAGTTATCCGTTTTAATAATATTGAAAATAAGGAGAACAAAAACCATCCGTTAATCTGGAAATGAAGAAAAAACTGTATAGCAATGGAATATAATGGAGAATTTTTTCCTGCTGTAGGAATAATAAATCCTAATGCCCAGACTCCTAAAGTGGAGAGCAACATAAACAGCAAGGCTGTTTTTAAAAACAAGATATCATAAGTAGAATAAGCGGATATTCTTTTCCAGGTGATCCAGCAAAAATAGTAAGAACAGAAAATGTGTAAAGTAGAAAAAGCAATAGAAAAAGCGCCGTATCCCTGAATAGGAAAGCTTATCAACATTCCGGTAACTGAAATCTGTGTAATCCAGAAAAGACGATTATAAACTAAAAAATTCTCTTTCTTTTCAGGAATAAAATGGGAATAAATCAAAGAAAAAAATATCAGATATAACCATCCCAGTATCGCTACATGGGAGTGGGCATGCAAAAAATGACTGTATGGAAAGTTAAAATCGTAAAGCTGGGAAATCCGTAATATAAACCCTATAATTCCCGAAATGAGAAAATTGGATAAACTTATGATCACCCAGCTTTTTGTCATCAGATGTATTTAGTTGAATTCTTCTTCCATTTTAATCGCTTTCGGAAAAAGAATATTATTCTCCAAATGAATATGTTTGTGTAAATTTTGTTCGAATTCATCCAACATGGCAAATGAAACCCGGTATGTATTGCAGGCTTCCGGCGGTGGATTGTAGCCTTTGGTTAGTTCAGCAATCCGTTGGAACCGTTCTCCTTCAGCAGAATGATCGTCTTTCATTACAGCAATAGGATTTTCAATACTTCCGAAATGAGCCCTTTCCAAAGGTTGCCCGGAATTTTTTGCTTCTATCATTTTTCTGACGAAAGGAAATACAATTCTTTCTTCTTTTTGAAGATGAACTTCCAGGTCTTCCACAGATTGAGAGAAAAGCTCGAAAATTTCATACAATTCCGGATGTCTTTCTCCGTGAACTTTTTGCACTTTGTTTAAAAATTGCAGTAGGGAAGGAGATTTTTCCCGGATGTACCGGTGATGAGTTTTTTCAATATAGTCAGCCAGTAAATCCAGAGGCCAGGCATTGTAATCAATATTTTCCTCGTGGTTTTTCATGGCTTCATCCAATTTTTGTTTCAGCTCATCAATATTAACCGATTTTTTATCACAAGCTTGCTGAATAGTCCGGTCTCCTTTACAACAAAAATCTATTCCGTATTTTGAGAAAATGGAGGCAGTCCTGAAATCCTTTGCTACAATTTCCCCGATAGTTAATGTATCATTCATCTTTTAATATTTTTAATTTTTATTTCAGTTGAATAAGTTGAGTTTGAGAAAAGTTTTTCCGGTGTTTATACCTAAAATCAGTTCTTCCAGAGTAGTGGAAACAAGCATTTGTTTCAATTCTTCCCGAATATATTTAAATTTGAAATGCACAGGACATGGAGATTCTTCCGAACAGGTAGGTAGACCCAAAGCACATCCGTGATAAATGGAATCTCCGTCAATAGCAGAAACAATATCAGCCAGTTTTATTTTGGATATGTCTTCCTTCTCTATGCCGAAACCTCCGGAAGGACCTTTGGTGGAGCGGATGATCCCATGGCGTACCAACGCCTGTAATATTTTAGCAGTAAATGCTTCCGGTGAATTTATTTGTTCGGTAATATCCTTTATTCCTACCTTATTCCCTTTATAAGATTCAGAAGCAATAAAAAGGGTTGCCCGTATGCCGTATTCACAACTTTTAGAAAACATTTCCTGATAAATATTTTTTCAAAGGTACACATATTTTTAATAAAGGACAAATTTGTCTTTTATTTTTGATTGTGATTTATAATAGCTTTTTCAATTCTGTTATTAAAAACATTTATTTATAATTTTGCTATTCAATTGACAGTTTAGGAATGAATATAACCTCAGTTTTCCGGCAACTTTCCATACAAGTTAAAAAATACAAACCCATATCAGGAGGAGATATCAATGAAGCTTATTTTATTGAAGCGGAAGAAGGAGATTTTTTCATTAAACTTAACAATGCAAAACGTCATCCTCAAATGCTTGAAAAAGAAGCCAACGGATTGAATGCATTAAATAAAACTCAAACCGTAATCATTCCAGAGATAGTAGAAGTTGGAGAGGTAAATGGTATTCAGTTTTTGCTGTTAAAATGGATTGAAAAAGGAGAAGTAGATGATAAAATCTGGAAGGATTTTGGGAGTTCAGTTGCACAAATGCACCAGATTTCCCAGCCTTATTTTGGTTTTGAAGAAGATAATTATATAGGAAGCATAAAGCAAATCAATGCCCAAAGCAACTTTTGGGAAGAACTGTATGGAAACCACCACATACAACCATTGGTAAAGATTTTGGTAGAGCAGGGAAAGTTCAAAAAGGAAGACATACGGATTGCCGATCATTTTTGCAGTAAAATAGGAGAGTTGTTTCCAAAGGAGCCTCCCTCTTTAGTACATGGAGATTTATGGGGAGGAAATTACCTGATTTCTAATAAAGGAAAAGCTGTGGTTATAGATCCGGCAGTGTATTACGGACACCGCGAAATGGATATAGGAATGACTAAACTTTTTGGAGGCTTTACTTCCCGGTTTTATGAAGCTTACCATGAAGCCTATCCGTTGGAAAAAAGTTGGCAGAAGAGATTACCTTACACCCAGTTATATCCTATTCTAGTTCATGCTGTTTTGTTTGGCGGACATTATGTAGAGGAAGCAAAAGAAATCCTGAGCAGATTCTAATTACTTGTTGAACAGCTGAATAGTATAATCCAGTAAACTCTGATCTCCATAAGTACCATGCCCCGGAATTACATATTTTGCATGGGGAAAAGCAGTTTTTACTTTTTTTACGGTTTGCGGCCAGTCTTTCACATTGGCATCTTCCAGGTTTCCTTTTCCGGCGTTTAGTTCCTTAATCAGACAACCACCAAAAAGAACCTTTTCAGAAGGAACATAACTGACAATATTGTCGAAGGTATGTCCTCCACCAAAATACTCATTAATCACTTTTTCATTTCCAACCTTTAAAATAAGTTCCTTGTCAAATCCGATTTGAGGAATTACTGGATGATTGAGAGTATCTTTTTTGGCCAGTTCTTGTGTTAGATAAGTAGAATAGGATTTTATGTTTTTTTGGTGGAAAATCTGTAAACCGCCCAAACAATCTACATGAAAATGGTTGACAACTACTGCTGTAATTTCAGCATGTAATGTATTTTCCACCCAATTGATCAATTCTTCAGAAGATTCATTATCAATCGGAGTATCACAAATTAGGGCTTTACCATCATTTACATATACTAATCCGTTACAGGGAACTTTCCCGAATGAATTTGTGTTCAGATACGAAGTATGAATGAAAGTATGAGAAGTAAGCGGAGTTATTTTAAGAGTTTCCGATTGATAATTCAATAGTTGACTGGAAGAACAACCGTTAACAATAAGAAAAATAAATCCGAAAATAAAAAATGTAATTCTTAGTTGTTTCATGAAAAAAGCGGTTAATTATTGTTGTTTGGAACTATTTCTTTGGAAGCAGATAAATTTCTTCTGTACACAATGCTGGAAACCAGAATACTGGATTCATACAACAGGTAAAGAGGACAGGAGGCAACCAGCATGGAAGGAATATCTCCCGGAGTGATGAATCCGGCAATAATTAATATGATAATAACCGCATGCCGGCGATAAGTTTTCAGAAATTTAGGAGTCAAAATTCCCAAACTTGTTAAAACATAAACAATAATAGGTAACAGAAAAATCAATCCCATACCCAGAACAGTTTGTAGTAGAATACCTATATAACTGGACAAGTCAATATTAACTTTGATGGTATCCGAAATATTAAAGAAATATCCGAAATGCATGGTAAGCGGAGTTACCAGAAAATAACCGAAACAGCATCCTATGATAAAAAGTAAATAAGTAACTATAAAAAAGGACAGGGAATTTTTCTTCTCATTCGCTTTCAGTCCCGGAGAAATGAATTTCCACATTTCATAAATCACATAAGGAAATACCAGAATAAATCCACCTACAATAGCAACGTAAAATGCCATATTAAGCTGTTCAAAGATCCGGCGAACCTGTATGGGAAAATGCGTAGGCATTACAAAAACATCATCGGAACCAAAAAAACGGCTTACGGTGTTCATGAACTTGAAAGTGATAAAATCCTGTTGTACGGGGCCGAAAATTATTTTGTCCATTACAAAATGGATCTTATACCCTACAAAAGCAGCACCAATACAAATTGCTATTAAGGAACGAAGGAGGTGTTTTCTTAATACTCCGACATGAGCAAGGAAAGGCATATCAGCCGTATTTATTCTGTTTTTTTTCGCCATGAATGTGTTTTTCTAAAATTTTTTCGAAGTTATCGATTTATTTGAAACCATTATCTAGTAAAGTATGTAAATCTACAATTCCCACATATTCTTCACCATCCATAACTACTAACTGTCCGATTTGGTTTTCTCTCAGTATTTCAAAAGCCTGGCTTGCCAGTTCGTTTTTTTGAATGGTTTTAGGATGAACGGACATAATATCTTTTGCCGTAATCTTATTATAATCAATATCTTTAGCCATTATCCGCCGCAAATCTCCATCCGTAATTACACCTGCCACCTTGTTATTTTCAATCACAACTGTAATTCCATAAGAAGAATACGTTAAGGAATTGATGACTTCTTTCAGATGATCGGATAAATGCACTACAGGTTTCCGGTTGGGTTTCACCAGCTGTTCCACTTTCCATAAAAGCTTTTTCCCCAATGCTCCCCCCGGATGGAAACGGGCAAAATCGGAAGAGTTAAAATCTCTTGCTTGAAGAAGAGTTACTGCCAGCGCATCACCCAATGCCAGTTGAACAGCGGTTGAGGCAGTAGGAGCCAGATTATTAGGATCAGCTTCCTTTTCAATATAAGTATCCAGAATTATATCGGCCAGTTCTCCCAATATACTGTTCTTATTAGCCGTCATGGCAATTAAAGTATGGGAATATTCTTTCAGGAAAGGAACAATTTCCTGTATTTCTGAAGAAGTACCGCTATTGGATATACAGATTACTACATCATCTTTGGAAATTATACCCAAATCTCCGTGCTTGGCTTCCGCCGCGTGTAAGAATTGAGATGGAGTTCCGGTTGAATTAAAAGTAGCTACCAATTTATTCGCGATGTGAGCACTTTTTCCTATTCCACATAGAATCAATTTCCCTTTTGATTCAAGAATACAACGAACCGCTTTCACAAATTCATCCCCTAAACGATCATATAAATCTTGTAATTCCTTTATCTCAAATAAAATGACCTCTTTTCCTGATGCTAAAATTTTTTCACTTTCCAAAACAAATTATATTTTTTTGTTTAAAAATTAAGTCGTATTTTTAAAATTCTAAACGACAAATTTAATTAAAAAAACTAGAGTTGAAGAATGAAATCTTTAGAAAAAGACCTGTCAAAATCATTAAAAAAATATTTTGGGTTTAATTCTTTTAAAGGACCGCAGGAAGAAATTATCTCCAGTTTGTTAGACAGAAACGATGTATTTGTCTTGATGCCTACAGGAGGAGGAAAATCTTTGTGTTACCAACTTCCGGCTCTTTTGTTGGATGGTACTGCAATAGTGGTGTCCCCTTTAATAGCCTTAATGAAAAATCAGGTAGACGCAGTAAGAGGAATTTCTTCTATGGACGGAATTGCCCATGTGCTTAATTCTTCCTTAAACAAAAGTGAAATTAAAAAAGTAAAAGACGATATTGTTTCCGGTATTACCAAATTGCTTTATGTGGCGCCAGAATCTCTTACTAAAGAAGAATATATCGATTTTTTTAAGACAATTGATTTGTCTTTTTTTGCTATTGATGAGGCCCATTGTATTTCAGAATGGGGACATGATTTTCGTCCTGAATACCGGAATTTACGGACTATCATAGAAAAAATAGGTAAAAGTCCGATCATAGCATTAACTGCAACTGCAACACCCAAAGTGCAGGATGATATACAAAAAACCTTAGGAATGACGGATGCCAAGGTCTTTAAGTCTTCATTTAACAGACCTAATCTATTTTACGAAATAAGGCCTAAAGTGAATCCTGAAAAACAGATTGTTAAATATATAAAAGAAAATCCGGGTAAATCCGGAATTATTTATTGTTTAAGCAGGAAAAAGGTAGAAGAATTGGCGGAATTACTTAAAGTTAACGGAATCAATGCTTTGCCTTATCATGCCGGACTGGATGGGAAATCCAGGGCTTTACACCAGGATAAATTTTTGATGGAAGAAGCCGATGTTATCTGTGCAACTATTGCCTTCGGGATGGGAATTGATAAACCCGATGTCCGTTTCGTATTCCATTATGATATTCCTAAAAGTCTGGAAAGTTATTATCAGGAAACAGGAAGAGCTGGAAGGGATGGAGGTGAAGGATGTTGTATTGCTTTTTACGATTATAAAGATATAGAGAAACTGGAGAAATTTCTGGCATCAAAACCAGTATCAGAAAGGGAAGTAGGATTGCAGTTATTGCAGGAAGTGGTTGGATATGCAGAAACATCCATGTCTAGAAGAAAATATTTACTGCATTATTTTGGAGAAGAGTTTGATGAAGAGAATGGATTAGGGGCGAAAATGGATGATAATTCTTTGAATCCGAAAAATATGGTTGACGTTTCTAAGGAAATGCTGCAACTTCTTTCCGTTGTTGAAAGAACCAAAGAGAAGTTAAAATTGAAAGATTTGGTTAACATAATGATGGGAAAAGAATCCGTAATTACCAAATCCTATAAACTGGGAACAGAAGATTATTTCGGAATAGGAAAGGACAAAACGGATAATTTTTGGAAATCCATTATCAGACAAGCTATTGTACACGATTTTTTAAGTAAGGATATAGAAACTTACGGGATATTAAAACTTACGGAATCCGGAAAAGAATTTTTAGTAAATCCGAGAGAATTTTTGATGGTGGAAGATGTGGATTATGAAGAAGTAATTGATGCACAAAATCAGATAGCCATTCAACAACCAACAGGAGGCGGAACTGCTTTGGATAGAAAACTATTTGATGATCTGAAAGATATAAGAAAAAAAGTAGCCAAAGATAATTCCATTCCTCCATTTGCCGTATTTCAGGACCCGAGTCTGGAAGATATGGCATTACAATATCCGACCACATTAGAGGAACTTTCCAATGTTTTTGGAGTAGGGGAAGGGAAAGCCCGGAAATTCGGACAAGAATTCGTAAAATATATTGCCAAATACGTAAAAGAAAATGATATTATCCGTCCGGATGATCTGGTTATCAAACAGGTAGCCAATAAATCTTCCCATAAAGTGTTCATCATACAGAGTACGGACAGAAAACTGGATTTTGAAGATATAGCAAAAGCCAAAGATTTATCTATAGGAGATTTGCTAAGTGAAATGGAAAGTATTGTATATCAAGGAACTAAATTGAATATTAATTATTATGTGGATGAATTGCTGGATGACGACCAACAGGGAGAAATAATTGATTTTCTAATGGAATCGGATAGCGATAAAATGTCTGTTTTGCTGGATGAATTCGGTAACGATTATTCCGAAGACGAATTACGGATTATGAGAATTAAATTTATCAGTGATGTAGCTAACTGATTTATAATAAAATATTTACAACAAAAAAGGATTGTTTTTAACAATCCTTTTTTATTTTTTATGTATTGTATTTAAAACAATCCGTGAATATTAGCTTCTACTTGGTTGATAATATCACCTAAATGTTCCTTATTATCTACAAAATCAATATTATCCACATCTATAATCAATAAATTTCCTTCCTTATAACCGGAAATCCATTCCTCATATTTTTCGTTCAGGCGTTTAAGATAATCAATACTGATCGAAGCCTCATATTCTCTTCCTCTTTTCTGTATCTGATCAACTAAAGTAGGAATAGTTGCCCGCAGATAGATAAGCAAATCAGGAGGTTGTATGAAATCTTTCATTAAATTGAAAAGATTCAGATAATTATTGAAATCCCGGGTTTGCATCAAACCCATTTCATGAAGGTTGGCAGCGAAAATATAAGCATCTTCATAAATAGTTCTGTCCTGAATTATATTTTTTTTACTTTCTCTTATTTCTGTGATTTGCCTGAAACGTGAGCTTAAAAAATAGATTTGAAGATTAAATGACCATTCAGCCATATTGTAGTAAAAATCATCCAGGTAAGGATTGTCATCCGTATCCTCATACTGTGCAATCCATTTATAATTTTTAGCTAATAATTTAGTCAAGGTTGTTTTTCCAGCACCGATATTTCCAGTAATAGCAATATGCATTATTTAGTTATTTTAATTTTCAAGTTCAGTTTCCAGTTTGTAAAGATACATAACCCTAGACTTCCACAGAAATAATTGCTGGTTTAAAATATAGTAAAACTCTCCCTTTTGAGGCAGTTGTATCTTTTTCGGTTCATTCTCAAAATCATAGAAAAATATATTATTTCCGTCGATCCAGTAAAAATTTCTTTCACTCCAAAAAAAGTGATCCAGTTGAGGAATATCATAACTAACGATATCTTCTTTTGCACTTTGACGAATGACTTTGTAACCATTGTTAAGGGAATCCTTTCCCGTCTTTTTTAACAATAGAAACCGGGATTGTTTAGAAGCATATATTTCCTTAGGATGATAATCAGTAAAAAGATACTTAGGTAAAGCATTTGAAAACACCATATTTTTATTGGAACGATAATCTTTTTGAATAAAACTTCCGGTGGTAAATTCATCAAAATAAGTCAGCAATCGGTTGTCTTGAATATATACCATATTTGGATTTATAATCTGGTTTTGAAGAATGGGAAGTTTGTCCTGAGTGGAGATAAACTTATCATCATAAAACTCCAGAGTTTTATTGATCTTGTCCCAAACAACTATGAAAAAAGGATTAACAAGAAATAGTTTTTTTGAAGGAGTGAAATTTTTTAAAATAGAGATTTGTTGAGAGGATATGTTATATTTCAATAAAGAATTTTCTTCAGGAGAAATGAAATATAAAGAACTGAAAACATCAGCCTGAGAAAAAGAATAAGAATCAGGAATGTTGATTCGCAGGCTGTCCTGTAAAATAAAATTTTGTCCCTTTCCCCAAAAAGAGAAGAGAAATATAAACAGAAGCAAAATTTTATTCATTTTGTATATTTTGAAAAGTAAAGATAAGTAAATAACAGGTTAGAATTTTATTATTTTGATTAACTTACTTTATATGACATTTGTCATGAAATAAAATAAATAATATAGTAAACCTTAATTTATTATAACTATACATTTGATTATCATCATATTGAAAATTAATAAAATTTTGAGATCTATTTTTTACGTAAATTGAGGAAATCCTCAATGGTAAGATAAATTTTCGTTTTATCTTTGATTAAAATAATATATTTAGTTTTAGTAATTAAATAATTATGATTTAGTTTATTTAATAAAAGGAATAATTTATTTATTTATGAATTTTATATTAATAATGGATGTAATTTATATATAACAACAAAAAGGAGGAACAGGGCTAATAGCATAAAAGAAACTTTATTAAATTAAATCATAACAATTTTAGTTAGGTATTATTACGAAAAAGCATAAATTCTAAAAATGTTCTTCCTTTTTTCTTTATTCAGATTGTTTAAATTACATTGAGTTCATTTTTTATACACAAAATTTAAGTGTATGAAAGAATTAGAAAATCATAAACTTTCACAAAGAAATAGTAATTTTGGCAGAATTTAATCCTCAATTGTTGAAAATTTTATGAAATATACCGAATATCAGTTTATTGTAAAACCAATAGAACCTTGGAAGGATATTTTAATTGCCTATCTGGCAGAGCTTCCCTTTGAAAGTTTTATTGATACGGATTCCGGTTTCCTCGCTTATATAAAAACAGCCGAAGATAAAGAGGATTTATTGCAGCATTTACCCATTTTATCTTCAGAAGAAGTAGAAATCACTTTTGAAAAAAAACAATCTCCGGATATCAACTGGAATGAAGAATGGGAGAAAAATTTCACTCCTATTAATGTTGAAGATCAGATTTATCTTCATACAGAATTTCATCCCGAAAGAAAAGATATTCCCTATCAGATCATAATTGAGCCTAAAATGTCTTTCGGAACCGGACATCATGAAACAACCTATAATATGCTTCATGCTATGCTTTCCATGAATTTTGAAGGAAAGGATGTATTGGACATGGGAAGCGGGACCGGAGTTTTAGCCATCTTTGCTAAAATGAAAGGAGCTAATTATGTAGAAGCTATTGACATTGATGAATGGTCGTATGAAAATGCGATGGAAAATGCACGGAAAAATAAAACATCCATTCAGATTAAATTGGGAGATGCCAGTTTGTTAGGACATCATTCCTTCAATATTATTCTGGCAAACATCAACAAAAATATTCTGTTACAGGATATGAATCACTATGCCAATAACTTGACTCCTCAAGGACAATTACTTTTGAGTGGAATATACGAGCATGATTTTAATGACATTATTGCAGAAGCAACTAAATATGGCTTAAAATTTGTTCAGAAATGGTCAAAGAATAATTGGATTTCAATATTGTTAGAATTATGATTTACAATAATCAACCCAAATGGAAAGAACAAGAAGACTGTGACATCTTGGTGAAAGAAGAGGTTCCCCATGTTATTGTCTTGCATAATGATGATGTGAATACTTTTGACTTTGTAATTGATTGTCTTATAGATATCTGTGAACATACGTTGGAACAGGCACAACAATGCACCTTTCTGGTTCATTACAAAGGCAAATGCGAAGTAAAAAGTGGAGCTAAAGATGATTTGATTCCAATGAATAATGCTTTACTGAAAAAAGGATTATCATCAGAAATTGTATAACCTGAAAATAAACAATTATTAATTCTTTCATACATTATATGATATAATATAATCTTTTTGCCTATGTGGTTAAATATGTTTATTTAAACATTGAAGTGTGAAAATTAATCCTAGGTAATATATTTTTCATAGTAATTTTCTGAAATTTAAATGTATAATTTAAAAGTAAAGGCTATTATATTATGCACGCATAATAATTTTTATTATATTAGTCGCTCGAAAAAAATGTAAAATGAAAATATTAGTAGCAATTAGTAGTGTACCAGACACTACATCGAAGATTAATTTTACTCAGGATAACAAACAATTTGACAAAAACGGAATACAATACGTTATCAACCCGCAAGATGAATTTTGCTTAAGTAAAGCAGTATATCTGCAAGAACAGCAAGGAGCGGAAGTAACTATTGTTACTGTGGGCGATGTTTCTGTTGAGTCAGTGATGAGAAAAGCATTAGCCATTGGAGCAAAAGATGCTATACGTGTAAATGCTGAACCTTTAGACAGTGAAATAGTTGCAAAAGAGATTGCGGCTGTAGCTAAGGAAGGAGGCTATGATTTGATTTTATTAGGGAAAGAATCCTTGGATTATAATGGTGGATTAGTTCCCGGATTAACTGCAGCAGAATTGGATCTTCCATTCGTTAATGGAGTAATAGGATTAGAAGTGAACGGAAATTCTGCAAAAGTAACCCGTGAGCTTGATAACGGAAAAGAAATAGTTTTATTAGACCTTCCGGTAGTTCTTGCCGGACAAAAAGGACTGGTAGAAGAAAATGAACTGAAAATTCCTAACATGAGAGGAATTATGACTGCGAAAGCTAAACCGTTGACTGTAGTAGAACCTAAATTTTCAGGAATAAAAGTAACCTCTGTGGAATATGAAAAACCAAAATCACGTTCCAATGTAGTTTTAGTTGATAAAGATAACCTGGATGAATTAGTAAGATTGCTTCACGAAGATGCCAAAATAATTTAATCAGATTTTAACCTAAATTCCAATTTAAAAACAAGAAAAAAATGATTTACGCATATACCGAAAACACAAACGGAAAATATAAAAAATCAGCATTTGAAGTAGTATCCTATGCAAAAGTATTGGCTGATTCTTTAGGAGATAGTGTTACTGCAATTACTATTAATGCAGGAGATTCTCCGGAATCCTTATATAAATACGGAGCATCAAAAGTTTTGAACATTAAAAATGACTCATTAAAAGCATTTAACCCTAAAGTTTATGCATCTGTAATATCCCAGCTGGCAGACGGAAATTATATAGTATTTTCTCATTCTAATGAAAGTACATCCATTGCTCCATACATAGTGAAAGAAAAAGATGCTGCCTATGTTACCAATGTCATTTCCGCCCCATTATCTGCATCTCCTTTCAAAGTAAAAAGAAATGTCTTTTCCGGAAAAGGAATTGCAGTAGCAGAAACTACTTCACCTAAAGTAGTAATTACCATATCTCTGAATTCCGTAGGAGTAAAAGAAAATCCGGTTTCAGGAACAGAAGAAAATCCAGCAGTAAACATTCCGGCAGATCCGCACTACAAAGTGGAAAGCACAGAATTATCCTCTGGAAAGCTGGACTTAAAAGAAGCGGAAATTGTGGTAAGTGCCGGACGCGGAATGAAAGGTACTGAAAATTGGGGAATTGTAGAAGAACTGGCCAATGTTTTGGGAGCAGCTACAGCCTGTTCAAAACCGGTTGCTGATATTGGTTGGAGACCTCATTCCGAACACGTAGGGCAAACAGGAAAAGCCATAGCGCCTAAATTATATATTGCTATTGGTATTTCCGGAGCTATTCAGCATTTGGCTGGAGTGAACAGTAGTAAAACTATAGTAGTTATCAATAATGACCCTGAAGCACCATTCTTTAAATCTGCGGATTATGGAGTAGTGGGAGATCTGTTTGAGGTAGTACCGAAATTAACTGAAAAACTGAAAGCTTTCAAAGGTTAATATAATTAAGTTTGGTAATCACATCCTGTTTACACTAATTAGCTTTGAATTTTACTTTTTAGGGTTCAAAGCTTTTTTTGGTGTAATTTTTTATTTTGTATACAGTTTCGTATACACTTTTTAATTTCTTTAGTAAATCAGCCATCAAAAGTAAGTTGTAATTAACTTGTTTTAAATGACTTGACCTTTTTTTAACTTAGTGACCGCGGAGGGATTCGAACCCCCAACCCTCAGAGCCGAAATCTGATATTCTATCCAGTTGAACTACGCAGCCCTTTTCTCTTTTATTGAGAGTGCAAAAATACTAAATTTACTCTAATTTCATAATAATATTGGAAATTTCTTCTGCCTTTTCCTGTTCATAAGTAGAATCAATCGGATGTAAGATCCTCAATACCTGACCGTAAGAATACATTAAATTCTGTAAGGAAGCCCGATGATTTCTGGCCGAACTTTTTCCCATCATTTCAAAGGTTTTAAGCCGTTTATCCAACGGTTTCAAAGATTCGTTTATATAAGCAACTGCCTTATCTTTCTGGTTCAATTCCAGATAAGTCCCTACAATTCCGTCAACTACAAAAGAATAATAAGAAGAAAGTTTACTCATATCATCCGTTACAAAGGTTTGATCTTCCGGAGGAAGAGATAAATAGTAATTTAATTCTTCTAAAATCTGGTTTTTATAGATTTCCGCCAGTCTTAATCCTTCTTTTTCATTCCCGATATAGAAATAGGCATTTATAATGGAATTAAAGGACGGACTTCCCGGATATAAGCTTAATGGTATTTCCCTGTTAACTAGTTCCAGCACATCATTGGCACGTTTTTTATCTCCTGCTTTTGCCAATGCAATCGCAGCCCTACCACAGGAAATCCGGTAATTTAAGATATTACTCCTGCAAGTTTCATCAAAATAGGCTTTCGGATCTTTTAAATTCCCAAATTTGTAGTTCATTACTAAATTATAAAGGGTATTCGGATTTATTCTTCCCTGATTTCCTGAGCCATCATCCGGCGTGTAAATAGGAACAAATTTGGAAACCATTCCCTGAAATTCGAGATAATTTTGTGCATATAACATATTCGCTGGAGAATAGGTTCCTCCGGAACTGAAATAAATAGACCGATTCCAGTTATAATTTGCAAATAAATTCAACATGGATAAGGCATCTTTCCCCAAGGAATTTTTGTTTATAGTTAGAATTACATTATCCACCATCAGTTTTTCATCTTCCGGCTTCACAATACCATACTTTAATGCATTAGATTTGTTTACAGGAATATATACTTTATTTAGGGGAATAAATCCTACATCTGCTCCACTGTAATCACTTTCTGTTACATAGGAATACAATTCCTTGGCTGCTTCCTGAGCATGTTTATTTTTCAAAAATGCTATGGCTTCTCTTGCCGAAATACTGTCCTGAACTGCATATTTTTTAAATTGTACGAAATTCGCCGGAATACTATCTGCCGGAATATGCTCAAATAACTGTTTCCAGAAATCATGATTAAGCAATATTACCTGATCATTCATTCCGTCCCTGTATTCTTCGTGAGTTAATGAGGAAGGAAGAGCGGGAGCTTTATAGGTTTTTCTCAATACCTGATCTACATACCATGCGGTACCTAACAAGGTATAATTGACAATTTTTGTATCTGATCTGAATTCTTCCGTTTCCTGCAAGGCCCAAAGAGGATAGGTATCGTTATCTCCGTACACAAAAAGAATAGGATTATTTTTATCTAAATCTTGCAGATAACTTTTAGAGAAATCATAGGCTGTATATCTTCTGCTTCGGTCATGATCATCCCAATTCTGAAAACCAACCAAAACCGGAATGGCTAAAGTGGCAAAACCTACTATAATGGCTATTTTATCTTGTTTTAATTTGTTTAATCCGTACATAATGGCTGTAACCCCTAATCCTATCCAAATGGCAAAAGTATAAAAGGACGTAACTAATGCATAATCTCTTTCCCTCGGTTCAAAGGCCTTTATACTGGTATACATAATGATTCCTGCACCTGATAAAAGAAATAGGGCTATTAAGGCAAAATTTCTTCCTGGATCTCTGTTTAACTGAAAGAAGAAACCTATAAGTCCTAAAATTAACGGAATAAAATAGTATTTATTGGTTCCTTTATTTTTGTAAACTTCCGGAAGTTTACTCTGATCTCCCAACCGATTATCATCAATAAATTTTATTCCACTGATCCAGTTTCCTTTGGTATTTTCATAATATCCCTGAAAATCATTCTGATGGCCTGCAAAATTCCATAGAAAATAACGTACAAACATATATCCCATCTGGTAAGTCATCATGAAATTCAGATTCTGACCTAAGGTAGGTTTTTTCACATTGATCAAGCCACTCTGTTTTGCAGCTTGATAATCATCAATACTT
The DNA here is from genome assembly GCA_031552575.1 of Apibacter sp. GTDB lineage: Bacteria > Bacteroidota > Bacteroidia > Flavobacteriales > Weeksellaceae > Apibacter. Next base: position 40,791 of record JAVBMH010000013.1, on the reverse strand, counting down.
ATATCTCCTGAATTTTTTTTCTGTTGAAGTGTTTCAAATCCTTTTTGTGCCTGCGGATTATCGGCAATTTCCGGGTTTAAGGAAAATTCAGGATATCCTTCCATCAATCCGTAATTATCCATAACTCCCGGATCAGGATTGTACATTCTTGGAAAAATACTTATCTGGTTAGGATTGAATTTATAATTTAGTCTTCGTCCGGTTTCCTGATATCGTCCGGTTTTTTCATTTTTTTCATAAATAGGTCCGTTATCTTCTGTCCCTATGATTCCTTTAGGATCTAAATAAGCAGTATAATTAGCTCCGTAAAATACCGGCCAGTCTCCGTATTGCGCCCGGTTGTAATAATCCAGCATTCCGATAGCATTATCCGGATCATTCAAATTTATCGGTGTATTAGCATTGGCACGGATGGGAAGTACCATCCAACTGGAAAAGCCAATCAACATAAACAATATGGCTAAAACAACAGTATTAGCTGTAGCATAATTTTTTTTCGTGGTATATTTTAATGCAAAATAAAATACGGCAATAATAACTAAAAAGGCAAAAATAGATCCTGTATTGAATGGCATCTGTAAATCATTCACAAAGAATATTTCCGACTTTCCGAAGAACGCCATAGTAACAGGAAATATGATTTTAAATACAAAAAGGAAAACTCCTCCTATTATTAAACTGGCAATGATAAAATTTTTCCAGGTGAATTTATATTTTTTAACGTAATAAATGTAGCCCAGAGTTGGAACCACCAAAATAACCATAAGGTGAACTCCAACAGACAAACCTATAAGTAAAGATATTAAAACAAGCCATTTATCAGAGCGTGGACTATCAAAATCATTTTCCCACTTACAAATAAGCCATAGTAATAAAGCTGTAAAACAGGAAGCTGCTGCGTAAACTTCTCCTTCAACAGCGGAAAACCAGAAAGTATCAGTAAATGTGAAAGTAAGCGCTCCTACGGCTCCACTTAACAGTACCAAAATCTTTTGATTATTGGTATATTCTTTAGGTTCAGTATCTAAAAACAACACCTTTCGTGCTAAATGGGTAATGGTCCAGAATAAAAATAAAATGGCAAAGGCACTGAGCAAAGCGGACATGGCATTGATTATTATGGAGTACTTGGTTCCGTCTCCAAAGGCAAATATGGACCAAACGGCTCCTAAGATCTGAAAGAAAACGGCTCCCGGAGAGTGTGTTACTTCCAGTTTAACTGCAGAAGAAATATACTCACCACAATCCCAAAAACTAAAATTCGGTTCAATTGTTAACAAATATGTAATTGCTGCTATAAGGAACACTATCCAACCTGCCAGGTTATTCCACTTGTTGTAACTTATATTCATTTATTTTTTTACCTTAATTATGCTCTGCGAATATACTAATAATATTATTTTTTGAAGTGAAATAAAATTAAAAATCCTTGGTTACAAAATAGTAACTAAGGATTTTCAACCATTCATACTAATAATATTGTTTTCTTCTATTGAAAACTAGAAACTGAATCCTACCCCTGCTGAGAAAACATTGTTTCTGATATCATAATCTCCGTATAGATTTGAATCATTAACATTAATAAATCCGATGCTGTAACGGGCAGCAAAATTTATTCCGCTTGGCAGTTCATAATTTATTCCCATATTCAATCCTACGTCAAATGAATTAAGATCTTTATCACTGGAAATGTATTGATTATTGAAATTACGGTCATAATATCTAAATTTATGTTTTTTATTAACCGCAAAACTGAACTGTGGTCCTAATTCTGCTCTCAAGCCTTTGATAATCTCATATTGCACCATAATAGGAACATTGATGTAATCCAATTCATATTTTTGTTCTGTTCCGGACTCGTAATACCAGTATCCGTTCCAATAATAGTAATTATCGGAATCGGCTCCCTGCATGGAATATAAGACTTCCGGCTGAACCGAAAATTTATCGCTTACTGGTATTCTTGCATAAAATCCGGCATATACTCCCGGACGAATTCCCGCTGAATTCATATCCCCATACAAAGAAGCAAAGTTCATCCCTGCCTTAATTCCAAATTTAATCTGAGAACCCGAACTTTGGGTATTCTGAGCACTGATAAACAATACTGCAAAAACAAATACTGTTGAAAAAAGTCTTTTCATAACGTTTATTCTTTTAATTAAATTAATTATGTTAACTAAACATAGTATTACTACAATAATACGAGTTAGAAAAAACAAATGTATATAATTAATAACACAAAACCTACTATTTTTATTTATATTTATTATCTGAATACTAATAAAATTTAATTTGCGATATTTGCAAAATGAAAATTTGAAGCATTCTGAAAATGGGATTTTTAAAGAGAAAATTAGCTGAATGGTGGGCTTCCAATCATAATGAAAAAGAAAATACATGGAAACACAATCCTATAGAAGTTCAAAACAAATGGTTTAAAGAATTAATTAAAAAAGCAAAAACTACCCAATTTGGAAAAGAGCATTCTTTTTTAGAAATACATACTGTAAAAGACTTTCAGAAAAAAGTACCTGTACTGGATTATGAAAATATAAAGCCTTATATTGAAAACATAAAACAAGGAAAAAGAGATATACTCTGGCCCGGAAAACCTCTTTATTGGGCGAAAACTTCCGGTACTACTTCCGGAACAAAATACATCCCGATTACCAAAGAATCCATGCCTTTCCACATAAAAGGAGCCAAAGATGCTTTATTGAGCTATATAAATAAAAAGCATAATGCAAAGTTTATTGACGGGAAAATGATTTTCTTGCAAGGAAATCCTGAATTAAAAGAACTCAACGGAATAAAAGTCGGAAGACTTTCCGGAATTTCCGCTCATTTCGTTCCCTCTTATCTTCAAAAAAACAGAATGCCTTCCTGGGAAACTAACTGTATTGAAGATTGGGAAATTAAAGTAAACAAAATAGTGGAAGAAACTATTGATGAAAATATGACTATGATCAGTGGAATTCCGCCCTGGTTGGTAATGTACTTTGAAAAATTGACGGAAAAGTCCGGGAAATCTATAAGTGAATTATATCCGAATCTGCAATTACTGGTAACCGGAGGAGTTAGTTACAAACCTTATGAAGAAAAGATTGAAAGCCTGATCGGAAAGAAAATGGATATTATCCAGACTTATCCGGCATCAGAGGGATTTATTGCCTATCAGGATGATGTAGATGCTGATGACTTACTACTTTTACTGGATCACGGAATATTCTATGAATTTATTCCTTCAGAAGAATTAGGAAAGGAAAAACCTACACGCCTGACTATCGGGGAAGTAGAATTGAATAAAGATTACGCTATTATCCTTACTACCAATGCCGGATTGTGGGCTTACCAAATTGGAGATTTAATCCGGTTTGTAAACAAAAATCCGTACAAAATCATTGTTTCCGGAAGAACCAAACATTACACTTCTGCTTTTGGAGAACACGTAATTTCCTATGAGGTAGAAGAAGCCATCAAAGAAGTATCGGAAAAAACCGGAGCCGTTATACATGAATTTACTCTGGCGCCACAGGTAAATCCGGAAGAAGGACTTCCTTATCATGAATGGTTCATTGAATTTGAAAAAGAACCTTCCAACCTGGAAGAATTTTCTTCCCTTCTGGATCTTGCACTCAGAAAAAGAAATACCTATTATGATGATTTGATTACCGGGAAGATATTACAGCCTTTAAAAATCTCGTTGATACAAAAAGACGGATTTACCAATTATATGAAGGAAATAGGAAAACTGGGAGGACAAAACAAACTTCCCAGATTGTCCAATGACCGAAAAATTGCTGATTCTTTAAAAAAGTATGTTTAAAAGGAAATGAAATTTCATAAAGAATTAGCATTTTTACTTGAATCTGAGAAATTAAGTCAAGTAGTAAACGAAAGACAAAAACTATCTGAACATGAATTGCATGATATAAGAAGAATATATCCTAATATCCCGAATGATTTTATTAATTATTTAAAAGAAATAGGGGCTGGAAACATAGGTAAATCACAATTTAAAATAACTAATACTTTATACGATTTTTCTGATATAGGTCTTGATGAAATCTACAATATCCCCAAAAATATCAAGTTCTTTGGTGACAATTTTAGTGGAGATTTTGCAGGTTTTGATGTATCACAGATTAAAGATGAAGTTATAGAGTTTTGGCATGACTCAAATCAGTTATATCACACGAAAAAAACATTTCGAGAATATATCAGAGAAAAAATTCTACTGGAATAAAGTAGTTTTATATCCAAGTAAAAACATAGACCATAAGACAAAAATTATCCATTATCTTTGTTTAAATTATTCCAAAATTGAAAGTTTTAGTAGTTATCCCTGTATTTAATGAAGCTCAACATATTGAAAAATGTCTGGAATCTTTTGCCAGTCAAATCTATAAAAACATTCAATGGGTTTTGGTGAATGATTCTTCTACAGATAATTCACAACCCATAATAGAAGCTTTTATCAGAGATAAACAGAATTTCAAACTCATCAATCTTTCCAATCAATCCGAACATATTCCCGGAGCCAAAGTGGTACGAACTTTTTATCAGGGATTGAATTCTGAAAACTGGCAGGATTTTGATATTATCGTGAAATTAGATGCGGATATTATTCTTCCTCCGGTTTATTTTGAAGTTATGGTTTCGGAGCTGGAAAAGAATCCGAAAGTAGGAATCATCGGCGGACTAGTTTACATTGAAAAAGACGGAAAATGGGTGTATGAAAACATTTCCAATAAAAAACATGTGAGAGGTCCAATAAAAACATACCGGAAACAATGTTTTGAAGAAATGGGCGGATTACGGGAAACTCTGGGTTGGGATAACTTAGATGTTTTACTGGCAAAAATGCATGGTTGGGAAACAAAAGTAGTGAGTGATATTTTAGTGAAACATCTGAAACCCACGGCTCAGGTTTATAAAAAAACCAAGGCGGAAAAATTAGGAACTTATTTTTACAATATCGGATTAGACAGAACGTTAGCTTTTATTTCCTGTGCAAAGGCTTCCAAAAAAGATAAATCATTCCGGAATTTCTTGGTTTCTTACCGGACTTTTCTTTCACTGAACCGACAAAAAGCGGAAAGAAAATTATCAAAAGAAGAAATCGCTTTCATCCGGAATTACCGATGGAAACAGTTGTTAAACAAATTTTCTAATTAGTCAATTTGCTAATTTGCCAATGAAAATTCCTTTTTAAGTGAGAAATTAGAAAAGGCTGTCAGCTAATAGCTATTGGCTCGTAGCTTAATTTTTTACTTCTAACTTTCCTATTCAACAACAAGATTTGTTCTCAAATCCAATAACTCTTTTCTGTTTTCTTCCAGAAACGAATAAGGCAATTCAGCAATATTTTCTACCAAGTTAAAAATTTCCGGAAGTGGTTTTTGTGAAGGCTTATTTAGAACCACTCCTAATCCATGATCTGTATCTAAAACGTATACAGTCAATTCCGGATGATTTTTTCGTAAATAGACGATGGTTTTCCAAACATCACCATTCCATACATTTCTCCAGTCTTTATGCGTAGAAAACTGGGTTTTAGCATCATTTACATTTTCTGCCGGATACGCTGCAATTTCATCCAACGGATTACAATCATGCAACACAATAATTCCCTCAGGAGTCAGATATTTCAACGTATTTAACGTATCACGAAGCGACTGATCATAAGTATGAAGGCCGTCTATAAATGCTAAATCTACCGGATTATTTTTCAATAAACTCGTTTGAGTTTTGAAAAATTCATCACTCGGCATATTAAAAAAGACGTTTTTCAGATTATCCGGGTTTTTCAGTATGAATCTCCATTTTTTTATGATGCTGAAATTAAAAACCGGATCAACCGCAAATCTTTTCTTTGCTCCTTTGATGTTGAATAAACACTTTCCGCGATTAATTCCTATTTCCAGATAATTTTTTACGTTATTTTTTGCTATCAGCCGGTTCAGAAGTTCTATTCTTGTCATATGCTACTTTTTTAGTAAACCTGAAAACATCTGGTCTATTCCTTTTAAAACAACCAGAATTTTCGATTTTTCTGTTTAGTATTCTTAGGTTATTTATATCTTTGGCAAAGGTTAAAATAATTATATTAATGTGCAATATAGCAAGTATAATTGTTACTTATAATGGTGAAAAATGGATACGGCAATGTCTGGATTCTTTATTTTCATCTAACTTAAAAACAGATATTTACATTATAGATAATGGTTCAACCGATGGCACATTGAATATAATTAAAAATTATCCGGAAATAAAGGTAACTCAAAGTAATGAAAATTTAGGTTTCGGGAAAGCCAATAATTTATTATTGAAAAAAACTTTCCATTCCGGAAATTACGATTATTTCTTTCTGATCAATCAGGATGCATGGGTAAAACCGGATTGCATCGGACAATTAGTTGATTTCATGAAAAATAACCAAGAATACGGAATTGTAAGTCCGGTACATTATAACAAAAACTTTTCTGAAATTGATTTTAATTTTTCCGAATATCTGAACAAGACAAAACTCAATTCAGGAAAAGAAATAATTTCTGTTCCCTTTGTTAATGCGGCTATCTGGTTGTTGAGCAGAAAATGCCTGGAAAAAGTAGGATTATTTAATCCGTATTTCAACCATTATGGAGAAGACAAAAATTATTGTAATCGGGCGGAATACAAAAAACTGAAAATCGGAGTTTTAATCAATGCCCAAGCCAACCACGACCGAGAAAGGGTTATCGATTTTCAAAAAATAATCCGGTTATCCAAAATAAAACTGGAAAGTATTCTGTTAAATCCGAATGATACTTTATATACAGCTTATACGAAAGCGTTGAAAAATGTGGTAGGAATTCCGAAATATTATGTAAAAACATTATTTAAAAAAGAAGGAACTCAATTATTTTTTCAGTTACTGAAACATTATATAAAACTTTTAGTATCAACGGAAATCAGGGAAAACCGGAAAAAACAAAAAAATGATGCATTTTTAATTAAGCTGAACTGATGGGAGTAGTTGCACGACAAGGAATAAAATACAGCATTGTAAGTTACCTGAGTTTTTTATTAGGTACTTTTTCCACTATTTTCATCTATCCTGCCGATATGGAATTTCTGGGACAACTCCGGTTTATTCAGCCCTCGGCAGAACTTATTTATCCTTTTGTGGTTTTTGGATTAAGCTATGCCAATATCCGGTTTCATCAACGGCTTAAAGCTCAAAATCAGCATATTGATTTCCTGTGGTTCTCCGTTAAATTCATGGTTTGCAGTTTCATTGTTATTTCTTTAATCTATTGGCTATTGGCTTCGTTTATTCCACGGATAGGAAACTCCGATTCCTGGAGTATGAAACAATACGTTTTGCCAACTGTTTTAGTTTTGGCATTTACCCAGCTTTTTGCACGATATATTTCCAACTTCAAACGAGTAGCCATAACCGGAATTTTTGAAAATTTCTTTCCGAAGCTGGGTTCTTTAATTGCCTTTATTTTTTGTGTTTATTTAGGTTTCTCACAACAATATTCCCTTTATGTTTTCATCGGATTTTTTACTCTGGCCATGATCGGAATGATCTTGTATTTTTTCCGGTTGAACAAAGATAAAAAGAGCGGAAACCTGAGTATGATGGAAAATAAAAACTTCCGGTCGGAATTATTCTATTTCTGTTTATTCGCTTTGTTGGGAAATATAGGAAATCAGCTGGCGCTTAAAATAGACAATTTCATGATTGCCGAGTTAATAGATTACAGACAAAACGGAATTTATTCCATACTTATGTCTATTGTGGGATTTCTCACTGTTCCTTTGATGGGCGTTTATGCTATTTCAGGACCGGTTATTGTAGAAAAAATCGAGATGAATAAGTGGGATGAATTAGGAGAATTCTACCAGAAAATATCGCGGTTTTTATTTCTTTTCGGAACAGTATTACTTGCTTGTATTATATCCGGTATGGATTATCTTTTTCTGTTTATGAAAAACGGACATAGTTTACTGGAAGCGAAATCGGTGGTTTATATTTTAGGTATTGCCACGCTTTTTGATCTTGCCACAGGTTTTAACAGTCATCTTATTACCTATTCCAAATATTTTCGTTTCAATATTTATACCATGCTGCTTCTGGCCGTTTTAACTATTGTTTCCAACTGGATATTTATTGTGTATTTAAAACTAGGAATAGAGGGAGTTGCACTCGCCACTGCTTTGTCTTTAACCATTTATAATCTGGTGAAACTCATATTTAATTACAACAAATTCGGATTACAACCTTTTACTAAAATATATATCCCTATTTTTTTTACAGGAGTTTTTGGGGTAATAACTGCTTATTTCACTCCGGAATTTCCTCATAATTTACTGAACTTTATAGTAAAACCCTGTATCGTATTGTTATTGTTCTTTTTATCTAATTTGTGGTTTAAATTTCTTCCTTTAAAGGAAATATTTTCTACCAATTTTAAAACTTTTCTGACCGGAAAAAATTAATTGTACAGTTTTTGCAAAAGGAATAGATGAAAGGTGTTAATTTATGGATGAAGTTACCGGAAACTTCTAACAGATAAACATTATTTAACGTACTTTTGCTTAGTGATAAATGAATACATGAAATTACTATATACCTGTATACTATCTTTATTTTGTATTTTCCTTTTTCCCCAGGATAGAAAATCAATTAGAGGAAAGATATTTTTAAGTGAAAGTGAAGAATCCGTTTCAGGTATTTATGTGAAAAATACAACTTCAAGATATACCACAATAACCGATATTACCGGAAATTTTTCTGTTCCGGCAAAAAGAGGAGATACCCTTGTTTTTCAATCTTATAATATCCAGAAAAGATCCCTTATAATAACTCCTACTATGGAACAACAAGGATTCATGGTTATCCATCTGGATATACGTATTAAAGATCTTGCCGATGTGTATATTACTCCGTTCAAAACTTACGGAACTTTGGAACTGGATGTAAAACGGATTCCGATGATGAACGAAATGAACAAGTTACTGGCCAAACTGGGCAATTTATTCCCTAATCAAAAATTAGATGGAGGAAGAGATGTAGATACCGAAGCGGCTAAACAATCTACCATGAAAATAGGAATAGACGGAATTCTGGATATGATTTCCGGGGATGCTAAAAGAAAAGAACGGTTGAGTGCCTACGAAGAACAGATCAAAGCAATAAAAAACATACGGGAATATTTTGGGGATGAATATTTCACAGGATTAGGTCTGAATGAACGTGACATCAATGAATTTATTTTATACACTTATCTCAATCATGATGTTAAGTATTTTTATGAACATCAAAATTATTTCCAAATCCTGAACGTTTTCGATAAAAACGTTCTGGCTTATAAAAGCAGGAAAGACCCAAAATCTTCCATTCCTAAAAATCCGAAGGTAGGAGAAAAATATTTTCCTGAATGATCTTGTAGGGGGTATAATATTAAAAGTATAGAAGAACGGTAACAAAAAAAGCCATAAATACAACAAAAACAATAACTAAGAAAAAAAGCCTGAAATAACTAACGGAAAAAAATTGACTGTGAATGGTAACAAGAATAACCGTTATTGATTGTAAATAATGCGAATTCTGCGAAGATAGCATGGATGTTGACTATAATAGCGGATAGTTTTTTATAAATGAATACAGCCTTATAATCAAGGTTGCTTTTTTATTGTAATTATGTTGCTTTAAAATAATAAAATGTTGCCGTAAAATGTTGTTATAGCAACATTTTTTTCTTATATATGTGATAAAGAATATATTGGAAAGAGGTTTTGACCGATTGGAAGAACAGGATAATATCCTTAGATAGCTGTAGAGAAGAAATACCTTTTTATGTGAGGTAAACAACCATATTGCTAAGAACCATTTTTGTAAAGCTACTTTGGTATTATCAAACAGAGTATTAATTTTTACATTAAAGTATTTTCCTGAATTCTTACATCTGTACTTATTGTCTTTACACTTAAACGTATTTTTTTTGTGTAAAATTATATATAGCCGCCAATTTTTTTATTGTTTTGTTAATTTTTGTCAATATAATTTTATATTCTTAATAAAATATCTAAATTTATATTTAGATATTAATAATATATAATATATTTAATTTATTGTTTAATTTGATAATTTATTATTTTTTATTGTTTAATAAAAATAAATGGTTATATTTGTTGGTAGCATATATTAACTTTATTATAAACCATTAATTGACATGAAAAAAACTTTATTAGCCCTCAGTTTTATTAGTTTTTCAATAGCTGGATTTTCCCAGGTGGGAATTGGAACAGATACTCCTACAGCTATGCTTGATGTAGCAGGACAAGTGAGGATAAGAACAGCTCCATTAGGTACCACGAGGCAAGCACAGGATTCTGTTTTAGTAGTGGATGGGAAAGGATATGTACATATGGCTCCTTCCAATATTACTTCAAATTTAGTTAGTTTTGTTAAAGCAAGTTCCGGTTCATCAGGAGGAATACTTGGTGTAACTTTATTATCCGGATGGAATAAGATTGCGTTTAATACGGAAGAATTTGATACTAACAACGATTATGACTCCACAACTGACTATGTATATACAGCTCCTAAAGATGGCATATACGATATACATGCCCGGTATGAGGCATCTATCACTGGTTTACTTTCCGCCAGTATTGTGAGTTTGGGGATTTTTAAACAAGTAGGAGCAGGAACTCCAGTTTTGTTAACCAGTGATAGTGCGCTTGTTGCGGCTTTATTAGGTACGAGCACCAATACCAGGGAGGTCCAAATGATGGCTAAATTAAATGCAAATGATAAAATCTATTTTGGAGCCCAGGCCCCTTTATCAGCTACGGTTTTGTCCAGTTCATCAGACAAGTCTTATTTTACCGTTGTTCAGGTACATTGAAAAATATTCATGATTAATAATTTAGTAGAAAGGGGTGAAATAATTTTGTATTTTGCCCTTTTTCATTGTTGTTTATTTCCAGACATTTCCGCACCATCTTCAGGTTTCAGGTATTTGAAAGTATAAGCAGAAATAAGAGTAATAATTCCCAAAGCCAAAAAAGTAGCTTTAAAAGAAAAACTGACATCACTGAAAATATCCAAAGTATTAAATCCTCTTAATATCATGGCGCTTAAAGAAACCCCGAAACTTATGGAAAGTTGCTGCATAATGGAGAGCATCGTGTTTCCACCGCTGGCAGTTTTAGCTGTCAGGTCTGCTAGGGAAATACTGTTCATGGAAGTCATTTGAATAGAATTAAAAGCTCCGTAAAGTATTAAAATAGGAATAAGCCAGAACAGAGAAGTATCTTTGTTAGGAAGGGCAAATAATGCAATGGAAATACCTAAGGCGGCTGTATTGATGATTAATAGCTTTCTGTATCCTAGAAATTTAACCAGAGGAATTACCCAAGACTTAGCTATAATGGTCATTATTGCAGAAAAGATCAACATTGCTCCTGAAACGGTCGGGGACTTTCCGAAGCCTATCTGTAACATCAGAGGAAGCATCAAAGGTACTCCGCCGATACCTAAACGGGTAATCAGGTTCCCTATTAAGCCAATTTTCAATGTCCGGATTCTTAACAATCGTAAATCAACCAAGGGAGAATACGTTCTCTTTGAATACCATGCATAGAGAATAAGTAATCCGGTTCCTATAATAAATGACAATATTATATTTGTTGTGGATCCCAATCCGTCTCCTGCAAATTCAAGGCTCAAAGAAAGCATTACCAAACCAATACTGAAAAGAAATAATCCTAAAAAGTCAAATTTTCCTTTTGGTCTTTTATAGTTAGGAACCGTTTTCCAGGCAAATAATATCCCGATAACTCCGATGGGAATATTGATCAGAAATATCCAGTGCCAAGAAGCTGCTTCTACCAACCAGCCTCCCAAAGTCGGACCGATTACAGGGCCGACCAGCCCGGGCATGGTTACAAAATTGATTACTTTCAGCAGTTCATTTTTAGGATAAGCGTAAATAAGTACCAGTCGTGAAACAGGAACCATCATGGAACCTCCGATTGCTTGTACGACTCTCATACAAACCAGCATTTCAAGAGTAGTAGACATAGCACAAGCCAATGAGCCCACAGTGAATATTCCAACGGCTATAATAAAAATATTCCTTGAGCCGAATTTATCAGAAAGCCATCCGCTTAAAGGAATCAATAAAGCCAACGTCAAGGTATAGGAAATAATAACCGATTGCATTTCCAGGGGAGACTTATGTAGATTTTTTGCGATGGAAGGAAGTGCGGTATTCAGAATAGTCCCATCCAAAGATTGCATAAAAATTGCCATAGCACCTACCCAGGGAAGCCATTTTGATATTTTTGCCTCTGTCATCAGTAATTTATAGGAATTACATTGATTCTCCTGAAAAAGAAATTATGTGCAAAGGTAAGACTAAATCTTAGTTTACTAAAAAATAAAAAGGTAAAATATCTTTATATTTTACCCCTTACTCTAAAAAATATAATTTGTTTATTTAACAAATTGACTGGAAATTTTCTCTGCTTTTTTGCTTTCCGAATAATCGTAGAATCCTTCTCCGCTTTTTACTCCTAATTTTTTGGCAGTAACCATATTTACCAGTAATGGGCAAGGAGCATATTTTGGATTTTTAAATCCATCATACATTACATTCAAAATAGAAAGGCAAACATCCAGACCGATGAAATCAGCTAGTTGTAATGGTCCCATTGGGTGAGCCATTCCTAATTTCATCACCGTATCAATTTCATATACACCGGCGACACCTTCATATAAAGAATAAATCGCTTCATTAATCATTGGCAGCAGAATACGATTGGCGATAAATCCAGGATAATCATTTACTTCTACCGGAACTTTACCTAATTTCTCACTTAATTCAAAAACAAGCTTATTGGTTTCATTACTGGTGGCATATCCCCGGATTACTTCCACTAATTTCATGATCGGAACCGGATTCATGAAGTGCATTCCGATCACTTTATCCGGTCGATTGGTTATGGAAGCTATTTTAGTAATGGAAATAGAAGAGGTGTTGCTTGCCAGAAGGGTGTCCGGCTTGGCTAGGTCATCCAGTTCCTTGAATATTTTTAATTTCAGATCCACATTTTCTGTGGCAGCTTCCACTATCAGATCAGCATTTTTCGCCACTTCATTATAAGTAGTATGAGTAGTAAGGTTTGCCAGAGTCGATTTCTTTTCTTCTTCGGAAATGGTTCCTTTCTGGATCATTCTGTCCAGATTGGTTTCTATATTTTTTATTCCTTTTTCCAGAGCTTTTCCTGAAATATCCACTAAAGAAACTGAAAACCCTTTCTGTGCAAAAGTATGGGCAATACCATTTCCCATAGTACCAGCACCCAAGATAACTACTTTTTGTATCATTTATTTGAATAATTTTTATGTTTTTACGGTTTTAAATTTACAAACTTTATTCGAATCAAAAATAATTTATGGAATTTTAAAACTATATGCATCTATACTATAAACCAAATAAAATTTAATCGTTAAATTTGATAACTAACACAAAGTAACATGAAACGGATTCTTTTATTTTTACTTATTTTATTAACCCATTTCACTATGGCTCAGAACTTTAATTACGAACAGAAATGGAAAGAGATACAACAATTATCCGAAAAAGGAAATGTGAAATCCCTTCTTCCCAAAGTAAACGAAATTTACAATCAGGCAAAAAGAGAAAATAACACCGCAGAAATCGTCAATGCGTTGATTTATCAATCACAGATTGTTTCCCAAACTCAGGAAGATAATGAACACGATCCCTATAAACTGGTAATTCAGAATTTTGAAAAGGAAATTTCCTCATCCAAAGGAGTTACATTGCCTGTTTTGCAATCATTATTGGCAAAAGTCTATCAGGATTATATGGATAATACCCGATGGAACAGGCAAAACATGACAGAAACCCAAACCAAATCGGATGATATCAGCACTTGGACATCCAAACAGCTGATGGAACGAAGTTTAAGTTTGTACAAAGAATCCATTAAAAATAAAGAACTCATCCGGAAAGAGAAAACCGAAAACTGGAAAAAAATACTTACTACTGAAGAAGATTTGAATATTTATCCGAGTTTATACGATATTTTGGTAAAACGTTATATTAATGCACTTTCACGAAGAGATGCAGATTATGCCTATGCCGGAGATGCAGATGATTCCGACGAAACCATTACCATAAACAAAGACAGTATTATCGGGAATTTATATACAGATTTACTCAATTTTCATCAGAATGATGCAGATAAATCTGCCTTTTTGAATACCAAACTGATGGAAATCCGGTATTCTACCAACAGTCAAAAATCAACCAAAGAAGAAAAAGAACAAGCAGTAGAAAATATCATCAAACTGGCGAAATCTTATCCTAATGAAAAATTTTCAGCTTATTTATACTACGCAGCAGCTACTGATATTCAGGCTACGGACAAAGTAAAAGCATTCAATATTTGTAAAAATGTAACACAATCCAAAGACAATCCGTGGTCGGTTAACTGTAAAAACTTTCAGGAAGAACTACAAAGACCTTTTGTTACTTCAAGTATAGACGGAACGCAACTTCCCAATGAAAATATTCCGCTTATGTTAACCGCTACAAATGTAGATAAGGTTTATTACCGGATTTATGAAGTAACTCCGGCAGCATATTCTTCCATTGTAGATAAAAACTCAGCCTTGATTAATGAAGGAATCTTTTCCAAAGAAAATAAAAAACTGATCAAGAACGGAACGATAGATTTAAAACATTTTGATGATTTTTTACAACATTCTACTATCGTGAAATTAGACGGATTGCCACAGGGAAATTATCAGATTGAATTTGCCAACAATCCGGATTTCAAACCGGTAAAAGAAAATGTAGGCAATTTATTAGGTTCTACCTATTTCATGGTGAATGAATGGACTTTAACAGAATTGGGGAGTTATAGAGATCCGTCTTATCAGTTAACCAACCGAAAAACTGGAAAAATCCTGAGCAGCCAATCTCTTCAACTTTTCAAGGTATTAAACTATTCTTCCAAAAATCCGAGAATGTTATCTGAACCTGTTTCTGTAAAATCAGATGCCCACGGAATTTTCACCATTCCTGGTATAAAGGAAAATACCTATTATAATTACTATATTTACAATCCTGAGGCTCGAAGTTATATACAACTTCCTTCCCGTTATTATTATGGCAATGGTGATTACCCCTATGATAATAATACTCCAAGAATTACTTCTTTCTTTACAGACCGGTCTATTTACCGTCCCGGACAGAAATTATATTTCAAGGCAATTCTTTACACCAGGGACAAAGAAAAATCAACCATAGCAAAAAATCAGAAAATCCGGATTTCCTTACAAAATCCCAATGATGAAACCGTATCTACATTAGATCTTACTTCCAATGAATACGGAAGTGTTTTCGGAGAATTCATTTTACCACAAAGCGGATTGACAGGAGGATATACAGTAGAAAGTAGTTTTAGCGATGACTTTCATCATTTTTCCGTAGAAGAATACAAGCGTCCGAAATTCGAAGTGAAAATGGACGAATTGAAAGGCGAATATACACTGGAAAAAGAAGTAAAAACCACCGGAAAAGCGACTTCCTTTGCCGGAGCACCTATTTCCGATGCGAAAGTCGTGTATCGGGTTGACAGACAGGAAGTTTTTCCATTCTATTACAAATGGTATTATCCACCACGTTATTCCGCTCCGGAAACCATAACTCAAGGAGAAACTACTTCAGATAATGAAGGGAAATTTGAGATTCCTTTTATAGCTAAACCTAAGGATGTTAAAAAAGATAAACAATACCGGACTTATACTTACACCGTATATACAGATGTTACGGATATCAATGGAGAAACCCATTCTACACAGGCACAAGTTACTATAGGAGATTTACCTAAAAAACTGACAATAACCATTCCTGAGAAGGCAACTCAGAAAGAATTTAATAAAATAGTGGTTAGTTCTACCAATCTGAACAATGTAAAAGAACCATCACAAGGGAAGATCGTGATAACCAGATTAACAAGTCCAAAACGAATTATTCTTCCTAATAAGGTAAATTTCGTTCCGGATTATCAATTATACGATGAAGCTACTTTCAACCAGTATTTTCCACATTTACCGTATTCTAAAGAAGAGCAAAATCCGGAATCCTGGAAAAAGGAGAATTCCCAAACTTATGATTTTAACACACAAAAATCCGATACGGTAACGTTGAAATCTACTCTTTCCCGTGGCTATTATGTAGTGGAAGCAGTTACCATGTACGGACAGGATAGTATTAAAACTCAAAAAATAGTAGAAATTCTGGATGATAAAACCCTGAAGTCCACTGATAATCTTTTCTATTCTGCTGCTGCTTCCAAATCGTTTTATAAAGTGGGAGAAACGGTGGAACTTAATTTCTTCTCCGATTTAAAAGAAGCGGTTGCCATCCTTCATCTGGAAAGCGGAAATAAATGGATGGAACATAAGGAAATTCCGATCAAAAACGGAAAAGGAAGTTATTCTCTAGTTGTTAAACCGGAATATTTGCGCGATGGATTATTTGTTTCCTCTTATTTGATCAATGAAAACGGATATAGACAGCAAAGTTTGGGTATTACTATTGCGAACGAGCCTAAAGACCTAAAAATTACTACTAAGGTTTTTAGGGATAAAATCACTCCGGGAGCCAAAGAAACCTGGGAACTAACCATTAGTGGAAAAGACAAAGATAAAATTACTGCGGAAGTTCTTGCAGCTATGTACGATGCTTCTTTAGATCAATTTCAGCCTAACTCCTATTCCTTTGCTCCTTGGGCATATTCTCCTTATGGAAGCTTGTATCAATATATTCGTACGTTAGGATATAACCCATATTATGCACGAATGTCACCCTATTACAGTTATCCAAATTACCGGTTTCCTCAAAATGTGGATTTAAAAGATTTGGATATATACGGAAGACGCAGATATGATAATTCAATTAGGCTTAGGGGATATGCACCTGCACCTCCTCCGGTTGCAGATGCTGTAGCAACAGAGGCCACCGATGATGTGTTTTTTGGAACTAAAAGAATGAAAATGGCGGAACCAATGGCAGCTGCTGGTCAGTATGATGAAAAAGAGGTGGTAGCTAATTTAATGGATATTGAATTACCAGAAGAAGCTGTTAAGAATAAAAAAACTTCTCAGGAACTTTCAGGAATTCAGGCACGGACCAATTTACAGGAAACCGCCTTTTTCTATCCGAATTTATATACAGATGAAAACGGAAATGTGAAACTAAGCTTTACTTCTCCGGAAGCATTAACCAAATGGAAATTATTGCTTCTGGCTCATACTCAGGATTTGAAATCTGGAACAGCAGAATTTTATACCCAAACCCAAAAAGACCTGATGGTGGTTCCGAATGTTCCACGTTTTTTACGGGAAGGAGATGAAATTACTATCAGTACCAAAATTAATAACCTTTCCGGTAAAAAACTGTCAGGAAATGCCCAATTGTTCCTGTTTGATGCATTGACCAATCAACTGGTAGATGCGGATTTCAACAATACTTCCGCTTTGGTTTCCTTTCAGGCTGATGCTTCTAAAAATACAGAAGTGAACTGGACGATAAAAGTTCCGAAAAATGTTCAGGCAGTAACTTACAGAATTGTTGCCAAGGCCGGAGATTTTTCCGATGGGGAAGAAAGTATATTGCCGATTCTGACTAACCGGATGCTGGTTACGGAAACACTTCCTATCAGCATAAAAGAAAACCAAACCAAAGAATATCGTTTTGATAAACTGATAGATAATAAATCCAATTCCTTGCAGAATTTCAATCTGAGTCTGGAAGTAACAACCAATCCAACTTGGTTGGCGGTTATGTCGCTTCCTTACCTGAGAGAATATCCGTATGAATGTTCCGAACAACTATTTAGCCGCTTGTATGGAAATATACTTTCCACGTATATTCTGAATTCTTCCCCTAAGATCAAAAAAGTATTTGATAACTGGAATGCTCAGGGAGTCAATATTTCCAATTTGGAGAAAAATCAAGAACTGAAAAATATCTTATTGGAAGAAACTCCTTGGATTCGCAATGCAGAAAGTGAAGATGAACAAAGAAAAAGAATTGCTTTGTTCTTTGACCTGAACAAAATGTCGCAGGAAAACACACAAGCTCAGGACAAGCTGATTCGTCGCCAAAACTCCGATGGAGGTTTTGCCTGGTTTGAAGGCGGATATTCCAGTCCGTATATTACTGAGCATATTATTTTAGGATTCGGACAGCTGAAAAACCTGTTGGGAGATAAATCTTCCAAATATCTCAATGCTAATCTTACTGATGTAATTAAGAAAGCAATTCAATTTACCGATGAAAAAACCATCAAATATATTCGGGAACAAAAGAAAAACAAAAATAAAATAGACGGAAAAGATTTGATGCATTATTACTATGTGCGAAGTTTCTGGAAAGACCAATACAAACTTCCGGCAGAGATTTCCCAATATTTAGGAGATATTAATAAAGATATTCCTTCTTATTTCAAAGGATACGATCTGCAAAACAAGGCGTTAACCGCTACCGTATTAAACCGTTACGGATATAAAACTTCAGCACAAACGATTATTAATAACCTGAAGGAAACTTCAGTGGAAGCTGATGAAATGGGAATGTATTGGAAAGAGAATCAGCCGGGTTGGTATTGGTATCAATCTCCGGTGGAAGCACAAACCAAAGCCATTGAAGCCTTTGCAGAAATTACTCCGTCTGATGTGAAATCGGTGGAAGCAATGAAAGTCTGGTTGCTCAAAAATCGTCAGACTAATTCCTGGAATTCCACTAAAGCCACTACAAATGCGGTTTATGCACTGATGAATTTCGGTAAGGATTGGTCGGATGCAGAAAAAGGGGTGAAAGTATTTGTAGGAAATACTCAGTTCTATCCATCCAGTGATACCACAGCCGAACAAGCTTCCAGATATATCAAACAATCCTGGAAAGCTGATCAAATCAAACCGGAAATGGGAACCGTGAAAATTGAAAAAACTTCTTCAGGAGTTGCCTGGGGCGGAATGTACTGGCAGTATTTTGAAGATCTGGATAAAATTACCAAGGCAGATACCAACATCAAAATGCAAAAACAATTGTTCCTGAAAGTGAATACCAATAAAGGTGCGCAATTGCAGGAAATCACGGATAATAAATCCATCAAAGTGGGAGATCTGGTAACTGTTAAGTTGATTATTAAGGTAGACCGGGATATGGAGTACATTCATATCAAAGATATGAGAGCTTCCGGTTTTGAGCCTGTAAACGTACTTTCGGGATACAAGTATCAGAACGGAGCCGGATATTACGAAAGTACCCGCGATGCTGCCACTAATTTCTTCTTTGAGAGACTGACCAAAGGAACTTATGTATTTGAATACGATGTTCGTGCCAATAATAAAGGAGATTTCTCTAACGGAATTACCCAGTTACAAAACATGTATGCCCCGGAAATGTCGGCTCACAGTGAAGGAATCAGAGTGAGAATTAAGTAATATATTTTTTGTAAAAAGTAAAAAGTAAGATGTAAAAAGATAGAAATCATCACTTAGCTAATTTCAGCTAAGTGATGATTTCTTTTTGTTTATTTTTGTAATAAAAAGTAGAATGAAACAATTATCTATTTGTTTTCTATTGGTTTTTTCCTTTTTTCTTCTTGCTCAGGAGAAAAATCAGTCTGATTTTTCTTTACAAAACGGAGATCTGATTTTTCAGGAAGCTTGTTTCGGTAAGATGAATGAAGCGATTAAAGAAGTTACTTCCGGAATTGAAGGATATAATTTCACTCATGTAGGAATGGTCTGGATCGATTCCCCGAATTCGGTTTATGTTATTGAAGCTACACATCCGAAAGTTCAGATTACTTCTTTAAAGGAATTTTAATTCCCAAAGGAAAAGAAAATTGTCCGCCTAAATCCGTAGTAGGACGTTTAAAAGAAAACTATCAGCCTTTGATTCCCAAAGCAATACAAGAAGCTGAAAAACTAGTAGGGAAGAAGTATGATGATGCTTTTGACCTTAAAAATGATCAGTATTATTGCTCGGAATTGATTTACCAAGCGTTTTATATAGCCAATCAGAATAAGCCTGTTTTTCCTTTAAATGTAATGACATTCAAATCTTCACAAACAGGAGATTTCTCCCCTTATTGGGTTGGATATTTCCAAAAACTGGGGATTTCCATTCCGGAAGGGGAATTGGGAATCAATCCCGGAGCGATGTCACGATCAGATTTAGTGGATATTGTATATTATTATTAGAATTAATTTAATTAGAAAAGGAAAAAGCCCTAAAAAATAGGGCTTTAAAGTAAAGAGGTTTTGTAATATTTAAAACCTGAAACAACAACTCTCAAATTTATAACAAATTTATTAAAATTTTTTATATAAAAATAATTTTGTTATATAAAATATGTTAACTACCTAATATAAATATAAAGAAGATGTGTCAGTAGTTTATATATCTATTAAGAATTAAATTTTACAATATTATCTATTTTAATTTGATTAGATAATTTTTTTTTATGATTTGATAATCCATATTTATAATGTTAATTCATTTTATATCTTTTTTTGTATTATTTTTGTTACAGTACAACATATGTTTATTATCTATATGAATATTTTTAAAAAAATTAATAATGAAATTAAAATAGAAAATATCTTATTAATTTTAGTATTGATGTTGATTTTTCTATTTTTAAGTGGTTTAATAACTTATTCGGTATAATTTCCTGTTTTAAACCAAATACAAAAGAAGATTAAATTCTTGTTATTTCAGCTTTTGAAAGTTGTAATAAAGTTTTTATTTTAAACTTATTTCCTTTGATTTTTTAAGAGTCATTTGGGTAGGTTCTATTGTCTGATAATTGGCTATAGCATATTTCAAACTAAGAGAATCTGTTTTATTTAAAGGAAAAAGTTTAAAATTAAAATTATTTTTTTGAACTTGATATTGTTCAACCTTCTTTACAGGAGATAAGATAGTGAGTAAATTGTCTTCCCAATATCCCATATTTTGATAAGTAGCAACCAATGCCCGGGGTTTAAAATCAGAGGAAAGAATATTTTTTCCGTAAAATTGGGAAGCATAAGAAAAATGCAATAAACCAAATACAGTTGGCATGATATCTATCTGGGAAGCTAGTGTGTTGACCTGCTTAGGCTGAATATAACCAGGAGCATAGATCAGTGCAGGAATATGGTAGTTATCAAGTGGAATCTCTGTTTTTCCGGCACTGGAAGCACAATGGTCGGCAATAATAACAAATATAGTATTATTGAACCACGGTTTCTTTTCTGCATCTTTGATGAATTTCCCGATAGCATAATCCGTATATTTCACTCCTCCGTCTCTGGATTTGGAGTTTCCGGGAATATCTATTTTTCCTTCCGGATAGGTGAAAGGTCGGTGATTACTAACACTCATGATATGTCCGAAAAAAGGTTTTCCAGTTTGTACATTAGAATCAAAAATTTTTAATGCCTTAGTAAACATATCTTCATCACAAACTCCCCATATATTACTGAAAGTAATTTCATCCTTTGAAAAATCTTTTTTATCAATAATTTCATATCCGTTACCTGAAAAAAAAGTTTTCATATTATCAAAATACGAATCTCCTCCATATAGATATTGTACAATATACCCTTTATCTTTCAGGATTTTTCCGGTAGAAAATAAGTTGCTGTTATCCGGACGTTTGATAATACTTTCTCCCGGACTCGGAGGAATGCACAAAGTAACTGCTTCAAGTCCGCGCACGGTTCGGTTTCCGGTTGCATACAGATTATTGAAAACTAGACTTTTATCTATCAACTGATCTAAGTTGGGAGTAATATTGTCTTTGTTTCCATAATGTTTAAGAAAAGAAGCACTTAAACTTTCAACAGTAATCAGGATGATATTTTTATGGACTTCCGGAAGGGAATCTTTTATCTGTTGGATATTATAACTTCCTTCGCTATCATATAATTTATTTCTTAAACTGATAGCTTGCTTTTCAGGGATGGTTACATAAAACTTATTATAATCCAATTCACTGTTCATAAATGCCGTATAGAACTTGAACATTCCGTTGGATTGTAACTCATTTACATAAACATTATTTGTGTTTTGAAAAACAGTAGTGAAATTTAACAGAAAACAAGAACTGACAATAAGTAATAAATAGGAACCTGATATAACAAGTTTTGATTTGAAAGAAGGATAGTTATTAAAGAGAGGCATTGTTTTTCGGGTAAAGAAATAAGTAATGCCTCCCGATATAATAAATAATCCAGTGAGTAAGGGGACTATAGGATAAGATTCAAAAATATTACCAATAACTTCATTAGTATAAACCAGATAATCAACAGCTATGAAATTATATCGTACACCAAATTCATTCCAGAAAAAATATTCACTGACCGCATTGAATAAAATACAGAATACATAAATGAAAATGGTAATATTATAAGTAACAAAACTCCATTTTTTCCTTACAGAAGGTATGAATAAACGAATACCGAAACTGATAAATTTATAGGCCAGAAAACCTTTAACTATTTTAGGAACCGCACTTCCATACTCATCAAATATAGTATTGAAAAAAAGTACATAACCAAGACTTACTCCTAAAATTCCTAGTATGATATATTTCCAGGGAGACTGATATTTTTTATCAGAAAGAAATATCAACAATAACCATACAAAAAAACAACCGATTACGGCAATACAAATATCATTTACCATTCCCAGCAAAAATATTTTCATCCAGTCAGTAAAAGAAAAATCAATTTGAGTTTGCTGGTTAAAAATCAGGATAATTCTCACTAAAATTCCTACCAGAAGAGTTAGTCCGGTTAACCTGACAAATGTAGTAGAAAATAAAGAAGATGCTTTTTTTAAATAAGAATTGGTTTTATTTACTGGAGTCATTTTAATGTTATTGTTATTTTTAAAACAAGAATGTAAATGAATGTTTATATAATATCTTTAATCCAGCCTATTTATAAATTTCGCAACAAAGTTAACTGCTAATTTTGTAGAAAATTAGA
This sequence comes from Apibacter sp., assembly GCA_031552575.1. Classification (GTDB taxonomy): domain Bacteria; phylum Bacteroidota; class Bacteroidia; order Flavobacteriales; family Weeksellaceae; genus Apibacter. Next base: position 17,696 of record JAVBMH010000013.1, on the reverse strand, counting down.
ATTTAATAATATTTAACTTTTTATTGATTAATTTAAGATTTCAAAAGTTCTTTCGTACTTTTGAATATGACTATATGAAATAAAATTATGTGGAAATGGTACGCGATTCTATCCGCCATATTTGCTGCATTTACAGCTATTTTTGCTAAAATAGGAATTAAAAATGTAGATTCCGATTTGGCAACTGCTATACGGACTTGTGTAATTCTTTTGATAACCTGGGGAATAGTGGTTATAAATAAAGGTTTGGGAGAAGTAAACGAATTGACTAAAACAAATTGGTTATTCCTTATTCTTTCCGGTGTGGCAACAGGACTGTCGTGGTTGTTTTATTTCAAAGCCTTACAACACGGAGAAGCTTCAAAAGTAGCTCCCATTGATAAATTGAGTATTGTTTTCACACTATTTTTATCATTTATTATTCTTAAAGAATCAATTAGTTGGAAAGTTTGGTTAGGAGGATGTATGATTGTTGGAGGTTCCATTGTTATATTGATGGACAAATAACTAACACTAATTCTATGAAAATACTGATTATTGAAGACGAAAAGGAGCTTTCCCGGAATATAAAAATATATTTATCTTCTGAAAACTACCTATGTGAACAAGCCTATAATTTTGAAGAAGCAATTGAAAAAATATCCATATACCAATACGATTGTATTTTATTGGATTTGAACCTTCCGGGTGGAGACGGATTAAAAATACTTGAAGAAATAAAGAATAAAAATATTGATAGCGGTATCATTATCATTTCCGCCAGAGGATCACTGGATGATAAGATAACCGGACTGAAAATAGGAGCGGATGATTATCTTGCCAAACCCTTTTCTTTATCAGAACTGAGTATACGGATTTATGCCCTGATGAGAAGGAAGCAGTTTTCACACACTAATTTACTTAGGTCGGGAGAAATAGAAATAGATTTATTAGCTAAAAGTATATCCGTTCAGGGAAAAGAAATTATCTTAACAAAATCAGAATACGATTTACTATTATTTTTAATTGGAAATAAAAATAAAGTAGTCTCCAAAAACGCCATTGCAGAACACTTATCCGGAGATATAGCTGATATGCTGGATAACCAGAACTTTGTATATGCGCACATTAAAAACCTAAAGGCAAAACTAGCAGAAACAGGATGTCTTAGTTATATAAAAAATGTTTATGGTACAGGTTATCAATGGGTGGAATGAAAAGTTTACTAAATAAAAATTTAAGTTATTTTCTGGTGTGCACAAGTATTGTACTTTTATGCTGTGCTCCTTTGTTCTTCTATGTAATGAAATATTTTTATACAGAAGACCTGGATGAATTAATCATATTTCGGAGTAATGAATTTGTTGAAAAACGTTTACCTGATTTTATAACCAAAGATATAACTCATTGGAATCTTTATAACGAAGATATACAGATAGAATCCCGGAAAAATTTCCATTCCTCAGGAAAAGTAGTACAGGAATCCATCTACAATAAATCTGAAGGACATGAAATAGATTACCGGATTTACTATCAAAAAATAAGAATAGAAGGAAAAGAATACATATTAACTTCAAGAATTCCCTTAATAGAAGACAAAGATCTCATAGGAATGTTAGCCGGACAATATGGGATTGTATTTATTGTCTTACTTTCTTCCCTGCTAATTATCCAGAAAATCATATCCAGAAAGTTGTGGAATCCCTTTTACGACAGTTTATCCAAAATAGAAAAATTTAATTTGGAAAAAGAGGTGAAACCCGATTTTAAAAATACCAATATAATTGAATTTCACCGATTAAACCAGATACTAACCACTTTAATAGACAACGATATTAAAGTCTTTAAACAACAAAAAGAGTTTATAGAGAATGCCTCGCACGAATTGCAAACTCCACTTGCCATATTACAAACCCGTTTAGATCTGTTATTACAGGAACCCGATCTTTCACAACATCAAACAGAAGTAATACAATCCCTTTACGATGTTTCTTCCCGGTTAACGCGCCTGAATAAAAATTTGCTGTTATTGGCGAAAATAGATAATAACCAGTTTGAAAAAATGGAAACTATAGATTTCAATCAGGTTCTATCATCTCAGATTGATTATTTAAAAGAAGTTGCAGAAAGTGAAGGAATTAAATTAGAAATGGAAATTTTGAATCCGTTGGAAATAAAGGCAAATAAAACTCTGCTTGAAGGTCTGATAAATAATCTTGTAGTGAATGCAATTCGCTACAATATACCTAATGGAATTATAACTATAACAGTTCAGGATAGTAAATTCACAATAAAAAATACAGGCGAAGAAAAATCGTTGGATCAGGAAAAGATATTTAACCGGTTTCGTCGTAACAATGAAAATAAAAAAGGAAACGGATTAGGATTGTCAATTGTTAACCAGATAGTTAAATTTCATAACTGGAATATAAAATATGCCTATTACAATACAATTCATCAGTTCACTGTTTCGTTCAGATAGAATTTGAAAAGATAATTAGGCTTAAACTTTCATTATTAATTATTCAAAAACGTAATTATCAGAAAGTAATACTTGTCGGAGAATTCTGATTTTGGCTTCTGAGCAAATGCGTCAGAAAAACGAGAAGAAAAAGCGTTAAAAAATATTTATGTTTGAGCGAAGCGAGTTCAAATATTTTAGTTTTTTCGATGAGTTTTTCAAGCTAAATTTGCTCAAAGCCTTGATTTTTTCTTTCTTTTGTATCAAGACAAAAGAAAAAATAAGATATAAAATATGTAACAAATTAATAGGATGAATAAATTTAATTAGATTTGTCCCCACGTTTATTACCCTAAAATCATGAAAATAAAACTTGTTTCATTCCTTTGTTTCTTTGCAGCAATAACATGGGGAAATGCTCAAAAAACCGTTAAACAATCAAAAACTACGGAGCTTTCCACCAGTTCAAAAGCCGAAAAAAATAATAATGATATTCCTTTTCCTACCACTTTAGAATCCCTGACTAAAATATATGGAAGTTCCTACGAAGAAATTCCGGATCCTTCCACAGGAAAAAATTATTATAAATGGAACTTTGAAAAAGGAACTGTTCTGATTTTTGTTCTGCTCACTGATAAGGACCAGTATGTAGGAATTGTAGCACCAGATGAAGGAGAAGAACCACTATCAGGCTTACCGTTTGACTTGGTTTTCAATCAGACCACTTTTGATGAATGTAGATATATATTTGCGGATTATAAACCGGACTGGGAACAGGTGGTAGGAGAAAGTGAAAACAATTATTTTAAACTGAGCTTTAAAAAAGGGATTACCTATAATTACCTGTATTTCTATAAAAACAGTAAAAACGAAGATGTACTGAAAGCACTTACCATTTCTACAACAGAACTGGATTAAAATAAGATACATTACTAATTAAACCATTTCCATTGAATTCTGTCAATTATTCAGAATTCAATTGTTTAGTTATTGAAAAAAGGAAATGACTCTTTTACAACTGTTTAAAAACATACGGCCCTTCGTTCGTCCATACCGTTGGCTGGTGATTTTCACCCTGTTACTGACTTTAGTAGGTTCATTTACCACACAGGTAAACGCCTGGGTATTAAGATATACGGTAGATCATATCAATACTCTGGTAGAAGAGCACAAAGGATTAAAAGAAGGATTATCGGTTCTGGTCACTATTTCAATTATTTTACTGAGTAAGGAAATTATTAACAGCATTATTCAGTTCGGGCAGAAATACTATGGAGAAAAACTACGGATTTATGTAGCAAAAGATCTCGCTCAGGAAGTAATAGAAAAAGTGCTGACCTTTAAACTGGCTTTCTTTTCTACCGGAGGAAACGAACCGGGAAAACTCCAAACCCGTATCGACAGGGGAGTGGAAAGTCTCACCCGGCTGATCCAGAATTTCTTTATAGATATACTTCCTCTATTTGCCAGTTCCATTGTCGCTTTGATTATGATGTTCAATGCTAATTTTTATGTAGGATTAGTAGGATTATGCATCATTCCTGTTTATTTCTTTATAAGTCAGTCCCAAGCAAAAAAATTAAGTGGAACCCGAAGAACCATAAGAAAATACAGAGAAAATAAAAGTCAGGGAATTTTGAGAATTCTGGAATCTATGACCGTAATAAAATCGTTCATACGAGAAAATATAGAAGCAGAAAAACAATTGTCCTTACAAAATGATCTGACTGATGCCCAGATGAAAACAAGAAAAACCAATTTTTTGTTTGACGGTTTAAAAGGTTTTGTAGAACAAATCGGAATTGTACTTATTATCATCCTTACGGTTTATTTAGTATTAATCGGGCAGATGACCATAGGAGCCATTATGTTTCATATTTTACTGTTCAACAACGTTTCAGCGCCTATCCGTCAGTTGCACCGTATTTACGATGAAATGAACGATGCTCTGATTTATTCCGAAGGATTTTTTGAAATATTGGATGCAGACGATCAGAAAGAAATTTCAGGAACCTACAAACCGGGATCCATAAAAGGAGAATTCGAATTAAAAAATGTAAACTTTACCTATCCCAACAATACACAGGCATTGCATAATGTCAGCATGAAAATATCTCCCAATAAAATCACAGCCTTAGTAGGATTGTCAGGAGCAGGAAAAAGTACGGTAATTAATTTGCTAGATAAATTTTATGAACCCGATAATGGAGAGATTCTACTGGACGGAGTTCCTTTACAACACTATGATACCACTTTTCTAAGGGAAAATATCGGGTTGGTTTTACAGAAAAACCACATATTTAGTGGAACAATAGCAGAAAATATCTTGTATGGAAATCCAAATGCGACCGAAGAAGAAATGATGGAAGCAGCCAGACAAGCTTATATCTACGATTCCATTATGGATCTTCCCAAACAATATGATTCCCAGGCGTTGGAATTATCGGGTGGACAACAACAAAGAATAGCTATTGCCCGGATGTTTCTGAAAAATCCGCCGATTATTTTTCTGGATGAACCTACTGCCAGTCTGGACGCCATTGCTACGGAACAGATTAAAAACAGTTTGGATGCTATCAAGAAAAACCGTACGGTGATTATTATTTCCCATAGTATTTCCCAGATTATTGATGCTAATGTTATTTATGTGATGAAAAACGGAAAAGTAGTAGAATTCGGAACACACGAAGAAGTGTATGATCTGAACGGAACTTATACCGAAATTTTCGATTCCATGGCAAGAAGTCTAAATCTGGATAAAATTTCCAAAACCATGGAAGATAAAAATGTACTGAATCAGTAAAATAAAGATAAATTTAAAAAACTATAATTCATTTTCTAATCCGGCCTCTGAGCAATGCGTCAGAAAAACGAGAGGAAAAAGCGTTAAAAAAATATTTATGTTTGAGCAGAGCGAGTTCAAATATTTATACTTAAATAGTTGTAATTGTGTTGAACTCAAGTTAAATTATTCAGAAGTACAAAAATCGTCCAAATCCTTATCCTTTTGCCAATTATATTCAATCTGAATAGCAATAGCACCTGCAAATTCCTCCCCATGTAAATCAGCCAGAAATCCCAAAGTCATATCCATTCCCGCACTAACTCCGGAAGAAGTATAAAAATTCCCGTCCACCACCCAACGGGCCTTTTTAATCCAATCCACCTTTTCATTAACAGAAACCACCCATTCAAAAGAACGTTTGTTGGAAGTTGCCCTTTTTCCGTTTAACAATCCGGTTTTTGCCAGTAAAGCACTTCCGGTACAAACCGACAAAACATGAACACTCAAAGTTGAAATTTGCTTTATTTTATTGATCAGTTCCGTGTTATGAACTTGTTTCCGTGTTCCCAAACCTCCGGGGATCAGGAAAACATAAGTTCCTTTGATAATATTATCCAGAGGAAGAGTATCCAAAGATACTCTATGAGAATTTGAAATGATTCCTCCATGTAAAGAATAAAAAGAAATATGTTCGGTAACCTTTCCGAATATTTCCACAGGTCCGAATACATCCAGTGTCTCAAAATTTTCAAAAAGTAATACAGAAACTTCCATGAATTTGCCTTTTAATTAAACCTGATCCAATGGTTTTCGCAGTTTGATTCCCTGAGCTTTGAACTGAGAAGGAGTGAGTCCGGTTACTTTTTTAAATTGTGCAGATAAATGTGCCACGCTGCTATATCCCAGCTTATACGCAATCTCGGACAGATTCATTTCATCATGACTGAATAGTTCCTTCACCTTTTCTATCTTTTGTAGAATAATATAATGTTCAATGGTGATACCTTCCGTAGCAGAAAATAACTTACTCAAAGCAGAATAATCCCGGTTCAGGGTTTTGGCTAATAATTCGGAGTAATTAACAGATTTTTCCTTTGTGTTCTGAATTTCCGAGATAATAACTGATTTTATTTTTTCAATAAGTTGTTGTTGATTGTTATCCAGTAGTTCAAACCCTAACTCTTCCAGTTTGGTCTTTAGTAGTTGTTTTTCCTTTTCATTCAGCCCTTTTTCCAGTTTTACTTCCCCCAATTCCACATTAACCGGTTGTATGTTCACTCCCTCCAAAATATTCCACACAGCAAGAACACAACGGTTACACACCATATTTTTTATGAATAAAGTCATATTTAGTATCTTTCTTTTTACAAAGATAGGTCGTATTTCATTTATTTAAAACAAAATACATAAGATATTACCTATTTTGGTATAGGATTTTATAATTTTTGATTGGTGTGCTTTTTGTAATAATTTTGTAAAAAAAACGATGGCAATAATAGCACCCTCAATTCTGTCCGCTGATTTTGGAAATTTAGATAAAGACATTGAAATGATTAACAGTAGTGAAGCAGGATGGTTTCACATTGATATAATGGACGGAGTCTTTGTTCCCAATATTTCATTCGGTTTTCCCGTGTTGGAAGCAGTAAATAAAAAAGCAAGAAAGATAAAAGATACACACTTGATGATTGTGAATCCGGATCAATACATAGAAACATTTAAAAAATTGGGAACTGATTATTTAACTGTTCATTATGAAACTTGCACTCATTTACACCGTACCATTCAGGCAATAAAAGATACAGGAATGAAGGCAGGAGTAGCTTTGAATCCTCATACCAATATAAATTTACTGGATGATGTGATCCAAGATCTGGATTTAGTGTTAATCATGAGCGTAAATCCGGGATTTGGAGGACAGAAATTTATTGAAAATACCTATAAAAGAGTGATCAAAATGAAAGATTTGATTATTCAGAAAAATTCCATAGCTTTGATTGAGGTTGATGGAGGAGTGAATTTGGATAATGCAAAAAAATTGACCGATGCAGGAGTTGATATTTTAGTAGCGGGAAGTACGGTTTTTAATGCAGAAAATCCGGTTCAGATGATAAGAGACCTTAAGGAAAGGGCCGAATTATAGTTTTAAAGCTTGATGGAATTTAAAATAATTCATTTTATTGTTAATCCGATTTCCGGAAAAGGGGGTGGAGAACAGGTTAAAAAAAGAATAGAAGAAGTTTTTTCAGAACAGAATATTCAAATTAAACTGACCAGAAAAAAAGAGGATGCTTACAACTTTGCTCTGGAATCTGTAACAGAAGGAGCAGAACTTATTGTAAGTTGCGGAGGAGACGGAACACTCAATGAAGTAGCTGCTGCTTTAGTAGGAAAGGAAGTTCCCTTGGCAATTGTTCCTATCGGTTCAGGAAATGGAGTGGCACGTCATTTACAAATTCCGTTACATCCGGAAGAAGCACTTCAGTTCATTTCAAAATCCCGGAAAATAGTAGAAAAAATAGATTGCGGAAAAGCCAATGATTCCTATTTTTTCAGCAATGCAGGAATCGGGTTTGATGCCGAAGCTGTAAACGTATATGCCCATCAGAAGCGGAGACAATTGTTAGGATACATAAAATGTATTATAGTAAGTGTTTTCAGGTTTAAGTCCATACATATCTCATTAATTTCCGAACAGATAAATTTTAATGGAAAGATCATGTTGCTCAACATTTCCAACAGTAATTGTTTAGGATACGGTTTTTCCGTTGCTCCACGAGCATCCTTACAAGATGGGCAATTAGATATTAATTTGGTTTCCAAATGTTCCTGGCTGACATTTGCTTGGATAGGCCTAAGTTTTCTACTTAATAAAAATTGGAGAGGAAAACGAAAACTATTCAATATCCGAAAAATGAGTATTGAATTAACAGCAGATTACATGCAGTTGGATGGAGAATTTCACCCATTAACATCAAAAACAGTTGAGATTTCTATTTTACCCCAAGCACTGGCTGTTTTAGTGGGTTAACTTTTCAAATAAAACCTAAATATATTTCTTCTCAAAATCAAGCACAACAAATAGTAAAATCTAAAATAGAATTGCAATAAAATGTTGTGTATATAAGCCACCTCTGAAAAGATTTGCAATAATTGGTTCACAAAAAACCTAATAGGCTGATAAAAAGCAGGTTAAAGAATCGAAAATGAAATATAAGTATTTGTAATACTGTAATTTATAATATATTTCATATTTCCTTTGCAAGTTTTGCTAAAATTAGTAGATTTGAAGCACAACATAAAATAAAACTTACCAGTAAAAACCAATAAACTAAAATGGACCAATTTTCATTTTTAAATGCAATTCATTCCGAATACATAGAAGAATTGTATCAAAAATATTTGAAATTTCCGGATAGTGTAGAACCAAGTTGGAGGAGCTTTTTCCAAGGTTTTGATTTTGCCACCAAAAGTTACAATGGAAAATCTCTGATACCGGAAAAAGAACTTTCCGCTCCTATAGCCGTTGATACCACCGGAATTTCAGAAGATATAATACGGGAATTTAAAGTTATTAACCTGATTAACGGGTACAGAACAAGAGGTCATTTATTCACCAAAACCAATCCTGTAAGACAAAGAAGATCCTATACTCCAACATTAGACATTGAAAATTTCGGACTTACACAATCCGATTTATCCATGCCTGTAAATGGTAAGATTTTAAGATTAGAAGGAGTTTATACCTTAAAGCAAATTATTGAATATCTGAATGAAGTGTATTGCGATTCCATAGGGATCGAATATATGTACATAAGAAAACCCGAAGAAATTGCTTGGATTCAGGAATGGCTCAAAGAGAATTTCAACCATCCGGTACTTAGCGTAGAAGAAAAAAAGAGAATACTAAAAAAACTTTCCCATGCTGTAGCCTTTGAAAACTTCCTTCACACCAAATTTGTAGGACAAAAAAGATTTTCCCTGGAAGGAGGGGAAAGTTTGATTCCGGCTCTGGACGAAATTATCAATCGTTCTTCCGAACGCGGAGTAGAAGAAATTGTTATAGGGATGGCACACAGAGGAAGATTGAACGTACTTGCCAATATATTCAATAAATCCTATTCCCAGATATTCACCGAATTTGAAGGAAAAGACTACATAGAAACCATTTTCTCAGGAGATGTTAAATATCACTTAGGTTCCAACAATAAATACAACACAAAAAAAGGAAAAGTAGTACAGATCAGTCTGGCGCCCAATCCTTCCCATTTGGAAACAGTAGATGCTGTGGTAGAAGGAATTATCCGGGCTAAAGCAGATCATGATTATAACGAAGATTACAGCAAGGTTCTTCCTATACTTATTCACGGAGATGCAGCTTTGGCAGGACAGGGAATTGTGTATGAAGTAATACAGATGATGACGCTGGACGGATACAAAACCGGAGGAACCCTTCACATTGTAGTAAATAATCAGGTCGGATTTACGACTAATTATCTGGATGCAAGATCCAGTACCTATTGTACTGATGTTGCCAAAACAGTCCTTTCGCCGGTATTACACGTAAATGCAGACGATGCGGAAGCCGTTATTCATGCAGTACGTTTTGCCTCCGATTACCGTGCTAAATTCAACAAAGATGTATTTATTGACTTATTGGGATATAGAAAATACGGACACAATGAAGGAGATGAACCAAGATTTACCCAGCCTCAGTTATATAAAATCATAGCGAAGCATCCGAATCCGAGGGAAATTTATAAAGACAAATTAGAAAAAGAAGAAATCATCACTCCGCAACTTCTAGCAGAAAGTGATGAAGAATATAAACAATTACTGGATAAGAGTTTGGAAGATTCCAAAGGAATGGAAACTGCAACATTGGAACTTTTCATGCAGCAGGAGTGGAAAAACTTTGACAGGGTAGGGGCTACGGAACTTTTAAATCCGGTAGACACTACCTATCCGATAGATAAACTGAGAGAAATAGCCAGAACTATTACAGAAGTTCCGGAAGGAAAAAATCTTTTCAATAAAATTCAGCGATTACTCAAACAAAGAAGGGAAATGGTGGAAGAAACCAATGCCATTGATTGGGGAATGGGAGAATTACTGGCTTATGGAACTTTGTTAATGGAAGGACATACTATTCGTTTGTCCGGAGAAGACGTAGAGCGTGGAACTTTCTCTCATCGTCATGCAGTAATAAAAACAGAAGATACGGAAGAAGAGATTATAACTCTTAACCAGTTAGATACAAAAGCCAAATTTTACGCCTATAATTCCCTGCTTTCAGAATACGGAGTATTAGGATTTGAATATGGTTATGCTATGACAACACCTTATTCTCTGACTATTTGGGAAGCACAATTCGGGGATTTTGTAAACGGAGCACAGATCGTTATTGACCAGTATATTTCCGCAGCTGAAGATAAATGGAAAATGCAGAATGGATTGGTCATGTTACTTCCTCACGGATTTGAAGGACAGGGAGCCGAACATTCCTCTGCACGGATTGAGAGATTTCTGCCGTTATGCGCCAATGGAAATATGTATATGGTAAATGCTACCACTCCGGCAAATTTTTTCCATGCAGTCAGGAGGCAGTTAAAACCTAATTACAGAAAACCATTGATTGTGTTTTCTCCAAAAAGCTTGTTACGACATCCGAAAGCAGTTTCCTCTATTGAAGAACTGGCAGAAGGAAGTTTCCAGGAATTAATAGACGATTCAACTGCACAAGTAGATAAAGTTACCCGTTTAGTATTCTGTTCAGGGAAACTATATTATGAACTACTAAAGAAACGCGAAGAATTAAACGAAGAAAGAGTAGCCTTAGTAAGATTGGAGCAATTATATCCGTTGCACTGGGACAAAATTTATCAGATACTGGATAAATACGAAAACAAAAAAGAATTTATCTGGGCACAGGAAGAACCCGAAAATATGGGTGCCTGGTGGTTTATCCTGAAAGAATTCAGGAAATTCGATATAGATGTTATCTGCCCTTCCGCCAGTGGTTCTCCTTCTCCGGGATCTCATGACCGGTACGATAAAATACAACACGCATTAATAAACACAGTTTTTGAAAATATAAAATAAACCAAAAATACTTATTCTATTATGATACTTGAAATGAAAGTTCCCTCCCCGGGAGAATCGATAACAGAAGTGGAAATTGCTACATGGTTAGTGAAAAACGGAGATTATGTAGAAAAAGATCAGGCGATAGCAGAAGTAGATTCCGATAAAGCTACCTTAGATTTGCCAGCTGAAGCCAGCGGGATAATAACCTTAAAAGCAGAAGAAGGAGATACAGTACAAGTGGGGCAAGTAGTATGCCTGATTGATACCAGTGCTGAAAAACCTGCCGGAAATGCAGCTCCTGAAGCTCCTAAAAAAGAAGAGGTAAAAGAAGAACCTAAAGTTCAGGAAGCATCAAAACCGATACCACCAGTAGAAAGCAAACCAGCTTCTTATGCTACCGGAACAGCTTCACCGGCTGCAAAAAAGATTTTAGAAGAAAAGAATATTCCTGCTACTTCCATTCAGGGAACAGGAAAAGAAGGAAGAATAACCAAAGAAGACGCATTAAATGCAACTCCGGCTATGGGAACATCGACCGGAAGTGGAACACGTTCTTCCAAATCGACCAAATTATCTGTTTTACGAAGAAAACTAGCAGAAAGATTAGTTTCCGTGAAAAATGAAACGGCCATGCTTACCACATTCAATGAATTGGATATGAGTGAGATTTTCCGTTTACGAAATGAATATAAAGACGAATTTAAAGATAAGCACGGAGTAGGAGTAGGATTTATGTCCTTCTTTACTTTGGCTGTAGTAAGAGCTTTGCAATTATTCCCTGATGTGAATTCCATGATAGACGGAGATCAGAAAGTTTCTTATGATTTTCAGGATATCAGTATTGCCGTTTCAGGACCTAAAGGTCTAATGGTTCCGGTTTTGAGAAATGCAGAAACCATGACATTCAGAGGAGTAGAACAAAATATCAAAGATTTAGCAATCAAAGTACGGGATGGAAAAATTACCGTAGATGAAATGACCGGAGGAACTTTTACCATAACTAATGGGGGAGTATTCGGTTCCATGATGTCCACGCCGATTCTTAATCCGCCACAAAGCGCTATTTTAGGAATGCACAACATCGTAGAACGTCCGGTGGTTAAAAACAAACAAATCGTAATCGCTCCAATGATGTATCTGGCACTTTCCTACGATCACCGGATTATTGATGGAAGAGAATCCGTAGGATTTCTGGTGGCAGTAAAAGAAGCCTTGGAAAATCCATTAGAATTATTAATGAACAATGATGCCAGAAAGGCGTTAGAATTATAAAATAAAAAATCATTTGGTTGATTTAAACTCCGGAATTATTTTCCGGAGTTTTTTATATAGTTTTACAAAAAGAAATAAAAGTAAAAAAGTTAATGGTAATGAATTTTTATTTAAATGAATTTCCTTATTTTTATAAGTTGCTATTACAAATAAACATATGAAGAAAATTAAATCAAAAAATATGAAAAATAAACTAATACTGTTTTTATGCCTGTTATCATTTTGTTCCTTATTTGCTCAAAATGATGCCAGTGAATTGGAAAAATATTTATCACAACAAAAAGATCTGACTTTTAAAAAGATCAGTACATCAGATAATTTACCCCTAAAATATGAATTGCAGGTGAAGCAACCTGTAGACTGGAAAGATACAAAGAAAGGATATTTTACTCAGAAAGTTATATTGATACACACAGGTTTTACCAATCCTACTCTGATAGAAACTCAGGGATACCAGATGTATGACAGAAACAATGAATTACAACAAATACTAAATTCCAATGATATAAATGTAGAACATCGGTATTTCGGAGAATCCAAACCGGATTCCGACCACCTTGACTGGAAATGCCTGAATTTATATAATGTTACTCACGATTTACATCATATCAATCAAATCTTCAAGAAAATATATAAAGGAAAATGGATAAGTTCCGGAATTAGTAAAGGAGGACAAACAACCATTTATTACCGGTATTTCTTTCCTGACGATGTAGATGTTTCCATTCCTTATGTAGCTCCGGTAAATTATACACTGGAAGATCCGAGGATATACACTTTTTTAAACAATGTGGGTACTCCGGAATGCAGACAAAAAGTAAAAGATTTCCAGCTTTTCTTATTAAAAAATGAAGAAGAAGCTTTAAAATATATTCAGATCAATTCAGACAAAAGAGGACTTACTTACAGTTATGTAGGTTCAACAGGAACTGCATTTGAATATGCTGTGTTGGAATATTCATTCTCATTCTGGCAATGGGGATATCCTTGTTCGGAAATTCCGCAAAATCCGACTGTGCAGGAAGCAGTAGATTATTTATTAAAAAATAGCGATATCAGCTTTTTCAGCGATCAGGAAATAAACGGATATGCTCCGCATTACTATCAGGCAGCTACGGAAATGGGATATTACGGATATGATATTACTCCGTTCAAACCTTATTTAAAGCACTTCAAAGAAAATCCATTCGCTACCTTCCCACCAAAAGAAGCTGGAAAGACTGTATATTCCGAAAAACTGAATGATAATCTTAAAAAATGGCTGGATAAAAAAGCCAATAATATAATTTACATATATGGAGGAATCGATACCTGGAGTGCAACTAAAGTAAATCCTTCTTCAAAAACCAATTCGGTTATTTTGGAGATTCCGGGAGCGAACCACAGAAGTGCACGGATTAAAAATATGGATTCCCAGATGAAAGAAAAACTAAGCGAAACATTGTATAACTGGATAGGAATAAAGCCAGATTACAATTTAATCAATTAGTAAGATCAATCAAGATGGATTTTTTCGAACTGAAAAACATATTAAATTCCACTCATGAACTTCCCGGTTGGAAGGTTCAAAGAGAGTTATCTCCTCCATACAGAGGAGAATTCACTTTCGAAGAAATCCATGCAAAAAATCCGAGAGAAGCTTCCGTACTGATTGTTTTGTACAGAAGAAATAATCATTTCTTTTTTCCGGTCATTTTAAGATCGGAATACGAAGGAACACATTCCGGGCAGATTGCCTTACCGGGAGGAAAAAAAGAAGATTTTGACCAGACTTTTAAAGACACGGCTATTAGGGAAACCAATGAAGAACTGGGATTGGACAAAAATAAACTGGAAATTATAAAAAATTTAACCCCTTTATATATTCCTCCAAGCAATTTTTACGTTCAACCTTATATAGCCTTTTATGAAGAAGAGAATTTAGTATTCGAGGCAGATAAATCAGAAGTTCAGGAAGTGTTTGAAATAGAATTACATAAATTTATTTTTGATACGAAAATAGTGCAGGAATCAAATCATACTACTAAATATAGACAGAAAGTGCCTGCTTTTCAATATGATAACCTAATGATATGGGGCGCAACTGCCATGATGTTGAATGAGTTTAAATTTTTAGTAAAAAGTAATACCTTTGCAGGGTTTTAATTTAACGTAAATGGAAACAGAAAAGAAAAAGAGAAAAAGAATATTTACAGATGCATTCGGACATTGGTTTTTTTTAAAACGATTAATCATTTTTGTTTTTGGAAGTGTTTCCTATAATCGGTTTAATGGTTTCAACAAGCTGAAAATAAAAGGAACTGAAAACTTGGTAAACCTGCCTGATACCAATGTGTTGTTTGTATCCAACCACCAAACTTATTTTGCCGATGTATTTGCTATGTATCACGTATTTTGTGCAGTAAAACACGGTTATGTCGATACCATAAAAAATCCGGTATATCTTTTAGATCCTAAAATTGACCTTTACTACGTAGCAGCTAAAGAGACCATGAATAAAGGAATGCTGGCCAAGCTATTTGCGCTGGCAGGAGCTATTACCGTAAAAAGAACATGGAGAGATGCCGGAAAAGAAGTGAACCGATTGGTAGATATGGAAGAGATTGAGAATATTATAAAAGCATTAAATAGTGGTTGGGTAATAACTTTTCCGCAAGGAACCACTACACCTTGGTCCCCCGGAAGAAAAGGATCGGCCAAACTTATAAAAAGAAACAAACCTATTGTGATTCCTGTTGTTATTGACGGATTTCGTCGGGCATTCGATAAAAAAGGATTGATTGTAAAGAAAAGAGGAGTTGAACCTAAAATGACTTTCAAACCACCGTTGGAAATAGATTATGATAATGAACATCCGAATGTGATTTTGGATAAGATCATGAATGCCATAGAACAGGACCCTAAATTCTTAAAAGTAAAAACAGTGGAAGAACTGGAAGCAGAAAGGGAAGAAGAAAAAACAAGACCTTTCTTTGAAATATAAAGTTTTAAAATTACTCAATAAGTTAGTTAGTTAAAAAAGGCAGTTTATAACTGTCTTTTTTCGTTTCAAAATAAGTTATCTTTGTAAGATAAACAGGCATTCATGAAAATACATTTTATAGCCATCGGAGGAAGTGCCATGCACAATCTAGCTCTCGCATTAGCACAAAAAGGATATCAGGTTACCGGTTCGGACGACGCTATTTTTGAACCTTCCCGTTCAAGACTGGAAAAACAGGGCATTTTACCCAAGAAAATGGGATGGTTTCCCGAAAAAATCACTTCGGAACTGGATGCAGTTATTTTAGGAATGCATGCTCATGCAGACAATCCTGAACTTCAGAAAGCAAAAGAATTAGGACTTAAAATATATTCCTATCCTGAATTTCTATACGAACAGTCAAAAGACAAAACCCGGGTAGTAATCGCAGGTTCACACGGAAAAACAACTATTACTTCCATGATCCTTCATGTACTGAATTATCACCAGAAAGAAGTGGATTATATGGTGGGAGCTCAATTGGAAGGATTTGATACCATGGTGAAACTGACTCATGAAAATGAGTTTATTGTACTGGAAGGAGATGAATACCTTTCTTCGCCTATTGACCGTCGATCTAAGTTTTTATTGTATCAGCCGAATATTGCTTTAATCAGTGGAATAGCCTGGGATCATATCAATGTATTTCCAACTTTTGACAATTATAAGCAACAATTCATTGATTTTGTGAATAGTATAAGTCAGGGAGGAGCATTGATCTACAATGAAGAAGATAAAGAAGTGGTGGAAGTAGTGGAGAAATCTGAAAATTACTTAAAAAAATTCCCGTATCATACTCCTGATTATGCAATTAGAAATGAAAAAGTATTTCTGCAAACTCCAGAAGGGGAAGTGCAACTTTCCGTGTTTGGAAGGCATAATCTGTTAAATCTGGAAGGAGCAAGATTAATTTGTAATCAGTTGGGAATACAAGATGAAGCCTTTTATGAAGCCATTATTTCTTTTAAAGGAGCTTCACGAAGACTGGAAAAAATCTATGAGAATACTGATTATATAGTTTATAAAGACTTTGCCCATGCGCCATCTAAAGTTTCCGCAACCGTAAAAGCAGTAAAAGAAAACTATCAGAATAAAAATGTAGTAGCTTGTTTGGAACTGCATACCTACAGTTCCCTGAATCCGGAATTTTTACAACAATACAAAGATTCCCTGAATGCGGCAGATCAGGCCATTGTATTTTACAGTAAGGAAGCATTGGAAATAAAAAGGATGCAACCCATATCCGAAGATTTTATCATTGAATCCTTTGGAAGAAGAGATATGAAAGTCTTTACTCAACCGGAATTACTGGAAAAATACCTGAATAGTCTGGATAAAACCAATTCCGTTTTTCTGATGATGAGTTCCGGAAATTATGGAGGAATGAGTTTAGATAAGGTTTTTGGGTAAAAATATTATTATGTATAATCCAATTTTAAAAAAAGAACAGAGTATAAGTCCAAGAGCTGAAACTTTATGGAAAAAATCAAATGAATGTAGTTATAAAAGTTATCAAAAATATATTAAGAAAAAAGGTAAAGATAAATATGTTTTGACTCTGATAGATTTATTATATATCTCAAATTTTAAAGGGGGAAATGCAACAATTAATGAAGAAGAGTATATAATAAATCAGAAATTAACTAAATATTCTGAAATATTAAAGTTGATACATAATGAATTTAAAGAAGTAAAGTTGTTTGAATTAGAAAAAGAGCAACTGGGTAAATTTTATAGATTAATAGAATCTATATGTGATTTAACAGAAAATCTGGAAACAAAAATTGATGGTTTTAGTGTTTCCTATTTATCAGCACTTTTAAATTCATATTTTCCTAATCTTATTCCCATTTTAGATAGGAGAGTATTAATAAATTCAAGATTGGTTGAGAAAGAAGATATATATCAAGGACAGATAAAAAGTATTAGAAAATTTTATAAATTATTAATAATGCGAATCAGTATTTAAAAAATTAGATAAATGAATGCGATGGCAATTTTTCCCATCGTATGTACCAGAAGACCAGGCGTAGACCTGACCTTCATCGCTCTTTGAATATTTGTTTTCTCATTCAACCAGTTGAAGAAAG
>JAVBMH010000012.1:0-37929 GCA_031552575.1 Apibacter sp. | reverse complement strand
GGCTTCTTCGTTGTACATTTTCTGTATAGAAAGCCAGGTTGACCGGATGACATAGTCGATGGTAATATTGTCTTTAATGATTTTTGTCATGTTTCAAATATATAAAAATTTATTATGCATGCATAATAAATTTAAATTTTTTTTTAATAGCAGGAATTTTTTGTGGAAGAAAAGATGAATAAAAAAAAATCTTTTTTTTCATCGGTAATTTAAATTATCCGGTTGCAGCAAAAGTTGAATACCGCCTATTCATTATAATAATTCACAAAAAAAAGATTTTTTTTAATTAATTTATTGTTAAAATTAGTTATTTTAATATCTCATTAAATTATATCACATATAAGAAATTATATATTACGTCAATGCAATATAATTCAATCATATAAATAATTTAAACTATAATAAAACAATAATTATATTATCTTATTAATTTATTTATAAAGTATATTAAATTAGATAAATTTTAAAATAATTAAATTTTTATTTGTATACTTAAATATTTTTTGTAATTTTGTAGTGATTAAATAATGTGAAAAAATGTAAAGACTAATTATTATTTATATTTTATTAACTCGTAGTGCATTTAGAAAATAAAATTTAAATCAAACAAAATAAGATACTTATGATTTTTGGTTTAAAAACATTTATGTTGTAATTCTCAAATATTATAATCTTTAGAAATACCTCATTAAAAACTAAAAACATTATCATTATTGATTATCAATGCTATTTTTATATATTCCTAAATGCGCTATAGATTACTATTTATATTTTATTAATAACTTTAAAAAACAGGTCATAAAAGGATGCAGATTATTAAGAAACAACTAAATTAAAGAATAGACAGGGGACTTTAAAGTAACAATTATCTTCTCACCATAACTCAAACAATTTTTATTGGATTTTTGTGAAAAAGTAAATTATAAACTTTTATTTAATTTATAATTCTGCTACTTGTATTTTACTCATAGATATTTAAATACAATTAACAATAACATAACATGTAGATTTATGAAACAATTTAGATTATTATTTTATGCTTCATTATTAGCATTCATTTCAATTGACTTAAAGGCACAGGTAACTATCGGTTTACTGGAAAATCCTGATACCAGTGCCCTTTTGGATTTAAAAAATCAGTCAGATAGTAGCAGTGATAAAGGGTTTCTTCTTCCTCGGGTAGCAATAACCAATTCCACCCAATTTGGATTGGCCGGAAACTCCCTTACGGAAGGAATGATGGTTTACAATACTATTGCCAATACCAACAATTCTGGAAAAGGCCTATATTATTGGGATGGAAACAACTGGATTTATCTTCAGGGAACCGATAGTCGGTTGAATTGGCTGGTGAATGGAAATACCAACGGAACAATAAAAACACTGGGAACCCAAGATTCCTTTGATCTTCCGTTAATCACCAATAATGTAGAAAGAATGCGAATCACCTCATCTGGAAATGTAGGAATAGGAACTACTACCCCAAAAGCCCGTTTCAGTGTGTCGGGAGGAGCTATTTCCCAAGATGATTATACTGATGGGGATAAATTTTTATTACAGGGATATACTACTGCCTCAAAAATAAGTTTAAATACGAATTCGAACCTGTCTTTTTATGCAGGATCTCTTACCCAGTCAGATGGAACTACTTTGGCTAATGCGAATTCAGGATATTACACTTGGAATGTAGCAGATATTTCCAATACATGGAGGGAAGTCATGCATCTGACAAATGACGGAAAACTGGGAATAGGTACAGATAACCCCCAGGCTACTTTACATGCAGCAGGATCAGCTCAGATAGATAATACCTTGACAATTAAAACACTTCTGGGACTTACTCCTATAGTAAGGGGATTGGTAGCGGATAATAACGGTCTGGTAAAACGAACTAGTACTACCGTGACTCAAAGGTATTCCTTTAGTTTCAACAATCTTGCATCAGGTACATCAGGTACACAAATCCACCCGAATAATACCGATTTTTGTTTGGTAACCGTAACCACTACCAATGGTTGTGGAGATGTAGCTGTAGCTAATTTTAATTTCTATAAGAATGTGTTGATTTTTAATGGAGGAAGAGCAAAAGATTCAGAGTATAGTTTTACCAGTAATCCAGTGAGGAATGGAGGGATACTTACTACTACTCCTACAGTTTGTTCCGGCCCTGCCAACCAGTTTAATTTTTTTATTCAGGCAAGCGGCAATACAATAACAATTACCAACAATGGAAGTACTACTATGAGTTATCAGTACTCAGTAGTAGAATATTAAGAAGTAAAACTTACACAATAATACATAAAAACATCAATAATAAGAAATTAAAATGAAAATCAAGATACTCTATTTTTTTCTATTCATCATTTTTACAGTAGCAGAGATGAAATCCCAAGTAACTATTGGGTCATTGAATAATCCAGACAATAGTGCCCTTCTGGACTTAAAAAATCAGTCAGATGGAAGCAGCGACAAAGGTCTTCTTCTTCCGCGGGTAGCAATAACCAATTCTGCTCAATTTGGATTGGCTGGAAACTCCGGAGCAGAAGGAATGATGGTTTACAATACTATTGCCAATGCTAATAATTCTGGAAAAGGATTGTATTATTGGAATGGAACCGGCTGGAATAAAATTCGAGATAACGACATTCAGCTAAACTGGCTAAAGGATGGAAACATCAACGGAGCAGTAAGAACGCTTGGAACCAAAGATGCCTTTGATTTACCGTTAATCACTAATAATGTAGAAAGAATGCGGATTACTTCAGCCGGAAATGTAGGAATAGGAACTACTGCTCCTAAAGCCCGTTTCAGTGTATCAGGAGGAGCCATTTCCCAAGACGATTATACCATAGGAGACAAACTTTTTATGATGGGTTATACTGGCGCTGAGAAAATAAGTTTGAATACAGGGATGAATTTTGCTTTTTATGCAGGTGCTATTGTCGGATCAAACGGAATTACTCCCGCTTCTCAGAATGCAGGACAGTTTGTTTGGAATGTGGCAGATGTATCCAATAATTGGAGGGAGATTATCCGTCTAACAAATAATGCAAGGCTGGGAATAGGGACTAATAATCCTCAGGCTACCTTGCATGTGGCCGGAACTGCTTTGATGGAACATGATATGAAAGTATTTACACTTCCGCAGGCGTCTCCAGCGGATAATGCCTTGGTAGCAGATACCAACGGATCTGTGAAACTGACCACTACCCCAATTCCCCAACGGTTTAATTTTACTACAACAGTAACTCCTGGCGGAACAGGAACCATAACCCGGCCAACGTATACCGGTTATACTCCCACTTATTCCGAATTAACAATAACCACTACCAATAGTTGTGGAGATGTGGCAGTAGCTAATTTCATATTGTATAAAGGTATATTGAGCTTTGTTGGCGGACAGGCACAGGGTGTGAAATATAGTGGAGTGACTATTGGTGATGTTGCAACGGTAGTAATGACGGTTAATTTGCCTACCCCTTGTGCAGGAGCTACTTCGTCTCAGTTTAATTTTTCGATAATCCCTAGTGGTAATACGTTTATCATTACCAATAACGGAACCACTACATTGGATTATTCTGTGAGTGAAATCGATTTTTAAATAAAGAAGGTTAATGAAAAAACAGAACTCAAATTTAATAAAATTAGTAAATAATAATAAGAAAATGAAAACCAAAATATTCTATATTTTTCTATTCATCATTTCCGGGATAACCGTAATGAAATCCCAAGTGATTATCGGTTCACTGGAAAATCCAGATGCCAGTGCCCTTTTGGATTTAAAAAATCAGTCAGATAGTAGCAGTGATAAAGGGTTTCTTCTTCCTCGGGTAGCAATAACCAATTCCAGCCAATTTGGATTGGCTGGAAACTCCCTTACAGAAGGAATGATGGTTTACAATACTATTGCCAATACCAACAATTCTGGAAAAGGCCTATATTATTGGGATGGAAGCAACTGGATTTATCTTCAGGGAATTGATAACCAGTTGAATTGGCTAGTGGGCGGAAATACCAACGGAACAATAAAAACACTGGGAACCAAAGATGCCTTTGATTTACCGTTAATCACCAATAATATAGAAAGAATGCGAATCACCTCATCTGGAAATGTAGGAATAGGAACTACTGCTCCTAAAGCCCGTTTCAGTGTATTGGGAGGAGCTATTTCCCAGGATGATTATGCAAATGGGGATAAGATGTTCTTTATGGGAAATACCCGTTCTGCTAAGCTAGCCCATGGTAATGGCTGGGTATTTGAATATTATGCCGGAAGCCAGATAGATGCCGGTGGGGCAAACTTGTCTCAAAATTCAGGTTTTTACACATGGAATACGGCAGACGTTTCAAATTCTTGGAAAGAAACCATGAGGTTTTTAAATAATGGAAATGTGGGGCTTGGTACTACAACTCCTTCTGCCAAGTTGGATGTAGCTACTGGAACTACCCAGGTAGATGGTACACTGACGTTAAAGAATATGACTGGGGCAACCCAATTACCTACTGATTTGATACTTTCGGCTGATGCCAGCAGTACACTGTCTACAATTCCTACAGCTATAGATTTAAACAGAGTACCGAAACGATATGTTTACCAAACCCCCAATATAGCACCCGGAGTTACAACACCTATAACCGTTGCCGCTACCACTGTTGCTTATCAACTTACTGTACAAACTTCAGCAAATGGTTGTGGAAGAGTAGGAACTGCTAATTTTATAGTAGCGGGAAGTAAAGTGATAGTTTATCAGGGAGGACAATCCCGTGATACCCAGTATACGGTTACTCCATTAGATACTAATGGTTCAAAATTTGGATTATCAGCATTGATGAGTCCATGTATGACAGGGGGAGGAGACCATGAGTTTGATTTTGATATAGAGGTAACTTCCGGAAATGTAATCAATATTACCAGTAGGAATAATGGAGGTGTAAATAAAATTTATTTTTTATTTGTAACAGAAATATAAACATTTTGTTTGTAAATAAAAGCTTAAAATAAATAAAAGAATTGTTACCTTTAAGTAACAATTCTTTTTTACTACTAATCACATTTAAGAAATTCTAGTAACAAACAAATATTTTTGTTCGGCAGATAAAATACAAGAGATTAAAACCTTGCCTGTAATTGGGTGGTAAAAACATCGCTGTTATAAGCAGAAGTTTTAGGAACATTATAATTATACCGGTTCATTTCCACAGCCATAGTCAGTCGCAGGTTATAATTCCTTAAAAATTCCATACTTAATGCCGGAGTAAGAGTTTGTCGTAGATTATGAGTCCATTGGTTCGGTTCCCATTGTTCATATCGGCAGGAAAATTCAAAAGAATACAAAAAAGGCTTTCCGATTTCATACCTCAGGTTAGGTAAAATGTACCATCCCTGCATAGTATAATCAGAAAATTTGTAGTTATCTCTTTCAGGATTTTTAAAATAAGAATTCTGATTCGTTCCTTTTCCTATTTGACTTTCCATATAAAGTGACCATTTAGGAACTAAAGGAATAATTAATCTTGCATCCAGAGCGGCCATATACGTATCTTTATCAAGAGTCCTTCCCAATCCACCGTTTAACCCGATATTTAAACTGTAAAACGAAGGAAAGTAATAAACATTTCTCAATAAAAAGTTTTTTCCACTATCATTGTCCGGAATATTTTTTCCGTTTCCGTTGTAAGCCTCTAGATTGTAAGATACTAAAAGCTTGTTCAGATCAAATTTTCCAGAAATTTCCGCTCCGATCTGAGGTCCGGTCCATCCGTTACTCCTGAAAGCATAGTATTGGTTGGAAAAAGTTAATGACTTCACCACATCAGAAGAATAAGTGCTTTCAATACCCGCCAACGGACGGAATTGTCCTATCCGGAAATTAAGATATGAGCTTAAATAATAAGCAACATAGGCATTCCTGAGAATATTGGTATTTGAAGCCGAACTGGAAAGTGTTCCGGATATAACGATTTCTGCTTTGTCGGTAATTTTGGCATTTACCTGAAGCTTAGCTTTTTTAATATTGAATGTACTGTTGCTGTGAGGTTCATCTCCAAATTCCACCTTGTTGTAATCTACTCCGGATGTTAAGCTGTTTATAAACTGGGTTTGAAGAGTTCCCCTGAAAGTTGTATGACTCAACAAATAAGAAAAGTCAGGTTTGAATTCATTATCTGAAATAGATTTTGTTTCTGGAAGGAATTGTTTCCCCGTCAAGATAGAATCATTCTGCTGTGAATAGGCATTACCGGAAAGAAGAATTAATGTAAACGAAATTAATAAAGTAAATGTACGTTTCATTTGAAATAATGGTTTCAACAAAAAAATAGTATTAGATTTTATTGATTAAATAGATTTAAAAATGAAAAGTAAGGAGCTTTTACAGTTCTTCTATTTTAAGTATGCCGTTCCGGTTGAAGATTACGCGAAAACGTTTATAATCCATTTCTTCCTGATATTGCAACTGCATAATGATGTTGAGGTAATAAACCTTATCTCCTTTGATGATAGAGACAGAATCATCATCATCCATAGTATAAAGCGGAACTTTCGGATTGTCCATTTTCTGGGTGAACCGGGTGATGTGGAACCGCATGATGTCATTGATTCCGGCAATAATATATTTACTGTCTTTTTCCAGTTTATCCCGGTCAATTTGTACCCTTTTGCGGTAAAGAATTATTTTTTCATCACTGATTCTGTTCTCTGCTTCAAGGAGAGGAGAGCGGCTTCGCAGTTTCATTACATCGCGCGGAACTTTTTCATCTGTAATAAAGTCTACACCTTCTTTGCTCTGTCCTATAGGTTGATCTTTAATGCTGATCGTTGTTTTATTATCAAAATATTTACTACCCAGTTTGTAGGCAAAGTAATAACGCATAAGTTCCTTGATACGATCTTTGAGCATATAACTCACCACTAAGGCAACAAAGAAAGGCATGGTAAAATTCCCGAACCTTTGTTGGAAAGAAAAAGCGACTGTAGTAGCAAAAATCATGGATATTCCCGCAGCAATACTGTAATAAACCTGCTCCACCCAAACTCCGTCTCTTTTTTTATCTGATTTAAGAAATAAATCGCTTTCAATATACTTTTTCAGTACTCCATGTCTGAAAATAATTTCCTGATTGTTATTAGGGCTATCCTTATCAACAATACAAAATCCTTTCTCCAGTCTGTAACCGGTCTCATGTTTTATGAGTACTTTCAGTTCATCCATTATTTCTTTATACCTATCATCCGCTGACATATATTCTAATTTTTTTATCAGGCGGAAAGTGTATAATTCAATCGTATTACTCATGAATTCATCTCCGAAAAAGAAATAATTAAGAACACCATTGGAAATGGTTGGAGTATTTATGATCTTCCTTAAATCACGATATTTAGTGGTAATAGCCTTAATATTTTCAATGTAGGATTTACATAAATATTCTGTGTCATCCTTTAATAATGTATTGTGGGAAATATGTTGTATTTCATCCCGGATGGCACTTTTAAGGATAGCCATAAACATCTTGATCTGATATTCATATTCCCGTGTGGATGTACGTGTAGGATCAGAAGCTATGGCATGAAATGCATTTTCCAGGTTGTGAAACGGAATTGCATTTCCGGAGACCATTTCCCGTAACAGAAAAATAGGAGTAATCAGTCGTACATTTGATTTTACATCCGTGTAAAACTGACTTTTGCTATAAGTCATAGAATTGATATCTAAGCTATTAGGCGTGAAAATCCATGTATTGATAGCAAAATCGTTTTGTTTGACCTTACGCCTTACAACAAATCCGACTTTGAATTCAATTGAAAATTTATCGTGTACTTTAGCTTTGATATCTATCATTGTTTTTTATAATTTATTAGTTTAGAATCTGCAAATTTATCGATTTAGAAAAATACACCATGAGGCGTAATTCCTAAATAATGTAATACTGTTTCGCCCCAGATAATAATCATTACCCAGCTTATAATCATCATGGTAATACCGAACTTAAAAGTGTCACTCCAGCTATATTGATCAGTGGTATATAACAAGGCAGCAGGTTTACTGTTAAAAGGTAACACATAAACATGTTCAATCAGTAATGCTAACGGGAATGCCAGACTCACAATAGGGTAACCGAATTTGTTTGCTACTCCTATTGCCATAGGAATAAAAATAATGGTACGCATGGTTTTGGACTGGAATAACAGGGCACTAAAGAGCATAGCTCCTGTGAGTATTAAGTAAATTGCCCAGAACGGAGTTTCTTTCGTAATTCCGATATGGTCAAATAAAGCATTTACCGCAAGGGCAGGAAAACCGGTAGCTTCCAGCCCTGCTCCCATGGTATAGGCTCCGGCAGAGAACATTAACAAGTGCCAAGGAATATCTACTTCATTCCATTTCAATACTCCATACCTAGGTAGAAGGGCAATTACAGCTCCTAAAAAGGCAACAGCTGTTTCACTAATATTGTGATTCCACCAATGATGAGTAGTCACTTTATCTGCCATTGCTTTGGCAGCAGCTCCGCCTTCGTCTCCTCCGGCAACCCGGGTAGACCATAATACCAATACGGCTAAGAAGATGAAAATAGCTTTGTATTCTTCAAAGGACATTTTTCCTAAAGATTGAAGCTCGTCTTTTAATCGTTGCATTCCTCCTTCCAGTTGGGCAACCCGTTCTTCTTTTTTGATAGGGAAAATTATTTTTACACCTACAAACCATCCTATGATTATCAGAAGTATACAAAGAGGAAATGCTGCCTGAAACCAATCCATATAAGTAGGGAATGAGGCGCTGGCTCCTAAGGCTCCTAAAATTAGAGAAGCTGCAAACAAGTTTGCTCCTGAACCGGTAAGGAACCCGGATGCTCCGATGTTTATTTGAAATAAGTTTTGTAGTACAAGGTTTCGTCCGAAATTGTTTCTGTGTTCACCTCCGGTTGCTCCATAAATAGCAGCTACTACCATGAATATAGGAAGAAGTATGGCTGCTTTGGCTGTGGTAGCGGAAATAAATGCAGATAATACTACGTTAATAATGATAAAACTGAAGAATATCCAGGTGGCATTTTTACCGAATTTTATTACAAACCAGAGGGCAAAACGTTTGGCTACACGTGTTTTTACCAGCATACTGGCCAATACGAATGAAAGGATGTTCAGCCACATTACGGGATGTCCCAATTGTGCATAAGCTACTTTTTCACTGGTAACTCCGGTAAGCACCATGGCAAGTATGAGCATGAGTGAGGTAAGGTAATTGGGAATAGCTTCTGTAATCCACAATACAACAGCAGCTAGAAATATGGCAAGCATTGCGTAGTTAATGTGGATGAAGCGGTCTAAACCTACTTCTTCTAAACGTTTTGTTGCAGTAGCTCCCAGCATATGCTGATCTATATTGTTAAGAAATCCGATATTGTGGGAATAATAAACTAATAGAAATACGATAATAGCAATCGGACCCCCTAAACGCGCCATCCATTTTTCAAATCCGGATTTTTCGCGTGAAGGAAGTTTTTCTATTTTGTAGTTATTCATATCCAACGGATCGAATGTCTTCATATCTTTTTCCATAATCTTATTATATTTTGAGGTCAATTTTGTATAGGACTCCTGTTTCATCAGATCCTATCCACATGATGTTTCTTTCGCGGTCAACAAACAGGGCTTCAGCTTTGTCAACCATAGATATTTTTTGTGTTGCGATAACATCTCCGTTGAGCTTGCAGTGTGTAACCATTTGTTTTTTACTGTCAACGAACCACAAAGAGTTGTCGGTTTCGTCATAACATACATCTGAAAGAAATTTTGCGAATGTTAAGTCTTTATAGGTTAGTTTTTTTGTTGATAAACAATATTTGAATAGTCTTGTAGGTTCCTCCTGGTTTGCAATGTACAGGGTATCTCTCCCATAAGTAAGTCCTTCCAGTCCTTTGTTGGGAACAGCGTTAGGAACGTCTATTTTTATAATTTCAGACAGGGATTTTTCATCAGATGAGAGTTTGAATACTTTCATCAGGCTTTCGTCAGCAAGATATATATCTCCTGTTTGATAATTAGCAGTAATTGCCTCGAAATCGTTGGTTCCGTAATAAGGAAGTTTTCGTAATACTTTTCCTTCGAAACTGATTTCGTAGATAGATCCTTTGTCAATGGCTGCAAGAAGTGCAGTTCTTGATTGGTTATAACATAATCCGGAAAGGTTTTTCAGTCCGGTATTGTAACTTGCCCACTTAGACCCGTCATCCGGAATATTTTCTGTATAATCATCGGAAGCAACAGAGCCGCTACCTCCGCAGCTGCAAGTAGCAAGTGCGAAGGTAAGGACTGTTAAAAGTATAAGTAAAAAATAACTTATTCTTACCATTTTGTGTATGGATGTTTCATCAACATTGAGTTGTAATACTTAGTATCTCCGGTTACTTCTTCTCCTAACCAAGATGGTTTGTCGAAGCTTTCGGTTTCGGAGCTTAGCTCGATTTCAGCTACTGTAAGTCCTTCGTTTTCTCCGTAGAATTCATCTACTTCAAAGGTATGACCACCTACTTGTACTAAATAGCGGGTTTTGTCTATAACTCCGGGTTCACAGATTTTTAAAAGTTCCTGAACTTCTGTTACGGGGATTTCTTTTTCCCATTCGAAACGGCTAGCTCCGCTATCGTTTCCAATACCTTTTATGGTGATGTAACCTTTATCTCCTTTTACTCGTACGCGAACAGTACGTTCAGGAACAGAAGATAAATAACCTTGTGTGATTCGTGTGTTTTTGGATGCAAGTGATTTGAACTCACCTGAAACTAAGAATTTGCGTTCTATTTCTTGTGCCATGGTTGTTGTTTTTTATTATTGTTTTTTAGTTGGCTACAGGTTTGTTAATCATTCCGATTACCCGTTTGATTGCTTGTAAGTAGTTGATATTTTCTACTCCTTCCAAACCTACATCTTTAACGGTTTTGGTGATGTCTTCCACTTCAGTGGATTCTGAATTGATGGTAACTAATTTTGCTCCGTTGATAAGAACATTACCTACTTCACAGATGGTATCGTTTACCATGTATCCGAATCGTTGTTTGTGTACGCGTACAGCTGCAAGATCAGGATGTTTTTCAATCATTTCCAGGAATTCTTCATAAGTGTAAGTGTCTTTGGTAAGAGCTGGCATTTCAACCATGAATGCAGGGAATACTTCTTTGTTAAGTACTTCTGCTGAAATAGGGAATTCTCCTTTCATCAATGGGTTCCATTGTTCCATACCGTCAACGGTTTGAACATAGGTTTTGATATCCATTTTACCATCTCTGATTTTTGTATTGTTGATGTCGTTGGTTCGTGACATAATGTATATTTCATCACTTTGTCTTTCCCAAACTTTTTCCGGAACAGGAACGGATAAACGTGCCATTCTTTTGTGTGCTTCAGCGAAACATTGTCCGAAAGTACGGAATTCGAATCTTGGTTTGGAGATTGCTCCAATTTCCATTTTTTCTTTACTCATGTTGTTTTTAATATTTATTTAATTATTGATATTTTTAAAAAATTGAGATTTGTTAACTAAGTAGTTTTAATAATATAATAAGGAGGAGGAATATAAATTCCTCGCACCCTTATTACGTATAGTGAAAAATTAACTTTGTGGGATATCTGTTCCTGTAGCAGGATTCTGAGCTCCATTGGTTGGAGTTGCTAATTTCCAGTCTCCGGTTCCGTTTGGAGTTCTTTGATAGGATTTTGGAGATATATCGCTGATGGTTGCTCCAAGGTTGCCTTCACTTCCTCGTAAGAAGATACCTAAACTGGTTCCGTTTGGAGCTTTTAATTCGAATTTTAAGCTTTGTTTGTTTGATATTCCAGCATTACCTGATAAGTTTGGATTATTAGGATTGCTTTGAATGATTACAACATATCCACCAGCAGGGATTGAACCACTGGCAACATTACCTGTCCACCATGTATCTGCTCCATTATTTTTAGTAAGACTAACTCCATCTAATGGAATATCAACGGCTCCTTTGTTGTAAAGTTCCACAGCTTTACTGTTTCCGTCAATTTCGTTAAGAATCAGTTGAGTATAATCGGTAGGGGCTGCTCCTACAACGTATGTTTGTTCTTTGGAGATGGTAGTAAGTCCGGCTTTATTTACTACAATAACAGAAAATTTAACAGTGGCTCCGTTTGCTTGTGCCGGAATAGTACCTGAGTAAGTTCCATCCCCGTTTGAGGTCATAGGTATGTCTGTTTGGACAACTCCATCTACAGTATAGTGAATCTTTGCGGAGGTAACTCCTTGCAAATCGCTTACTGCTGTAGTAACCGTAACAGCATCAGCAGTGGTAACAGCATTAGGAGAGTAGGTTACGCTGGAAATAGTAGCAGGACTTTCATATGGGTTGTCTTCTACGCATGATGTCAGACCAAATACTAACATCACCATTAAGAATAATATTTTTTTCATGTCTTTATTTTTTATGAGTTTTTTGGATAGGGTTTTATTAGAAATCAATTTCACAACGAACGGCAAACATGCTGTAATCAACACCTGCTCTGTTTTTTCCTTCTACTACTTTTGTAGGGTCCTTGGTAGGAGCACCGTTAATGTCATGTCCTACAAATAATTTTCCTTTTCCGTTTGCATATCGGTCATTGTTATTATATTGGTAGTTGAGCATGAATTTTACATTGCTGTTAACATAATAGTTTAATCCTACAGTGTAAGCTTCTCCGGCACCACCATATACATTTTGACTATTAAGATCTAGATAATCGTAACGTAGGGCTAATTCAAGGTCTCCCCATTTTTGTCCTCGTTTTACCTGGTTAAATTTCGCTCCGCTATAGTCATAGTATTGGGTTCCTCCAAATAGCAGGTAACTTGCCTGTACGTATCTTCCTAAGAAATGTTTAGTGCTTTTATCTACGGTTGCAGGAGCATTAGGATCAATATGCACATCATCTTGTATAAAGGCTGCTTCAAAACGGAATCCTTTATATAATCCGGCTAATTCAAAAGTGTATAATAGATCGTGATCCACATTAGGAATTACGTCAGTGTCCAGATATTTTTTACGGTTGATAGAGGTAGAGTTACGTGTACTGAAACGGATTCCTCCATATTCTTTAACTGGATCTACATCGGTTTTAGGTGTGCTATAAGAGATAGCTGCTCCTAAATGCAAAGCTATGTCTTTTTGTTTGTATAAAGGCTGGATAGCGATTTTTCCAGTATAGGAAACTCCTTCATTACGTCCGTAATCTTTATTGTTAGTTTCCACGTAAGTTCTTGTTTCCTGGTTATCAATAGTTTGAAAGAATACTCCTCCTGATGCATATAACCAGCTTTTTTGGTATTTAGCATTGAAACCAATATGACGGGAAGGGGTTAATGCCTGAACGGACATAGGTCTTTCCATGAATTGTTGGTAACGGGAAGATGTGTTTCGGGAAATGGAGAAGTTTTCTTTAAAGTTACCGGCTTTGAACTCCATATTTTTTAGACCGGTATATTCAACGATCGCATCTTTTAATTCGAGAGAGCCATTAGCGAAATCCACATCCACTTCTCCATACCAGTCAGGAGTAACCTGAGCTTTAACAGCGAAGCGTGCACGTCGGATGGAAGCTCCGTTTCCAATTTTATCAAAGTCTTTGTCTTGTCCCCAGAATGTAGCAGCATCTACATTGACACGCATGTCAAACCAGAATTTATAGCTTTGATCTAAGGATTCGAATACAAGAATTCCATTTCTTGCTTCCGGTTGTAAAACGGTTCGGTTTACTTTAATTCCGTATTGATTTACTCTTACGGAGTCATTGATTGTTTGGGCAAAGACTGTGAATGACAGACCAGCACAAATGATAGAAAATAATATTTTTTTCATGGTAATAATTTAATTTTCTAAGTTGTAATTATATTGATTTTAAGTAACTTATAAGCTTGTGTTCGCGGGTTAATCCTAATTTATTTCGTAGTCTGTACCTTGCTATTTCCACACTTTTGGGTGAAATATTTAACAAGGAGGCGATATGCTTGGTGGAAAATCCTAAGCGTAATAAAGTAATGAGTCTTTTTTCACTCTCTGTTAGATTTGGGTATTGCTCGCTAAGTCTTAGATTGAAATCTTTGTGTAATTTTTCAATTTGTACATAGAAGCTTTCTATCTCTTGGGAGAAGTTCATTTTTTTGAGCAATTGTCTTTCTATTTCCTCTATTTTTTTGTTTTTATCTTCTTGTCCAGTTATATCTTTGATACTTTTTATTTCATTGTATATTTCTTCCAGAAATGCTTTTTGTTCGCTGATGTTCAGAGCGATATTTGTTAACTCCTTGCGTTTTAATTCTAACTTGGTATTTAAACTTTCGTTTTCAAGCAAAACGGTTTTTACTTCCAGAGCTGATAAGGATTTTTGATTTTCAAAGAGATTTTCCTGATGTTTCAGGGCTTCTTTTTGTACCCGGATTTTTATTTGGTTTTGTTTTCTGAAATAGAAGAAAACTGCAATGGAAGAGAAGATAAATATGATAATAATAAGAGGAACAGTGACATTGATTATGTCTATGGGGTTTGAATTGATGTCATTTACATGATTGAAGGTAACAGATTGTTTCCTGATGATATTGAATATGAAATAGGCAATGATGAAAGCAGAAGCAGGAGTAAGGAAGATTGATGCTAATGCCCTGAAAATTTTATTGTAATCAATTTGATGTTGTTTTTTGGTTAGGTTTATTCCTATTAAACCTCCCAATGTGAGTTGGGAAATGGAAAGAGGATTTGCTTCTAATCCGATAAAAGAACTACATACTGGAAAAGAGAAGTAGAATAATACTATGACATTTGAAAAAATTATGAATAGTGTGGATTCCGTACTTATGTCAGAATTGCCTTGAGCTAAGTTGTTGGTTGTTGGTATGGTTCTCCAGTATGTAGCTAAGAAAATACTAATAATTGAAAGTGATAACAAAATGTATTCTATATTAATAGGTATGGTATTTAATAAGAGAGTCAGGTTTGGCTTTATAGTACTGTTCAGTGTTGACAGGATAGCATTATTATTAAAACCAATGGCAGTAACGAATAGTATAGTAACCAGTATCATTCCTATTCGTAGATAATGAGAAAGTTTTATAAAATGTATCTGTGAATGAGTTACCAGATTTTGATAAGTTCTGTATAGAAAAGCTGTTAAGCATGCAGAAAGGACAGGAGCGGTGATCCATAAAAGAATCAGTTTGAATAAGTAGAGAGAATCAAAGGAATTATACATAAAAAACTGCCAGCCAAAAATAGCTCCCATAACTCCATAACAGATGGAACTGAATTTGCTTAGTTTATAGGTGGACAATACAGCCAGAAAAGCAGAGATAGCAATAACAACAGAACATGCAGGAGTGGTAAGTTTGGCATGTTCTTCTATATTAATACTCAGTTTTTCGGAAAATAAAATACCTCCTGTTAAGAAAAGAATTAATGTTCCTATTATCATAGAATATTTTGTCAGAGTGCGGGTGGCAACTATGCTGCTAAAGCTATAGGCTATGTCGGATGTACTCAGCCACCAGCCAATAGAAATCGCAATTAATATGATATACAGGAACTCCATGATTTTTTGTTATATTCCTCGTTTTGTAGCCATTATGAGTAGTTGATCTGCTGCCTTTTCTGCGGTATCAGATAAATTTTCAATATGTAAGGCAAAATATCTTAAGTGAAATTTTTCACTTAACTTTAATGATGTCATTTCATGAAAAACTTTTCTTTTTAAGTTTTGAGCTTGTTTATCGGTTTCTTTTTCATAAAAATAAACACGATGTATTTTTTCGTTTATGGTTTTTGGATTACGAAAGTAGGCTTTAGCAGCTGGAATGAGACTTTCTACAGCAAGAGTAGATAATTCGGTCAGTTTTATAAAATCAGCATTTAATTCTGCCGGAATATAGGGTCTTTCAATTTCAAACTGAAATAAGCTGCTTTCCAGAATATCTACGATATCATCCATGCTTTCTATTAATCGCACAATATCTCCTCTCACCCGTGTTAAGGAAGACAAAGAGTAGATATCACTTTCAATCTGAGGTCTTAAGGTATCTGCCTCAGTCTCAAAAGAAGTCATGCTTTGCAGATTGGTGTTGAATTGTTCTGTATAGTTATATAAGTAATTTTTCACTCCATCTTTAAATACAAGTAGAGCCTGATCAATAGTATCAAAAAATTTGTCAATGTTTTCTATAGTATTATTTGTATGCTTGAAGTTAAACATGATGGTTTAGGTTATTTAGTTTTTGATAGTATAAGCATCTTTTTTTCTACACATACAAAGTTAAGTTAGTTTTGTTAGAATTGTGTTAAATATAAAACCTGCTTTTTGTCAGTTAAATAATTGTATAGTTAATATTAAAATATAATTTATTGATATATAATTAAATAAATATTTTTATGTAGTGATATTAATAATTAATAATTATTAATATCAATTAATTGTATAGTTAATGTTGTATTTTTATTATCTTGAATATTATTATTTTTGACTGATAAAATCTCTATACATACCATTATAATTTGTCAGTTTCATTTGCCAAAGAATCAAAATATACAAAATTTTAATTGAGTGTTAATTTCCGATTTTCATTTTTGAATTAATAGACATGTAAAATTTTTAAGTGATCTTTCTTAAAGCACTGATTAATAGCGTATATAAAAAAAATAAAAAATAAATTTGTTTATAAAAATATTATTCTATATTTGTAGAATAAAATCTACAATAATAGAATTATGGCATTGTCTAAAAAAGAGGAGCAGTTAATGGAATATATATGGAGAGCAGAAAAAATCTTTTTAAAAGAAATTATAGAATGTTATCCTGATCCTAAACCCGCAACAACAACTGTGTCAACTTTGTTGAAAAGGATGCAGGAAAAAGGATTTATTGCGTATGAGATTTTTGGGAATTCAAGGCAATATTATCCTTTAGTAAAAAAGTCCGATTACTTTTCAAAAGAAGTAAAAGGAATAATCAAGAAATTTTTTAATAATTCAGCTTCACAGTTTGCCTCATTTTTTACTTCAGCCAATGACTTGTCTGTGGAAGAATTGGAAAATCTAAAAAAAATTGTTGATTCTGAAATTCAAAAAAAGAAAACACATGATTGAATATCTTTTTAAAGTACTAGTTTGTTCCTTTCTTTTCTTAGGATTTTATTTATTGCTTTTACAGAAAGAAAGGATGTTTAGGTTTAACCGGTTCTATTTATTGTTAACCCTGATTTTATCAGTATGTATTCCCTTGTTTCTGATTACACTTCCTCAAAAGGAAATTCCTGTATCTGAAACAGGAAAAACCATCATACATGAAACAGGAATTTTGCCGGTAACAGAAACAGTTCAGGATTCCCAGAATTACTTAGTAAAACCTGAAAATCAGAATATAAAAGAAAAATTAATACAGAAAGAAGAAAATTCAGTCAAACAGGAAGATTTAAAGGCAAATGATCTTAAAAATAGTTATGATTTTGGAAATAGATTGAATTGGAGCTATCTTTTAACAGGTGTTTACTTTTTGGTTGCAGTTATTTTACTACTAAAATTCTTTCTGAACTTTTCAGTCATTTTTCTGAAAATTTCTAAAAGCCGTAAAGTTGGCTATCAAGGAATCTTTCTTATTATAAACGACCATAAAGAACAACTCCATAGTTTTTGGAACTATGTTTTCATACCTCGAGAAAATCTGAAGGATAATCTTTCCCGAAAAGAATTATTGAAACATGAAATGGCCCATATCAGGCAGAAACATTCCTTGGATATTTTGCTTGTAGAATTAATTAGAACTCTGTTTTGGTTTAATCCGGCTTTCTATTTCTATAAAAAAGCGATTCAGCTCAATCATGAATTTTTGGCAGATGAAGCAGTTTTAAAAACAGAAACAGACGTTTATGAATATAAAAAATTGATATTGAATTCAATACAAGTAAGGCAAACCATTCCATTTACCAGTAATTTCAATTATATATTAACCAAAAAGCGTTTACTCATGATGACTCAAAAAACAAACTCAGTAAAGATATTTTTATTGCAAATACTTAATATTCCCTTTTTGTTAACCATGATTTTTGCATTTAGTACCAAAGTTTATGCACAGGAAAAAAATGAGTCTGGACAATTGACCAAGGAACAGGCAGAGGAATTAAGAAAAGCATTGAAATTGGAAGATATATCTCATTACCTAAAAGATACTTTAGATAGTACCAAAAACTATACAGATACCTTGTCTATAGGAAATAAGACTTATATAGTGAGTACTTCCAAAAAAGATCTGGAAAAAATATTCAAAAAGAAAGAAAACATTGAATTAAAAAACCTGCCACAGCAAGATTTTAACCAGATATTCAAAAGTATGAAACCTACGGAACTAGAAAAGACTTTTGGAATAAAAGAGTTAAATGAAACTGATATTAAAAAACTATCCGAATTAGGAAATAACCGTATAATAATCATTTCCAACAATCCTGAATATAAAGCACAAGTTGAAACAGCCCAAAAACGGAATAAAGAAATCATCACTTATTACAATTCTTCAGAGTGGAAAGAACAAGAGAATAAAATAAAAAAACAGGCAGAGGAAACCGCTCGTTATTACAATTCACCAGAGTTTAAAAAGAAAATAGAAGATGAAGTGAACAAAGCCAAATTACAGGCTAAGGATGTTAAGGAAATAGCTGCAAAAGCAAAGGAAAATGCAGAAATAGCTCAACAGCAAGCCAAAGAACAGGCTTCATCCATTGAGTATAGTTACAGTTATTCGTATGGAGATGATATGGAAGAATTTAAAGAAAGTATGAAGAAGTTGAAAGAAGATATGAAAGCCTTGAAAAAAGAATTAAAAAACATAGGAAAAGATTTATAAACAATAGTTAATTAAAAATTGAAACTTATGAAATTACAAGTAATATCCATGATTCTGGCCTTACTATTTGCCCAATCAAGCAATTCTCAAACACCAAACGACAATGGGAAATCAATTTCCGTTTCTTCCACCAGTGGAGGTAAAGTAAAAGGAAATGGAGAAATAACCAAAGAAAAAAGAAATGTAGGAGATTATTCCAAAATTTCATCTTCCGGCTCTATTAATATAGTACTCACTGACGGAACTATGGGAGAAATTGTTGTTGAAGCAGAATCAAACCTGCAAGAATTGGTAGAAACTAAAAATGATAAAGGAACGTTATCTATCAACATGAAAAAAAATGCCAGTATAAAAACCTCTAAAAATGTAACTGTGTATGTTCCTGCAAGTAAAATTACAGCTTTAGCCATTTCAGGGAGTGGAAATGTTTCCGCCAAAGCAGATATTACTACCTCTTCTTTGGAAATAGGACTGGCAGGTTCCGGAGCAATAGAACTTAGAAATGTAAAAACAGAAGGTTTTTCCATAAAATCAAGTGGTTCAGGAAATGCATCCTTACAGAATCTGGATACCAAACAAGCCGAAATTAAAATCACAGGTTCTTCCGATATTAAAATGAATCTGAATTCAAAACAAACCTCAGTGACCATATCAGGATCGGGAGGTTTAGTCCTGACCGGAAAAACTCAGGACTTGAAAGTTAAAATATCAGGTTCTTCAGACAGTAAAATGGAAGACCTGATTGCTCAAAATGTAGATGCTTCCATCTCCGGCTCAGCTACCATTACCTTGGATGTAGAAAAAAGTCTTTCAGCTAATATTTCCGGATCAGGAAATATTTTGTACAAAGGAAATGCTAAACAGATAAAGGCAAAAACTACAGGTTCCGGGCAGATAAAAAAAATGTAGCTATACTGGATCAATTTGAAGAAATATATAACCTGAAATTTAGAGCTTATACTTTCTTAACTCATTTAGTTTCAAGTGAAATGATTATAATTAAGTATAAGCTTTAAAAAATATTCATACACATTGTAACAAAAGTTTAAATGCCCTTACATATAATATCAAAATAGTTGTTTTCATAAATAACTATTATGCATAACATAATAATAAGCTAAACAATATACCAATGAAAACTAAGAGATTAATTAAGTTTATAGTAAATATGACTCTGCTTTTCTCCTGTTTTGTTTTTGCACAAAATACTAATAGAGAATTAACAGGAAGTATTATTGATATTGCTACCCAGGAAGCACTAATAGGAGTTCCTGTAACCATAACCCAAGAAGAAAACACAATAAAAGAACTTCTTTCCGACGAAGAAGGAAAGTTCAAAACTCAGTTACCAAAAGGGCAATATAACCTGATTGTTGAAGAATTTGGATATGAAAAAAAGGTCCAAGCCCTTCAGATAGTCGATTCTTTGGTTAATTTAGGAACCATTCCCTTGAAAAAAGTAATTGCGGAAAAAACCTTGGACGGAGTGGTGGTAACCGGAAAAAGGAAAACCACCATTGTGAATGAGATCGACCGGAAAGTAGTAACAGTAGGAGACGATCTGTCAGCAGCCTCACAAGACCTTTCCCAGATCATGAATACCATTCCCGGAGTGTATGTAAATCAGGATAACCAGATTTCCCTCAGAGGTAATTCCAATGTAAAAGTTTTGGTTGACGGAAAACCTACAACCATGACTTTTGACCAACTTATGAAACAATATCCACCGGATCTGATAGATAAAATTGAAGTTCTCACCAATCCACCAGCCAAATATTCGCCCGAAGGAAAATCCGGTATCATCAATATCATCCTCAAAAAAGGAGCAAAAAAAGGAACCAATATCAATCTGAATACCAGTTATATTTATGGAGCTCAATCAAAATATGTTAACGGAATAGATTTTAACCAGGTATTCGAGAAATTCAACCTCTTCGGAAATGGCGGATATAACGACTGGACCTGGCAAAATTCGGGATATCTGCTCCGAAGCAGTAATAACAGCCGTCAAGACTATAAACTTATGGGAGATTATATCTCCAGATACGGAAAAATAGGATTCGACTATTTCATCAACGATAAAAATACACTTTCCCTTTATACCTATCAGTCAGGAAATAGTTCTGATATGAATAGCACAAGTAAGGAAACCAATTCCTTAGGAAATAGTACTATTATTAATCAGACTCAGGATGCAGATATCCGGTATCAGGAATACGATTTGTTCTATAAATCCGAATTTTCCAAACCCGGACATAAACTGGAAGTTCAGGCTAATTATAACAGCAATGAAGAAAACACTCTGAGAGATTATGTAGGAATTAAACAAAAGCTGGACGAAAAAGAAGATAATTACCGTGTTGGAATAGATTATACCAATCCGCTTTCTGAAACTTCCGAGCTTACTGCCGGCGCAGAAGTACGCCTGAACCGGTTCAGGAATGATTATGGCATAGACCAGATAAACTATTATGAATTTCAACGGGATATTTACAGTTTGTACGCAGAATACAAAAAACAATGGGATCGTTTCCAGTTTAAAGCAGGAATAAGGGGAGAGTATTTCGATACCCGGACAAATACCGATTTTCCGAATTCCAGTAACATCAGGGATTATACCTATCAGTTTTATCCGACCCTTCATACCAGTTATAAATTAGGAGAGAATAAAAAAACAGAAATATCCCTGAATTACTCCCGAAGGGTAGACCGTCCGTGGGCAGGATTATATTCTCCTGTTCCCCAGCTTACCGTAGGAACTATAGTAATTACAGGAAACGGAAATATCAAACCAGAGTATACCAATTCCTTCGAAGCAGGAATTTCTACGAATCTACCTAAATTATACCTGGGGATCAACATGTTTTACCGCGATATAAAAGATCAGATCACGGAAAGATTTATAGAGCATCCCAACTATATTGAACTTGTAAACGAAAATACCCAGGGGAACAATCAGTACGGAGGAGAGCTCGATATCAATTACAATCCGTTTAAATGGTGGAGTATCAATTCCGGATTCGAATATTATTGGGGAAAAGCCTCCGGTACTATACAAGATGTTTGGTATGAAAGAAATATAAGTAATTACTTTTTCCGGGTGAACAATACTCTTACTTTGCCTAAATCGTTCAGTGTTCAGATATTAGGACAATACCAATCTCCAAACCAGGATTTACAAAGCGATTACAAAGAACAATGGAAAATAGATGCTTCCGTGAAAAAATCCTTTATGGGAGATAAATTAAGCTTTACTCTCCGGGTTTCCGATATATTCAATACCATGCACTCAGAATATACCACATTAGTTCCTTCCCGTATAGATGGACGTTCCGATTGGGAAAGCAGAAGGATAAGTTTAGCAGTTAAATACAATTTCTCTTCTGGAAAAATCAAAAAAACAGAAAGAAAGAATGTAGAAGATAATACCAAAAAAGGAGGAGGACTTATGTAATAGAAATTTTGTTTTTCCAGATATTTTATACTTAGTTAAGAAAGCAGGTAATTATCAAATTGGTAGTTGCCTGTTTTTTATTTTAGATTGTTGATTTACGATTTTAGATTTATTCTTTTTTAGGTACTCAATTTATTCGGCTATTCAGTAATTTGCTAATTGACAAATCAGCCCATTGGCTAATTAACAATTTTTTAATTACCTTTTTTTTCCTTCCAGAGTTGATCCAAGTATTTATACCGGTTGGAAACATATTGGGCATACATTTTAGCAATAATATATCCTTCCTTTCCATCCAAAAAACCAAACTGAATAACATAATGATGAAAAAACCGGTAGACAGGTTTGATCTTGCGACGGAAAAAATTGGATTTACTATTTTCCGAGAAAAGTTCTTCTGCTTTAAACCGGGCATATAAGTCCAGTTTTTTCATGTACGATTTGGTAGAATTAAAAGAGTAGTGGTTTAGTTTACTTTTCAGATATCCTTTCGTTGAACACTCTATTTCCTCATGTACCAGTTTTGTTTTTTTATATTGGCATTTGCTTTTCTTGAATAATCGTATAACCTTGTCGTTTTTCCAACCGCTGTGTTTTATATGTTTACCTAAAAAGAAAAATCTCCGACGCACCCAGTAAGCGTCCTGAGTATCAGGAGAATTAACGGTCATAAGGATTTCCGTTTTTAAAGAACCGGAAATATGCTCATCCGGATCAAAAAATACAATCCAGTCATTTGTAGCTTGTTCCAAAGCAAAATTTTTCTGATTGGAAAAATTGTCGAATTTTCTCTCTATAAATTTACAATTTGGATGTTTTTCAGCAATTTCCTTTGTTTTATCTGTACTTAAAGAATCCACAATAATTATTTCATCTGCAAAAGAAAGATCCTGAAGGAAACGCTTCATATTGCTTTCTTCATTATAAGTGATTACTAAGGCAGTAATTTTAGGATGTAATTGTCTGATGGGTGCAGAAGAATCTACTTTAGGAGGAATATGAAGAACTTCTTGTAAAAATTTTTCAACCTCCGGAATTACTTTTTCAGGATACATCAGAGCGTAAAAAGGCTCCGGCTTTTTCAGTATTTCTTTAACGGAATGGTGCTGATATACTTCTGGGAAAATATCTGTTAAATGGAAACTTCTGTGAATCAGTAAATTTTCGTAACACCCCCAATCTTTTCTGAATTTGTGAGGAGAGAAAATAGAGTAGGTTGGTTTTAGAAGCGCTTTGGCTATGTTCACAGCTCCGCCTTCATTAGCAATTAAAGCATCGGAATTTTTTAGGATGGCCGCAAATTCCCTCACATTGTTTCCTAATATATTTGTGAATATTCTATCTCTTTGTGGAATATCTTTTAAAATTATATCTACCTCTTCTTGTTGATTGGGAACATAGTTGAATAAAATGGCCACTTCATATTTTTCAAGTAGAATATTGATAAGTTCTGCCATATAAGGCAAAGGCCAGGATTTGTCCAAGCTACTTCCCAAAACTCCCATCACAAGGATGGGCTTGGAGAAAGTGACTCCGGAATCCGACATACGTTTCCGGGCTTGCTCAATTTCTTTTTTTGTCAGGAAAATTTCCGTTTGAAAATCTATTTGCTTAAAGTCCTTGAAAAAGGGAGATAGTAATGAACACCTGTTTTCAATGGAAGTACAATGAATTATTTTTGGAGTTTCTTCTTCCGGATATACATCGGTATAAAAATGTTTGAAAAAAGGTTTATCAAAACTGATGCGTTGTTTGGCATTGGATACAAGGGTAATAAACCTGCTTTGTAGTTTTGCATAAGGATCGATAAGAATATCATATTTTTCTGTTCTTATTTTTTTAGCATAATTCCAGAGAACAGATATTTTCTTTAATTCCGCATTATCAAAATTTATGATTTTATCAACATACGGATTGTTCTCCAGTATGCTGATAGCTTTGTCATAGCAAAAAAAGTGAACTTCAGTATCCGGAGAAATATTTTTCAGATTCTTAGCTATAACACTGGCAACCAGAACATCGCCAATAAATTTGTTTTGTATGATTAAAGCTTTCTTCAAGGATTATAAAAAGTTTACTGCTTTGGCTGGCAAAAGTAGATAAAAACTTTCTGAAAAAGAATTGATTTTTATAATCATTCATAATTCAGAACATAAGCCATATAGTAGTTATTGATTTTTTTATAGTATGCGTAATATTTAACACTTGATTTTTCATCAATAATCCAGCAGACAATAGGTTTATCACTTTTTAAAGAAAAGGGTTCCACCCGGTAATGATTTAAAAAGGACCACAAATTTCCCTGATGTATTTTATACAGAGCTTCCTTTAATCCCCAAATGATGTGAAAATAATCTTTTTCCTGTTCTTTGGGAATAAATTTGAATTCATCGTCCCTGATAAATTTATACTTGATGTTATTGATTTTTTCATCCCGTTCCAACTCTATATCCACTCCTATATTGAAAGAAGAAGCTCCGACACAGACTACTCCGTGCGAGTGGGAGATGGAAATATTATAAGTGCCTTCAACAAAAGGCTTTCCTTCTGGAGTATATTGCACCATATTATCCAGTCCCAACGCCATTAAACAGGCCCGTAGCCCCAGATATTCCCGTTTTCTTTTTGGAGTAAGGGATTCGTATCTTTCCTGCCGCACTTTGTTTAGCTTCAAGACCCGAAGTAATTCTTCATTGGTTTCACTTACTTTCCAGGTTACAATCCTTGTAAAATAGTCTGGTATGACAAAATCAACAATGGGCATCAGGGTATTTGAATAAATTGGAAAGGTAAAGGTATGAAAATTAATTAATAGTTTAGTGAACCTATATTATTTTGATTATAGTTCCGAGTTATAATATACTTTGTAATAAAACATTTTTTTCTCTTCATCGTATCCTTGTTCCAGAAAGTCTTCCGAAGATTCCGGTTTATTAATATCCAGTTTGATATGAATATGGGTATCCAGTTTTATTTCGGTTTTGATTTTTCTTTTCTCCCGGCTTAAAGCAGGAGTGGAAACATCGAAAATTTCTGAAAACTGAATCTGGGAAGTTTCAGTATATTCTTTTTTATAGCGTCTGAATTCTTCCACAACATCATAGTTTTCCAATAATTCTTTTTCCAGTAGATCTTCTGTAATAGTTTCATTAGCAGCAAAAATCTGTAAACAGTTCCCGATGAATTCAGTCTGACTCTTTTTCCCTTTTTCCTCAAAAATGACTTGTTGTGAAAAATCAGAAAGCAGATTGATGTAATTTTTGGTCTGATAGGAATCGTCTTTTATATAATCTACTTCCAGAAAAGATTTCTTCCAGTATTCCGATTCCACATGAGCATCATCATGAACTAAAACCAGATATCCGTTGTCTTTTTGTGCATTAAGAATCAGGCAGCTTTTGTCTATGGAAGCATCCAGCCGATAACCTTTCTGAATGGCACATTCTACAATATCTGTATGTTTGAAACGAAGAAATTTATTTTTGTTTTCGAGTTTGAATATTCCTATTCCTGAAATTTTGGATTCCTGACCTATATCGATTCCTTCAAGGAATGCAATAAATATTTCTCCGTTTTTGATTTGTGGGTGATTGGAACGTTCCAGCAGGTGATTCAGAACCTTATCGGAAAACTCAACAAAATCTATAGATTCTTTAAAAACTTCTTTGCATAAGGAATATAGAATATTGAAATTGATATCCTGAGTATAATGGATAAATTGGTAGAATTCCGGTTGTTTCTTGAAAGGGGAAAGGAAAAAAGGCTGCATTTCTTCCTCTTCTTTTTCCGTAAGATGGAATAAATCTCCGGCGTAGATGTTTTTTTCTTCCCGCAATTTGTTTCCAACTGATTGTAATGTCAATTTGGAAATAACGGCTTGTTTCAGATTGATCATCATAACTTTTTGTACTTCTAATCTAGATAGGAACTGCAAAAATAGAGTTTTTAGAATAAAGTACAATAAGAAAAAAAGACTATCTGGAAAATAAGAATTTGAATAAATTCTGTTTGTCAGGCAAAGAAAGGAAGATCAATTTGTAGTTAAGTTATGG
Organism: Apibacter sp.; assembly: GCA_031552575.1. Lineage (GTDB taxonomy): Bacteria > Bacteroidota > Bacteroidia > Flavobacteriales > Weeksellaceae > Apibacter. Next base: position 11,543 of record JAVBMH010000012.1, on the reverse strand, counting down.
TTATGTTCATGTTCATATTTAATACTATTTTCTCTAGATAGTCTTTCGCAGCTTTAAATGAAAAATAATTAGTTGTTTTAAAGTTTTTTAGTTATTTTGTTATTAAACCGTCTTTCTGTTTTTTATAAAGAACATAATGTATAACCATTTATATTATTTTTAATCATCTATTTTTATAAATTTCCCGGAAGAGTTAAATATGAGTTCCAGTCCGTTGGAAATTTTAATTTCCTGTTGTTGAAAGAATATTTTTTCTATTCTAACGATTTGGGTTCCGGGAAAATGTTTATTTACATAGTTTATTATTTTTGGAGAAATGAATCCGGTGGGAATTTCTTCCATTTCTCCGTCAATTTCTTCCCAATTTCCTTTGGAGTCGAATTTAGCTTCGGTTCCATCAGTAAATTTCACGTCATATTCAGCAGACAACAAATCATCCTCTTTTTTAATATAGGCAATTGCTTCATTTTCAAAGTATTCATTTATGAAATTTTGTGCATTCTCCGGTAATTCGGTTTTAGAGATTATAATATCTTTTTCCTGAGCGGATATACAACTAGTACACATAAGAAATACAATACTTGTTATAATGTTAAGTAAATAATATTTTGATTTCATAATTATGAATTTATAATTACAAGATAAAAATAAAAAAAGATTTAGGAAAGATTTAGGAAAAACTAATAGATTATTAAAACTTTAATTAATAGATCTTTAAAACTTTAAAGTTTTGTGCTCCATCAAAATAATATTCAATAAATAAATCGGGATAACAATCAGTAATAGTTTTCACTAAAGTAAGTCCTAGGCCTGTGGATAGAGGATTGTTTGTGTTTTTATAAAACTGATTGTAAAGTTGGTTGGTATCCAGTTCAGATTGAAGACTTGTATTTTTTATAATAAAGTAGGAATTTGTGATGGAAAAAGTAATAGTTCCGGAATGATAATTATAGATGATAGCATTTTTGAATAAGTTGTTTATTAAAGTAATGGCCAACCCTTTATCCATTTTAAAAAGAAAAGTTCCTTTCTCCTCTATGAAGACCTGTATATTTTTATGGAGAGTCAGATCTGAAAATTCTTCACAGGTATCTTTAATAAGATTATTAAAAACTATATTTTCCCTTTCTACAAATTGATTATTTTCAATTTTGAAGAGCATGAGTAATGATCTGTTTAATTTTGTCAGCCGTGTTAGACAATCATTAATAGCAGATATTTCCTTCATGTGTTTTTTTGTTATCTGAGGATCATCAGCCAGAAGTTCTAATTTATTTATAGAAATAGCTAAAGGCGTTTGAAGTTCATGAGCAACATTGCCAATATAGAGTTTTTTTTGAGCAAAAGTAAGTTCATTTCTTCGAATCATTCTTTCTATTTCTTTTTCAAGATCTTGAAATTCTTTAATTTTAGTATCAGGAGAGATGAATTTTTCTTCAGACCCTAAAACATAATTTTTTAGTTTTTCCAATAACTGATAAAATGATTTCCATACTCTTTTTAATAAAAAATAATTAAAAATAGAGATGCACAATAATAATATTGAGTATAATGATAACAAATCAAAGCATAAATGTTTCCAAAGATTAAGTCTTGTAACCATGGAAGATTTGATTTCTAATTTGTATGGATTTTTTTTAGTATCGTAAAAAGCAGTGGTCAAAAGTCTTACAGGTTTATTTCCTTCACTGAAATCTACTTTTTCATAAATAGTAGTGAATTGATTATTTGAAGTATAATTGCCTGGAGGTAGAGGAGTGATCCGGAAATGGGTAACGGTAAAATTTTGTGTGTTAAGAAGTTTAGGATCATTATAAAATTCTTTGATGATTTCTATTTTGTAACTTTTAAGTTCATTATCAACATTGGCAAGAACCTGTTTTTGGGTGAAAATGAAAAAAAAACCTATCCAGATGCCTATAACAATAACAAGTGTGATAGTAAGATACCTAAGAGTATAATTGTGTAACTTCATGTAAAAAATATTAAGTCATTTTATATCCCATCCCGTAAACGGCCTGAATAGTAATATCAGCGTTAAGATCTTTTAACTTTTTTCGTAGATTCTTTACTTGTGAATAAACAAGATCCAAATTGTCGGCTTCATCCATATAATCTCCCCAAATATGTTCTGCAATAGATGTTTTGGTAATCAATCGGTTAGGATTAATAATAAAATAATATAACAAATCAAATTCTTTTTTTGTCAGATCAAGAGAAGTAGAATCTATAAAAACTGAGCGGTTTTCCGGAGACAAACTCACATTATTCCATTGAATCATTTGTTGTCCGTTGTGGTTGTTTCTTCTTAAAACCGATTTTATCCGGGCATTGAGTTCCGCAAGATGAAAAGGTTTGGTAAGATAATCATCTGCTCCCAACTCCAAACCATTTACTTTATCATCAATAGAATCTTTTGCAGAAATAATAATAACACAATCGTTCTTTTTTTCTCTTTTTATTTCCTTGAGCAAATCCATACCATTTCCATCAGGAAGTATAATGTCGAGTAAAATACAATCATAATCAAAAGAAATTACTTTATCGAGTCCTTTTTGATAGTTTTCAGCCATTTCAATAATATATTTCTCTTGTTCTAATGATTGTTTTATTACATTTCTCAGTTCATATTCATTTTCAATAATTAGAATTTTCATAATCTATAAGTTCTAGAATGAGAATAGAATACTATTATAATATTTTATAAATTTAATAATAAATTACATACTAAATGTATTAAAAATTATTAGTTTATTTAAGATTTGGATAAAGTCTGTTTATTTAAAAGGGATTTAGTTTAATTAGTTTTTTTATCAATCTGTTTTTTTCATTCCTTGGCTACCGATAGAGTTCAATTATAAAATTTTATATTTGCAGACATTTTAACAAAGTTAATATGAGTACTACCTTAGAAAAAGAAATTCACAGGCGGAAAACTTTTGGAATTATTTCTCACCCGGATGCAGGAAAAACGACATTGACGGAGAAATTATTGTTATTCGGAGGAGCGATTCAGGAAGCCGGAGCCGTTAAAAGTAATAAAATTAAGAAAGGAGCTACTTCCGACTTTATGGAAATTGAGCGTCAGAGAGGAATTTCAGTAGCTACTTCCGTATTGGCATTTGAATATAAAGGAAAAAAGATCAATATTCTGGATACTCCCGGACATAAAGACTTTGCAGAAGACACATACAGAACCTTAACTGCTGTGGATTCCGTAATTGTGGTGATTGATGTGGCAAAAGGAGTGGAAGAACAAACTGAAAAATTAGTAGAAGTTTGCAGGATGAGAAATATTCCTATGCTGGTTTTCATTAATAAGCTGGATAGGGAAGGGAAAGATGCTTTCGATTTGCTGGATGAAGTGGAACAGAAACTTAAGTTACGGGTGACGCCGCTTTCCTGGCCCATTGGTATGGGACTTGATTTTCAGGGGATTTATAATATGTGGGAAAAGAATTTTAAATTTTTCACTGAAGAGAAAAAACAAAAAGTAGGGGAGAGCCTTGAAATTAAAGATATTCATGATCTTTTGGTGGACGAATTGATAGGGAAGAAAGCAGCAGAGAATTTAAGAAGTGAACAGGAATTAATAACTTCCGTATATCCGGAATTTTCAAAGAAAGAATATTTGGAAGGAACCTTACAACCCGTATTTTTTGGTTCGGCTTTAAATAATTTCGGAGTTCAGGAATTATTGGATGCCTTTGTGGAAATTGCCCCCAATCCGCTTCCTAAAATGAGTGACATCCGGCTAATAGAGCCTGAAGAACCAGCCTTCACCGGTTTTGTTTTTAAAATACATGCCAATATGGATCCTAAACACCGGGACAGACTGGCATTTGTGAAGATTGTTTCAGGAACCTTTAAAAGAAATACCAATTATCTGCACGTTCGTCAGGGTAAAATGATGAAGTTCAGTAGTCCAGCAGCCTTTTTTGCAGATAAAAAAGAAGTGGTGGAAGAAAGTTTTCCCGGAGATATTGTAGGCTTGCACGATACAGGAAATTTCAGAATAGGAGATACCTTAACAGAAGGAGAAAAGTTGAGCTTCAAAGGAATACCGTCTTTCTCTCCGGAGCATTTCCGGTATATTAACAATGAAGATCCGATGAAAACCAAACAATTGGCAAAAGGAATCGATCAGTTGATGGATGAAGGAGTTGCCCAGTTATTTACACTGGAAATTAACAATCGGAAAATCATCGGAACCGTAGGATCACTCCAGTTTGAAGTAATTCAGTATCGTCTGGAACATGAATATTCCGCAAAATGTAGCTATGAACCTATAAGTATTCATAAAGCCTGCTGGGTAGAATGTGACGATGAAAAATCTCCTGAATTTTTAGAATTTAAAAGAGTAAAACAAAAATTTTTGGCAAGAGATAAATTCGGACAATTGGTTTTTCTGGCAGATTCTGCTTTTAGTATTACTATGACTCAGGAGAAATATCCTTCCGTGAAACTTCATTTTATTAATGAATTTTAGAATTCATAGTTGAACTTTCAACATTTGCCCATCAGTATGATATGCTTTTTATGTAATTTTATGTAAATTGTGTTTATTGTACATTTGTATTTCAATATTATGAAAAAATCAAATTAAAACACATTCTTAATTATGATTTTGTTATCAGATTCCGGAGCAACAAAAGCAGACTGGATTGCTATTGATCCTGATGGCAACCGTTTATTCTCCACTCAGACTAGAGGATTGAGTCCTGAGGTTATTGACAAAGAAGAAATGCTGAAAAGATTAAAAGAATCTTTTGATATTTCCCGAAATAAGCACGAAGTAACCAAAATATTTTTTTATGGTGCAGGATGTGGTACGGAAAATATGAGAAAGATTGTTTATGTTGCCCTGAAAGAATTTTTTCCTAAAGCAGAAGAAATTGTTGTGGAAGAAGATACATACGGTGCCGTGTATGCCACTACGCCTCCCGGAAAGCAGGCTATAGTTTGCATCTTGGGCACAGGTTCCAATTGTAGTTATTATGATGGGCAAACACTTCATCAAAAAGTTTTGTCTTTAGGATATCTTCTAATGGATGATTGTAGCGGAAATAAGTTAGGAAGTGAACTGATACGAGCCTATAATTTTAAAGCACTTCCTGAAGAACTGGCTGAAAAGTTGGAGAATGAATATGATATGAGTGTGGATGAAATCAAACTAAATCTGTATAAAATGCCGAATCCGAATGCTTATCTGGCTACTTTTGCAAAATTTGTTATCCGGAATAAAGATCATGAATTTATTCAGAAAATCATAAATAAACAGATACAAATGTTCATTGATTATTATATCAAACAATATGGAAATTGCAAAGATGTTTCTATTAATTTCTGTGGATCTATTGGTTTCTACTTAAAAGAAGAGCTGGAAAATAAGTTATCGGAGAACAGATTAAAGATAGGAATTGTCATAAAAAGACCGATTGATGGGTTGATTAATTATATTCAAAACTATAAATGGTGAAAATATATCAGTTCTGTCATTTAAATCAAAAAAATTATATTTGCCGAACTAATCTAACTAATTAAATAAAAAAGATGCCTAAGACAATTGTAATAACAGGAACCTCTTCAGGAGTTGGATTTGCTTTGGGAAATTATTTTCAGGAAAAAGGATATCAGGTTTTTGGCTTGAGTCGATCCGTTCCTACAAATGCCAAGTTTAAAACTATTTCTACTGATATTACCCAAAAAGAAGAAGTAAAAAAAGCCTTTCAACAAATTCTACAGGAAACCGAAATCATAGATTTACTGATTAACAATGCAGGAAGAGGAATGGTGGGAGCTGTGGAAGATGCTACTCAGGAAGAAATAGTAAGTTTATTCAGCCTTAATCTGGCTGCTACAGTAAGTGTTATTACGGAAGTTTTACCTGTAATGAGAAAAGTAAACACAGGAAAAATCATTAATATTTCATCTATCGGAAGTGTGATGGGACTACCTTTCAGGGGATTTTATTCTGCATCCAAATCTGCTTTGGATATGGTTACGGAATCTTTGAGATATGAACTGAAAAATACGGATATAGAAGTTTGTACGATAAATTTGGGAGATATGCAGACGAATATTGCCGATAGTCGTATAAGAAGTGAAATTTCCGATATTTACAAATCGGATTTTGAGAAGGTTTATGACCGTATGAATGTAGATGTTAATACGGGAATCAATCCCGAAAAATTAGCTCCTTTTGTGGAAAAATTAGTTTTGAAAAGATCCAGACTCAAACCTCATTACTTTTTCGGTACTTTAACTCAAAAACTTTCCGTAACAGTGAAATCTGTAATTCCCCAGAAATGGTTTGAAAAAATCATAGCCAAGTATTCCGGAATATAAAATATAAAGAATAAAAAAACTTCTCAAACTTACATAAGAAGTAAAGAAGCTTTTTTATAATACATTAAATTTATCCGAAAAATTATTTCGCGGAAGCACGAAGCATCCAAGCCATGGTTTCGTGTTGTTCCATTACTCCTGTAAGGAAATCCTCTGTTCCTGCATCTTTATATTTATCAGCAATAGGAATCAGTTCATTTCTGATTATACGAATAATGGTTTCATGGTCGTCGCATAGATCAATTAACATGGTTTTAGCATCTGTTGCTTCTTCTCCGTCATGTTCTACCAGATCGGCTACAGCACTGAACTGTTTAAAGGAACCTAAGGCATAATGCCCTAATTTTCTTACTCTTTCTGCTACCTCGTCAATAGTTGTCTCCAGTTCGGTATACTGTTCTTCAAACAGAGTGTGTAAGGATCTAAAGTGGGAACCTTCTACATTCCAATGGAATTTTCTTGTTTTAGTATAAAGAATATATTCATTTGCCAGTAACCGATTCAGATTATCTGCTACAAATTGTTTATTTTCTTCACTAATTCCGATGTTTGCTTCAATGTGTTTTGTTTTGGTTGGCATAGTGTTTAGGTTTTTTAGTTAAACATTTTTTAGTTGAATTAACCTTTAGAAATGAAAAGTTATCACTTAACTTTTTATTCCTAAAGTCAAAATTAATACATGCAAATTTCAAACCAAAGTCTATCTCATTCTTAATTATTATTTTATTATAATTAATTTAAATAATGAATGATAAACATTATTTTAATGATAAATCTTAATGTTTCATGTTTTTATAAGCATTGATCAATCCATTAGTAGAGGAATCATGAGAGGTGATTTTTTCTTCAGTGAGTAATTCAGGAAGTACCTTATTAGCCAGTTGTTTACCTAATTCCACTCCCCATTGGTCATAACTGAAAATATTCCAGATAACTCCCTGAACGAATATTTTATGTTCGTATAAAGCAATTAATTCTCCTAATAATGAAGGAGTTAAAAGTTTATAAAGGAAAGAATTGGTTGGCCGATTCCCTTCAAAAATTTTGTACGGCTTCAAAAAGTTGATTTCTTCTTCACGTTTTCCTTGTTGTTTTAATTCTTCCACTACTTGTTCTTCTGTTTTTCCGAAAGCCAAGGCTTCTGTCTGTGCGAAAAAGTTGGAAATTAATTTTTCATGCTGGTACGAAACCTTGTTCAGGGTGTTTGCTCCGGCGAAAAAATCACAAGGAATCAATTTAGATCCTTGGTGAATCAGTTGATAGAAAGCATGTTGTCCATTGGTTCCCGGTTCTCCCCAAATTATCGATCCGGTTTGGTAAGTAACCAGATTTCCGTTTCGGTCAACCGTTTTTCCGTTAGATTCCATATCGCCCTGTTGGAAATAGGCTGCAAACCGATGGAGGTATTGTTCGTAGGGAAGTAGTGCTACACTTTCGGCTTGGAAAAAATTATTATACCAGATTCCCAATAAGGCTAAAATTACCGGAATATTTTGAGAGAATTCAGTGCTTCTGAAATGCAGGTCTGCTTCGTGAGCACCATCCAATAATTCAGAAAAGTTATCGAAACCTATTGCCAGGCAAATGCTTAACCCAATGGCTGACCAAAGGGAATAACGTCCGCCTACCCAGTCCCAGAATTCAAACATATTGTTTTTATCGATTCCGAATTGAGTTACTTCTTTTTCATTGGTAGAAAGTGCTATGAAATGTTTAGCGATTTCGGATTCTTTTTTTGCTGATTTCAAGAACCATTCACGCGCTGTGTGCGCATTGGTCATGGTTTCCTGTGTAGTAAAGGTTTTAGAGGCAATGATAAATAGGGTGGTTTCCGGATTTACTGTTTTCAGCGTTTCTGTAATGTGAGTGCCATCTACATTTGAAACAAAATGTAAATTTAAGCGGGTTTTATAGTGTTTCAAACCTTCCGTTACCATCAATGGTCCTAAGTCGGAACCACCAATTCCTATGTTCACTACATCAGTAATTTCTTTTCCGGTATATCCTTTCCATTCGCCGGAAATAATTGAATAGGAAAAGTCCTTCATCTGTGCTAATATCTGGTCTATTTGAGGCATAACATCTTCGCCATTTACCAGAACCGGAGTATTTTCTCTATTCCGTAGAGCTGTATGTAGAACTGCTCGATTTTCAGTTTCATTAATTTTGTCTCCGGTGAATTGTTTTTCTATAGCTTCTTTTAATTGGGTTTCTTCTGCCAGTTGAAGTAATAATTCCAGGGTTTTATCATCAATTCTGTTTTTGGAATAGTCAAAAAGAATATCATTGAATGGAATGGAATATTTTTCGAATCTTTGAGAATCATTTTTAAATAATTCCCTAAGATGTTTGTTCTTTATTTGATTATAATGTTCTTCCAGAGATTTCCAGGCTTTTGTTTGAGTGGGGTTAATTTTAGGTAATGCCATTGGATTTTAAGTATTTAGTTGAATATGGTTAAACTATGAAGACAAAGTTACTTATTTTATCTTGGCTTTTCAAATAAAATCCTGGTGATTTCCATAGTATATTCGTATTTACTTATAGGAATGTTATGAAAAAATTGTCTCATCAGTAATGTAAAATATTTTGTGTGTAATATTATTGTGTTATGATTCTAATAAATCTTTTTTATATTGTTTTGGGGTGGTTCCGAATTTCTTTTTGAATGCAGAAGTGAAATGGGTAGGGTTTTTGTAACCGATGTCTTCACTTATTTCTGTAATGGTTTTATTTGTTGTTTCAAGTAATTCTATGGCTTTTTCCATTTTAATGTCTGATAACATGCCAAAAACGGTAGTTCCGAACACTTCTTTGAATCCTCTTTTTAATTTATATTCATTGGTTCCTATTTTCTTAGCCAGATCAGGTAAGGAATAAGGATTTTCTATGTTTTTTAAAAGAATTTCTTTTGCAAAATGAATTTTTTCAAAATCTGTTTTATCCAGAATATAAGTCTTATGATTGTTTGGAGTAGTCATTTGTCCTAATTGTAATAAAATAAGTTCTATTACTTTAGCTTCTATGTACATTTTTTTCAATAATCCTTTTTTGTTGCAATTAATGATTTGAGTAACCAATTGATGCATTTGCAGGGTTATAAAAAGATTTTGTTTGCTGAGCAGCGTATTAGTTTTTGATTTTACTTTTTCTAAAAACAAGGTGAGTGAGTTATGGTATTTTTCCCCATGGATATATCTTTCAAAAATATAGGGCATAATATTTATTTCTACAATACGTACGGCACCTGAAGGGAACCATATTTCTCCGACGGTAGCAGGTGCATTGATTATATTATAAGTGTTATTATCAAAAATACACTGGGTTTTGTTGCCAAAAGAGATTTGAACTTTTCCACAGAGTATCATGTATATTTTAACAACATCAAAATCAGTTTCATAGTTAACAAATAAATTGTCTTTAAACGTGACATCCACATACTTTACACACACACCTTTAAAAAATATTTGATGATATTTTCCAGTAGCCATTGTTCTTTCATCATCTATTATCATATTAATTCCTACGATAGGACGATTTTTATCATCATAGTCTTGGGGAAACATTTCTGTTTCTTCAGCAATTACATTTTTAGCGTTAATTGAATTATATTTTAGTTTCATAGCAAAAAATCCTTTTTACGTCTTTTTTTTTCCCTTTAACGTCTTTTTTTATATAAAAGCAGGGATAACTTTGTAATGCAATTTTTTAGTAATAAAACTGATTTTATAGATAGGCAGAAGTAGAATCAGTTCCAAATGTACAAAATAGTTTTAAATAATAATTAATAAATTAATAAAATTTAATAATATTAGAGATAAAAACAAGACATTTGCGTATTTTAATCTAAAAAAATATTATATTTAGTCAATATGAATAAAAATTTATGTAAAAAAAGAAATATTTAATTTAAAAGTAAAGTGTTAATTATGAAACAATTTAAAGAATAAATCAGTAGTAACGTTCAAATGTACAAAAATATATTTAATAAAACAATGATAAACTAACTGTTATTTTACTATACTGACATTCAATATTATTGTTAATTGCGAATTTTTCATATATAAACGAAAATGAGCAATCCAATTTTGTATAGAGATAACTACTGATTTTTATTTTGTTTTTCATGTCTTAATTTTTAAAAATCGACTACTTAATAAATAGTCTTTTTCATACACCTAAAGATTAATTGTTTGATTGGGAGTGGAAGTTAAATATTTCCACTCCTTTTTTTAATTTGGGATATGAAATGAAATATATTTTGGATTCCTCTTTTGCTATTTTATATCAATTTTTCTTATTTTAACATTAGAATTTACATGAAAATTTCACTAATTTTGAAAGACAGATTATAATTGAATTGTGAATAGTTAAAAAGATGAAAAAAATATAATATTGTAATTTAAAATATTTTCACTTCAAATGATAGCCCTTAAATATGATTGAAAGTTATTCTTCTTAAAACAATAAAGTAAAGATTTACAATCGTATGAATCAAGAATAATCACATTACACTAAAAATTAAGGTACTAATATACTTAATGTCACTAATTTTTTATTCAAAGTGAATAACCTTATTTTTTTATTTCATTAAAATTTATCTTATCTTTAAAAACATTTTAGTTCTTTCAAACATCTCTTGGCTAATGGGGAAGGGCTGAGAGGTGGTACAGCTTTGTTTTACCACAATGTTTAATTCTTAAAACATTTTATGTTATGATAAGAACTAAAAACAAGTTTGTAAGAGTAAATTTTCCATGTAATGATGGAAGAAAATACTACTTAAGGGCTATGCCAAGGCCATCTTGTACTTGTAATAAAAACAAGAAGTAAAGGCAGGAGGAGGTGTAAAAACCTCCTTTTTAGCACCTCTCAGTTTCCTATAAAAAATACAATAAAAAATACTTTGAAAAGTCCTTGAAATTTTGTATATTTGTAATAGGTAACAATCAAAAAACCAGTTACTTATGTTCAATACAAAAGAAATAAAATCACTCTATGATCTAAGAGAAGCTTTCCCAACAGAAGCTGATGCAATCAAGTATCTGGAACAACTTAGATGGAAAAGTGGAATCATCATAAGTCCATATGATTCAGAGTCAAAAGCATACAGGTGTGGAAATGGCAGATACAAGTGCCAATCCACTGGCAAATATTTTAGTATAAGAACAGGTTTACCTTGTGAAAACTCAAAG
>JAVBMH010000022.1:0-7773 GCA_031552575.1 Apibacter sp. | reverse complement strand
CTGGATGCCCGGTCATAGTACTTTCAAAAATGGAGAAGTACCACTGGAAGCATACCGGGTAATTAAGATCACACACAACCACGAAGGTGTAGACGGATATTACAATACTTTCACCGGAATACCGATGGACAATCTGGTTCCTCCGTATATGAATGAAGATGCCATACCGGAATGTGAGGAACAATCTGCAACAGTAACCGATAACAATGATCCGCAGGGCATGAGCCGCATACGGGTGCAATTTCCGTGGCAAAAAGCGACCAATGGGCAGAGCCCATGGATACGGGTAACCACTCCATATGCAGGTAAAGGGAAAGGAATGCATGTAATTCCGGAGATTGGAGAGGAAGTAGTAGTAGGCTTCGAGAATGGAAATGCGGAGAAACCGGTAGTACTAGGAGCCATGTTCAATGGACAGGGAAAATCCGGGCATGGGGGAGCAGGAAACTACAATAAAGGACTACAAACTGCCAGTGGTAATAAATTGTTAATGAACGACCAGGCAGGAAGTGTTTTGCTGGCAGATAAGGGAGGAGCTAAAATGTTTTATGATGGAGCAGGAAATGCAACTACAGATGTTAATCTTAATGACACAACCAATGTAGGGGAAAAAGAAGAAATCAATGTAGGAGAAGGTCAATCTGTGCTTACCATGGATAATGGGGGGAATGTTACAGTAGAATCAGCCACTACAATAACATTTAAAACAGGTTCCAGTTCAGTGACATTAAATAAAGATGGAACAATAATAATTTCAGGAAAAATTATAGGAGTAGGTGCTACAGATGGTATAGGAATCGCTGGAGGAAAAGGAGTAGATATTTCGGCAGAAGCCAATCACATTGGAGGAGGGCCAACTAAAATAGATGGAGGTGATGTATTTATTAATTAAATTCAATAGTTAGAATGAAAATCAAAAAACTATTCAATGAACAATATACCTTGTGGATTATTTCAGATATGATGGCAGTAAACGCAAAAATGACATCAAAAACACAAATTAGATGGGATTTAAACGTTTTGAATATATCAGATGATGAAGTTGAAATAAAACTTTTGTTATTAGACCATGTGCTCCTAGAGGCTAATAATCCTTATATTAAAGAAATAGCTTCACTGACTCAAACATTCTCCCGAATGTATAACGAATTACACTTGATTATAACCCAACAAGGTAAAATAAAGAAGGTATTGAACATGGATATTATTTTAGCAAAATGGAATCAGACAAAAGTAGAAATGGAAAAGATAGCAGGACAAAATTCAGATTTAAAAAAGATGATTAATCTGAATGATACTATTTTCCAAAATCCAGCTAAACTAACAGAATCCATCCAGGCCAGTGAGTTTTTTTCCATTTATTTCAATTATGTTTTCGGAACAGAATTGCCCTACAAAAAAAGAGATATAAGTAAACCCAACTTTTTTAATACAGCCAATGTTATGTGGACTTATACAGTCAGCGAGGTTTCCCGTTCCATATCAGAAAGTTACATTTCGTTAAAAGGAGAACCCACACTCCCTTTGTCTGTTGGATTTTACAATAAGGCCTATGCTCAGTTTGCCAAGCAAATAAATATAAGTAAATTAAATACTACTCTTGAAGAGGAAGGAGAATACATCATAGAATCTGAAACAGGAAGATTGATAAAAGCTCAGGTAAAAAGAAATGAAATTGCAGATAAAGAAGAACTGTTTACTAAGGTTACCTATCAGATGATGAGCGAGGCTACGTTCATGAATAGGATAAAAGAAGAAAATTCCAATAAACAAGAAAAAACAACTTCAACCGTAGAAAATAGGAATGTTTCCTCCAATCAATCAAATATTTATAAGATGTATAAAGGAAGAAAATATACAAAAGAAGAATGGGTGAAAAAAGAACAGGAACTGTGGGAAGAGTATGCCCAAAAAAACAATTTGAAAATTGAAAAGGACAATAATAAAAGTGGGAAATTCTTTTTAGATGAAAAAAATGAATAAAAAACTTTAATTATGGTTATAAATTTAAACAAGATACAAATAAAGTTTTTTTTTAATAAAAAACAACTGAAAGATAATCAGAGCTTATTGGGAATAACCGGAGAAATATGGTTGCCCGGTTTTCAGTCAGACAACAGGATTTTGATTTATACCCTGGGGGTATTTTATTTAAAAAAAGAAAGTAGTTATCGGTGTGGTATTCTTAGAAGAAAACAGATAATACAAAAACTGATATAATGGGGTTTAAAAGAATAACAGAAAAAGATTTCTGGAAATGTACGGAAGGAGCAATGTATGCCCCAATACAAGGAACCCGAAAAAGTACGACCCAGTCTACAGGAGAAGCTTTTATCACGGAAGTAGATACAGCTACTTTGAGCTGGATTGATTTCGGATGTACTAAAAATATGTTTCTGGCAGCTATTATTACGGCCATTGTTGTTGTTGCCGCTGTAGTGGTGGTCACGGTTTTGGTTGTGGGTACCGGAGGGCTGGCTTTAGGCCCTTTGATGATGATTGGAGCTGCTGCGGCCACTTTTGCCGGTACAGTTGCGGCCGTAGATGGAGCTTTGAAATGCGGACAGAAAAATGCAACACAACGCGAATGGAATGAACGGGATCAAAGTATGATTTCCCAAGGGGTGAGGACTATTACCGGAGACCGTTATATGACCTGCAAGATAGGCGGAACCGTGCAATATGCCCCTAATGTGAAAAGCTGGGGAGATGCTATTGCCCTGGGGGGATTGAATTATGTAACCAAGTTGGCGGAATGTGCCTTGGGTGGAGCTGCGGTGGGAGCTGCCGGATATTTACTCCCCTCCTTGGCAGGAGGACAAATTGCTTTTGCAATGCCTACCTGGGGAAGCGTGGCCACTAATATAGGAACCGGATTTACCGGAGTATGGGGAGCGTCCCGGGCTTTATTTGGAATAAATGCCTTGGCTAATGACGGAGCTATGGGAAAAGTTGAAGATGGTTGGGATGCCTTGAGTAGTGTTGGTAATGCTGCAGTTCCTGAAATAGGAATGGGACGAAGAATAGTAACCGGACAGGCACAGCCTACTGATTATTTACTTTTCTTATATTTGCTGAACTTTAAACCGGGTAGAAATGCTACTCCGCCAAAGGAGGAAAAGAATCTGAATAATAAGGATAAGGATAATACTGTTGACGGAGATAATAACGAAGTTCCTCAAAGCAAATTACAGGGAGAAGGAAATAAAAATGGCAAGGTAAAGGATGGTGATGGAAGTCCTTATGAAGTTGAACCTATAAGCAGTAAGATAAAGGGAGATTTAGGAGAGGCAAAAGTTATAGAAAATTTAAAAGCACAGGGTTATACGGATGTAGTTCAAGTACAAAATAACTCTGGACACGGAGTTGATGTAATAGCAAGAAATCCGAAAACTGGTGCCGTAAAATGTGTTGAGGTTAAAGCAAATACTTCACAATTAAGTGAACATCAAAGATGGGGTGGGAAAAAATATGTACAGGACAGATTGGATAGAGCTGTAAGTGGCAAAGGGTATAATAAAATACCTCCGAATCCAGCGGAGTTAAAAACTAATGCACAAAAAGCAAAAGATTGGATTCAAGATGCTCCACAAGTTGATTATGAAGTTCACCAAGTACCAGTAGATAATGCCACAGGTGTCGCAGGTACCCCAAAAGTATCTCCTTGGGATCCTAAGCCAAAAAAGTAGTTAATATCAAAAATAGTAAATGAATTCATTATGAGCAGAACAGAAGATAAACAAAAAGAAGCAATTGCAGAATTGCATGAATGGCTTGAGAATCCCTTATCCAAAGAAGATTATACTATATATGGAGTCAATAAAATTGAAGAAAAATTACAGGAAGAAAGGCTTCCTAAAAGTACTCTTAATGGCTTTGAGTCATTGGATAATTGGTATAATAATAATTTCATCTATGATATGCTAACTAAGAATCAATCAGATTTGAGAGGAATTGCAGCAGCAAATGGCTACCAAATTTTAGTATTGGCAGATAAATTTGCTGAAATATATTCCAACAATCCGCCAAGTTTGTCATTTGATAAAGTAGCTTATTGGCTTTCAAACTGTTTATTACAAAAATGGTATAATGAAAGTCGGAATCTAATCAAAATTATTAATAATGGGCTTTCAACGGAAATGCTTGAGGGAGGATGGGAAATCAAATCAGCATCGTGGTTTATTTTGGAAATAGCAAATAGAGGATTTGGAATAGATGCTGATTTTTCTAAATTTAACTATCCGAATGATATGGGATGTTATCAAGAAGCTATTGATAATTGGAATACTCATGATGCCCGTCAAGTTGATTCTATTATTACAAAGTTATGTGAATTTCATTTGGAAAATGCCACCTATGGTGAAGAGGAAACTACACCGGACATTCAGTTTGGTGATTCTGCATGGTTTGTTTATGCTTTCGAAATTTTGGCATGGTTATCTGTGAGGGAAAAAATTGGATTAGAAAATCCTATAGAATTTACTCATTCACTAATGCATATCGAATTAAATAAACTTCCAAATACCATTGTTCCGATGCCTTCAATTGAATTATTTAATAAAGTATTAACTAAACTGGTTTCATAGTTAAATTACCTTCAAAATCGACTTTGGCGGAGTATGGGGAGCGTCCCGGGCTTTATTTGGAATAGATGCCTTGGCTAATGACGGAGCCATGGGAAAAGTTGGGGATGGATGGGATGCTGTAAGTAGTTTTGGTAATGCCTTTATTCCTGAAATAGGAATGGGGTAGAGAATAATAACCGGACAGGCACAGCCTACAGATTATTTACTTTTCTTATATTTGCTTAATTTTAAGCCGGGTAGAAATGCTACTCCGCCAAAGGAAGAAGGGAATAATAATGGCAGGGGAAATGATGGAAAACCTTATGAAAGTGATCTTCCAAAAAGACATTCATTATCAGATAAAGAAGCAAGAGAATGGTATGTAGAACAGGAAAGAAGGATTCCTGATCTTATTGATAAATCATTATCATTAGAGGAACAAGCTAGACAAGCATTTGATTTAAGAAATCAATTTAGAACAGAAGCAAGAGAATTAATGAGTAATAGAGCTTTAGCTGAACAATTAAATGCTAATGAAAGAAATATGACTTGGGATGAGATTGTTCAAAAATATGAGGGCAGAGGTCATACGGGAGATGATGTATATAGAGAAATTATAGAATCATCACAGAGATCAAGGCAATCACTTAATGACAGATTAGGAGTAGATCCTAACAACAATAATTCACCTCCTTATAATAATGGGCTCAATTCTATACCTCCATTAATCAATATATTAAATAATAATAGAAATGAATAAAGTTAATCTAAAAAAAGAAAAAGAAGAATTAGTATTAGATATTATACCTTTATCTACATACGAAGATTTTGATAAAATAATAGAATATTTACAAAATAAATATAATGTAAGTATATCTAAAAAATTAGATGGACCAGATATGAGAATATGGTATTTAACTCTAAATGATGTTCCTTTTAAACTCTACAATGATCCTTATGGAAATAGCTTAATTTGTTCCCCTACAAATGATTCCTTCATGACTAAGATAGCGAATAATTTTGAAAATGATTTAGAAAATTACGTGTAAAAAAATTAGGTGATTTTGGGGAGAAGGTTGCTAATTACTATAGATCGCTTGAAGGAAATAGTAATGGCAGGGTAAATGAAGGCGAAGGAAGACCTTATGAAGAAAAAATATACAGGCAAGATTCTGATCCTTATTCATCTGAAGGTTCTAGAGAAGGAAGAGTAAAATCTCATATTAATGAAGAAGGAGCTTTAGAACCGGCTAATCCTGAAGGTAGTGCTACTATTCAGGATCATGTAAGAGGATCAGAGCCTATGAAAAGTGATAGTCCATATACTTCCTTTTCAGAAGAAGCTCCTGGAGTAGGTAAGAGTTATGGAGATAAAGTAGTTGAAGTTGACATAGGTCGTTTAGAATCAGATATAAAATCTGGAAAAGTTACTGATGTAGAGGTTTATAGACCAGAACAAGTACAAGCAGAATTAAAATCCAAGGTAGATACAGCTCAACAAAGATATGATGCTAACCCTAATCCTAAAAATCAGGAACGATTAGATAATGCAGTTAGAGATCTTCAAAATAGTACAAGAGATAAAGAGGTCTTAATTAAAGGAACAATACCTCCTGAATATATAGATATAAAATAAAATTTATTAAATTCGCAATATGAAAATGGATAAAGAAACATATGATTTACTTTATTATTACAAAGATGATGAAATAAGCGAAGAGGGTTATAATTTATCTGAAGTACAATTGTTAGAAGTAGATGTAGAAAGAGCTAAAAAATTAATTAAATTATTGGAAAATTCAGATTTATTTATAGTATATCAGACCTGTTTAATTTTAATTGCTTGGGGTTATAAAGAAGCCTTTGAAAAGTTTAATCAATTTATTACTAATAGATGGGACAAAAAGACAGAGTTTTCTCCTCACCGAATTAATGGAGAAGATAATGTTTATGATGAATTTAGTTATGCATTTCTAATATCAACTTATAATAATACTAGTCAAGTTCAGTTGATTCCATATTTTTCTAAAATTTTAGAATTATATGGTGTTTGTTTTTTTGAGAGTAAGTTAAAAGAAGTTTTATTAAAATTAAATTTTGTAGCAACGTCATTATTATTTAATATAAAAAAAGGAATAACATTAGCTATAAATAACAAGCGATATTATCAAGCAAGTCAGCTTCTACCTGTTATTTCTAAGTATGATAAACCTGTATTGAATGAATATATAGAAATATTTAAAGGTATAGAAGGAGAAGATGTAAGAATTAAGTTTAATTTAGAGGAGGCTACTAAATCAGTTTAAATACAAAATGGTAGTAGGATTACAAACAGGCCCTATATTTTTTAAAATAGGAACAGGAAGTTTTTTACATTGTTTTTTTTCTACAATTTCTTATAATTTAGAGAATTCAAAAGGGGGGAGTAAATTTCCTTATTTGATGAATGATCTTTATAGAAAAGAGTTAACACCTGAAAACATAGAAAAGGCAGAAATAGAATTAAACATTATCCACACAGCATTAAAATCATTTCCGCCTAATAAAGTTATATGGGATATTGAGGATTTATCTCAAAGACCTCCGTGGGGAAATAATATAGCTGATAGGATTCAGATCTTTCTAATTATTTTTATACCAGTGTAAGCTTCCCGAAAAGTTGGACAAAGATTCAGCAGGAAACAATAGGAAAAACACACTAAATTTATTAACCCAAACAAGGAAGCCATGCGACAAAAGAAGTACAATGAGAGTCAAATACTCAAGATCCTCAAAGAATACGAAACCGGTCTGAGCGTAAGCGAACTAAGCCGAAAATACGGATTCTATCCCAAAACCCTTTACCAGTGGAGGAAGAAGTATGCAGGGATCACCGATAGTTCCCTGCAGCAGCTCAAAGAACTCCAGAAAGAAAATGAACAACTCAAAAAGATGTATGCCGACCTGTCTCTGGAAAACCATGCATTAAAAGATTTAATAGAAAAAAAGCTCTGACGCCTGTTTTAAAACGACAAGCAGTAGAATACTTACATAAATTTTACTGTATGAATATAAAACAGGCCTGTATTTTATTGAAGTTAAACCGAAGTACTTATTATTACCGAACCAAAGAAAAAGAAGATGATTCTATTATAGAACAACTTGGAAAACTGGCAGAATCACATCCTGCTTATGGATTCTGGAAGATGTACCAATTGCTTCGAAGGCA
>JAVBMH010000001.1:0-273474 GCA_031552575.1 Apibacter sp. | reverse complement strand
TTTATACAGGGAGGGAAGGGGTATTATTGTACTGAACATAGGGGTTTTTCGGGTTTTTAAATAAGCAATTGTATAGATTTCTTTCTATGGGCTTATTTCATCTAAGGTAAAATATTATCTTGATTGGGCAAAACAATTTTTATATAATCTTTTCAATTTCTTTTTATTCGGGTTATTATTATGAGAAAACAAATTTAAATACAGACTCGTTTATACCAGCTCCAATTCTCTAAGGGAGTATTTCTATTTTTAAAAAGAAAAAGCCCACGAAATCAAAAGTTCAAGGGATTAGAATCGATATTATTTACAATTAATAAGAAATAAACTTAATTCCAAATAATCAGAGGCTAGAAATAATACAATAATAAATATTAATAATGTTGTTATCCATAAGCATGTATATAAGCAAATTCTATAATTTAAAAATTTTATCTCCTTATTGTATTCTTCATCATTCCGTAGAATCTTATTAATATCCTCCTCTATTAATACATCTTCATATCTTTTTTTTACATTGTCATACCTTTCTTTTACTCGTGATTTCTCTAAACAAACAATATATATAGAGAATAATAAAAAAATTACTGATAATACTATCAATCCCATACCTAACAAGGAAGTTTCCTTATTAAAAATGTTTTCAAGACTGGATTTATTATTAATTACTTTAAAAATAAATACTGATAAATAAAAAGATATAAATACAAAAATACTCTTCTGAAAATTATTAAAAAACGTATCTATTGATTGATTAACTTTATTTATAGTTTGTTCAATTTGTTCAGTTATTTTATTTCTTACTTCAAAGTATTTTGAAATATTTCCTTTTATATAAATTTGATTACAAGAAAGAATTGAATTAAAAACGCTATCAGTTATCTCAATTGAGTCTTCTTTTAAATATGAAGTTAATACATTTCTTGCTATCCCAATTTTATCTTCCTTTTTACTTTCTTCACTATAAATCCATTTATATATTTTATGATAAACAGGTAAAAGGTCAATATCTAAATCCTTAAAATCCAAAGTATATTTAAAAGTCCTATCACCGGATATGGATAAAATAATTTTATCATCAATAATCTCAGTTGAATTAAAAATAAATACCAAACAATACAATAAAGATAAATTTGAAAAATATCTTTGTAATAACGTTTTATTATCATTCTCTAGAGAATAAAAAAAATCAGGACTAAAATAAAATTCTGAATAATTCCTAAAATTACATTGATTACTTATATTAACCTTATTTAAAAGTTCTTTAACCTCTTCAGTACTATTATTATAAGCTATTTTATTATTAATAAAACTAACATCAGAAAATGATTCAAAAAAATAAAGTGGAAATTTTTTATCATTAAATATTGATAATAAAGAATTTAATTTTATTGAATTTAAAAAAGATTCAAAAATTTTCTGATCAAAAATTACAATCTTATTTCCAATCTTATGAATATTAAACTTTATTATTACTTCATTATTATCTGTTTCTTCAGTAAACCCTTCAAAAGAATCCTGGGAAATAGAGTAGGAATAATCCCCTATTGTCAATTCCCACTTATACCCATAATTTAATAAAACTTCATTTATTTTTTGGTAATTGTCATCATTTAAAACACTATGTAACCTACTTATGTTATCATAGTTGAATTCAATTTCATAAATAGAAAAATTTTCTTTATTAGAATTAATAGTAATCTCCCCAAAAATATCTTCAAGATTTTTTTTCATTATTGTTTTGGAAACTGATTATAGGCTTCATCTGAAATAATAATAATACCTCGCTTACCTCTTCCATCATCAAAAGGTTTTATTTTCTCATCTAAATTTTTCACCCAATCTTCAATTCCTAAATATAAGCCCGGACTAATAGGAATCCTAGTCTTTGCTCGTTTATTTATCTTTTCTTTTACAATAGAAAATTGTTTATCAAAATTTTGATTTTCTTCTAGTTTAACAATTTTTTCATTTACCCTTGTTATAGGAAAATTACTATTGAATGGTGTATAACTACTAAATATCTCTTTTACCTCATCAAAATTAAATATTTCATTCGTTCTATAATATCCTATTATATGATTTCTTAATATTGTTGCATCAAATTTATTTTCTAATTTTCTTTTTTCAAAATCAATGATTTTTATAATTTCATCCAATGAATTCTCTGTATTTTCTCCATCTTTCCTAATTTGCTCTAATTCTAAAAAATCACTCCACCAATATTTACTATTATGTTTATCATTCAAAAAAATAGCCTCTGTATTAACATACAACAAAAAAGACTTAAACACTTTTCTCTTAGTATTTAAGCCCCTTATTAATTCAAAACTGTCTTCACTAATAACTTCATCATGCTCTACTTTACAAATTAATATTTGCTCAGATTCATCTTTTACAAAATAAATATGTAATAAACTCCCTTTTTGAACATTATTACCCATATGCCTTATTTTTTCTTGGGTGTTTTTCTCTTTATCTAATAATCTTTCAGAATTTTGGAATATAATTTTATCTACATCTTTATCATCTTCAACAATATAATTTATAGATGTTTTTACTTGAGTATTACCGGATTTAAACTTATATTCCCTTTTATTAGGATTATCCAGTATTTCTTCAATTAATTTCTCTACATAATTTTTTATTATGAGATTACCACCATCAACTTGTATTTCTTTAGGTTCATCAGTTTTAACATCAATTTGGTGAAGGGCTATTTTTTTTATTTCCATGATTTTAGGTATTTTAAGATAGTCCAAATATACAAATTTTACCTCATGTTTTATCTTAAAGGCAATCTCATTTAACCCATTTTCAATTCCTTAAACGAACATTCCTATTTTAAAAGAAAATAAAGCCAAGAAATCAGGGATTCGAGGGATTAAAAATAATGTTTAGGGTCAAATCAATCTTTCATTTTTATCATTTTTATCTAATCTCTTCAATTTCTTGCTCCTTTCATACTTTCTTCAAGGACATTTAAGCACTGAAAAAGGAGCAAGAAAAAGAAAAGAGAATATATGGGAAGAAAGGAAATCAAATTTTACCTTTCAGTTTCCCGGCAGACTCGAATATAAAATTCAGTTTATTTAATTCAGTAATTTTATAATCCTTAAATCTTTCATTAAAACATAAACTCGCTTTAGGTAACAGGTTTTTACTTAGTATCTCATCATAAGTGTTTTTTATTACTTCATACTGGTTCAAATAAATTTCTAATTTTTTATCAAAAGAAGGAAAACGAGGTTTAGTAAAACCAAACATTTTAGCAACTTCATTATTATAGACAGGCATATTTTTATTTATCATATTCAGCATTTTGGTAGTAAGGGAAAACCGGAGGATTTTTAATCCCTTTTTATTAGGAATAGCATACAATCTTTCTAATACATCAAAAAAATCAAAATATATGCTCGAATATTTATATTCTTCAAAAATAGAAAAATATTCATTTATGAAATCAGGGGTTAATCCGATATTATCTAATCCATAATATTCCCTATAAAGAAATTTGAAGATGCAATTTTTACTCACCTTATTATAACGATGGAAGAACTCTTTCATAAAAATATATTTCTCAATCCTTTCATATTTAATATTTTTAACAATCTTACTGGAATTATTCTCTATAAAGTTTACAATTTCTTTGGTTTCATTTTTTTTCATACTATACTGGTTTATTAATTATTATCAAATAAAATAGATGCGACCACCATTTTAGAAACAGACCTATTTAATCCATTTTCAACACCCGAAACGATTAATTCTACTTTAAACGAGAATAACTCCAGGAAATCAGAAATTTGAAGGCTTAAATTTAATATTCCGGTCGAAAGCAATCCTCCGGTTTTAAATTTTAAATCGGTTTTTTGCCAAAACATCTTTTCTCTTTTCTTTTCCGGTTATCTTCATTTTATCATTTAGAATCAAAGTCCTCCTATTTCTAAAATCATATTTGTCATTTTTTCAGCTCATAGCTCATTTTTCTTTTATAGACACTGATAGTTACAAACAGTTTCTTCTTTAACAAAAATCCTACTCTAACAAATCAGAGCATTTGTATTCTCTTCTCACCGGCATATGCCTATACTTACAGAAGACATATGTCGGCATTTATTATCAGGAGTAGGATTTCATTTGTGGTCAGTCGCATATTCTCTTTATTATACTATTCCATAGAGTTATCCTCTATTTATTACGTTACCTTACTCATTATTATATATAAGTTATTAATATATTATACTTTAATCTTATTAATGTATCCTAGATGTCACTTCCTCCCAAAGTCTGCCGGATTTTCTCCCCATACCCGGGTTTGCCATTTTAGAATTTGATTTGTATAATCATTATTCTTTAACCATTCCTCCGCTCTATCTAAAAGCCCAAATAATTTGACATTCTCATCATTTCTTTTATGCTTAGTTCTGGCACATCTATTATTAACCCAACTTATAGCGGTCAAACTATCTGAATAAATAGGAACATGGATATTCTTTTGTTTACAATATGCTAAGCCGTGTACCAAAGCTAAAAATTCCACAATATTATTTGTTCCGTCATAAAAAGGCCCTTGCCTAAAGATAATATCTTTGGTTTTTGTATACACTCCCTGATATTCAACTATTCCTGTTTTTGTATTCCAAGATCCATCAACGGAAATACTGTCCATAACTGGGTAACCAATTTGTTTTACCTTTCTTTTCGGGATAGGTTTAAAGAGTTTAACTCCTATGTAATCCTCACTTTTCCCATTATAGGCTTGTTCTGCCAATTCTCTAGTTTTAAATGATTTATATTTAGCATTAGGAAATCCACGAATTTGTTTTTCACATTCTTTCCAATTATTAAAAATACCAGTCTGTCTTCCTGACCAGACTACGTAACTTTTATACATTTTCATTTTGATTTCTTTTTATTTTATAATTTTCTATTACATAGGACTGATAACTCAATCGGGTTATTTTTTTACTCAGCACAGAATACGCAGTATGTTTATAATTTTCATTTTCTGAATTGAAATATTCAGCAACGGAAAGAATAGAGCTGAATAAATGGGATTTATTAGAAATTTTTGAGCTGTTTATTTTTTCTATATAATAGGAAAGTCCTTCTTTTACAATCCCATTATACATTATAAGTTTATTGACATCTTGATAACAAGCGATTTCTTTTCCGGGTTCAGAGGTAAAATCAACATATTTAATCTTATCAAATGTTGCTAAGAGGTGATTCCCTATTTCATTCCAATACCCCCATAAAATCATTCGTAATGTTTGTGCCCTTTCCCGAAAAAAAGGAACAGAGGATAGCTTGTTAACGGATATTTCATAACGCATAAAGTAAATTTTTTGGTTGGCTTTATACATATTATCTTTGTTATTCCGGTTCTTGAAGATTTCTTCATATTTATCATAAAGGATTAAATTATAACTACTCTTTGTCTTGTCACCAAAATACAGGGTTGTATTATATTGGTTTCTGGACAGTCTTGGGTAGAAGTATAGACAATCTTGTAATTTCCGGTATTCCGCAGGGAGTGTAAGGGTAACTCCGAACTCAATTTGGTTAATTTGTGCATCCAGTATTTGAACCGGAGCTAGCCGTAAAGCAGCACTTAATAATTTTGTACATTCCGCTAATTCATTAACGGTTAAATCCCTTCTACAGTTCCTGCCAAAGTACCACTTCCTTAGACTCCCCCTAATGGTCAAACAGCAAGTTTTTGAATTATCTTCGTCTATTACAGCAATTAATATAAGGCTATAATTACCGCCTAAAATACTTCGGGGATTTTTTAACTTCCTTTTAAAATACCAATGTGAATCGGTTTTTTTAAAATATTTCCAGTCATCAGAAACAATACTTTTAATTTTAACGTTTGTCAAATACATTTTTACCTTATCTACCATGGCTACTTTTTTTATCATTTAATACCATTTTTATATGGGTAAGAATCTCATTCATCACTCTTTTGTCTTTTCTCGCAATCAATGTTTTATTATAATCCTTCTTCAATTTAGTTTTCAATAAATTATTGAGCTCCTTTTCTTTTCTCATTATTTTCCTTTCAGATAGAATGTCAAATGTTATGTTATCCAGAAACGTTTTTTGTAGATCAATCACATCATCCCATTTATTTTTTATGTGCCCTAGAACGCTAAGTAAATCATATACCTTCTTCACTCCACTAATCTTTTTAATTTCAACATAACATCCAAAAGACAATATCTCCCCTTTATTTGAATCCGCTATTTCAACTAATTTAAACTCATAATTCACTCCTATAAACTTAATCTCTGCTTCAGATCTTTCTATATTTCTAAGCTCTTTATGACCTGTGATAAGACTTAGAAATTTTATAAAATCCTCTCTTTTACATTTTGTAATTACCCCAATGCTTATCTGGGTAACCTTTGCCTTCCAAATTGAATCTTTTTCCAATCCAATTTTATTTTCTATTAATTCCAGACATTCTATGTATTGGTTACAGGATAAATCTAAATCTCGTCCCAAAAACCATTCGCTTAAATTATTTTCAAGCTTGATAATATTTTCGTTTTTGTATTTACATAAAATTACCTTTAAGGCTCCGATTCCTTTTTCCGAGTGTGCAGAAGTAATCTCATAGGTATAACTTATATATCCATCTCGTTTTCTTGGATTTTTAAACCTTTTTTCCCCTTCCTGAGAAAGCTTGGCATCGTTTAACATAATTTTTATATTCCCAATCATAACTTTTGTTTTTCATTAAAAAATTTCTCTAAATCTTTTCTTTTAAATAAAACCTTCCCATTCCGGGACTTCTGAACGTACTTTAATCCGTTATTTCTATACCGGTCAATCGTCCGTTCACTTAAATTAAATTCCGCTGCTACTTCTTTCTTTGTAAGCAACTCTTTAAGAACCCTCTTTTGGGTTGTTTCTAATTCCTTAATTCTACGCTGTAAGCTTCCGATCTTCCTGATCATCCACTTCTCTAGGTTTACTTTTTTCATGTTTTATTTTATTTTTTTGGAAGGAAGATATATCCCTCTCTTACTTACATAAACTCTCCAAAAAAACAAATGAAAATTCCCAGATAAAGCTTTTTAGATAAAAATATGAAAATCAATTAATTAATAAAAAATATTTAGCTTTTTTATCGATTATATTGAATTTGACAAATGGTAACTTGAGGTGATCTAAAATTAACGTGCTGAATGTCAAATTAATACGTTTTACTAAAAATTCCATTTGTTGCACCTGTTTTTCAATAAAAAAAGCGACTAAAAAAGTCGCCTTTTGTCAAAATATTTTTGAATGCTTATTTTCTCACGGATAGCCGTAACCGTTCCTCTTCCAGAACCTTTTCCCTTCTCCTTTCCTCTGTATCTCCCAATAAAGCCAAACATAGAATGACTAATATTGGGGAGACAAAGAGTGACAATAGTAGCCATACAAAGACATTTCTCCCTTGTTTATTCGCCATAGTCGTAATTAAATAACATATAAGAAGAAAGGCAATTGTAAGGGCGAGAATAATAAGGAGTAGGTAGATAAGGTATAATTTTTCACTCATTTTATTTATTTGTATTATTTCTTATATCCTACATTCCAATCATCAACATTGCCCTCTCCACCTTCATCATAGTCAGAATAAAAAGTTTCTGATGTTAATCTTACATTTACGTAAATATCCGTTGATAGTTCTCCTTCTACTTCTCCTCTGTAATAATACGTATAGATTTTATTATTTACAGTATCGAAGGTATAAGTTCCAGTATCATCGTGCTCTAAAATACATCCAAGCCCAGAGATATTAAAATAATCTACTCTGCGAAACGTTCCATCTTTATTAAACTGAATGAAGGATTTTGTTTCACATTCTCGGTCATTCTCCCAGTAATAGTCGAAAAGATACCATTTTCCGAGTAAGGAAGATGTTTTGATTTCTTCTTCCACATCCTTATGGCTTTCACTACCACAAGAGTTAAATGTTATACTTAGTAGGATTACTAAGATTGATAGAATTGTTGATTTTAGTTTTACTGCCATACTATTTTTTCTTTTATGGTTATCATATAACACGGGATTTCACTTTCTCCTAACATAAATGTTGATTTTGAAAGGATAATTTCTCTATTATTAGCACTATCAATGTAACATGAATCCTCTATTTTACATCCTTCTTTACTTCTTCCTAATTTTAAATTAAAAAGTCCTGCGGTTATTTTATTTAATAACGCATCATCATTAAATAGTAAATCCGTTACTAAATAAGTGGTTCGGTAATCTGGGTTACGTTCTCCAATTACGGTCATGACTAATTCTTGGCGGGAGCCAATCTTATCGTAAACGTACCATTGCATACTTTGTAGTTCGGTTCCTGGCTTAACTCCTTTGGGGTAGAATGTTCCCTTATCCGTCCAACCTTTGTACTCTAACATAAAGTTAGAAGGAACATCACCGCCTTCCGAAAGCATGAGTATTTCCTTAAAACTTTGGACTTTTTGAGCATTTACTACTGATAAACAGATCAGTAGAAGGATATTAATTATCTTTTTCATACTAAATATTTTCAGCTAAGATATAAAATAGTCGCATATATGCGGTAACATATATGCGCTATTTTCTGAAATTTTACATAATCATGTCAGATTCAGAGAAGGAAATAGAAAATAAAATCGGGAAAATCGGTTCTAAAATCAAGAAATTACGAAAAGACAAAGGATTTTCCAGTTATGAAAGCTTCGCCAATGAGTACGATTTAAACCGGGTACAATATGGGAGAGTGGAAAGGGGGCAAAACATTACGATCAAGACACTTTTAATTATCTTAGCAATCCATGAGATAACTCTGGAAGAATTTTTCAAAGGTCTTTAACTTAACCGTCAATCTCTTTTTTTAACTTATCTAAAAATTCCAATTCGGGTTCGGGAATTAAACTCTTTGCCAAATCCAGAAGGTTATAAATATCCAAATCCGTATGGCAATGCAGTTTTTCTTTTTTCGCTATTATTGCACTCTGACAAACTCGTAGGATAGATTGTAGAGCAAGACCCAGATGTTGGTAGTTTTTTATTTCAACAATAAAATCGTAGTGTTTGTTATTATTTTTTTCCAGTGTATTAAGGCAGTTCTCGGCTTCTTGTAAGAAATCCCGGGTTTCAACAAAGTTGTTCATCGGTTTAAACGTATTTAATTTAAATTTTTTTATCTTTTATTTTCTATCTTCTTTGTTTTTCAGGTTTCCCTATTTATTAAAGAATTCAATGTCTTTGATTTTTTCTTTGAGCATCGCATCGGTAGAATTTACATAGATAAGGGATTGTTTTAGGTCTTTATGTCCTAGCAGTTTCATTATTTCAAAGGCATTTAATCCGTTTTGGGCTAGTAAAGAACCGAAAGTATGCCGTGCCCAGTGAAAGGAGAGTTTCGGGTTTACTCCCGCTTTTTCGGCTATTACTTTCAGCATATCGTTTACTTTCTGATTGGAAACTCCTCTAAATATAGGTTCATCATTCTTTTTAAATTGTTGGTGTTTCAGGATTATTTTTAAGGCATTGTTAGCCAAAGGAACGGAAATCATTTCTTTGGTTTTCTGCATTTCTATATGAACCGTTCCGGTTACCCCTCCCCAATTTTTTCTCGTAATCCGGTTAATGTCGGAAAACCTTAGACCGGTATAACAGGCTAACAGGAATTTATCCCGGGTTAAGTCCAGACTTTCGTTTAATTCGAGGTTTTTTATTTTTTCTACTTCATTATGGTTCAGGAAATGGGTCTTGGATTTAGGAGCGGTAAATTTAAAGTCGTCATAGGGGTTATATTCTATGTATTTCAGCTTTTTAGCCAATAGAATGACCGATTTTAAATTTTTATGTTTATTCCAAACTCCTCCATCTCCGGTTTTCCGGCTTTCTTTTAAATAGTAGTCAAATTCCTGAATAAAGTTCAAATCTATATCTTGCAGGCTTAAATTAGGTCTAAATTCTTTTAAAATTTTTCCTAACAGTTTATAGTGGTATTGGGTTCCTTCTTCTATATCCTGAAATTTTCTTTCACAGAATATTTTTTCAAAGAAGGTAAAGAAATCGTGAAGGTTTTTCTGGCTGACATAATTTTTAATCTTTTCTAAACTTATAGTATGCCCGGCAGAAATAGTCTGGTTGATGAAGTCTTTTATTTTTTGTTCTTCTTTATCTAAACGGCTATTTAGGCTTAAATAGCCTTTTCCCTTGAATCGTTTTTTTACATTATCCCAATCTTTTTCGGACTCTGAAACTCCCAAGGGAATTTTCAGCTTTTTAGAGTTTAAAATAATTTGCAGATACAACGGACATTCCCCATTGACCTTCATTTTATCTTTTCGGATAAGGGCAGATACGGAATAGCTTACTTTTATTGTCATAGTTTATTCTTTTTGGTAATACTGACAAACAATAATTATCAGTAGCTAATCTCGAAACTTTACAGGACAATTCAAAGCAATTCATTGACTTTTTGAACAATAAACAGTATAATTCTATTCAGGGGTAATTACGGTGTGGTATCAGGCTTTTTCTTATCCCAAATGAAAAGGGGGAACTATAGGGGGAATAAAATAGGGGAATTTTGTCTAAAAATGGCAAATCGGGATTTTACGTTTACTCATAAAAAAACCTCTGTAATTGAGGTTTACAGAGGTTTTTATTATTTTTTACTGAGTGATTATTCCTCAATCTTGTGATCGCGAAAGGATCACATTAATAAAATTTCAAACAAAGATTATATATTATACATACACTAATAATCAATAACTTAATAATTATTTGATTAAGACAGATTGCAATAAATTGATAAAAACTGTATTTTGGTTGTCTAATTGTTGTCTAAATATCATATCTTTGATTTAGACAAAATCACACCATTATGGCAAGCATTAAATTCCTGATACAGAGCAAGACTAATCCAGCAACTATATATTTACGTCTATCTGTAGATAGAAGTACAAATTTCAAGAAAAAGACTCCTTTATTGATTAATCCACAAACTTGGAGTAGTAAAAAAGGAAAAGCCATAGAAAAGGATATTACAGAAAAGAACCTGAACACTGACCTTTCCAAAATGGAAATGTTCATAACCGAAAATCTGAACATTTCCCAAAAGGAAAATGAGATTATAGATTCCCTCTGGCTGGAAAAACAAATCAATAATTTTTTCAACAAACCCAAATTAGAAAAAAATGAAACTAATTATTCCATCCTAAATAACTATTTGGATTATTATATTAGTGAAAAAGAAAAAGACTTAAAAAAAGGATTACTCTCTCCTGGAACTTTCAAAAGATATAACACCGTAAAAAACAATCTTTTAAAATTTCAAAAACACATTAAAAAGAAATTGAAAATATCCGATGTTAATAGAAAATTAATTCAGGATTTAGAGGCCTTTTGTTTTGAAGAACTAAAATACAATACTAATACTATGGGAAGATTTATAAAACATATCAAAACAATAACTTCCCATGCCAGAGACCATAAAGGAATCCCAACCCATATAGAACTGAACAGTATCAAAGGCTATACAGCCCAAGCCATGAAAACCTACCTCTCCTTCGAAGAACTCGAATTAGTGGAAAACACAACCCTCAAACAAGAGTATTTAGACAATGCCCGGGACTGGCTCATTATCGGCTGTTATACCGGACAGCGGGTTTCCGACCTGTTGAACTTCACCTCTTCCGATCTTATTCAGATTGAGGGAAAAGACCTGATCCAGATCAAACAGCAAAAGACCCAGAAACTGGTTTCCATTCCCGTACACTCCAAAGTACGGAAAATACTGGAAAAAAGGCAGGGTGAATTCCCCCGTAAAATTTCCGACCAGAAATTTAACCTCTATATCAAAGAAGTTGCTAAATTAGCAGGAATTAACACAAAAACCAGAGGTATGAGGATCAACCCTGAAACCAAGCGGAAAGAGGATGGAATCTATGAAAAATGGGAGCTGGTGACTTCCCATATCTGTCGTCGTTCCTTTGCCACCAACTTCTATGGAAAAATACCCACTTCCCTGATTATAGGGATTACCGCCCACAGCACCGAAAAGCAATACCTGGAATACGTGGGAAAACCCGAACAGGACAAATCTTTGCAGGTAGCGGAAATCTGGGAAAACGAAGAGAAAAAAGCACAGAAAACCATCAAACTAAAAATAGTCAATACGAATGAGTAGAAAAGAACTTAAACGGTTCGGGATGGAGATTGCGAATCCTGAAAGTGTCCGGATATACGAAGCCAAACTGTCACCGGAAACTAAAGAAGCTTTAGGGTTTAATAAAAAACAAAAAACTCATTTTAATTATCTGGTGGAATACATTGGAATCGAGGAGTTTGAAAAAATATTCCTTTTATTCAAGGAAACCATTATAGAATCCATTCCCAAAGAAGAAAAACAAAAATGCAGGGTATGCAGCCTTCACGAATCAGAGAATGAAAATGAAAAACTTTGCACCGTACTACAAAGGGCAGGAGAAATAACTATGTTACTTGCGAGTTGGGAATTTATCAACTTGGTAGAAGGCAACCGGAAAATATTCAGGGATAAAAAACAAATAGCCAGATTGACCCGTAATTTTTTCGGATGCTTCCGGTTCTACCGGGGAAGGGTTTTCTTCGAATTACAGGAAATGAAATCTTTTCTTATAGCCGAAGGCTTAAAGAATATAAAAAACGATCTGGAACAACATCCTTTGCTGGAAAGTATTGAAATAATCAACGATTCCCTGAATCTTTTGGAAGAACAACATATTTACTTCAAGTTAAAAAATAAATACAAGAACCCCTATATAAAAACCCAGATCAAATGGTTCCGGGAACAGGAACGTTTTTATGATAAAAAAGCAGTGTTACAGGAAAAACAAAATAATACCCCTGTTTCACCTGATGATTCCTCACAGGAAACCAATCCCTATCCCCACATATTCAAGGACAAAAAAGCCTTTGATTTCTTTACCGAACTGTGGGAAACCTATGAGATCGAAAAAAGGGCAAAAATCAACACCCCCTATTCCGATATAACAGATATTTACGTTCTGATGCTCAAAGACCAGTTAATTTTGGAATCTTTCAAGCCCCAAATGTATTTGAACTGGCTGAACCAGACCTATTCCTATCTCTCTGTTGACCGTTTGGTAAGCCCCTCCACGAGAATTGTTCCCCCTAAAAAAGAAAAATCCTACCGCACTTCCAAAGAATTGTTTTATAAAACCTTGCTGTAAAAAGCAAAGTAACTTGCTGTAAACTACATACTGCCTTCACAAACCTTTGTCATAACAAAACAATAAGTTATGATACAGGATAAAAACTTTGTTCAATTTATCCAGACTACCCCGGAAGAATTGAACGCACTTATCAGCAAAAGTGTACAGGAACAACTGGAAGGTCTAAAACAACACTTCCAGCCCAAGGAACCCACCGAACTGTTAACCCGCAAGGAAGTAGCCGATCTGTTCAAGATCAATCTTTCCACCCTGTTCCACTGGACAAACAAAGGAAAGCTTAAGGCCTACGGTATCGGGAACCGGGTGTATTACAAACGCTCGGAAGTGGAAACCATGATGATCCCCCTAAAAAAATAATCATGAAAAGGGAGGATCATCGCCCTTTTGGGCAAAACCCAATCTATACATTAGCACAAAACGGGACAGGGAAAAACAGAAAAAGTCTCCCGTATGCAGTGGTAGAAGGGCAGGGAACCGATATAACCGACAATAAATCCCTGAAAGGAAGAGCCAAAAGAAAACTTATCACCCAGAAAATGATGCTCACTCTGGTAGAGGTTGTCAGAGAAAAAGAACAACCCGAAAAAGAACAAGCCTACTGGAATACGTTTCATTGCCAGAATAAGATTGTCAGCTCAGGGAACCGGATTTATGGAAAATACTGCAAAAACCGTTTTTGTACAGTCTGTTCTGCCATTAGGAAAGCCGATATTATCAACCGCTACTATCCGAAGATGAAAACCTGGGAAGATCCCCACTTTCTGACCCTGACTATCAAAGCAGTCAAAGCAAAAAGCCTTTCAAAATGGATAAACGGTATGTTCCGGGCATTTTCTTTGATTTATCAAAAACACAAGAAGAGATATCAGAGAAAAGGAGAAATCAAATTAGTAGGAATCAAATCCCTGGAATGCAATTTCAATCCCCTGACAAAAACCTACAATCCCCATTTTCATATTATCACCGCTAACAAGGAAACAGCAGAACTTTTGAAAAGGGAATGGCTTCAACTCTGGAAATACAAGGATAAGCCTAATAAGATTGTGGTTTCTTCCGCAGCCCAGTTCATACGAAAAGTAGAGAATCTGGAAAGAGATTTGATCGAGGTAATCAAATACGGGAGTAAGATCTTTACCGAACCGGATATAAAACGAAAATCCAGAAAAGAGAAAAGTAAGTTTCCTCCGATAATCTATGCACAGGCACTGGACAACATTTTTACTGCCATGAAAGGAAAACGGATCTTTGAGCGGTTCGGGTTCAACCTTCCCCAGGCGGAAAGACCTCAACCCCAGTCCCGGATGGTTTTTGAGTTTGAAAACTGGTTGTATGACCTGAAAACCAATGATTGGGTGAATCCGGAAACAGGAGAATGTTTAACCGGTTATCTGGCTCCGGTGGAATTGTTTTATTTGTTGGAGGAATCTGTAAATAAAGAATTATATTAATCTTTCACCATATTTATTTGCTCCAGTTCCTCCACAGGAACCAACTTACAAGCTAAATCCAATATATTTACAATATCCAGAAATTCATGATATTCAGAATTGACTTCATGGGCAAACAAAGAACTTTGGCAGACTTTTAAAATGGATTGCAGAGTAAAACCCAACTGTTGATAATTATCCATCTCCAAAGAAATTTTTACTTTGCCTGCATCCAGCGATTTTAATTGTTTCCTTACCCTTTTTTGTGCAAGTTTTTGGTATTTGTTTATTTTCTTCTTTTGGCTCATGAAATTTGATTTAACTTTATGCAAAATAACCGGGTAATCAGGTTTTATCCTATGGGGTTGCCTTTTATTCTATAAACCTCAACCCATAAAAAACCGGATAACAATATCAGAATTTTTCTTACTTTTGCTAAAATACTTTTGCCATGACAGATACAGCACCTAAAAAAGTACATCAGGGAAGAAACATAAAAAGACTTCGTGAAATGCTGGGAATCAAGCAGGAAGCCCTTGCCCTTGATTTAGGAGTAAGCCAAACCACCATATCTGATTATGAGCAGAAAGAAGAATTAGATGAAAAACTACTGGAGAAAGTTTCTCAGGTTTTAAAAGTTCCAGTAGAGGCTATTAAAAACATGACTGATGAAGCAACAGTAAATTATATCAATACTTTTAATGATAGTGCTATTAATAATGGACATTTTAACCCTTATAACTGTACTTTCAACCCAATAGATAAAATTGTACAACTCTACAACGAAAAGCAGGAACTTTACGAGCGAATGCTCAGAGAAAAAAATGAATTAGTTGAAAAATTACTGGACAAGTCAAAACCCTAACATGAAAAAAACAAAATTCATTCTGCCTTTATTACTTTTTTCCCTTTTCTTTCTATTAAATTCCTGTTCATTGCGGCCTGTATCTTCCGAGTATACTTTTATTGAGAAGAACACTGCCCGTGATTTAACCAATTTAGGAAACGGGAAAGTTATAATTTATAACGGAGATTATTATTGCCCTGTAATGACGTGCGGTATAACCACAAAACTAAACATCTGGATAGATGACAAGCCTTTGGGACAGATCAATTATGGTGAATTTGTGGTTATTAACCTGGAAAACGGGAATCATGATTTTGAAGTTCTTCACCTGGATGTTTTTAAAATAAGAAGCAAACAGAGTCTGGAAATAAATAACGAAACAAGGATTATTGAAATCAAACCCACCGCCTTCTCAAACAGTGTAAAAATAACCAATACCCTACCCAATGGATTTTTTGGTTATAATTATGCACCAAAGTATAAGTAAAAAATAAAAAAACATCCATACTTCATTTTTCGTTTCATATTATTCTCAAAATTTTACCCCAAAAAGCATAGTTTTTATACCAAATGATATAAAAATTAATGTTTTTTCCACAATAAATCTTATGATATTCATCAGTTGTCATTTTTTAAACCCTTGGTTTACAAAATTATAAAAACTACTAAAAATATATTTTCACCCTTTTACGGAAATCCGTAATGGAACACTAAAAAACCGCTCTATGTTTGCTTGCAAAGAGAAAGAGTAATTTCAAAAGTGGCCGATAATGTACAACATGTAGACCCCACTGGTTAGAATCCAGTATTACTTTTTTCTCTTTTTTTTATTATAATTAATCAAAAAACGCTCTCATATGAACACAAGCAGAAGAAAGTTCGTATCCACCCTCTTTCTCTCTACTGTAGGGTTACCGTTTCTAAGCCATTTATATGGTAAAGAACTTTTATTTGCCAATCCTTTTCCGTCCATTGATCCCACTGAAGTCTCAAAAAAACTAAAGGAAGCCGCAGACCTCCGGAAAAATGACAATTGGAACTCAGCAGAAAGAATCTACCAGGAAATCATTTCCCAAAAACCTGATGAAATCCGGGCCTATGACGGGCTTAAAAAAGTTATACTGCGCAATTCCCCAAATGATATGCAAAAGGTATTGGAAATGTACCTTTCAGGGTTAAACAAGAATCCGCAGAATGCCTTGTTTAACCAGCGGGTAGCTACCTGTTATGCTAGTATCGCCCAAGGCAATAAAAAAGTAGCACAACAATTGGGCGGAACTTCCCAGCTCTTACAAAAAGCCCTGAACCATTCCAAAAAAGCGGGAGAATTATCCGCCAAAAATATTCCCATTGCCGTTCAGTACAAAAAGCTCCAGAAAAGAAAACAATTCCGCTCGGACAGTACCGATGCCCGGGACAACAAGGAATTCAGGCAATACCGAAAAGAAAACGGGAAACAATACCGCAGGCTCTTTACAGGTAGAGACAAAACAAAGATAGAAGCCAATCTGGAAAAGCTCAAACTAAGGGAAAATGCCCGCAGAAATCTGTTAACTTCTGCAAATGGTAAAGAAATGACCTCCAAAAGATCCAAACAGATCAGCAAACTCTATGTAGCTTCCATCAAAGACTTAAAAAAGAATCAAAATATACCCCAGGCGATTAAAAAATCCAAAGAGTTGTATCAATTCAGTGGAGGTTCCACCAATTCCCTGTTTATGGTGAAAAAATTCTGTTATGAGTACAACAAACCCGAAGAAGCAGAAAGTATCCTTAGAACCAACCACCAGAAACAAAATACCTTCTGGTCAGGAATCGGTCTTTTTGACGTACTGGTTGCCCGCTATAAAAACAGGCAGATATCAGATTTGAGTGAAGCCCGGAATATCCTGTCCGAAGCTTCCCAAAAAGCAAAAGGCCCGATGCAGAATTTCGAATTACACATCCGGGAACTGATCGTGAACATCCACACTAAAGATCCAAAAACCTACGATAACCTGATGAAGCTGGCGGATTCCCTTGCCGGAATCTCCTCCACCCATACCATTGACCGGTTCAATTCCCTATGTGTGCTTTATTTCACCTCCCTGAACCAGAAAGACAATGCTCTGAAAGTTCTGGATGCAGCTCTGAAAATCAACCCACAACAAAGAGAATCTAGCCCTATTTTTGAAAAGCTCGCACTTGTAAACATGAACCGGGATGATTCCAAGCCTATACACCGGCAACAATTGTTCAGACTACGCAATAAAATTACCAGCACTGTATAAACACTACTTTCTCATGAAAAGACTTTTACTCATTATATTACTGGCTTTTTATAACATTACCACAGCTCAGATAGCTATTACGGAAGTCTATTATGATACCCCTTATTTTGAAGGAGTACATCATATTGGACACAAAACCCATTTAGGAGAATACATAGAATTATACAACCATTCCACCGAAGATATTTCCCTGAACGGTTGGTTTCTCTCGGATAATTATTCCAGTTTTTATCTTCCTAAAGACCGGATACTAAAATTCGGGGAATTCCTGATAGTTGCCTATAAGGAACTGCCAGGTGATGAAGACTATTTTACCAAATTCTTTCCCACCACCCAGGGACAGGAGTCCAGAATCATTTATCAGAGCAATTTGATTCTCAATAATTTTAAAGATGATGTAAAATTGTATGCACCTATAAATAAAGACCAATACCAGGAAACCGCGCTGCTTCCTGCCGTGGTAGACAAGGTTGAATGGGCTGATCCGGAATATATGAAAGACACCTGGAACAGGGACTATATTCTGACTCATGGAAAGTTTACCAGTAAAAGTGCGGAAGGAGACGGAAGCAGTGTTGATTATTATCTCACCTCTCTGCAAAAAACCGAGAGTCCCCAGGAAAACTATTACAAGAATAATTATAACGAGCAAAACAAAGCTAATCCTCTTTCTGCTTTGTATAAACCTGCCACAGTAAAATATGAGGAGGCCCCTGGTATCATAAACGGTTATAAAGACAGCTATGCCCTGATCACCTGGGCCTGGTATGTCAGCCAACTATTGAATAACACCTGTAGTTATGATATTCCCGTATTGGAACAATCGCATTCACAGTATGTACTGACCAGCACCGAACAATGCTTCGGACACGATACCGCCGGAAACATTTCTTCTAAAGGATGTTTGCTGGGTTCCCAGTCCTCTACTTCTACCTCTAGTTTGCAGGACAACCCGGAACTGATCAAAAACCGGATTCAAGTCTATCCAAACCCTACTTCTTCACTGGTTACCATAACCTGGGATAACGAAGTGGATTCCCTGATTGCCCAGATGAGGATTATTTCCCTGAGTGCTGCCTTTGACATCACCGTTCCGAAAAATGTAACCGGATATACCTACAGTGCGGATCTTACCCTGCAGCCCGCAGGGATCTATATCCTTTCGGTTACCCTGACCAGCGGACAAACCATCTCCAAAAACATAATAAAACTATAATTCCTTACCTATAAAAGATAAGAATTCATGAAAAAATTAGTACTCCCTTTACTCTATATATTCAGCAGTTATCTGTTTTCCCAAACGGTAACAGAGGAAACCCTTCCGATTTCCTACGATGTTTCCCAAAAGAAACTTCTGCAATCTTCGATAGAAGTTCCTCCACCCATAATTATCACTCCCGGTGAGCCCGGAGGCGAAATCTTACTTCCGGTTGAAGAAGCCATCCCCACCATCAATGCTGAAATGGAAGTAAACAGTAGTGGAGCACTGGTCTATACCGTTCCCATCGAAGTATTTCCGGGAATCAACAGTTTCCAGCCCAACCTGGCCTTGTCTTATAACAGCCAGGCAGGAAACGGACAAGCCGGATGGGGATGGAGCCTAATCGGGTTATCTGCTATTACCCAGGGAGGAACGAGCAAGGAAATAGAAGGTATTACTCGTGGGGCACAGTTTACCGAATCCGACCCGTACTATCTGGACGGGCAGCGGCTGATTAAAACCGGAACCAATACCTATGAAACTCGGCTCTATTCCAAAGTGCAGGTACTCAAAGGAACCGACGGAAATTATTCCTTTATCGTCAAATATCCTGATGGAAAAATCGGAAAATACAAACAATTCGGCTATGGACAGCATTACATTTCCACTTTTATAGATGCACTGGGCAATGAAATTCATTATCAGTACACCACCAGCGGGAATATTCTGTTCCTTAGCAGTATTTCCTACGGAGGAACCAGCACAGGCAATGATACCTACAAGATAGAATTCACTTACAAACCCCGGAAATACTATGTACGTTCCTGGAAAAACGGACAGGAATCCGTTAATGACAAGATCCTTTCCCTGGTAACCGTATCTTCTACCTACAACGGGATTTACCGCAAGTATTCCTTTTCCTATAAAGACCTGACCAGTCAAAATGAAAAACTGGTAACGGTGGAAGTGGAAAACGGACAGGGGGAGAAACTAAAACCGCTGAACTTTACCTATGGAAATTCGCAGGTAGCAGAAATAAAGAATACCGTACGGGGTAACGGCGGACTGGTGTTTAACAACGTGGAATCTTTGGGAAGCGTTGCTACCGGGGATTTCCTCAACCAGGGGAAACCCTATCCCATTTACAATGTAAAAACCAAGGACGGATATAAAATACTGGATTCCGAAAAGAGAGGGCAGGTGCATCTGCCTGCCGATGATGATACTCAGCTTTTTGCCGGAAAGACCTTATTGCAGGACGGAACTATTCCCGATAATGACCAACTCATAGCTATTAACACTGAGTTCCTCAAATACCCCAATGGAGTCCCCAACAGCGTTTACCAGTATATGTTAGAGGAAGAGACTTTTAAGGAAGGGATCGTTTTGGGTGGAATTACCATCAAGGACATGATCAACCCCAAACCCCAGTTTCCTCTTTTTCCCCCTCCTTCTGATGTTACCCTATATACGCCTAAGATCAAAGTGAACATCACTGTATTGGATCCCAAAACCGGACAGAACCGAACAGTATATTTCAATGCCAAAGGAAACTATTTTGGAAATTCGGAAGATAAGTGCAGCAAAAGTTCTTCCGGACTTAATTGTGCATGGGGGGAAATTCCTAATCCTGTTTCCAAGGATCTGGGTAAACGCCGGATTGTAGTGGCTGACCTGAACAATGACGGGTTGACTGATATTCTAATCCAGAATAAACCTACCTCCTGTCGCCAAAAATATGGCGGCCCTGAACAAAAGCTTGAGGGAATCACCTATAAATATAACAACCAGTGTTACGAACGCGAAAGCACTTTTTACTTTATTGAGATCGGAAAACTCCAGCAAGACGGGGAAATCAATCCACAGGTATTTACTTCCGAGGTGAATCATCTGGGTACTCCGATTGAATTTGATGGGGATGGAATTCCCGAACTGATCTTTACTGCCGGCGACCAGTTCTTTTTTGAACGAAAGGATTACCCTGCCCTGGAAGTGGTAAAAGTCAATACCCAGGAAAAAACCATTAAAAAAGTACTTACCGGAGCTCCGGATCTAAGCTGGGAGAACTCCCTTGGAAAACCTTTCTTTTATGGGGATTTCAACGGGGACGGACTAACCGACTTCCTTGTTCCGAAAATCATGTACGGAATGGATTCCAAGTATAATAATAACTCAGAAGATCCGTATAATTATAATGTCCATCTCTATAAACAAGCCAGTGCTGTCTGGTCGACAATGAAATCAGACCCCCAGATCTGGGATTTATACACCAATACCGGAAAGGAATTTAAAAAATCTTCCCTGGATCTGACCAGCCAGAGTCTGACCTACCTAAAGCCTTCCCAAAAAAACCATATCAAAAAAAGTTCCTTTTGGAGTAAATTCTGGTCGGGAATACCGGATGAATATCAGTCTACCGAATACGGGGCCTCTTTTGTCATCCCTACCGACTTTGATAATGACGGAAAGATAGATCTGATCTTTATACGGAAATTCACCTGGTTCAAACTGAATTCCCAGTATCTGGATAATTTTACGCACGGACTGCAAAACAGCATAGACTATCCCCAGGCTAATATTATCAGCTTCCACAAAGCTGTAACGGATAACAACGGGAACACTACCTTTGTAAAACTGGGAACAGAGATTCCCCTTAAGGATACCAAAATGTCTCCGCTTTCCCTGATCCTAGGAAACAGTGATTTAAATCAACTGAACGTATACAAGTCGGGAGTAACTATTTACGATCCTATTACCCGGAAGAATTTCAACATAGATATAAACAACGATAACTTTACCGAAACCTACCTCCAACAGGTGGATAACGGTTCCGGGGTGGTACAGGCGGTGGAATACCGTCCCATGGTAAAAAACAATGCTACCCCGAAAGACCGGATATACACCACTGTCGCGTCTGGCTTGAAATATCCGTATTACACCCATCAGAACCAGGGAACCCAGTATCTGGTCTACAAGGTCAACACCTTGTTCGATAACAAAGCCCTGACTACCGAATATCGTTACCAGAACGGAATACAACAACTCGAAGGAAAAGGCTTTTTAGGCTTCACAAAAACCTATATCAGCGATCCGTACGAATCCGAATTGGTGGACGGGTTGTATTATAAAAAAGACATTTTCGGTTCTCCTGTATTCTGGAAAGCCAACACCTTTGATCCGACCTTTGACAATTCCCTGGTGAAAACCACCTACGGAAGCCTCGATGACAAAACCTTTTTCACCGAATCCTCCATTACCTACCAGAAATACGACAAAGGAAATTTCCGGTACCTGATCCTTTCTTCCTCTGAAAACAACAAGGATTATCTGAAAAAAGTAAATTCCCAGAAAACCTATACCTATGACCCCGAAAGCCTTTACCTGAAGGAAGCGTACACTACCGTGGATGACGGCTTCTCCACTTCCAATCGGGAAACTTATTCCTATAAACCCGATTTTACTAACGGGGAGCATACTTTCTCCGGAAAAATAGAAAAAACAGAGACGACCCAGTCCCGAAGCGGGGCTACTTTCTCCACTAAAGAAGAACATACCTATAATAACAACGGACAGATTATCCAGAGTAAAAAATACGGGAACAATACCGATGCGGTTACCACGGCCTATACCTATGACAACTTCGGAAATACCCTGACGGAAACCATTTCTGCTCCGGGGATT
The DNA here is from genome assembly GCA_031552575.1 of Apibacter sp. Classification (GTDB taxonomy): domain Bacteria; phylum Bacteroidota; class Bacteroidia; order Flavobacteriales; family Weeksellaceae; genus Apibacter. Next base: position 250,804 of record JAVBMH010000001.1, on the reverse strand, counting down.
TCTTCCCTTACCTCTAAATACGAATACGATGCCACCCACCGCTTTGCGGTGAAGATTACCTCCCCTGAAGGATTGAGTGCCACCAAAAATATCAATACTTTAGGACAGGTACTTTCCGAAACTTCAGCCTTGGGGCTTACCACCAGCTATACCTATGATAACTGGAACAACCTGAAAACAACTACTGACTATCTGGGAATTAAAACAAGCATCTCCCGAATTTATTTAAACATTTTCGGAACAGGAAATTATATGGTTACCACCAAGACGGATGGACAACCTGATACAGAAGTTATCTACGACAAATTTGACCGTAAAATCCGCTCTACCTCCTATATAATTGGAAAACAGATGCATACCGACACGGAATATGATTTGTTCGGAAAGGTAGTCCGTACCAGTGAACCCTATTACTACAATGAGACTCCACTATGGAACACCACCGAATACGATTACCTCAACCGTCCGGTCAAACAAACCCTGTACACCGGAAAGGTGGTAACTACCTGTTATGAAGGACTGAAGATAACCGTACAAGACGGGCATAAGAAAATCTCCCGTACCCTGGATGCTTCCGGGCATGTTATAGAGCATAATGATTCCGGAGGAAAGATTAAATATACCTATTATCCGAACGGCGCACTGAAAGAAGCTAATTACGATGGAATAGCCATTAAGAACGAGCAGGATGGCTGGGGAAACAAGACCAAAACCATAGATCCCTCCGCCGGAACTTATGAGTATAATTATGATAATTTTGGACGATTACTGAAAGAAATCACTCCAAAAGGTTTCACCACTTTTACCTATGATTCCTACGGAAAGGTGCTTACCGAGGTAACCGAAGGAGACGGGGCTTCCATTAGCAAAGTCTATACTTATGATCCGACCACCAAGCTTCCGGTAAAAATATCCGGGTACAGCAATGGCAAAAATTTTATTTATGAAACTTACTACGATCAGTACTACCGTATAAAAGGAAAAAAAGAAACTACCCCATATTTGGTTTCCGAATCAAACACTACTTTTGACACCTACGGAAGGGCGGATATTACCACCCTGAAAACCACAGTAACGGAGATCGGCTATACCACCACCTCCAAAGTAAGAAATGAATACAATTACTGGGGAGAATTGATCCGCCAGTGGGATGCTGATACTAATACCCTGATACAGGAAATACAAAGTATCAATTCCCACGGGCAGGTTACCCAGATGAGATACGGGAACGGCTATAGCCTGACCAATACTTACAATAACCTGTTCTACTTGCAGAACATCACCCATAAAACTGCAAGCCAGACAGCAGTAAGCATTGATTACGATTATGACGTACTCAGAGGAACACTCAGAAGCCGTAACAACAAGAACTTTAATAAGAATGAAAGTTTTGAATATGATGAGTTAGATCGTTTGCTGAAAGAGCGGATAAACGGAGTACTGCAAAACGAATACATCTACGACAAACGGGGAAGGATGACCTATAATTCTAATGTAGGAGCTTATAACTATGCAGACAACAATTACCAGCTGAACAAGATCACTTTCAATACTTCGGGGGCACAGCTTAAACAAAACCGTGGATTCCATGAAGTTACTTACAATGCATTCAAAAGCCCGACGGAGATTTACCTGGCGGGGAAAGACCGGATCAGTTTTGAGTACGGAATCCTGAAGAACCGATCGGCAATGTACTACGGGAATACGGATACCAATATCTCTTCCAAGCCTAACCGCAGGTATTATACTTCCGACGGTTCAGTGGAAGTAACCAAAACCGGGAACAATTATAAAGTAGTTACCTATATCAACGGTGACGGGTATTCCGCTTCCTATATCAAAATAGAACAACTGAACGGCTCTACTTTGAGCAGTAGTAAAAAATACTTCCTGCACCGAGACAATCAGGGTTCTATTGTTGCCCTGACCGATGCCCAAAGTGGGGCTATAGCCGAACAACGCTACTTTGATGCCTGGGGGAATCTGGCAGGAGTAAAAGACTTTACCGGAAAAACAATAGATTCTTCCTTACCCCTTTCTTCTTATTCCTTACTTCTTGACCGGGGCTATACCGGACACGAGCACCTGCTAAGCGTGGGACTCATCAATATGAATGCCCGGTTGTATGACCCTGCATTACGGCGGTTCCTGGAACCGGATAACTTTGTACAGGAACCTTATAACACCCAGAATTACAACCGATATGGATATGTACTGAACAATCCACTGTTGTATACTGACCCTAGCGGGGAGGAATTCTTTACCGCTCTCGCCATAGGGGTAGCCATAGCCATAGTAACCACCGGAATCAATAATGCCATAAACGGAAACCCGTTCTGGTACGGAATGGGGAAAGCAGTCACCATAGGGGCGGCTACGGCAGCCATTAGTTTCGGAATCGGTGAGGTCGCAACCATGGCCTATTCCAGTACCCTGGGCCAGGCCGCCTTCCAGGCGGGTATGCATGGGGTGACCGGAGGGGTAATGAGCTCCATTGAGGGAGGAAACTTTGGCTCGGGATTTGCCGCAGGAATGGTATCTTCCATAATTTCCAGCGGTATTGAGGCGTTGGGTACCAACTATGCCGGAGGAATAGGCGAAAACGGAAACTACGGGAAAAATGCCTTTGGCAATAGTGGAGGCTTTAAAGCCGTTATGATTGCAAGCGGGGGATTGTCTGGGGGAATATCCTCTTCTATTGCAGGAGGAAACTTCTGGAGTGGGGTTAGGCAGGGATTGATTACCAGTGGATTAAATCATGCGGCGCATTGGGCTATAAAAGCACCCGATATTGTTGATATAGCTGAAGGAAATGAAAATGAAGATGAGGGGACATGTTTAACATGTCCTAAAAATGCAAAAGACGGAGAAATTTACCATTCTTGGTTAGATGGAAGTACAATGCAGTATAGAAATGGGGAGTGGGTAGATACAGGAGGTGCAAGAACTTTCGAATATAATGGGAAGACTTATTTGGACTGGAAACCTATAGGAGGTAGTGGTGGTCTAGAATTAATTGGTGGAGGCATTGGTAAAGGAATCAAATGGTTATCAAAATTTAAAGATGCTGAAACAACTAGTGTCCAAATTGGAAAGTTTTATAAATATACTGCGAAAATTTTTGCTAAAAATGGAAATGGTAGTTATACAATTCATACAAAATATTTGAATGCAGAAGGAAAGACTATAAAATATTTTCATGACACTTATGATAAAACTGGTAAATTTTTACATAGGGGATGGACAGAAGGGCAAACGAAAGTCCATCTTTGGTGGAATGGTGTCAAACAATATGGAGAACATTTTTTTAATAGTAGATAAAACATGAATAAATATAACTTTTCAAATCTTCAAGAAGTCGTATCAGAAATAAATAATAGAAATTTTGATAGAAATTTCACATCTATTTTAGGAGAATCTTTTTTTTCTGAAGAAAATAAAGATTTCCATTTTGATTATAATAATTTTAAAGCATTAAATTTTTTATTTCACTTTTTTAATGTAGAACAATATGATTTATCAGAAAACGAATTTAAACAAGTTATTTTAAATTTATTAAAATTGGATGATGAAAATAATATTATACGAATAAAAGAAATAATATATCAAAAACAATTAGATATGTTAAAAGATAAATTTAAAAAAGCACTAATTACAAAAGAAAAATATTATGACTTGAGAAGTAAATATTTAGAATAAGAAATAAATACTTTTATAAATAACATAGATAAAATAATAAAAGAAAACACATCATGGTAGATATAGAAGAACTAGAAAAATACATACTATTACTATTATTTAAATTGAAATCCTCTCAAGGAAATTTAATAGAAATGAAAGAAGATTATTGGGATATTTCTTCGGCTGAACTTTATAATCCATATGAAGAACCAAAAACCATATCCTTAGGACAATTATCTGATGATATAAATGAATTGAAGAGATTACTGGATTCAGAAGAAGAAGCAATACCATATGATTTAAAAAGAATAGGAGAAATTTTTAAATATTTAGGCCAAAATATTATTGATTTCTAATAGATAATCAGGTGAATTATGATTAGTTCAGCATTAAATAGTAATATAAATAACAACTCTAAATTACAAACTACTTGTATTCATAAACTGGAAACTGTTTTTCTGCAAAATGAAATTTGTGAATTCAAAGATAATAGTTACTTTTTTCAAGGTATAAGGGGGAATTTTGAAGGAATGACAAACTATTCTGTAAATTTTCAATTTAAATATTTCAATTGGAATTTTGAATTTAGTTTATCTTATGACCAATTGGAATATTATATTTTAAGAAATGAAAATATTCTTAAAAGATGTAATCTGGAAGACTATACTTCCGATGAAGAGGAAATGATTGGTACTTTTATAAAGTATTTGAAAAAAGATATGGAAGAACTTGATATTCCTTTTAACAAATAAAAAGATGATTATAAAAATACTGAAAAAAGCACTAAAAGAAAAGATATTGGTAGGAATATATACCAATGCTGAGGATACATCCAAATTTACCGTAGGATATGTAAATATGATATTTGAAGAAGGAGTATTGGTTTCAATTATTACTCCAGATGTAAAAAATGACGGTTTTGTTTTACTAAATATGAGTATGATTTATTTAGTAGAATATGATAATTTGTATTTGAAAAATATTAAAAAATTAATAGATATTCACAAATTAAAACCTAATAAATTAAGTTTTAAAAGGAATAAAAACAAACTTCTAATTGTTGATTTTTTTGATTATTGCAAAAAAGAAAAAAATTGCATCACAATTAAACATAGTTATGGATTTGGAATATCAGGATATGTTTTAAATGTGGATGATAATTATTTGTCAATAAATACTTTTACAGAAGAAGGAGTAGAAGATGGTATTACAGTTATTCGTATCGAAGAAATAGAAGAAATATATCTAAAGGGATTTAATCAGGAAAAGATTAAAATGCTTTCAACTTAAACAAAACTTTACTTCCGGGCGGTTCCATATCCAAATCGCTATTAGAATAGAGAGTACAGAGGCTGAAGGATTGGGTTCAAAAAATGTATATGATTCGATAGCCTACATATAAAACCAGTATTTGAAAAGGTTTATTTTAATTAATAGACCATTAAAATAAATTCAAAATATAACAAAAATGAAGAAAAAATTACTACCATTATTACTATTAACATCTACACTTCTATTTTCACAAAAATTATTAAAAATAAATTCTGCAAGTAATGTAGAACTTAACGGAGTACGCCTGACCACAGATCAGGTAAGAGATGTTTTAAAAAATAATTCCTGGGCACTCGAAAAATATAATACCGGAAAAACACTTAATACCGTAGGAAGTGTATCTTTAGGCTTGGGAATCGGTTTCTTTTTAGGAAATGGTATTTACAATTTAAGCCATGCAAATAACTCTGAAATATCATATGGAGATGACAGTAACAGTGGAACATCTGCATTTTTTATTGTAGGAGGAGTATTTATAGCTGCCGGAACAGTATTGAAAATAGTTGGAAACAACCAGGCAAAAAAGAGCATGGAAGATTATAACGAAATGGAAAGTAAAGCAGCAAAAAAAGAAATTTCCTTAAATGTTGGTTCTAATGGGTTAGGATTAGCTTTGAGGTTTTAGAAAAAATCAGTTCGTTGTCTAAATGTTGTCTAAAAACATAAAACACAAAAGCTAATATATTATTTATGAATATATTAGCTTTTTATTTTGTGATCGCGAAAGGATTCGAACCTTTGACCGTCTGCTTAGAAGGCAGATGCTCTATCCAGCTGAGCTACGCGACCCTTTTGCAGAAATTTTGTCGGGGTGACAGGACTCGAACCTGCGACCCTCTGGTCCCAAACCAGATGCGCTACCACCTGCGCTACACCCCGAGTTATATAAAGATTCTCACCTCATGCTTTAGCGGAGAGTGTGGGATTCGAACCCACGCGACGGTTTCCCGTCGACAGTTTAGCAAACTGCTCCGTTAACCACTCCGGCAACTCTCCAAATTCAACTATGTTCAGTCAAATTGGAGTGCAAAAGTAGCAGTAAGATTTTATTTATGCAAGTATTTTTATAAAATTTTTAACTTATTTTTACTTTTGGGTTTTATATCTTTGCTGCATAAAGAAGTAATATGAAATATTTAGTTAATACGTTATTCTTTTTCTTTTTCACATTAGCACTAATTAGCTGTGGCACACAGGAAAAAATTACCGTGAACACTAAAATTGTTCATGACACTATTTATGTAACTGATGTTGATCCCAAATATCAGGTAGTAACCGAAGCAAGTCTTCCCAATTATGTAATTTCCAAAAAGAACTTTCCGTCTGTTGCTTTTAATAACAGAATTCGCTTTTTAGTTCTTCACTATACAGTTTCCGATTATCCTACTTCTATCAAGATTTTAGCAAGGAAAGGTGTAGTAAGTTCTCATTATTTGATCACAGACCAACCTAATGACAGTATTGATATTTTAGTCAGTGAAGACAAAAGAGCCTATCATGCTGGTATAAGTTCCTGGAACGGAATTGAGGGATTAAATGACACTTCAATCGGAATTGAAATTGTTAATAAAGGATTCTCCAAAGTTAAAGATTCCATGATTTTTGCTCCTTTCCCTGATTTCCAAATCAAAAAAGTAGTTGCTTTAGCAAAGAATATCATAGACCGATATGAAATTGAGCCTATAAACGTAGTGGGACATAGCGATATAGCTCCTTTGCGGAAACAAGATCCCGGACCGGCATTCCCTTGGAAACAATTATATACTGAATATAATATAGGGGCTTGGTATGATGATGTTGATAAACAATTCTATCTTGCCCAATATGTTACAGATACTTATCCATATAACTCTCCTCTGGAATTTCAAAAAGCTCTGCAAAAATATGGTTATAAAATGGATGCTACCGGGAATTGGGATAAAGACACAGTCACTATCATCCGTGCTTTTCAATGGCATTTCAGACCGGAAAAAGCCGACGGAATTGTAGATGCTGAAACTTGGGCAATTTTGCAAGCCTTAAATAAAAAATATCGTTTCAATAAAAAATAAACCTCTCCCTTCAAACAAAACTTATGTCACATAAATCCGGATTTGTTAGTATTGTAGGAAAACCTAATGTGGGAAAATCTACCTTAATGAATCATCTGATGGGTGAGAAATTATCCATCGTTACCCCAAAGGTACAAACTACCCGACACAGAATTTTTGGAATATGGAACGATGAAAACACACAAATCATCTTTTCTGATACTCCAGGCATAATACATAATCCGTCCTATGAACTTCAGGAAAAAATGAATGATTTTGTAAAAGAATCTTTTGAAGATGCGGATATCATTCTTTTTTTAACAGAATTTGGTGACGAGAAGAATCCTTCAGAATTCTTATTAAAAAAGCTCAACTCTGTAAAAATCCCTGTTATCATTCTGGTAAATAAGATAGATAAATCCAAAGATCCTCAACATATTTCCGAAAGTGTAGAATTTTGGCACAAACAACTACCGGAGACAGAAATTCTCCCTGTTTCCGCACTACATAATCTAAATACGGAATTAATACTTCCCAAAATAATAGAATTATCACCGGAAGCACCCCCTTACTATGATAAGGAGCAATTTACCACATTATCTGAACGCTTCTTTGTTAATGAAACTATACGTGAAAAAGTATTACTCAACTATCAGAAAGAAATTCCCTATTCCGTTGAAGTAGTAACAGAAAGTTTCAAAGAAGAAGAAACTATCATTAGGATAGAATCTATTATTTATGTGGAAAGAAGTTCTCAAAAAGGAATTCTAATCGGACATAAAGGCCAGAAACTACAAAAGGTGGGAACAGAAGCCCGCTTGGATCTGGAAAAGTTTTTTGATAAAAAAATCTATTTGAACCTTTTTGTAAAAGTGAAAAAAGACTGGCGTTCCAACGAAAAGGATTTAAAAAAATTCGGGTATTCGAAATAATATTATAACCCGTGGTTCATTTAGAAAAATAAAAAAAGAAGTTGTTCATTATCAATTAAATGATTATATTTAAAAGGCTACCAATCAATTAAATATATGAACAACTTCACTCGAAGTTACGAAAAAATATTGAAAACATTACAATCTATAGAAGTTCAGATGAATTTTTTGAATCAAATACGTAAACCTAAACTTTCAGATATTGAATTAATCGCCATAAACTTAACCTCTGAGTTTTTGGGGATTGATTCAGAGAGAGATTTATTTAGAAAGCTACCTATTGATTTACTATCTAAAGTAGAGCACAGTGTTTATAACCGAAGGAAACGACGGCTGTTTTATCATCGGGATTTATTACGAAGAAAAATATCTTTGATTATCAGCAATATAGATTACTATATTGTAGATAGCATGCCATTAGAAGCCTGTAAGCTAAGTCGAAGTACTCGAAGCAAGGTTTGTAAAGAAGAATATGAAACTGATCCAGATAAAGGATATTGTGCATCCCAATCAAACAGTTATTATGGTTACAAACTCCATGCTGTATGCACTGTTGATGGTGTTTTTATTGATTTTGATTTGACTCAAGCTTCTGTACACGACATCCATTATCTCAAAAATATAAAGCAATTGTATCAAAATTGCACGGTATTGGGTGATAAAGAATATCTAAGTATTGATTATCAAAAAGTTTATTCTAATCAGATAACACTTGAAGTTCCCATGTGAGGAAATCAACATGAATATAAACCGCAAGCTTACATCTTTAGAAAATCAAGAAAACGTATTGAGACCTTGTTTTTGCAATTATGTGACCAATTTATGATTCGCAGAAATTATGCTCAATCTTTTGATGGGCCCAAAAACAGAATATTATCCAAGATTATGGCTCTGACTGTGATACAACTCATAAATAAATTAAACAACCGAAATATAAACAATCTAAAAACCGTTATTGCTTAAATGCACCACGGGTTATAATTAATTATCTTTTATTGGTTTCTTTATGGATATATTCATAATTTAAAATGAAAATCATAAATATTCCTTATAAATCTAATAACCAGAAAAAAGAGAAGCCTAAGGCTTCTCTTTTCGGTATTAATAAAAAATAATCTTTCTTATTTCAGAAAGGACTTCAGCTGGTTGTACACACCAACCTTGTCTTCCTAAGGGAGAGCGATTCAAGCCCACATTAATACAAACTAGTGGAAGTATTTTTACTTTCATTATCCTCTTTCCCTTTGGCTGCATTTCTCCCCTTGCGTTGGGCTATAAGATTATTGAACTGTTCGGAATGTACATTCAGGTCTTTTACAAACGGAGTGTATAGGGCATCTCCATTTATCAGTATAAGAATATCCAACCGGTCAAGGATATCGCGGTAGGTACGGTCGGTTTCTGTCCGTACGCTTTTTATTTTCAGGTCTGTTTTAGCAGAGTTTTCATCATAACGGTTTTTCATTAATGCTTCAAATATCTGGTTATCCGCATCCAGTTGGGTGATCCAGTCGTCCAGTCTCAAAAGGAAAACATCGGCGGCAAGAGTTCCGCTGTTTATATCCTGCAGAAAGTTGTAAATAGAAGCGGTTTCCTCATCACAAGGTTTGCGGGCAATATTTCCATAATGGTTAAATATTACCAGCAGTCGTTGGGCCGCTTCCCGTTTGGCAGGGTCAAAATGGTTTTGTGCAGATTTCACCGCATCGGAAAAGCCCCGGAAAATACTGTCCCACACTCTGTCGGCCTCTGCAATCTGGCTGGTAGTTGCACTTTTCCGGATGATCTCCAGTGCCTCATCAGCATTTGCATACAAGCTGAGAAAGGAGGTAAACAATTCCTCAATGTTAAGGGCTGTCGGGGTATATTGTTCCACTAAATCTTTAAATTCCGTGTAAAACTGGAATCATTCTTCATTCCGGAGTTGTTCCAATACAAATCGCATACATTTCATATTATTTTGTATTTATACATTATAATTATAAAGCTAATGATTGTAAAGTTATAATTATTGTTGGAATAAGTATAGCATTAAAGGGTAAAAATAAATAGGATTATTGCAGAATCCTGAGATTTCTCACTACGTTCGAAATGACAAGGTTTGTGTGATGTCATTCTGAATAGAGCAAAGCGGAGTGAAGAATCTCTATGCTACAAGTCAATAGCTAACAACTAATGGCTTTTTCCAACTTATAGCTTGAAATTACTCTGTCATTCCGTTACTCAGTTATTCAATGCTATTTCAGAGGAGTAGCTGGAACAAGTTGGTCGTTTTCCGGTTTTTTCTCGTTTTCAATAATTGTATTTTCCTTTTTCAGATTTCGCAATCTTCCGAAATTGTAAGATAATTTAAAATAAAATGTCTGGTAATCATCCCGTTGATAAAAAGAAGTATTCAGATTATGATTGAACATGGTGGCACTGATTCGGTTTGAATTGAACAGGTTATCAACTCCGAAAGAAGCCCGCAAAGCTTTGTTGTAAAATGTCCGGCTCAATTCCACATTGGAATAGTTAAAAGATTTGTCAGCCTTATATATCCGGAAATAACCTTTATCAGTACTGAACATATAAAACAAAGTCAGTTTAAAATCTTTAGGAAGAACAATCTGTGAATAAAAATTATAGAACCAGATAGGTCGCACTTCATCCGGATAGGAATAATCATTCAACTTGTAAAAATTATACATTCCGTAGAAGTAAATAAAACTCAGTTTGTCCGGATTTATCGGGTTCTTGAAGAAATTTTTCCCTTGAGTTATCAATTGAAAAGGAAGAGGAATACCTAAAGAAATGTTGTAATTATTCATTCCGTTGTAAGTCCGGGTAGTTTGGTTCACGATCAGCGAATTATCTGCCGTTTCAAAAGATCGCATATTAATATGCTTGGAATAGGTATATTGAAAATTCAGTTTTAGGTAATTAAAAGCACTTATGGAAACTTCATAGTTGTCGTAAAAATCGGGTTGCAAATAAGGATTTCCCGAAGAGGTATTGAATTCATCAAAATATCCAGTAATATTTGGGTCCAGAGTAGAATACGGAGGAAGCGAAATACTTTTTCTGTACGAAGCGTTCAGATTCACAATCGGATTGAGCTTATACAATAAGCTGGCGGAAGGATAAAGCTGATCCAGATTATTCTTGGTTTTCCGGTTTGTTTGCTCCACAAAGGTTTTATACTGCAAACCTTCATAGCGCAATCCGGCCGTAATACTCAATTTCCCGATATTTTTAGTAGCTTCTGCATATAAAGCATATTGATAATCGTCGTAATTGAAATCCAGGCTGTTTTTATAGTCAGGATTATCAAAAGATATGGGAGAAGGATTTAGAAGATTGTATTTTCCCAAACTATGGGAATTGGCAATGGAATATTTACCTCCGGCATTTAGGGTTAAACCGATTTTTTTTAAAGGAATTTCAAGATTGGGTTTTACGTAGAAATTAGCATAATACAAGCCTACTTTATTAAGGGAATACAGGTTTGTACCCAGATTATTCTGGAATCCTCCGTTGGTAGTGGTTTTATCAAAATAAGAATAGTAAGCGGTTATGTCAAAATTTCTTCCTAAACTATCTAATTGGGTTTTGTATTTAACTATGATCTCATTATTGGAGTTTTTATCTCCCACTTCGGAATTAGTTAAAAGATGAATGGGTGAAATACTGTTGTTACTATTGGATTCTCCGGTATAGTAAATCGAGTTATTGGTGTAACTGAAATTATAATTGATCCATAAATTGCTTTTATCATTCAGTTTGATATTGGCAGAAGGACGAAAAAAATAAAACCGGTTATAGTTTTCCTGATTGGTTTCCTGGTTGAACAGAATGGAAGGCGTGAAATAGGTAAATTCCCGGTTGTAAGTGGAGTATCTGTCCCATTCCCGGTAATTAAATCCAGTGTTTAGCTGTAAACTGACTTTTTTAATCCGTGTATTCAAACTTATGGAAGGAGAAATCCGGTTGTTTTTATTAAAACGGTAATTCAAAGTAATGCTTCCGTTTAGTCCACGCAAAGCCCGTCCGTTCGTAACAATATTGATGATTCCTCCGGCTGTGTTTGCTTCATAGGAAGCTCCCGGATTGTTGATAATTTCGATTTTCTCAATGGAACTGGCCGGAATACTTTGTAAAAGGTTTTCCAGGTCGTCTCCGGATAATCCTGTGGGAGAATTATCCATATAAATAGCCATAGATTTTCCATTAACTGTCAGTTCTCCACCATATCCCCGAATTACTCCCGGAAGCTTTTTTAAAGCATCTTCCGTACTTCCTCCTGATAAAAAATCGTTATCTTTTACCGAATAGGAAGTTTTGTTGGGATCTACAGTAATATATTTTTGACGTATTCCGGTAATGGTAACTCCATCCAGTTCCTTTTCCTTGGAAGATTTGGATACGATTTCATGCCCGGATAAATATATTTCATCCAGATCCAGCGTATCCGGAGTTTGCTCGGTTATTTCAAAAGCCAAGGTTTGAGGTTCAAAATTCTCAACAGATATAACAATCTTGTATTTTCTCGGAACCTTAGGAATAGTAAAAGTATTTAAGCAGTTGGAAGAGGTGAAGTTTTTTACTTCTTCATAATTATTGTTATGATTGTATTGAAAAAAAATACTTTTTTGTATGTTGTCTTTTATACAGGAAGTTGTTTTTCCATCCATGATTCTTATTGTTATGGAAATATTGGATTGTGAAAAACCGTAGGCCGAAAGTAAAAGGAAAAATAGAATGAACTTTTTATACACGTTTTTTAAGATTTAATTGCTTTTTGCTGTGCAAAGTAACTAAATAAAAACGAAAAACGATATTAGAATTACGATTGACGATTTTTGAGTTAGAAGGAAGTAAAAAAATCAATTGTAAATCGTAAATCAACAATCTAAAATTAATAGATTTTGCTATTTCTGAAACTCAATCACTTCCAGATTTTGAATATTTTCTCCCTCAATTTCAAAACGAAGCATGGTTCGTACCTGGTGAAATCCGTAAATTCCCGCCGCTCCCGGATTCATATGTAAAAGATGGAGTTTTTTGTCATTCATCACTTTAAGAATATGGGAATGTCCGCAAATAAATAACTTAGGAGGATTTTTCTGAATTTCTTCCTTAATGGCAGGAGAATATTTTCCCGGATATCCTCCGATATGAGTCATCCACACATCCACTTTTTCACAAAAAAAGCGTTGATTCAAAGGAAATTCCTTGCGTATTTCCGTTCCGTCAATGTTTCCATACACAGCACGAAAAACCGGAGAAACTTTTTTCAATGCATCAGAAACTTTTGTATCCCCAATATCTCCGGCATGCCACACTTCATCCACTTTTGAAGCATAGTTCAGGATTTTTTCATCTATATAAGAATGAGTATCGGAGAGTAATAGGATTTTTCTCACTATTTTTGTGATAAAAATACGATAAATTTGCGGTATTTCATTCAATTTTCTTACAACGGAACCCATTATTTCGGTTATCAGCATCAGCCCGGACAGATTTCCGTACAGGAAGTTTTAGAACAAGCGATGAGCTGTATGCTCCGGAAGGAAATTAAAACTATAGGAGCAGGAAGAACCGATACCGGAGTTCATGCTTCGGAAATGTTTGCCCATTTTGATTTGGAAGAACCGTTACCGGATCATTGGGTGCGAAAGCTCAATTCCTATTTGCCGCTGGATATTTCCATAAAAAATATATTTCCGGTTCCCGATTCTGCCCATGCGCGTTTTGATGCCGTAAAAAGAACCTATCAATATTTTATTTCCACACGAAAAAATCCCTTTAAACAAGAATTTCATGCCCAATTTTTATACTATGATTTTGATGTGAAAAAAATGAACCGGGCATCAAAAATATTGTTTGATTATATAGATTTTACCAGCTTTTCCAAACTTCATGCAGATAATAAAACCAATGATTGCACGATCTTTCAGGCAGAATGGGAAGAAAGGGAAGATGAATTGGTTTTTACCATTTCCGCTAATCGTTTTCTTCGGAATATGGTTCGGGCTATTGTAGGAACTTTGATTGATGTGGGAAGAGGAAAACTTAGTGAACAGGATTTCAGAGAAATCATTGAAAAAAAGGACCGGAAATTTGCTTCTACCTCTGCTCCGGCACAAGGATTGATTTTAACCAAAATAGAATATCCGGAAAGTATAATTAAGTGAGAAGTTAGAAGTCAGACACAAGAAAAGGGTGCGAATAAAATAATGTACCAATAACGGAATGACAGAATAATTGAATAATCTTAGGTAAGGAAATATTCTAAACTCTTATATCTAAAGACTAAAATCTAAATGTGAGTTAATCAAAAAGAATGTAACTTTGCGGGAGTTTTTAAACCTTGATGGAAGAGAATAAAAAAGAACCGGTTATTGGTACAGGAGAAGCACTTTCCCGTCTGATGAAATTAGGAAGAGGTTATCCTTTGTGGTTCTATTCTACCATTTTCATTGCCATTGCCCTGGCGTTTGTTTCTTCCTATCGTCCGGTGCTTATCAGTAATGCAATCGACATAGATATTCTTAAAAACAAAAGTTTTTCAGGATTATATAAATCTCTGTTGTGGATATTTTTACTTCTATTGGTAGAAGTGGTTTTGCAGTTTTTTCTTGTCTATGTTTCCAACTTTGTGGCTCAGAACGTGATACGGAGTTTACGAATCCGGTTATATAAAAAACTCATTTATTTTAAATCCGCCTTTTTTGATAAAACTCCGATAGGAGTATTGGTAACTCGTTCGGTTTCTGATATAGAAACCATTTCCACCATTTTTACCGATGGTATTCTGATGGTTCTGGGAGATATTTTGCGGATCATTTTCGTGGTAGCAGTTATGTACTGGATTAATTGGGAACTGGCAACCATTGCGTTGTTTATTTTTCCGGTTATGATCGTGGTAACCCGTGTTTTTCAAAAAGCGATTAAAAAGGCTTTTTCAGAAGAAAGAACCCAGACAGCTAACCAGAACAGTTTTGTACAGGAACGACTTTCCGGAATGTCCGTAGTTCAGGTTTTTAATCAACAGAAGAAAGAATATAACCACTTTTTCAAGATCAATTCAAAACTGGAAAAAGCCTATTTAAAAACGGTTTTCTATTTTTCACTTTTCTTTCCGGTGGTGGATATTATTACCGGAATAGCAGTGGGAATTATGATCTGGTATGGAGGACACAATGCATTAACAGCTCACGATATTACGCCCGGAGTGATTATTGCTTTTACTACTTCTTATATTAATATGCTGGTTCGTCCTATGAGACAAATCGCAGACCGTTTCAACACTATCCAGAGAGGAATTGTGGGAGCAGAAAGGGTTTTTACAGTGCTCGATTCCAGTCATGAGATTCCCAATACAGGAACCGTAAAAAAAGAAATTATCAAAGGAGATATTGTTTTTGACCGAGTGGATTTTTCCTATATAGAAGGAGAAAAAGTGTTGAAAGAATTGTCTTTTGAAGTTTTCAGCGGGGAAAAGGTAGCGATTGTCGGAGCGACCGGAGCAGGAAAATCGACGATTATCAATTTATTGAGTCGGTTTTATGATATTTCCGGAGGACATATTTATGTCGATGGAACAGATATCCGGGAGTATGAACTGAATAATCTGCGTTCACACATTGCCGTAGTGTTACAGGATGTTTTCTTATTTAATGAAACCATTCTGGAAAACATCACTATGGGAAATAAAGAAATAAGTTATGAAGAAGTGAGGAAAGCCGCCAGAGAAATCCAGATTGACGATTTTATTATGAGCCTTCCCAATGGATATAATTACGAAGTAAGTGAACGGGGAGCTTCCATTTCTTTGGGACAACGTCAATTGATTTCGTTTTTGCGCGCATATTTGTACAATCCGTCTATTTTAGTTCTGGATGAAGCGACTTCTTCCATCGACACCAAATCGGAAGAACTGATTCAGGAAGCTACAGAAAAGATCACAGAAAACCGGACTTCCATTATTATTGCCCACCGACTGGCAACGATTCAAAATGCAGACAAGATTATTGTTTTGGATCATGGTAAAATTGTGGAAATGGGTAACCATGAAATGCTGCTGCAAAATGGCGGATATTACAAAAAACTGTATGAAGCCCAGTTTTTAAGGGAAGATGAAGAGGAATTACTTTAATTTTCCAGGTTTTTTCTTAATAGCAATCATTTGTTTTAGTTCTGATAAATAAGAAGAATCTTTTAAAGATATTAACATCCATCTGCCATCATGGAGTTGAGGAGTATTATCAAAAATATTTACCAGATATTCACTGAATTTATTTTTATTCATTTCGAACTGTTCCACTTCCTTTTTTCCATAAATCAGAACCACCGAAAAACCTTGTTTTTCAGGAAATATACAAAATAAGGTTTTCCCACTCTTTCTGAAACGGAGCATTACTCCGAATTTTTTTCCTCCGAAACAGATTTCCTGCTCGAAATTATAATGATTGTTTATGTGATTAACCAAATCATCAAAAGCATTGATAGCCATAGAATTATTTATAAAATTCTGTATTTCTTCCATATCCGGAAGAGGTTCTTTTCGGTAAATCCTGTCTGGAAGATGATTTTCCATATTTTTTATTTTAAAAGCTCATAATAATGCAAATCAATGATAGCATCATTTTTAATAGCAGCTTGGTTAAAAATGGCCAGTTTTTTAAATTCGGTTTTTTCCAATACTTTCATGGAAGCAATATTATATTCGAAAACTGTGGCAAACAACCGGATAATTTCTGTGTTTTGGAAGATATGGTTCACAGCAGTTTTTACTGTTTCCGTCATAATTCCATGGTTCCAATAACTTTCCCCCAGCCAGTATCCGATTTCAGCATTTAAACGTTCCACATCTATGTTCCGGATGAATCCGATTCCTCCGACAGCTTTTCCGTTAACTTCAATGGCACATTCCCATCCAGGGGGTTTTTTAGAGCAGATTCAATAAAGTTCATGGCATCCTTTTTAGTGTAAGGACAAGGGAAATAATCCCGCACATTGTCCCATATTTTTTTATTGTTGGCATTTTCTGCCAGTGAAATGAAATCGTCGATTTTCCAGGAACGCAACGTAAATTTTTCTTTTTGGATAATCATGGCAGGTAGTTTTATAGTTTGTAATCAAGAACAGGTAGTTATAAAGATACGAAAGAATATGATTATCTGTAAATTTTACTTCCGGATTTTATATTTGGAAAAAAATAAACAATTTAAGCTAATATAAAATTAGTAAATTTGCTATTCAAAATAAGAATATGAAAGATCTACAACATACTATTGAGAAAGTTTGGGACGACCGTTCTTTATTATCAGAAAGTCAGTACCAGCAAGCAATCAGAGAAGTAATAGAATTATTGGATTCAGGAAAATTGAGAGTAGCCCAGCCTTTAGGGGATGGAAAATGGCAGGTGAACGAATGGGTGAAAAAAGCCGTGGTTTTATACTTCCCGATCCAGAATATGGAAACGGTGGAAGTGGGTATTTTTGAATATCATGATAAAATTCCGTTGAAAAAAGATTATGCTGCGAAAGGAGTTCGGGTAGTACCGCATGCAGTAGCGAGAAAAGGAGCCTATATTTCCAAAGGAGTAATTCTGATGCCTTCGTATGTGAATATAGGAGCTTATGTAGACGAAGGAACGATGGTTGATACCTGGGCAACAGTAGGAAGTTGTGCACAGATTGGAAAAAATGTACACCTGAGTGGTGGAGTAGGTATCGGTGGTGTATTGGAACCTTTACAGGCAGCTCCGGTAATTATCGGGGACAATTGTTTTATCGGTTCCCGTTGTATTGTGGTAGAAGGAGTTCATGTTGGAGATGAAGCGGTTTTAGGAGCAAATGTTACGTTGACAGCATCCACTAAAATCATTGATGTGTCCGGAGAAAAACCAATTGAATACAAAGGATATGTTCCTCCACGTTCAGTGGTTATTCCGGGGTCGATTACCAAGCAGTTTCCGGCAGGAGAATATGGGGTTACCTGTGCTTTAATCATTGGTACAAGAAAGGAAAGTACAGATAAGAAAACCTCTTTGAATGATGCATTGAGAGAACATAGTGTATCGGTGTAAAAATTGATGTAAAGTAATTTTAATGGCTGGTGAAGGCACTGTTAATTCAATATAAGCATGTTGGGGACGTTTTAGTTACCAGTGTAATAGCAAATAATCTGAAGAAAATCTATCCGGATATTAAGATAGACTTTCTGTGCTATAAAAAGTATATGGGGGTTCTGCAAAAAAATCCCAATATAAGCCGAATTATTGCGGTGGATAGTGAACGTATAGATTCCGCTCTCTTTCTGTATAAATATGCTTTGTTGATAAGAAGCGAAAAATATGATATTTTAATTGATCTGGCTCAAAACTTCAGCAGTACTTTAATTACACTTTTTTCGAGAGCAAGAAAAAAGTACAGCTTTTCCCGGCCTGTTCTCAATATTTTTTACGATAAACATTTTCCAAAAGTTTTGCAACCGGTTACACAAACTTGTAATTTATTAGAGAACCGATTGATTATTCTGGAAGAATTTTTAAAAGATAATCCGGTGCCCATCAATCCTCAATCCAAAATATTTCTTACAGAGGAGGAAATTGCAGAAGCTAAGGAAACTATGATTAATGCCGGAATCCGTTTCACCCGTCCGGTTATTATGCTGGGAGTTTTTGGCTCCAACACTTACAGTACCTGGACATTGGGAAATATGGCCAAACTGATAGATTACATCTGGGGAAATTACCGGGCAGATCTGTTGTTCAATTATTTGCCGTCCCAATATAAGCAGGTGAATGAACTGCTTTCCTTGCTTAATTCCAACACCAAGGTTTTCGTTCAACCGGTAGGAAAGATGATTCGGGAATATGCTGCCTTTATGCAGAATTGCACCTTGTTTATAGGTAATGACAGTCGGGCAGTGATTACGGCAAAATCATTGCAAAAACCCACATTTACTATTTTTCCGCCTTATATTTACCGGCGGGATGTTGCTTGTTATGAAAACACGAGTTTACACCAAAGTGTTCATTTACAGGATTTTCTTCCGGGACTTTATGAAGATTTTTATAACAATGAATTACGCAAGGATTCTTCCAAGTTCTATCTGATGCTTTCCAATGAATTTGTAATTCAGAAAGTCAGGCCATTCCTACGGGAACATTTATCTGCTTTTAAAAAAATAAAGTAGCAGACAAGCCCATCCGATAATCATAAAAGTTCCTCCGAGAGGGGTAACAGGGCCTAAAAATTTCAGGTTCACATTCCAGTATTCTGAAAAAGCAAGAAAATAAATACTTACGGAAAAAAGAAAAGTTCCGATAATCATTCCCCATCCAGCCCATCGTTCCAGTCCGGAAGAAAAAGACAAAGAAAAACCTAAAATCAGAAGTGCCAGAGCATGATACATCTGATATTTTACTCCGGTTTCAAAACTGGTCAGTTTTTCCACAGATAATAATTTCTTAAAAGCATGAGCACCAAAAGCTCCAAGAATTACGGAAACCAATCCATATAATGCTCCAAATATTAATACAATGTTTTTCATGTTATAGGTTTTATTTAGGTTGGGTAAAAATAGTAAAAAATTAATTTTCCATCAGATGACGAGTAATGAAATCCTTTTCCAAACTCCATCCTCTTGCCGGAGAATATTCCCGTCCGTAATAAATAATCTGGATATGAAGACGGTTCCATAATTCTTTTGGAAATAATCTTTTAGCATCTTTTTCTGTTTCTTCCACATTTTTTCCTTTGGAAAGTTTCCAGAGTTTCATTAGTCGGTGAATATGAGTATCCACCGGAAAGGCTGGATGTCCGAATCCCTGGCTCATTACTACGGAAGCGGTTTTGTGTCCTACGCCTGGAAGTGCTTCCAGTTCTTCAAAGCTTTCAGGAACTTCACCATTATATTTTTCCACTAAAATATTGGCCAATTTATGAATATTTTTGGATTTGGTATTGGATAAACCTATTTCTTTGATGTATTCTTTGATTTCCCAATCAGGCAATTCCACCATTTTGAATGCATTGGGAGCGACTTTAAAGAGTGCCGGAGTTACTTCGTTCACCTTTTTGTCTGTGGTTTGTGCAGATAGTAAAACAGAGATCAGTAAAGTGAATACATCTCTGTGATCTAAAGGAATAGGTGGATTTGGATATAATTTGTTTAATTCTTCTATAATGTATTGTACTTTTTCTTTTTGTTTCATGTTATAGGTTTTTTAGATATTAGAGTAATTAGGAGTTAGATAATAGAATCTTGATTCTGGGAAACTATTATCTGAGCGTCTGATTTATTTCATCATCCATTGTTTTGGGGTGATTCCGTATTTCTTTTTAAAAGCATCTATAAAATGGCTGGGATTTTCATATCCCAGATCGTAGGCTATTTCTTTCACCTGTTTTACTTTCAGGTCTAGTTTTTCTTTTCCTATTTCCATTTTAGTGTCCAGTATAAAGTTGGAAACGGATTTTCCATAGAGCTTTTTAAATCCTTCTTTGATTTTATATTCACTTAAACCGGTTTTTTCGGAAAGTGTTTTTAAAGTAGGAGGATTAGCAATGTTTTCCAGTAGGAACTCTTTTATTTCATGTAATTGATTGATCAGTTTTTCATCTTTTAAAGAAGAGGTGTCTTCCGGGGAATTTTCCGGATGAGAAAAATAATGGATAATCAGCTCATTGAGTTTCCCTGTAAGGTATAAATTTTCAAATTCAGGATCTAGGGAATAATCTTCTAGTTGTGTAATAATCAGTTTTTCAGGTACACTGATCGGTTTTTCTTTGTATAAAGTAACATAAGAATTTCCGTAAAAGAAAGGAAGTTTTTCCTTATGCTCAGAAAAAGTTTCTTCTATATTTTCGATGGTTATAACGAAAATCAGCAATTTCGACTTTTTTGACAGGCTTATGTTAATAGGAATGTCAATATCCGGATGGAAAAGAAGCAGGGAATTACCCTCTTTCATAGCATAAGGTTCTCTTTCTTCAAAGTGAAAAGTGGCACTTCCTTTGGTACAAAAATAGAATTGTACAAACTGTTTTCCTACAGGTTTGGAAATGGTATCCGTCAGATCAGTATAGTTATCAATTTGTGCAAGGTAGATTTCATTTCCTATTTTGTTTTCCCTAATTCTGCTTTTAAAGGTATTTTTTAAATCCATAATTAAACTTCTGAAAAACAGGTTAAATTCATATTTTTATGATTTTTGTCATGTAAAAATATTATTTAGATTAATTCCAAACTTCAAAAAATTTACTTTTAAAGGTATTTTTTTGTAAATATAGGTATTTTCTATGTTTAGTCATTGATAAATTTGTTACAGTCAAAAACCATGAGAAGGATTCAGTCCCATACTATTAAAAAGTTCTATGCTATAAGTCTCAGTTACGAAAAAGCTGATACCAAAGTTAGAGGAAAATTCAGTTTTTTCCCTGAATTGGTTGAAAGTTTTTCTCAAAAAATAAACTCATTACAGCATACCAAGACTTTTGTACTTTCCACCTGTAACAGAACAGAATTATATACGCAGACTGAAAACATCAATGAAGTCATTGATGCTTTTTGCCGGGAAATACAAGTTTCTCTGGAAGAATTCAGACAATATATTTCCATATACGAAGCAGAAAAAGCGATTACTCATTTCTTAAGAGTTTCTGCCGGACTGGAAAGTCAGATATTGGGGGATTTTGAAATTATTTCGCAGGTGAAAACCTGGTTTAAAAGGTTTAAAAAATATAATACCACCAATGCTTTCCTTGAAAGATTGATGAATACCGGAATACAAACTTCCAAGAAAGTTAAAAGCTGCACTGCATTAAGTAATGGAGTAACTTCCATGTCTTATGCAACAGTTCATTACATTCTGAATAACTGTACAAATCTTTCCGATAAAAAAATAACCTTGGTAGGTACAGGGAAAATAGGAAGAAACACCTGTGAAAATCTGTTAAAACACATAGATAATCCTCAGGTAACTCTTTTAAACCGTACTATTTCTAAAGCAAGGGAAATTGCGGAAGTTTTTAATCTGGAAGTGAAAGAATATTCTGAACTGATTCCTCAGGTGAATAAATCCGATATTGTTATTGTAGCAACAGGAGCTTCCCAGCCTATTATTAATAAAGAGGATCTGACTACTCAAAAACCGGTCACTTTCATAGATTTATCGGTTCCTGCCAATATTTCCATAGCATTGAAGGAATATGATCATGTTACATTATTGAATGTGGACGATTTATCACAAACAATCAATTATACCTTTGAACAAAGAAATAAGGAAATACCTAAGGCAGAATTTATTGTAGAGGAAATGTTTGAGGAATTTTCCATTTGGGCGGAAAACAGGAAATACGTTCCGGTTATTCACGCATTCAAATCAGATTTGGACAGAATCAAAGATTACCAGATAAAAACACTGAAAAAAGATCAGATAAAAGTTTCCGAAGGGGAAACAGAACTTTCTGACCGATTAGTACAAAAAATTACCAACAGACTTGCGGATTATCTTATTAAAAATCCGGAAAAAGCAGAAGACACCATAGGTTTATTCAAAGAAATGTTTCAGCTTGAAGTCTCTAAATCCTAAATTATTTACATGAATCCCATTCGTATAGGAACCCGTAACAGCCCTTTGGCTATGTGGCAGGCATGGGAAGTAGAACAAAAGTTAAAAAATCTGGGTTTTCCTACTCAGATAATCCCGGTTACTTCTCTGGGAGATAAAGACTTAACCCAGCCATTATATCAGATGAATATTGTAGGAGTTTTTACCCGGGATCTGGATATTGCTCTGTTAAACAAGGAAATAGATATTGCTGTTCACAGTTTAAAAGATGTGCCTACTCTTCTACCTGAAAATATTATCATTTCCGCAGTACTGGAAAGAGATTATGAATCTGATATTTTGATACGGAATCCGAAAAAAGAAGATCAAAAAGGAATCTTTGACGGATTGTATATAGGAACCGGAAGTTTGCGAAGACGGGCTTTCTGGAAGGCGCAATATCCGGAAGTCAGGTTTGATAATATACGCGGAAATGTACAAACCCGCTTAAATAAACTGGAATCGGAAAATTTTGATGGAACTATTTTTTCCCTTGCCGGAATAAAAAGATTAGACCTTCCATTATCTTATGAAATACTGGATTTTATTATTCCTGCACCGGCACAGGGTGTAGTGGCTGTTACTTCACTGGAAACCAATAAGGAGTTAACGAAAATATTAGAAAAAATAAATCATCAGGATACTCAAGTTTGTGTAGAAATAGAGAGGGGATTCCTGAATGTACTAGAAGGAGGTTGTACGGCGCCTATCGGAGCCATTGCTAAGATTGAAGACAAACAAATCCATTTTAAGGCAGGTATTGTTTCTTTAAACGGAACTAAAAAGGTTTTGCTTGATGAAGTGCTTCCTATATCAGAACATTCTTCCAAAGGAAAAATATTGGCAGAAAAAGCAAAAAGCTTAGGAGCAGATAAGATTATTGAGGAAATTAAAGGTTTTTTATAAAAAGTTAGAAGTTTTAGAAGTAGAACCATCTTACGTTTTACATTTTACTTCTTACTATCCCTCAAATCTATTTTTCAGTTCAGCCATTCTTACCGCGGTAACTGCGGCTTCAATTCCTTTATTTCCCAGTTTACCACCACTTCGGTCCAACGATTGTTGGATGTTATCATCAGTTAGAACACAGAAGATAACAGGAATATCCGTATGAGTATTTAAATAAGTTACTCCATCGGTAACAGTTTTGCATACATAATCAAAATGAGCAGTTTCCCCACGAATAACACAGCCGATAACAATAACCGCATCATAATTTTTTTTGCAGAGTTGAGTTGCCCCGTACACGAGTTCCACAGAACCGGGAACAAAAAAGGAATCTATTTGGGATTCTTTTGTGCCTAAGTCCAAAAGAGTTTCCACTGCTCCTTTGTGCATATTATGGGTAACTTCTGAGTTCCAGTCTGAAACAATAATACCGAAACGATAGGTTCCGGCATTGGGTAATTTTTCTTTATCGTAAACAGATAGGTTGGTTGTAGCCATTATTGTTTTCCTGTTGCGTATTTTAATCTTTCAATGTAAGCATCTATTTCTCCGTTTTGATCTACATCCGGAAATTTATCGTGAATAGTCTGGAAAAACTCTAATGCTTTTTCGTTCTGATTTAAAGACATTGCCAAAATACCGGCTTTTTTATAGAATTGGTAAGCAGTTGCTCCATTTATACTCTCATTGGCTGCTTTAGCCATATAATCCAATGCTTCTGTTGTATTATTCAACTCTACATAAGTATCGGCGATAGCACCGTATTTTACTGCTTTGAGATCTTTGTCAGGAGAATCGAAATTCTGGAAATATTCTAGGGCTTTTTGATAATTTCCTTTTTTAAATTCAGTTGTACCAGCATAAAGATAGGCCAGTTTCCCCGCTTTAGTACTGCTATATTCTTGTGCAATATCTACAAAACCGGAAATACCACTGGTTTTTCCTCCCAAAGCCTGTTCAGTCTTTCCTTCTGCATATAGGTTTTGAGCATCAACGACTAAATCGGTAGCTTCTATATTTTTTGGAGTAACCACATAATTATCATAAATTACATATCCCAAAACAGCCACAATCACTATTCCAAATAAAATTCCGATAGGTTTGGCATATTTTTGCAAAAATCTTTCACCTGAAGTGGCAATTTCATTTGCTGAGGTAAGGACGTCTTTAGTGGTGGAATGTACTTCTTTTTTCTTTCTTTTAATTGACATGATTGTCTACATTTTAGCGTGCAAAAATAGGTATTTATTATTTGAAATGCAAATTTTTAACTTCTTCAGAGCTTAAATATTCCCTGAATTTCTCAAGAGGAATTTCAATGGCTCCTAATTGTTCCAAATAGGAAGTATAGAGCTGACAATCAATTATTTTATATTGATGGGCATATTGGGTAACAAAGTAGGTGAATCCGCATTTGGAAGCATTATTTACTTTGGAGAACATACTTTCCCCACAAAAAACCGTTTTCAGATCGATTCCATAAAAACCACCAACTAACTCTCCGTCCTTCCATACTTCTATGCTTTTTGCCAACCTTTTTTCGTGTAGCAGACAGTAGGCCTCGATCATTTCATCTGTAATCCAGGTTCCTCCTTGTCCGATTCTTTCAATAGATGAACAAGAGGTAACAACTTCTCGGAAACATTGATTTTCAGTAAACCAGAAATAATTGTTTTTTAAAAGTTTCTGGGTTGATTTTGATACTCGGATGTCTTGGGGGAAAAGGACAAATCTGGGATCAGGAGCCCACCATTGAATAATTTCACCAGGATTAAACCAGGGAAATATTCCTGATTTGTAGGCTAAAAGCAATCTTTCAGGGGATAAATCTCCACCTATGGCAAGTAATCCGTTGGAATCAGCTTCTGAAATATCCGGAAATTCTACTTTATCTGTGAGCCAAATCATAATTTAAAGAATAAAGCACCCGATATAAAGGTGCTTTTTTGTATTAGGAAAGATTTTATTTGTTAATTTAAAATGGTAAATCATCATCCTCATCTTCCTGCATCGGAGCAGGCGGTGGTGTTACATTCACTGGTTGTTGCTGAGGTATGGTATTACCTGAAGCCATGGAAGGTTCCGGTTGTAATTTTTCGATTCTCCATCCGGTAATGCTGTTGAAATATTTGGTTTCTCCCTGAGGATTTACCCATTCACGACCTCTTATATTAATAGATACTTTCACATCATCACCCACATTAAAAGAGTTGATAATATCTACCCGTTCTCCCAATAATTCTATTAAAATATGTTGAGGATATTGTTCTTCTGTGGTAATTACTACTTCTCTTTTTCTGAATCCACTGTCAAAAGTCTGAATATCCGAAATCAATTTAATTCTTCCCGCTATTTCCATTTATTATGTTTTTAATCTAGCTACAAAAATAAAAAATTATTTTTGAGCAAGAAAGGATGTTAATAAGTTTTTATATACAAAAGAGCCTCAAAATGAGACTCTTTTACAAAAGTGGTTATTAATGTTTATTTCATTTTTTGATCCATTAATTGCATAAACTGATCCAGTTTAGGAAGAATAACAATTTCAGTTCTTCTGTTTATAGCTTTATTTGCTGAGGTATCATTAGATACTTTAGGCTGGTATTCTCCATGTCCACCAGCTAACATTCTGGCAGGATTTACGCCAAATTTGGTTTGAAGCAATTTAACAATAGAAGTAGCTCTCATTACAGATAAATCCCAATTGTCCCTTATACATCCAGCACTGCTCTTAAACTGGTCTGTATCGGTGTATCCTTGTACCTGAATGTCGTAATCTTTGTAATCATTAATGATTTTAGCTACTTTTTCCAATACGTTTTCTGCACTTGGTAATACTTCATAACTTCCGGATTTGTATAACATTTTATCAGATAGAGAAATGAATACTACTCCTTTTTGTACCTGAACATCTACGTCGCTGTCGTTTAGATTGTCAAGGGAACGTTTAAGCTTGTTAGACAAAGCTAAATTAAGAGAATCGTTTTTAGCTCTGGCTTCTGTTAAACGTTTGATGTAATCATTGGATTCTTTGATTTGTCCGATTAATTTCTCAATGTTTACATTACCTGCTTTTCCTGTAGCCATACAATCCGCAAGGCTTTGTTGAAGAGTTTCGTTTTGTTTTCTCATCAGATCCATTTGTTGGTCTAATGAATTGTTTCTTTCTTGTAAGGTTGCAATCGTTCTATCTTTATCAGCATTTCTTTCCAGACAAGACTCATAATTAGCCTTTGTTTGTTCATACTGTTTTTTGCTCACCCCGCAAGACATCGCTAATAATCCAATTGAGGATAAGAGTGCTAATTTAATGATTTTCATATTCTACTATTTTTTGTATTAGTTGCTATAGAATCCGCAAAAATAAAGCCAAAAATCGTAACTTTGTATTTAATAAACTAAATAGAGATAAAGAAAACCAAGATCAGATGCTATATTACACAGAAAAAGGGCAGGGTAGAACAGTAGTATTTTTACATGGATTTTTAGAAAACTTGAAGATGTGGGAATATTTTCAAAAGAAGTTGTCAGATAAATACAGGGTAGTTACCATAGACCTGCCGGGACACGGAAAGTCTTCTGAAAACACAAAAGAAGTGAACCGGATGGAATATATGGCAGAGAAGGTGAATGAGGTCTTGGAATATTTGAAAATAGAAGAAGCGATTGTCATCGGACATTCTATGGGAGGATATGTGGCATTGGCTTTTGCCGAAAATTTTAAATTTAAGGTATCTGGTTTAGGCTTATTTTATTCCACATCATTACCGGATGATGAAGCTAAAAAGGAACAAAGATTAAAAGCAGCCGAAATAGTGGTGAAAAATCCAAAAGAATTTTTCAGATTATCCATACCTAATTTATTTGCACAACAAAATATTCCTAATCTGCAATCAGAAATAAAAACAGCAATTTCCTGGGCTAAAGAAGCATCTTTAAAAGGAATTTCTGCCGCATTGAAAGGAATGAGGCTTCGTCAGGATCGTACGGATGTAATTAAGGAACTCGAAAAACCGGTTCTGATCATTACAGGAGAATATGACAATCCTGCAAAAAACCAGGAATTAAAGAAAAGTTTGGAAGGAGTTTCCAATATTTCTTGGCACGAACTTCCTACCGGACACATGGGAGCTCTGGAAGCTCCGGAAGAGAGCTTACACATTATTGAAAGTTGGCTGTCTGATAAATTTTAATCTATAAACCTATTTAAAATATTGATACTGTTGAAACTATTCTTGATCAGAATGTTCGTACCTTTGTAATAGTAAAATAGTAGTAGAGTTAAAACCATGATAAAAGTATCACAAGAAGCACAAAGAAAAATCATCCAATTGATGAAAGATGATGGTTTTGATTATTCTCAGGATTTTGTCAGAGTAGGAGTAGAAAGCGGAGGTTGTTCCGGATTATCCTACAAACTTAGTTTTGACCATAATCAAAATCCGGAAGACAAATTATTTGAAGATAATGGAGTGAAAATTTTAGTGGATAAAAAATCATTTCTTTATTTAGTCGGAACCATCCTGGAATATTCAGGTGGATTAAACGGAAAAGGATTTATTTTTAATAATCCTAACGCACTAAGAACTTGTGGTTGTGGTGAAAGTTTCGCAGTATAGAATTTCCTTAATTTAGTTAGCGGGGAGAAGTTATAACGGTTTTCTGCATTTGTTGATATAGCTTTAGCATATAATCATTATACTTTTTCAACTCATTCGGATCAGAAGATAACTTTTGAATTATAGTTTCTCCTTTTGTTTTCCATTCCTGAGATTTTTCTCCCAGCACAGTAAGTTTGGTCATATCCTTTGATTCTGCAGCAGCCAGATATTCATTAACATAAGCATTATATTCTTCTACATATTTTTGTACTTCAGGATCACTGAAAGCAGGAACAGTATTTGTTACGGAATCAGAGTCACTTATTGAAATGTCTTTTTCCTGAAGGGGCATTCCGCGTGTAGCAAAGTCTGAATTTTTTTGGTTTTGTTTACCACTCTCACAAGAACAGGAAATAAAATAAAAAACACTTATCAAAAAGACCACTATTGTTGAAAGTTTTTTCATAATTAACAAATTTAAGGTAAATACAAATTTTTTTTAATAATCATAAAAAATAACATGTAATAAATAAAAACAGGTTAATTTTTTTGCTGATCAGTAACAAATTTAATAAACCATTAGATCTAGTTACTTTCCTAATCAATTTTTGTACCATCTGGTTTCCGAAAGGAAAAATATATAGGAAATTCCTCAGATAAAATGCAAAAAATCATATTTTTTATCTTTTACTAAAAGAAATTATATATTTCATTATTACTAAAATCTATGAATTGACTATCCTTTTCAGTCAAAATCTCTGTACCTTTGTATTTAGAATTAGTCCAGATTCAGATTAATTTTATATTTTTGAATTCAGATGAGCAGAACTAAATACACAGAAGAAGAATTACGAGTAGATCTCGAAAACAAAGAATATGAACATGGTTGGACCACCGATCTTGAGTATGAAGATTTTCCTATTGGTCTAGATGAAAATATTGTTCGGGAAATTTCCAAAAGGAAAAATGAACCTGACTGGATGCTGGAATGGAGATTGGAATCTTTTCAGATCTGGAAGAAATTAGCTTCACCCCATTGGGCAAATGTATCTTTCAAAGAACCTGATTTTGAAGGAATCAAATACTATGCTGCCCCTAAAAAGCAAAAAGAACTAAACAGTCTGGATGAAGTAGATCCAGAATTGTTGAAAACCTTTGAAAAACTGGGAATTTCTCTGGAAGAACAAAAAAGACTGACGGGAGTTGCAGTAGATGCTGTTATAGACAGTGTTTCCGTAAAAACAACTTTCTCTGAAACCTTAGCAGAAAAAGGAATTATTTTCTGTTCTATTAGTGAAGCCATCCAGAATCATCCCGAATTAGTAAGAAAATATTTAGGGAAAGTAGTTCCCAAAGGAGATAATTTTTATGCAGCCTTGAATTCCGCTGTTTTCTCAGACGGATCATTCTGTTATGTTCCCAAAGGAGTAAGATGTCCGATGGAACTTTCTACCTATTTCCGAATTAATCAGGCGGGAACTGGACAGTTTGAAAGAACTTTACTGGTAGCCGATGAAGGAAGTTATGTTTCCTATCTGGAAGGTTGTACTGCACCGCAGCGGGATGAGAACCAGTTGCATGCGGCAGTGGTAGAACTAATAGCCTTGGAAGGAGCGGAAATTAAATATTCCACAGTACAGAATTGGTATCCGGGCGACAAAGAAGGAAAAGGAGGAGTGTATAATTTTGTTACCAAAAGAGCACTTTGTGAGAAAAATGCAAAAGCTTCCTGGACTCAGGTGGAAACAGGTTCTGCAATTACCTGGAAATATCCTTCCTGTATTCTTAAAGGAGATAATTCTGTAGGAGAATTTTATTCCATAGCCGTAACCAATAATTTCCAACAAGCCGATACAGGAACTAAAATGATTCATATAGGGAAAAATACCCGTTCTACCGTTATTTCCAAAGGAATTTCTGCCGGAAAGTCCCAAAACAGTTACCGGGGATTGGTGAAAGTAATGCCGAATGCAGAAAATGCACGGAATTTCTCCCAGTGTGATTCCTTATTGATGGGAAATAAATGCGGGGCTCATACTTTTCCATATATTGAAATTAAAAATAAAACCGCTCAATTAGAGCATGAAGCAACTACTTCCAAGATCGGGGAAGATCAGATTTTTTACTGTAACCAAAGGGGAATTGATATGGAAACTGCAATTGCGTTGATCGTAAACGGATTCAGCCGTGAAGTGTTGGATAAGCTTCCTATGGAATTTGCTATAGAAGCAAAAAAACTACTGGAAATTTCCTTAGAAGGAAGTGTAGGATAAGAGAACTATATTTTTAAGTATTAATAGAATTTAATTATAAAAAAACCTTCTGGAAACAGGAGGTTTTTGATTTTAATATTTTTGACACAAAGCTTATTAAGAGATTTCTCCTATTGTTAAAATGACAAACGCCTTGTCATTTTGAACATAGTGGAGCGGAGTGAAGAATCTCGTTTTAGATATAAGACTTTAGTCTTTTTTCTTTTCTCTAATTTCTAACTTGAAATTATTCAGTCATTCCGTTCCTCAATTATTCCGTTGTTGCCTTAATTAAAATTAATCACATAACTTCCGGAAACAGACTGAGTTCCTTTGTCTGCCTTCACATATTGTTTAATCCACTTGATTCCGGTATTCACTAAACAAGTATTACTTGTTCCAGATTTCCGGCTTACAGAAACAATATTTCCGTTTTTATCAACAGTATAAGAAAATGTGATTTTCCCAGTTGCTGTACAGTCATGAGCAGGAACACTTCCGCCTCTTCCCATGGTTCCGGGAATAAAACTCACCAGTTTTCTTCCGTTTCCGATGCCTTCTCCGCCGCTCCCGCTTCCCCCATCAGGAACTCCCTGGTTTTGTCCCGGTCGTCCGCCTGTTCCTTCTCCAGTTGAGGTCGTACTGGTTCCTTTTCCTTTAAGTAGAGCTCCTACGGCACTATTTCCTTGTGGATTCCCTCCGGTATTCTTATTTCCTACTCCTGCTTTTGAATCAGCTTTTGCTGTGGTTTTTGTTGTAGAAGTTGCAGATTGTGTGGTTGTTTTCTTTTTTGTTTCTGTTTTTTTGGATGGAACAGATACATTTTCTTTGGAAGTCGGATCGGAAAGAAAGGATTGATTTTCTTCCTGTTGGGAAGAAGAGGATGAATTATCGGAATTGGAATTTGCCAGAGGATTTCCTCCTTC
The DNA here is from genome assembly GCA_031552575.1 of Apibacter sp. Taxonomy (GTDB): domain Bacteria; phylum Bacteroidota; class Bacteroidia; order Flavobacteriales; family Weeksellaceae; genus Apibacter. The sequence continues at coordinate 219,497 of JAVBMH010000001.1, read as the reverse complement.
ACCCAGAGCTACAGCCTGATCTGCCGGTTCTCCGTCTCCCAAGCCTACTTCATCTGTACCATAGTTGGCTCCCAGATCATCGGTTTCAAAAGTGATGTCAATATAAGTAGGAGGAGTAACGGTAGTGAAAGTGGTTTTATAGAGCAAAATAAAAACCAGTATAATTCCGGAAATAACAAAAGTGATGAATCCGCTTTTGATGCGTTCCTTTTTGTTATCCGTGTACTGGATTCTATTGGTTTCTATTCTGTACCTGTTTTTCATTAGGAGTTTGAGGGTTGGTTGCGATTAAAACCCGGTATTTATTTCTGTTGGCAATATCCATTAAAAAAATTACATCTTTATGCAAAGCATCTTCATCGGCAGCAATAACAAAAGAAGGGGAAGGATTGTTGTTAAACAGGGTTTTTAACGTAGGTTCCACCTGTTCTTTGGGTATTTCCTTTTTATTTATAAAGTATTTCCCTTCAATGGAAACGCTGACATATACTCTTTCTGCAGGCATTTCCTGTCCTTTTGCGTTGGGAAGCTTCACAATCAAAGCTGATTGATTTGCTGATGCGGTAAGCATAAAGAAGGTAAGCAAAAGGAAGATAACATCCGTTATGGATGCCATACTGAATTCCGGTAATACTCTGTTTCTGCTTCTTAATTTCATGGTTGTATACTAAGATTGGGTAACAGGTTTATTTAAAATATCCAGAAAGTCGATAGCCGTTAGTTGTAAAGAATATACGGTGCGGTCTATTTTTATAACCAGAATATTATAAAATAAATAAGCTAACAATCCGACAATCAGTCCGGCTGCCGTATTTGCCATTGCGGTGTAAATACCTCCTGCCAGCATTTGGGCACTTGCCTGATCCTGAGAACTGGTAGCAAAGAATGCAATAATCATTCCGATTACGGTTCCCAGAAACCCGAGCATGGGGGCAGCTCCGGATATGGTTCCTAACACCCCGACATTTTTCTCTAATTCGAAGATTTCAAGCTGTGCGGTATTTTCAATAGCATCGCTAATGTCGCGGGTAGGTTTTCCGATTCTCATTAATCCTTTGTATAATATTCTTCCTTCCGGAGTATGGGTTCTTTTACATAAATCCAAAGCGGCTTCTATTTTTCCTTCATGGATAAGATCCTGCACATCACGTAAAAGCCCGGAATTTTTATTTGAGAATTTTTTTATGGTAAAGAAACGTTCAAAAAAAATGTAAAGAGATAGTGCGAATAGTGCAAACAGGCAAATCATTACAAAAATTCCTACCGGTCCACCATGAGTAAGCATTTCCAATAAGGAAAAATCTTTTGTTTTCACTTCTCCGGCCTGAGCCACTACCGTTTGAACTGTTTTCAGGGTATCATTCATTTTGATAAAGTCTTTTTTAGTATAATTAACTACACAAAGGTAAAAATTATTGTTAATGTTGCTAATTTAATAATATAGGAAAAAACAAAGAATTTTATTTTGAAAAAATAGTATCTTCGCTTTACGAAATTTAACATGAAAAACAGCAGTTTAGATAAGAAAGGAACGTATGTTGCCATTGTTCAGGACAGCAAATCTTTTAGGGTCTTAACCGTTGGAGAAACCACGGAAGATTTGGTTAAAAAAACACAGTCGGAGAAAAAAGTTTTTTTGTTGAATTCCCGTTATGATGATCTATATTCCGTTGAAGAAGCCCGCTGGAACAAAGATAAAACATCCGTTTTAATCAAAGTAAAATCTAATAAGGTATCGGAAAAAAACTCGGCTCTCACTGATTTTTCTGAAGAGAATGAGGATATGTATTCGTATTTACGTTCCATAGAGAAAAAAATAGGAAAAAGTGTTAATGGAGAAAAACAAAATACTCATATTTCTTCCGTTTTAAAAAAAGGAAAATCCAAGATTGCCCAAAAATTTGGAGAAGAAGTGGTTGAATTGGTAATTGAAGCAGCTAAGGAAAATGACGAAATGTTTAAAGACGAGGCTGCAGACGTTTTTTACTATTTTCTGATTTTATTACAGGAGAGAAAATTTACCCTGAGCGATATTTTAAAACAGCTGAAACTTCAGAAAAGAAAAATCTGAAAAAAAAAGTATAATCATAGGTTTTAATCTAGCCTCTGAGCAAATGCGTCAGAAAAATGAGAAGAAAAAGCGTTAAAAAAATATTTATGTTTGAGCGAAGCGAGTTCAAATATTTTAGCTTTTTCGATGAATTTTTCAAGCTAAATTTGCTCACAGCCTTGACTTTTTTTTCCTTTTTTATCAAGAAAAAAGGAAAAATATTTAAATATCAAATATTATAACTAGTAGATATATCAGATTCAGCTTAAAGAAGTTCTTCTTCACTTATTTGTTCCACTTCCACACCCGCTTCTTTTAAGAAATCAATTCCGGAAGTATCCGAATACTGATGAATGTAAACAATCCGTTTGATTCCCGCCTGATGGATCAGCTTACTACATTCCCGACAGGGAGAAAGGGTTACATATAAAGTAGCTCCCGCGCAGGATTGAGTGGAAGCAGCAACTTTAGATATGGCATTTGCTTCCGCATGAAGAACATACCATTTGGTATATCCTCCCTCATCTTCACAAATATTTTCAAATCCGGTAGGAGTCCCGTTAAAACCATCGGAAATAATCATCCGGTCTTTGACAATTAAAGCACCTACTTTTTTTCTTTCACAATAGGATAAGTTTCCCCATTCCTGCGCCATTTTTAAATAGGCAATATCGTATTTAGTTTTCATACTGTTCTATCGGATTGCAGGTACAAACCAGATTACGGTCTCCATAAGCATCATCCACTCTTCCCACGGAAGTCCAGAACTTTTTCTCCAGAATCCAGTCTAACGGATAAGCCGCTTTTTGTCTGCTATATGCATGATTCCAGTTGTCGGAAGTTACTTCTTCCAGTGTGTGCGGAGCATTTTTTATGACACAATCTTCAACAGAATACTTTCCTTCTGCTATTTCGTCAATTTCTTTTCTAATGGATAACAAGGCTTCCGCAAAACGGTCAAGTTCAGCCAAACTTTCACTTTCAGTAGGTTCGATCATCAAAGTTCCGGGAACCGGGAACGATACAGTCGGAGCATGGAAACCATAGTCCATTAACCGTTTGGCTATATCGCCCACTTCCACTCCTAATGATTTGAAAGGGCGGAAATCCACAATCAGTTCATGGGCCACCCGTCCGAATTTATTAGTATAGAGAATCTCATAATGAGAAGCTAATTTTTCTTTTAAGTAATTGGCATTTAAAATAGCTGCAGCAGTGGCTTTTTTAAGCCCTTGAGTTCCCAGCATACGGATGTAAGCATAGGAAATGTTGGAAACTAACGCAGAACCATAAGGAGAAGAAGAAAGAGTCAGTTTGTTTTCTTTATTATACGGAGCATTTACAGTTGGTAAAAAAGGAACTAAATGTTCGGCTACACAGATAGGTCCAACTCCCGGACCGCCTCCACCGTGAGGAATTGCAAAAGTTTTATGTAAATTCAGGTGACAAACATCGGCTCCGATATATCCCGGACTGGTATAACCTACCTGAGCATTCATATTGGCTCCATCCATATATACTTGTCCACCATAATTGTGAATCAGATCAATGATTTCCTTAATATTGGTATCAAAGAATCCGTAAGTGGACGGATAAGTGATCATAACAGTAGCCAGATTATCTTTATGGAGCTTCGCTTTTTGTTTTAAATCCTCCAGATCAAATTCCCCGTTTTCCAGGTTTTTCACCACCACTACTTTTAGTCCGGCAATGACAGCGGAAGCCGGATTGGTTCCGTGTGCGGATTGCGGAATTAAAGCGATATTTCTATGTTCTTGTCCTTTTGATTTTAAGTACTCACGAATTACCATCAATCCGGCATATTCTCCCTGAGCACCGGAATTAGGTTGAAGGGAAGTTCCGGTAAATCCGGTAATTTCTGCCAGATAATTTTCCAGTTCCTGAATCATCTGAAGATAGCCTTCAGCTTGTTCCTTGGGTGCAAACGGATGTATGGAATTCCATTCCATCCAGGAAAGAGGAAGCATTTCCGTAGCAGCATTCAGTTTCATGGTACAGGAACCTAAGGAAATCATGGAATAATTTAATGCGATATCTTTTTTCTCCAGGTTTTTCACATATCGCATAAACTCTGTTTCCGTATGGTATTTTTTAAATACTTCATGGGTTAGGAAATCAGATTTTCGCATCAGGTTTTCTGGAATGTTTATGTTGACAGGAGAATTCAGCTTTTTAAATTCCGTCTTTTTATACTTTAAGAAAAGCGATAAAATTAAAGCAAATCGTTCATCGGAAATCGTTTCATCTAAACTGATGCTTAAAATTCCGCTTGAGAAATAGTTCAGATTGATTTGCAGAGCCTCAAACAAATTTTTGATTTCTACCTTTTCTTCTTCCGAAATATAGAGTTTTACTGTATCGAAGAAAGGTTCTGGCGATACATTGAATCCCATGGAAACTAAGTGCTCTTTTAATAAAACGGCTTTCAGGTGGATATCCGAAGCGATGGATTTCAATCCTTCCGCACCGTGATATACGGCATACATTCCGGCCATTACTGCCAATAGAACCTGAGAAGTACAAATATTGGAAGTAGCACGTTCTCTTTTTATGTGTTGTTCCCGGGTTTGCAGGGACATTCTCAATGCCTGATTTTCGTGACGGTCTTTGGAAATCCCGATAATCCGTCCCGGAATATGTCTTTTATATTCTTCACCACAGGCAAAATACGCAGCTGAAGGACCACCGTATCCTAAAGGAACTCCGAACCGTTGGGTAGAACCCACAGCTACATCTGCACCTAATTCAGCAGGAGTTTTTAAAACAGTTAAAGCCAGAATATCAGCAGCTAATACTATTTTTATATCCAGGATTTTCGCCTGATTGATAAATCGGGTATAATCAAAAACTTCTCCATGCTTGGCAGGATATTGCAATAAAGTACCGAAGAAAGTGGAATCAAAATAAAAATCCTGATGTTTTCCCACCACAATTTCAATACCCAATCCCATTGCTTTTGTCTTGACTACGGCAATGGTTTGCGGATATACTTCTTCGGATACGAAAAACTTGGTTGCTTCAGTCTGTGTTTTAGGTCGGGCTTCATACAGCATATGCAATGCTTCAGCAGCAGCGGTTCCTTCATCCAATAAAGAAGCATTGGTTAGAGGAAATCCGGTAAGATCTGAAATAACTGTTTGAAAATTTAACAGAGCTTCCAGTCTTCCTTGTGAAACTTCGGCTTGATAAGGAGTATAAGCGGTGTACCAACCCGGATTTTCAAAAATATTCCGTTGTATAGGAGCTGGAACAACTGTACCGAAATATCCGAATCCGATATAGGAATTATAAACTTTATTTTTAGAAGCCAGTTCTTTCGATTGTAAAATCATATCATATTCTGAAAGAGCTTTAGGTAATTTCAGTTCTTTTTGTCCCAGAATAGCGGATGGCATGGTTTGTTCTATAAGTTCCTGAACAGAATTTGCTTTGATTTCGTTAAGAATAGTTTGTATGTTGTCTTCATTAATCCCAATATGTCGGAGAGAAAAATCAGAAGTATTCATGAGTATAATTTAGGTTTGTTAATTGAATCCCAAATATAAGATATTTTTATGAGAGAAAGATATTAGAATTTAGAAGCTAGAGAAAAGAAAAAAGAGAAAAAATCAATCTAATTTATTCATTGGCTAATTAGCACATTATCTTCATTACTGTTGTTTCTTACTTTTTACAAAATGATACTTTTATAAAGAAAAATTTTGCATAGTAGAAAATTATATATACTTTTGTTGAGTTAATAGCAAAAATGAAAAGAATACTAAATACATCTTGGTGGTGGAACTCTCAACTTAATAAGTCGTGAGTCAGCAGGTGTATTTATAAAAAATATAAGGAATAAACCAAAGCCCATCGTACTCACGATGGGCTTTTTTCGTATCAAAAAGAATAAAAAAGATAAAAAATAAAGAATGGCGACACAGAAATTTAAAGTAGATGAAAACGGGTTTTACGGAGAATTCGGAGGTGCTTATATCCCTGAAATCCTGTATGACAATGTGGAAGAACTGAAGAATACTTATTTAAAAGTATTGGAAGACCCACAGTTTCAGAAGGAATATCACGACTTGTTGCGTGATTATGTAGGCCGGCCTTCTCCGCTTTACTTGGCAAAACGGCTTTCTGAAAAATACGGTTGTAAAATCTACTTGAAACGAGAAGATCTGAACCATACCGGAGCCCATAAAATCAACAATACCATAGGGCAAATCCTGTTAGCCCAAAGAATGGGAAAAACTCGGATTATTGCAGAAACTGGAGCAGGACAACACGGAGTAGCTACTGCCACCGTTTGCGCTCTGATGAATATGGAATGTATTGTTTATATGGGAGCTACCGATGTAGAAAGACAAAAGCTCAATGTAGAGAAAATGGAAATGCTAGGAGCAAAAGTAGTTCCGGTAACCAGTGGAAACATGACTTTAAAAGATGCTACCAATGAAGCCATTCGAGATTGGTGTAGCAATCCCTCCAACACTTATTATATTATCGGTTCTACCGTAGGACCTCACCCTTATCCCGATATGGTTGCACGTTTACAGTCGGTGATAAGTGAAGAAATCCGTAAACAATTGTTGGAAAAAGAGGGAACGGAAAATCCGGATTATCTGATTGCCTGTGTGGGAGGAGGAAGCAACGCTGCCGGAACTATCTATCATTTTCTGGATGAACCTGAAGTAAAGATCATATTGGCGGAAGCTGCAGGAAAAGGAGTAGATTCCGGAGAATCGGCGGCTACTATTCATTTGGGGAAATTGGGAATTATTCACGGAAGTAAAACCCTGCTTATGCAGTCGGAAGACGGACAGATAGAAGAACCGTATTCTATTTCTGCCGGACTGGATTATCCCGGAATCGGGCCGATGCATGCTCACCTGGCAAAAACCGGACGTTCGGAAGTATTAGCAATTGCTGATGATGAAGCAATTACTTCTGCTTTTGAACTAACAAAACTGGAAGGAATTATTCCGGCCATAGAATCGGCTCATGCGTTGGGAGTTTTAGGAAAGAAAAAATTCCAACAGAATGACATTGTAGTTATCTGTCTTTCCGGTCGGGGAGATAAAGATATGGAAACGTATATTAAATTAGCGGATAGCCATTAGATGCTAGATATAAGATATTAGCACCTTTTTTGTAAAAAGTAAAATGTAAAAAGATAATTAGTTGATGAGAAAATGTGCTGATAAGTTAGAATTTAGAAGTAAGATATATGAATTACAATTTTTCAGTTATTCTATCATTCAATTACTCAATTATTAAATCATCATGAAAATACAAATACATACTAAAAAACTACTGGCAGATTTACAAACTCCGGTAGGAATCTATTTAAAGATCCGTGATGTATATCCGGAATCAGCTTTGCTGGAAAGTTCCGACTTTCATGGAGGAGAAGACAGTTCCTCCTTTATAGCACTGGAACCTTTGGCTCGTTTCAAAGTAAAAGATAATCAGGGAATAACCGAAGTAAAAGGAAATAGTCAGGCGTTTAAATTGGAGAATCCACTTGCCATGGAGTTTGACAACTTTATCAAAAGTTTTCAGATAAAAGGAGAAAATCCAACACAAATCAATGGTTTTTTTGGCTATACTTCTTACGATGCCATCCGGTATTTTGAAGCAGTAGGTCCGAATAACAAGAAACTGGAAAATGCAGACATTCCTGAATTCTATTATATTTTTTACCGTTTTATTCTGGTTATTAATCACTTGAAAAATGAATTAGCCATTGTAGAAAACGTTCCGGAAGGAGAAACCAGTAAAATAGAAGAATTGGAAGCCTTATTGCAAAACAATAATTTTGCTTCTTATAACTTTAACCTCAAAGGAGGAGAGCATTCCCTTATTACGGACAAAGAATATAAAGAGTCGGTGAGAAAAGGAATCGCCCATTGCAAAAGAGGAGATATTTTCCAGATCGTATTGTCACGGTGTTATTCACAACCGTTTTCCGGAGATGACTTTAAAGTATATCGGGCACTCCGTTCCGTAAATCCGTCTCCCTATTTGTTTTATTTTGATTTCGGTTCTTTCCGGATTTTCGGTTCCTCTCCTGAAACCCATTGTAAAATCTCCAGGGGAAAAGCCTATATCGATCCGATTGCCGGAACATATAAAAGAACCGGGAATGATGAAAAAGACCGATTGCTTTCAGAAAAATTATTGCAGGACGAAAAAGAAAATGCCGAGCATGTAATGTTAGTAGATCTGGCACGAAATGACCTGAGCAGGAATTGTCAACAAGTGAAAGTAGATTTTTATAAAAGCATTCAGTATTTTTCCCATGTCATCCATTTGGTTTCACGGGTAAGCGGAGTCATAGACGAAGGAAAGAACAGCATTTCCGTATTTGCAGATACTTTTCCGGCAGGAACCTTGTCGGGAGCGCCTAAAGTTCGGGCTATGCAATTGATCCGGGATATAGAACAACATATGCGCGGAGCTTATGGAGGTTGCATCGGATATATAGGACTGAACGGAGATCTGAATCAGGCTATTACCATCCGTTCCTTCCTTAGTAAGAACAACACTTTATTTTATCAGGCAGGAGCCGGAATTGTATCAAAATCCAATCCGGAAGATGAACTTCAGGAAGTAAATAACAAACTCGGAGCACTAAAAAAAGCCATAGACTTAGCAGAAACCTTAAAAAACTAAAAAAATGAAAGCATTATTGATTGTAGATATACAAAACGATTATTTTGAAAATGGAATCATGACTCTGACTGGTTCTTTACAGGCAAGTGAAAAAGCGGCACTTATTCTGGATAAATTCAGAAAAGAACAATTACCCGTTATTTTCATTCAGCATATAGCTACCAGACCGGATGCTATTTTCTTCCTTCCCAATACTGAGGGAGCGGAAATTCACAAAAATGTCAAACCATTAGATGCAGAAAAAATCATCATCAAACATTTTCCTAACAGTTTCAGAGAAACAGAACTTCAACAATATTTAAAAGAATTGGGAGTGAATGAGTTAGTAATTTGCGGAATGATGACTCATATGTGTATTGATGCCACCACCCGGGCAGCCAAAGATTTAGGATACGAATGTACTGTGATAGGAGATGCCTGTGCTACCCGAGATCAGGAAATATTTGGAGAAAAAGTAGAAGCAAAAGAAGTGCACAAAGCATTTCTATCTGCACTGAACTATTTCTATGCAAGAGTGATAAAAGCGAAAGAATATTTAACTAATCACTAAAGAAACCAGTCATGAAAATACTCATATTTGACAATTATGATTCCTTCACGTACAATCTGGTTCATTTAGTAAAAGAACTGGGATATAAAGAGGTAGATATAATCCGGAATGACCAGATGCAATTGTCGGAAGCAGAAAAGTATGATAAAATTATTCTTTCTCCCGGTCCGGGAATTCCTTCAGAATCCGGATTATTGCTTCCCATGATTAAAGAATATGCCTCAGCAAAAAGCATATTAGGAGTTTGTTTGGGAGAACAGGCAATCGGGAAAGCTTTCGGAGCGAAATTGACCAATCTGGAAGATGTTTATCACGGAATCGCCACTCAAATAAGGATCATTGAAAAAGACTATATTTTTCAGGGATTGGATGAAAATATAGAAGTAGGAAGATATCATTCCTGGATTGTAAGTAAAGAAAATTTCCCCAAAGACCTGATTATTACAGCTGTGGATGATGCCGGACAAATTATGGCGTTGAAACACAAAACCTATGATGTACACGGAGTACAGTTTCATCCGGAATCTATACTTACTCCACAAGGGAAAACCATACTAAAGAATTTTTTAGAAAATTCATAAACAGAAAAAATTATGAAACAAATACTGAACAGATTATTTGAACACCAATATCTTAACCGGGACGAAGCCAAAGAAGTACTTACTAAAATGGCCGCGGGAGAATACAATGAATCCCAGATAGCCTCATTTATCAGCGTTTTCCTGATGAGAAGCATAAGCACCGACGAATTTTTCGGATTCAGGGATGCCCTTCTCAGCTTATGTACAGACGCAACTGTTTTGCAGAAATATGATCCGGTAGATATTGTAGGAACCGGAGGAGACAATAAAAACACTTTTAACATTTCCACTTTGTCCTGTTTTGTAGTGGCAAGCGCCGGATATAAAGTAGCCAAGCACGGAAATTACGGAGCTACTTCCGTGAGCGGAGCTTCCAACGTAATGGAACAACACGGAGTGAAGTTCACTTCCGATATAAATAAACTCGAAAAATCCATAGATCAGTGTAACATTGCTTATCTACACGCTCCGTTGTTCAATGATGCTATGAAAGTAGTCGCTCCGGTGCGGAAAGCTCTCGGAGTCCGAACCTTTTTCAATATGCTCGGGCCAGTAGTGAATCCTGTAAAACCCAAGAAAAACGTATTAGGAGTTTTCAATCTGAAAATGGCCCGGTTGTATTATTACATTTATCAGAATACCGATTCCGATTACACTGTACTTCACAGTTTAGACGGATATGATGAAATTTCCCTGACCGATGATTTCAAAGTGATCAGCAAGCAGGGAGAAAATATATTTTCTCCCGAAGAAATCGGATTGAAAAGATGTGAACAAAACGATCTGGACGGTGGAAATACACCGGAAGATGCTTCCCGTATTTTTGATGAGGTACTGAATAACACAGCTACTCAGGCACAAAAAAATGCCGTATTAGCCAATTCCGCCTTTGCCATCCATACTATAAATCCGGATCTTTCCATTGAAGAATGTGTTGATCAGGCAAAAGAAGCCTTGGAAAGCGGAAAAACCAAGGAAACATTCAAAAAATTTTTACAAGTAAACAGTTAATCATAATATGGCTACCATTTTAGATAAAATTATTGCAAACAAACAAAAAGAACTGGAAAAACAAAAACAGTTGGTTTCCATTCAGGAACTGGCAAAAAATGTTACCAATACTGGGAATCCCTATTCATTTAAAAAATCACTGGAACAATCTTCTACCGGAATTATAACCGAATTTAAACGTCGGTCGCCATCCAAAGATTGGATTTTTAAAGATGCCAGAATAGAAGATGTCATTCCTCTTTATTCTAAAAAAGGAGCTACCGCCATTTCTGTTTTGACGGATTTGGATTTTTTCGGGGGAACGCTGAACGATCTCCAAAAGGCACGGATTCTCACAACAACCCCACTTCTCCGCAAGGATTTCACCATTGATGATTATCAACTCTATCAGGCAAAATTATCTGGTGCGAATGCTATTTTATTGATTGCTTCAGTATTATCCGTAGAAAAAACTAAAGAACTGACAACTAAGGCAAAAGAACTGGGGCTGGATGTTTTACTGGAAATCCATAATGAAGAAGAACTTACTCATATCAACGATTCGGTAGATGTAGTAGGAGTGAATAATCGCAACTTAAAAACCTTTGTAACGGATATAAATATTTCCCTTGAACTGGTGAATAAAATTCCCGCTGAATTTGTAAAGATATCGGAAAGCGGAATTTCCTCCGTCGAAATTGTAAAAGAATTACAGAAGGCAGGATATAAAGGATTTCTGATGGGAGAAAACTTTATGAAAACTCTGGATCCCGGAAAAGCATTGGGAGAATTTATTAAAGCATTAGAAAAATAAAATAGGAAAAAATGAAGATCAAAGTTTGCGGAATGAAAGATCCGGAGAACATAAAAGAGTTAGCAAAGTTGCCAATTGATTATATGGGATTGATTTTCTATTCTCAATCACCCCGATATGTTGGAAATCCGGATCCTCAGACATTGAATAGTCTTCCGGAACATATAAAAAAAGTTGGAGTGTTTGTCAATAAAGAACCCGGATATTTATTGCAACAGATTGATAAATATAAACTGGATTATATACAATTACACGGAAATGAATCAACGGAATATATTAAAGAAATAAAAGAGGGAAATTCCAAAATCTCTATTATTGAAGCATTCCAAATTTCAGAAATATCTGATTTTGATGAAATTCAGAAATATGAAAAAGTGTGTGATTACGTATTATTTGATACTAAAACACCAAAATATGGAGGTTCCGGTCAAAAATTTGACTGGAAAATATTAGATTATTATCCGGGAGAAACTCCTTTTTTTCTGAGCGGAGGAATTTCATCAAAAGATGTAAAAGAAATCAAGAAAATACAGAATCCGAAATTATACGGGCTTGATTTAAACAGTAGATTTGAAACAGAACCCGGAATAAAAAACATTCAATTAATAAAAGAATTTATAAAAAGAATTAAAAATGAACCGAATTAAACAACTTTTTCAAAGAAAAAACAACAATATACTTTCCATTTATTTTACAGCCGGTTATCCCAAACTGAATGATACCACAGAAATAATCAAGGAACTGGAAATAAACGGAATAGATTTGATAGAGATCGGAATTCCCTTTTCCGACCCGATGGCAGACGGTCCAACCATTCAGGAAAGCGGAACACAAGCATTGAAAAATGGAATGACTTTGAAGTTGTTGTTTGAGCAACTGAAAGATATTCGTAGAGAAATAAACATTCCGTTGATTATGATGGGATATCTGAATCCGATTATGCAATATGGATTTGAGAATTTCTGTAAAAAATGCAAGGAAACAGGAATAGACGGAATGATCATTCCCGATTTACCTTTTGATGATTATATCAAAGAATATAAGCCTATTGCAGACAGTTATGATATTAAAATGATTATGCTGATTACTCCGGAAACTTCGGAAAAACGCATCCGCCTGATCGATGAACATACGGACGGATTTATCTATATGGTATCTTCCGCTTCCACCACTGGGGCACAAAAAAGTTTTGATGAAAAAAAACAGGAATATTTCAGAAAAATTGATAGTATGAATTTGCGGAACCCTAGATTAATAGGGTTTGGAATTTCTAATAAGGAAACATTGGGGGCAGCTCAGACTAATGCAAGTGGAGCTATTATCGGAAGTAAATTCATTACTTTACTAAAGGAATCAACTACTATAAAAGAAGCTATTAATAATTTGAAAAAGAGTTTGAGATGAAAGGTAATTTTATCAACAACGCAATCTTATTTGTTAAAAATGAATTTATGATTTCTTTTTTTTAGGTTTTTTATCTTCGCTAATCATTTTTTTATGACTTGATTTCAATTCTTTTTTAACATCAGATAACTGTTTTTCTTGTGGAAGAGATTCTGGAGTCTTTCCTGAGTTTTTTATAATTATTTCTCGGACTTCTTTACCTACATTATAATGAGTTTGTTCCAAATTTGATTGTCCTTGGATATTATGATTTTTTATTCTTTCTTCGGTTTGTGTAACTCTAAATAAATTAGCTGCCAACTCTGTTCTTCCCATGTATTCCATTAATTTCCCTTTTTTCACATTTCTTTTCTTCTCTAATTTCCAAGAAGCCATATTATACATTCCAATATAACCAGCATTTTGAAACTTTGCGTAGTCTTGTACTCCGGCATATTTAGCTGTTGAAGCCAAAGACTTGTTTCCTTCTGTTAATTCTTCTCTAATTAATAATCTATCCAGCTCATTATTTCCTTCAATGTATAATTCAAATTTTCGTGTTTGTTGGGCAAAATAAGCTTGAGCTTGGGCAACTTCCACTTTTTTAGGATCTCCATTCATTACTGTGAGATAACATGCAAATCTTGTTAATTTAAAATCTTGCATATTATCACTTTCAATTTTCCTAGTAAAAGAAATAATATTGTCATAATGAGGTATTCCTAGTGAAACAAAGGCTTTAGTAGCTCTATCTAAGACTTTTTGAAAAGACTTCATGTTACTATAACCTAACATTTTCATTAGGTCAGATGCCCACCAGAAACACATTCCATTCTCATTTTTGAAATCTTCAAAAGATAAATTTGTTTCATTTTGATTTATTTCTTCCATGATACTTGAAAATTTTATGTATAAAAATAAAAAATTTAATTTAAAGTTTTAGTTATATTTTTAATAACTATGTTTATTTTAATTGTTAATTAAGTTTTATAGTAAGTACTGATATCGTAAACCGGTTAAAATTTCACTTAAAAAGTTTCAACTAATTCAAAATCTAATTGTTTTCTTTCCAGATTTGCACGTACAACTTTGATTTGCACGACACTTCCTAATTGATACTGATTTCCGGTTCTTTGCCCGATTACCGAATAGGTTTTTTCTTCATAACGGTAATCATCATCGCGGATATCCCGTAAACGGATCAGACCTTCTGCACCAAATTCTTTTATTTCCACATAAATTCCAAATTCAGTAACTCCGGAAATAACACCTTCAAACGATTCTCCAACATGTTGTTCCATAAATTTCACCTGCATATATTTTATGCTATCTCTTTCTGCATCGGCAGCCAGTTTTTCCCTTTCACTGGAATGCTTGGCCATTTCTTCTATGGCATCCTGATTCGCAGATGGTTTCTTGTCCAGAAAATCCTGTAATAATCGGTGGGCGATTACATCCGGATATCGGCGGATAGGGGAAGTGAAGTGGCTGTAATAATCAAAATCCAGTCCGTAATGTCCGATATTTTCAGTGGAATACCGAGCTTTAGACATGGTTCGTACTGCCAGGGTTTCAATCATGTTTTCCTCTCCTTTTCCTTTTACATCGGCTAACAATTTATTGATAGACTGATATACTTGTTTTTTCTCGTTGATGTTGAGATCATATCCCAACGTGTTCACAAATTGTTTAAGGGAAAGTAACTTTTCCAGATCTGGATCATCATGAATCCGGTAAATAAAGGTTCTTCCCGTAGGTTTTCGTTTCTTGTCAGTACTTACAAATTCGGAAACTTTTTTGTTGGCAAGAAGCATGAATTCTTCAATAAGATGATTACTTTCTCTTCCTATTTTAAAGTAAACTCCTACCGGATTTTTATTTTCATCGAGTTGGAATTTCACTTCTACCTTATCGAAGACAATAGCTCCGGCTCTTAATCTATCCTCACGAAGTATTTTAGCAAGTTTGTCCAGTGTCCGTATTTCCTCTTCAAAATCTCCGTTTTTCCCTTCAATAATTTCCTGAGCCTCATCATAGGTATATCTTCTGTCGGAATGAATAACCGTTCTTCCAAACCATTGTTTTTTTACTTCGGCTTTTTCGTTGATCTCAAAAACAGCTGAAAAAGTATATTTATCTTCATTGGGACGAAGTGAACATACATTGTTGCTCAGAATTTCCGGAAGCATGGGAACTACACGGTCAACAAGATATACGGAAGTTCCTCTGGAATAAGCTTCTTCATCCAGCATGGTTCCGGGTTTGACATAGTGGGAAACATCAGCAATATGAACTCCGATTTCCCAGTTTCCGTTTTCTAATTTCTGGATGGAAAGAGCATCGTCAAAATCCTTTGCATCCGTAGGGTCAATGGTGAAAGTGGTTACTTTCCGCATATCCCGGCGTTTAGCAACTTCTTCTTCAGTGATACTTATATCCAGCTTTTCGGCTTCTTTTTCTACATTTTTTGGGAATTCATAAGGTAATCCGTAATCTGCTAAAATAGCATGGATTTCTGTTTCATTTTCTCCCGGATCTCCCAAAACTTCCACGATTTTTCCTATCGGGCTGTCTGCTTTGTCCGGCCAATCTACCAATTCCACCAATACGATTTGTCCGTCTTTTGCTTGCTTGAATTTTTCTTTGGGAACAAAGATATCGGTATGAATGGAATTTTTGTTTACCACTACGAATCCGAAGTTTTTATTGGCGGAATATTCCAGTCGTCCTACAAACTGGATTTTGAACCGCTCAACTACTTCTGTAACTTCTGCTTCAGGTTTCCGGTTTTTAAACTGGTGAATAGTTGCTTTTACCATGTCATTCTGCAGGGATTTTCCTGTTTTTCCTTTGGGAATAAAGATATCTTTTTCCAACCCTTCGACCATCAGGTAAGCATTTCCATTCTGACTGAAGTCTATTTTTCCTGTTACAGCTTCTTTCTCAAGGTTGATCTGATACTTTCCGATTTTTATTTCCAGAAGTTGTTGTTCGGAAACCAAATTTTGCAGGGCTTGTATTACTAATTCCCGCTGTCTGGGATTTCTTTTGTCTAACGCTCCGGATATTTGTTTGTAATTGTATTGTTTGCCAGGACTTTTCATAAAAAAAGAAAGAATTTCCCGTTTTAATTCTCTCAGTTTTTCTTTATGTTTTCCTGGTATTTTGTTCTTTTTTTTCGTCATAATATTCATCTAATCCTTTACAGGATATTTTCGGATGCAAAGGTACAACATTTATACTCACAATTTTATAAACTAATTTTTGTAACAGAAAGTTAATAAGTTAAGTTTAAAGTATTTTATTTAGTACCTCAATAAGAAAGGGAGTTACAAAAGGAGCAAAAATGGCAGTAAGAACTCCGTTTAGTGCCATTCCCAAAGCTCCGTAAGCCCCGAATTTTTCTCCGTTTTTTATGATTTCTGCTGTCCCGATAGCATGGGCTGCGGCTCCCATAGATATTCCGATGGCTTTTTCGTCCTTAATTTTCAATAGGGAAAGAAATCCCCACCCGAATAAAGCTCCGGTAAATCCGGTTATGAATACTACAGCTATGGTAAGTGAAGGGATTCCTCCCAGTCCTTTGGATATTTCCATGGCAATGGGCGTGGTAACGGATTTGGGGGCTAAGGAATACAGGATTTCATCGGAAGCACCTAATAATTTTGCGATAACCACCACAGAAATAATCCCGATCAGGCTTCCTGCAATCAGAGCCAGAAATACCCGGACATAACTGCCTTGCAAATGTTTTATATAGAGGTAAAGCGGTAATCCCAAAGCTACCACTGACGGTCCAAGCCAGAAGGATAGAAGGGAAGTGTTTGCGCTATAATCCTGAAATGGAGTATTGGTTAGTTTCAGAAAAAAGATCAGGAATAGAATGGAAATAATTCCAGGGTGTAGTATCTTATATTTGAACCATGCAAATAACAGAGAAGACAGCCAATAAACAATAAGGGTTATCGTTAAATGAAATAATGGAGTATCAAAGAATGCTTTCATTTTTTCTTTTTATTTATTAGTAAGCTAACGGAAAGAAGTACGATAAAGGTGCTGACAATGGTGGAAACCAGTATGGGAAGCCATTGTTGGGAGATAATGCTCCACTGACTTATAAGACCTACTCCCAAAGGAATAAACAGGATCATCATGTTATTCATAAAGAAAGTGGCAGTTTCTTTTATGGTGTTCACTTTGATAATGTTTAATTGAAGGGCTGTCAATAGTAGCAGCATACCAATGATACTGCCGGGAATTTTAATTTGTAAGAAAAATACAATGAGTTCGCCAATGAAGTACAATAGCAGGATAATTCCTAATTGGGAAATTATTTTCATAATGTAAAATGTTTGTGTAGTAAATTCTTATTAGTTTGTTTGATAAAGTTATAATTTTGGATTAAAAAATAATGGGAAATATAAAATTTATTTTTCCAGAAGATTGTTACCCGGTTCGTCTGGAGGTTTTGAGAAAAGGGTTTTCTATAGAAACAACTAAGTTTCCTTCCGACTATTCTCCGGGAAGTTTTCATTTGGGTTATTTTATTGATGATAAGCTGGTAGGAATTGTAAGTTGTGGTGAAAATAATTTTGAATATCAGGAGGAAAAAGAAGCATATCAGTTAAGAGGAATGGCAATATTGGGGGAATATCAGGGAAAATCTATTGGGATGAAACTTTGTGAAAGAGTGGAAGAAATAGCCAAAGTTTTTCAGAAAGAAATTTTATGGTGTAATGCGAGGGTTTCTGCAGTTGGGTTTTATGAGAAGTTAGGATATCAAAAGAAAGGAGAGGAATTTTCACTTCCTTATGCGGGTTCTCATTATGTAATGTATAAGGAATTGATAAAATAAATTCATCAATTTTTCATTGCAGTTTCAATAAAGTCGATAAAATCTGTTGTGTTTTCTGCATCAGCTAAAGCAGGGGTATTGTTTTTTATTGCCTGCAAAATATCTTCGTATAGGTTTTTATGGAATTTACGAAAGGAACAGTCAATTTCCGGAGGCTCTATTCCTTCTACATTATGATATAACAACTCATTCATGTATTGTCCACCTATTTTTATTGTTCCTTTTTCTGCAATAATGGTGATGGAGGATTGGAAGTTTTTTTCGTAGGTTGAGGTGGTATAGATCATGCTACCCAGTGTTTTTCCGGACCGGAATTGTAAGATTCCGCTGTCGGGAAATTCTGTACAGTCTTGGTGAGAGAAATTTTCTGCTGTATGATTGAGCAACTCAATTTTTCCTGTCAGATAATGTAAAATATCCATAAAATGGGAAAACTGGGTGAATAATATTCCCCCATCAATATGTTTAGTTCCATGCCAACAACTTTTTTTGTAGTAATTACTATTTCTGTTCCAGAAACATTCAACATTTATTAAATAAAGCTGTCCTAATAGATTTTTTTCACAAAGTGTTTTCACATGACTGATTACCGGGGAATATCTGAGTTGCAGGGATGAAAACAACCGGACTTTATTTTTGTTGGCAGTGTTTATTAAATCTATTACTTGTGCTTTATGAAGGGTGATAGGTTTTTCAACTAAAACGTTTTTTTTAAGTTCCAGAGCTTCCTTTGCCTGTTCATAATGAAAACTATTCGGACTAGCAATGATATATAAATCCAGCTCAGGGAAAGAAGCATTACATTCTTTTATGGAAGAAAAAACAGGAAGGTCATTATTTTCAAGAGTAGTAATGTCAACTAAGGCGATGACTTTTAATTGTTCAAACTGATTAATAATTTCTGCATGTAATTTTCCAATATGTCCGAGACCAACTATGGCAACATTATGAATGTTCTTTTTCAAATTTATTGAGATATTTTACAAATTGAATTAAGAAAATTATCAAAAGGGAGAAAATAAATCCATATCCGGCAAATGAAAGAGTTCCTCTTTTTATCATGCTCGATTTATTATCTACCATTTGAGGTTCTGAAATGACTTTTACTACATTGGAAAAAGTTGCTTTGTCCATTTCCAATCCGGCCAGAGCATCGGTAATTTGTGAGGAGCGTTTTAATAAGTCGTCTTCCAGATTGTTTTTTGAATCGCCGTTTATTGACAAGGAAGAAGAAGCTCTTGTTCTTGATTTTCCAGCATTTATCTGCGCCAGCAACAAAGTATCGATTCTTTGTAAGTCTTTCTTGTAGTAGAGAGTTTTAATCTCCAGAGATTTTAAAACGGAATTTTTATATTGAGAGAAATAGGGATCTGTTTCTATGGGGTCTAAAATTTTCTTTTTTATTTCTTTTGTTGATAATAATGAGGAGGATTTAAGGATTATAGTTTGGAGAGGATAGTCTGTATTTACAATGTTCTTTCTGAAAGTTTCTATTTTATATTCTTTAGAAAATATAGTATCTCTTTTATCTACAGAATTATTGTTTACAACATTATAAAACACATCCAAATCATTCGTAAATGATTTAACAGGAGCTATTTTTATTTGTTTTATGTTTTTAAAAAAAAGATCATCTGTTCCGGCCAGTTCGTCATATGAATCCACCAATTGATATAAAGATTTGGCACTATTGAAATTGGGTTGTACTACCATTTCATAAACATAGGAAGGGGGAAGTATCCGTTTATTATAATACCCTATGATGGAAAAAAGGATAACACAGACTAAAACTAAAACAGTATATCTTTTTAAGAGAACAAAAAACCAAAGAATTAAGTGCAATATATATCTGAATAAATTCCCGATTCCTGTAAAAATTTTTTTGAAACCGTTTTTAAAGTAATCGAGAAGAACAAGAATATCAGTTTCCTGATTTGGGTTTTGATTTTGATTATCCATTTTAATTATAGATTAATTCTTTATACTTAAAATTTGCTCCAATATTTTTTGTGTAATTAGATAGGTGGGTTTTACTCCGGTTAAACCTAAACCTCCGGAAGCAAGAGTACTTCCTGTTTCCAAAGGATTATCAGAAGCATAATAAGCATAACGTAATTTTACATTTTCGTTTATGTGGTGACGGATTTTTGAAGCAACCTGAATTGCTTTTTGGTAGTGAGCACCTTCCATTTCCAATCCAATGGCTTTCCAAGATGTTTCCATGAAATAAGTAAGAACATCTCTGTTTTGCAGAGAAGTTCCTAAAACGGTTATCATAGCACCTTTGTATGCATTAATGTTGTATCCGTTAAAATCTTCCAGGGAAAGTTCATTGTGAAAAGGATAATTATCCGCGGTTCCTTCAAAAATATGAGAATCCGGAATCATAATATCTCCTTTATCTCCGACAAGAATACCGGCCTTTCCTAAAATGGAAATAGAAGCCACATTTAGTTTTATTACTTCTTCTTTAGCAGTTTTGAAAGGTCTCAGAAGTTCGTCCATTACTTCAAAGGCTTGTTCTCCAAAAGCATAGTCAAAGACGATTAAGATATCTTGTGAATTTATATTTTTAATATCCTTAAAGGTTGAATTTTTCAAGTTGATTTTGGAAAGATCAAAAATCTGTACGTCAATATTGGAACCACTGATATCTTTTATGTGGATCATCCCGTTTTTTTGGGCATGAGCTTTTACTTTTTCCACCAGATCCAGGTTTTTACTCAGATCTTCATATAATTTCAGTTCTTCCGATAAAACATATTTTTTGTTTAAAGCATCGCAGGCATAAAGCATATTTTTCACACTATGCATGTTAGAGCTTATAATATGTATCTTTTTATTCAGAAACTTATTTTTTATCAGAGTCTTTTTAATATTTTCCGCCCATTTATCTCCAAATAAATGATGTCCTACACGTTCTTTCAGAATAGAACTGAAGTAAATTTCTCGTCGCCGTGTTCCGTTAAAATCTTCTTTACTGTTCCGTCCCAGATTATAAATTATTTTTAGGAACCGGTCAGGATCATTGGTTTCCTGAAAATTTTTGTAAGCAGAAACAATTTCATCAAAACTTCTTCCTAAAATAGTGGATATATGAGCCAGCACTATTTCTCTTTCTGTTCTTTTTAAAGGATCCTTAGAAAGAGCTGCTTTTTCAATGGACAACCATATTCTTTTTGCCCTTCCGTTGAAGTCATGAGTGCGTTTGTAGATTTTATCCGCTTCGTTATATAAAAACGTTAAGTGGGTAAGGATATCATAAATTTCGGATCTACCTAACAAAACCTCAATATTCATTTGGTGTCCGTCAACCCGGTAGCAAGTTCTTCTTCTCTTTTTCGGAAAGATAGGAGTAAAGGAAGATTTATCCAGTCCTTCATTGGATGTCAAGAAGATATAAGAACATTCCTCAATTCCCTGTGGAAGCCGGTCTAAAACATAAGTTAATCCGTTGAGCTCTACCTTTTCGGAGTCTGCTATGGAACCGTAGATTTCAGGATTCAGTTTTAATAAATAATTCCGTAATTCAAGCCCCGATGTTCCAGTAGGCTTAAATCCGCCCCTGTTGAAAAGGTGGCGCATGGTTATATATAGACGTTCAATTATATCAGTAGATTCTCTTGCTTTTGAAATAGGCATTCTTTATAAAATTTTAACAAAGATAATACTTTCGTTTTGTTTAATAAACAGTAAATAACTAAGATTAAGTGAAGTTAATGTGTAAATATTAAAAGTTAAGCTTCTTTTTCTTTCATGATTTTATTCAGCCACCGGAGTAGTGATAAACCAATCAGAAAAGAAAAGATTAATAATAAAAAGTTTATCAGGAAAAAATTGGATTTATCTTCATAATCGTACCACATTCCAGCTAATATTCCTGAAAGTTTATTTCCGATTGAGTTTGAAAGGAAATATCCACCCATCATCAATGCAGTAATCCGTGGAGGTGATAGTTTGGAAACCAAAGACAATCCCATTGGACTTAAGCATAATTCTCCGACTGTGATTACTCCGTAACAGGCTACCAGCCACCAGGGAGAAACTTTCACTTCTCCGTTGTTCCCGATATAAACGGCAGCAACCATGACCAGTGAGGAAAGTGCAGAAATAAAAAGCCCTAAGGTCATCTTGGTTGGAGTGGAAGGTTCTTTTTTCCTTTTCCGGAGGAAAGCGAAAAATCCCACCACTACCGGAGTCAGAAGAATCACCCATCCGGGATTAATGGACTGGAACAATTCTGTATTGATCAGGAAAACGGTTTGTCCTTCCTGTGGAAGTTTATCTTTTTCCATATTCCGGAAATACACATCTTTTCCCTGAGATTTGATGACATTTCCTTTATCATCTTTTTCCACCCGGTATTGTGAATCATATTGGGTAACCAGAGCATCTTTATATTTTACATCTTCTACCAGTTTCAGGGTTTCCAATGGTTTTTCAACTGATGGAGAAACCGATCTTTCTGTATAATATTTTGCCCAGTTGGTTAAAGCAGTTCCATTTTGTTTAAAGACCGCCCAGAAAACCATACAAACAGCAAAAACGGTCAGCAACGCAGCAATAGGTCTTTTGTCTTGTTTACTTGCCCGGAAGTATAAGGATAAATAGAATCCGATAACCGGAATGGTAGCGAATATGAAAGCATCCGTACTATCACTTCCGAAAATGTCATCCGGAATGAACCATCCGATAACCCCGAAAATAAGGGCCGGAAGAAAAACGTAAAGTAATACTTGAGGAATTCCGATATCTTCTTTTTCCTTAGGTTTCATTGTGTTTGCATGCTTGAAATGTTTCATTCCGACAGAGAAAATAATCAACCCTAAGAACATTCCTATCCCGGCGGAAGCAAAGGCAAATCCCCATCCGTACTGGTTTCTCATAAAAGCTGCAATGAAATTACAGATGAAAGCCCCTATGTTGATTCCCATGTAAAATATATTATATCCGGAATCTTTGAATTCCTTGTATTTTTCTTCGGAATAGAGATTTCCTAAAAGGGTGGAGATACTGGGTTTGAAAAAGCCGTTTCCAATTACAATCAAAGTAATGGAAGTATAGAAGAATAATAAATCGACAGAGGCAAAAGCCAGTCCGATATATCCGATTCCCATCAATACTCCACCTATGTAAGTGGCTTTAATATAACCCAATAAACGATCGGCTAAAAATCCGCCAAGAAAAGGAGTTAAATAAGTGAAAGCTATAAAGGTTCCGTAAATATCGTAAGAGATTTTGTCTCCAAAAGCCAGTCCGCCTGTGTCGGCATCAATCATATAGAGAACAAAAATTCCCAGCATTAAATAATATCCGAACCTTTCCCACATTTCCGTGAAAAAGAGAAAATACAGGCCTTTAGGGTGTTTTCCCATATGTAGAAAGTTTTTTAAGTGTTATAAGTTTGCTTTTATATAATTAGTCATTTTCTGGTAAAGCTGATATCTTGTTTTTCCACCGTAAATTCCGTGATTTTTATCGGGATAAATTGCCATATCAAATTGTTTTGCTTCTTGTGTAAGAGCTTCTATCATTTCTATGGAATTTTGGAAATGGACGTTATCATCTGCTGTTCCGTGAATAATAAGAAAATTTCCCTGTAAGTTTTTCACAAAATTGATAGGGGAGTTATCGTCATATCCGCTCGGGTTTTCCTGTGGAGTTTGTAAAAAACGTTCAGTGTAAATGGTATCATAATATCTCCAGTTGGTAACCGGAGCCACAGCAATTCCCATTTTGAATAATCCGTTTCCTTTGGTCATACAAAGAGAAGTTAAGTATCCTCCAAAACTCCATCCCCAGATTCCGACTCTATTGGCATCTACATACGATTGGGATTGCAGCCATTTGGCAGCGGCTACCTGATCTTCCAGTTCCAGTTTTCCTGTTTGTTTGTAAGTAACTTTTTTAAAGGCTTCTCCTCTTCCTCCAGTGCCTCGTCCGTCAACAGAAACTACTATGTATCCTTGCTGTGCCAACATCTGAAACCACCAATAGTTAAAAGAATCCCAGGAATTGTTTACTGTTTGTATTCCGGGACCGCCGTAAGTATACATGAGAACCGGATATTTTTTAGTGGAATCAAAGTTTTTAGGTTTAATAACATATGCTTTTAGGTTCTCTCCTTTTCCGTTGGGAATATCTATGAATTCCAGCAAACGGATTTCTTTTTTGTTGGCGAAGGAAAGTAAACCGGAGTTGTCTTCCAATGTTTTAAGAACCGCTCCTGTACCGGATCGCAAAGTATAAACAGGTGGTGTATTTGCTGTACTGAATTTATCTATAAAGGAAGAAAAATCTGAACTAAAACTTGCGCTGTGAGTACCATTTTCCTGAGTTAAAATGGTTTGTTTTCCACTTTTAATGTCGGCGACACCAACCACTCGATTGTTCGGTCCTTTTTCTGTTGACTGATAATATACATTTTGTCCTTTGTTGTCTACTCCGTAAACTTCGGTAACTTCCCAGTTTCCTTTGGTAACTTGTTTGATTAGTTTTCCGGTTTTATCGTAAAGGTATAAATGATTATATCCGCTTTTCCCTGAATTCAAGATGAAATCGCCATTGCTTAAAAAACTCAGGAATAAATCATCTGTGTCGATCCAGGTGGAAGAGGTTTCTGAAAACAATTTTTTCACGTTTCCGGCAGACGGATTGAGACTGGAAACGTCCAGTTTGTTTTGTAACCGGTTAGAAGTCAGAACAAGCAGACTTCCGTCAGGTGAAAAACGAATTTTGACAATATAATAGTTTTCTACGTTTTCCAGAGAAACAGGTGAAACGGTGTTTTTTTCCAGATTGTAAATATTCAGGGTTACTTTGGAATTTTCTTCTCCTGCTTTTGGGTATTTAAAAATGAGGTGTTGTGGATATAAGTTGTTTTCATATAAAGGAATATCCACTTCTTTTACATTAGATTCGTCGAATCGGACAAAAGCAATGGATTTTCCATCGGGAGACCACTCAAAATTTCTGACAAATCCGAGTTCTTCTTCGTAAACCCAGTCCGAAATTCCGTTGATAATTTTATTTTTTTGTCCATCAGTGGTTACTTGTGTGATTTTTAGTGAAGGAATTTCCTGATAGTAGATGTTGTTCTCAAAAACAAAAGCTATTTTGGTTCCGTCCGGCGAAAAAGTAGGTTCCTGAATCGGTTTATTGTTAAAGATATTATAAGAAGATTTGCTTTTTACATCATACAGGGTGTAAACTCCGAGTTTAGAATGACGATAAATAGGAGTAGCTTTGGTTTCCAAAAGCAGGTAATGTTCGTCCGGACTGTATTTGTAATCGGTGTAATTTCCCTGAATTACCGTTTCTATTTTTTCAAAGGTCTGATAGGAATATTTGTCAATTCCATTAGGAGACAAAGTAGTATATTGTTTTCCATTGGTCATGGAAGTTATTCCTGAAATGGCTTTTGGATAGAATTTCCCGCTCCAAATTTCTTCCAAAGTTATGTTTTGTGCTGAAACGGTTAGAGTAATAAACAGGAAAAATAGTATTCCTGAAACAGATTTTCGCAAGTATTGTGGTTTCATTTAATTTATCTTTTATAAAATCAAAGGTAATGAATTTTATTTTTCATAGGTTTTCGGGTCTAATGCTTTGGGAGACCATTGTTCTAAAAAAGCCTGCACTTTTTTAGTGTCATATCCGGTAGCTCCATTTTCCAGAAAATCGGATTGTTGGGTATGAATTCTTTCTCCGTTTTCATTCAGGATTACAAAAACCGGAAATCCAAAACGTTGGGGAAATCCTAATTCTGAAAGTATTTTTTCGTTTTTGTTTTCTTTGGAATAGTTTAGATGATAGGTAATAAAATTGTCATCCAGAGTTTTCTTTATTTCCAGAGTTTCCTGAGTCAGTTTGTTAAATCGAAGACACCAAACACACCAGTTTCCGCCTATTTGTAGCAAGACAAATTTATGTTGTTGTTTTGCTAAAACTGTGACGGAATCTATTTTTTGACGGGCATTATCTTCCGGATGATATATTTTTATGTTTTGGGATAGTGCTAATCCTGAAATAAATAGTGTTAGTAATAAAAATAAGTTTTTCATGGTGTTACTTTTTTGGATTTTCTTCTTTTTGTCTTTCTTTTTCTTCCTCTTTCAGTTGTTGCAGTTGTTCTTTGGTTAGTTTATCTTTCAGGTTATCAATGATATCATCGTAAATATGTTGCATCACTTCAACATTAGCATAGTAGTAATCAAAACTGTTTTGAAATATTTCTTTGGTAGTTCCATGTTGCTTGAATATGGAAACATAGGTGTCAAAAGCAGCTTCTTTGCTTAGTGGAGCGGCATCAGGAGTTTGTTTGTAAAGATATATATCAGTCAATATTTCTGTCATTTCACTTTTTGACAGTAAATCTTTGGGTTTTTCCAGTGAATGTTGGCAGGAAAAGAGAAGTAATAAAAAACTTATGGATGTGAATAGTATAATTCTCATAATTTACCCATTATTGCCAGTAACTTCATTTTAATTACTCCGAAAACAGCTTCACTGATGATGGCACCGTTCATTTTGGATTGTCCTTTGGTTCTGTCTGTAAAGATAATAGGAACTTCTACAATTTTAAATTTTTTGCAATAAGTTCTGAATTTCATTTCTATCTGGAATCCATATCCCACCAATTTTATTTTATCTAATGGTAAGGTTTCCAGAACTTTTCTGGTAAAACACACAAATCCGGCTGTGGAGTCATGAATCGGTAATCCGGTGATTAATCGTACATATTTGGAGGCGAAAAAGGAGAGCAAAACCCGGTTCATAGGCCAGTTCACTACATTTACGCCTTGTGAATACCGTGAGCCTACGGACATGTCTGCTCCGTTTTTGCAGGCTTCATACAATCGTATCAGGTCGTTGGGATTGTGAGAAAAATCAGCATCCATTTCAAAAATATAATCATATTCATGAGCCAATGCCCATTTGAAGCCATGAATGTAAGCACGCCCCAGTCCGTCTTTTTCCTTTCTTTCTTCTAAAAAAATATGTTCCGGATGTTGTTTTTGCAGTTCTTTCACAATATTTCCGGTCCCGTCAGGGGAAGAGTCGTCCACTACCAAAATATCAAACGGTTCATTTAAATTCAATACATACAGGATAATATCCTGGATATTTTCCTTTTCATTGTAAGTGGGTATTATGACTAATTTTTTATCAGACACTTTTACGTCTTTATGTTATGTTGTTATTTGCCAGAGAGCAAAGGTAATTATTTTCAGGCTTCAAATATTATCTGGACATGAAATAGGAAAACTCTAGTTCATTATCGGTTTCCGTTTCTGCTTCTTCCAATAGAGAAATCAGTTTTTGGAATTTGTCCAACTGATCCAGATTCAGATTATGAAATTCAATTTTTACAGGAAGTTCAATTATTCCTGTAACCGCATCCCAAAGTCCGTCCAGATTATTAGCTATACTGGAAGGAAGATCAAACTTTTTTTGAAAAGTTTTGTAAAATTGGGTGAGAGTTGAAATTTCACTGAAATCAAAAACTACCGTATTCATCTTTGTTCAAAAGTATTATAGTGGTCATAAGTTACAAAAATCAGTCCATCATTGGAAAAAATCACCCGGTTAGCTCCGCGGTTACCGCAATTATAGTCTAAATCTGCTTCAAACCATTTTCTTCCTTTTTTATCAGGAACGGCATTCTGTCTGTTGGTAAATATATCTCCACCGATTATTTTTCCGGGCAGAACTTCGCACAGGTTGCCTTTTTCGGGTTTCCATCCGGCTCTTCTTGCTTCTTTTTTTGTTATATAATAATCGGGCAAACGATGATTTTCTTTAAGATAGGGAATAACTATTTGTTCGGAACTTAAGTGTTTTACATTAAATTGTTCTGTGTTCAGTTGTTTGTTGGAATTTCTATAGCTAAAAACCACAGCAATAATAAGTAAAGCTCCGATCAGGAGGGAATAAAACAAGGACTGGTTTTTTAGTTTCATGGGCAAAACTGAATGTAAAAAAGTAAAGGTATCAAAAAATCAATAAGTTTAGTACATTTGAACAAAATTCTTTACAGTATGTATATTGAGAGTGAGAAGAACTCCAAAATCAAAAATCTGTTGAAGCTGTCGGAAAAAAGCAGGGAAAGAAAGATTCAGAAAAGATTTGTAGTGGAAGGAAGGAAGGAAAATTTTTTTGCTCTGAAGAACGAATTTCGTCCTGTTGAGTTTTTTATTCAGCCGGAGATTTTTCAGAATTCAGTAGAATTACCTTCTTCTGCTATAAAGTATGAAGTTTCTCAACTTGTTTATAATAAAATAGCGTATAGAAAAATAACGGAAGGAATTGTCGGAGTTTATGAATATAAAGTTCGGGATCTTACAAAAAACCGGTTGCCGGAAAATCCTTTTATATTGGTGATTGAATCTGTGGAAAAACCGGGTAACTTAGGTGCAATATGCAGATCGGCAGATGCTTTTGGTGTAGATATAGTTTTTCTTTGTGAAGAAAAAGCGGATATATATAATCCTAATGTGATTCGGTCTTCAGTAGGAAGTTTTTTCAATGTTCCTGTTGTATCAGCGGCAAATGAGGTGGTTTATGAATTTCTTGAAAAGAATAAAATCCCGATTTATGCCACTTATATGAATGAATCTTCCATTCCGGTTTATGATGCTGAGTTGTCAGAATCTTGTGCAGTTGTATTCGGAACAGAACATTCTGGAGTATCGGAATTTTGGAAAAATAAAATAAAACAAAATATTTTAATTCCGATGAAAGGAAAAATTGATTCTTTAAATGTGAGTAATGCTGTTTCTATTGCGTGTTATGAAGTAAATAGGCAAAAGATCATACGAAATATTGATTAATATTTTTTTTAAAAACATAATTTTTGTGTATTATGTCATAAAAAAGTGTTATTTTTGTCCTGTATTTGTAGCAATTTTAAAATTAAAAAAAAGACAATTTGGATAAAAAAAAGAAATTGATTTCATTTTTGTTAAAAGATAATTTAAAAGATGAATTAAAATAAAAAAAAATGACACTAAATAACAGAATAAAGTAACGCTAAAATTTGTACAACTATGTTTGAAATTTTTAAAGACAAATCAGGTGCTTTTCGTTTTAGACTAAAAGCAAAAAATGGGCAGATTATCCTTGCAAGTGAAGGATATACCCAAAAAACAAACTGTCAAAAAGGAGTTAGTTCTGTAAAAAGAAATTCCAAAAACGAGGATCGTTTTGAATTGAAACAGTCTACTAACAAAAAATGGTTCTTTAACCTGAAGGCCGGAAACGGTCAGGTAGTTGGAACTAGTGAACTTTATGACAACGAAGCAAATGCTAAAAATGGTGTGAAATCAGTAATGAACACAGCACCAACAGCGGAAACTGTTGATTTATCCAAATAGGGTAGGTTAAACTTAAGCTAGTATTTTAGCAAGTAACAAAAAAGAAACTGTGAAGGAATCCTTCACAGTTTCTTTATGGATTAAAATAATTTACTTTCTACGCTAATATTGCTTTTATTCTTTTCATGGCTTCTGTAAGTTCTTCTTCTGAAGCAGCATAAGAGAAACGAATGCAATTTTTATCTCCGAAAGAAACACCTCCTACAGTGGCAACATGTGCTTTTTCCAGTAACATCAAAGCGAAGTCATCAGAATCATTGATTTTGTGTCCTTGAATGGTTTTTCCGAAATAAGAGGAAATATCAGGGAAGAAATAAAAAGCTCCAGCAGGATTGTTTACTTTAAATCCGGGAATTCCTTTCAACAAATTAAAGACTAAATCTCTTCTGTGTTTAAAGCCGTCTATCATATAATTAATAACGGACGGATCTGCTTCTACTGCAGTTATGGACGCCATTTGTGCAATACAATTCGCTCCTGAGGTCATTTGTCCTTGTACTTTATCACAAGCATCGGTCAACCATAAAGGCGCTCCCATATATCCGATTCTCCAACCTGTCATGGAATAAGATTTGGATACTCCATTAATAGTTGCTGTTTGTTCGAATACTTCAGGAAACTGGGCAATACTTTCATGTTTTCCTTCATAATTTATGTATTCGTAAATTTCATCGGAAATAATGATAATATTCGGATGTTTAGCTAATACTTTAGCTAATCCATGAAGTTCTTCTTTGGTGTAAACCGTTCCGGATGGATTACATGGTGAACTGAACAGAAAAGCCTTGGTTTTAGGTGTAATTGCCTGTTCCAATTGTTCAGGGGTGATTTTAAAGTCAGTGTCGATGGTAGTTTCCACCACTACATTTTCACCACCGGCCAGTTTTACCATTTCATAATAACTTACCCAGTAAGGAGCAGGAACAATAACTTCGTCCCTATCGTTTACGACGGAAAGTAAAACATTGATTATGGATTGTTTTCCTCCGTTGGAAACAATGATTTGTTCAGGTTTATAATCTAAATTATTATCGCGCTTGAATTTATTGGAGATGGCTTTTCTTAGTTCTGCATAACCGGGTACCGGAGTATAGGATTTAACTCCATCCTGAATTGCCTTTATGGCGGAATTTCGCACGAATTCCGGAATGTCGAAATCGGGTTCTCCCAAAGTTAAACTGATCACATTAACTCCCTGAGCTTTTAATTCTCTAGCTTTGTTAGACATAACAAAAGTCTGGGAATAACTGAGACGGTTGATACGGTCTGATAATAAATTCATATTAGATAAGTATTTGTTTAGATTATTTTTCAGAGATCAAAAATACGGCATTTTTTTTAAAAAGAGATAGTTTTTTATGGGATTAATCTATAATTTAAACTATTCATTATCAAGATATGTTTAGTGTTTTATGAAATACATTTTTTATGTACTTTTGTACCCTTATTTAATTGCCAAAATTGAGGAAAAAGAAAAATATTCAAATAAGAAATCTTGAGCTTGTTTCAGCAGGAGCTAAAGGAATGGCCATAGGGAAAACAGAAGAAGGTAAAACAGTTATGGTCGCTAATGCTATTCCGGGAGATGTAGTAGATGTGCAAGTGATAAAATCCAAAAAGAATTACTTTGAAGCCAAAATCCTTGATTTTCTAAAATATTCCAAAGATAGAATTGATCCCAAATGTATTCATTTCGGAATTTGCGGAGGATGTAAATGGCAAAACCTTTCCTATGAAAAACAATTGGAATACAAGGAAAAAGAAGTTTACAATAATATCAGAAGGATAGGAAAAATAGAAAATTTTAATACTCTTCCCATTTTTCCTTCCCGAAAACAATATGATTATCGGAATAAAATGGAATTTTCCTTCTCCAATTCCCGGTGGTTAACTCTTGAAGAAATTCAGTCAGAAAAAGAAATAGAAGATAAAAATGCCTTAGGGTTTCATATTCCCCAGCAATGGAATAAAGTGCTGGATTTGAAGGAATGTTTTTTACAGGCAGAACCTTCAAATAAAATCCGAAATTCCGTACGAAAGTTTGCGTTGGAGCAAAATATGGAATTTTATGATTTCAAGGAACAAAAAGGATTCTTACGAACATTAATGATTCGTTCCAATTCCAAAAACGAATTAATGATTTTAATTCAGTTTTTCAGAGAGGAAGAAAAATCAAGAGAAAAATTTCTTTCCTTTATTCAAAACGAATTTCCGGAAGTGAAAACCATACTGTATGCTATTAATTCCAAAGGAAACGACAGTATTTATGATCTGGATATACAGGTTTTTTCAGGGGAAGGTTTTTTGAGGGAAGAAATGGAAGGGTTGCAGTTTAAAATAGGACCTAAATCGTTTTTTCAGACCAATTATGATCAAGCGGTTAATTTATATAAAATAACAAGAGATTTTGCAGAATTGGAAGGAAATGAAGTAGTTTATGATCTATATACAGGAACCGGAACCATAGCACAATTTGTTTCAAAAAAAGCAAAAAATGTAATTGGAGTAGAATCGGTCCCGGAAGCCATTGAAGCAGCAAAAGAAAATGCCACATATAATAATATACAGAATTGTCGTTTTTATTGTGGAGATATGAAAGATATCTTTACAGAAGAATTCATTGCCCAGAACGGACAACCGGATGTGATTATTACAGATCCGCCAAGAGATGGGATGCACAAAAAAGTAGTAGAAACAATTCTTGCCATTGCTCCGGAAAAAATAGTGTATGTTAGTTGCAATTCCGCTACTCAGGCCAGAGATTTGGAATTAATGAAAGAAAAATATGACGTTGTAAAAGTTCAGGCAGTAGATATGTTTCCTCAAACTCATCATGTAGAAAGCGTTGCTTTGTTAAAATTAAAATAAAATTATGTTCCGAAAAAAAATAAACCTGGTATTTATTCTTTTCATTTCTGCATTGGTAACTTATTCTTGTGTAGATGATGATGTGTGTGATAAATCTACTACTCCAAGACTGACTATTGGGTTTAAAGATATTTATGATAATAAATACGTGGTAGACAGCCTGATTGTTGACAGGGTAAATACAGACGGAACTATCTCCAACGAGGGAATTTTCACAAAAATTGATAGTGTGAGAATTCCGTTAAATGCCATTTCAGACAAAACCGTATTTTATCTGTACAATAGCAAACAAACCTTAGATGCAGATAAAGATATTATAACAGTTAAATACCAGACAGCACAGGAATTTGTGTCAAAAGCCTGCGGGCTCAGAGCGGTATTCAACAATGTTACCTATGAACTGACACAAGCTAAAAAAATAAAAGCCTTAACCCCAAATACAACAGAAATACATAATGAATCAAAAAACCTATATATTACTTATTAGTTTCTTCATAGGATTTTTTTCTTATGGGCAAACAACAGTAAAGGATTCAACATCGGTAGAAACTAAAAAAAAGATTTTTATTGGAATTGATTTGTTGAATCCCATAGCAGGTTTTTTTTCAGACAAAAAAAACTATAGCGGATATGTTTCTTATCAAATCAAAAACCGATGGACAGCTGTGGCGGAATTAGGCTATGAAAAGAATATTTATGATAATATTGACTGGAATGTGGACGCAAAAGGTTTTTATGGAGAAATCGGGATTAATTACATGCTCACCAATTACTATGAAAAATCAGGAGAAGGCTTTTATGTTGGAGCAAGATTAGGCTTTTCGCCTTATAAACAAACCATAAACCAATATCCCGTAAAAGGAATGAATACGGAAGGGCAAACACAAGTAGTAGGCTATGGCTCTTTACCTTTGGCAAATGTAAGTTCCGGCTGGTTTGAAGCAGTCCTTGGAGCAAAAGTTCAGTTGGGTAAATCACCATTCTATCTTGATTTTATGGCTAAACCTAAATTTCTCATCTATTCCAAAAAACAAGACGACATAGATAATCTGGTAATTCCCGGATATGGTAAAGACAAAGGAGCAGCCAATATTTCTCTTTTCTGGGGAGTCAGTTACAGGATCTTTTAAAAGTAAAAAGAGAATACAAGATAAAAATAAATTGAAAATTATAATCGTATTTTTGTAAAATATTATAAGATAATAAAATGAATATTACAATAGTAGGTACTGGTTATGTAGGATTAGTTTCTGGAACGTGCATGGCAGATTTAGGACATAGTGTACATTGTGTAGACATAAACAAAGAAAAAGTTCAGATGATGCAAAATGGGCAGGTTCCTATTTACGAGCCTCAGTTGGAAGAAGTTTTTCTCAGGAACATAAAAGGAGGAAGATTGTTCTTTACTACAGATTTAAAGGAAGCTATGAAAGTTTCCCGGGTGATCTTTCTCGCATTGCCGACTCCTCCGGGAGAAGACGGTTCCGCAGATTTATCATATGTTTTGGGTGTAGCAGGTCAGATTGGAGAATTAATGACCGAATATACCATTATTGTAAATAAAAGTACCGTTCCTGTGGGAACTGCGGATAAGGTAAGAGAATTGGTGAAATCCAAAACATCTATACCTTTTGATGTGGTATCTAATCCTGAATTTTTACGGGAAGGATATGCCGTAGAAGATTTTATGAATCCGGAAAGAGTTATTGTAGGAGCAAATTCTCAAAAAGCATTTGAAATTATGGACAGAATTTATCTTCCTTTAACCAATGCCGGAGCTAAACTCATAAAAATGGATGAAAAATCCTCGGAATTAACCAAATATGCATCCAACTCTTTTTTAGCTACTAAAATCACATTCATGAATGAAGTGGCAAATTATTGTGAAAAAGTAGGAGCAGATGTAGATAAAGTGAGATTGGGAATGGGTTCCGATGAAAGAATAGGAAATCGATTTTTATTTCCAGGAATAGGATATGGAGGAAGTTGTTTTCCGAAAGATGTAAAAGCATTGGTGAAAAGCGGAAAAGAAGTAGGATATAACTTTGAAATTTTAGAAGCAGTAGAGAAAATTAACCAGAAACAAAAGACCATTTTGGTTCCCGAAGTAGAAAAATATTTAGGAACCCTGAAAGATAAACAGATTGCCATCTGGGGATTAGCCTTCAAAGAAAATACAGATGATATAAGAGAAGCATCTTCCCTGGAAATCATTGAAAAACTATTGGAAAAAGGAGCAAAAATAAAAGCCTATGATTCCATAGCCGCAGAAAACGTAAAAAAACTGTTGGGAGACAAAATCTCTTATGCAGAAAATATGTATGAATGCGTAGAGGGAGCAGAAGCCTTAATTATTGCCACCGAATGGGGAGAATTCAGGAATCCGCATTTCAGCAAACTGGAAGAAAAAATGAAAAACAAAGCCATTTTTGATGGAAGAAATTTATATGATCTGAATGAATTAGCAGATTATGGTTTTTATTATAAAAGCATAGGAAGAAAACTGATAAAAGGATAGAATATGAAAAAAATTATAATTACCGGTGGGGCCGGATTTATAGGTTCGCATGTGGTAAGAAGATTCGTAACCCAATATCCGGATTATCAAATTTTAAATCTGGATGCCCTAACTTATGCAGGTAATCTGGAAAATCTGAATGATATAGAACATCTTCCTAATTATCAGTTTGTGAAGGCAGATATTACATACGAACAACAAATAAATCAAATATTCAGTAATTTCCAACCAGATGGAGTTATTCATCTTGCAGCAGAATCTCATGTAGACCGTTCCATCACTTCCCCATTGGAATTTGTGAAAACCAATGTGATAGGAACTGTTAATCTTTTGAATGCAGCCAAAAATATCTGGAAAGATAATTGGGAAGGGAAACGATTTCATCATGTTTCCACAGATGAAGTTTACGGAGCTTTGGGAGAAACGGGATTTTTTACGGAAGAAACTAGTTATGATCCACACTCCCCTTATTCAGCGTCCAAAGCATCTTCCGATCATTTTGTAAGAGCCTATGCAGATACCTATAATTTACCCATAGTAATTACCAATTGTTCCAATAATTATGGGCCTAATCATTTTCCAGAGAAATTAATTCCGTTGATGATTCATAATATCATTAACAATAAGCCATTGCCTATTTATGGAGATGGAAAATATACCCGTGACTGGTTATTTGTGATAGATCATGCTATAGCTATAGATTTGGTATTTCACGAAGGAAAAAATAAAGAAAATTATAACATAGGAGGATTTAATGAATGGAAAAATATAGATTTGGTTCATTTGTTGTGTAAACTAATGGATAAAAAGTTGAACAGGACAGAAGGAGAAAGTGCCAAGCTGATAACATTTATTAAAGACCGCCCGGGCCATGATTTACGCTATGCCATTGATGCAACAAAAGTCAATAAAGAATTGGGATGGAAACCTTCAGTTACCTTTGAAGAAGGCTTGGAAAAAACTATAGATTGGTATTTGGACAATCAGGAATGGTTACAACATGTAACCAGTGGAGCATATCAAAAATATTATGAAGGACAATATGACCTTAAATAACTTGATTATGAAAAGAATTATATTATTGTTTTCAGTATTATTTTTAACTTTTTCCTGTTCTCAAAAGGAGGAAACTAAAAAAGAACTGTCCATTGAAACCTATCAGAAAGAAGGAATATCTTTCAACTTGCCTGAAGGATGGAAAGTTAAACAAGATTATACGAATAAAGACGGAAGATTTCTGGAGTTAGATAAATACTCTAATTACAAAGTAGAAAGCACAATGGCAATAGGGATTTTAAATCAAAAACAATCTTCAGATTCGATTTTAGCCAATCAGATAAAACAATTGAAATTCTTTTACCAGAAAGTCAACTTTAAAGTTTTGGATGAAAACAAAAAATCCAAATTAGGAAAATATGATGCACTAATCACAAATTATGAAGCAGATGATACTAAAAACAAGGTGTATGGGAAAATTTGTGTAATTCAGGAAAAAGAAAAACCTATATCTGTACAAATTGTGGAAAACAAACAAAATACAGATATGTCAGATTACAATACTATTTTTAATACATTTGCATTAAAATGAAAGGGATCATACTAGCCGGAGGATCGGGAACCCGATTATATCCATTAACTATAGCGGTAAGTAAACAACTTATGCCTGTTTATGACAAACCAATGATTTATTATCCTTTATCTGTTCTGATGGAAGCAGAAATAAGAGATATATTAATCATTACTACTCCACATGACCAGGAAGGATTCAAAAAATTATTAGGGAATGGTGCCGATTTTGGATGTAATTTAACATATGCTGTACAAAATGAACCTAACGGACTGGCACAAGCCTTTGTAATAGGAGAAGACTTTATAGGAAAAGATTCAGTAGCCCTGATATTAGGAGATAATATTTTTTATGGAGCAGGATTAGGTAAATTATTAAGAGAAAAAACTCATCCCAAAGGAGCCATAGTTTTCGCCTATCATGTCAACGATCCGGAAAGATATGGAGTAGTTGAATTTGATGATGACATGAAAGCCATATCAATAGAAGAAAAACCTAAAAATCCGAAATCCAATTATGCAGTTCCGGGATTATATTTCTATGACAATCAGGTAGTAGAAATAGCCAAGAACTTAGCTCCCTCAGTAAGAGGAGAATATGAAATTACCGATGTCAACAAAGTGTATCTTGAAAAAGGAGAGCTGGAAGTAGGAGTTATGGACAGAGGAACAGCATGGCTAGATACAGGGACTTTTGATTCCCTTCATGATGCAACAGAATATATCCGGGTAATTGAAAAAAGACAAGGAATAAAAATAGGATGCATTGAAGAGACTGCTTATAAAAGAGGTTTTATTGCCAGAGAAAAACTACATGAAATTGCTGACAAATATGGCAAAAGCGGATATGGAGAATATCTGAAAAATATTACTTATTATAAACATTAGTATTTTATAAATGGATAAAACACAGCATTGGACAGAAGAAATTAGTACTAGACATAAATTATTTGACCTTAAATTAAAAGAAGTATGGAGGTATAGAGATTTACTGTTTTTGATGGTAAGAAGAAATTTTGTTGCCAACTACAAACAAACTATATTAGGGCCTTTGTGGTTCTTTATTAACCCTATTTTAACTTCCATAATGTTCGCTGTTGTTTTTGGTGGAATAGCAGGAATACAAACAGGTTCTGTGCCTAATATATTGTTTTATTTAGCAGGGTTGACCATGTGGAATTACTTTCAGGATTGTTTAACAGGATCATCCAATGTTTTCAGGGATAATGCCTCTATCTTTGGAAAAGTATATTTTCCCAGGCTAGTAATGCCATTATCCATAGTTGTAGGAAACCTGTTGAAATTTGGAATTCAATTTGCCCTATTTCTAGTGTTTTTATTTTATTATTTAATTAAAGGAACAGAAGTACATCCTAATTGGACAATTTTATTATTACCATTTTTATTACTCATCATGGCAGGCATAGGATTAGGATTAGGAATGATTATTAGCTCAATGACAACCAAATATCGGGATCTATCCTATCTGCTTTCATTTGGAGTATCACTCTTTATGTATGCTACCCCTATCATATATCCGATTTCAATGATTTATAAAAAACTTCCGGAAAAATTTCATTGGGTAGCTATGATAAATCCACTATCTCCTATTATAGAAGCATTTAAATATGCTTTTTTAGGGGATGGAATGTTGAGTTGGAGTGGATTATTATACAGTACAGTATTTGCTCTATGTAGTATGTTTTTTGGTATAGTGATCTTCAATAAAGTAGAACGAAGTTTTATGGATACGGTTTAAATAAATAACCCTAATAAATAAAAATAAGAATATAAGCAATATATAGTAAATTGCATATTGGATTTTAATATTTACACATAAAATTAATATGAATAACATAATACCAGTTACAAGACCTCACTTACCACCTTTAGAGGAATTTAATGAGTATTTAAAAAAAATTTGGGATAACAAATGGCTGACAAATGGTGGGCCATTTCACCAACAATTAGAAGAAGAACTTGCTAACTATTTAGGCGTTAAATATATTTCATTGTTTTCTAACGGAACGCTTGCACTTATAACGGCCTTGCAAGTATTAAAAATTACAGGAGAAGTTATTACAACACCCTATAGCTTTGTAGCAACTACACATTCATTATGGTGGAATAACATTAAACCTATATTTGTTGATGTTGAACCTAACTATTTAAATATAGATTCCAGTAAAATAGAAGCAGCAATAACTCCCCAGACAACAGCCATCCTTCTGGTTCACGTTTATGGAAATCCTTGTAATGTTGAAGCAATCCAGGAAATAGCAGAGAATATATCATTAATAGAAGGTAAATATCATTAGTGATTTTTATAAAGATAATTAATTAAAAAAATATTTTATATTACAATCTGGCATTAATTATGAGTGCAGCGATAAAAATAGAAAACCTATCAAAATTATATAGATTAGGACAAGTAGGAACAGGAACCTTACAGCAGGATTTAAAAAGGTGGTGGTGGAAGGCTACAGGAAAAGGGGACCCCTTTACTAAAATAGGAGAAACTAATGATAGAACCTTTAAAGGAAGTTCAGAATACGTTTGGGCACTGAAAGATATTGATTTTGAAGTGAGACAAGGGGAAGTGTTAGGAATTATAGGGAGAAATGGAGCAGGAAAATCAACCCTATTAAAAATATTATCAAAAACAACATCTCCAACAACAGGCTCCATCAAAATAAATGGAAGAATAGCCTCTTTATTGGAAGTAGGGACCGGATTCCATCCGGAGCTTACAGGACGAGAAAATATCTTTTTAAATGGAGCTATTTTAGGAATGACCAAAAAAGAAATTCGATCCAAATTTGATGAAATAGTAGACTTTTCAGGAGTGGAAAGATATATCGATACTCCAGTTAAAAGATATTCATCAGGAATGTATGTTCGTTTAGCATTTGCCGTAGCCGCCCATTTAGAGCCTGAAATTTTAGTAGTTGATGAAGTATTAGCCGTAGGAGATGTAGAATTTCAAAAGAAATGTCTCGGAAAAATGAAAGACGTAAGCGTAAATGATGGAAGAACTGTGTTATTTGTAAGTCATAATATGGCTGCGGTGAAACAACTATGTACAACAGGAGTAGTTATGCAGAATGGAAGTGTTTTCTATTTAGGAGGAGCATTGGATTCCGTAGAATATTATCAAAAATCTTCTGATATTTCTTCTTATTTTGAACATGAAGGAGATCTTGAAAAAGCTCCAGGAAATCAGAACATTAGAATATTAAAATTTTCTGTAGATCCGGTTATTGGAAGTTATTTAACCATTTCCTCAGGAGTGAAATTCGAATTAACATTTTATAATTATAAACCAAATATAAGTTTAGATGCCACTCTTGAATTAAAAAATTCAGATGAAATATCTATTTTCCATGTAGGAGAATTAATTACTCCGAATAAAGATTCAAGAAGAGGAATTTATGTAGTTAGAGGAATAATTCCACCTAA
The DNA here is from genome assembly GCA_031552575.1 of Apibacter sp. Lineage (GTDB taxonomy): Bacteria > Bacteroidota > Bacteroidia > Flavobacteriales > Weeksellaceae > Apibacter. Next base: position 179,807 of record JAVBMH010000001.1, on the reverse strand, counting down.
TTTACTTAATGCAGGGAATTACAAATTTAAGTTAATATTCGGAGAAGATCAAAGATACCTTTTATATGCACAAGATGAGATAATTCAGTTTGAAATACTAAATGAAAGTACTGGATCAAACTCTAATATTTTACCAGGGATTATAAGACCCAGTTTAGACTTTTCTAATGATTTTATAAGTTAGAAAGATGGAAAAACCCGTTATAATAGAATTTTCTAAAATAGGCTCCTCATCCTTAGGCTACATAACTGTTGCTGAAGAAATAAAAAATATTCCTTTTGAAATAAAGAGAGTATATTGGACCTATTTCACCCCTCATGATGTACAGAGGGGAGGACATGCACATAAAGAATTAGAGCAAGTCATTTTTGCTGTTTCAGGGATTATTGAATTTACGACTGAAGACATTCAGGGAAATAAAGAAACATTTGTTTTAGAGTCTCCTGAAAAAGGATTATACATACCAGGAAAAATTTGGAGAGACATTAAATTTTCTCATAATGCAGTTTTATTATGTCTGGCATCTATGTTTTATACAGAAGATGATTACATTAGAGATTATAGTGAGTTTAAGAAACTTAAAAAATGATTAAAATTCATTCTACAGCAGAAGTTCAGACACAACAGATAGGAGAAAATACTCAGATTTGGCAATATTGTGTTATTTTAAAAAATGCAATTATAGGAAAGAATTGTAATATCAATTTTAATGTTTTTATAGAAAACGAAGTAATAATAGGAGATAATGTTACCATCAAATCAGGAGTTCAGGTTTGGGATGGTGTCACTATTGAAGATGATGTTTTTATTGGTCCTAATGTGACTTTTACTAATGATTTAGTTCCCAGATCTAAAGTATATCCTGAAAAATTTCAAAAAACGCATATAAAAAAAGGAGTATCTATAGGAGCTAATTCAACCATAATAGCAGGAAACACTGTAGGAGAATACGCATTTATTGGAGCAGGAAGTGTAGTTACCAAAAATATTCCTCCATATACTGTCTGGTACGGGAATCCCGCCGTTCAAAAAGGAACTATTACAAAAGAAGGGAAGATAGAAAAAATATGATAAAATTCTTAGACATACAAAAAATAAACCTTCAATATCAGCAGGAAATTGAAGAGAAACTAATAAAAGTTTTTCATTCAGGGTGGTATTTATTAGGAGAGGAAGTTAAAAGTCTTGAAACTAATTTAGCCACTTATATAGGATCTAAAAATGCAATAGGAGTAGCCAATGGATTAGATGCACTCCGGTTGATTTTTAAAGCGTATAAAGAATTAGGTGTCATAGAATCAGGAGATGAAGTAATAGTTCCGGCGAATACTTATATAGCTTCAGTACTTGCTATATCCGACAATGATTTAATCCCCGTATTTGTAGAACCTGATCCACAAACCTTTAATATTGATATTTCCAAAATAGAAGAGAAAATCACTTCCAGAACTAAGGCAATCATGATTGTGCATTTATATGGACAGGTTGTTTTTTCAGAGGAATTAAAAAAGTTAGCACAAAAATATAATTTAAAAATAGTTGAAGATAATGCTCAGGCTATCGGAGCAGAATGGGACAAAATTAAAACAGGAAATTTGGGAGATGCTGCAGGCTTTAGTTTTTATCCAGGGAAAAATTTAGGGGCTTTAGGTGACGCAGGGGCAGTTACCACTAATGACAATGCTTTGGGCCAAACAATCAGAGCTCTGGCAAATTATGGATCACGGCAGAAATATGTGAACGAGTATCAGGGATTAAATAGTCGATTAGATGAAATACAGGCAGTTGTCTTGGATGTTAAACTAAAGTATATAGATAAAGAAAACCAAAGACGAAGAGAAGTAGCAGATTTTTATTTAAAGAATATAAACAATCCAAAAGTTCAATTGCCTCTTGTAGAAAATTGCTTGGAAAATAAAAATCATGTGTGGCATTTATTTGTAATCAGAACCTCTAAACGAGATGAGTTACAAAAATACTTAGCTGATAATGGAATCCAGACATTAATCCATTACCCTATACCACCACATAAACAAAAAGCCTATTCAGAATATAATTCATTATCATTTCCTGTAACAGAAAAAATACATGAAGAAGTCTTGAGTTTGCCAATGAGTTCTGTTATGAATCAGGATGAACTAATAGAAATAGTAGAAAAAATAAGTCAGTTTTAAATATGGAAAAACCGGTAATTTCTGTTATTATTGTTAGTTATAACCACTCTCACTATGTGACAAAATGCTTGAATAGTTTATTACAACAAACATATAAAAACTGGGAATTAATAGTAGCGGATGATGCCTCACCGGATAGTTCTACTGAAGTTATTAATGATTGGTTGAATAATAAAAATATTGAAGCGAAAAAAGTATTTCATTCAAAAAATGCAGGATTTTGCAGAACCCTGAATGAATGCATACTTTTAGCAAAAGGAGACTTTATTAAAATCATTGCAGCAGACGATGTGATGTTACCAGAGTTATTAGAACAAAGTTATAACAGATTGAACTCTTTGCCCGAAGATTATGCAATGGTTTATTCCAATGCCAGGTTTATTGATGAAAATGATAAGTTGGGAAAAATCATATTTACAAACAATTTTAACTTTGACAGGAATCGCCTTCAAGACATTCTTTTTAAAAATAATATGATTTTGGCCCTTACAGCAATGTTCCGGGCAGAAATTTTTAATAAAATCGGAAATTTTAATCCCGATTTTATTATTGAAGACTATGAATATTGGTTACGGATAGCTAAAAACCATAAGATTGATTATATAAATGAAGTATTAGGGCTTTATAGACAACATTCCGGTAATATAACCAAGAGGATAGATTTAGAAGAAGAAGTAGTAAGAATCAAGATTTATCATGATACTGAAGGCAAATATTCCAAAATAATATTGAATAATATTACAGAGTTATACAGACAAAATAGAATTTCTGACAAGATAATTCAGGCATATAAAAATTATAAAGGAAAAAGCAAAGGATTGTATTTGTTTTTAAAATATAGAATATCCTATAAACTTTATAATCTGAAAAACAAATTATTATATAAATGAAAGAACCATTAATATCAATAATCGTTCCTTGCTACAATCAGGCTCAGTATTTATCCGAAGCCTTACAATCCGTATTAGATCAAACCTATACTAACTGGGAATGTATTATTGTAAATGACGGTTCTCCCGATAATACAGAAGAAATCGCCTTAGAATGGATAAAAAAAAACACTAAGTTTAACTACTTAAAAAAACAAAATGGAGGATTAAGCTCTGCACGGAATGAAGGTATAAAAATAGCCAAAGGAGAATGGATTTTACCATTAGATGCAGATGACTATATCTCAACCAACTATCTGGAATTAGCATCAAAAGAATTTAACAAAAAAAACATCAAATTAATTTATGGAAATGCTGAAAAATTTGGAGAAGAAACAGGTTTCTGGTCATTGCCTGATTATTCAATAGAAATCCTTGCCCATAAAAATGTGATTTATTGTACAGCATTTTTTAAACGAAAAGATTGGGAAACAATAGGGGGTTATGATGAAAAGATGATTTATGGACTGGAAGATTGGGATTTTTGGATTTCATTACTGGAGAGCGGAGGAGAAGTACATAAAATCAATCAAATCTGTTTTTATTACAGAATAAAAAATAATTCAATGGTTCGCTCAATATCAGAAGAGAAAAAGGAGTTTTTATACACCTATTTAGCCAATAAACATACCCGTTTTTTCATTAAACACATAGGCAATTTTCACAAGCTGAATTCTGAAATAGAAAAATATAAAAATAATTACCTGAAAATATATAATAGCAAAAGATATAAAATAGGGAACAAAATAGTTTCTATATTCGACTTTTTACTAAGAAAATAAAAAAATTAACTTTAAAGTCAGCAACATTAAAATTCGATAATGCAAAATATTTTTGCCATAATTGTCATATATAATGGATTGAAGAGAGATTGGATACAGAAATGTTTCAATTCTTTATTGGAATCTAGTGTAAAAATCAATATAATAGCTGTTGATAACGTTTCCACAGATGGAAGTGTTGAATTTATAGAGCAAAACTATCCATCAGTAGAATTAATAAAAAATGAAACCAATCAAGGATTCGGACAGGCAAACAATATTGGAATAGAAAAAGCTTTAAAAAGAGGAGGAGAATTTTTCTTCCTGTTGAACCAAGATGCCTGGACAGAAAAAAGAACCGTAGAAATACTCGTTGAGAACAGTTTGAAAAATCCACAATATGGAATTTTGAGTCCGCTACATATGAATGGACAGGGGAACCTTATAGATCAGGGTTTTTATAACTGCATTGATCCCAGAATAAGCCGTAAACTTTATTCTACCCTCTATTTACATGATTTTGATGAGGGAACACTTTTGCAATTTAAATTTGTTCCTGCAGCTGCCTGGCTGTTGCCAAAAAATACCATTCTAAATATCGGAGGATTTAGCCCTACCTTTTTTCACTATGGAGAAGATGATAATTATGTACACAGAGTACTTTACCATAATTTAAAAATAGGAGTAGTTCCAGCAGCAAAAATATATCATGATCGGGAGGAAAGACCACCACACATTTATTTTGATGATACATTAATAAAATACGAAAGAAAAATTATATTAGATATTTCCAATCCATTGTTGAAAGGAAACCGAAAAGTGGTAGAATATCGTTTGTTATTAGCTAATTTATTCAGGGCATTAATATTTTTTGACAGAACATCTATCAAGCGGATTTATAATCAATTTAAAAGACTTATAAAAATAAAAACAAAAGTAATATTAGCTAATAAAGAAATTTCAGAAAAACAAAAAAAAGCTTTCTTATCATAAAAAGCATTTTGTTTTTAGCTTTGAAAACTTGTTGAAATATTTTAAATATCTAATTCAAATTAAAAATGGATTTACCATTAGTTTCAATAATAATTCCGACTTATAACACACAAGATTTCATAGAAAAAGGAATAAACAGCTTAGTAAATCAGACCTATTCCCACATTGAAATATTAATTATTGATGATAAATCTACAGATAATACAGTAGAGGTAATACAAACAAAATTTCCTCAAAATTCCCGAATTAAACTAATTCAGAAAGAGAAAAATTCAGGACCGGCCAGTTCTCGGAACATAGGAATAAAAAATGCAACAGGAAAGTATATTGCTCTTTTAGATAGTGATGACTATTACGTTCCCGACAAAATAGAAAAACAAGTCAGTGTAATGGAATCCCATCCGGAGATAGCAGTCTGTTCCACCTATTTACAATGTTTCGGATTGCAGAATCAAGTAATAAAATTTCCAATACAAAATGATGAAATAAAAGATCAGCAATTATTAGGTTGTCCCGTAGCCCATCCCGCTTCCATGTTTCGAACTTCATTCCTGAAAGAAAATAATCTCTATTACGATGAAAGTTTAAAATTTTCGGAAGATTATGAACTTTTCACCCGAATATTAGATTGTCAGGGAAAATTTATAACCATTCCTGAGCCATTATATTTTTACCGGATAACAGGAAATCAGGCATCATTTGTTGCAGAAGAAGGCAAGATCAAAAAGAACGAAGAGCAATGGAATGCCTCAAAAAAGATTCATTACAAAGTATTATCTAAATTAGTAAATCCGGATTCTTCATTATATAAAGAAAAATGGGTGGAAATCTTTTTAAAACACCAGCCTATAAAACTATTTCAGGATATTAAACCATTCACTTCGTGGGTAAAAGAATTAATCGCATACAATGAAGAAAAAAATTGTCCGTTTAATTCAGGATTTTTGCAAAATATATCCAAACAAAGAGTTTTGAGATATTTTTTAAACCAGGAGAAGTTATCCTGGAAAATCATGTTTCAATACTTTTCAGTTCATGAAGAATGTGAACATTGGGACACTACGGATAAATTGAAATACTTGATTAAATGCCTGTTTTTTCTACATCATTAATAGAAAAAAGAGATACGGAGACATTTTATTTATCCCCTTTCAAATCGCCATTTAAATAACTTATATCCAAGATTAACAGGTAAATTTTGAAAAAAATTCCTTTTTTTAGTTTCTTTAGAATATAAAGAAGAAAAATAATCTGAAACAGATAGAGAAGGAGCTTTTTTTAAACGGGAATAATTCTGCTTCCAGTAATCAGGATCATTTTTCATGAACTTCCACTGCATAATCAATGTTGTTTCCTTAAACTGGATAATATGATTTAAAATTGATTTTTTTTGCTGAGAAGATCCCTCATTATATGCCTTGGTGAAATATTCTACAATGGTTTGATGATTCTCAAAATTGATTTTCTTTTTATTAAAAACAATAGATTCTCCATGAAGGTAATACCAGTACGTAAATTCATCCAGAAAAGCAATACTGTCTAACTTTAAAGCAGTATGGAATGACCATAATTCATCTTGGGAGAACAAACCTTTCGTAAAGTAGATTTTATTTTCTCGAAAAAAATCAATCTTAAATAACTTATTACAGGCGCTCACCGGCCATGTTCCCTTACAAAAATATTCTAAAATAGTATCATTACTGGTTAATGGTTTTATATCCTTAGGGAAGGAAAAAATCCCGTATTCCGTGTTTTTAAAAGTATCTTTTGCAAGCATTTTTGCCACCGCAAGAGTAGCTTTTGTTTCTTGAAGCAGAGTATATAAATGTTCTATGCAAACCGGAGTAATTTCATCATCTCCGTCCAGGAAAAAAAGATATTCACCTTTAGCATTATCAATTCCGGTATTCCGTACAATGGATAACCCTTGGTTTTCCTCATGCTCAATAATCCGTATTTTTTCCGGGTATTGAGATTGCACGCGTTTAATAACTTCCAGACTATGATCCTTTCCCTTATCATCTACCAGTAAAATCTCAATATTGGGATAAGTTTGACTTAAAACAGAATTAATACTCCGCTCAACATATTTTTCACAGTTGTAAACAGGAATGGAAACAGTAATTAACGGATAATCCATAATCAACTTATAATCGGGAATCTACAATATTTTTATCTAAGAAAGATTTGCAGTCATACACAAGAGCATTTTCCTTAAGATAATCCTTAATAGTTATATCCTTGAATTCTTTGTGAGGAACTGCAAGAATCACAGCATCAAATTTTTGGGAAGTTGGAATCTGATTACATATTTCCAAACCGTATTCATGTTGTACCTCTTTAGGGTCAGCCAACGAATCGCAAATGGAAATGTTCACATCATACTCTTTCAGAGATTTCACAATATCCACTACTTTCGTATTCCGCACATCAGGACAATTTTCCTTAAAGGTGATTCCCAGAATAAGAATGGAAGAATTATTAATGATAATATCTTTTTTTATCATTAACTTGATTACTTCTGAAGCAATATAAGCAGACATGGAGTCGTTTAATCGCCTTCCTGCAAGGATAATTTCGGAATGATATCCAATTTCCATAGCCTTTTGTGCCAGATAATAAGGATCTACCCCGATGCAGTGCCCTCCTACCAATCCAGGCCTAAAAGGAAGAAAATTCCATTTAGTTCCCGCAGCTTCCAATACTTCAGTAGTATCAATATCCATTAAGTTGAATATCTTGGCCAGTTCGTTCACAAAAGCAATATTAATATCCCGTTGAGCATTTTCAATTACTTTTGCCGATTCTGCCACCTTTATACTGCTGGTTTTATAGGTTCCGGCTGTAATGATGGAACTGTAAAGTCGATCTACATATTCTGCAACTTCAGGTGTAGAACCGGAAGTAACTTTCTTTATATGAGTTAAAGTATTAACTTTATCACCCGGATTTATTCTTTCCGGAGAATATCCGGCGAAGAAATCCTTATTATAAGTTAATCCGGATATTTTTTCAACGATAGGAATACATTCTTCTTCCGTACATCCGGGATAAGTAGTGGATTCATAAACAACAATATCTCCTTTTCCGATTACTTTTCCCACTGTGGTACTAGCAGAGATCAAAGGTCTAAGATCTGGACGGTTGGTAGAATCAACCGGAGTAGGAACAGTGATAATATATACCGTTGAGTTTTTTATATTTTCTATATCATTAGTGGCGAAAAAACCGTTTCTATTTTCAAGTTCATCAACGGATTTTACCAGAACATCGGAAATTTCTTCTGCAGATACTTCCCGTGTTATATCCAGGGAATTATTCAGTTGTGAAATCCTTTCTGGAGAAATATCGAACCCCACCACCTTGTATCTTTTTGCAAACTCCAGGGCCAGCGGCATTCCTACATATCCGAGCCCTATGATGGTTATTCTTGTATTATCAGGAGAAAAAGTCATTTACAATAAGTTATATAATGATTAAATATGATAAAAATCTCTGTACCAGCTAATAAAGTTTCTTATTCCTTCTTTAACGGAAGTCTGTGGCTGATAACTCAAGTCTTCAACCAAATCCGAAACATCTGCAAAAGTAGCCGGAACATCTCCAGGCTGAATAGGGAGTAAATCCTTAGTTGCTTCTTTGCCCAGTTCTTCCTCAATCGTTTCTATAAAATGCATCAATTCCACCGGTTTGCTGTTTCCTATATTGTAAACTTTATAAGGCGCTACGGATGAAGAAGGATCCGGATTTTTAGGATTCCAGTTCTTGTTTCCGGCAGGAGGATTATCGTTTACTTTTATGATACCCTGAACAATATCAGATATATACGTAAAATCCCGCTGCATTTTTCCGTAGTTATACACATCAATCGGTTTATTTTCCAATATAGCTTTAGTAAAAATAAACAAAGCCATATCCGGCCTTCCCCACGGACCATATACCGTAAAGAACCGCAATCCGGTAGTAGGAATTCCAAACAAATGACTGTATGTATGAGCCATCAATTCATTACTTTTCTTACTTGCCGCATACAAACTTACCGGATGGTCAATATTATCTTTGGTAGAAAAAGGTTGTTTTTCGTTTAGTCCGTAAACACTGGAACTGCTTGCATAAGTTAAATGCTTGATTTGGTGATGCCGGCAACATTCCAGAATATTCAAAAAACCTACAATATTGGAATCAATATAGGCTTGAGGGTTTACTAATGAATATCGTACTCCTGCCTGAGCAGCAAGGTTGATAACCTGATCGAACTTTTCCTGTTCGAATAACTTTCCCAGGTTTTCCTTATCCTCCAGATTTAATTTTATAAAGGAAAGAGTAGGATATTTGGAACTTTTGATGAGTTGATTATAGTGTATATCTGATTCCGAAAAACCGCAGTTTTTTAATCTTCCGTACTTCACATTGACATCATAATAATCATTAATGTTGTCCAGTCCTACTATTTCTTCCCCTCTTTTGATCAGAGCTTCTACAAGATGGTATCCGATAAATCCGGCGGTTCCGGTAATAAGGATTTTCATTGGTTAAACGGTTATAATAATAAACATAATAAGGGTACAAAGATAAGATTTATAATCATTTCTTTTTAAGAAAAAAGGAGATTAGTCCGTAGAATAATTACTAATTTTGAAAAATTAATTTGTATTACTGCAAAAACTATGAAAACATTAAAAAATTTAGCCTTATTGGGCAGTTTGATACTATTATTGTTTAGTTGTAAAACGGCTCAATTACAGGAAACCCATACCCTATACCCGAATAAAGTAATAGATTCATCACTGTCGGATGCTCCGGCCTATGTAAAAGAAATAGAACCCTATAAAAAAAGAATTGATTCCATTATGGACTCTCCAGTTACCTATGCAAAAGAAGATTTCACCAAAACAGGATATTCCAGCAACGAAGGAAATCTGTTAGCAGATCTGACTCTTGATTTTGCAAAAAAATATGCACAGCAAAACAAAATAACCGAACCGGAATTTTGTTTATTAAATATCGGAGGAGTAAGAACTATAATTCCTAAAGGAACGGTGACAGTAGGAACTATATTTGAAGTATCACCTTTTGAAAATGAATTGGTTTTTGTCCGATTGAACGGCTCTCAGATGAATCAAATGTTCGAATATCTGGTAAAAGAAAAGAAAGGGCATCCGTTGGCAGGAGCAAAAATCGTATATAAAAACAACCGGTTATATTCAGCAGAAATAGGAGGAAAACCGTTTGATCCTGCTAAAAATTACTGGGTGGTTACCATTGATTATCTGATGAACGGAGGAGATAGAATGGACTTTTTCACTCAATCTGATCAAACGGTTGTTTTGGGTGTTAAATTACGGGATATGCTGATTGAACAAATGGGGAAATACATAGTATTGCCGGACAGTCCCGGAGAAAGATTAATCTTTACCAACTAAAAAAGGATTTATGAAAAGAAGAGATTTTATAAAAACAACTGCCGTGGCAGGAGCGGCATTAAGCCTTCCGAATTTAGGGTTTGCTTCTACTATTTTAGGTTCCGATAAAAAATTAACTATACTACATACCAACGACCAACATAGCCGGATTGAACCATTTCCTCCAAGTTATTCCAAAAATCCGAATCAGGGAGGATTTGCCCGACGGGCTTCTTTGATAGACCAAATCCGGCAACAGGAATCCAATGTATTGTTAGTTGATTCGGGAGATGTTTTTCAGGGAACTCCGTATTTTAATTATTTCGGAGGCGAACTGGAATTCAAACTCATGTCTAAAATGGGATATGAAGCATCTACGATGGGAAACCATGAATTTGACAACGGACTGGAAGGATTCAAAAAACAACTTCCACATGCAAAATTTGACTTCCTTTGTTCCAATTACGATTTTACCAATACCATTTTGGATGGACTTACGAAAGATCACAAGATCATAGAAAAAGGAGGAATCAGAATAGGAGTATTCGGTGTAGGAGTAGAACTGAAAGGATTGGTAGAGAAAACCAGTTATCAGGAAACGGTATATCTGGACCCTATTGAAATAGCTCAGGACAGAGCCACCATGTTAAAAAAGGAAAAGAAATGCGATTTGGTTATTTGCCTTTCCCATATAGGATACAAATATCCCGAACAGCCCGACAAAGTCTGTGACATCAAACTTTGTGAACAAACTTCCAATATTGATTTGGTTTTAGGAGGACATACTCATACCTTTTTTGAAAAACCGGAAAAATATACCAATAAAGACGGAAAAGAAGTATTGTTGAATCAGGTGGGTTGGGCAGGTTTGTTGCTCGGACGAATAGATTATTTATTCAGCAAAGACAATACAGTAAAGGAAATTGCTTGGCAAACGGTTCCGATTGATGATCAGATAGTATAATTCCTTTCTCCGAAAAGTTTAGTCCCGATTCGCACCATCGTGCTTCCGCATTCAATAGCAATAGGATAATCGTCCGACATTCCCATAGATAAAATGCTGAGGTTAAATTCTTCCTTGTGTTGAAGATAAAATTGTTGAAGAGAAGAAAATTCTTTTTCTACCTGTTCTTGATTATCCGTGAAAGAAGCCATTCCCATAAGTCCGTTAATAGAAACATGAGGAAATTTTCCGGCTTTTTTCTCATTCAGGAATAACAAAGCCTCATCAAAAGACAAACCATATTTGGTTTCTTCCTGCGCAATTTTTATTTGCAATAGAATTGAGATGGTTCTATTATTTTTCACTGCTTCTTTTTCTATCACTTCCAATAAATCTTCACTGTCAACCGAATGAATCAAATGTACAAAAGGAGCAATATATTTCACTTTGTTCTTTTGCAAATGCCCGATTTGATGCCACCGGATATCCTGAGGTAAAACAGCTTGTTTTTGGGTAAGTTCCTGAACCTTGTTTTCCCCGAAATCCTTTTGTCCGGCTTTATACATTTCCCGTATTTCTTCTACCGTTCGGGTTTTAGAAACAGCAACCAGAGTTACATTTTCAGGAAGAGTTTTCAATGTGTTTTCTAAAGATTCAGCCAAAGTCATTTCAGGTAAAAGTTTTGCTAAGCGTTTTTACAAGGTTAAAGCAACAAAAGTAGCAATAATTATTATAAATTGATAGTTAGATTTGTCTGCACAATATTTTTATATTTGTAGGAAGTATTAAAAATAAAAGCATATGGATGATAAAAAATTAGATAAATGGTTTAAAATATTCTGTTATGCAGAATGTGCAAGCTGTGTTCTTCTTTTCTTTATTGCCATGCCGCTGAAATATTCCTTTCAGAATACGATTTTAATGATTCCGGCAGGAATTATTCATGGAGTTTTCTTTACCGGATATCTGATTTTGGCAGTCTTTGCAAGAAAACTCTATAAATGGGATGATGAAGATTTTGTATTTGCTCTCATGTCCGCCTTTTTTCCTTTTGCCACCATTTGGGTGGAAAAATCCCTTGCCAAGTTTGATAGGAAATCGTAACTCAAGTTAGAAGTTAGAAAAAAGAATTTAGAAGAAAGAAAATCTAATTTCCTTTAAAAGTCATTAACCCTCTTTTTACTTCTTACATCTGACTTCTTACTTACATCGCGTTTTGAAGTTCTTCCGTAATTTCCATATTATGGAAAACATGCTGCACATCGTCATCATCTTCAAATTTTTCCAGCATTTTCAGGATAATTTGTGACTGATCTAATGGCAAAGCTTTAGTAGTATTGGGAAGTCTTTGCAGTTCTGCACTTTTAGGCTCAATTTTCAATTCCTCAAATTTATGGTTCATGGAACCGAAATCCTCAAAAGAACTGGTGATAATTATTTCATCGTCGTCAGCTTCCACTTCTTCCGCTCCGGCATCAATCATTTCCAGTTCAAAATCGTCCCAATTCATGGCAATGCTTGATTTATCCAAAGTGAAAATCCCTTTGCGGTCGAAGATAAAAGTTAACTCTCCGTTTTTTCCCAGGTTTCCGTCGAATTTATTGAATATCGCCCGAACATTGGCTACGGTTCGGGTTGGGTTATTAGTGGTACATTCCAAAAATATGGCAATTCCTCCGGGACCGTATCCTTCATACGTAATTTCATCATATTGTTCGGCATCTGCTCCGGAAGCTTTTTTAATAGCACGTTCCACGTTGTCTTTCGGCATATTGACTCCTTTGGCATTAAGCAGACAACGACGAAGTGCCGGATTGGACTCAGGATTTGGGCCTCCGGCCTTAACCGCAATGGCAATTTCCTTTCCGATACGACTGAATTGTTTAGCCATTTTGTCCCATCTGGCCATTTTTGAAGCTTTTCTATATTCAAATGCGCGTCCCATATTCGAGTTTTAATTTCTATGGCAAAAATAAGAATTTACAGGAAATTGAAAGATTTTTGGGAGAAAAAATGGGGGAGAGAAGATATTTTTGAGAATGTAAAATTTGAAAGGGAGATATAGAATGGTTTATAAATATGGTTATAACTTAAAATCATTTATCTCATTGGTGAAAAAATGAATATATTTGTGTGTTATGAAAAATAAAAGTATATGAAACCAAAGATATTTATAGGTTCATCTGTTGAAGGGTTAAGTGTGGCTTATTCTATTCAGCAAAATTTAACCCATGATGCAGAAGTTACGGTTTGGGACCAAGGGGTGTTTGAATTATCTAGAACAACTATTGAATCTTTACTTGAAGTTCTTGAAAGATCTGATTTTGGAATATTTGTCTTTAGTCAAGATGATATTTCTATTATTCGAGATGAAAGTAAAAATGTTATTCGAGATAATGTTTTATTTGAGTTTGGATTATTTATAGGAAAACTAGGAAGAGGGAGGGTATTCTTTGTTATACCATCTGATACAGAATTACATTTACCAACAGATTTAATTGGAATAACTCCAGGTAAATATGATCCTAATAGAGAAGATAAAAGCTTACAAGCTGCCACTGGTCCCGTTTGTCATCAAATTAGGCAAATAATTAAAAAACAAGGTATTATTGTAAATAATGAAGATGTTTCAGAGATTCCTGAAAAAAAGGAAATTTTCAATAAAGATGCTAATGATTGGGTGCAACTTTTTATTGATCACAAATATTCAGAAGCTAAGGAATTATTAGAAAAACAAATCGAAAATGAGTCGGATCTGGATACAATAGTTGAAAAAAAAGTTTGGGTAGCATATTGCCAATTTAAAAATAATGAGTTATCTGGAGTAGAAAATATAAATGATTTATTGAAAGAATATGAATCAAATATTATTGTATATAAAGGAGTGGCAAGAATCTATTTATGGGAAGATTATATTGATAAATCATTTGAAATTATTACTAAAGCTATCACAAAATTTGGAGAAGAACCGTTTGTTAATCTTTTGGCAGAATATTATAAAAAAGAAAATGACGAAGAAAAAGCTTTGGAATTTTTATTATCTAAATCTCCAGAAAACAATGTAGATATTACGCTTGAAATAATAGAACTATATAAAAATCAAAAAGATTTTGAAAAGGCCAGAAATGTTATACATAAAACTTATTTAAACTATCCGAATAATGAGAAATTGCGATATAATTACGCATTGATTTCCACAAAATTGAATGAAAATTCTATTGCACTATATTTTTTGAGTTCATTGATCTCGGAGTTCCCTAAAAATCCAACTTATTGGGGGTATTATAGTAATTGTTGTGTTGATTTGGACTTGTATGATGAGGCAATGACTGCGTGTAAGAAAGCTAATGAATTAGCAGAGGAAAAACAAAGTTGGATCATTTCAAATATTGGAAACATTCTTAAAAATAAGGGATTTTATTCTGATGCGATAGAATATTTAGAGAAATCATTAAAAATTAAAGAAGACTCAGACTATGCCCATGATAGAATAGCGATATCTATAAAACTTAGAAAAGAAGAACAAGACAAAGTAAATGATCTTTCTAATGAAGGTAGAAAATTATTAAGACAATATATAGCAGTAGAATAGTTTTATAATATTTTGAATTGTCTAAACTAAATAAAATTTATTATGTAGTAACTTTAGAAATTTGAGACTTCATTTATTCGGTATTATATTGGTAAGTTGCTTCATCCCAACAACTCCTCAGGAATTTTACAAATCGGAATCGGGTTCATTTTGTGTTGTGCCAGTTTATTTAACCGATCATAAATTTCAAAAACTTCCCGTTCCCTTCCGGAAAAATCTGAAGCTTTATGAGTTTCATGAACGCTCATGGCCCATTCCAGTTCCGGATAAGTAGCTCCCATCTGGTCTTCATCTGAGCGGTTATCCGTCCAGAGTCCGTCCGTAGGTTCCGCTATCTGAATATCTTCCGAAACATCCAATTCTTTCGCCAGTTCATACACCTGACTTTTAAGTAGGTTGGCAATAGGGCTTATGTCCACTCCGCCGTCTCCGTATTTGGTAAAGAATCCCACCCCGAAATCCTCTATTTTATTTCCGGTTCCTGTTACCAGATATCCATTCAGCCCGGCATAATAATAAAGTGCAATCATTCGCAGGCGCGAACGGGCATTAGCTAAGGAAATATTATTGTTTTTGTTGGTTTCGTCTATTTGCAGATCGTTTTTCAATACCTCAAAAGATTCCGTAAGGTCTACCTTTTTTCCAATCACATTCGGGAAATCCTGAGCCAGTTTTTTTATATGTTCCTGAGCTCGGGTTACTTGTTCTGGCGGTTGATGAATAGGCATTTCAAGTAATAATACCGGTTTTCCTGTTTTTGCAGTCAGCAGGGAAACCACCGCAGAGTCAATTCCTCCGGAAACTCCTACTACAAATCCTTTCATCCCCGATTGGGTAACATAATCATCCAGCCATGTAACAATGTGAGAAATTACTTCTGTTGTTCGCATAATATTGTACCTTTGTATAGTATATTTTTTGTAAAAATAATGAAGATTCTCAAATATTTACTGGTATTTGCATTAATAATAGGTTGTTCTAAGAAAAATAAAGATCAGAATAAGAGCGAAAGATGGAATGTTGATGTAAGCGGAATAGGGGTGAACGTCGAAGTAACAGATATTTCCCAGGACTTTTACAATTTACAGCTTCTAGTTTCTGAGTTCCGGAAAAAATATCCTTTTTATCTGGATGTCAATTTCCCTGATGAAGGCTACGAAAAACAAAGAAGAGATACTACAGAGCAAAACATCTATGCTCAGATAAAGCAAAAGATTAATAACGAGAAAATCAAAAATGATCTGAGCAATTTGTTCAGACATATCAAATATTACTATCCGGAATTTAAAGAGCCGAAGGTTTTTTTATATTCCTCTTTCGCGCAGGATAATCTGGCTCCGGTTACCTATATTCCCACTCAGAATTATTTGTTTATTGCTACCGATTGTTTTTTGGGGTATGGAAATAAATATTATGACATGATGAAGATCGACCGCTATCTTCAGGTGAATATGGACCAGAAATATTTACCATCTAAGGTGGCGAAAGTTATAATTGATACTCAGGGTTGGATTTCCAAAGAACTTACTACCCAGTCTTTTGTTTCCCAAATGATCTATCAGGGGAAAGGACTGATATTACAGGACGCCTTTCTTCCGGAAGTGGAAGACCAATATAAAATAGGATATACAAAAGAACAAATAAGTTGGGCAAGATCCAATGAATTTGAAATCTGGAATTTCTTTATACAAAACAATTATGTTTTTAGTGATGATGTTTCTTTAGGTGACCGCTTTTTATCCGTAGCACCTTTTTCCAAATTCTACAATGAAGCAGATGCAAAAAGTCCGGGACAGATTGGTAACTGGGTAGGTTGGCAGATTTGCCGGAAATATCTGGAAGAAAATCCGAAAGTAACCTTACAGGATTTCATCAAAAATCCGAATCACGAAGAAATATTTGCTAAATCCAAATACAAACCACAAGAAATAGAACAGGAAACACCAACGAAAAAATA
This sequence comes from Apibacter sp., assembly GCA_031552575.1. GTDB lineage: Bacteria > Bacteroidota > Bacteroidia > Flavobacteriales > Weeksellaceae > Apibacter. The sequence goes on along the minus strand of JAVBMH010000001.1, from coordinate 163,055 downwards.
AGATGAAAGAAACAGAAATTAACTTCAACATACAACTCGACGAGAATCACATTCCTGAAAAAATGGTATGGGCTGCTCCCGACGGAGGAATAATAGGAGCGGAAACCAATGCGGTTTTATTATCCGTTTGGGACGATAAAACAAAGGAAGCGTTGCGGATAGATCTTTGGACAAAGGAGATGCCGGTAGATGAAATGAAACGATTTTTTCATCAGGTTTTTGTTTCTTTAGGAGATTCTTATCAAAGAGCTACAGATGAAGAAGATGTGGCAGATGAAATACGAAGATTTGCAGAATATTTTGCAGACCGGAGCGGAATTAAAATGTAAACAAATTGTTTAAATATAAATACTAACTAAAAAAATGATACTTTATAGCAGAAACAGAAGACTGAGAGCGAATCAGTCTATCAGAGATCTGGTAAGGGAAACCACACTTACTACAAATGATTTTATGCTTCCTATTTTTATCATGGAGGGAGAAAACAAAAAAGAAGAAATCGCTTCCATGCCGGGAATTTACAGAAGATCGTTGGATTTAACAATTAAAGAAGTAAAAGAATTATGGTCGTTGGGGATTAAAGCAGTAAATCTGTATGTAAAAGTAGATGACAAATTAAAAGATAATACAGGAAAAGAAGCCTGGAACAAAAACGGATTGATGCAGCAAACTATCCGGGCGATCAAGGATGCCGTTCCGGAAATGGTTATTATGCCGGATGTAGCCTTAGATCCGTATTCCGTTTACGGTCATGATGGAATTGTGGAAGACGGAAAAATCCTGAACGATGTTACAGTAGAAGCGTTGGTAAAGATGAGTCTGAGTCATGCGGAAGCAGGAGCAGATTTTATTGCTCCCAGCGATATGATGGATGGAAGAGTGGCGGCTATCCGGGAAGCATTGGAAGAAAACGGATTCCACGATGTAGGAATCATGAGTTATACGGCTAAATATGCCAGCTCTTTTTATGGTCCGTTCCGGGATGCATTAGACAGCGCTCCGGGATTTGGAGATAAGAAAACCTACCAGATGGATTACGCCAACAGTCGTGAGGCAATTAACGAAGCATTGAAAGATATAGAGGAAGGTGCGGATATGATTATGGTAAAGCCAGGACTTCCATATTTAGATATCGTTTCCAAACTGAATGAGTTGGTGGATGTGCCTATTTCCGTTTATCAGGTAAGCGGAGAATATGCCATGATAAAAGCAGCGGCTCAAAACGGATGGCTAGATAATGATAAGATCATTATTGAAAGTCTGACTTGTATAAAACGGGCCGGAGCAAGCCTGATTTCCACTTATTTTGCTAAGGAAGCAGCTCAGCTGCTGAATAAATAATTATTAGAAAATATATTATAAACAAAAAACCATCTTTAAAAAGATGGTTTTTTGTTTATGTGAAATTATTTGTTGTTTTATTTTTTCTGTTGTTTGTCAAATATTTCTCCTCTGTAGTCGTCTATGTTAGATTCCTGATATAGAGTTCTAAGGAATACAGACGGCATTTGTTGAGCATATTGGTTCATTAAGCTGTTTTTCAATTGTTTTTTATCCCCAATTTGTCCTTTAGTTATGGATTTGGTAACAATTACATATACTCCGGTTTTCCCTTCAATAGCTTTGGAAACGGTATTTGGTTTTATTCCGAAGGCAGCACCTCCCACTTTAGGTTCAAACGCTCCGGATAGGGAAGGATTGTCAAAATTAAGTGAGGCAGAACTTTTGGTCGTTTTGTATTCTGCTGCTAATTGATCTAATGATTTTTGGGAAGCATTTATTTTTTCTGCAATAGCTTTTCCTAATTTTTCATTTCGTACAATCGGTTCAATATCTTTTCTTACTAAGGAAGGATCAGCTAATCCTTTGTTAAACAAAGAAGAAACTCTCACTACTACATAACTTTGATCACTGGTTGTGAACATTTCACTGTCACCTAATTTTCTTTTCGGATCAAAAGCCCAGGTTATGATTTCGTCATCCTTGTCTGTTCCCAATCCTTGCAGTGAAGAACCAAAACGTAATATTCCGGTTTGTTGTAAAGGTCTGTATTGGGATTTTTTAGCAATATCCTGGAATTCTTTGGAAGATTTTCCCTGAATGGACTGAATAAAGCTGTTGGATTGTTTTCGTGCCAGTTCAATAGTAGCTTCGGATGATTTTATTTCTTTTGCCAGATCTGCCAGTTTGTAAACTGTAGCATCCGGTTTTCTTTCTTTTACATTAAGAACCAGATATCCCTGAGGAGTTTCCACTACTCCGAATTTTCCTGTCGGAAATGTTTCCAGAAAGTTTTGCAAAGCTTTGTAAGGACCAGGGAAATTCTGGGAAGTAGTCAATGCTATTTCTCCTTTATTTTCTGCAAGTCCTGGATCATCAGAGAATTGAGCGGCTAATTTCATAAAGTCGGAAGGATTAGCTGTTAATTGAGCAACTAAATCTTCTGCTTGTTTTTTTGCCTGTTCTTTATTTCTTGGTGCTTTAAGTTGTATCTGTGCATTGGCTCCGGTGTAGGAGATCAAAATATTTTGAGCTTTAACAGAGTCTGAGGTTTTCTTTCCTAACAATTTTGAAAGAACATAGTAATTACCGTCTTTGTATGGAGAGGAAATTTGTCCTACGGAAGCAGATTTCACCCATTCCTGAATAGGTTGAGGTAGTTGTTTTTCATATCTGTATTGAGCAATAAAAGGCCTGTCAGCAATTTGTGCTACATTTAATTCACTGATATAAAGAGAATCATTTTTTACAGAACCGAAGGCCTGAATGGTGTCTCCTTCAATTACAGAACTTGACAGTAAAGAATTTAAGGAAGCCAAAGATGCCTTTTCATCAGAAGCTGTAGGTTTTCCTGAGAAAAACACATAATCCAGTGTTCTGTTTTCATCAATTTTGAATAATGATTTATGTTTTTCTATATAAGCTTTTAAATCGTCATCGGTTACGGTAACCGGATGTTGTTTTTGATAAGTGCTGTAATCGATTTTTATATAGTCAATATTGGCAACACTTACCTGATTTTGTGCTAAAATATCCAGTTCTTTACCATTAGTCAGCATTCCGGTTGAATAAGCTCCGAAATATTGTTTAGCCATTGCCTGATAACCGAAATTCTTTTTCAAAGTCATCATGGTTTGATAATATTGTCTGAATTCAGGAGAATTGTTTTGTTCATCTTCCATTTTCTGGAATTCATCCTGAATTAACTGAACGTTTAAATTTCCGTTCTTATCTTTGAATTGTGGATTGTTGGCAAATATGGGTGAAGTTTTTGCCATGTCCCAGATCATTTTATCGGTAAGGATGAAACCGGCCTCATTGAATTTTTGTTCAATCAGTTTATTTTGTACTAAGGAATTCCAAACCTGTCCTTGCAACATATTGTCCGGATATTGCCCCTGATACTGCGAATTTAAAAAATGTAACTGGTCATTATATTCCTGACGGGTAATCGCTTCTCCGTTTACTTTCCCGAATACGTTAGGATCTTTTCTCCCCAGTTTACTCCAATCGATTCCACCTAATAAAAATAAAAGTAAAGCAACAGCCACAAAGCCGATTAATAATCCGTTTCTCTTTCTAATCTGTCCAAGAATAGCCATTTATTCTGAATTTAATATTTTAGTGTGCAAAACTACGATTTCAGGATGAAATATAAAAATAATATTTGTCAGAATATCTGATTTTTAAATAAAAAATTCCCCACAGAAAATTCTGTGGGGAAAGTTGAAATTGTTTAATATAAAGGATTATTTATCTATGGCGCCTAAAACCCTTTTCATAAAGGCATTTAGAGCATTTTTCTTTTCCATGCCCTCTTTTATCATTTTATTGACTTCGATGGCTCCGTACATGTTGGAAATCAGTTCCCCGATTACATCCAGTTCTTCGTCTTTTAAACCGGGAGCTTCGGTTAAGTTCTCCAATGTTTCAATCGTTTCATTGAGATAATCTTCGTCATTATCTTCAATGAACTGAACCAGGTGTTTAATTACGGGTAACTTCATTTACTAATTCCTGTAAAGGTTCTATTTTGTTGGTTTGTATCTGGTTAATTAACTTTCCGTCTTTGAAAGCGGCGAAAGTCGGAAGATTGGTTACATTCGCCAATTTTCTGGACTCCGGAAATTTTTCCGCATCAACAATCACAAAAGAAGCATTCTCATTTTCTCCGGCTAATTTTTTGAATTTAGGTTTCATGATCCGGCAGTTTCCACACCACGAAGCGGAATATTGCACTAAAACAACAGGATCGTTTTGGACAATTTCTTGTAGATTGTCTTGTTCTAATTCTTTTATCATTTCTTTTTTAAAGTTTAAGATTAGTGAGAAGCTAAATATTCTGCAACTCCTTTTCGGTCAGCGTTCATTGCGTCTTTTCCTTCTTCCCAGTTTGCAGGACAAACTTCTCCGAATTTCTGAACATGAGCATAAGCATCAATTAGTCTTATATATTCATGAACATTTCTTCCTACTGGCATATCGTTAACACTTTCATGGAATACTTTTCCTTCTTCATCTACTAAGAATGTTGCCCGGTAAGCTACATTCGAACCTTCTACAACTACTGTATCAAAATCTTCATCATAAGAAGAAGAATGGATATCCAGTATTCCCAAAATATTTGCCAGATTACGGGTAGTATCTGCTAAAATAGGATAAGTTACCCCTTCGATTCCACCATTGTCTTTTGGTGTGTTCAACCAGGCAAAGTGTACTTCATTAGTGTCACAGGAAGCACCTATAACAATAGTGTTTCTTTTATCAAACTCAGGAAGAGCTTCCTGAAAGGCGTGTAATTCGGTAGGACAAACGAAAGTAAAATCTTTCGGATACCAAAACAACAATACTTTTTTGTTCTTTTTGGTTGCTTCTTCAAAAACATTAATTTTTAAATCATCACCCATGTGATCCATCGCATCCACTGAAATGTTTGGAAATTTTTTACCTACTAAGGACATAATTTTTAGTTTTTTTATTAGATTTTTTTATTTTGTAAATTTACTTACTATTAAAATGATTGAATATTAGCACAGTATTACTCTTTTTTATCTTAGAATAAGAAAAATTTATACATGATATTTGTCATGTTTTTTGAAAAAGCATAGATTGGCTTTTTATCTATTAATCAGGGGGATAGAGATATGTGTAAAGCCGGAATTTTAAAAATTCCGGCTTAGGGTTATTATTTTTTATTTAAACCGTTTCCAATAATCGGTTTAAAATCCGGGTAGCGGCAACCTGTAAATTGGTTCCCGGTCCAAAGATCTCATCGGCACCGTTGGCATATAAGAAATCATAATCTTGTTGCGGAATCACTCCTCCCACAACAATGATTATATCTTCACGATCCAGTTTTTTCAGTTCTTCCACTACCTGAGGAACTAGGGTTTTATGCCCAGCAGCCAGAGAAGAAACCCCTAAAACGTGAACGTCATTTTCCACTGCTTGTTTGGCTACTTCGGCTGGAGTCTGGAATAAAGGAGCTACATCCACATCAAATCCCATATCGGCATAAGCGGTAGCTACTACTTTTGCTCCGCGGTCGTGACCGTCTTGTCCCATTTTTGCCACCATGATTCGTGGCCGTCTTCCTTCTTCTTCTGCGAATTTATCGGCTAATTTTTTAGCTTCTTTGAAATCGTTGTTTTGGCTATTCATGGCATATACTCCTTGAATGGTTTGAATTTTTGCTTTGTATCTTCCGAAGATCACTTCCAGAGCATCGGATATTTCCCCTAACGTTGCTCTTCTTTTTGCAGCTTCAACGGAAAGTTCCAAAAGGTTTCCTTTTCCGCTTTGGGCAGCAGCTGTAAGTTGGGAAAGTATATCTTTTACTGCATCATTATTTCTTTCGGATTTTATTTTGTGTAATCGTTCAATTTGTTTTTTACGTACTTCGGTATTATCGATTTCCAGAATTTCCAACTCATTTTGTTTTTGTTTGGATTTAAATCCGTTCACTCCGATAATGATATCTTTGCCATTGTCAATATTGGCTTGTTTTATAGCGGAAGCTTCTTCAATTCTCATTTTCGGAATTCCGGCTTCAATAGCTTTAGTCATTCCTCCTTCTTTTTCTACTTCCTGAATGTATTCCCAAGCTTTGTTGATCATCTCCTGAGTAAGAGATTCTATCAGATAAGATCCACCAGTTGGGTCGGCAACCCGACAGACTTCAGTTTCATATTGAAGAATTAACTGAGTATTTCGTGCTATTCTTGCTGAATAATCGGTTGGTAATGCGATAGCTTCATCTAAAGCATTGGTGTGTAAAGACTGAGTTCCTCCCAAAGCAGCTGCCAGAGCTTCAATAGCTGTTCTGGTCACATTGTTGAAAGGTTCCTGTTCTGTTAAGCTCCACCCAGAAGTCTGGCAGTGAGTTCGTAACGCTAGAGATTTATTGTTTTTAGGATTGAATTCCTGCATCAGTTTTGCCCACAATACTCTTGCTGCACGTAACTTGGCTATTTCCATGAAGTGGTTCATTCCGATGGCCCAGAAAAAAGAAAGTCGTGGGGCGAATTTATCCACTTCCAGTCCGGCTTTTATTCCGGTTCGTACATATTCCATCCCATCAGCCAACGTATAAGCCATTTCCAGTACAGGAGTAGCTCCTGCTTCCTGCATATGGTAACCCGAAATAGAGATAGAGTTAAATTTTGGGATGTATTTGGATGTGTATTCGAAAATGTCAGCAATAATTTTCATGGAAGGAGTGGGTGGATAAATGTAGGTATTCCTTACCATGAATTCTTTTAAAATATCGTTTTGGATGGTTCCACTGAGTTGCTCCTGTTTTACTCCTTGTTCTTCAGCAGCAGCAATATAAAATGCCAGGATGGGAAGAACTGCTCCGTTCATAGTCATGGATACGGAAATTTCATCCAAAGGAATGTCTTTGAATAATATTTTCATATCCTCAATGGAATCAATAGCAACTCCGGCTTTTCCTACATCCCCGATTACACGTTCGTGGTCTGAGTCATAACCACGGTGTGTAGCCAGGTCAAAAGCAACGGAAAGACCTTTTTGTCCGGCTGCCAGATTTCTTCTATAAAAGGCATTGGATTCTTCAGCAGTGGAAAATCCTGCATACTGACGGATAGTCCAGGGTTTCTGCACATACATGGTTGCATAAGGACCTCGCAGGTAAGGAGGGATTCCGGAAGAAAAATCGGGAAGCTGGCTGTTTTTTATATCTTCATAAGAATATTGCCCTTTCATGGATATTCCATCCTTTTCGAAATTTTTTGTTTCTTCGTTTTTTGAAATGAACTTCTTGTCAAGCTGAACGGACATCTTGGTAAAATCAATTTTTTCAGACATGAATTTGTGGTTTTTATTAAGGAGATAAATATACTAAAAAAATAAATATGTATTAATTTTTCTTGTTTTTATCTTTTCTAATAAGAAAAAGAGGCGCTGTTTTATGCAGATTTACTGAAAATTAAGGAATGTTCAGATACTTGTGAGTTTGCAGAGAAATGCGCCATTTGGGACTTTTCATTACATACTCAATGATTTTCGGGGTCATTTTTTCACGACTGCTCCATTCAGATTGTAAAAAAAGAACAGCGTTCTTGTTTACTTTGGAAGCTTGTTCTTCTGCGAAAATAAAATCGTGTTGGTTGTAAATGATGATTTTAAGTTCATGTGCCTGCCCGTAAATTTCTTCGGTAGGAAGAGAAGTTTTTTTAGGGGAAAGGCAAATCCAGTCTATCTGTCCGTTAAGTTGATAAGCTCCGGAAGTTTCTATATGAATGGTGCAGCCCAGTTCTTTTAGTTGTTGGGTTAATGGAGTTAAATTCCACATTAAAGGTTCTCCTCCGGTCAGAACAATAGTTTTTGCATGTGAAGCAGCAATCTTAGCAATTTCGTCCACTTTACTTACAGGATGAATGTCCGGATCCCAGCTTTCTTTTACATCGCACCAATGACAGCCTACATCGCATCCTCCAATACGGATAAAATAAGCAGCCGTTCCGGTATGTCGTCCTTCTCCTTGTATGGTGTAAAAATGCTCCATAATGGGAAGTGATAGTCCCAATTCCAAATCTGTGTTTTTTTCTGTCATCATGTAAAAACTAATCCAAAGCAGTTTGCAAAGGTACGAAAAAAGAGTGATTATTTGTATAGATTACTTCCGTCGATGTAGTCAAAGACTTCAGGTGGAAGCATGGGACGAACGTTTTTGTTTTCTTTAATCATTTGGCGGATAGTAGTGGAAGAAATTTCGATAATAGGAGAGGAAACTTCTGAAATATTCGGATGAGCAATCATTTCACTTTCCGGAATTTCGGTTATCCGCGGATAAACAAAAATTTTGTAGTATTTCAGAATTTGTTCATAGTTTTTCCATTTGTGGAAAGTGATAAGGTTGTCTTTTCCCATGATCAGAACAAATTCATGATTGGGGTATTTTTCTTGTAGGGAAACCAAGGTGTCTATGGTATAAGAAGGTTGGGGAAGGGAAAATTCAATATTGGATAATTGAAATTTGGGATATTTCTGAATGGCCAGATTTACCATTTCCAACCGATGATGGTCATCGAGTAGAGTGGATTTCTTTTTGAAAGGATTTTGTGGGGTTACCACAAACCAGATTTTATCCAGTTCCGAATTTTCTACAATGAAATTGGCGATAATTAAATGCCCGATGTGAATGGGATTGAATGATCCGAAAAACAAGCCTGTTTTCATGTTTTAAATTATATGTTAATTTTCGTGGAATTTAACATCGCGGATTTGTAGTTGGTAAAAGGTTTTTCCCTGCCAGTAATTTTCATAAAGAGTGAAAACCATGTCAAAGGAATATTTTTCAAATTTAGGAAGTAAATGTCCCATTTTAAAAGCGATGGCCTCAAAGGAATTTCTAATATCATTTTGGAAAACCATCATTTTCAGATGGGATTTATCTTTTCCCATCAGGGTGTAATTTCCTCCAAAATAAACATTTTTTGCCAGAAAGACCGGATGCATATTTCCGGGACCAAAAGGTTCAAAGTATTTGATTAGTTTAAAGAATCGGCTGTTTATTAAGTCGAGGAAAATTTCCTCATCAATTTCTATGGTCGGAGTTCGTTGATTGTCTTTAATGGTTTGTTTTACTATCGATTCAAATTTTTCCTTGAAAGGAAGAAAGTTCTCTTTTTTTAAGGAAAGTCCTGCTGCGTACATATGTCCGCCGAATTGATCCAAATATTCGGAAGAGGCTTCTAGTGCTTTGTAAATATCGAATCCGACCACACTTCTTGCGGAAGCAACTAGATCTTTGTTTTTTCCTTCGGTGAAAACCAAGGTCGGACGGTAGTATTCTTCAATCAATCGCGCAGCCACAATTCCAATCACCCCTTTGTGCCAGTTCCGGTTGAAAACCACGGTGGAATAAGTTTTGATTTGTCCGGTGCGGATAATTTCCTGTATGGCTTCCGAGGTAATGTTGGCATCGAGTTCTCGCCGTTCATTATTGAGCTCGTTGATTTGGGAATATATTTTCCGTGCTTCAATATCGTTTTGAGCGATCAGAAGCTCCACCGCATTCCTTGCATGGCTGATTCTTCCGGCAGCATTTATTTTCGGGGCAATTCCGAATACTACATTGTTTACGGAAAAGGTTTCCCGGGTTTCTTTGGGAATAAAGACTTTTAATCCAACGCGTGGATTTTCAATCAGTTGTTTTAGTCCGAATGTAGTAAGAATACGATTTTCTCCGGTAACCGGAACGATATCTGCGGCAATGCTTATAGCAACCAAATCTAAAAAAGGATATATTTTTTCAAAAGGGATTTGCAGTTTTAAGGATAAGGCCTGAATAAGTTTGAATCCAACTCCGCAACCGCTCAGAAATTTATAAGGATATTCACAGTCGGGACGTTGAGGGTCAAGTATGGCAACGGCTTCGGGAATAATTTCATCGGGTAAATGATGGTCGCAGATAATAAAATCAATCCCTTTTTCCTTGGCATAGGAAACTTTTCCGGCTTCTTTTATTCCGCAATCCAGAGAAATAACCAAAGAAAAACCATTTTCAAAAGCATAATCCACTCCGGCATAAGAAATTCCATATCCTTCTTCATATCGGTCGGGAATGTAATAACCGGTATTTTCGTAAAGAGAAGAAATAAATAAATACATCATGGCCACGGAGGTAGTTCCGTCCACATCATAATCACCATAAACCAGAATTTTCTCCCTGTTTTCCATTGCTTTTATAATCCGGTTAACCGCAATATCCATGTCTTTCATTAAGAAAGGATCATGAAGATGTTCCAGGGAAGGCTTAAAAAAATCCCGTACTTTCTCAAAGGAGTCAATGTTTCGTTGGAGTAACAAATGGGTGATTTGAACAGGAAATCCTAATTCTTCAGCCAGTTTTTGTGCCTTGGTATGGTCTGGTTGAGGTAGAATTAGCCATCGGTTCTGCATAATTCACAAATGTACTTATTTTTGTTGAAAAGAAAAATTCTGTTTTTAGCCTGATTTTAGTATTGATATTTTTTGGGAATTACTATTCAAAATAAGGATATTTTTTATTGAATTAGAAATAGTTATTGTTATAAACAAAACACTGAATTATTTTATTATATTTGGCTAAAATTAATAGTGCTATGAGAAAATTAATAGGAATTTTATTGTTATTTTTAGTATTTGCTCTGATTTCCTGCGGTCCGGACCCGGTCAAGTATAATGATGATCTGATAGGGAGCCTGAATTCTGCGGACAGTGAATATGAAAGGTTTTATTCTATGGTGAAACAGTATTACAACAACGAAACCGGAGATTTAAGCGGGTTGTCGAAAGGGGCAAGAGATGCCGCAAAAGTGATGGGCGACCGACTGGAAAGAATGAAAGGATTGGAAATTCCTTCTGACGGGGAAGAATTCAAAAAAGCCAGTGTTGCTTATGTGGAATTGATAAAAAAATCTATGGATGGTTTTGTAGCTGAAAGGGATAAATTATCAAAGGATCAACTGGAAAAAGCGGTAGAGCAGTTAGATGCTATGGAAGGGTTATTGGATAAACAGAATGATCAGATTGACAAGGTACAAAAAGCATTTGCTGATAAAAAAGGATTCCAGGTAATAGAGTTCCAAAAAGAAGGAAAATAAACAAATTATAAGGAAGATGAAAAAGGGGGACATTTAAGAATTCCCCCTTTTTTGTTTTTTATATTGTAAGAAATATTGCCCTTTTCCTGAAAACTTATTTTGTTATCTTTGCTTAAACGAAACAAAAAATGATCAATAAAGAAGAATTTTTGCTGAAAGCCTATAAATTTGGGATTATTAAATTCGGGAATTTCACCCTTAAAAGCGGAATACAATCTCCTTTTTATGTGGATTTACGGCCGTTGGCTTCCAGTCCGGAATTGTTAAAGGAATTATCTTCTCATCTTTTGAACCTATTGAAAGGTTCCCAATATGAATTGATCTGCGGAGTTCCTTATGCTGCTTTGCCTATGGCTACGGCCATGTCGTTGGAATCCGGAATTCCGCTGATAGTAAAAAGGAAGGAGAGCAAAGGATACGGAACCAAGAAAATGCTAGAAGGAATTTTTTCTGAAGGACAGACTTGTGTGTTGGTGGAAGATGTGATTACCAGTGGAAAAAGTTTAGTTGAAACCATAGAAGAAGTAGAAAAAGAAGGTTTGAAAGTAAAAGACATGGTTGTGGTTCTGGACCGGGGACAGGGCGGAATAGAACTGTTAAAAAGCAACGGATATACGGTTCATACTCTTTTTCAAATCGGGGAAGTAATTGATATTTTACATAAACACGGATTATTGAGTGAGCAGGAAGTTGTCAGAATAAAAGATTTCCTTAAGGAAAAACCGGTAGTTAAAGTTTCAGGAACTCCGAGAGTAAAATATGAAGAAAAAGCACAGCTTCAAACCCATCCGGTTACTAAAAAACTTATTGAGATATCTTTACATAAAAAATCCAATCTGATTGCTTCACTAGATGTTACGACCACCAAAGAAGTTTTAGAGTTAGCGAAAAAAACAGGAGATCATATAGTTGCTGTAAAACTTCACACAGATATCATTTCCGATTTTTCCGATGCTTATATTTCCGAACTGAAGGAAATAGCTCAAAGGAAAAATTTTTTATTGTTTGAAGACCGGAAATTCGGAGATATTGGAAATACACAGCAACTACAATTTGAAAAAGGAATTTACAAGATCTCTGATTGGGCAGACTTGATTACTTCCCATGTAATTGCCGGAGAAGAAAGTTTAAAGGTTTTCGGGGAGAAAACAGGAGTGATTACCATCGTGGAAATGTCGTCTAAAGGAACATTGACTGATGAAAATTATAAAACAAAAGCGATGAAAATTTCTGGTAAGGCAGCCAATGTAATCGGTTGTGTGGCACAATCCAAAATACCTTCGTCTTTGTTATTATTTACTCCGGGCGTGAATATGACTTCTACCGGAGATTCTAAAGGACAGCAATTTAATACTCCGGAAAAAGTATTTGCGGATTATCATACGGATTTCATTATTGTTGGGAGGGGAATTTACGCTTCTTCCAATCCGGAAGGAGAAGCAAGAAAATATCAACAAGCAGGATGGGAAGCCTATTTAAAGAGCATAAAAGAATAATAAGATTTTGACAGAAAGAATTATCATAGGCATTGATCCTGGTACGAACGTGATGGGATATGGAGTAATCAGTGTTACTGGAAAGAAAATGTCTTTACTTTGCATTGATGAGCTGATTCTGCATAAGTTAGATTCCCATGCATTGAAACTCAAAAAAATATTTGAAAAAACACTTTCTCTTATTGATACTTACCACCCAGATGAACTGGCTATAGAAGAACCCTTTTATGCAAAAAATGTTCAGTCCATGCTTAAACTGGGAAGAGCTCAGGGAGTTGCTATGGCGGCCGGATTGTTACGGGAAATCCCAATTACGGAATATCTTCCCAAAAAAGTAAAAATGGCTATTACCGGGAACGGAAATGCTTCGAAAGAACAGGTGGCGGGAATGCTAAAGACGTTGCTAAACCTGAAAGAATTTCCTACCCAATATCTGGATGCGTCGGATGGACTGGCATTAGCAGTGTGTCATTTTCTAAATAGTGGAACACAATCATCCGGGGAGAAGAAATCCTATACCGGATGGAATGCCTTTGTAAAAAATAATCCGAAAAGGATTAGTAAGTAACTCCGCTTCATGACGTGAAAAATCTGATTGAAAAATATATATTGGAAACTCAGCTTTGGGTTTCTGTGATGATGTCTTGTTTATGTCTTTTTTTTGGATTATTGCATAAATCGGTGGATTATAACCGGATTTTTATTGTCTTTTTCTGCACATTGGCGGCCTATAATTTTATTGATTTTCATGCATCCTGGAACAACAGGAATCTTTTTCGCAAAATCCAGGGGATTTTGTTTTTAACAGGAACAGCATGTTCAGGTTATTTATTGTGGAAGGAAAATAGTTGGGAACAGTTGTCGAGTTTATTGTTTCTGAGCATTTTTGTAATCCTGTATAATTCCAGTTTTTTGGTTGTCAGGTTTAGAAATATCTCTGTACTAAAAATTTTCGTTATTTCTTTTGTCTGGACCTGTTTTGTTTTAAAAGTGGGAAATACTTTTGTTTTCTCATTCGGGGAATTTTTAAGTATTTTCCTTTTTATTATAGGAATCACGATTCCGTTTGATATATCGGATATGGAACGGGATTCCATACAAACCATTCCGAGAGTTTTAGGTGTGGAAAAAGGCAGGCAATTGGCCTGTCTTTGTCTGGTGAGTTCCGGATTATTATTTTTTTATATTTTTCCTATGAAAACGGATTTTGTTCTTTCATGGAATTTAGCCTGTTTGCTGGCTATTATTTTGATACTGTTTATGCATAAGAAGGAAACTCATTTTTATACTCGTTTCTGGATAGAAGCCTGTTCGTCCTTGCCACTTATTATTTTTTATTTAATACAAAAATAAGAGTCATTTCTTTTTGAAATGACTCTTGGCACTCATTAAATGTTGTTATTGTTTTACCGGAATCTATCCACAGATTTTATAAGTTTTTCGTCCTTATTAATGTACTTATTTGCTATGGCAAGCAGAATAATCAGCAGAACCGGAACGAGAAACTCAACACCTTTCTCAGGAGAAAAATCTCCTCCAGGCGAGTTTAGCAGAGCATAAACCATAAAACCAATTAACACTACGTTGATAATTATATTAAAATAATTAATTTTCTTTTGGGCTCCTCTGTTATTAAAACAGAAAAGAGAAATAAATGCTAATCCTCCAATACCGAAAAAAAGAACCATATCAATCCAGTCATCAGGAATAAAATCGGTCAAATATCCGACAGCCATTCCTATAATTCCGATTATTGTAAGATATAAACTTTGAATTCTTTGAATCAAAACAAATAAAAATTAGAATGCAAATTTAAAAAAAATTAGTATCTTATTAAAATATTTTGTAATATTGCCTCATAATCTACTGAATGTAATTAAAGTAATACTTTCATGAAGTTTACTACTTTATTTCCATAAAATAATTTAATCAATATTTTTATCACATAAAAATCAAATTTTAGTAATCATTTTTAGTAAACATACTTATGTTTGAAGAGCAAAAGCTAAAAGCAATGAAGGTAGCTGACTTGCAGGTCCTTGCCGAAAAATTAGAAATAAAAAGTTCCGGATTAAAAAAAACAGAACTAATAGAAAACATTTTAGCCCATCAGAATAAAACAATTCAAAGTGATGAGCTGGCAGAATCTACATCCCCTTCAGAACCTGTTGTGGAAAAAAGACAAAGGAAAAGAATACCATTAAAAAGTCAAAAAGAAATTTCTTTTTCAGAAAAAGAAACCACTAAAATGGAAAAAGTTCATACAGAAGAAAGAAAAGAAGAGAAGAAACCTGAAGAAGTGTTGGTTGGAGAGGAGGAGGATGATTTTAAAGAAGCAACCATCCCCAGAAGACCTCAAATAATTCTGAGAAAAAGTGCAGGAAGTACCCATTTCCAAAAAACGACAACAGGTATTGATATTAAAGAAGAAAGGAAGTTCCCTGAAGAAGAGGAAAAAAATAATTTTCAAAAACAGAAAACTCCTAATAAAAATGATTACAGACAACAGAATAACGGGAATAAATACCGTTCTGCTGATTATGAGTTTGAAGGGATTATAAGCACAGAAGGTGTTTTGGAAATTACCCAGGATGGATATGGGTTTTTACGTTCTTCTGATTTTAATTATTTATCTTCTCCTGATGATGTGTATGTCTCCCCTTCCCAGATAAAACTTTTCGGACTTAAAACCGGGGATACAGTTACCGGAGAAGTGCGTCCACCAAAAGAAGGAGAGAAATTTTTCCCACTGGTTAAAATCATAGAGATCAATGGAAGAGAACCAGCTTTTGTAAGAGACAGGGTTTCTTTTGAACATTTGACCCCATTATTTCCGGAAGAAAAATTTAAGTTGGCAGGAACAGGAGCTACTCTTTCTACCCGTGTGGTAGATTTATTTTCACCTATCGGAAAGGGACAAAGGGGAATGATTGTGGCCCAGCCCAAAACCGGTAAAACACTTTTATTAAAAGATATAGCTAATGTGATTTCAATCAATCATCCGGAAGTTTATATGATCGTTTTATTGATCGATGAACGTCCGGAAGAGGTAACCGATATGCAGAGAAGTGTGAAAGGAGAAGTAATTGCTTCTACTTTTGACGAGTCTGCCGAAAAACACGTGAAAGTAGCAAACATAGTGCTTTCTAAAGCGCAGAGAATGGTAGAATGCGGACACGATGTAGTTATATTACTAGATTCTATAACCCGTTTAGCTCGTGCATATAATACCGTATCACCGGCCTCAGGAAAAGTATTGTCCGGAGGGGTAGACGCCAATGCTCTTCATAAACCGAAACGTTTTTTTGGTGCGGCAAGAAACATAGAAGGAGGAGGCTCTTTGACTATCATTGCCACTGCATTAATTGATACAGGTTCCAAAATGGATGAGGTTATTTTTGAGGAATTTAAAGGAACCGGAAATATGGAACTTCAACTGGATAGAAAAATCGCCAATAAACGAATTTATCCGGCTATAGATTTGGTTTCATCTTCCACTCGTCGGGACGATTTATTATTTGATCCGGTTACTCAGCAAAGAATGTGGATTTTGAGAAATCATTTGGCAGACATGAATCCTTTGGAGGCTATGGAATTTTTGAAGAACAGACTGGAACATTCCCTTTCCAATGAGGAGTTTTTGTTGACTATGAATAAGTAAGAAAGAATTAAATCAATCATATAAATAAAGAGTCGGCTACTTTGTAGCCGACTCTTTATTTTATCGTTATTATTATAGACTGTTATCTCATAAATTTTGAACGACTTCTCATGTTCGGATTAATCATACTACTTCTGGAAACATTAACTTTCTTCATTTGTTCCTTCATCATCTTAATCTGATCTCCTAACATATTGGAAGTGTCTAATTTTTTTGCATCATTTAGTAACCTTTCTGCCTCATTTTTGTTTCCTCTCATCATCGCTCCAGCAGCCAAATTCAAAGTAGCTAAAGCCCTGTCGTGTTTGAAACTTAAACCATATTCCAACGCACTTTTCATATAAGTTTCTGCTTTAGCAGCATTTCCCTGGGCTTCTGTGATTCCCATCAGATAGTTGTAATATCCATATTGTTTTCTTACCAACTGGCTTTTAATATTGGTAATTTTATTTAACCAGGAGCGCGCCCCTACCAAGTCTTGTTTTCGTAATTTCCAGAACGCAAGCAAAATATATTCATTTCTAAAAAATAGAAAAATAGGAATTGCAGACAGTATAATTAAAAAAATACCCAAACTTATCTGGCGGTTAAACATGAAGTAAATCCCCAAAGCAATTATAGTTGCTGCAATAATGAGTTTTATATATTTATTCATTTTGAATATCGAGTTTTGGCAAAGATAAGAATATAGAATGAAATAGTTATATTTTCGGTTCATATGTCCGAAAAATTGTAATGAAAAAGTTGGAATTATAATGGATTATAATAATCCGTGGTCATTTAAGCAATAACGGTTTTTAGATTGTTTATATTTTGGTTGTTTTGGTCTTAGTATAATATGAAAGAAAAAATAACGCAATCTGTATTTGTAATATCAAGAATATTAACAAATATTGTAATTATTAAGTATAATAATCTTTTTTCAAATATAGATAATTATATTTATTTTATCTGTATTGTGATAAAAAATCTTAATCAAAATCTGTCTCTGAATAAAGTAGTCCTTAAACTATTCCGCAGCAACCCAACTCAACCTATATAATCATCAGCTTCAGGATGCAGGAAGTAAGTTATATTCTTATGACGGCTCCCTGCAAGGTATGATAACAAATTTATATTTATGATATGCTTTCTACAGAGTGAAAATTTGAAAAAGAGATTCTTCACTCCGCTTCTCTTCTTTCAGAATGACAAACTAAACGCAAAACCGTCATTTCTAATACTAGTGAGAAATCTCAATAAAAGCTAACAGCCAATAGCTTTTAGCTCTTTTCTTATGGCTTCACCATTTCTATATGTTCTATTCTGTCTTCGAGGTAGATTTCTCCTTCGGGTTGAAATCCAGATTTCTGATAAAACAGAATGGCATAGCATTGAGCTCCTATCCGGATGGGCTGCTTTCCAAAAACAGTGTATAAGGCTTCTATGGATTTTTCCATCAGAATTTTTCCAACTCCCGACGATCGTACTTTTCCACTGGTAATAATCCTGCCGATGGAAGCTTCTTTAAAAGAAACACCGGCAGGAAAAATACGGGAATAGGCTACCAATTCTTCTTTCTGATAAATCAAAAGATGATGTGCTTTATAATCTTTATTATCCAAATCCTGATATGGGCAATTCTGTTCTACAACAAATACTTCATTCCGCAATCGCAGGAGCTGATATAATTCCTGTAAGGATAACTGATTAAATTCCTTTAAAACAAAACTGAATTTATCCGGATCACTCTGCGGCATTCTTCATGAATTCTTCTACTTTCTTCACCATTTCCGTGGAACCGCAAACAAACGGAGTTCTCTCATGCAACTCAGTCGGATTCAGATCCATAATCCGAGTAAATCCGTCACTGGCTCTTCCTCCGGCCTGTTCAGCCAAAAATGCCATCGGGTTGCACTCATACAACAAACGAAGTTTTCCTTTCGGGGCATGAGAATAGGATGGATATAAATAAACTCCACCTTTCAGCATATTCCTGTGGAAATCAGCAACCAACGAACCTATATAACGGGAAGTGTAAGGCCGGTCGTCCATTTCTTCCTGACAATATTTGATGTAATTTTTAATTCCCTGTGGAAATTTGATGTAATTCCCCTCATTAATGGAATAGATCTTTCCTTTTTCCGGAATTTTTATATCTGGATGGGAAAGATAGAAAACTCCCAATGCCGGATCCAATGTGAAACCGTTTACTCCGTTTCCTGTTGTGTAAACCAGCATGGTTGAAGATCCGTAAACAACATAACCGGCAGCTACCTGCTTATTTCCGGGTTGTAAAAAATCTTCCAATTGAACCGGTCCGTCCTGGGAAATTCTTCTATAAATGGAAAAAATAGTTCCCACATTTACGTTTACGTCTATGTTGGAAGAACCGTCTAACGGATCTATTAAAACCACATATTTGCTTTTTTGGGAATTTTCACATGGTTTTACTGCTATATAATCTTCATTTTCTTCGGAAGCAATTCCGCAAACTACTTCACGGTTATTCAATGCTGATATAAAAACTTCGTTGGCAAAAACATCCAGTTTTTGTTGTTCTTCTCCCTGAACGTTCTGGTTTCCCATTGCTCCAATGATATCGGCCAATCCTGCTTTGTTCACTTCCTGATTAACTACTTTAGCCGCTAAACGGATGGCACTTAAAAGACGGGACAATTCTCCTGAAGAATATTGAAAATCTGCCTGTTTATCTATAATAAACTCTCCTAAAGTTAATGGATTTGTAGATTTCATTTTTTATTATAATTTGGTGGTTTTAATTGAACCAAATATATTGATTTTTAAACTTATTTTATCAGTAATCTGTGTATTTATTATATCTTTGTTATTTATTTTTCGGCTCTGTATTTAACTATATTGATTGTCAATAAAATAACTGTTGTGAAAAAATAATCTTCCTTTGACTATCTGTATAATAAAGAGTTGGAAATTATAAAAAAGAGTATAAATTACTGATTGGTATTGAATAACTAGTTACTCCTATGAAAATTTATAAATTTGGAGGTGCTTCGGTACAGAATGCTGAAAATGTAAAGAATGTTGCTGCTGTATTGCATACTGCCGGATATGATCATACGGTTATAGTTATTTCCGCCATGGGAAAAACGACGAATGCTCTGGAAGAAGTGGTGAAGGTTTACTTTGAGGGAAAAGAGTATTCTTCCATCATAAATAAAATTGAAAATCATCATTTAGAAATAGCTAAGGAACTTTTTGACGAAAAAGAAAAAATCTTTGAAGATATAAAAATCTTTTTTTCAGACATTAGTTCTTTTCTTCGCCGGAATAAATCGCCTAATTATAATTTCGTTTACGATCAGGTAGTGAGCTGCGGGGAACTTATTTCTACCAAAATAGTAAGTGCTTATCTTAATCAAGCAGAAATCAGCAATACCTGGCTGGACATCCGGGATTATATAAAATCCGATAGCAATTACCGGGAAGGGAAAATAAACTGGGAGCTTACTCAGGAACAATTTAAAGATTTTGATTCTTCTAAAGTTTATGTAACCCAAGGTTTTCTGGCGGCAGATCCTAACTACTTCACGGTAACTCTGGGAAGAGAAGGTTCCGATTATTCGGCTGCTATTATCGCTTATTGCCTGAATGCTGAAAGTGTGACTATATGGAAAGATGTGCCGGGAATTATGAACGCAGACCCTAAAAATTTCCCCAATACACAACTTCTCAATTCCATTTCTTATGAGGAAGCCATAGAACTAGCCTTTTACGGAGCTTCGGTAATTCATCCTAAAACCATACAACCTCTATTAAGAAAAAAAATCCCGTTTTTCGTACGGTCCTTTAAAGAACCTGAAAAACCGGGAACTTCCATAAAGAAAGGAATTGCTATAGATCCTAAGGTTCCCTGTTTTATTCTTAAAACAAATGAACATCTTCTGAATATTTCATCAAAAGATTTTTCATTTATGCAGGAAGAAAATTTAAGCCTTATTTTTACTCATCTTTCTGCACAGAATATTAAGGTTAACCTTATCAGTGTTTCTGCTATTTCGGTTTCTTTATGTGTTGAAGATAAATTTAATACTATTGACATTTTCATTAAAAATCTAGAAGAATTCTTTATAATAACAGTGACTAAAAATGTATCTTTATACACTATTAGGCATTCCCACTCCGAAATTCAAAAGGATTTCACCAAAGGAAAAAATATTTTACTGGAACAGTTAGTGAAAGAAACCTATCAAATTGTTGTAAAAGAATAAAATGAGCCTGATTTCATTAGAAGATATACAAACTATTTTAAAGCTTAAAAAATTAGGTTTTCTTGGGAAGGGAATTTCGTGGGTTCTTATGAAGGTTCTGAAGCTCAAAAGAATAAATGATGAATATGATAAAACCAAGGATCTTTCTACAAAGGATTTTCTAACTTCTGTACTGGACGATTTCGGAGTTACTTACCAAATCCATGCAGATGATTTGAAAAGAATTCCCGAAAAAGGACCTTTTATAGTTGTTGCCAATCATCCGTTAGGTGCGTTGGACGGTATTATTTTAATGAAAATTATTTACGAAATCCGTCCCGATTTTAAAATGATGGGTAATTTCCTGTTACAAAAGATAGATCCTCTTAAAGATATTATTATTCCTGTAAATCCGTTCGAAACAAGAAAAGATAATTTTGACAGTAAAAAAGGAATCGTAGAAGCTCTTAAACACTTGAGATCAGGACATTGTCTGGGTATTTTTCCGGCAGGAGAAGTTTCTCATTATGATTTTAAAACAAAAGAATGTCAGGACAGGGAATGGACCGAAGGAGGTTTAAAAATTATACAAAAGGCAAAAGTACCGGTTATTCCTTTATATTTTCATGCCAGAAACAGTAAATTTTTTCATAGGATGTATGAGATTCATCCTGATCTGCAAACTGCCATGCTTCCGGTGGAAATGGTGAGAAAAAGAACCAAACCTATCAAAATAAGAATAGGAAAACCTATCTCTGTAAAACAACAGGAAGAATATCAGGATCTTAAAGATTACGGAAATTTTTTACGAAATAAAGTATATATGCTTAAAGCATTTTATACAACCAGAAAAAATCCATTTAAAAACCTGAAGTTCCTTTCAGTTCCTGCCATGACAAAATCGGCAAATTCCGATGAAGTAAAACCTATTATAGAAGAAACACAAAAGCAATGTATTAAAAAAGAAATAGATCTTCTTCATGAATTGGATTGTTTGCTATTTTCAAATTATCAATACGAAATATTCTTTTCAGAAGCGGAAAAAATCCCTTCCATTTTACGGGAAATAGGAAGATTGAGAGAACTTACTTTCAGGAAAGTAGGAGAGGGGACAAATGAGGAACTGGATCTGGATGAATTCGACCAGTTTTACCATCATCTTTTTCTTTGGGATAGTGAAAAAGAGATACTTATTGGCGCATACCGGATGGGAATGGGTAAAACCATTTACGATAAATATCAAATAAAAGGTTTTTATACTGCTTCCTTATTTGAATTTGATGAGGAACTCCATCCTTTCTTTAAGCGTACTATTGAGATGGGAAGAGCTTTCATTATTTCCGACTATCAACAAAAACCATTGCCTTTATTCCTTTTATGGAAGGGAATTGTTCATGTTTGCTTACGTAATACTTATTATAAATACCTATTGGGAGGAGTTAGCATAAGCAACCAATTTTCCAATTTTTCAAAGTCCATCATGGTTGAATTTATGCGTTCCCATTACTTTGATGCTTATGTAGCTCAATACGTTCATCCTAAAAACGAATTTAAGGTTAAACTAAATGAAAATGATAGAGATCTTTTCTTCCATGCTGCAGAAAATGATTTAAATAAATTTGATAAGCTAATTGATGAATTAGAGCCTTCTCTACGACTTCCTGTACTTATAAAGAAATACTTTAAACAAAATGCCCGCGTTATAGCATTTAATGTAGATCCTAAATTCAATGATGCCATTGACGGACTTATGTATATACGAATAAGCGATCTACCTGAAAGTACCATAAAACCGGTGCTGGAAGAACTTCAAAACGAAATGGACAAGAAATAGTATAACTTTTCTAAATTTTTATCCTTCTGGCTTCTATTATTTATAATTTATAAAGTAATTATATATCAACCATTTACCTATTTTAAACATACATATATAACTAATAATCAATGCTATAATTTCTTTGTTAATAACTGTTTTTTTAATAAAAAATTGAGTTAATTTCCTATATGGAAGAATATCAACATTTTTAAACTTTATCCACAAAAATAAATTTAGTTAACCTCTTAAAAATAGAAGAGTTAATTAAATATTAACAATTTTATTTTTTTCTTGTTAAGAAACTTAAACAAAAAATAATTGGTTTTTAATTTTCAATTTTAGATAGAAAAATTTTTCTTATTTTCCAAGTATATTTTCATACACTTATTCAAAATTTTAGAGTCCTAATCAAACAATAATTAACATATCATTTATAAACAAAGAAGATATAAACAGAAAATATTTTTTGTTTATAACATGATACTTATATAAATATCAATTACTTAAAAAATAAAAATAGTATTAATAAGCTATTAAAATTTATTCAAAACTATATTTTTAACAATTATTAACAAATAAACATAGCTATTACTATCATTACAAAAATTTTTATCTTTTTAAAAAAGAATAATTATTAATAATTATAAAATGTGGATAAATTTCAGGTAGTAAAATTTATGTTTTTACTTTTTATAAGGCTATATTTGTAAGAAAATAGATACCAAAAAATCATGAAAACAGTAAACGATTTCAATTTTAACGGAAAAAAGGCTCTTATTCGTGTTGATTTTAACGTACCTCAGGACGAAAATCTTAAAGTTACTGATAACACAAGGATAGTTTCTGCTAAACTTACTATTGATAAGATATTAAAAGATGGAGGAGGAGTAATTCTGATGACTCATTTAGGAAGACCAAAAGGAGAGGTAAGTGATAAGTTTTCTTTAAAGCATATTGTAGATAGTGTTTCTCAAGTTTTGGGAGTTCCCGTAAAATTTGTAGAAGAATGTGTAGGACCAAAGGCAGAACAAGCTGCTGCAGAATTAAAACCGGGTGAAGTTCTTTTACTGGAGAATTTACGTTTTCATAAAGAAGAAGAAAAAGGAGATACCGAGTTTGCAAAACAATTGTCAAAATTAGGAGATATTTATGTAAATGATGCATTTGGTACAGCTCACAGAGCGCATACTTCTACAGCTATTATAGCTCAATATTTTGCTTCTGCTAAATGTTTTGGTCTATTAATGGCTAAAGAGCTGGATGCTATTCAAAAAGTGCTTAGAACAGGAGAAAAACCCATTACAGCTATTTTAGGAGGCTCTAAAGTATCTTCAAAAATTACTATTATAGAAAATATACTTCCTGTAGTGGATAATCTGATTATTGGAGGAGGTATGACTTATACTTTTGTAAAAGCACAGGGAGGAAAAATAGGAAAATCCATTTGTGAAGATGATAAACAAGAACTGGCACTGGAAATTTTAAAGAAAGCAGCAGAGAAAAATGTAAAAATATATTTACCGGAAGATTCCGTAGTTGCAGATGATTTTTCCAATGATGCTAATACTCAAATAGTTGAAACAAAATCTATTCCCGACGGATGGGAAGGTTTGGATGTTGGACCTAAGACAATCAAAACTTTCTCAGATGTTATTTTAGCTTCAAAAACCATATTATGGAATGGACCGTTAGGAGTATTTGAAATGCCTAATTTTTCAACAGGAACGAAAGCCATTGGTGATGCTATTGGAGAAGCAACTAAAAATGGAGCTTTTTCGTTAGTTGGTGGAGGTGATAGTGTAGCTTTTGTAAAACAAAATAATTACACAGATAAAGTAAGTTATGTTTCAACCGGAGGAGGAGCTATGCTGGAATCTTTAGAAGGAAAAGAATTACCAGGAGTAGCAGCTGTTTTAAATGATTAGATTTATATAAATTAAAAAATAAAAAGCTTGTAATTTTTATTACAGGCTTTTTTATTGTGAAATTTTAAAATACGAGATAAAAAACAAATATGAATTTTTAATATATTTTTAATATATAATATTGATTATTAGTTATTTAAAACTGAATATTCTATTTTTTAGCTTGTTTTTATTTGATTATTTTTTGTTTTCTGTATAAAGGCACAGTTATAGAAAAATCTCAGACATTTTATTTTCTTAAAATATAAATAACAGAAGAAAAATTTCCGTCTTTCATTCCTTTTAAATTAGATAAAGAAGCAATCACTGGAAATCGTAAAATACCCAAAGGATTTTTTGCATAAGTTTCACTTGCCATAGAAATATAAAAACTATCAAAGGGTAGGGGATAGGTATATAAAACGTCAAACTGATTTACATTGAAAAAATAGATAGCTCCTTCTTTTCCATAATGGAAAATGTGTCGGGGAACATCCCAGGCTGCCCAGTTTTCCTTATAAAATTTTGCATCATAAGAATTATGATTAGGAACTGCAATTACTAAAATTCCATCATCTTTTAGTTTTGATTTTAATTGTGCAAGAATTTCTTCAGGATTAGGAATATGTTCCAATACATGCCATAGAGTAATAATATCTAAAGAATTATTTTCTATATTTTCTAAAGAAGATACTATATTATTTTCTCCTATTTTTGAAGATGCAATTTTTGAAGCTTTCTTGTTAGGTTCATATCCTGAAACTGAAAAATTATGATCTTGCATAAATTTTAGAAAAGAACCATCACCACATCCATAATCTAAAATCTTTCCTGAATTTTTGAAACGAGAAATAATTTTTAATTTATACTTTTCATTTAGTTTTTGAATGAACTGATAAATTTTAGATTTCAATGAACTATCTTTTGAATGTGATAGATATTTATCACTTTCGTAATACTTATCTAAATTTTCAGGAATATTTTGAGTTATTAAAATATCTTTGTAATTAGTTTCTTTTACTTCAAAAATTTCTTTACTAAGAAAGTGATCGGTTATTTTCATTTTAAGATGATGTTATTATTTATAAAAATTATAATGTTCCACGTGGAACATTATAAACAGTTATTAACAATTGTATGCTATTATTAACATAGTTATCTACCCATATAGATTAAAAGAACATTAATATCAGAAGGAGAAACTCCGCTTATTCTGCTTGCTTGTCCAATAGTTTCAGGTTTAAATTTCATTAGTTTTTGTTTAGCTTCTGTAGAAATGCTGTTAAGTTTTGAATAATCAAAATTGGAAGGAATTTTAATATTTTCCAATCTGTTTAGTTTTTCTACATTTTCCAATTCCTTATCTATATATCCTTTGTATTTAATTTTAATTTCTACTTGTTCCAATACTTCATCAGAATAATTTTTTGAATGTAAAAAATCTTTAATGATTTGTATTTTCTCTAAATCTTTTAAAGTGATGGAAGGCCTTACTAAAATACTATCTGCTTTTACAGTTTGAGTAATGAAAGCAGAGTTCTTTTCTTCTAATATTGGATTAGTTTCTTCTTGTTTTATGGAAGTTGATTTTATGAAATTAATACATTCTTCTGTATTTTTTCTTTTTTCTTCCAGATTTTTCATTCTTTCTTCGGAAGCTAATCCTATAGAATATCCTAAAGGAGTTAATCTTTCATCAGCATTATCCTGTCGTAAACTCATCCGGTATTCTGCTCTTGAAGTAAACATTCTATAAGGTTCTTCTGTTCCTTTGGTAATTAAATCATCAATTAATACTCCAATATAAGCTTCGTTTCTTTTCAAAGTAAGAGGTTCTTTTTCCTGTATTTTTAATGAAGCATTTATACCTGCTATTAATCCTTGTGCGGCAGCTTCTTCATAACCGGTAGTACCATTGATTTGTCCTGCAAAAAATAAATTATCAATGATTTTAGTTTCTAATGTATTTTTTAATTGGGTAGGAGGGAAGTAATCGTATTCAATGGCATATCCAGGACGAAATAACTTGGCATTTTCAAATCCGGGAATTAATCGTAAAGCTTTTATTTGTACATCATCGGGAAGAGAAGTACTAAATCCGTTAACATAAAACTCTATGGTTTTCCATCCTTCCGGCTCTGCAAAAATCTGGTGTCTTTCTCTTTCTGCAAATCGATTGATCTTGTCTTCTATGGAAGGACAATATCGGGGTCCGGTACTCTGTATAGTTCCATTAAACAAAGGAGATCTTTCAAATCCTTCCCGTAAAGCATCGTGTACATCGGAATTGGTATAAGTAATATAACAACTTCTTTGAGTGGTTAATTTGGGTGTGTCTGTATAGGAAAATTTTTGAGGATTTTCATCTCCTTTTTGTTCTTCCATTACAGAAAAATTAATGCTTCTTCCATCTACCCGTGGTGGTGTTCCGGTTTTCATTCTTCCTGCTTCAAAACCTAATTTTACTAAATCTTCTGTGATACCAAAAGCTGCTTTTTCACCCATTCTTCCTCCACCGAATTGTTTATCCCCGATGTGAATTAAACCGTTTAAAAAAGTACCATTGGTTAATACTACTGCTTTTGTATATACAGTAACTCCCATAGAAGTTTTTACACCTATTATTTTATCATTTTCTGTGATAAGTCCGGTAACCATATCCTGAAAAAAGTCCAGATTGGGAATAATTTCCAGTTGTAATCTCCATTCTTCGGAAAATCTCATCCGGTCGGATTGGGCTCTCGGACTCCACATGGCTGGACCTTTGGAAAGATTCAGCATTTTAAATTGGATCATGGTTTTGTCAGTAACAATTCCTGATAAACCGCCTAATGCATCAATTTCCCGTACAATTTGTCCTTTGGCTATTCCGCCCATTGCCGGATTGCAAGACATTTGTCCGATGGTTTGCAAATTCATGGTTATTAATAAAGTTTTAGAACCTAAATTTGCTGCTGCTGCTGCTGCTTCAGAACCTGCATGCCCTGCTCCGACTACAATTACATCATATTTTTCTAGTATCATTTTTGTAATGTTTCACGTGAAACAAATTAGTAAATAATCTTGTTTCAAAAGTTTTTAAAAGTGTTAATATATTCATTTTCTTTTTTTCGCATAAGTTCGGAATCTTTTTTTGTTTTGTCTTTATATCCGATAATATGCAATATTCCATGAATTAAAACCCGGTTCAATTCATTTTCAAAATCTTCATTGTTTATTTCTGCATTTTCTTTAACCCGGTCAACGGAAATAAAAATATCTCCGGAAATAGTATTATTTTCTCTGTAATCAAAAGTAATAATATCTGTATAAAAATCGTGCTGTAAATGCTTATTATTAATTTCTAACAATTGTTTGTCTGAACAAAATATATAATTGATTTCTCCTGTTTTTGTATTTTCTTTTTCAATGGCGTTTTGTAACCATTTCTTTCTTTTTAGTTTCTTTTTAAGGGTAAAGTTTGTATTGGAAAAATAATGTATCATTTGTTATTTTATTTCAAAACTTTCCGACTTAAAATTACTGTAATATCTTCCGGATTCTGCAGTAAATCGTAAGACGGAGTAATCCGGATCGGTAACTCCTTCCGGATAATAGATTGTATCACCTTCTCTCCAGATCATTTCTTTGGTTTGTTCATCTGTAAGTATTTCCATTTTTCCTTTTAGCATTATACCTTTGTAAGTGTTTTGATTGCAAAAATAAATGGATGCTTTGGGGTTATTTCTATACTGTTCTACACGAATGGATGAGGTATTGGTGGTAAAATAAAACGTTTTTAAACTTTCTCTTTTCCTGGGAGCAAGCATAGCTTTAATATTCGGAAAACCATCTTTATCAATGGATCCGATGAATGCCAGCGGTTGTTCGTCAATTAAATTACCGATTAACTTTTCTATATTTTTCATACAATTAATTATTTTAAAACCAATAACCCAGCCCTACACTAAATACTCCTTTGGTTTGATTTACGGAATAAGTGTATAATAAGTTGATAGGTCCGAAAGGACTATCATATCCGTAACCAATACCATAGCTTGAGTATTTATATTTGAAGTACCTGATGTCTTCAAATTCATCTTCTATATTTGCAAAATTAGCGTAAACTTTTAAATAATGATTTTTTAATAGTCTGTAATTTAAAGAACTATAAATTGAAAGTAACTGATTTCCACTTATATATGCAAAGGGAAGGCCTGGAAACTTTTCAAAATTGATAAAATCCTGTTCAAAATATCCGCCTAAAAAATATTTATATTGAAGGGAAGGAGTGTTGAAAGAAACTCCTAAGGTTCCTTCAGTATCTATGGAAAATCTTTTACCTAAAGGAATAGAATAATTTAAATTTCCTTTTATCATGGTAAAACGCTCAAAATCAGTAGCATTTGAAAATAAAAATTGCCGGGCTGTAGCATCTAGCTTAAAACCTCTGAAAGGAAAATTGGGATTGTCATGAGTATCCGCTTTTATATAGAAATAAGGATTTAGAAAGTAACCTTCTTCCTTTGTGAAATTAGGAGTGGAAGAAAAAGGGGAAAAACTTATGTAACTGTATTCCATTCCTGCTCCTATAGCATATTTTTCACTTATAGTTGACTGCAAATAAACCTGTTGGTTAAAATTTCGTATCCGGTTGAAGACATATTCGCTATTTTTTATATCAGAGTAATTGAGATTAAAGGCATTAAAGGAAGTATTGGATCCGATGCTGGGATAAACTCCGTTATCTATGAAATAATTCAAATTGGACCGGAAATTGTTCCCAAAAATAACATCTAGGGATAGTGTTGAATTATTTAATAAGAGTTTATTTAAAGTTACATTGGCAAGGAGAGAAGCTTTATAAACATCGTCGTAATGCAAACCAAATTTTAAGGAATTGTTATTTTTCTCATCTAAATGTAAAACAATGTGTTGACTGGCTCCGGTATCTTCTGCTATTTCATAATATACCCGGTTAAAATTTCCGGTGGAATAAAGAGCGGAAACTCCTTTGTCCAGTTTTTCTACTGAAGAATTCTGAGGAACGGAAATACCCATTTTTCTTTTGATATAAGTAATATCATTCTTTGAATTTCCTTCAATATCAAATTGGGTAATGAATAAATGTTTATCAGAAGGAAGGTTATCTAATCTTGGACGATTAATAGTATCAAAACCTTGTTTTTCAGCTATTTTTTTTAATTCAGGAAATACTTTTTCCACGGCAATTTTTCCTTTATAAAGAATAGAATCTTTTTTATCAAAATCCGTAACTGTATAATTTTTTAAATCAGGTTTTATTAATAAATCTACATAAGTTCTTTCATAATCGGTTTTAATATTAATCCGGTAACTTATAATCTGACTGATAACACTTAAAATGGATTTTACTTCGTCTGCTTTTTGTAGTCCTGCTCCCAGATCCACTCCTATAATAATATCCATTCCTTTGTCTTTCAATGCTTTTGCAGGAAAGTTATTAACAATTCCTCCATCAATCAGCATTTTATCACCGATTTTTACAGGTTCTATAAGAGAAGGATAGGCACCACTTGCCAGTACACTCAAAGGAAGAAATCCGCTTTCCATTTGTTCTTCATCTCCGGTTTCCAGATTGGTAGCAATACAGAGAAACGGAATAGGAAGTTTGGAATAGTCATTCACATCATGAACATTACTAAGCAGATCGGTTAACAACATTAGAGGTCCTTGCCCTTTGCTTATTGCTGAAGGAAGAGTAAGTTTTAAGTTATTGAAAGGAAGAGTGAGAATATATTTTTCCCGATAGGATTTATCGAAAAAGGGAATAAAATTCCGATTTTTTTCCTGCAAGAAAAGCTCCATAAAATCCACATTTTCAATGGATTTTTTTATTTCTTCAGGAGAATATCCGGAAGCATATAAAGACCCTACAATGGCGCCCATGCTGGTTCCGCTTATATAATCTATTTTTATTCCTGCTTTTTCAATGGCTTCAATTACTTCCACATGAGCAAAACCTTTTGCCCCGCCACCACTTAAGACTAAACCTACTTTAGGTCTTGTTTTAATAGAATCCTGAATTTGGGCGGATGAAAAGTTGGTTAATGTAATAAGTGTAATAAAAAATAAAATATATTTTTTATGAAAATTCATAGAAACAAATATATGAATAATAGTTTGAAGTAGTTATATAGTGCTATCTGGAAATAATGAGAATCATTAAATATAGAAATAAGATTATTAAATATGTATAATCATCTTTATCTTTGCAATTTATTTTCTGAATTATTTAAAAATATTATTGATTTAATGAACAAGGAGAAAACGAAAATTTTATTTCGGTTGCGTTCCATGGAAACAGGAGGAGTCCAGAAGGTTTTGTTGAGTATTCTGGAAAATTTAAATCGTGATAAGTTTGAAATTTCTTTATTACTTAATTTATATCAGGGACAGATGCTAAAATATGTTCCTAAAGATGTGAATATTCAATATGTAGGTAAAGGGAAGGAGTTTATGAACAAAAATCCTTTCATTCAAAAAATTCAACTACTTTTAAGAAAATTTAAACTAAAGTTTTATAATAAATTTCCACAAAAATTATATAAAAAACTAAAATTAAATGATCAGGATATTGAAATAGCATTTTTTCATTACAATTACAAAGAAGTATTGAATAGTCCTAATAAAAAATCAAAGAAGATAGGTTGGATGCATGGAGATATTAAAAATATAGATATTTCAGGAGATAAAAAAGAATTTGTTTCTTGTTTTCTAGATTTTTACAAAATGGTTTATGTTTCTAAACAAACATTGGAAAGTGCTAAAAGTTTTAATCCTGATGTAGAGAAAAATGCAAAAGTGATTTATAATCCTATAGACGTAAAAGAAATTATTGAAAAATCGTCTCAAAAAATTCAGGATTCTATTAGTTCGAATAAAATAGATCATATAAAATCGTTCATTTCCATTGGAAGAATAAAACCCGGAAAAGGTTATCAGATTTTACTGGAAGTACATAAGAAACTAATAGAAAACAGATTTTATCATAAGATTTACATTATTGGAGAAGGAGATTTGAGAACAGAATTAGAAAACAAAATAAGTGAATATAAAATAGAGCAAACATTTATTTTTTTAGGAGCAAGAGAAAACCCTTATCCTTATGTGAAAGAAGTAGATTA
The DNA here is from genome assembly GCA_031552575.1 of Apibacter sp. Classification (GTDB taxonomy): domain Bacteria; phylum Bacteroidota; class Bacteroidia; order Flavobacteriales; family Weeksellaceae; genus Apibacter. The sequence continues at coordinate 131,714 of JAVBMH010000001.1, read as the reverse complement.
TTTTGTACTCCCTTCTTTTTCTGAAGCTTATCCTTTAGTCATAGCGGAAAGCTTGATTTTACAGAAACCGGTTATCACAACAGATGTAGGAGGAATACGGGAAATGATGACAGATGGGGAAAATGGAATATTTGTTCAAAGTAAAAATGAAGAAGAACTTTATGATGCCATGAAATCCTTTATAGAAGATGAAGAAAAAACCAAAGTATTTGCAGAAAATAATAATAAATATACAGAATACTTTAATCCAGAAAAAATATATAAAGAAATAGAATCCGTTCTTTTAGAAATTGTAACTAATAATAATTAATGAATACTGAAACTAAAATATCTGTAATAACTCCTTCTTATAACAGAGCTCATACTCTGGAAAGAGTTTATGAATCGTTGAAAAACCAGATATATAAAGATTTCGTATGGATAATTATGGACGATGGTTCTACAGATAATACACGGGAATTAGTTGATTCTTTCATAAAAGAAAATAAAATACAAATAGAATATTTTTATAATAGGAATCGACATAAATTTATCACGGTTTTTGAAGGAATAAAAAAAGTAGAAACACCCTATTTTGTTGTTATGGATTCAGATGATACTAGGCCATCTGATTCACTTCAAATTCTTTTAGAAGAAGTTTCCAAAATAGAAAATAAAGAAGAATTCATAGCAATAATGGGAAATTCAGAAGATGAAAAAGGAAATTTAGTAGGAAACCCATATCCCGGAAATGGATTTATAGGATCCATTTTTGAAATGAGATATAAATTCAAAGTACGAGGAGATAAAAACGGTATTTTTATTACAGACAGTTATAAAAAAGAACTGGCAAATTATGATTACTCGCCCTATGAAGGAAAAGGATATATACCACAAAGCGTTTTCTTTAATATTTATGATGCAAAAGGACTTAAAACCAAATTTATTAATAAAGTAGTGAGAATCTATCATAAAGATGATGATGATGAAAATTCGGTTTCCAATACACGCTGGACCGGAAAAAATATTTTTGGATTACGGGAAGGATATAAATCCTTTTTAAATAACTATGGGAATAGACTCCTTTTCTATCCAAAATCACTACTAAGAAACATTATCGGATTTCAGTTTTATTCCTTTATGAACAAAGTTCCCCTTTCCTCATTTTTTAAAGAGCTCAAAAACCCGACAATCAAAATATTGAGTATTTTCATACTACCATTTAGTTACATGTACTTTTTGATGAAAAAATAGAATCCACTAATAGTAAAAAATGAAAAAATTATTATTTATTACTTATAAATTAAATATACAGGGAGGAGTACAACGTGTAATGATGAATCTGATCTTTGAAATATATAAAGATTATGATATCACTATTTTGGTGTTAAATGGCTCACATGATTCTCTATATGATTTGGATCCGAGAATTAAAACAGTAGTTTTAGATTCTTTCAATACAAAATCATTTAGAGTTATGGAGCTTATGAATAAATATTGTTCCTGGTTACCCAAAAAGCAAAACATTAAAAATTACATCTATCATTATGGAGTATATTGCTTACTAAAAAAGTGGCTTTATAAAAATCATCAGGAATTTGATTATATAATATCTACCTGGTATATTCTTTCAAGTACAATTTCAATAATGAAAAAAGAAGTTAGGGAGAAAACTTATGCTTGGGAACATATCAGTTATAAAGTGGGGGGATTATTATTTTTTAGAATTATGAGACCTTACTATAAAAATTTAAGAGGAATAGTATGTATAAATAAAGAGGCCGAAGAATACTATAAAAGTAAAAAAATAAATACAAATACTTATTTTATATTTAACCTTATTACAGACCCATTTAATAAAACTTCGTTTATTCCTCTTGAAGAGAAAGAGAATATTATTTTATTTGCTGGAAGATTACACGAGAATAAAAATGTTATGGAATTACTACAGATTGTTAATAAACTTGAAGATATGAGAGGTTGGAAATTACTTTTAGTAGGGGATGGGGAAGACAGAACAACAATCGAAGATTATATTGTTCAAAATAATCTTTCAGAATCAATATTTTTAGAAGGTAAGAAAACTACAGAAGAAGTATACGAATATATGAAAAGAAGTAAAATTTTTGTTTTAACTTCTCTTGTAGAAGGGTTACCTACTGTACTGATAGAAGCAATGTTTTGTAGTAATGTACTTATTTCTTATGATTGTGAATATGGGCCAGCTAATATTATAAATGAAAACAACGGATTCTTAGTAAATATGCACGATAAAAAAGATTTTACAGGAAAACTCCAGTTATTGATTGATAACGAAAATTTGCTCGAAAAATTAAATAAATCATCCTATCAGGAATCAAAAAAGTGGGAAAAAGAGATCGCTTTGGAACAATGGAGAAACCTGTTGAAATAGAAGATAAGAAAAAAATCCTTATAAGGGTTGGTTCCTTACGGCATGGAGGAGCAGAAAAAGTATTAGTTACTTTTCTTAAGAATATTCCTGAAAACAAATACGAGATAGACTTATTATTAAACCTTAGATCAGGAAAATATCTGTCTGAAGTACCACAATGGATTAAAATATTTCACCTTAATACAGGAGAAATGATTACCACCAACCGACCTTGGGAAATTCCTGAAAAAGTATATAGAAATATATATCAGGGAATCTTGAAACTATTCCCGAAATTGCTCTATAAATACATTTTAAAAGACAAAAAATATGATGTAGAACTCATAGCAAACCATAGATTGCTTGACGAAGTATTAAAAAGTCCAATAAATTCCAAAAAAATTGTTTGGGTGCACAATGACCTGTTCAGCATCCCCGAATACACACAAGAAAAATTAAGGAATTTTTTTCAGGCAGATAAAATAATGGTAATTTCAGACAAAATAAAACAAGGATTTGAAAAATTAGCCCAAACACCAAAAGAAAAACAAAAGCTCATCAGAATTTACAACCCTATTGATTCCCATGAAATAATAGAAAAATCAGAAGAAAAAATAAACTTTGATTTTTACGGATTTGAAAAAGAAAAAACCTTTGTAGCGGTAGGAACGGTTTTTCCCCAAAAAGGGTTTGACCGGTTGATAGAAATGCACAAAAAATTGCTGGAAGAAGGACTGAAGCATAAAATACTCATAGTAGGAGATGGGTATGACTTTACCAATGTTAAAAATTTGTGTGAGAATTTAAAAGTAGAAGACACCGTCAAAATGGTTGGATTTCAGGCAAATCCCTATCCTTTTTTTAGACATGCAGACTTTTTCATTTTGTCTTCAAGGTATGAAGGTTATCCAACCGTACTTTTTGAAGCCTTGACTTTGAAAAAACCTATTGTGGCAACAGATGTTTCAGGAGTGAAAGAAATTCTGCAAAACGGAAAATTAGGTATGATTGTTGAAAACTCAAAAAAAGGAATATATCAGGGAATGAAAGAATTTCTCACTAATCCTGATACTTCTCATACATATATAGAAAAAATGGATAAAGAAGAATTACCGTTTTCACTTGAAAATGCGGTAAATTTGCTGACTGAAATTATAGATAGTTTGTAAAAAATATGACGAATCAAAAACTTATAGAAAAAGATTATTACAGAATTCATGGAAAATGGCCCGGAAAATTTATCTGCAAAGGAATGATAGATCCGAACTTTCGTTACATCTATTTCTTTAGAAAAGCATCAAAACACAATAAAAATACACTTTTGGGAATCATTTATAGAATAATCCTACACAGGTATCAAATAAAATATGGATATCAAATCTATCCGGGAACCGATATCGGAGAAGGATTCTATTTAGGACATTGGGGAACTGTGATTATCAACCCAAAAGTTAAAATCGGGAAAAACTGCAACATTGCTACAGGAGTAACCATAGGACAAACCAACAGAGGAGATAATCAGGGAGTTCCTGTGATAGGAAATGAAGTCTGGATTGGTACCAATGCCGTCATTGTAGGAGATATTAAAATAGGAAATAATGTTTTAATTGCACCCAATGCCTATGTAACAAGGGATGTTCCGGATAACTCCATTGTAGTAGGAAATATGGCGCGGATTGTTCAGAATGAAAAAGCCACAGCAGGTTACATCAATAATAAAGTATAATAAATGAAAACCATTTTGTTTATTCTTCCCGACCTGAATATGGGAGGTGCGGAAAGAATAATCACTACAATCATAAATACCATTGATAAAACCCGATTTTGTCCCAAGCTTTTATTACTTAGAAAAGAAGGATATTATCTTGAATTACTGGATAAGGAAACCGAGATTATTGACATTAAAAAAGAAAGAATCAGAGAAGCTTTTTTTCCCATTCTTAAAGTTCTCCGTAAACTCAAACCTGATATAGTTTTCGGCGGATGGGGAGAAGTTTCAGCCTTTTTAGCGCCCATAATCCCTCTTTTCCCAAAAATTCACTTCATTACAAGGGAAACCAATATCGTTTCCCAGCATGTAAACCGTCCAGAAATAAAATTATTTTACCGTTTCTACAATAATTACCAGACCATTATTGCCCAGAGTGAAGACATGAAGGAAGATCTTATTAAAAGTATAAAGATCAAGGAATCCAAAATCGTAAAAATCAATAATCCGGTCGATATAGATTTAATAGAAATCAAATCACAGGAAAAAATAAATATTCCGTTTTCATCCGAAAACAAAAATGTTCTGGCCATTGGAAACCTTTCTTCCCGTAAAGGATTTGATAATCTTTTAAAAGTTTTTTTCCACCTCAAAGAAGAAAATATACAGTTGTATATCTTAGGAGACGGAAGAGACAAAGAGAAATTATTAAATTTAAAATCAGAATTAAACTTAGATAAAGTACACTTCTTAGGAGTAGCCAACAATCCCTTCCCATATTTAAAAAATGCTGATTTATTCGTGCTTTCTTCCCGTTATGAAGGATTTCCTAATGTGTTACTGGAAGCTGGAGTATGTGGAACCTTTTCCCTTGCCAATAACTGCAAAGGAGGAATAAATGAGATTATTCAGGAAAACCAAAACGGTAGAATCCGCAACATTGAAAATCACTCTGACTTTGCCCGGGAAATAAAAATAGCCATAGAAGAATCTCATGATAAAGAATTAATAAAAAATTCCATAAAAAGTCGTTTTTCCAAAGAAAACATAATGAAACAATACGAACAAGTATTTAATCAGTCATAAACCATCTACTTTCTTTCAGAATAATTAAAATAGCTTAACAAATTTTAAAATTACATTTTAGGGTTAATCATAATAACTAACCAAAATTTCAGTAATTTTGAGTTATATTATTTTCTTTAAAAAAAGAAAAATACTAATGAAATTTTATGCAACTCAATATAAAAAACGAAACATCAAAACTAAAAACAGTAGTACTAGGGCAACCCTATTCAACAGGAAAACAACCAAAATTGGAAGAAACCTATGATGCAAAATCATATGAAAGTGTAAAAAGCAATATCTATCCGAAAGAAGAAGACATCATCCATGAAATGACCTGCTTTGAAAAAGTACTTTTAAAACACGGAGTAGAGGTTCTTCGACCGAATATATTAAAAGATTGCAACCAGGTATTTGCGCGCGATGTAGCCTTTGTAATAGAAGATAAAATCATAAGTTCCAATATTATTCCTGATAGAGCAGATGAACAAGAAGCATACAGTGAGATTTTTGATGAAATACATTTTCAGAAAATATACAATTTGCCTGAAAAAGCCCATGTAGAAGGAGGCGATATCATTCTTTACAAAGACATTGTATTTTGTGGAGTATATAAAGGAGCAGACTATTCGTCTTTTAAAACAGCGAGAACCAATACTTATGCCATAGATTTCCTAAAAGAACTCTATCCCGGTAAAACCTTTATTGATATGTCATTGAAGAAGGATGATCAAAACCCTAGGCAGGGAATTTTGCATTTAGACTGTACTTTTATGCCGGTAGGAAAAAATAAAGCAATAATTTATAAAGAAGGATTTTTAAATGAAAAAGACTATTACTTTCTGATAGATTTTTTTGGAGAAAAAAATATCTTTGAAATCACCCAGGAAGAAATGTATTACATGAATACCAATATATTTTCCATCTCTTCTGAAATAACTATTTCAGAAGAACAATTTAATCGATTAAATTTCTTTTTAGAGAACGAATGGGGGATGATTGTAGAGAAAATACCTTACTATGAAATATCGAAAATGGGGGGGCTTTTACGATGTTCAACCTTACCTTTAATCCGTGAAAATGATGAATAGACAAATTACTGACACACTGCTTATGATTGAACCTGTAGCATTCGGATTCAATCAGGAAACCGCATCCAACAATCTTTTCCAACAAAATGATTCTACTTCCCCTGATTCCATTCAGGAAAAAGCATTGAGTGAGTTCAAAGCAATGGTTGCTAAACTAAAAAAACATGGAATTCATGTCATAGTAGTAAAAGACACTAAAGAACCGCATACTCCGGATTCTATTTTCCCTAATAACTGGATTTCATTTCATCAGGATGGGAGAGTAGCTTTATATCCCATGTATGCCCCTAACCGGAGAAAAGAAAAAAGAGAAGATATATTGGATATACTTGAAGAAAAAGGATTTTACATAGAAGAAACCATAGATTTTTCGCAGGCAGAAAAAGAAAATGTTTTTTTAGAAGGAACAGGAAGCATGATTCTGGATCGGGTACATCAGATAGCTTATGCAGCAGTTTCCGAAAGAACAGATGAAGAGCTTTTCATTGAATTTTGTGAAGACTTTGAATTTACCCCCATTGTGTTTCATGCCACTCAAAAAGTTGAAGATCAGGAATTCCCTATTTATCATACAAATGTAATGATGAACATAGCGGAAGATTTTGCCATTGTTTGTTTCGATTCTATCCGCGATCCTAAGGAGAAAAAATTAGTTTCCGATTTTTTACACACTACACAAAAAGAAGTGATAAGTATATCTGAAGAACAGATGAATCAATTTGCTGGAAATACCATGCAGGTAGAATCAAAAAATAAAGACAAATATTTAGTTATGTCTAATTCTGCCTATCAGTCACTTAATGCGGGGCAGATTAATACTATCAGTAGATATACTAAAATTCTGGTAGTAGATGTTCCTACCATAGAAAAATACGGAGGAGGAAGCGTTCGTTGTATGATGGCAGAAGTTTTTCTACAAAAAGAAGAAACCCGTATATAGTTTTTTAAGAATAAATATTTTGCAGATTGACGAAATCCCGTTATATTTGCACCCTGAATTAACGGCGAGGTAGCTCAGGTGGTTAGAGCGTTGGATTCATAACCCAAAGGTCGGCAGTTCAAGTCTGCTCCTCGCTACAATAAAAGTCTCAATTATTATTTTAATCAAATAGTTGAGACTTTTTATTTTAATTAACAAAACCTTAAATGTTTGTGATAAATATGAATTGAAAAATGGGATTATCTTTGTATTATAAAATCGAAACCAATGAAAAATTATATTATTGTTTTATTATTACTTACTTCAATGCTTTCATTCTCACAAGCAGCAGTAAACAAAATAGCCAAGGATGTTTGCAGAAAAATAGGAGATCCTTCCTTTCTCAAAAATAATCAGGAAACAGCAGGCGCAGAAATGGAAACATTTATATTAGGTGAAATTGCCAAGTATAAAGATGAAATTCATCAGGAAAACGGTTTTGATGTTACAGATATTTTAACTGATGAGGAAGTACAAAAAGAATTGGGAGAACAAGTAGCTGGTGAAATGCTCACCGAATGTCCGGGTACATTACTTAAAATAACAAAGAATTCCGGTTTGCTAAATAATGATAATTCAGACGAAGAATAAAGAAGAATAAAATAGTATAGATTATTAATCCTTTTTCTTCTTCAATACATTCAATTTGGAAAGGAATATCTGATCCAGATTGGTTTGTTTCACCGATTTAGTTTTAAAAATCAATAGAGGAAATACCACGCCAAAAGCCAGAGCCAGAAGTGTAAATCCGGTTCGGGTAGCCTTTTCCAGCATTTCCACCAGATAATTAAACTGAAGAGGTTCACCTTCTTTCAAAGTCATTACCTCAATTAGTGAAATCATAAACTCATATCCGGGTTTTCCGGGAATTATATTGATTACCGCAGGAATAGTAAACACAATAGGCGGAGTATGAACCTGGTGGGCAAAATAAACTCCTAAAATTCCTACCAGACTGGCAGCAATAAAACTGGCAAAAACAATTTGATTATCGAAACAATGTAATAATAATGCCCGGCAGCTGAAACCCAATCCTCCCAAAAAGGCAACCACCCACATAGAACGTTTGGGAGTCGAGAATATAACAGCAAAGCCTATAGATACCCACATAGACCAGAATATCTTTTCCCAGACAGTGATAGTTTCAGTAATAGTAAAAAAATTAATTAAATCCATAACCAAATAAAAATAAAGATAAAAATAGACCTATCGCAATAACGAAAATAAGCATGGAGCCATAAGTTCCACGCGCAATTCCTTGCATTACATAACCCTCTAGAATATCAATAAAAGAATTGATCAAAGGTACGCCCGGTATCAAAAATAAAACACTGGCAGCAAAAGCGCTGTTCAGATCAAAACCTGTGGTGATCCTGAAAATGTTAACCATCGACACAGCTGTAAAAGAAGCCACCGCAAAAACAATAAAAGTATTAAATCGTTTTTCAGTTAACAATTGCCTTATCATTAATCCCAAGACTGTAGCCAGGAAAGCAACAAAGAATTCCATCCAGGTTCCGCCTAAAATCCGGCTCAGACTAGCTCCGGCCAATCCCACAAAAAACCAGATAGCAGGTTTGGGATAATGTTTAATCGCTTTTATTCGTGCAAAATGTTCACTCACTTCCCGGACATCTATATTTTCATGGACCACTCTCCAAGAAAGAATACTGATTTCGGAAACGATTTCAAAATTCACTCCTACGTGCGGGATTGCCCGAACAATGGTGTGCATTTCATTGGTTTTTCTGTCCCGCACACTCAGAACTGCTCCTGAAAGTGAAAAGAAAAAATCGGCCTCATAGCCCAATGCATTTGCAATTCTTTGCGTGTTTTTTAAAGTCCGGGAAGTATTTGCTCCGTTCATCATCAAGGTGATGGCTATTTCGGAGAGCAATTCACTCACAAACTTTATTTCTATTGATGTTTCGTTCATAGAGAAATTAAAAAAACAAGTGCAAAATTATAAACAACGTAGGTTAAGTATGAGATAAAAATGCCAAAACATGACAACAATCACAAATGTAGTACAGTTTTTGCAATAAAAACTTAATGAATAGCAAGGTTATTGCTAATTTTAATTTAGTATCAGTAAAATAAGAATTATGAAAAATTTAGTGTTAGTTTCTGTGATTTTCATATCGTTAATCAGTTGCCAAACCAATAATCTGGCAGTAGATTATGACAATGCCTATGATTTTACGAAAGTAAAGACTTATAATTATTACACAGATAATCGGCTTCAGTTAAACAGGATTGACAGTGCCAACTTTATGAGAACACTGGACCAAACCCTTCAATCCAAAGGATTAGTTAGAGATATGAATAATCCGGATATTAATATAGCTGTGTTGGTATACAGTCAGGAACAAACGAAAACCAATAGTGTCGTGAATTTGGGAGTAGGAGGAGGAAGCGGATGGTTCGGTATGGGGACAAGCGTAGGAATTCCCATTAATAGTAAAGTGGTGGGATGCTCCATTCAGATTGATTTTGATGATGCTAAAACCAAAACATTAGTTTGGACAGGAAAAACGGCCAATACCTATTCATTTAATGCATCTTCCGAGTCCAGAAATACATTTTATAAGTCCAATATTCAATCCATATTGAAAAAATATCCACCACAGGCCCAGTCCAAAAAGAAAAGTAATTATTATAACTAACCGATTTATTTATTAAAAATATTCAAGCATAAGATTAATTGCATCTTAGTAAATAATATCGTAATATTGCAATATTAAACTAATAAAAATGGGAGCAACAAAAACAGATCACTTCACTAATAGACAAAATACTATCTCAACCCTTTCCAAAGCCTTAGGGCATCCAGCAAGAGTAGCTATCATTGAATATTTAATAAAAGTGAATGAATGTATTTGCAGTAATATTGTAAATGAATTACCTCTTGCGCAGCCTACGGTTTCACAACATTTGAAAGAACTTAAAAATGCGGGACTGATAAAAGGAAATATCGAAGGCAATTCTATTTGTTATTGTATTGATGAAAAAATGATTGAAAAATTGCAAAACTATTTTAGTGATATTTTGATCAGAATTACAAATAAGAAAAATACATGTTGTTAAAATGAAAGATTCAGAACAAATGAAAGAATTAGTGAAGCAAAAATATAGCGAGATTGCTTTACAAGACAAAGAAACTAATCAGGTATGTTGCTGTGGATCTGGTTGTTGTTCAATAGAAGTATATTCTATCATGAATGATGATTACACTTCTTTGGAAGGATATAATCCGGATGCTGATCTGGGGTTAGGTTGTGGATTGCCGACTCAATTTGCGAAAATAAAAAAGGGAGACACAGTAATTGATCTGGGAAGTGGCGCAGGTAATGATTGTTTTATTGCAAGAAATGAAGCAGGGGAAGATGGAAGAATTATAGGTATTGATTTTACACCTGCTATGATTGAAAAAGCTAGAATAAATGTGCAAAAATTAGGATATCAAAATGTAGAGTTCAAACAAGGAGATATTGAAAATATTCCTGTTTCTGAAAACATTGCAGATGTAATTGTGAGCAATTGCGTTTTAAACCTTGTTCCTGATAAGGATAAGGTGTTTAAGGAAATATTTCGGGTATTGAAACCTGGTGGACATTTTAGCATTTCAGATGTAGTGTTGGTAGGTTCTCTTCCTCAAGCCTTACAAAAGGATGCGGAAATGTATGCAGGTTGTATTTCCGGAGCTATTCAAAAAGAAAGTTATTTGAATTTAATCCAATCAAATGGATTTATAAATATTACAATTCAAAAGGAGAAAACCATTAATATTCCAGATGATATACTGAAAAACTATTTAAATGAAGAAGAAATTAAAAGCTTTAAAACAGACATTACAGGAATATTCAGTATAACAGTTTATGCGGAAAAGCCTTAATCCTGTTGTGAGGACAGTTTGTTGTAATTAGTGGTAAAATAAATTCTTATTTGTTGAAAAACACGATAATTTAAACGATTAAATTTTTTAATTTTATAAAAATAAAAGAGGCAAATAAGAATTTTCATGAAAAAAACATCCATAAAAGATGTGGCATTAAAAGCCGGAGTTTCTACTACATTAGTTTCTTATGTTTTAAATAATCGTCATACAGAAAGAATTAACAAAGAAACCGCAGCAAAGATCAGACAGGTTGCTGAAGAATTAAATTATCATCCAAGTAAATTAGCCCAGAATCTTAAGTTTGGGCGAACCAATACTCTTGCTTTACTGGTGACAGATGTATCTGATCCTTTTCCCTCAAGAATTACCCGGATTATTGAAGAGGAAGCTGGAAAAAGAGGATATGTGGTTACCATAGGAAGTTCTGACGAACGACCGGAAAAGTTGAAACAATTAATAGAAACATTCCGGGATCATCAGGTGGATGGTTTTATCATAGTTCCGGTTCAAGGTTCGGAAGATAGCATCCAGGAATTAATAAGAGAGCAAATACCGGTAGTTCTTATTGATCGCTATTTTAAAGAAACAAATGCTCCGATACTGACCACCAATCATTACGGAGTGTCTTTTAAGGCTGTGGAACAATTACTGAAAAGAGGGAGAAAAAATATCGGAATTCTGACATATAAAACAGAATTAATTCATCTGAATGAAAGACTGGAAGGATACAAAGCCGCTTTACAGGAAAACGGATTATCAGTATTGCCGCAAAACATAAAATATATAACAGAATCTCAAATACGGGAAGAAGTAAATCGGGCAATAGAAGAATTACTTTCAGAACAAGACAAGGTGGATAGCTTGTTTTTCACTACAAATGAACTGGCAGTTTCCGGAGTAAAAAAATTACTGGAAATGGGAATCAGAATACCGGAGGAACTTGCTATCCTGACTTTTGATGAGTCGGAAATTTTTGATATCCTCAACATTCCGGTAACATACATTAAACAACCTTTGTATGAAATATCCAAAGGAGCCACGAAAACTTTGATACGGATTATTGAAAAAGAAGAATTAACCTATAGAAACAGGATTTATAATTCCAAAATAATAAATGGAGAATCTCTTCAAGTTAGAAATTAGAAGAAAGAGGTTAGAAAAAAGATCAAAATCTTGTGTCTAAAATTGTAAATCAACAATCTAAAATTGAAAATAAAAACAGCTCAAAAAAAAGAGCTGTTTTTCACTATATTAATATTATATTTTTAACAATTGGAGCAACCGTTGCTTTTAATTTGCTGGAAGAAATCGTTTCCTTTATCATCTACTAAAATAAACGCAGGGAAATCTTCCACTTCAATTTTCCAAATAGCCTCCATTCCCAGTTCCGGATATTCCACGCATTCCAGACTTTTAATACTGTTTTGTGCAAGGATTGCTGCCGGACCACCGATACTTCCTAAATAGAAACCTCCGTATTTGTTACAAGCATCCGTTACTTGTTGGGTACGGTTTCCTTTTGCAATCATAATCAAGCTTCCACCATGAGATTGGAAAGCATCCACATAAGAATCCATTCTTCCCGCAGTAGTTGGCCCCATAGAACCGCAAGCACAACCAGTCGGGGTTTTTGCTGGACCTGCGTAATAAATCGGGTGATCTTTTATATATTGAGGAAGATCTTCTCCATTGTCCAGTTTTTCCTGAAGTTTGGCGTGGGCAATATCTCTTCCCACAATAATAGTTCCGGTCAAAGATAAACGGGTGGAAACCGGATATTGGGAAAGTTCTGCAAGTATTTCTTTCATAGGTCGGTTCAGGTTAATTTTAACTCCTCCGGCTTCTCCGGCTTGCTGATATTCCTGAGGGATTAACCGTGCAGGATTATCTTCCAGCTTTTCTAACCAGATACCATCTTTATTTATTTTTGCCTTGATGTTCCTGTCGGCTGAACAGGAAACTCCCATTCCTACCGGGCAGGAAGCTCCGTGTCTCGGAAGCCGGACTACACGAATATCATGGGCAAAGAATTTTCCTCCGAATTGAGCTCCTAATCCTAATTCCTGAGCAGCATCCAGTAGTTTTTTCTCCATTTCCAGATCTCTGAAAGCACATCCTCCTTCATTTCCGGAAGTAGCAAGATTATCATAATATTTGGTGGAAGCTAATTTCACGGTTTTTAAATTGGTTTCTGCAGAAGTTCCTCCGATTACAAAAGCGATATGATAAGGAGGACAAGCAGCTGTTCCCAATGATTTCATTTTTTCCACAAGGAATGAAAATAGTTTTTCAGGAGTTAACAAAGCTTTAGTTTCCTGATATAGATAAGTTTTGTTGGCAGAACCTCCTCCTTTGGCAACAAATAAAAATTTGTATTCTGCCCCATCCACAGCATACAAATCGATTTGGGCCGGAAGATTGGAACCTGTATTTACTTCTTTATACATGTCCAACGGGGCATTCTGGGAGTAGCGGAGATTATCATTGGTAAAAGTGTTGTATACGCCTTTGGAAAGCGCTTCTTCATCGTTTCCTCCGGTCCATACCTGCTGACCTTTTTTACCCATAATAATAGCAGTTCCGGTATCCTGACAGAAAGGAAGGATTCCTTTGGCGGAAATTTCGGAATTTCGTAAAAAGGTAAGAGCAACAAATTTATCATTTTCACTGGCATCAGGATCCGAAAGGATCTTTGCTACCTGTTGCTGATGTTCCGGACGAAGTAAAAACTCCACATTGTGAAAGGCATGTTGAGCCAAAAGAGTTAATCCTTCCGGTTCTATTTTTAAAATCTCCTGCCCTTCAAAAGTGGCTGTAGATACATAGTCTTTGGATAATAAATAATACTCGGTGGTATCCTTTCCCTGTTCGAAAGTTGCCTGATACTTAAATTCCGGTGTTGCCATTTTTATAGTAATTTTTTATTATAAAATTTATACGGCTGCAAAATTAATGAATATTTAGCTGATAAAATATGATTTTTAGTTGTCTTTAAGAATTAGTATAATATTTATATTCATTATAAATTAGAGGAAAAACAGGGAAGAATAAAAAACCCAAAGGCTGATAATACTTTATCAGCCTTTGAATCACAATACATGAATTTATCAAAAATCAGAAAACTATTTTAGTGTAAAAAGTAATTCTCTATATTTAGTTAGTGGCCACATTTCATTATCAATTAACATTTCCAAAGCGTCGGAATGTTCACGTAATAAAGAAAAAATAGGTTTTACCTTGTTGCAGAAAGCTTCCGCCTGTTTTGCCGGATTTTCAATATTGATGGCTTTATCTCTTTCGGTAAATAATTTATCCACATTGCTTTTAATTTCAGTAATGTGTGTAGAGATATTCATGATCAGGTCCAGTTGTTCCTTACACATAGCTTTCATCTCTTTATCTCCGAAAATATCTTTTAACCCCTTCGCGTTTTCGATCAATTTGGTTTGATAATCCACTGCAACCGGAACAATATGGTTTCTTGCCATATCTCCTAATACTTTAGCTTCAATGGAAATCATTTTGGAATATTTTTCCAGTTTAATCTCATTTCGGGCTTCGATTTCTTTGTGAGTCAGGATTCCCAAATCTTCGTAAAGAGAGATGAATTTTTTGTCCAGTTCTAGTTTCAACGCTTCCGGAGTGGTTTTTTTATTATTCAAACCTCTTTTTTTAGCTTCGGCTACCCATTCGTCACTATATCCGTCTCCTTCAAATAAAATATTTCGGGAAGCTTTGATGTAATCTCTTAATATATTGAAAATAGCTTCATCTTTTTTCAAGCCTTTGTCAACCAACGTATCAACTTCTTTTTTGAATTTCTTAAGCTGATGAGCCATGATTGCATTTAAAACAGTCATCGGTTCCCCACAGTTGGCTTGTGAACCTACCGCCCGGAATTCAAATTTATTTCCGGTAAAGGCGAAAGGAGAAGTCCGGTTTCTATCAGTATTATCTAATAATAACTCCGGAATTTTTCCTACAATATTTAATTTCAGGTCTGTTTTTTCATCAGGAGAAAGTTTTCCGCTTGTTACTTTTTCCAATTCATTTAATACGGAAGTAAGTTGTGAACCGATGAATATGGAAATAATGGCAGGCGGAGCTTCATTAGCACCTAGCCGGTGATCGTTTCCGGCAGAAGCAATGGAAGAACGCATCAAATCTCCATAATCATGAACCGCTTTAATGGTATTAATAAAGAAAGTCAGGAATTGTAAATTTTTCTTAGGATTTTTTCCCGGACTCAGTAAATTTTCTCCGGTATCGGTAGAAAGAGACCAGTTATTGTGTTTTCCGCTTCCGTTCACTCCTTCAAAAGGTTTTTCATGGAAAAGAATGGTTAATCCGTGCCGTCTGCTCACTTTTTTCATTACATCCATAAGCAGGGAATTATGATCTACTGCCAGGTTTGCTTCTTCAAAAAGCGGAGCCAGTTCAAACTGGTTCGGAGCAACTTCGTTGTGTCGTGTTGTTACCGGAATTCCCAGTCTCATACAATCAATTTCCAGTTCTTTCATAAAATTCCGTACCCGTGTAGGAATAGAACCAAAATAATGGTCTTCCAATTGTTGACCTTTTGCTGGAGCATGACCCAACAGGGTTCTTCCGGTAAGTGCCAAGTCAGGACGAGTTTGATGTAGAGAAGAGTCTATCAGAAAATATTCTTGTTCCCAACCTAAAGTAGAATATACTTTAGTTACATTTTTATCAAAATAGGCCTGGCATACTTCGGTAGCTGCTTCGTCCACGGCCTGCAAGGCTCGTAACAATGGGGTTTTATAATCTAAGGTTTCTCCTGTATAGGAAACGAATACAGAAGGAATACATAATGTGGTGTCTATAATGAAGGCAGGGGAAGTCGGATCCCAGGCGGTATAACCTCTGGCTTCAAAAGTATTTCTGATTCCACCGTTTGGAAAACTGGAAGCATCTGGTTCCTGCTGAATTAAAAGAGATCCGCTGAACCGCTCAATGGCTCGCCCTCCTCCGATAGGATTAAAAAATGAATCGTGTTTTTCAGCAGTTTCTCCGGTCAAAGGCTGAAACCAGTGAGTGTAATGGGTTACTCCTTTTGATATAGCCCAGTCTTTCAAAGCTACGGCAACCTGGTCGGCAATTTCCCTGCCGATCTTTTTACCATATTTTATAGCGTCTAAAATGCTCTGATATGCATCTTTGGTTAAATATTCCCTCATGGTTGTTTCTGAGAAAACATTTTCGCAATATAATTCGGACAATTTTTTAGGAACTTCTATACGTCTCGGTTGTAAATATGGAAGTTTTTTTAAGGCATAAAATCTTAATGTTGACATATAAGGTATATTTTTCAGGGGTAAATATAAAAATAAATTTAAAAATATGAAGCATACCCCATAAAATTTATAATTAATTTAAGATTTAATACTATTTTTATTTAAGGAGATTATTTGGCAGATCAAGAAAAAAAGCAAGAAATTTTTAAATATTGTAAAATAGTAAAAATGGATTTTCCGATTTTATTATGTAGTTTATAAATTAATCACCAATAATAACCTGAAAACGACACCAAAAATTAACCAGGCAAATCGAAAATAATTACTACCTTTATCTAATAATTAACAATTGAAAATCATGGAGTATAGAAAATTAGGAGAATCAGACTTATCTGTTTCCGTTATTACTTTTGGAGCCTGGGCTGCCGGAGGCTGGATGTGGGGACACACAGAAAGAAAAGATGCCGTAGAAGCTATTAAAGCTTCTTATTTAGAAGGAGTAACTTCCATTGATACTGCCCCGATTTACGGACAGGGAACCAGTGAAGAAATTGTAGGAGAGGCTATTAAAGGGATACCTAGAGATAAAGTACAGATATTAACGAAATTCGGAATGCGCTGGGATCTGGCAAAGGGAGATTTGGCTATGCACAGCAAAGATAATTCAGGAAAAGCTATTGATGTATATAAATATGCCGGAAAGGAAAGTGTGATCTATGAATGTGAACAAAGTCTAAAACGTCTAGGAACCGATTATATAGATCTGTATCAGATTCACTGGCCGGAAACGGTTACTCCTATTTCCGAGACTTTTGAAGCGGTAGCCCGATTAATTGAACAGGGAAAGGTGAGATATGCCGGAGTTTGCAATTATTCGGCAGCCCAAATGGCGGAAGCGGAAAAAGCCTGTCCGATTGTTTCCAATCAGATTCCGTATAGTATGGTGAACCGGGGAATTGAGAAGGAAACAGTTCCCTATTGCATAGAAAATAAAAAATCCATTTTAGCCTATAGTCCGATGGAAAGAGGCTTGTTGACCGGAAAAATGACTCCGGGATATAAGTTTGAAGAAGGGGACCATCGTGCAGGAAATAAGTTTTTCACTCCGGAAAGTATTGAAAAAACCAATGCTTTTTTAGCGAAAATAAAACCGATTGCAGATGAACAAGGAGTTACTCTGGCACAATTGGTTCTTCGCTGGACAGTGGAGCAGCCGGGAATTACTATTGCACTGGCTGGAGCACGAAATGCGGCACAATCTGTACAGAATGCAAAAGCGATAAATGTTAAATTAACTCAGGAACAAATCAAATTTATAAATACAGAATTAGAAAATATTTAAAAGAAAGAATATAATTTATGGAAAGTTTGAAAGGAAAAAGAGCTTTGGTTACCGGAGGAAGTCGTGGATTGGGAAAAGCAGTTGCACTCGCTTTAGCAACGGAAGGAGTGGAGGTAGCTGTTACAGGAAGAAATGAAAATTCGTTGGAAGAAACTGTAAGAGAGATCGAAAACAAAGGAATTAAGGCAGCTTATTCCGTTTTTAATGTAGCAGAAAAAGCAGAGGTAGATACAGCATTAACAAAACTTCAACAGGAATTCGGAACATTTGATATTTTAATCAATAATGCAGGAGTGGCTGCCTTTGGCAGTTTTATGGAAATGGATCCGGAACAATGGCAGGATATTGTGAAAACCAATTTGTTTGGGGCTTATTATGTAGCAAAAGCAATACTTCCGGCTATGGTGGAAAAGAAAAGCGGAGACGTTATCAATGTTTCTTCTACTGCCGGACTGAAAGGTGGAGTGACTACCTCAGCATATAGTGTTTCCAAGGCCGGATTGATTTCCCTATCCGAATCATTGATGTTCGAAATGAGAAAACACAATGTCCGGGTTACTACGCTTACACCAAGTACGATAGCTTCGGATATGTCGGTAAAGGAATTAAAAATAACAGACGGAGATCCGGAAAAGGTATTACAACCGGAAGATTTTGCAGAGGTGGTGGTTGATATTTTAAAGCTTAATAAAAGAGCTTTACTGGCTTCTGCTTCTCTTTGGTCAACTAATCCGTAAGGATAAGAAGACAATTCAAAAATCTTATTTTGTATGAGATTCCTCCTATAGTCGGAAAGACAAGTTTGCATTTAGTTTGTCATTCTGAACAAAGCGAAGCGGAGTGAAGAATCTCTTCGGAATGAGATTTTTGTTTTCTACATTGCTTAAAGATCCAACGTAAGTTTTATATACAAATTCCGGTCGAAATGCCCTTTTGTATAAGCTCCTAATCGGGCGTAAGCTCCTACACCGACAATTCCCAACAGTAATTTATTGGCTTCCAATCCCACTTCCTGATAGTAATCCCTAGGCACTTCAAAATCCAGGTCTTTGTGCATATCCTTGTCATTCATTCCTCCAAGAAGTCCACGATAGATCAGGGCGAAACGCAAGGATTTGAATTCGCTTACGCGAATAGGCCGTAAGTGATGGGTTAGCTGAATGGAAATGAATCGATCGGAAAAGAAAGATGAAGGTTCCATAGTTTCAAAACTCTGGAATCCTTTTACGCTGAATCTTCCCCAAAGGCTTTTTCCGTGTTTGGCGTCTCCCATTCCTTCGTAGGTGTTCATGATCGGGGTATCTCCGATATTAACGCCCATATTTCCGATGATTTCCGTGGTTCCGAATTTAGACATAAAGGAATAAAAGGCAGACAGATATATTCTATGAACAACGGTGCTGTTTTCGAACAGATTCCACGATTTGGAGTACGTAAAATAGTAATAAGGAGGTTTGTCCTGTAAGGTACTTTTTCCTATGGGAGATTCAATGTATTTAACATTGGGAGCATACCTCAGCCGTATGGCCGTATTTATGTAGTTGAACCAGGTATTTTCCGGATAATCTTTAAACTGATAATCGAAATCTACCCGCTGACGTTGGTAATCAACGGAAAAAGTAATGTCTATATTTTTGAAGAAATCTTGCTGATAGGATAATTCTGCTTTTCTGTAACTGTAATAAACATCGTTATAGACGTTGTTAGGCTTGGCTTCAAGAATATCCTTAGGAGTCAGGTATCTTATCCGGTTTCTTCCGGCAGGCGAAACATCGGTTTCCACTTTCAGGGAAAGTTCTCCACCTTGTTTTTTATTGATAAAAAACGTAACATCTCCCCCGGCTTTTACTTCTTCATCCCGTATTGCCTTGGCAATATATCCGCCCAAACGGAAATCGGTACTTAGTTTGTAGTTGGTATGACCTCCCAACTGATATCGAAACGATTCGTAAAGGTTATGGCTGAGTATGTTGTAAACATCCAGACTGAAGAATCCTAATTCCAGTTCTCCGGAGGAAAGACTCCGTAAAAACCGGACTTTGGGTTCCAGTTTATATTTTTTGGAAAGTCGATCCAGTTCGTTATAGGTAGCTTTTTCTCTTTCATTTAAAGTATCTGTTCTGAGCATGGATATTTTGCTATCAGCATTTTTAGAAACGTCTTTTGCCACTTCATACTGGTATCCTTCAAATTCTTTTGGGTCGTATTTTACAGGACTTTCAAAATGAGAAAAAGTAGACTCAACCGTGGCTGTGGTGGATAAACGTGTAATGGAATGAAAACTTTTGGGAAGCAGTTTATTGATTTTAGCAATGAAATTCTGACTTAACAGTTTGGTTTTCATGTATTCGGATTCGGAATGCCAGATGCCTTTGTAAGGAATATATACAATTTCATGATATACATCAGATACTTTTGAAGTGTTTCCTATCAGCTTGGTAAGGGCATAATTTTCAGCATCCACAAAAACGGTAAGACTTCTGTAAAACTGGGTTTCGGTACGTCCTTTGGAAAAAGTATATATTTCGTAGGTTTTTCTTCCGTTTATGTAGAGGCTATCGACTAATCTTGAGATATTACTCTGAAGTTCCCGGGGCTTCAGGATTTCTGGATAATTATTTATCATGGATTGAGAAATGGCACTGTTGAAAAATTCGGGGTTTTCAAAACCTCCGGCTTTATAAGCGGTTACAATGGCTTTTTTTCCGTACTTTTTATCATATTCATACACCATGGTTCTCTCTCCGATAAATACCATACTTTTTTCCAGAAGGTTCTTAAAACTGTTATTTAAAGAGTCTAATTTGGATTTGGGATTGGGAATGTAGGTAACTGAATCGGAAGGAATATCCAACGTAAATTTCACATAGGAACCGAATTTGTAACTGTCTAAGTGATCCGGATTGTTTTCATCGTAATTTTTCCACATTTCCTGGAGAATATAGAGGGCTTCGGGCGAACTTTTTATGTTTTTATGGGATTTGAAAAGATAGATACTTTTATCCAGATTTCCAATGGTTTCGGTTTTTATTTCGAAGTCATCAGCGATAATCAGGATTTTATCAGGATTTTCATTTAGAGTGAATATTCCCTGTTCATCCGTATTTCCTAAAAAATCGTTGGCTTTGTCGTAAATAAAAGCACCGGCAACAGGAGTATTATTTTCTATATTGACAACCTTGAGTTGTATTTGAGCTGTAACTGGTAAGGGAAAAAGTACCAAGTAAAGGAATAGTATTTTGAACTTTTCTTTCATGAATTTACCCGTTTCCCGATTTTTTTAAGCATTTTGATGTAATAACTTTTTATTTGCATTTTTAGTATGTTATATAAATAAAAAAGAATCAGATGTATTTACTATAAATTGGAAAAATGCTAAAACAAATGTAGGAAAATATTCAATTAGAAATTTTATGTTTGAAACGGTGTTTTATAGTGAATATTGGATATACAAAATAGAAAAGTTGCCATTAATTTAATGGCAACTTTGTTAAAGTTAAGTTGTTTGTTATTAATTTATTTAGAATAAAGAAGCAGCAATCTGTACTCTAGCTTGTTTTACAGAAGGGTTCCACATTGCAGTAGCTGAAACCGGTAATTTGTATCCTAATACAGATACATCTTTAGAAGCGGTGATACCTACATTTACAATGTCGAAATTGTTTTTACCGTCTCCGTAGAAGTGGGAATCTCCGGTAAGTCCGAAACCTGCACCACAGAAAGCTCTTAGGTCAACTACTTTTCCTCTGATTACTGGATAACTTAATTCTGCATAGGAAGACCATCTTTGATCTCCTTCGGCATTCAAGTCGTTTCCATAGAAAGAGGTTCCGTATTCTAATTTTAATGGAAATGATTCTGCGAATACTACATAACCTCTTAAGTCAAATCTGTGACCGGTTGTTTCTTGATCATAGTTCCAGATATCGGCTTGTTCACCTGTGAAAGTGGTTGAGTTAAATACATCCCATACTCCAATTCCCCATTTTCCGGTGCTATAATTGATGTAGTAGTTGATTTCATGGTAGTGATTTCCTTTTTCGTCAGAAAGTCCCATACCACCCCAAATTCCCAGTTTAAGGTATTTTTTGTTATCCAAGGCATAATTGATGTCTACTGCTGCAATTGGAACATCACTTACTGTGATACCTCTCCATAAGTGGTTGGATTTTAGATCCAAGTTGAAATCTAATCTTTCTGCTTCCTGGCTATACAGGGCTACAGAAAATAAAAATGTTGCAATTAAAACTAATGTTTTTTTCATATTAATCTTATTTAAATTGTTTTTTACGTTATTTATTTAGCAACATTGAAAAACATGGATGTGTAACTAAGTAAAGGCCTCCGGCAAGTAAGCCTCCGATGATTGGTCCAATAACCGGTATCCAGGAATATCCCCAGTCACTGTCGCCTTTTCCTTTTATAGGAAGTAAAGCATGTGCAATACGTGGACCTAAATCCCTGGCAGGGTTAATGGCGTATCCGGTAGTCCCACCTAAGGAAACGCCGATAGACCAGATAAGTATAGCAACCGGTATGGTTCCTACAGCTCCTAAACCTTGTCCTGAAGTCATGTAAAGCAATACAAAAACCAATATGAAAGTCCCAAAGATTTCTGAAATCAAATTTCTGGGGTAATTTCTGATGGAAGGGGCAGTACAAAAAACACCTCTTTTTGTAGCTGCTTCTTCTGTTGCATCAAAGTGGTCTTTGTATTGGATATACACTAGAATGGCTCCAACAAAGGCTCCTAACATTTGTGAGATAATGTATGGAACTACCATTGACCAATCAAAGTTTCCGGCAAAGGCTAAACCGATGGTTAATGCCGGATTTAAGTGTGCACCGCTGAAAGGACCCATAATTGCCGCTGCTATAAATACAGCGAAGGCCCATCCTGAAGCGATGACAATAAGTCCGGAACTGTTACCTCCTGTTTTTTTCAATGCTACGTTGGCACATACACCATCTCCTAAAAAGATAAGTATCATTGTGCCTAAAAATTCTGCTAAACATTTAACATATAAAGTATCCATAATTAAAAAGTTTTTATGTGGTTATTAATAAATTATGTTTTTGGTTATTTGTCTTCATCGTCAACCCAGTTAAGCACTCTACTAACGGCCTTTTTCCATCCTTTGATGTAACGTTCTGCCTGAACTTTTTCCATTTCCGGTTTAAATACACGGTCAATAGATCTTTGTTTTTGCAGTTCGTCCACACTATTCCAGTATCCAACGGCTAATCCTGCCAGATATGCAGCACCTAAGGCTGTTGTTTCTAATGTTTTTGGTCTGATTACATTGAATCCAAAAATGTCAGATTGGAATTGCATCAT
Source organism: Apibacter sp. (assembly GCA_031552575.1). Lineage (GTDB taxonomy): Bacteria > Bacteroidota > Bacteroidia > Flavobacteriales > Weeksellaceae > Apibacter. The sequence goes on along the minus strand of JAVBMH010000001.1, from coordinate 108,667 downwards.
TAAGTTGTTGGCACAAGCACCGCCATCAACTCTCAATTCTAAGTCATGAACTCCCGAATCGGCCTCCATAGCTTTTACCAGATCATATACCTGATATGCGATTCCTTCTAGGGTAGCTCTGGCAATATGTCCGTCAGTAGTACCTCGTGTAATACCTAAGATACCTCCTCTTGCATAAGGATCCCAGTAAGGAGCTCCTAATCCGGTCAATGCAGGTACGAAATATACTCCACCATTATCAGGAACTGTTTTTGCAAGGTTTTCAGTATCAGGGGAGGTTTTCACTATTTTGACTCCATCACGGATCCATTGTACTGCAGCACCTCCAACGAATACACTTCCTTCTAATGCATAGTAGGTTTTTCCGTTGATTTTCCAAGCAATGGTGGTTAGAAGGTTGTTTTTGGATAGAACTGCTTTCTCTCCTGTGTTCATCAATAGGAAACATCCGGTTCCGTAGGTGTTTTTAGCCATTCCGGGTTCGGTACATAATTGTCCGAATAGGGCGGCCTGTTGATCTCCAGCGATTCCTGAAATAGGAATTTTTGTGGAGAATAGGGTGGTTGAGGTTTCACCGTACACTTCACTGCTTTGTTTTACTTCTGGAAGCATGGATTTTGGAATGGTGAATAGTTCTAGTAATTCTTCATCCCATTGTAGGGTGTGGATGTTGAATAACAGGGTACGTGAAGCGTTGGAAACATCAGTAACGTGCATTTTTCCGAATGATAGTTTCCAAACCAGCCAAGTATCTACAGTACCAAAGCATAGTTTTCCTTGTTCTGCTTTTTCTCTTGCTCCGGGAACATTGTCCAAAATCCATTTTACTTTGGTTCCTGAGAAGTAAGCATCTAGGATTAGTCCTGTTTTTTCCCGGATTTGATCAGTTAATCCCTGAGCTTTAAGCTCATCGCAGTATTTTGCAGTTCTTCTGTCCTGCCATACAATTGCATTGTAAATAGGTTCACTGGTTTCTCTATCCCAAACGATGGTGGTTTCTCGTTGGTTGGTGATACCGATTGCTGCAACATCTAATCCTGTGATTCCTTTTTTAGCTATTGCTTCGGCTGCTACAGAGATTTGGGAAGACCAAATTTCTTCGGGATCATGTTCTACCCATCCTGGTTTTGGAAAGTGTTGTGTGTAATCTTTTTGGGCTACAGAAACAATTTCACCACCATGATTAAATAAAATAGCTCTTGAAGAGGTAGTTCCTTGGTCAAGAGCTAGAATGAATTTGTTTGTCATTTTGTTCTTTTTAGTTATTAATTATTTTTAGAAAGGGCAGTGTATTTAGTTGGTCTGGTAAAATTAATAATTTTTTGTTTACAATCTTATAAACCAGCTAAACACACTGTTTTTTTATTAATTAAAAGACTCCTTTTGTGTTGTTATATAATACGATTTGATAACTTATTCCAAACCAATCATTTGCGATTTTTGGTCCTCCGACTTCGTCTCTATGTTGATAGAAGGCAGTTATTTTGGCCATTCTTGGACTGTTGGGATAGATGTAAAAATTAACTCCTACGGTGTAAAGATAAAGTTTTTCATAATTAAATCCTGAGTAGGCTTTGTCTCCTTGGTTATAATATTCAAATCTGGCAGCAGGTTCAATATGTGGAGTAATGTTTGCTCCGGCAAGGAATGAATATCCTAATTTATTGACTTTCACATAATTGTGTTTTGTATAGTCCATGTTGTTTATCGGAGTGCCGAATATTTCTTGTTTATTTGTACCATAATCAAATTTGAATTTGTATTTCTTAGGGTTCACATAATACAAGAAAGCTGAATAAGCGTAAGTAGTTTTATACCCCATTCCTGGAAGGTTTACGCTACCCATATGTCCTCCGAATTCTACATTTTTAACCGGGAAAATTCGTAGAGAAGCATCCCAACTTTTGAATTCTAATCCGTGGTTTCCTTGTCCTTCAGTCACTCCATCGTTAAATCCTGACCAGTATCTGTCACGGTTGCTATCACTGTTATGCCAGAAGAAAGCATATTTGAACCATTTCCATTGTCCAGAAAAGTTGATACCATAGTGTCTTAAATCCGGAGCTCCCTGATCTGTACTTTGGTGCTCGGAAGTATAGGTGAAGTCAACCAAGTCAAGGTCATAAGCAGATGTTTCGTTTGCAGCTCTGTTCCCTGCTCCTTTGAAACGTCCTAATTGTATTCCCAATAGTTTACTAGGTTCGTATTTGATAAATACGTCAGTAATTTTACTGGCATGAAGGTTCCAAGTTATACTGGCGAATAATTTCGGTGTAATTATCATATCAGTATGCAAGAAACCTATTTTAAAGGCCGCAGGCTGGAAATTGTAGGATGAGTTAGCTTCTTTGTAAGTGCTACTTTTAGGGACTTGTTCGTAGATGGTTTCCAGATTAAATCCAATACCGTATTTAAGGGTAGGGATAAAAGTGTTTTCATCTCCACCTATCAAGTCTTTAAGAAAGTTTAGTTTAACTCCTTGCGCAAGTTGAGAGCTGTCACTGGTCATTCGTTCAACAAAAGACGGTTTTTTCTTAATGGTGTCGTTTTCTGTTTGAAAGTGTTCCAAGGATGATTTCTGACCGAATCCCAGAACAAAAGGTGTCATTAATAAGAATGACAAAAAATACTTTAAATTCATGTTAGTTACTTTATATTATTAGTCAGCGTAAAAGTAAGGTAAAGTTTTATATTTAGACATTTTTGTCTTATTAGATTTATCATACTTTTTACTGAATCAAATCATTATTTAGTTTTTTCGAAAATGTATAATTCGTGTATTTCTTTATCGTATCCTTCATAGAAACCGGATGGCATTCCCATTTTGATTATTGCTCCTCTATTGTTAAGGATTAATAAATCATTATTAGTAGGATCCATAGATATTCCTTCTATTTCACCGGCTCTTTTGAATTCAGAAATAGGTCTGAACATGGTTACATCTACACGTGTTTGTTTTGAATTGCTTACATCAGCAATATAAACATTATCAGGCTCATTCAAGTCTGCATCTCCGTCATCTGCGGTGATAAGTAATTTTCCATTTACGTAGTAAACTCCTTGTTGCCATTGTGGAGATGGTTGTAGGTGGATTTTACCAATATATTTTTTGGTTTTCAGGTCGTATTTGTAAACGTACCAGCCAAGAGTCCAGTCAGACATATAAGCTATACTGTTCTTTTTGTCAATGGTAATACCGCTTACTTCCGGTTGCTCAATTTCACCAAAATCAAGTGAATACTTGTATTCTAATGTTTTAGCGTCATATACGGCTATTTGAATGTTTTTTACGTTTCCGGATTGGAACCATTCTACTCCGGTGTAAATTTCGCCATTGTAAACATCAATGTCTCCAAAATGGTTAACTTCTTTGGTGAAGTTGGTGAAAGGTTTGTCGTTTTTTAATACTAGATTTCCTTTTTTGTCATATTTGAACAAGGCAGTGCTACTGGATACGTAATAGTGATCTTTGTCCACAGCAATCCCTTGTCTTCCTTCTACGGGAATGACTTTTTTGAGTTTGTAATTGCTTCCTGATTTTGCTAATTGCTGTGCGTTGATAGAGATAATCCCTAATAGTCCGAACGCAAGTAATAATTTTTTCATGATTTTTTGATTTTAGTAATATAATATTGAATGTTTAATATCCTAAGTTGTTTAAGACGGCATTTGGATCTTGATATACAGGGCCTCCGTTTCTTACTCCTTTACTGATGTAATATTGAATAGTAAGGTCTGATCGGTTGGTAAACATAGCATCACAGTAAGGTGGAGCAGCATATTTATCAACATTCTCGAATCCTATTCCTTCGTAGTTTCGTAGCATTTGTTCCTGAGTATCAAAAGTCCAAGGATGTATTTTCATTTTTGCTCTTCTGATCATATGAGCTTGCCAAGGATTTAGCAGTTCGGCATAATTGTTTGGAGCTCCTGCAATAGAAGGTCCAAAAAACTGGGCCATGTTATCTACTCCGTCATTGATGTATTTAGCATAAACTTCGGGATCGTTGGATTTTGCAACTCCGCCCATAGTTCCGCTTGAAGCTAGGTAGGCAGTTGGAAGTTTTCCGTTATAAATAGTTTTCAGTTTCTGTAAACTTCCTAATAAGAAAGTTTGTAAAACTACTTTGGCATTGGTGTTTCCTACATTGATTTTTCCACCTTTAAACTGGGCTGTTTCTGTTGCCGGAGATTTAGTAATGTCCCATCCCCATTTTTCGAGTCTTTTGGCCATAGCTTCTTCCAGTCCCGGATTTAGATCAGGTTGTTTTAATTCTAAATAAATTCCAGGTCTATTGCCATTATCCATAGGGTCATCTTCATAGGCAAAATCAAAAGTTCCGTCCGGATTTTTGATATAAATCCTGTCCCCGTTGGCATCTCTTTTGATTCTCATTCCTCGTGCAATGTGAATCAGGTCATCTAAGGTGGAAATATACTGATGTTGCTGACTGAAGGCCGGTCTGTCTCTTCCGGTTCCGGCATTGGTTTGCATGAACGGATAAGCGGCATCTAACACTAATAGTTCTTCAAAGTCAAAAGTGGAAGTAGGATCATTTACTCTGGATGGGTAAATAAGAGAAATGTTGGTCTTATTTTTCATATGGGCATCATGCATCACCAGAACTACTCCGTCTTTGGTAATTTGTAGATCGGCTTCCAGATAGTCGGCACCCATATTTCTTGCCCATCGGTAGGCAGCTTCGGTTGATTCCGGTGCCCAATAAGTGGTGCCTCGGTGTGCAATTACTGCATTTTGAGGTACATAATCTCTTACAATCTGCATTTCCGGAGATATTTGTTTTATGGCAATATGATCTTCCGGCGTAGGAGGTAATGAGTTGTCATTGTCATCACTGCTGCAAGAAGAAAATAGAATCAAAGCTATTACCGAGAGTAACAGTTTTGAAAGTGGGATAATTAATTTTCTCATATTTCATGTATTATTTGTGGTTTAGTTTTCTTAATATCCTAAGGTATTTAATATGCTGTTTGCATCTTGGTAGGCAGGACCTCCGTTTCTCAGTCCTTTTTGTTGATAGAAACGAATAGTCATATCTGACTGGTTGGTAAACATTCCATCATAATTAGGGAAATATTCATTCATTTGTTGTTCATTGTCAAACGAATATGGATGTATTTTCATTCCGGATTTGTGAATTAAATCTGCTTGCCAAGGTTCCAACAGGTTATCCCAGTTATCGGGTGGAGTTCCTCCGGCAATAGATGGTCCCATCAAGTGTGCGAGATTATCTACACCAATATTGATAAATTTGGTATAAGTGGCAACAGTTGTATCCGGCATGTCTTCCGGCCCGGTTCCTTTCCATAAAAGAAGGGCAGTAGGTATTTTTCCGTGAAATAAATCTCTCAATATAAATAGGCTTTGATGAGAGAATGTTTGTAAAACCACTTTACCGTTAGTGTTTCCTACATTTACTTTTCCATCTACAAAATGAGCTGTGGAAGTGGCTGGTTTAGTTATGATGTTCCAGTTTAGTTTGTCCAGTTCTTTGGCAAGTGCTTGTTCTATTCCGGGATTTAATTGTGGTTCTTTGGTTTCTATATAAATTCCGGGTCTGTTCTTATTATCAACAGGATCATCTTCATACGCGAAATTATAGGTTCCATCCGGATTTTTACTCCAGATCCGTTCTCCGTTGGCATCTCTTTTCAATCGTTTCCCTTCTGCGAAATTGATAAGATCTTCCAAAGTGGAAATGTATTGATGCTGGGTGGAGAAAGAAGCTCGCGCTCTGTCCGGATTATCAGTGTTGAACCAGGTTCCGGCATCCAGTTTCATCAGTTCTTCATAAGTGAAAGAAGAGGTAGGATCGTTTTTTCTGTCCGGATAGACAGTGGCAATGTTTGAAGTACGGGTTAAATTATTATCATGTACAACAAGGATTACCCCGTCTTTAGTGATTTGTAAATCGGCTTCCAGATAATCGGCACCGATATTTCTTGCCCACCGGTAAGCGGCTTCGGTTGATTCGGGAGCCCAATAGGAAGTTCCTCTGTGTCCGATTACTGCATTGTCCGGCACATAATCTCTGACTATCTGCATTTCAGGAGATAGTTTGTGTACTTCAATCTCCGGGTTTGGAGTAGGGTTGTTGTCGTCATCATTGCATGATAAGAACAATAGACTTACACAAGTAAGAATAGCTAGCTTGAGTGTTCTCATTTTTGTAGTTTTTTGTAGTTTGTAGTTTTATTTTTTTGGGGTTGAGGTATCTTTGTTTTTCCGGATACCCCATTGTTCCGTGTGGTATTTTATTGTAGGATCTACGGAATCTTTACAATAAACTATGGTTCCTCCGTTTTTCTCCCAGTAGGATTTTACGGTATATCCGGCAATAACTCCGTCTTCTTTTGGTCTGATGGTGTTATCATCGGGGTTCACAACTATTTTTAATCCTGTGGATTCATTCAGCATATCCAGATCGCCCCGGCTGTTTCCTCCTACAATTAGGGGTTTTGCTTGTATGTAGGTTTCTATGGTATAGGCTTTACCATCATCTTGTGGAATAGGCAAGATAATCTGATCGGTTACTATATTGTTTTCTATTACAGATTTTACTCCTACGACATTTAATGGTGGAATTCCCAACTCTTCCGAAACGAATTTCTGGTATAGTAATTCAGGGGAAGCAGTTAAAACCCAAACTTCAAATCCATAATTCTTAAGATTGGCAATGAGGTCTTTCATTTGGGGATACATCTTACCTTTATAATATTTTTGATAGCAATCAGCTCCCATTTCCCTGATTTGGTCAGGGGTCATGTCAGAAATGAAATGAACTCGGTCTTCTACATATTCTTTGCTTACGTTATCTCCGTTTTTCACCATTTTATCTATAATGGCAAGCTTCTCCAATGATTTGGAATCAGTTTTTCCTTTGTAATTTTCGTCTGCATATAGATATAGGGCTTCATCTGCCAGATAATGAGGAACCTGTCCGAAAACAGTTCCGTCACAGTCGAAAACGGCAACTTTACGGTCTTTATAATTTTTTGTTGAGTTTAAGAAGGCTTCTATTTTTTGATTTGTTTCTTTAGGCCAGTTTTTAATTTCTTTAAATTTTTGTGCTCCTAAAAAAGAAAAACAGGTAATGAACAGAATTATGAGTGTGGTTGTCTTTTTCATAAGGCTATTGTTTTTTTGCCATTTTTAGTTTGTATTTTTTATTTTCATCGGAAATGGTGAATGCCATCAGGATGGAAGAAATTATGCAGCTTGCAATGAGCAGTTCAAATCCTGCAGCCCATCCATAATGTTGAGCAATATATCCCATTAAAATGTTGGAAAGTATGGCTGTACCTATAAGATATCCAAAGAAACCGGTGAATCCGGCAGAAGCTCCGGCAGCATTTTTAGGTGCCAAATCTAGGGCATGTACCCCAATTAACATTACAGGACCATAAACCAGAAATCCGATAGCAATTAATGAAATGATATCAATCATCATGTTGTTTTCGTTTTTCCAGTAAACAAAAACAGCAACCATTACCAGCAACATGAATATAATGGTGGTAACAGCTCTTTTTCCTTTGAATATTTTATCACTGACCCATCCGCAAATGATAGTTCCCGGAATGGCAGCAAATTCATAGGCAAAATAGGCCCATCCTACTTCTTTGATGTCATATCCTTTTACTTCTTTCAGATAAGTAGGTGCCCAGTCCAATACTCCATATCTTACTAAGTAGACGAAAGCATTGGCAATAGCTACAATCCAAAGGATTTTATTTTTAAATACGTATTTGAAAAAAATATCTTTGGTAGATAATACTTTTTCTGATTCTTCGGAATAATCGGCAGGATAATCGTTTTTATATTCTTCAATAGAAGGAAGTCCGCACGATTGGGGATTGTCTCTGATGAGGAAATAAACGAGAACGGCTATAATGATGGCTATGGCTGCCGGAACTCCGAATGTCCCTATTTTCCATGGATGGAGAATTCCTAAGGTGGCAACGTAACTTGTGGCAAAGGCGGTAATAGGTCCAATCAACATTCCGCCGATATTATGAGCGGTATTCCAAATGGACATTTTGGTTCCTCTTTCGGATGCGGAGAACCAGTGTGTCATCACTCTTCCGCAAGGCGGCCATCCCATTCCTCCAAACCATCCAATCAGGAATTGGAGTACTCCGATTATAAATACGCTGGAAACCCCAAAGTCGGTTCCCGCTAAGATAATGGTTAAAGAAGCTAATATTAAGCCTAATGGTAGGAATTTTTGTGCGTTACTCCTGTCCGAAACTCCTCCCATTACAAATTTAGAAATCCCATATCCGAATCCGTTACAAGCTAAAGCTAAGCCCAAATAATCTTTGGTATAGCCAAATTCCTGTTCCAGAAAAGGCATAGCAAGGGTTAAGTTTTTTCTTACAAGGTAGTAGGCAGCATATCCTACGAATATTCCGATAAATACCTGAAGACGAAGCTTCTTATAGGAAGCATCTATTTCTGATTCAGGTTTACGCTCTATCGGTTTAGGGGGCGTTAAAAAGTTAGACATTTTTTTGTGGTTTAGTTAGTATGTGTTGTTGTTTATTTGTTCTGAATTTTAATAGTTTACTAATAGATATCCACGGGCTAATTCTTTAAATTCTTTTACTTCATTTTCAATCCAGGCAGAATCGTATCCTAATTCTTTTGCTATAATTCCGGCTACGGTTTCGGCAGCATCAATGGCAGCACGGGCATCTATAAATAATAGACGAACTCTTCTGGCAAGGACATCTTCTATTTTTTGCGCCATTTCTTCTCTAACCGCCCAAATTATTTCTGCTTTGGTGTATTCGTGGTTAGGGTGTATTTTTTCGGCATATTCCGGACTTTCCTTTTGTAATTTCAGAATTTCAGGAATATCGGCTCCATAGACATAGAGATGATTGGTTCTGTCTACTTGTTCTGCCGGAATGTTTCCGTGAATGGAGAGGCTTTCAGTTTTGCATGGTTTATTGGAAATTTTTCCAATTTCTATGGCTTTGTCTATAAAGTCTTGTGCCATTTGCCGGTAAGTAGTCCATTTTCCTCCTATAATGGACAGTAATCCGGTGTTTGAGGTAAGGATTTTGTGACTTCTTGATACTTCTTTGGTGCTTCCTCCGTCTTTGTCAGGAGCTGCTAACGGTCTTTGTCCTGCAAAAATGGCTAAAACATCCTGACGAGTTGGTTTTTTGGTGAGATATTGAGCGGCAGTTGCCAAAACAAATTCTATTTCCTGTTCCAAGGCTCTTGGTTCTAGACTCGGATGTTCTACCAGTACATCGGTAGTACCGACTACTAACCGGTTATGCCAAGGAACGGCGAATAATACTCTTCCGTCACTTGTTTTAGGAATCATTAAGGCATTATCTCCGGGTAAGAAGGATTTGTCCAATACTAAATGGATTCCCTGACTCGGAACTACTGTTTTTTTATGACTCGGATCATTCATATCAAGTATTTCATTGGTGAATACTCCGGTTGCATTAAGAACTACCTTTCCTTTTACTTCGTATTCTTTTCCGGTGAATTCATCTTTTACTTTTACTCCGGTAATTTGATTTGAATTATCTTTTAAAAGACTGACAACTTTCATGTAGTTTAATACGGTTGCTCCGTTTTCTACTGCTGTTTGTGCCAGGTTTACTGCAAGCCGGGAATCATCGAACTGTCCGTCATAATAAATTACTCCTCCGTGCAATCCGTTGGGTTCCACAGTCGGCAGCATTTCCAGTGTTTTTTGTTTGCTGATATGTTTGGATCGTCCTAAACTTAATTTTTTCGATAACATATCATATAAGGTAAGTCCGATAGTGTAGAAAGGACCATCAATCCATTTATAGTTAGGAATAACAAAAACTTGTTTCTTGGTTAAATGACTGGCGTTCTTTTCTAATAATCCTCTTTCTCTCAAAGCTTCTTTTACTAAAGAAACATCTCCTTGAGCCAGGTAACGAACTCCTCCATGAACCAGCTTAGTTGAGCGGCTTGAAGTTGCTTTTGCAAAATCATGAGCTTCAAATAAAACGGTTTTGTATCCCCGGGTTGCAGCATCAACTACAGCACCCAATCCACTTGATCCTCCTCCAATGACGATTACGTCCCATTCAGTGGTCAGATCATCTAATTTTGATAGTTGTTCTGTTCGTTTCATTTTGTTTTAATGTAATTATTTTTTACTTCTTTTGTGTTGATTGTAAATTTACAAAAAAAAGAATACGAAACAATATGATTTTTTTCAATAAAATTTATGTAGGTGAATTTTTGTTAATGCATTCTTAAAAACGGGGTATAAATAATTGATATATTTGAATGATTTGATAATAATATGACAAGATAAAAGAAATAAAGAAAAACTTAATAAAGGTTTTGTTTAATATCATTTTGTATGAATTAGAAAAAATAAATAATTTTTTTATTACTATTTTTCAGTAAATTTATACCCTAAAATTATATTTGATCATGGTCAGGTTAAACAGAAGACAACAACTTATTATTGATGAGTTAGATCAACAAAATTTCATCAAGGTGAATGATCTTTGTGAGAAATTAAATGTGTCTGCTGTAACTATCAGAAAGGATTTGCAGTATTTGGAAAACAAAGGATTATTGTACCGGACTCATGGTGGAGCGAGTAAGCAGTCGTTGTATGCTTTTGAAAGAAACATTAATGAAAAGGAATTTGTTCAGGTTTCCCAAAAACAAAAAATAGCTAAAGCGGCTCTTCAGTTTGTGAGTAATCAGGATTTTATTATTCTTGCTTCGGGAACTTCCGTGTATTATCTGGCGAAAATTCTTTCAGGATTTGAAAAATTAACGGTGGTTACTTCGGCATTGAGGATTTCTATGGAGTTAAGCAAGGACCCGTTTATTGATGTGATACAATTGGGAGGAGATTTGAGAAAAAGTTCTATTTCTGTTATAGGATCATTGGCGGAGTCGGAATTGAGGAAATTTTCCTGTAATAAGTTATTTTTAGGAATTGACGGAATCGATATTAATTTTGGATTGTCTACTTCCAATTCTACAGAAGCCCACCTGAATAAGGTTATGATTGAGTGCTCGGAAAAGGTAATCATTTTGGCAGATTCTACTAAAGTGAATAAGAGAGGATTTGGTAAAATCTGTGATCTGGATAAGGTAGATGTATTGATTACAGACAGCGACATTGCAGAAAAAGATCTGAATGCATTGGAAGATCACGGAATAGAAGTGATTATAGCAAAATAAGGAATTTGAAAAAATAAATCAAAACCCTTGTAGTAATTCACTTACTTACAAGGGTTTTTTTAAAATCTAAACCTTGAATTGTGAAAGTTGTTTATATTTAATCTAAAGCGTTAGCCAGTATGGAAAGCGGATGTTCACAGGATTTGCTGGTGAACATTTCAATCTGCCATTTACATGTTTCACAGTCGGAAGATACTATGTCAAAACCGCCTTCTTCTATTTGTTTGAACAGCGGATCTCCGATTTTCTTGGACACTTCGAAATTTTCCTTCTTAAAACCAAAGGTTCCTGCAATACCACAGCAGTTGGAATCAAGCACGGTTACTTCTACATTCGGAATTAACTTCATTAATTCAACGGAATAATAAGCCCAGCCTAATTTGTCCATGTGACAAGGGGTGTGATAAGCTATTTTTAAAGGTTTGTCCTTGAATTTAAGCTTGATGTCAGTTGTACTTAATAAACGGTAGATATAGCGGGTGGCCAATTCTACCTGATCACGCACTTTACTGTTGTCAACACCTAATAAGTGAGGATGTTCATCCCGAATGGTAAAAGTACAAGAAGAAGAAGTGGTTATTACCGGTAATTTCCTGTTGATTACAGATTCTGTAATGGATTGGTTGTCAATCTCTGCATTTTTTCTTGCTTTGTCTATAAAGCCATTGGAAACCAAGGCAATACCACAACATCTTTCTTTTTCTAATAGTTGTACTCCGATGTTCAGTGAATTAAGCACTTTAATCATATCTTTTCCCAGTTGCGGATTGTTATAGTTCACGTAACATCCGTGAAAATAAGGAACCTGTGTTGGGAAAGTTTTTTGTTGTTCTGCTACTTTTTTGTACCAGCTTTTGAATGTTCCGAAGGAATATTTGGGAAGACTTCTTCTTTTGTCTACTTTTAAAACAGAATCCAAAATGCTTTTCATCGGTTTTGCGGAAGTAACCGCATTAACGATAGGAGCAAAAGGAGTGGCCAAAGATCCCATGAAATCAGTGTGAGCTAATATAGCATCACGCACAGTTGGCTTTTTACTGCTGTATTTGATACGTGCCAATTGAATGATATCTCCGATTTTTACATTGGAAGGACAAGCTACTTCGCAACGTTTACAGTTGATACAGTATTTTAAGGATTCGTCGTAAAAATTAGGATTTTTCAATCGTAATCTTTCACCATCAGGCCCTGCTTGTTTTGGTCCCGGATAATCTGGATTTGCTTTGGATACCGGACAATATACTGTACAGACAGTACATTTTATACACTGCTCAAAGTTATTATCGCTGTTATTTTGTAGTAAGTTCATGGGATTTTTCTTTGGTTAAAATTTGTTCTGCAACATGTAAAGCGGTTAATATGGATACTCCGGCTCCGCTTCCTTCTTTTATAGGGTTAAAACCATTGAGAATTGCTCCTGATACATATAAATTATCAATAGGAACATTTTCTTTCAATCCGTTGAACGACGAATTGGTCTTTACTCCGAATTGCTGATAACTCTGCGTTTCGAACAGGTTTTGATTGTACCAGGTTCCCCTGTCCGTCAAATAATCGGTATCTAGATCTAAAACAGGTTCGTAAACCTTGTTAATATCAGCAATAATTCCCTGACTGAAAAAACTTCCGGATGCCAGGATTACATTATCAGCGATAAATGGAATGTTTCCATGATTCTGAGTGTATATTTTTGTAATACGATTGTTTTCTATATCGGCATGAGTGGCACTATCGCCCAACATATAGGTTCCTCCTAGTTTTCTGAAGTAATCCCTTAAATATTGTTGAGTTCGTATTCCCACTAATGACGGTGGTAAAGTTGGAATCAAATAAATAGGCTTCCCTACTTTTTGGATAAGTTCAGGAAGAATATCAGGGTTTTCCATACCAATACAGGCTGGGAAGATTATAGCTTCACTGTCCTTGCTGTTTTCTATGAAAATCTGTGCTAGTTTTTGTTGATTCTTTTCTTCATCAAAAACCCGGGCTAAATTGATAGACCGGAACTCACTCGGATTTTTTCTTAACAAATCCAGTTCCGGAAGGTTAAAATAGCTAATCTTGGTTTGAACTCCCATTTTTTCAAAAGCGTCGGCAATAAATGTAGGCTGGAAATCCAGGAATCCTTCTACATTAATAATAGATACTTTCTTCCAGGGTAAATTTTCTCCATCCTGATTGATGGCAAAATTGGGCATGGTAAGCCAGGTTGGTTTCAAAATGCCCATTGGAGTTATCCGGTAATGGTTTTCATCTGAATTTCCCTGGGTTTTTATTCCTATTTCAGAGAAAAATTGTTCTGCTTTTTGGGCTAATTCTGCAAATCGGTTTTCTCCCAGTTTTATATAAGGATGTTCCGGAGATTGTTGCGCCAGTTCTTTGATTGCTGCCTTTGGACTTTTGACAGGGGTTCCGTCCGGTAAATAGCTTAATAAATCGAAAGAACCTGAAAAAAAATGTAAAGCACTTTGTCCTGATGATATTATTACACATCTCTGTCCCTGCCGGGTTAAGCGAATTCCACTGATTAATCCGGTCAGTCCTCCTCCTATGATAACTGTATTAAATTTCATCTTTTGCTTTTTTAATTTGTTCTTGTGTTAAACTTAATCCACAGATTCCTTCATATACCCAGCTGGTAAATTCACTTTCTCTGAGAGTGTCTCCCCAGGAGATAGGGCGGATTCCCTTCCATCTTTCATTCAGAAATACGGATAAATTTTCTTTTGATTGTTCAGCGGTTGAAACATTAAAATGATTCATTAAACCGGCTGCACGGCAGGCGCAAAGTTCTCCTTGGCAAGTACCCATTCCTACACGGGTTCTTCTACGGAGGTCTATTAAATTATTTACTTGTAATTCTTTTAGTGCATATTCCACTTCTCCGGAAGAAACTTCTTCACATTCACAAACCAGACTGTTTTCCAGAACTGTGTTGTTGGAAAGGTTTTCTGCGCGGTCTCCCATTCGGTAAATAGCAGATTTCCTAATGGAAGAAGGGACAGAGCCCATTTTTTGAGTTATTTCTTCTTTGTTTTGTTGAGATCCCGGAAGGTTCACTTCGGAGGTGGTGCAAGGAGTGGTGTTATTTAATTTTTTACAGACTAAATCCGTCACCCATTCAGCCATCAACCGGTATGTCATAAGTTTCCCCCCTGTAATGGTGATAAATCCTTCTAATCCGTCTCTGGTAGCATGGTCTAACAAAACGATTCCCCGGCTTACATTTCGCCCGGAAGGATCGTCGTCTGAAGCGACTAAAGGTCGTACACCGGCATATCCTCTTAAGATTCTGGTCTGAGCAAGTACAGGGGCTAATTTTTCCCCTTCCCGTATTAAAATATTTACCTCTTCCGGAGTAACATACATATTATCTATTTCATCATAAGGAACATGAGTAGAGGTGGTTCCTATAAGACAAATAGTGTCTCCGGGAACCAGAATATCTGCGTCAGCAGGCTTCCGGCATCGGTTAAGTACCATTTTATTTACTCTGTGTCCGAATATTAACAAGGAACCTTTGGCAGGAAACATTTTTATTTTTAGGTCAGCATATTCTGCTATCTTTTGTCCCCAAATTCCTCCGGCATTTACAACTATGGAAGCATAAAGTTCTTTTATTTCTTTCGTTTTGTGGTCTAAGACTTTCACTCCGATAATCCGGTTCTGCTCCTTTATTAATCCTAGAACTTCGTGATAGGTTAATATTTCTGCTCCATGTTCTTTTGCATCTAGTATATTAGACAGGGTTAAGCGGAACGGATCTACGGTTCCGTCAGGAACAACAACAGCACCGGTTATGGATGGATTAGCTGAAGGTTCCATCCGGAGCGCTTCTTTCGGGTCTATTGCGTAAGCATTGATTCTGGCTGCTTGACAAGATTCTATAAACTTGGACTGAAAGGCAATGTCATCTTCCGGAAGAGTCAAAAACAGACCATCGGTTTTTTCTACACAATGACTTGCGATACGTTTCAGTATCATGTTTTCTTCAATACACTCTTCTGCAGATTCTTTGTCTGTTACGGCATATCTGCTCCCACTGTGTAGTAATCCGTGATTTCTTCCTGTAGCTCCCGTGGCGATATCATGGCGTTCAAGCATGAGTGTGCGTAAACCCCTTCGGGCACAGTCTCTTGCTGTTCCTGTTCCTGTGGCACCTCCTCCGATAATAATTACATCCCAAGGTTCAGCTTTGCTAAATTTTGAAGATTCTGTTTTCACAATTATTTGGCTTGTTTTTTATAGTGCAAAAATACGAAACTAAACGAAACAAAGTGTAATTTTCGAATCTGATTTTAGTCATTTGGAGCAATCTGTAATTAGACTAATTCTAAATAAATTATTTACTGATAGTACTTAATTTTATCATGAAAAATAGAATGAAAAGGATTTACTGTTTTTAATAATATGGCAAATAACATAGATAATGAATAGGTGTTTGTTGTATATTTCATGGGATTATTTATAAATCACGCAAAAAAATTTAAAATGAGAAAAATAGTATTATCATTAGCTGTTGTAAGTTTAATTTCTTTGACAGCATGTTAGAACTAACAAGAAAGCTGATACTCCTGTTGAGATCATCACGATTTCAACAAATGTGCCTAAATTCAGTGATCCTGATGCTCAAAATTTGTGAATGATTATACTGTTTACATTAGAGAGATAGTGGCAGTAGCGTTTTCTAAAGACATGACTAAAATGAATGCTCTTTCTCGAAAAGGACAAGAGTGGGCTACAAAATTTACTAAAATATCAAGAAAATTAGCTCAGGAAATACAGGCACTATGGTTCCTAAATAAGATGTCATAATTAAATAATTTGCAATGTATTAGTGATAATAATAGGGTAAATATAATTTTAGCTATTTTAAAATTATAATAAAAAATGCATATGATAAATATTTGTTGTGGATTTATATTCTGTGAGGTTTTTATTTGTAAATTTGATGAAAATTTTTTTAAAATGAAAAAAGTATTATTATCATTAGCTGTTGTAAGTTTAATTTCTTTAACAGCTTGTAAAGATGACAAAAAGGCTACTGAAAATCAAGCAGCAGCGGATTCTACTCAAACAGAACAACCAGCTCAGGCTGTGGAAGAAGCTCCTAAAGCTGAGGCTCCTGCTGATGCTGCTGCATCAACAGATGTTCCTAAATTTGCAGATACAGATGTTCAAAAATTCGTAGACGATTACACTGCTTACATTAAAGATATAACAGCAGCAGCGTCTTCTAAAGACATGACTAAAATGGCTGCTCTTTCTCAAAAAGGACAAGAGTGGGCTACAAAATCTGCTGAGATTGGAAAAAAACTACAGGCTAACCCTGAAGATGCTAAAAAATTTGCTGAATACTATCAAAAATTAGCTACAGAAATGCAAGCAGCTATGACTCCTAAATAGGACATTGTAGAGATTATAAAAAAAGAAAGGCCATTCTCACAGAATGGCCTTTTTATTTATGGAAATTTCGGGAATTTCTTAAAGTCGGGTTTTCGTTTTTCCAAAAAGGCTTTTTTCCCTTCCTGGGCTTCTTCCATTAAATAATACATTAAAGTAGCATCTCCTGCCAGTTGCATTAATCCATGCTGTCCATCCAGTTCGGCGTTTAAGCAACGTTTAATCATACGTAAAGCCAACGGACTTCGTTCCTGCATGACCTTGCACCATTCTATGGTGGTGTCTTCCAGTTGTTCCAACGGAACTACTTTGTTTACCATTCCCATATCCAGCGCTTCCTGCGCGGTATATTGCTGGCAGAGAAACCAGATTTCCCTTGCTTTCTTTTGTCCTACACTTCGGGCCAAATAAGAAGAACCGAATCCTCCGTCAAAACTTCCTACTTTAGGTCCGGTTTGTCCGAATCTTGCATTTTCAGAAGCAATGGTTAGGTCACAAACTACATGAAGTACATGACCTCCACCAATGGCATATCCGTTTACCATGGCAACCACCGGTTTTGGTAATTCTCGTATTTTTTTATGTAAATCCAGCACATTCAGGCGCGGAACTCCGTCTTCTCCTACATAACCGCCTACTCCTTTTACGTTTTGGTCTCCACCACTACAAAAAGCTTTGTCTCCAGCTCCAGTCAGGATTACTATGTCAATTTCTGGATGTTCCCGGCAATAGTCCATAGCTTCCAGCATCTGGAAGTTGGTTTCGGGACGAAAAGCGTTGTACACTTTCGGACGGTTGATAGTTATTTTTGCAATTCCTTCCCAATATTCAAATAAAATATCGGAATATTCTTTTATGGTTTGCCAATTTCTTGCCATTGTATTTTTATTTTGTTTGAGTTTCAAATTTAGGGATTTTGTTTGTTAGATTTTAAGGTAAAGTCAATTTAAAAAGATTTAGTTATTGAATGTTTGCATATAAGTGATTTCTTGCCATGTAAAGAAATATCTTATATTTTTGTAAAAAATAATGAATAAGTGGAAGAACGAACTTTACATTCCAAAATATATGAGAAACCGGGAGCTGTTCCGATTCTGATTTTTCACGGGTTATTCGGAATGCTGGATAACTGGGCAACATTAGGGAAGAAGTTTGCTGAAGATAGGGAAGTTCATTTGATTGATTTACGGAATCATGGAAGGAGTTTCCATTCAGAAGAAATGGATTATGCTTCCATGTCGGATGATATTGTGAATTATATGAAGCAGTATAATCTGAAAAAAGCCGTTTTGCTTGGACATTCATTAGGGGGAAAGGCAGTAATGGAATGTGCGGTAAAACATCCGGATCTGGTGGAAAAACTTATAGTGGTTGATATTGCACCGAAAGCGTATCCACCCCATCATCAGTCCATCATCAAAGCATTGGAAAGTGTTGATTTTTCACAGGTTAAAGACAGAAAGGATGTGGAAATGGTTCTTTCTCAATATATTCAGGAAACAGGAGTAATTCAATTCCTGATGAAAAATGTGTATAGAACTGATAAGGACCAGTTTGATTTCCGGTTCAATTTGAAAACACTTTCAGGAAATTATAATCAGTTGATCAATAAACCTATTTCTTATGGAAAGTATGAAGGACTGACCCTTTTTATTTCAGGAGAAAAATCCAATTATATTCTAAAGGAAGATGAATTTTATATGCGGCAGCAATTTCCGAATGAGAAATTAAGGGTGATTTCCCAAGCCGGACACTGGGTGCAGGCGGATAATCCGGAAGAGTTTTATGAGGTGGTTCATGAGTTTTTAATGAATTAGTATTTATGAAATATTATATAATAGCAGGAGAGGCTTCAGGAGATTTGCATGCATCAAACTTAATGAAGGAAATTAAAAAGGAAGATGTTCATGCGGAATTTCGTTTTTGGGGTGGAGACTTGACGCAGGCACAAGGCGGACAAATGGTAAAGCATTACCGTGATCTGGCTTTCATGGGATTTTTGGAAGTAATAATGAATTTGGGAACTATCCTGGGAAATATTAAATTCTGTAAAAAAGATATTGCTGAATACCGGCCGGATTGTGTCATTTTTATTGATTATCCGGGTTTTAATCTTCGTATCTGCGAGTTTGTAAAGAAACTGGGAATTAAAACATTCTATTATATTTCTCCTCAGCTATGGGCATGGAAGTCGGGGAGAGTGAAGATCATTCAGAAATGTGTAGATAAAATGTTTGTAATTCTTCCTTTTGAAAAGGATTTTTATGCAAAATATAATTATCCGGTCGATTTTGTAGGACATCCGTTGTTGGATGCTTTAAAGGATTTGCCTGAACTGAATGAAAGACAATTCCGAAAAGATCATGATCTTTCTGATAAACCCATTATTGCTTTATTGCCGGGAAGCCGGAGGCAGGAAATTAAAAAAATGCTAACGGAAATGTTATCGGTGGAAAAGGATTTCCCGGAATATGAATTTGTGATTGCTGGAGCTCCGTCCATTGAAGTAGAATTTTATCATCAGTTTTTAAGTTCTCATGTAAAGATCGTTTCCAATCAGACCTATAATTTGTTGAGAATATCGAAGGCTGCTTTAGTTACTTCGGGAACA
Source organism: Apibacter sp. (assembly GCA_031552575.1). Classification (GTDB taxonomy): domain Bacteria; phylum Bacteroidota; class Bacteroidia; order Flavobacteriales; family Weeksellaceae; genus Apibacter. The sequence continues at coordinate 89,423 of JAVBMH010000001.1, read as the reverse complement.
GCCACTTTGGAAACAGCATTGTTGAATGTTCCGGAAGTGGTTTGTTACAAAGGAAGTCAGATTTCTTATGAAATAGCAAAAAGATTAATCAAGCATATTCAGTATATTTCTCTGGTAAATCTGATTATGGATAAATTGGTGGTTACTGAACTTATTCAAAACGATCTGAATTACACTAGTTTGAAAAGAGAATTAACTCAGATTCTGAATCCGGAATATGAACAGAAACTAAAAAAAGAATATGAAGAACTTCGGCATAAATTAGGAGATTCCGGAGCTTCTTTTAGAACAGCTCATTTAATAGTGAATGAATTAGAGAATTAATATTTATCATCAACACATAAAAAATATGGGAGTAAATTTACTCCCATATTTTTGTTTATTTCTGAAAGGTTTTATTAATCCCGGATTATTTTCACCACAGTATTTTTATATTTTAAAATATAAGTTCCTGAATAGAAATATCTGAAATCTATTTCTTTTACAGTAGTTCCCGGTGTAATGGTTCCTTCCCAAACTAATTGCCCCATCAGGTCATAAAGTTTTATAGTTTCTTTACCGGATACCGGTTCAGGGAAAAATACTTTAAGCACTGTTGATACCGGATTCGGTGCCACTTTTATAGTTTTAACTTTTATAGTTTCCGGATCGTCAACATTAAGGCGGACATCTTCAATCACTAATTCTACTTCTTTATTTGTCCCAAGATAATTGGTAGTTTCGTTTGCAGAAACAGTTATAGAATAAGTTCCTGTATCGGTATAACCTTGCTGAGGAGAATAATTCAGGGTAGTTTCACTATGATTTAGTGAAGCCACAACATTTTTCACTGAACCATCATAAGTGTGTGTTTGTGTATTTGCAGCAGTAATTATTGTCTGGGCTTTGTTAATGATCAGATTAGCACTTAACGACAGATCATTGTAATTTGGGTTGGTAAGAGTTGCTGTTACCAAGTAAGTTCCGGCATTTACTTTCCCGTTATTTCCATAAGTCACAGTAGTTCCTGCTGGTGAAGTTCCACCTATTGCCAAACTGTGAGGACTTCCGTTGTAAGTAAAAGTGCCATTGTTAAGAGTAACACCAGAGAAATTACCTTTGTCAATAACTAAACTGATGGTTTTAGTTACAGCCAGGTAATTGGCTGTTTCAATGGCAGAAATAGTTATAGGATAAGTCCCAACATTGGTATATCCTTGTTGAGGAGAATAGGTCAGAGAAGTTTCACTATGATTTAGTGAAGCCACAACGTTTTTCACCGAGCCATTATAAGCAAAATTTTGAGTATCTGTTGCAGTGATTATTGCCTGAGCTTTATTGATAATTAAATTGGCGGTCAATTCCAGATTATTATAATTCGGGTTGGTAAGAGTTGCAGTTACGAGATAAGTTCCGACATTCACTTTTCCATTATTTCCATAAGTTACCGTAGTTCCTGTTGGAAGAGTTCCGCTTACGGTTAAACTACGAGGACTTCCGTTGTAAGTGAAGGAATTATCGCTTAACGTAATTCCGGTAAAGGTTGCCTTGTTGATAATTAGATTAGCGGTTAACTCCAGATTATTATACTTCGGATTAGTTAGAGTTGCTTTTACCAAGTAAGTTCCTGCATTCGTTTGATTGTTGTTTAAATACGCGACAGAAGATCCTGTTGGCAGAGTTCCGGTAATTGCTAAACCATGAGAAGTTCCATCATAAGTGAAGGAATTATCGCTTAATGTAATTCCGGTAAAGGTTGCCTTGTTGATAATTAGATTAGCGGTTAACTCCAGATTATTATAATTCGGATTAGTTAGAGTTGCTTTTACCAAGTAAGTTCCTGCATTAGTTTGATTGTTGTTTAAATACGCGACAGAAGATCCTGTTGGCAAAGTTCCGGTAATTGCTAAACTATGAGGTGTTCCATCATAAGCATAGGAATTGTCATTGAAGGTAATTCCGGTGAAATTGATCTTATTGATGGTTAAGTTGGCAGTTAAAATCAGATTGTTATAATTTGGATTGGTTAATGTTGCCGTTACTGAATAAGTTCCGGCATTTGTCTGATTATTATTTTCATAAGTAACAGTAGTTCCTGCCGGCGGAGTTCCGGTAATCGTTAAACTATGAGGAGTGCCATCATAAGTGAAAGTTCCGTTACTGAAAGTAATTCCGGTAATAGTTGCCTTGTTGATAACCAAGCTGATGGTTTTACTTACAGCCAGATAATTAGCAGTTTCCGGTGCTGAAACAATCACAGGATAAGTTCCTGCATTACTATACCCTTGTTGAGGAGAATAGTTCAATGTAGTTTCACTATGATTTAGTGAAGCCACAACATTTTTCACAGAACCGTCATAGGTATAGGTTTGAGTATCATCGGCAGTAATTATTGTCTGAGCTTTATTGATAATCAGATTAGCCGTTAAAACCAGATTGTTATAATTTGGATTGGTTAATGTTGCCGTTACTGAATAAGTTCCGGCATTTGTCTGATTGTTATTGCCGTAAGTTACAGTAGTTCCTGCCGGTGGAGTTCCGGTAATAGCTAAACTATGTGGAGAACCATCATAAGTGAACGTTCCGTTACTGAAAGTAATTCCGGTAATGTCTGCCTTGTTGATAACCAAATTGATGGTTTTACTTACGGCTAAATAATTATCGGTTTCCGGAGCTGAAACAACCACAGGATAAGTTCCGGTATCAGTATATCCCTGCTGAGGAGAATAATTCAGGGTAGTTTCACTATGATTTAGTGAAGCCACAACATTTTTCACAGAACCGTCATAGGTATAGGTTTGAGTATCATCGGCAGTAATTATTGCCGGAGCTTTATTGATAATTAAATTAGCGGTCAGTTCCAGATCATTATAATTCGGATTAGTTAAAGTTGCTTTTACTAAATAAGTTCCTATATTGACTTTTCCATTATTCTCATAAGTAACTGTAGTACCTGTTGGCAGAGTACCACTTACAGTGAGACTATGAGGATTTCCATCATAAGTGAAGGAATTGTCATTTAAAATAATTCCGGCAAAGTCGGCTTTATTGATGATTAAATTAGCAGTTAACACTAAATCGTTATAGTTTGGATTAGTCACAGTTGCTGTTACTAAGTATGTTCCGGCATTCACTTTTCCATTATTTCCATAAGTTACCGTAGTACCTGTTGGTAAAGTTCCGTTTACTGCTAAACTGTGAGATGCTCCATCATAAGTTAATGAATTGTCACTTAAAGTAATTCCGGTAAAATTAGCTTTATGAATGACTAAACTGATAGTTTTAGTTACAGCCAGATAATTGCTGATTTCAGGGGCTGAAACGGTTATAGGATAAGTTCCTGCATTGGTATATCCTTGCTGTGGAGAATAAATAAGGGAAGCTTCATTGTGATTTAAAGAAGCAGTTATATTTTTTAAATTATCATTAAAAGTAAAAACCTGAATGCTTTCCGAAGTAATAATAGCCGGAGCCTTATTGATATTTAAGAGCGCTGTCAGGATTATCTGACAATTGGAATCTGTAGTTTTTATAACAGTTGCAGTTACAATGTAGTTTCCGGCATTCGTCGGAGCCTGAGTTTGTTCGGCATATGTAGTTGATGAAGTTCCTTTGTATGTATAAGTTACAGTTACATCTGCAGGAAGATTGTCAATGGTTACACTATGAGGATTTCCGTCATAAGTTACTTCAGTATCGGTTAAATTCATTTCTTCCCAGGAACAATTCAGTTCTTGCAGATATTCATAAGCGCCAAAATCAACTATTCCACTAATTATCCGGGGATTTCCGTCAAGATCCAGGTTAGCACTCAATGGATAATTGTTATTTCCTTTATTGATAAGCGGACTGGTAGATTGAAGCCGGTAATCAGAACTTGCAGTATTAATAAACAACGGATCTGTAGTTCCAGCAATATTATTATTGGAAGTATTTGTAACTCCTTGTACTAAGCTATAATTATAAACCGGAGTTCCACTATAACTTCCAACAGATGCATTTGCCGGAGTATTGTTCCAAACAATGCTATTATATAATTCAATGGTCATTGAATGGTTATATAATGCACTGGCAGTTTCTGCCTGATTTCCGGAAATGGTAGTGTTTATTAATTTTGAAGTATTTGAATTTTCAATGAACATTCCCCCTCCTTGCTTAGCCTTGTTGCTCATTATCAATGTATTGATCATAGTAATCGGAGATTGTTTATTAAAAATTCCCCCTCCATATCCGTTAAGGGCCTGGGTGGTTAACACAGTGGAATTTCCTGATATAACTACATTGGTAAATTTAGTTGCAGGAGATTGATAATTATAAATTCCTCCTCCTAATATGTTCGTATTACTGCTTTCTATTTTGTTGTTACTGATGTTTACGTTGGTTAGTGTGGAAGAAGATTGATAATTATAGATACCGCCACCACCAACACTTTTAGTTCCGTCTATTTTATTATCACTGATGGTTACATTGGTTAGTACAGGAGAAGAAACATCAATAACCATTCCGCCACCGGATTCAACGGCTCTGTTGTTTGATACAATCAGATTGTTCAGTTTTGGAGCAGAACCGGAAACATAAAGGCCTCCACCATAACCCGTAAATATCATTTTTCCGTTTACTGTATAAGAATAATTTCCGGACAAACCGGCATTTCCCCCTTTAATAGTAAATCCATCCAAAATAGTATTCCCCAGATCTCCGGCAGAAATTACCACATGGTAGGTATTATCCGTTACATTCGTAAAATTAGCTCCGTCATTTCCATTGACATCTCCACTTAATATTGTCAGATTGTTTTTCCAATCTCTTTGACTAACAGAAGTTTCTGTTCCTGTAAATCCACCGTAAATTTCTACATTTCTAGGTAATACAAAAGAACGGTCGTTGGTAGGATTGGTTCCATTTCCGGCAATATATTTAGGAATATAAGTTCCCTGTGCAACCCATATTTGTTTAGTATTTATTGCATCTCCGGAATTTTGCTCCTCAGCTATTTTTAAAGCATCCGCAAATTCACCTAAAGGACTGCTCCAGGAACTTCCGTCTCCGTTACTTCCTTTTTTCACGTATAAAATATCCCATTTAGGAAAAAATCCGGGCATATATACTTCTGTTCTCCCGGAAGGTAAGCTATATCCGAATGAAACACTAAAATTATATAGAGGATAAGATTTGTCATAAATAACATTTCCGGACTGATCTTTAGGTTCATAATAAGGGTGAAGAGTAGATTCAGAAGTTTCACGAGGATAAACATAAGTTCCACTTACTTTTTTGTCCAGATCCAGGTAGGTATAATAAGAAGGATAGTTATCACTATCTCTTAAATTACCAAACCGGTAATTTACGTCACCAACCGTATTTTGTGTGGTTCCCTGTACATCTAAAGTACTGGTTGTGATTCTTCCTTCGCCATAAATGACTTCAACGGTTCCGGTTAAGTTGGCAGTACAGGTTATGATTATTTCATTGCCCGAGATATTTATAGTTGAAATGGTTTGACGTACTCCATCTTTTTTAACAACAAAACCGTAATTTTGAGCCTGGGGGAGGGTTTGAATGTCAAAAACTAAAGGAGGAACAGGAACATGGAATAGAATTCCTATCTGGTTACTGCCGATACGGTAAATCTTTTTAGGTTGCAGAGGCTTAAAATCCTCTTTGAGTACTTGGGTTTTATAATAAACTTTTGCTAGCATTTCTCCGTACCACCTGTATCCATTAGGGTCCAGATGCACTCCTCTATGAGGCATTTGGTATAAAGGACCGGAACAGATAATATCATCATAAGTATTGGAAGCTTCCAGTTCGGCTAATCCGATGGATGTAAGTTCTTTATTTTTAGCGATAGAACCAGCCTGATAAGTAATAAAAACAGGTTTCTGACTCTGTCCGTAAATATCCATGATATCCTTTTGCATATCATTTTTAAGAGCTAATAATAGGTTTTTGTAACTATCCTTGTCGGAAGTAGCTCCAGATGTGTTATCGTCATATAAATTCAGATAATTATATTCACCTTGCAGCCAAAATATAGCCGGGCTGGAAATAGTTGATTTATTGGACTTTGCGGTAATATATGCAGAAGTTATTGATTTCTGGAAATAATCAGAATAATAATTTTGTTTCCCTGAAACTCCTTGTTTAGAAAGAACTTCAATACTTTTTCCGTTTTCTCCGTCTGAAGAGGCTATATAATTAATATTTTCTCCTGATTGTTTTAATTGCAAATGATTTGTCAGTCCCAACAGAGAAGTTTCTCCAAAAGTTAAAGCTGCCCGGTTTTTAGGCTGATTCTGATAACCTATGGCGATTGTTCCTTTTAAAGGATTGAATTCTTGGAAATTGGTGTTTCCTTGTTTAATCCAGACCTGATCGCCGATCATATAATTGCCTTCCACATTGTCTGTAGATAAAGCAGGATATGATTGGGCTCCGGTTGACATACTTTGACCATACATAATTAAATGTTGGTAGTTTTTCCCTTCCTGAACAGGTTCTTGGGCCAATAAAACACCGCCACTTAAAACATAAAAAAACAGGAGGATAGAATAAAATTTTTTCATATGAAAATAAAAATTAAAAGTTTGATCTTTGGAAGTTTGTTGTTTAATGCAAAAATCCCGGACAAAAGTACAATTTTTATAGTATATCTCGTAAATAATTTGCTAATAAAAATCACAAATCTGTATAATTTTAAAAACAATAATTAAATAATTAATTATGAAAGCAATAAAATAATATAATTTGTATGATAATAATAAATTTAAATAAATACATGATATTGCTCAGATAATAACTAAAGTGTTAAAAAACAAGGAATTATTTCCATTCTTTCAGATAAAAAGGGTCAAAGTATACAATATTTTCAAAATCCTTGATTTGATATTTTTTATAAGATATGGATATCATTTCCTTAGCAGAAGGATAAGATAGTTTGAAAGAAATGTTTTTAGGGTCTTTTAAGATTTGAGAGAGAAATTTTTCTGTTTTTTCTACAGCATCTCCAATAAAAAGAATTTTTTTATTCAGGTATTTTTCGAAAGAAGATTCAGAGAGGATATGAGGGTGAGTTTCTTCCACAATATTTCCGGAAGAATCAAAAATAGTTGTATACATCTCCATTCTTCGGGCATCCATAACAGGAATAATAAAATCATATTCCGAATTGAAATAAGGATAAGCCAGAAGATGAAGAGAATTTACGGAAATAAGGGGAATATCATTTCCGAAACAGAGGCCTTTGGCAGAGGCTACTCCAATGCGCAGACCCGTATAGGAACCAGGCCCTTTCCCCACGGATACAGCATGAATATCTTTCAATTCCAGTTCTGCTCCTTCCAAAGCCCATTGTATAAAAGTATGGAGATTTTCACTGTGTTTGAAATCAGAGGAAACCTCTTCACATAGAGAGTTGAGTTTACCGTTTGTACCAATGGATATAGAACAATTCTTGGAAGATGATTCTATGTGAAGTATATGAACCATGAAGGATTATTTTTCTCTCTTATTTTTGATATAATTAATTACCAGTTGAATAACGATAGCTAGTACTCCGACAGCAAAATATACTATACCAAAAAATTGATTCTGTTGAATATCAACTGATTTGTTGGTATACCAGAAATAAGCTCTTACCATAAAATAAATCCCTATAACAAAAGCTATGAGATTACCCAGTGTGTTTTTTTTCATAAATTAATAAAAATTAGGCATATGCCCGTTTCAGGTATAAAATTAAGGTAATTATTCCAAATACGAAATTAGGAAGCCAAACAGCTAGCCAGGAAGGCATAACTCCTTTGGAGGAAAAAATTTGTAACGCCTGAAATGAAAAAATGTATAAGAAAGCGCAACTGATTCCTATAGCCAGGTTAATTCCGATTCCTCCACGCTTTTTTGTGGAAGAAAGAGACAATGCTAGGAAAGTAAGAATGAGAACCGCAACAGAAGAACTGGTTCGCTGGTGTAGTTCATTCAGATAGACATTAACATTATTTGCTCCCTTCAGTTTCTCCCGTTTTATGAATTTGGTTAATTCCGGAGTGTTCATAGTTTCGGCAACATACGCCTCAGGAAGTAATTCGTCAGGAGTGAAATGAAAATGTTTTTTTAATGATTGTCCATTGGTTAGAGATACTATCTTTCCTTCAGGTGACAATTTTTTTTCATAATAATTTCCCAAAACATAAGTAGTATCAACATCCGACCAGTAAATTTCGGTAGAACGAAGTTCTTCAAGTAAAACTCTTTTATCATTAAACTTTTGATAAAGAAAACCAACTCCTCTTTTAGATTGTCGGTTATAACTGTTTACAAACAAATATTCGGTAGGAGATATTTGGGATGAAATATTTTGATTCGCATAATAAGCATCACGTCTGTTTCCGGTTAAAATTTTTACACTGAATTCATTCTTTTTGATGTTAGCCCAGGGCAATAAGAAATGATTGGTTAAGAATGAAGCAAGAGCAATCATAACTCCCACAATAAGATAGGGACGTGAAAATCGAAAAAAACTGGTTCCGGAACTGGTAATGGCTACGATTTCCGTATTATTTGCCAGTCGAGAAGTAAAATAAATAACAGAAATAAAAACCAGAATGGAAGCGAAAATGTTAATAGCCCAGATAACATAAAACGGATAATATTGCTTGAGCGTATCGGGTATGCTGAATCCGTTTTCACTAAATTCCTGATAATGACTTTGAATATCAATCACCACAAAAATAGCAATCAGAAGGATTAACATAAAAAACAATGTTCCTAAGAAATTCCGGATGATATATCTATCAAGTACTGTTATCATAACCTTGTTCTGAGTTGCGGAATTATCGATTTTTTCCATTCGGTAAAATCTCCTTCTAAGATATGTTTTCTTGTTGTTTTCACCAAATCTAAATAAAATGCCAGATTATGAATGGAAGCAATTTGTTTCCCTAAAAATTCATTCACGGAAAACAAATGCCGTAAATAAGCCCGGCTATAATCATGATCTACAAAAGCTGTACCTTTAGAATCCAGCTCTGAAAAATCATCTTCCCACTTTTTATTCTTTATATTTATCACACCATCCCAGGTAAAAAGCATTCCGTTCCTTGCATTCCGGGTTGGCATTACACAATCCATCATGTCAATTCCTAAAGAAATAGACTCAATGATATTCCAGGGGGTTCCTACTCCCATCAGATAACGGGGTTTTTCTTTGGGAAGGATATCTGTAACCAAATCTGTGATCCGGTACATTTCTTCTTCCGGTTCTCCGACGCTCAATCCTCCGATTGCATTTCCTTTAGCATCTACAGAAGAAATAAACTCCGCAGATTTTTTTCTTAGATCATCAAAAGTGCTTCCCTGTACAATAGGGAATAAATATTGTTTATACCCATACAATTCCGGATTCTCTTCACACCAAGTTATACATCTCTTCAGCCATTTATGAGTAATTTCCAATGATTTTTTTGCATAAGAATAATCACAGGGATAAGGAGTACATTCATCAAAAGCCATAAAAATATCTCCCCCAATATACCGTTGGATTTCCATTGATTTTTCCGGAGTGAAAAGATGGTAAGAACCATCAATATGAGATTTGAATTTCACCCCGTTTTCATGGATTTTCCTTGTCTGGGAAAGAGAGAATACCTGGTAGCCTCCGCTGTCGGTAAGAATAGGACGATCCCAGTTAATAAACTTGTGCAATCCTCCGGCTCTATATAAGATGTCGGTTCCCGGACGCAGGTATAAGTGATAGGTGTTTCCTAAAATGATTTGTGCGTGAATGTCTTCTTTTAATTCTCTTTGATGAACGGACTTTACAGACCCGACAGTTCCTACCGGCATAAAAATAGGAGTTTCTATTTCTCCATGATCTGTTCGGATGATACCGGCCCGCGCTTTGGAATTTTTATCTATTTGACTTACTTCAAAAAACATAGCTGCAAATATATAAAGAGATTTAGGAATAACCGGAAGGTGAAAGGAATTTTAACAACTATTTAAAAATAAAAAACCTTTAAATTTCAATTGAAATTTAAAGGTTCATATTTAATAAGGTGAAAAATATTATTTGATCTCCTTAATTATAATGGTATATACCGGGAAGTGATCGCTGTATCCACCCGTATAATTATTTCCTGAAAAAGAGCGGAAAGGATATCCTTTCCAAGGACCTTCCTGAGTTTTTAAGTAAGATGGTGAAAATACGCTCATTTTATAAAAATGGTATCCGTTGTCATCACCTTTAACAAATCCCGGAGAAAGAATTTGTTGGTCGAAAAAGTTGAAAGAATCCTGATAAGCCAGAGTTCCTCCTCCGCTTTTAAATAGATTGTCTGATGGATTGAAGTAAGTTCCCTCAGTAATTTTATCTTTTTTAGCAACTGTATTTACATATTTCTTTATACTTGGACTGTTAGGGTCATCGTTAAAGTCGCCCATTGCCAGTATTTTAGCATTTGGAGAAACTTTTTGTATACTGTCCATAGCTTTTTTCATTACCTCGGCTGCAGCAATCCTTCTAGGCATACTCGCTTGTTCCCCTCCTCTTCGGGAAGGCCAGTGATTAACTAAAAAGTACATCTTTTCTCCGTCTAACAAGCCTTCTACCACTAAAATATCCCGAGTATATTCCCGGTATCCGGTAGCACCAGTAAGATTAACAATCAGTCTGTCTTCATTGGTAGGAACAAACCGGGTTTTATCATAAAGTAACCCCACATCTACTCCCCGTGCGTCAAAAGAATTGAAATGAGAAAACCCATATGTTTTCCCATAGCTTTTTTTGAGTTCGCCACACAAGTCTGCTAACACTTGTTCGTTTTCTATTTCAGCCATTCCTATAATTACAGGCATAGCTTGAGTTTCAGCTTTTCCTATTTCTGAGAATACTTTTGCCAGGTTTTTTAATTTCTCCTGATATTTTTTGGAATTCCATAATTTGGTTCCTTTGTAATAAAATTCATCAGTAAGAATTTGTTGTCTGACAACATGTTTTCCTTTCAATTTATCAAAAGTTAATTCACCTTTATAAACTTCCAGTCCCGAAGCTAAAGCGCTGTCTTCCGGAACACTAATCTGATACTTCGGATCTTTCGGAGACAGGTTTCCGTTAATGATATCTGCTGATTTTATTGTATCATAAAGATTTTCAACATTATAGAACATAATGGTGGCCGCTTTGTAACTTTTTGAAGTTTTATCCTGGGCAGAGATTTCTGAAAATGTGATAACAAAAAAGCAGAAAAAAATGATTTTTGTCAATAATTTACTCATAATTAAGTGTTTTGTTAGTACAAATGTAAAAATAATTAATTACTTTTGTTAACACAAGTTTAACAAAAATTACTATGTATGATAAAATTTAGGTTGAGCTGTCTAATATTCTTTATTAGTCAGATAATATTTGCGCAGACCATGGTTTTTGGATATCTTAAAGGACAAGAAGATAAACCATTAGGCCAGGCAACAGTAAGTTTGGGAGAAGGTAGGGAAAATCAGACAACATCGGATAATGTGGGATATTTCCAGTTTAAAGATGTTTCTCCGGGAACTTATCGTGTTATTGTAGGCAAAGCAGGCTATGTTCCTACTTCTTTTACCATTACTGTTTCTCAGGATGAATTGAAAAAGGATTTAGGAGAAATTAAAGTAGAGTATAACCCTTCTCAAATAGAGGTAGGGCTTATTACATTGACGGATGATGATTTGTCTACAGATGAAGGATCTTCTGTAGCACAGTCAGGTGTGGGATTGTTACAATCTTCCCGGGATGTTTTTTCCAGAACAGCAGCTTTTGAATTAGGTGCTTATTGGTTCAGGCCAAGAGGAACAGACAATCGTTATAACAACATAATGATTAATGGTACTCCTATGGCAAAAGGTGATACAGGAAGACCTGATTTTGGAAACTGGGGAGGATTAAATGATGCGTTCAGATATCCATATGAATTAGTGGAAGGAAATGCAGTTTCCGACTATTCTTTTAGTGATTTGGGGGGAACTACCTATTATGATACAAGAGCTTCTAATTACAGAAAAGGATTAAGTCTTTCTTATTCATTTACTAACCGTACTTACCAGCATCGGGTGATAGCAACCTATTCCACAGGAATGCTGCCGTCTGGATGGGCATTTACTTTTTCCGGATCAAGAAGATGGATGGAAGAAGGGGTGATAGATGGAACCTATACAGACTCTTATGCATACTTTGCATCCATTGAGAAAAAACTCTCAGACAAACAACGTTTGAGCTTAACTGCATTTGGTGCTCCTTCACGAAGATCAGGGGGAAGTCCGAACACTCAGGAAGTATATGATTTAAGAGGGAAAAATTATAATGCTTATTGGGGATGGCAAGATGGTGATAAGAGAAGTGAAAGGGTGAAAAGAACTTATGAACCTATGTTTATGTTGACTCATTATTGGGATATCAACAATAAAACTAAGTTGACCACTACAGCTTCTTATCAGTTTGGATCTGATAAAGGTTCTCGATTAAACAGATATGAGGCAGATAATCCATCACCTACTTATTATAAAAACTTACCAAGTTATTGGGTGGGAACTTCATCCTATGATGATGTTCTTAAAGATTGGCAAACAAATAACCAGGATATAACCCAAATCAATTGGGGAGAATTATATAATGCTAATAAATCAGCGCCATTTTATAAAGATCCTTATTCTACACAAACAGGAAGAAGAGCTTCTTACTTTTTAGTGGATGATGTAGTTAAAGATAAAATTTTTAATGCATCCACTCACTTACAAACGATGTTCACTGATAATTGGAAATTCTTTGTTAATTTGAATTATCAGAATTTAGTTTCCGATAACTTCAGAGAAGTTAATGATTTATTAGGATCAGACTTTGTAATTAATAAAAGCTCTTTTATACAAGGAGATGGATCTGCTACTTCCCAAGATGATTATAATATTTTAAAACCGGGAAGTGTAGCAAGAGAAGGAGACAAAACTGAGTATTACTATAAATTTTATAGACAGGCAGTAACAGCGAATTTCACTACACGAGTTACGTTGAGTCGTTGGGATATTGGAGTTTCTGCTAACATTGGATGGAATGAATCTTACAGGGATGGACAATTTATGCATGGATTGTATGCAGATAATTCTTATGGAAAAAGTAGTAAGGAAAATTTTATTGAATTAGGATTAAGAGGAGGAGTAACCTATAAAATTAATGGTAGAAACTTTATTACGGTAAATTCTGCTTATTATGAATTATCCCCTACTTTAAATGACATTTTTATAAATCCACGTTTGAATAATGATATTACTCCTGATATTACCACACAAAAGGTCAATACCAATGATATTACTTATACCTTACGGACTCCAGCAGTTAAGGCAAGACTAACCGGATATTATACCAGAATTAGTGATGCTACAGAAATAAATCGTTATTATGCTCAGGGAGTAGGATTAGGTGGTAGTGGAGATGCATTTATCTCAGAGGTAATAACCGGATTACAAAAAGATTATATAGGGGGAGAATTAGGTATTGACTGGAAGATTTTACCAACTCTTACTGCAACAGCAGTTGCCTCTGTTGGGCAATATACCTATAGTAATAATCCTCACTTATACGCATTAAGTGATGTTGACTTAGGATTACATGACTATGGAACAGCCTATCTAAAAGATTATAAAGTGGCAGGATCTCCTCAAAAAGGATATTCCTTAGGGTTGAGATATAGTTCTCCTCAATACTGGTGGATTGGGGTTACTGGGAATTTCTTACAAGATATTTACACTGATATTTCTGCCATATCAAGAACTATGAGCTTTGTTTTGGAAGATGTTAACGATCCGGATACTGTTTACACAGGAGTGACAGAAGATGCAGTAAGACAGGCATTAAAACAAAAACAATATCAGGATGTATTCATGCTTAATGCTAATATTGGTAAATCTTTCCGTTTTGGAAAATATACTCTGGGATTAAGCCTGTCCGTGAATAATATTTTAAATGAAAGAGGCTATGTAACTACTTCTTTTGAACAGGGACGATTTGCATCTTTCCCAAGATTAGTGGAAGATCAGGCACGACAATATCCTCTATTTGGAGATAAATTATTCTACGACAGAGGAAGGTCTTATTTCTTCAATATGTATTTCAGATTTTAGTTAAATTACAATAATAAAAATTTTCAATCATGAAAATCGAAAAAATATTTCAAAAAATACTAATACTATTCTCTGTCATGACACTTTCTTTGGTATCTTGTGTTCATGACGATGATTATGCTGATCCTCTAGGAAGGACCTATCAGGATTTGACAGCAACTATAGATATTCCAACAGTACAGGCAACTGCACCTGTTTTTGTAGAGAATCCTATAGATCCAAATCAAATAGATGCAATACCATTTAATGATGGCCAAATTCTGGAAGGTTATGTTGTATCCAGTGATGCAGATGGGAATATTTATAAAAATATGTATATTGTTACAGCAGATGGTAAAGCAGGAGTACAATTAAGTATTAACCAATCCAGTTTATATAATTCATATCCATTAGGAAGTAAAGTATATATAAAATTGGATGGACTTTATTATGGAAAGCAATATGGAATGACACAAATTGGAGTAAAACCTACTCAACCACGGAAGTATATTGTAGATCAGATGCCACCGGATATGGTAGCCTCTCATATCATTTTAGGAGCACCACCGGAAGAAAAAGATGGTTCCGTTGAAGAACAGTTTGTTCAAAAAGTGAGTAGTTTATCGGCATTAAATGATTCTTATTTAGGTACTTTAGTAGAAGTAAGTGGAGTTGAATTTACTGATGCAGGAAGCACCTATGTAAGAGATGGTGTAAATACAGATAATTATATTGGTTCTGTAGATGTCAGAGTAAGTATGTATGCACGGTTTGGTGGATATCAAATTCCTTATGGAAAAGGAACAGTGAGAGGAATTTTCACTAAATATAGTTCAACATACCAATTGCTTTTAAGAACTGTTGATGATGTAAAAGATTTTGATGGTTCAAGACCAATGTTTCTAGAAACATTTGATCATGTGACAGATGCCAGCGGAAACGCAGTTTCATCCTCAGTAAGGCCTAAAATTGGCGTTGCAATGAATTTTGATAATGGAGCTCCGATAGCTTATTCTGACCCAACAGGACGTTCAGATGTCAGATTATTAAATTCAAATGCCTGTGTTTGGCTTCCAGCAGCTACGGCTTTAGATGCATCGTTAGTAATTGAAAATCTTTCTACTTCCGGATATACCAATCTTAATTTACAGTATAGCTTTAATGCGGGAATATTTAACACAGGAGAAACTTCCAATGCCAATAAGCTTGTTGTGAAATGCGATGGAGTGCCGATAACAGTGCCTAATATACCAATGGATGTAAATAACAGTAAAAATACCTTTATAACTGTAGAATTTCCGATTCCAAGTGGGACTACAAAAATAGAATTCATAGGAGCTGTAGGAAATAATCCATATGGTATGAGGTTGGATAATATCAAAATTTCAGGAGTAAAAAATTAAATTAAGTATGATGAAAACAAAACAAATAATAGCATATATAACAGCCCTAATTTTTGGAATAACATTTTTTACTTCCTGTGTGGACAATGATGACTATTCTATTCCACCTATTCCTCCAGAAGGGTTCTTCAAAGAAACATTTGCAAATGTAACAGATGCCAGCGGAAATCCGGTTTCAGCAACAGTAAGGCCTAAGATTGATGTAGCAATGAATTTTGACAATGGAGCTCCGGTAACTTATTCCGATCCGACAGGGCGTTGTGATGTAAGGTTACTATCAGGTGTTCCTTGTGTTTGGTTTCCTACCAGTACAACCCTTTCATCTTCATTAATAGTAGATGGACTTCCAACAGAAGGACGTACTAATATGACTTTACGGTATTACTTTAATGCAGGAGTATATAATGCAGGAGAAACTTCCAATGCCAATAAGCTTATTGTAAAATGTAATGGTGTGGAGGTGACTGTGCCAGATATACCTATGACTACAGCTAATAGTAGAAATACGTTTATACCAGTGAAAATAAGAATTCCGGATGGGACAACCAAAATAGAATTTGATGGAATTCCAACTAATAATACCTATGGATTTAGGATTAGTAAAATAGAAATTATAGAAAACTATCCTTGGTCAGAGTAATCATAGTATAAAATTTAAATAACAAAAAACCACTTAATTAAGTGGTTTTTTGTTTTCATTAAATCGTAACTTTGATATAAAAAAGATGAATACACAGAAAACAGCATTAATTACAGGAGCTACTTCAGGAATAGGAAGAGCCATTGCAGAAATATTTGCTAAAAACGGAATTGACCTCATCCTTTGTGGAAGAAGAAAAGAAAGACTGGAAGAAATAAAAAATGAATTGGGAAAACAAGTAAAAGTAACTACTCTTCAATTTGATGTAAGTGAACGAGAAACCGTTTTTTCAGCAGTAGAAAACTTACCGGAAGAATGGAAAAATAAACTAAATATCTTAGTAAATAATGCAGGAAATGCCCACGGATTAGATTCTTTTCAAAATGCTTCCTTGGATGATTTTGAAGCTATGATGAATTCCAATGTAAGAGGACTTCTTTTTGTTTCCAAAGTAGTTGTTCCTTTGTTGATTAAAAATCAATCCGGACACGTAATAAACATAAGCTCCATTGCAGGAAAAGAAATATATCCCAATGCTTCCGTATATTGTGCTACCAAACATTCTGTAGAAGCCATAAGCAAAGGAATGAGAATAGATTTATTACCACACGGAATAAAAGTAACCAATATAGCTCCCGGAGCGGTAGAAACCGAATTTTCCGTAGTTAGATTTAAAGGAGATCAGCAGCGGGCAGATGCCGTATATCAGGGATTTGAACCTTTGGTTGCAGAAGATATTGCTGATGCAGCCTATTATGCCGTTTCACGTCCGGATCATGTACAAATAGCTGATATAACCATACTTCCGAAAACACAAGCAGCAGCAACCTTGTTTAACAAAAAATAGTTCAGTTAATGAATTAATTTGCTAATTTTCAAATCAGAAAATTGTCTTATCAGCACATTGCATATTAACTAGTCCAGATATCCCAGGCAGCTTCTGCCTGAAGATGGAGCATTTCCAGTCCGTTCTTGATTTTTGCTCCTTTTTCTTTTGCTAGTTGTAGCAAACGTGTTTCCTTCGGATTGTAAATCAGATCATAAACAAGATGCTTAGAGGTTAAAAATTCAACCGGAAAAGGAGGAAGATTATTAACATTAGGAAAAGTTCCGACAGGAGTGGTGTTTATCACTAAAGGATGGTTCAAAACAACTTCTTGAGTTAAAGAATCATAATTGTTTACACTGTTTCGGGAAATAACAATATAAGGAATGTTTAATCGATTCAATATATAAGAAATTGCTTTAGAAGCACCTCCGCTTCCCAAGACTAACGCAGCATTGTGATGAAGTTCCAGTAAAGGAATCAAAGAATTTTCAAATCCAATAGCATCCGTGTTAAAACCTTTTCGTTTTCCGTCGGATATTTTCACGGTGTTCACAGCTCCTATTTTCTGAGCTTCCGGACTTAATTCATCCAGATATTCTATAATGTCTTGTTTGTAGGGAATGGTGATATTAAATCCGGTTAAATCCGGTTTTTCAAATAATTTTGAGATTTCCTTTTTGTCCTGAACATCAAAAATCTCATAAGAATAACCGGTAAGTCCCAGATCGTTGAACTTTTGAGTAAAGTAATTCTGAGAGAAAGAATAAGAAATATTTTTTCCTAATAATCCGAGAGTCATAATTTTTTTACAAAAAACAGTTAGTAAAGACAAAGATATAAAATATGTAATTTTGTATTAATTGAAAATGTTCTAATATGAAAAAAGCACTTCGGATATTCCTTGTTTTAGTTATTCTGATTATTGTTGGGAGTTTGATAGTAGGAATTCCTTATTATAAACGGAATTATTCATCCAATGTAAACCAGGATGCGATTGTTTATATTCCGACTAATGCCACTTATGATCAGGTCAAAGTGGTGCTTACTCCCTATTTGGGGGGTATAGAATCCTTTGATAAAGTAGCGAAATCCCAAAAATATCCGGAAAATGTAAAAGCTGGAAAATATAAATTAAAAGAAGGAGAAAATAATAAAGAAGTAGTCCGGAAGTTGTTATTGGGATTACAGGAAGAAGTGCATGTAAGGATCAAAAGTTACGATGATATATATGAACTGGCAGCAGATTTAGGGAAAAACTTGGAGAGTGATTCATTAACTTTCATGAAATATTTCAAAGAAATGGCAGCTCAAAAAGGCTTTTCAGATGTGGAAGAACTGAAAATCTACTTTACTCCGGAAACCTATTACATGGACTGGAATACTCCACCAACTAAATTATTTTCACGGTTTGAAAAAATCCACACGGATTTCTGGACACAAGAAAGAGTATATAAGGCACAATCTTTAGGATTGAGTCAATTGCAGGTTTATACATTAGCTTCCATTGTTCAGCGGGAATATATGAAGAAAGATGAACTTTCAATTATTGCAAGTCTGTATTTGAATCGTTTAAATAAGGGCATGAAACTTCAATCGGATCCAACTGTAATTTATGCGGAAAGGAAAGTGCAAGGATTTAAAGTGGAAATGAAACGGGTAAGAAATGTTTCGGTAGATTCTCCGTATAATACTTATAAATATGCAGGATTACCTCCCTTACCAATCTGTATTCCGGATAGTTTTGTAGTGGATGCGGTATTAAACCCTGCAAAAACCGATTATGTATTCATGTGTGCGATTAAGAATACAGGAAGACATGCATTTACGGCAAGTGCAGAAGAACATATGAAAAATGCCAAAGCATACACAGATTGGCTAGATTCTGTTAATATAAGATAATTATTTACATTAAATATTTTTTAATCAATTTTTTAAATATACTTTGCTTATTTTAGGATAATTATATTTTTAGTTTATTTTTTTATTACCTTTGCTTGAAATGTAACCTTCCACATAAAAGGATCAAATAAAAAATTATGAAGCTGGACCTTCTAAGCAAGTATCGCACTCAATTAATGGGAATGGCTATTTTGTGGGTAATGTTTTATCATTCTCATATAAATGTTGAGCCTTATAGTATTTTAAAATTTGTAAAAAGAATAGGATATCTAGGTGTGGATATTTTCATGCTGTTATCCGGTTTTGGGGTCTATTTTTCCATCTCAAAAGACAATTCTATAAAGAATTTTTATAAAAAAAGGGCATTGCGTATTCTTCCTTATTATCTTCCCATTGTACTGATAGTTTCCCTTATAGCTTGGTATTTCGGTATATGGCCTTTCAGCAGCATAATTCACAATCTGTTAATGACGGGTTTCTGGTTCAATATAGGGCTGGATAAAATGTATGACTGGTATATTCCGTCTTTAGTGTTTTTATATTTGATAACACCACTGTTTTACAAGTATTTTAAGAAAAATAAAATAAAAACTACAGTATTGGTGATTCTCTTTTTTTATGCTTTTAATTATTTGACTGGAGCTTTATTCTGGCATTTGTATAATTTCACCTTTCGTGCCATTTTATATTTTTTCGGATTCTGGCTTGCAGATTTTCTTAAAAACCATAAAGAGTATAAAATTAATTTCACTTTTTCCAGTTTACTTTTCTTTTTTTTAATTACAGGAGTACGGCTGTTGTATTATTTTTATTCTTATACATCAAGTTTTGATCTATTTGGACTTTATTTGCTTCCTGCCCCATTGATTGTGTTTCCGTTATGTATATTTCTGAGTTATCTTTTTTCTTGTATTCCCAAATACAACTATCCAATTCTCACATTTTTTGGAACTTATACTCTTACCTTATATATTTTTCACGAGAAAATTTTGTTTCTTTTCAGTAATCTTTTTCCTGTACGTCATTCAGATACGGTTGCTTTTATCATAACCATAATCTTGGCCTATTTATGGCAGAAAATAGTGGAGAGAATTGTGAATAAGATTGTGAAGCCTAAGGAAAAAACAGTAGTGAGAAACCAACAAGCATAAATGCAAGAAAAGTTAATCTTTAAAGCATTTTCAGGTTATTGATTTCCAGGTCGGTAAGAATTCTCCAGTAACCCCGTTTCAATGTTTTTTTAGTTAATCCCGCAAACATTACCCGATCCAGTTTTTCTACTTCATACCCTAGTCGTTCAAACATTCTTCGTACGATCCGGTTCCATCCGATGTGGATTTCAACACCTACTTCGTTTTTAGGGGCACCTTCAATATAAGAAACTTTATCCACTTTGGCTAATCCTTCCTCAAAACGCAATCCCTCCAGAAGCTTGTCAAAATCTTCCAGAGAAACCTTTCTGTCTAATGTAACATGGTAAATTTTCTTTACCTCATGTGAGGGATGAGTCAGTTTTTTAGTCAGATCTCCGTCATTGGTCAGTAAAAGCACTCCGGTAGTTTGTCGGTCTAGTCTTCCCACAGGATATAATCGGTAAGGCGAAGCGTTGGCAACCAGATCCATTACGGTTTTTCTTGCTTTCTCATCTTTAGTAGTGGAAATATATCCTTTGGGTTTATTTAATAGAACATAAACATTTTTTTCAGGACGGATATATCTTCCGTCAAAGAAAACCTCATCGCCAGGCATCACCTGATATCCGAATTCCGTTACAATTTTTCCGTTTACTTCTACTACACCGTTCTGGATGAATAAATCGGCCTCACGCCGGCTACATACTCCGGAATTGGCAATATACTTGTTGAGTCGGGTTCCCTCTTTCTTTTCGGCTTTTTCAGAAGTTCTTTTTTTGTATGTATTAGAGGGTTTAAAGTCTTTTTTGAAAGACTTTTCTTTTTTATCTTCAAACTTGCTTTTTCCAGGCTTAAATTCCTTTTTATTTCCTGAACGAAAAGAATCTTTTTTGTAGGATTTTTCGTTTCTTCCTGCTCCTCTGCGATTAGATGAATTATCTTTTTTCATTTTTTGCTGAATATAAATATGAAAGGAAAAATAATACTATAACCATCGGATATAAAAAAGGTTGAGAATAATACTTTCCCTAAAAATGCAAAGGTAAGGGATTTCCCTTGATAAACAACAGGGAAATAGTACCTAAAAAAATCCAGAACTTGATCATAAAGATAAGAATAGGAATAATATGTCTGTTTTTAAACCATAAACCAAACATAACACTAAAACTCAAAAATGCAGTAAGAAGATAATACAATCGTATTTCATGCAAATGAGGTTCAAAGGTGAGATGAATAGATACCAGAATCAGAAAAACCAGTAAAATATCTAAAATTACTTTAGTAGGAATAATGCCAATAGTGTTTGGAAGGGTTTTGTAGTTCAGTAATCCGTCATACTTGGAAGTATATAAATCCTTGCAAATATCCCGTATCAGAATGATAAGAAAGAGGAACAGGGAAAGGAATAGTATGAAATGGGAAAAGTTTTCGTAAAACAGAAACAAAGCCAGAAAGGGGAAAATCATCAGAATGGAATTAACCAGATTATTTATAAAAGCCACTCTGCTTAATTTATGGCTGTAAAACCAAATAAGGAACTGATATACCAGAAAAAAAATAAAGATGCGGGGAGATAAAATAAGGGCAATGGTTAAGGAGATAATGTTGAGCAGGATGTAGATATGCAATGCAGTACTTTGCTTTATAAACCGTTGCATCATGGTGGTTAATGGACGGTAGATTTTGTCCTTGTCCTGATCGTAAAAGTAATTTATAATATAACCCGCCATTGCACTCAGGGCAGAAGAGAAAACAATTCCGTGAAGCTTTATATTTTTCAGATTATCAACTATATCCAGCGTATGGTCGAAAATGAAAATTGCAGAAATATACATGGCAAAGATCAACATGATTACGTTGATGATCCGTACTTTTACCAGAAGTGAAAGGTTGATAAGCAGGATATTTTTGCCTGATGATTCCATTTGAGTAATTAAATGTCAGGTAAAAGTACAAAAAAGCCAGTAAAATATAAGGTGAATTAACAAAGTGAGAAAAATAAGAAATTCTTTCTAATGACTATCGGCTAACAGCTGTTTTTAGAAACGATAAACCACTTCTTTGTTATATTCTTTTAGCATTTCTTCAGTCGCTGCATAATCCTGGGTAAATCCTAGAATATAACCACCTCCGCCGGATCCACAAAGTTTCAGATAATAGGTGTTGGATTCAATCCCTTTCTTCCAGATTTTCAGAAAATCTCCCGGAATCATAGGAGTGAAGTTATTTAATGCCCAAAGGGAAAGTTGTTTCAGATTTTGGAAAAAAGGTTTCATATCTTTCTTCAGAAAAGCTTCAATGCAGGCATTATTGTAAGAAATAAATTCTTCTTTTAATGTTTTCCTGAAACCTTCATTTTTCAGTTTTTCAAAAAAGATCTGGATCATCGGTTCTGTTTCTCCCGGCATTCCGGAATTTAACAGAAAGATAGCTCCATTTCCTTCTTTTCCTTCCCAAACACCCACTTTGTCCACTTCAGAATCAGGTTGAATAAGTAAAGGAATATTCATGTAACAGATCAAAGGGTCTATTCCTGAACTTTTTCCATGAAAAAAAGATTCCATTTGCCCGAAGGCGATTTTGAGATCTTTTAGATCTTGCCTGGATATTTTTTCAGGAGATGTTTTATGAATGGAATATTTATCAAAAACAGCAGCAACCAAAGCGCCGGAACTTCCTACGCCATATCCTTGCGGGATATTGGAATCAAAGTACATTCCTTTTTCAATATCGTTTTCCAGTAAGGATATATTGATTTTGAATTTTTCAGGTAATTTTAATGTTTTTAAATATTCGGCATATCTTTTCAGGGATATATTGGAATCTGAATGGGATTCGTCGGAATAGGGAGCAAATTGAAGAGTTCCTTTATAGGTATTGAAAGGCAAAGTCAATCCCCTGGAATTTTCAATGATTCCATATTCTCCAAAGAGCATTATTTTCGCATAGAATAAAGGATTTTTCATAAAATAAATTCCCTTAAATTTTTGCAAAGGTACGACTTTATATTCAGTTAATTAAATTAAAAAAACGGAATTCATTTTACATCTGATTTCCTATTTCATTAAGGGAATTTGAGTTGAGAATTTCAGTATCAAATGGTTTGGCTTTTACTACCCGGGTATTAGACCATTTGTCGTGCCAGCCGAGAGTACCAAAAAAAGAAAATCCCTCAAACGGAACAAGTCGGGAAAAGTTTCGGGTAAGAAATTCATTTACTGTAGGTTTTTCTCCGTATTCAGTGACTACTTTGGTTCCGGTTATGATTTTTCCGATACTTCTTCCGCCTAAGGAGGCTTCAATACCAAACATAACAAGGGCATAAAGAATCATACTCAGTAAATTTCCTAAAGGACTGTCTAGTACATCTAAAACGGATTCTGCCCCAATTATAGCAATAAAAACTCCCAGAGTAAGCATGAAAAGATAGAAAACAATCATATCTATAAAATAATTAGCTAATCGTATTCCTTTAGATACCAGGTTTCTTTCAACGATCTCGTAATTTTCCATATTGAGAAATTTTCACAAAAATAAAAATAATAGTTATATCACTTATTATGAAATTTTTCAGGAAAGGAATAATTTAAAATCAGTCTTTTTTCTTTATAAAATCCCGAGCTACTTCAATTTTGTATTTTTTTCCTTTCATTTTTTCCTTTGCAATATCTGCCAATAGTGTTTTGACTTTGGATGAACGAACGGCTACAAAAGAAATGAAATCCTTAACGTCAATCAGTCCCAGATCTGATTTATCGAGTTTTCCTTTTTGCAGGAAAAAGCCAACAATATCAGTTTTATTCAGTTTATTCTTTTTACCTCCGCTCACATAGATAGTTTGAAATTCCGGTTTTTGAGGTAGGGAAGCGGGTTGAATAGTTAATGTATCCAACGTATTTGGGATATAATACGGAGTTTCATTTTCTTTAAACAAAAGGATATAAGCTGTACCAGAATTGTGCATACGGGCTGTTCGTCCATTGCGGTGAATGAATTCACTTTCTTTGGAAGGGAGTTGGTAATGAATGACGTGTTTCATCTCTGGAATGTCCAGGCCTCTGGCAGCCAGGTCGGTAGTGACTAAGTAGTTTAGACTTTTATTCCGGAACTGAATTAATACTCTTTCTCTGTCGTCCTGATCCATTCCACCATGATAGTAATTGGTCAGTATTCCTTTGGAGTTTAAGAAATCGCTGATACGTTCTGCAACTTCCCTGTAATTACAAAAAACAAGTGCGGGTTCTGAATTGAAGGAACAAATGAGTTGAAAAAGGGTTTCAATTTTATCTTTTTCTGGAGATAAGACTAATTTTATAGAAAGATTATCATTTTCTTCTTCTTTTGTATAATTCAGGATTTTAGGAGAAATCACTTGTACAAAATCAGGTATTTCGATATCTGAAGTGGCAGAAGTCAATACTTTTTTCTCCAAGTTAGGCAAATGGTTTATAATGGTTTCCATTTCATCATGAAAACCCAATTGCAGAGATTTGTCAAACTCATCTAATACCAAGGTGGAAATGGAAGAAGTATCAAAAGATTTCCGGTACAAATGGTCTGTCAGACGGCCCGGAGTGCTGATAAGCAGGGCGGGTGGACTGCTTAGGTTTTTCAATTCGGTATCTATGGAATGACCGCCATAACAAACATTTACCTTGTAATGGGTATTCATCTTTTTCCAAACTTTTTCTATCTGCAACGCCAGTTCACGAGAGGGAACAATAATTAGGCATTGTACTGTTTTGATATCATTTTTCAACAAGTGAAGTACAGGAAGTAGGAAAGCAATTGTTTTTCCTGAACCTGTGGGAGATAACAATATGGTATTTTTCTCTTTGATTATGGTATCCTGGGCCGCTATTTGCATTTCGTTCAGAACATCAATGCCTAGGTTGTTTAGTATGGTAGCTGCCTGATTTTCTGTTTTCATGGAACAAAGATAGGGGAAAGTTCCAGGCAAATCTTTTAAAATTATAAACTCTGAGTTTTAATAGGATTTTTATTTTACATTTTTTACTTGTAATGATTCATAAAAAAACTGCCAGAACAATCTGACAGTTTTTAAATTTATATCATTTGGTTGAATGAGTATTTGTTACATCATTCCAGGCATTCCGCCACCCATTGGAGGCATTGCCGGTTCGTCTTTTTTAATTTCAGTAATTACGCATTCGGTTGTTAGAAGCATTCCGGCAACAGAAGCAGCATTTTCCAATGCAACACGGGTTACTTTAGTAGGGTCAATAATTCCAGAAGCGAACATATTTTCGTATTGTTCGGATTTAGCATTGTAACCGAAATCGTCTTTTCCTTCTTTTACTTTGTTAACTACTACGGAACCTTCACCTCCGGCATTGGCTACAATCTGACGAAGCGGTTCTTCGATAGCTCTTTGCACGATTTTGATTCCGGTATCTTCGTCTTCATTTTCTCCTTTTAGTGAAGAAACTCCGTTTATGGTACGCACTAAGGCAACACCTCCTCCGGCAACGATTCCTTCTTCTACAGCAGCTCTGGTGGCGTGTAAAGCATCATCTACACGGTCTTTTTTCTCTTTCATTTCCACTTCGGAAGCAGCACCCACGTACAATACGGCAACTCCTCCGGCTAATTTTGCCAGTCTTTCCTGAAGTTTTTCTTTGTCGTAATCGGAAGTAGTATTTTCTATCTGAGCTTTGATCTGACCTACTCTTTGTTTGATGTTTTCTTCTTTTCCTGCACCATTTACGATAATAGTGTTGTCTTTATCGATAGTTATTTTTTCTGCGCTTCCCAACATTTCCAGTGTAGCACCTTCCAAAGTTAGACCTGCTTCTTCGGAAATAACGGTTCCTCCTGTCAAGATAGCAATGTCTTCTAACATGGCTTTTCTTCTGTCACCGAATCCCGGAGCTTTTACAGCAGCAATTTTAAGAGAACCTCTTAGTTTGTTTACTACTAAAGTAGCTAAAGCTTCTCCATCTACCTCCTCAGAAATGATCAATAAAGATTTACCGTTTTGAGCGACCGGTTCCAATACAGGAAGCAAGTCTTTCATACTAGAGATTTTTTTGTCACATAATAAGATGTATGGATTATCCAGCTCGGTAATCATTTTTTCGGTGTTGGTAACGAAGTAAGGAGATTGATATCCTCTGTCGAACTGCATTCCTTCTACTACATCTACATAAGTGTCGGTACCTTTCGCTTCTTCTACGGTGATAACTCCTTCTTTTCCTACTTTCCCGAAAGCTTCGGAAATTAAAGAACCTATGGTATCATCATTATTGGCAGAAATGGAAGCTACTTGTTTGATTTTTTGGGAATCTGAACCAACAACCTGAGATTGTTTTTTCAATTCTTCTACTACGGAAGTTACGGCTTTATCAATACCTCTTTTTAAATCCATAGGATTTGCTCCGGCAGCAACGTTTTTCAATCCTTCTCTAACGATAGCTTGTGCTAAAACAGTAGCGGTGGTAGTTCCGTCTCCGGCAATGTCATTGGTTTTAGAAGCCACTTCTTTTACCATCTGAGCACCTAAGTTTTCAATCGGATCTTCCAGTTCCACTTCTTTTGCTACGGTAACTCCGTCTTTGGTTACATGAGGAGCCCCGAAAGGTTTTTGAATAACTACGTTTCTTCCTTTTGGTCCTAATGTTACTTTCACTGCATTAGCTAATGCATCAACACCTTTTTTTAAGGCATCTCTGGATTCAATATTGAATTTTATATCTTTTGCCATTGTTTTTATTTTGTTTATGTTTTACTTTTTTAATTGCTTAAATGATTGCCAGGATATCAGATTCTCTCATGATAAGATAATCTTTCCCATTTAGCTTTAGTTCGGTTCCTGAATATTTTCCATACAGAACTTTGTCTCCTACCTTTACTGTTAGGGGTTCGTCTTTTTTTCCTGTTCCTACAGCTACCACTATTCCTTCTTGAGGTTTTTCTTTAGCACTGTCAGGGATAATGATTCCTGATGCGGTTTTTGTTTCAGCTGCTGCCGGTTCTACTACTACACGGTCAGCTAAAGGTCTGATTGATAATTCTGACATATTGTTTAAATTTTTATGTTTAACTTATTTTATTTTGTTTCATTTATTTGGTGTTTATATTTTTTCGAAAAATATGCCAAATGGAAAGGGTATGACAAAATGAGAGAAATAGTGTCAAGATGTCGGGAATTCTGACATTTCTATGGTAATGAAAAAATAAAATTCAGCTATAAGATTAGTTGATTGAACAACAAAAAATCCCTGATTTTTTATCAGGGATCTGTAACTACTAAACTAAATTATGCGTGAATGGATTTTATTCCAATTGGTTTTTTATGTTTTTTAAACTGAATGACAATCCGATATAATAAATTCCCAAAAATACTAAGGATATGCTAACCCAGATTAAAAGTGCAGCCAGTGCCACAGGTGGATAGAAAATAATAATAATGGATACGATTAATTCCAGTATACCTAAGATCAACAGCCATCCCCAGTTTTTTATTCCAATATTTTTAAGGTCGAATGAATGACCGATTAAACTTGCACCTTTGAACATCAGCCAGAAGCCAATGAAGAAAGCCAGTATTCCCATTTGGGTAATAATATTGGAGGATATAAGGATAATTCCTATAAGCAGATCCAGAAGCCCTCCGACAAAATACCATCCCCAATTACTGGTATGTGTGTTGCTGACTGAAAAAGCAATTTCAAAAATTCCGAGTATAAAAAACGAAACAGAAAAAAAAGTGGTTAAGAATACTAAAGAGGGAGTAGGATATCCTACGGCAATAATTCCGACCAGTAAAAAAAGAATTCCTAAAAGAAGCATCAGCCACCAATTCTTTATAATTTGTTGGCCTGTGTTTGTAAATGATTTCATTGTTTTAAAGTTTTGTATTATCTTAAAAATGAACAAAAATGATGCCATTGATTTATTATAAAGGATTTTGTGTATAATATGCATAAATATAATAAGTGAAATTATTATTTTTAAAATCAAATAAGATTTTGGGTATCATTATTGTGGTTAGATAATCATAATTTTTTAATTTGAAGGCAAAACAAGATTTATTACAAGTAATAGAAGAAGCAAAGAACTCTAAACAGCAGTCTCAGAGTAGGTTGGTGAATATCTTTTGGGCTGATGTGAGAGGGTATATTTTTTCTTTGGTGAAAGATGAAAATTCAGCAGAAGAATTAACCATTGAAACTTTTACCAAGGTATTGCAAAAACTATCTTTGTATAATTCGGATTTTGATTTCAGGACCTGGTTGACTTCTATTGCTCACAATACAACAATTGATTTTCTCAGGAAAAGAAATAAAGACAGAGATATTTATACGGAAGATTATCCTGAATTGGGAGATGTGGAGCCTTCTCCGGAACAGGTATTTATTGACAAACAGGATTCTGAAGTCCTGGAAAAAATGCTGAATAAACTGCCGGATAATTACCGTAAACTTATTCACTTACGATACCTGGAAGGAAAAAAGCTCAATGATATAGTAGAGGAAACTCATCTTTCTCTTCCCAACGTAAAAGTAAGTCTGATGAGAGCTAAAAAATTATTGTTCGAAATGCAGAAAAAGAAATAAGGAACTAATTACCGTACAAATACCCAATGATTTTCTGTGGACAACTTTTCAGAAAATTCATATCCGTCTTCATTATAGGTTTTCAGGTCTTCTGCCTTTTTTATGTTATTTTCCGCACACCAGCGAGTCATTCTTCCCCGTGCGTTTTTGAAATATACCACAATAGTTTTCAGTTTCCCACCTTTGTAATCTTTAAAATCAATGTCGATAACCTGTCCATCTAATTTGTTCTGGTTAAATACTTTAAAATATTCTTTACTGGTCAAATTCAATATAGGTTCTCCTTTTTTCAGGGAAGAATTAAAATCCGAAGTTAGAATATCTCTCCAAAAATCATAAAGATCTTTGGAATTTTCCGTTTTCAGTTTTTTTCCCATTTCCAGCCGGTATAACATAATTTCATCAGAAGGACGGAGTAGTCCGTAAAGTCCGGAAATGATGGATAAGTTTTTTTGCAGGTAATTTAATGCTTCAGGGGAAAGAGATTCCGCATCTAATCCCCGGTAAACTTCTCCTTTAAAGGCAAGAATGGCCTGAACGCTTTCTTTTTTGGAAGGATTGGGTTTCCAAACCTGATTTCGTTCCCAGTTTTCTTTGGATAATTTAGGGGAAATATCCAGTAATTCTTCCAGTTCTGAAGGGAAATATTCTTTTAAAACAGAATGAAGTTTTTTACTGAAATCAATGTATTCCGGTTGAGTGCGTTTTATCCACTTGGAATTAGTGTCCAAGCTCATGATTTTGGCCGGAGAAATAAGTATTTTCATGAAAATTATTTAGTTTAACTAGTTTAAGTTATCTGCTAAGATAATTATTAAAATAGAGATTAGATGTAAGAAAATAGAAAAAAGAAAAATAGAGAAAAGAATAAAGCTAAAATTTTTCTATAAACAATAGCCAGAAGCTATTAGCTTCTGGCTTCCTTTTTTATATTTTACAGAATTAGAGGTTAGAAAAAGAAAAAGTCTATTGTCTAACTTCTTATATCTAACATCTAAATATAGATTAAAAATCGAAATCAATATTCACATCTAATTTTTTTGCCAATATCCGGTTGATTTTGTTTTTTAATTCGGGAATAGTAACGGTTTCCATTACGTCTGAACAGAAAGCAAACAATAACAAGGCTTTTGCTTCTTTTTCATGGATTCCCCGTTGTTTCATGTAGAATAAAGCATCATCGTCCAGTTGACCTACCGTACATCCGTGGGAACATTTCACATCATCCGCAAAAATTTCCAGTTGAGGTTTGGTGTCAATATTTGCTTTTTCCGATAACAACACATTGTTATTTTGCTGGAAAGCATTCGTTTTTTGTGCTATTTCATCTACTTTGATCTTTCCGTTGAAAATCCCGTGAGCATTTCCGTTATAGATTCCCCGGTATAATTCGTGACTTTCACAATTAGGCTGATTGTGCTTAATCAGAGTATGGTTCCCAACTTCTTGGCCGTCTCCGATAATGGTGATTCCTTTCAGGGTTGAATTGATGTTTTCTCCTTTGTGGTCAAAGGATAATTCATTTCGGGTTATTTTTCCGCCAAAGGAGAAAGTATGAATAAAAGCCTGACTGTCGTGATCTTGTTGTACAAAAGTATGGTCGATCAGGTTGGCGGTAGAAACATCATCCTGGATTTTGTAAAATCTTACATGGGCATTTTTCCCTACAAATATTTCGGTTACGGCATTGGTAAGGAATTCGGATTTGGAAAGAGTCTGGATTTTTTGGGTAACTAAAGCTTGTGAATTATCTTCTACAATAAACAGATTCCTGATGGTCTGAAATGCTTCCTGATTCTGAGCTGTATTCAGGTATAATAATTCCACCGGCTTTTCTTCCACCGTATTTTCAGGAACATAAATAAAAGTTCCTTCTTTGGCGGAAGCCATGTTTTGAGTAGTGAAATATTCTTCTCTTTCCGTAATGGTATTGAGTTTTGCAAATAAATAAGGTTGGTATTTCTCATTTTTCACAGCTTCGGAAAAAGGAAGAACTACCAGTTTATCTTTTGGATAATTGGAGTATTCTTCAATAAAAATTCCATCAACAAAAACCAGTTTAAAAGAATCCAGTTCCTGTATGAAATTAGTATCAACTACTTCTTTTGAAATGGAATGGAATTCTGCAGAAATATATTTTTCAGGCTTGAAAGCAGATAATTGGGTATATTTCCAGTCTTCTTCCCGGCGGGTAGGGAAATCCAGTTTTTCCAGAGAGAACTGGGCGTCTGATCTGAGTTTTTCTAATTCTGTATGTTGTTGTAAAATAGTCATTTCGATAATTTAATTAACAGATTTTAATTGATTATAACCAATCGTATCCTTTTTCTTCCAGTTCCAGGGCTAATTTTTTTGTTCCGGATTTAACGATTTTTCCATTTATCAGAACATGAACGAAATCCGGAATAATATATTCCAGTAATCGTTGGTAGTGGGTGATAATTAAAACCGCATTGTTTTCGTTTTTCAGTAGATTCACTCCGTTGGCAACAATCCGCAGTGCATCAATGTCCAGTCCGGAATCAGTTTCGTCCAGAATAGCGAGTTTAGGATCCAACATAGCCATCTGGAATATTTCATTTCTCTTTTTTTCTCCTCCGGAAAAACCTTCGTTGAGTGAACGGGAAAGGAAATCTTTTTTGATTTCAAGTAATTCGGATTTTTCTTTTACTTTTTGCAGGAATTCCTGTGCTGAAATATCTTCTAATCCGTGAGCTTTTCTGTTAGCATTGATAGCTGTTTTCAGGAAGTTGGAAACGCTTACTCCGGGAATTTCTACGGGATATTGGAAAGACATGAAAATTCCGGCATTGGCTCTTTCTTCCGGAGCCATTTCCAACAGATCTATCCCGTCAAATGTAATGCTTCCTTCAGTTACTTCATAGTCTTCTCTTCCGGTGATTACATTGGAAAGGGTACTTTTTCCTCCTCCGTTGGGGCCCATGATGGCATGAACTTCTCCTTTTTTTATTTCCAGATCAATTCCTTTTAGTATTTCGTTACCGTCTACCTCTGCGTGCAAATTTTTAATTACTAACATTTTGGCTCTTATTTTCTTTAGATTTGTTCTAAATACAAATATACTATCTTTATATCAGGTGAAAAGAAAGTGTCATAGATTTTATTTATTTTTTTATTGGGAGGAAGTTTACTTCATCGGGTGAAATTGTTTTTTCCTGCGGATTCTTCCTATCCAGATAAGAAATCCGGTAAGAGGAAGGGAGGCACAAATAAAACTGACAATAAAGGCAATGATTTTTCCGGGGATTCCCAATATGGCTCCTACATGAATGTCGTAATTAGCATCAATAAGTTTTTCTCCGAAGTTTTTGTTTTGATAATCTTCTTTTTTGAGTAATTCCCCGGTGTATTGGTCAAACTGAAGATGATGGTGTACATAATACAATCCGTCATATTGCTGAACGGAAACTAAGATAACCGCATATTTTGTAAAAGGAGGGATAGGTTCTGTAAAAGGTGGAGTAAGGGTTATGGTACTTGCATCCGGATATAATTTTTTGGAAATAGTTAAGGCTTTATCCATAGCTAAACTCCGGGATTCAGTACGGGAGGAAGTTGCAATAGAAAGATCCGGTGGAGTGAGGGATAAGGAGCCGATGATATACACCAAAGATTGCATCCAGGTAAAAGCCCAAACCAGTCCGGTTAGTGAAATAATCACGGCAACAGAACCGATGTAAAATCCTAATATGTTGTGCAGGTCATAGTTTTTCCGTTTCCAGGATATTCCGTTTTTCCATCTGAAGGCAAATCGTTGCTTACGTGCAGCCTTGTTTTTCGGCCACCAGAGAATTAGTCCGGAGAACAACATCAGTACAAAAATCAAGGTTGCATAACCTACGATTGGTTTTCCGTAGTCATCTTTCAGAAGAAGACTCCAATGGAGCATTTTCACAATATTGAAAAAATCCATTTTTTCATCATAAATCCGGAGGATTTTTCCGGTATATGGATTTACATACACGGATTTGTAGTAATCTAAGGATTCAAAATAGGTAATGGCATTCGGGTTATTATTGGGTTTATAAGCATAGAAAACCCAGCTTTTTTTTTGGTTATTGGATGTATTAACCCAGAATAGTTCCGTGTTTTTTCCTATTTGTTGCTGGGTATTTTCCCAAAGTTGGCTAAGGGGAATTGTTTTTCCCTGAGGCTTCACATAAAGCACATCTTTACGGAAAGCGTTGGTAAATTCCTGACTGAATACGAAAATGCAACCTGTGAGGGAAATAATGAAAACCACAATTCCTGAAAGCAAACCCAAATACAAATGTATTTTTCCTATAATTTTCTTTAAAGTATATTTTTTCTTTTTTTTATCCATGAAAAAATCAGCAATGTATAACTTTTAGAAATTATAGGAAAGACTGGTACTGAAAATCCTAGGGCTTTGTGGGCTTACAGTAGACCATCCTTTGTAGTATTCTTTATCGGTGATGTTGTTTAATTTGGCAGTTACACGGAAAGATTTAACTGTATAAAAAGCAGAAGCACTGATAACAAAATATTCCGGCAGGGTAAAAGTTCCCAATACATTTCGGTTGAATACTTTGTTTTCACTACCATAGTTTCCTCCAAATCCGACGCCAAAGTTGGAAAGTAATCCTTTTGGAAAGCGATAGTTTATCCAGAAGTTCACCAGATTGGCAGGTCCGGAACTTTCCGGTCTTTTATTAACAAAATCTGCATCTCCTTTGATAAGCTTACTATCCACATAGCTATACCCAAATATGACATCCAGTCCGGAAACAGGGTTTGCTGTGATGCTGGTTTCAAAACCTTTATTTCTTTGTTCTCCATTTTGAGTATAAGCTCCCAGACCTAACGAAATAATTTTGTCAGAAACTAAAATATTGTAGTAACTAATAGTAGCAACCAGTTTGTTTTTAAACAGATTTAGCTTGGTTCCGAATTCCAATTGGTCAGCATGTTCCGGCTTTGGATTTTTGTATACAGGAACTCCGGTTGAAAAGTCGTTTATAGTTCCCTGGTTGATGAATCCGTTCATGTAATTGGCAAAAAGAGATACTTTGTCCATAATAGGTTGATAAACAATTCCGAATTTAGGGGAAAAGGCTGTCTGAGCATAATTGTCGTTAGAGAAGCGATCTGCCCGAAGGCTTGCCATAATGGATAATTCAGGCAGAATATTCAGCACATTGGAAACATAGGCACTAAAGGTTTCCTGTTTGGTTTTACTAGGGGAAATAGAAGCATTTGCAGCTAGAAGGGCATCAACTCCTGCCCGGGTTAAGGTTCCAGTATCATCAGTGCTTCCAAATTCAGACAGGTTTTTTCCAATATAAATGGAACCATTTCCTATGTAGGAAGAACTATTACTGATGATATTTTGGTTATAATAGTCTAATCCAATTACAATACGGTTTCGCATCCGGGCGATTTTAAAATCTCCGGTAAAGTTTTGCTGAATATCCGTTCCAAGGGTTTCAGAGTTTTGTTTGTTCATAAAACGTCCGAAAGCTAGTCCGTCTGCGTATTGTGTAGTTTCATAAAGGTAAGAGTAGTATCCTTCAGATTTAGCAGAGCTTCTGGACACTGCGGTTTGAGAAGTCCATTGATCACTTATTTTATAGTTGGCAACTGCTTGTAAGCTAAAAGAGGGTGTTTCCAGATATAGATCATTACTGGTATAGGAACGATAAGGATTATATCCTAATTCTTTGATGTTGTGAGTTCTGAGTGGAGCGCTCCGACCAAAAAACAACATCATCTGATTGGTGCTTTTTCCTGAGAAAAATTCTGTATTTATATCGAAAGATAAGCGGTCATTAACCTGATAGATGAGGGAAGGAGCGAGGAAAAAGGATCTTTTGAATCCGGCATCCTGAAAGCTGTTTTCGTCATGATAGGCAGCATTTACCCGTAATAAAACATCTTTCTTAACGGTTATTGGAGTGTTAATGTCAACAGCAACACGATTCAATCCATAAGTTCCTGCAGTGTAGGAAACGTTTCCGCCAAAACTGGCATAGGGTTTTTTTGTAGTGATATTAATCAGTCCTCCATAAGAGATCAGGCTACTTCCGTACAAAGTTCCGGAAGGCCCTTTGATAACTTCTATGTTTTGCATGTTTTGTATGTCAGGACTTCCATTGGTCAGGCTGGGAAGCCCATTCATCATGGTAGGTTGTACGGGAAATCCGCGTAGGGAAAAATATCCGGCTCCGTCACCACCTCTTCCGGTAGATTCCCAGAGTTTATCCAGTCCGGGAGCATTTTTTAACGCATCATCAAAATTGGTGATAATGAGATCTTTTAGTAAGGCTTCAGGAATACTATTATAGACCTGTGGATTTTCAATGTCTTTTAGGGGAAGTTTGGAAACGTAAACACTTTTATCGTTGGCGTATCGGGTACGACCATTTCCTATAATGGTTACATTATCAAGTTCTTTTTCTTTTTCTTTTTGGATGTTTATTAGTTTAATATCGGGAAGAGAAGTATCTCCTTCTACTTTGATAGTTTTAGTATGGGTTATATATCCGTCCAGTTCAAAATCCAGTTTATAGGATTCGTCATTGTCTAGATTGTTGATAAAAAACATTCCCAATGAGTCCGAGACGGTTTGAATGGAAGTTCCTTCTAAGGATATCTTTACGTGAGATAAAGGGATGTTTTCTTCTGAGGTGATTTTTCCTTTGATTGTTCCGGTTTGGGCTAGGACTATAATAGAAAAGAAGAACAAAAGCAAGCAACTAAGAATATTTTTCATGTTATTTAGATTTGATAAAAATAACAGCAAATGTAATTCTAAATAATAATTTCACAAAATTTATTTAGACTAATTATAAATTATGATTTTTATCATGTAAGTGATTTTAGGGTTGTTGATTTTATGATTTCTTCTATTTCTGAGATAATTGGGTAAGAATACAAAAACTCCTGCTAATTAATAGCAGGAGTTTCTTTTACAAATTACATCATACCTTTTTTATGCCCTTCAATGCAGGCATCTACATACTCACTGAAAGAATTGTATAATTTTCTAACTCCCTTGGGAAGTCCTGAATGTTGTGAGGTCTCATTTACATCATAAGCACACCAGGCATATACCACTGGGTTATCACTCTCATTGAGATAAAAATAATCAAACTGTTCACAGGAATCCATAGAAGTAAACACCCAGAAAGGTTTTCCTAGACTTACTCCAGTTCTGGCTAATTCTTCTTTGGCATCCTGCTGAAAATCTTCTACTGCCCAACTAAGATTATCCTCTATTGCGTTTCCAAATAAACCATCATTCAATTCACCTGCCAAAAATAAATATTCTTTGTAGGCTTTCGGAAATTTTATTCCTAATTGTTGTTCGGTTTGTTCAATTTTAGATTCCGGAACTCCTTTGCTTTTAAATCCGTTAATTACGGGGTAATTTTGTAATGATTTTAAGTATTTTATTTCCATAATTTGTTATTTGTATTGTGGATAATTCAATTCAAACAATTTCATGTCTTTATGTTTTGTACTATGCACGGTAACCTTGGCATTGTAGAGTTTCTCAAATCGTTTGAGTTCCCGGCTGCATACCCGGCAAGGTTTTAAAATGGAATTGAGTTCCAGTTCTACTACAGCCACGGTAATATCCCTGCTAAAGTTATTTAGCAGGGGTTAGTTTTTATATCCGTCCCTTTTTATGTCCATCAATGCAGGCATCTACATACTCACTAAAAGAATTATAAGATTTTATTACTCCTTTGGGAAGGTTTTTGTCTTCTTTTCCCCGGTTATAGGGATCAAATAGGTATATGGGGGGGTTTTCTCCTTCATTCAAGAAAAAGAAGTCAAAGGATTGCATATTAAAGGCGGTAAAGGCCCAGAAAGGTTTTCCCAGATTTACTCCAACATCAATTAACTCTTCTTTCATAACCTCTTGAAAGTCTTCCACCGCCCATTCAAGATCATCTTCTACCGCATTTCCAAAAAGACCATTATTTAATTCTCCGGCTAAATATAAAAATTCCTTATAGGCTTTGGGAAATTTTATACCTAATTGTTGTTCGGTTTGTTCAATTTTAGATTCCGGAATTCCTTTGCTTTTAAATCCGTTAATTACAGGATAATTTTGTAATGATTTTAAATATTGTATATTCATAATTTCTTTTATTTATATCTAGGATATGCATTTTCAAATAATCTCATTTTTTCATACTCCGTACTATGTACAGTGACCTTGGCATTATAGAGCTTCTCAAAACGTTTAAGTTCCCGGCTGCATACAGGGCAGGGTTTTAAGATAGAGTTGATTTCCAACTCTATTTTTGCTCCGCTAAGATCCATATTTTTCATCAGGTTTTCTTCTATTTCTGAAATAATTATTTTTAGTTCGGAATCATTAAGCCGTGGTCTTTTATTCAACGGATCATAGAAATGAGATTCTTTGTGTATGGCTTTGTCTAGGTTTTTAGCTCCATTCTGCAAACGGTTTATTTCCCCTGCATTAGCCATGAGTTTTTTTTCAATCAAGGTACCATCTTTTAACAGAATTTTTATTTTTGCTGTGGCAATGTTACAACCTTTTAAAGTTTTCGTTAATTTCCGGTTTAATTTTCCGGCTAATTTCCGGAGTCCTATCAACTTTTCCAGATCATGTTCAACAATAGGTTTTATAGGAAACTCAAATTTCGGAAATTTTTTTTGTATTTCTTCTAATTCCTTTATCAGTTTTTCCAGGGCCTTTCCGGCTTTTACCCGCTGTACTATGGTTCCGTTAGCGGTTTTCAGCACCAGTTCCCCGCCTATTTTTTCTATTTTCAGTCCTAGCTTCATTACTGATTTTAACAGTTTGGAGTTTAGCAAATCAAAGATAAAACCTACTACCCAGTTCACCAGTTTCAGCCCTTTCACGGCTTTGAGTACATTTACTCCGGGAATATAGAAGGATAACACCAATAGGGAGTCGTACACTATATGGTACACTATTTTGTAAATAGAACCAAGGTAGGCTTCTTCTCCCAGTTGGAGAAGATTGTCCAGAAAGTCGGAAAAATTGGAAAAGATATTTTCAATTCCACGGAAAAACTGTTTGAAGAAAATGCGGTCGGTAAAAATATCCCGGAAAAAGGAAGGCTGTCCGGTCAGGCTAGTGATAAAGTCATTAAGCCCATTTAGCAATCCGCACAGCATGGCATTATTGATGTAAACTATGTTAACATCTTCATCATACTTGATTTTGAGTGCATCTTTGATCCAATCGGGAAGTTTTCCCGGTTTTTTGTCCAGTTTCAGAGCTTTCTGTATCTCCTCTCCGAAAAGAGGGCTGAAGTTGGGATGGGAGGGAACATAGTGTTCTTCTCCCAGTCTTTTTCCTTCCAGGAAATGGGTAAAGGTTTCCGTAAGCTTTGTAATTTCGGCTAAGTTTATACCTATCAGGGTAGAAAAGGTTTTGAGTACGGAAAAATAAGTATCGGCAGAGGAAAGGAAGTTGAATTCAGCCTGTAATTCTGCATTTACGGCGTCCAACAGTTGGTCTTTCGGAAAAGGTTGTGTTAGTTCCGGACGAATGAGAAGATTTTCCTTTCCCCAATAGCTGTCGATTACCCTATTCATAGGATTTTCACCTGTTATTACATTATTTTCGTTTATAAAATTCTCGAATCGTTTTTCATAAATTACTTTATCGAAGAAATCGCGGTATTCCTTTTCTAGATCATTTTTGAATTTTACCAATGTGGAATTGGAGTTTATAATGTCATCACTGAAGTTTTTTTGGTATACCTCTGCATCATCCAGCCGCAACCGGTCAAAAACATCACTGCCGATATCGACAAGTATTTTCTGGATTTCGGGAACCACTACTTTTTGCCCATCAACCTCTTGGCGGTTCATTTTCACAAAGTGAATGAAACATATTTCTGATGGATTGGATTCCAATAACCAGAAGAAGTTATTCCAATAAGCTCTTAGTTTTTCCAGTCCATATTGACCGTATTTATTCAATTTTCCATCAATGATTTCCTTTGCTATATCTTTTACATTTTCAATGGTTTGGTCAAATGTGTTGTGTTTGAAGTTTATGTTTTCTAGAAAATCAAAACCAATATCACTATATACAAATCGCATGGAAAGAATGTGATCTTTGGCTATAAAATTGGGATCTT
Organism: Apibacter sp.; assembly: GCA_031552575.1. Lineage (GTDB taxonomy): Bacteria > Bacteroidota > Bacteroidia > Flavobacteriales > Weeksellaceae > Apibacter. Next base: position 50,698 of record JAVBMH010000001.1, on the reverse strand, counting down.
CCTTATTGCTGATTGAAGAAATATCCGGAGTAGAGAAATATACATTTTCATTTCCGGGTATCCGTATTCCGGTGATATGATATTTGAGGAATTTTTCCCCTGTCCACCAGTTTTCCTGTGGATTTCCCGGTTTAGGATAAAATATACTTTTCTCTCCTAAAGGGCTATTCAAAGCAAATTGCCGGGATTGTTCCTCTATATCAGCTCCGCTTACATAGAGATCCTGTAAAGTGGCTTTTGTGGAGAGGAATCCTTGAGCAAAAAGAGGCTGCAATGGTGTAAAATCTTCTATATAGGGAATTCCTCCTATTAGTTTAAAAGTCACTCCTTGTTTGGGATTGACGCTTCCATCCGGATTCTGGATAAAGAGCTGGTCAAAGAGAATATCTTTGGGGTTGCTCTTTATTTTTTCATAATATATTTTTTCTTCCTGTTTCATGAGGTAAGGGTTTTAAATGGTTTTTATTCATTGTATTAATTTTTTAATTAGTAAATCATAAACGAATCAGGTTATAGTTGATTCCAATTCCAATAAAAGGAGTCAATCCGTTTTGAAAATCGGTTCCGTATCCTCCAATAATCCCGATTCCTAGAGGTTTGGTTTTAGGTTTTACGGATTTTAATGTGTTGATCTGATAATCTTTTTCTGTGATTAGGTTGTTTGAGATTTTAATTTGTTCGTTTGCAGAAATCAATTGTTTATCCTGAAATAGAATCAGACTGTCGGCTTGGGTTAATTGGTCTTTTAGGGTTAGAACATCTTCTTTGCAAAGAGAATCCTGGTATTTTTCGATTCTTTCCTGGGTGATATACCGGATTTTTTCTTTTCCCTGAATATATACGGTTTTTACTTCCTGTTTTTTCTTTTCCAGTCTGGAATATCCAGTTTGAAGACTGTCCAGTTCTTTTTTATAGGTTTTCACCTGTTTTTCGGAAGTTTTAATGTCCGTTTTGAGATCGTTGTTGTTTGTACTCCTTTTTCCAACAAGGTAAGAGGTTAATGCAATGATAAAACAGAAAGCAAGGAGAAAGGAAACTAAGATTATATTTTTGTTGTATTTTTTCATGGGGTTATTTTTTTAATTCAAAATGTGGATAATCTTTAAAGTTTTTCCAATCTCCACCCCATTCCACTTTTATTTCTAATTTCCTTGCGATTGTTTTTATATGCTCTGCGATGATTTTCAGGTTTTTATCGTCATCAACCTGTACTTTTCCGTTGTAGTAAGGATACAGATCAACAGCATATCCGTATCCATCTGCTTTTACCTGATGATTAGACTTGGTTTTTGTTCCATCCGCATTAGTTACTTTAGGCCCGGGCAAGGTTCTTCCTTGCGCATAAAGTTTTTGTTGTTCTTTAGTGGTTCTGACTCCACAAGTGATGGTGAAATCTACCGGACTGTTTTTTATGGCTTCTGTTAGAACTTTTATTAGTTCCGGGTGAATATCTTTGAGGTTGTTTACACTTCTTTGGCTGAATTTATACATGATCGGTTTATTTTTTAGGGTGATAAATCAATCTTTGAGAAGAAAGATTTCTCAAAGATTGATTTTTAATTAGATTAAAGATTAATAAACAAAATGTTTATTCTTTTTCGTTTTTGTGAGGTTCTTCAATATTGAATTTCTTGCTGACGGCTTTTTTGATAAAGTCTGGAAACCATTTAAGCAATTGTTCGATTCCATCCAGTACTTCTCCGGAATAGGCTCCGACAACGGAGCAGGAAACAATGATGATATTGGTGGAAATGTTAGTGTATTCCTGAAGTAATACTCCGATTACAATTCCGATAACAGCGGAAATGGGAACTTTTAGTAGTAATCTCCGGATGGAAGTTCCCTGATAAATGGCTCTGGCAATCATGCTGATAATGGTTACCAGAATGATGATCCCGAACCGGTTGGCAAACTCCAGTAAGGGTTTACTGATTTCGGTTAAACTATGTTTCATGTTTTTAAGGTTTTGGGTTTTGATGGATTGGAGGAAAGAATCCGCTTACAATTATAAGCGGATTCCACTTAAAAATTAATTATAAATTTGAGGTTATAAGGTTTAAAACTCTACAATGGAGGTAATAGAGCCATCTAATATTGCTCCATTTTGATTAGGATGATTTTCAATGGAAGCTACTATTCCATAGTTTTGATTGGTATCAATACTGATGGTGTTGGTGATGATGGAATTATCTGTGCACACGGCTATACCGGATAGGGTAGAGCCTATTTTGGTAAAGATTAGTTTGGTGACTAATTTACCATTTCCATTAAGACCCATAAATGAATAGCCATTATTTCCATAAGCCCCAAATACGACCAATCCGGTGAGCATATTTTTATCGAAGGCTGTAGTTGTGGAAATAATTCCTAACCGGGTATATTGATTTCCTCCAACCCCTCCCATTCCAGAATCTGTATATCTGGAATGAGAGATTCCGGATATTTCCACCTGCCAGTTTTTAGTCCCCAGTAGCATATTTGGAGTTTGATACCGCGCTAATAGTAAACCATCATTGGCAGCAGGCAGGATACTGGTATCTGACGCTCGTAGATTAAAGGTGTTGGGGGTTGGAATTGTGTTTTTTGCCGTTTGGTTAGATCCTGCAGCAGTTAAGAATGAATAACTGTTCAATTGTAGTTTGGTTAAGTCGCTAACTAAGTTAAAACTTAAATTTCCAATACTTTCCACTCCGTTATTGATCACTTTAGGAATATATTCTCCTAAAGGCATGGAACTCAGATTTACAAAGAAAGATACAGAAGTTGCATTGTAATTGAGAATATTATCAATATCATATGTGGCATTGGTTGATTTGTGTACCAGATAAACTCTTCTGTTGGGAGCCGCTGCCAGGCTAAGATTTAATCCGAATAGGGTTATGTATTGGTTCTCTGCTGATTTTTTTAATACTGAAGGGAAAATACTGGTGATACTTGGGCTGCCAAGGGAAACTCCATCATTCAATGCCTGAGCAATAAGTCTTTTTTCAGCGGAAGTCATCCGGGTAATCATATTGTTTAAAAGATTATAAGAGCTTCCTTCTGCTTTGGCCAACTGACCATTTGAGTCAGTTATAACCGGATAGGAAAATGTGCCATCAGTAGATTTGTTGGGTAATCCCTTAAATTTCAAAGGAAAGGATTTTGTGTCTACAGTTCTTGCAGAAGTCAATATTCCATCCGATGTATAAATCGTCTTTATTACTGTATTCGGATCAAACTTTAAAGAGTCCAGCCATTGCTGTTCTGTTCCTTGAAATCCATTGGCTACAGCTACCTGATAGGCGGATTTTCCTTCCTTCCCATCCCGTCCGTTTACCATGCTGATTTCACTTTCTACATGGATGATTCCAACCTCTACATTTTCAACAGTGTCTTCAAAGTTTGTATGAGCGCTTATTTCATAAATGTCGGATAGACAGAAAGCATTTCGGGCAGCTATTCTGACTGCGTGTCCGTCATTAAAAATAAGTAATAAGTGATAAATTCCGAGTTCTTTTTGTTTATCTGCCGGGAAATAAATGGTCAGTTCATTTCCTTCTTTGGTAAAGTTGGGGATAAATTCTACTCCCGGTAGGTCCTGATGTGCAATTTTTACGAGAACATTGGCATTTTCGAGGTTGATGGGTTGATCTTCTTTGTTTTTGATTGTCCATCTAAGGGTAAGATCGTTTCCGATTAAAATTTTTTTCATACGATTTTTGTTTTTTTGATTATTCGCTTTTTTTGCTCTTTCCTTGCAATAACAGCGATTAATTATTTAACAAATATACAAACTTATTTGTATTTATACAAATAAGTTTGTATATGAAATATATTAAATATTGATTAATAAGTAGTTGTATTAAAAAATAATTCTAATTTATTGGTTTTGTGCTGATGGAGATGTTTTTTGAAGAAAGTATTGAATGGGAAGTTTGGTCTTTTACAAGAAGCTCAAGTTTTATTTCCGGTTTTTACTTCTCCGGAAATAAGAAACAGCTCTTTTAAATAAACCTTTAATTATTTAAAATAGCTGTAAGGAATAATTGGAATAGAACAGGGAGTTTAAAAGGATTCTAATAAATTCCCGTTTTCATCCCATATTCTACCTTCAAGCTCTAAGTTATTGTGCATATTAAACTCTTTTTTTATTCTTCCATTTTTGTGATAGTAACGGATCCAGCCTTCTTGGAATCCGTTTTTATATTCTTCTTCCCATGCCAAAGAACCATCTTTTTCATTTTCATAAACAATCCCCGTAAAGGGACTTCCTTTGTAGTGGAATATAGGTATTCCTCCCCCATCCAGACGAGGTATGGTTAATTCCGGATCACTTTCTTTTATTCGTAGTGCCATATTTATTGTTTTTAAAGTTATTTTTTATTTTTTAAAAGCCTATAAAATTTATTCCTTTGGTAATATAGTAACAGTGAACACAGGGAGGTTGGATTTTATCTGCTCCATTCCGTAGAAATTGATTATAAGCAGTAATATCACTGAAAATTTGCTCACCTAATATTCCCAAAGGGTCTATTTTTTTTAGTAGGGCATCTAAAGCCCGTATTTCCCCGTGCGAACCTGCCCATCCTGCACGTAATATATCGGATTCACTAGCTTTTACATTTTTTGCTTTAATTGTTGATACATGTTTATCAAAGCGTTTTTTCAAAGTAGGGTGCATATCTTGTATAAAGTTTGTGAATGCTATTCCTTTTCCTTTAGCTATTTCTTCTCTCAGAAAATTGGAACTAAAAGAGATTTCGGTTTTTATTCCTTTATTGTAGATCATTCCACTAATCATCACTTTTTCATTGATTACATCTTTAGAGTGTGTGTTTAAAATCCGGTTCACTTCTCTGTCAACCTCTTTTACCAATTTTTCCCCAGCCATACCAAAACTTCTCCTTGCCTTTGCTGCATTTACTAAAGGTTGAAGTTTTCTTACTGGATATTCCAATCCATAGATAGTTAGGTTATCCAATGCTTTCACTAGCTTCTCCGGATTTCCCCATACATCCGTGAGTTTCCGAATTTTGGTATGAAATTCCACCCATTCTCCCTGTGCTACAATTTCTCCTTTATAAGCTAAAGCATATTCAGTTACCGTTTTGTTGCCGGTTTTTACTTCTCCGGAAAGCAATACCGCTCCGGCCTCTTGGAAATTTCCTATCCGGAAATCGTTAAGATGCCCGCGGGTAGCCGTAATAATTTCCGTTTTGGTTTCAAGGATCTTTACCGTATTTTGGGTAAAGTTATGAATATTTGTTTCTAAAATCACCTTAAGCAGGCAACTTTTCAGGAACATACGTGTATTGGCATTTTTTGCCAGAGTTAACAGTTTTGTACCTGCCCGGAAAGTGGAACTTACCAGCAAAGGAGTAGCGGTAGCCAATCCACCTATAAGGTAAATTTGGTTCCAGGTTTCCAGGAACTTCTTTCCTTCGGGGCTTTTCATTAACTCGTCCTCATTCAGGGCTATCAGGGTGTCCGTGGTTGCCAGTCCTATATCTACGGCTGCAAGGGTAACTATCAACGGGCTGGAGGAACCTAAGGAGGCTACTCCTAAGATGATGGCAAGAATATTGGCTCCTATCCGTATGTTTTTCTGGATGTCTTTCCACTCGGCTTCGTCTGAAATGGCTTTTACAAAGATAGCCGGAACCAGGTAGGGAGTTTTGTCCTTGGAGTCCATATCTATGAAAGTTACCGGATCCAGCGGGTAGAAATAGGATCCGTCATTGTCGGGTTGGAATTTGGCAATGGGGGTAGAAATCCTTTCTGCTTTTGAAGGTAGATCATCATAGACAACAATGGTTTGTGTTTCCCATTTTTTGGTGAATTGTTGGAGGAATATTTTGCTTTTTTCTTTATCATTCCCTGGAAAGAGGTTGCTGTCGAGCTTATAGTTTTGTCCCAGATAGAATTGTGCCCCGGTATTGCCAGAACCTTGATAACCGTTGGCCATGCAGAGCATAAACAGGAGGTTGGCAAAGAGCATCCGGTTTTTTTGTTGAATTCCGTTTATGCTGGATTCTCCGTCCATATTGTTATAAAGTTCTTTTACGAGATTAGGAAAGTTCAGGAAATAGTTATAAATTTCGGTAGAGTTTCCTATTATCCGTAACAGGTTAATGATCGCTCCACTACTGTCTCGAGCAAAGCTAAGGGTTCCTGTATCATCATAGGCTTTGAGTTTTTTTAAATGTGTGTAAGCCCAGGGGCTTACAGTTTTGTTCAAATCTTCAAAGGCAAAATCAGGAATGTTTTCATATAAGAAATTTAGCTCTTTTGCGGTTTCAGTTTCTTTTAGTTCCCGGGCAAAGATTTTTCCTATCGTGTCCTTTTGTTCATCGAAAGTGTCTTTTCCATAGAGGTAGAGCATCAGGTAACAATAATCCGTAAGATTGCTGGTGGAGATCTCAATAGCTCTGTATTGGTTGTCTATGGTGAACTGGTCGGGAATTTCTGCACTTCCCTTGGTGGGTCTTCTTTTACTTTGGGTATCATGGTAATAAAGTGTCAGCCTTGCGAAAATAGACTCACTTTTTGGGTCAATGTAAACCATAAAGCCGAATTTGTTGTAATCACTTTCCAGATAGTTGACTCCCTGGTTAAGTTTAACTTTAAAATAGGCTTTTCTTTCCCCGGTTTGTTCGCTGGTATAAGAAAAAGGAATACCAGGATTTGATTGGGTATATCCGGGGTTATCCGGATCCGTATTTTCAACGTATTGCCCGGGAGCTTTAAATTCTTCCCAGTTGAAAATATCGGTTTTGTACCGGGTTTTGATAAATTCCAGAAGGAGTGGTAAGTTTATGGAACCTTCATAAAATTTATCGGTATACTCCGGATCTGGTTCAGGTTGCTCAAAGGGAGTTTCTTTGCGGATTTCCCGCCATATGTTGCGGGATATTGTATTGTAATCTTTCATGGTAATATTTGTTGATTGTAAAAAGTAAGATGTAAAAAGTAAACAATTTGTTAATGGGGCAATTTGCTGATGAACAAATTAGATTTATGATTTTAGCTTTCTAACTTCTTTTTTCAGATTTCTAGCTTATAGAGATTCTTCCTGCATCAGCAAGACAAGCTGGATTAAAAAAATGGAGAGGGGAATTTAAACCCCATTGTTGATATCAACTTTCCCCTCTCCTTAAAACTAATACTATGACACAAGAAGAATTAGTCTGAGTTTTTACATCCGGAATTATGCCTGTGTTTCAGTGGAATCAGCAACTCCCAGGGTTTTATCATTGGCAGTGAAAGCCCCCATTCCTTCGTCTTTGTGCAGGCAAGGAAGTCCGGAAGCTTCTATAGCCACACCGGAATTTTGTATTCCGGTAAGGGTAGTCGGCACAACGGTTTCCCAGGTTTCTTCCACTACATATTCCTGTTCTCTCAGTTCATCCACAATGGAAAGGTATAAAGGATCTCCCAATACCGGGATTTCTCCACCGTTCCAAAGTTTTCCGGTAGCAATATAATGCATTACAGCATCTTCAAATCCGGGTTTTACGGATACAACTACCCGCGCTAAACCGGATTGCATAAAGCTTTTGAAAAGAGGATCGCTACAATCGAACTGGTATAGTTTGGTCCAGTCGTTTTTAGCTCCCCAGTAGAAAGGATAGAAAGTATAGCTCATCAAATCCCATTCAAAGGCCTGTTCCATGAATTTCACAAAACTTCCGTATTCTTCCAGGTTCTTGTTCAAGGTCACACTACAGTTGGTGAATGTAGCATTGGCATTGTACAGGTCTTTCCCAATGTTCCGGAAAGAATCGGCATTTACTTTTTGTGGAAGCAGATAGGAAATACAGTTTTTTCGTAAAGCGGTTTGTTCTATCTGGCGGTAGAAAAGCGGATTGGTTTTGCTTAACTCTTCGTTGTTGTTTTTGATTTCTGCCAGTCGGGCTTCGTAATCTTTTAACTGGGTTTGGTAAGCATCCAGAATAGCTTTGAAAGTTTCTGCCTGCCATTGTTGGTAAGCTTCATTGGATAATTGGCATTTTACTTCCATACTAAAAGCATACACTTTAATTCTCCAGGAGTTAAGTGAATAATTTAATGAGTTTTTAACAGATAAGTTATTTTCAGAATATTCATAACGTCTGTGAGCACTCTCGCCTTGAATATAATTAACCATATTAGGTTCATATTGCCCGTTAATGGTTACAAAGGAGTTGTTATCTCTATTACCTGTGCTGTCTTTTTGTGTTTTTGTAGTGGAAAGTACTGCTTTATAACTTTTGGCTATATAATTTTCAGGGATTTCTACCTTTCCATCTCCTGTTATCGCCCAGTCATCACTGCCTTCTTTAGAATAAGAATGAGAAATGTTGATGGTTTTCTCCGGCATAGCTTTAACTTCGGTTCCGTATTTTGCAGCCCAAGACATATAGTTCAATTCGTTTAGGGCTGAAAAATCAGTTAGCCCACATTTTCTGGGGTCTATCGGTTTTTCCAGAGTAAATTCCGGATTTTTTGTTTCTCCTAAAGCCAGGTAATGAAGCTTGGACGGCTGGGGAACCACAAATTCATACATCAGGCGTTTGCCATAGTTATAGATCTGGTTTCTGTAAATGGCATTGATAAAACGGTAAACTCCGGACACATGATGATCTCCTTCCCGGTTGTCAAAACCGTGTTTGTTTTCTTCGGTAAATTCATTGGTTATTTTGGTTACGGTTTCTTTTTTAAATTTGGAAACCACCCGTTCCATTGCCCGTTGGGTAATTTCTTTAGCTTCAGTAAGTGCTTGGCGGTTAGACTCTTCTTTGGATTTCCCTGTGGCGATTCCGGCATTCAAATCGAAAGAATAGGCTTTTCCTGTTCCATAGTGGACATTGGAATTTACGGAAGCGTCCATATGTTCCTGCATCAGTTTGGATATTTCCGTCTGCATTTCAAACCGTGAGGTAGAAGTGGTGTCGGATAGTTTTTCGTTTTCAATTTCCGAGCTTTCCGTTTGCGTAATCTGGAACTGATGGAAACTTTTGGTGGATTTTTCCTTGAATTCCCGAGCCATGATGTTTTCAATGTGGGAAACTTCTCCGGGCTGGTAACAGGCTACTTCTGAAACTACTTTTTTGTAATCGGCAATTCCCAGTTGGGTAATTCCGAATCCGGAAGGAACCAGATTTTCCTCGGAATCATCTTCCTGGGAGTTTTTTAGAACTCCTGTATAAGGACCTCCTTTCAGATCGAATGGGTTTATTTCAAAAGTGTATTCATCTCCGTTGGTAAAGGTGATTTGTCCTTTCATGGAAGTAATAGCACTGTTGTATTCATATTCACCATTATATAATTTTTCCAGGATTAAAATGTTTCCAATGACGGAGCTTTCATATTTTTCTCCATCAATAACTGAATTAACAGGAGGATTATCAATCCTTAATCCATAGTTGAATTTAGCTACCTGATACTCTGAGCCGGGAAGCTGGATGTACATGGCAAGTCTTGCTGCATCTCGTCCCCATTTGTTAACAACCATGGTGGAACTGACTAAAAATAAAAGATCATTGGAAAGGGGAACAGAAGATAAAGGAATTACAGCATCTCCGGTTACTGCTACAGGTTCAGTGGTTGCGGTATATTTGGAGATGATTTGATGTTGTTTTTCTATTTCTTCTTTAGCTGTTTTAGCAGCATCTTCCAGGTTATCGATGTTTTGTTTTTCCATGAAGCCGACAACCCTTCCGGAAACGCTTGAAGAGTTCTCAGCCGTATATTCAAAGGTGAATTCCGGAATTTCCGGTTTCTCTATATCCGGTTGATAGATTAGGCTATCCGGATCTTGTCCTTCTTCCAAAGCAAGCCTGTAAAGTCTTTGTGCTTCGGTTTTGTATTCATTTTGGTAATTTTCCCATAACGGCTGAACGGTTTTTTGGTATTCCTTCCAGGCCTGGTCATATGCTTGTTTGTATTCTGCCAGATTATTAGCTTCCTGCTGATCAATTTGCGAAAGAAGGGTTTTGTAATTCTCAAGTTTTGATTTAGCTTCTGTTACGTGGTAAGTGTTTAACAATTCTTTACTTATTACAGAAGTTTCTGTTTGAGTATTAACCGTGTTTCCCGATTCTTTTTCAAATAATTCTTTTGGAATTACTACTTTGGCTTGTAATAAAGAAGGAAGTTTTGTGGTAAAATCGTTGATGTCATTGATTTCTTTTTGCGTTTTCAGAATGTTCTGTAAAACTAAAACCTGCATAAGAGCTTCCTTTATATAAAGGGAAGAGGAAGTGATTACCTGATGGAATAACTGATCCCATACCTGGGTTTCGGTTTGTTTTTCCAGTGGTTGTAAACCTTTGATTTTTTCCAGTAAGGTTTCTATTGCTGAACCGGACTTGTTCTGGGAAATCCACTCTGCTGTGTCATAAAAATCTTTTCCACACAGGGTTTCCAGTTCACTTTCTTTTTCATAGGAGGGGAAACTTTGAGCTGTCTGAAGTAAAACGGCTTCTTTGGTACTTCCGGCGGGGATGGTTTGTATGGTAGAAAAGAATACTCCAGTTTCATTGTCGGGATGGAAAATGAAACGTGTGTTTTGATCTTCTTTTTTGGAAAGTTCCGGACTTCGTAAGCTGATAAAGCGGAACAGAGTGTTTTGTTTTTTTACATTACTCATTGTACTTGAATTTTGTTTTGATTGTTTGTATGATTGTTATTACAAGGAAAGTCTTAGATTGTTTTGTTTAGCAAATATACAAATATATTTGAAATAGTTTTAATCAAATAACAAATATATTTGTATTGCATATTTATAATTATGATAACTAGATCGTTAAAATTCAAAATTTTTACAAAATAGTTTGTGGGTTATATAAGGGGTAGGATAGAATGTATAGTAAGGATATTTGAAAGAAAGATTTAATGAGGTTATTAATAGAAATTATGATAAAGAATTTCTTAATTTATATTGGTTCTAATACGATTCCAGTGGAATTTTGGTGTTTCACTAGTTTAGTAAAAGTATAAAAAATCCCACTCATTTGAGCAGGATTTTTATTATTTATTGTAAAATCTGTCAACCTATTTCAGGACGAGACAGTTTTTCTGCTTTATCCAGTTCTTCCAAAATACGATCCATTATTTTTTGGGTGGTAAAAGTGATGAATTTATGTTTATTTTTATTAAACTTTTCATTACCATCTTGCATTAGTAATTTTGTCATTTCCGGGATTTTATTTTTAAACTTTAACCGGATGATTCCTCCATATCCGCTAGGAAGAATTCCAATATTGTCGCCTTTTTTCAGGGAAACAAAATCTATTTCTGCTTCTGTTTTCTCATAGTTTCTGGGATCTTCACGAAGGAAAACCACATCATATTTTTCTCCTAAAATCAGGTCGATATCATTATGAATATTATATATATATATATATTCTTTACGGTTTATGGGTTGTAATAAGTGAAATTTAATATCCTTGTTGGATAGCATGGCGTCTGCTCCTAGAATAGGGTTATTTATAAAAAACCCGTTTAAGGATAAATCAATAAAAAATTCTTTTAAATCAGTATTCATACTATTTTATTTTTTAGTTTTTACTTTCATTGCTTCTGTATAAAACTTTATAGCTTCTTTTGGAAGCAGTTTTTCTGTTTCTTTGAGCCAATATCTACTTACATTAATATCCATTCTTGTATCTAGTTCTATTCCGTATAATTTTTTTACTAATAGTCTTGCTTCTTCAATAGAAATTTCTTTTACTGTAAAGTTAGATAAATTTTGAGGATTAGTGCCAATAATTACTTCTAGTTCTATGTCTACCCTTCGGTTAGGGCTAACTAAATTTAACCCTTTTAAATCTTTAGGCGGGTATATTTGCAGCATTCCTTTTCCTGCACCGGGTTTTGAGGAGGATTCTATTCCAAAGATAACAGCCCGGATAGGGTCGGTAGAGGTAGAGGTTCCGTTTTCAATAGTATTTAGGTTTCCTGCAAAAAGTTCTCCCTGGGCGCTGCGGGTGGTGCCTCGAAACAATGCCTTAATTCCTACTTTTTCCAGGTCTGTAGCCATCACATTCTGGTCTATTTTATCCAGAAATTCAATCAGTTCGGTTTCTGTCCGTATGGTTTTTCCCTGGGTTATTTTGGAAAGTGTAAAAAGACTCCGGCTTTTCATTAGGTTAAACTCCGGAAGTAGTGCATCAACTATATTGTTTAGCACTGTCCACAATTCTTCATTGATTTTTTTATTGGTAAAATACTCCGCAGCAAAAGCAGGAATATAAACAACTTCTTTTCCTACCAGCATTTTGAGAGGTGTGAAAGGAGGAAATAATTCTTTCGGTCCGATTTCCTTTGACTTATCAGGCATTAAAGAACCAGGTTCATAGGCAAATATAGCAGTACCTATTTTATATTGCTTTTTATCTGCCAGATAATAGGCGAAACCAGTATATCTAATATCGGGAGTGCTGGAATCTTGAGATTGTTTATAAACTTTAGAATTCAGCTCTTCATAATCCGGGTGGAACGTCCATGCTCCGTCAAGTTCTTTATTGGTCCACACATCCAAACCAACACTGGAAAATGACATAATAAGATTTTCTATATAATCGGTGCTGAATTCTTTGAATAAGTTCCGTACTACTTCAGGATTTTGATTGATTTGCTGGTACCACCAATTTTTATTTTTTATTCCTTTAAGGAGATTGAGGATGGAAATGTTTTCATTGGTTCCCCAAGTGTCAATGCTTGACTCTGATAATACTGCCAAGTCATTCCATAGTTCCAGGTCATTTCTCTTTTCTAATACAAAGTCAGGAATATATTCATACAATCCGTCCAGTTTATCAGCATCATTTTTTGCCTGGGAGAAAAAATAAGCATAATAGGCAGATATATTTTTTTTCATGTTTTTGAAGAAAGCCAATCCTTTTATCCTTTTTATAAATTCTAAAAAAGTACTGATGTGTGTCGTTTTTAAGATAATAGCATATTGTTCATCATTTGCAACAGCTATAGAAAGACTTTCAATTCCGTTTGGGGTTCCACCTGTTGTTATTTTGGCATCTTTGTAAGGAAAATACAGACTATAGGAAACGGAATAATTACTATCTAACTCAATATTGAAATGATAATCTCCTCTAAGATAGCATTTCCGATGATTTAATTTTCCGGATTCAAAAACAGCACTTGTTGTTTCATTGTTTTCATTTTTGAAGGTAAAAGGTTTGTTATTGTTTACTTTTTTGTGTGATTCTCCTACAAAGGGAGTAACAACAGAAATTTCTTTGTCCGGAACTTCATATTTGGTGTAATCAAACATGGGGGGATTTATTTCCATCGGATACCTAAACAAATCCTGGGCAAGGAGTTCATAATCAATTCCTCCGGAATAAAATGTATTGGTGAATTCTCCACAGATCTGGTCAATATAGAAAATACTGTTTTTTCCGAACGGACTTTTCAGTGCTATTTCATTGGAAATATCTTGAAAGGTTTTTCCCTTCAAGGCAATACTTTCCGGAGAAATAGGGTTGGATAGAGCAAATTGGGATGAAAATAGATTTCCCAATGGAGAAATATCTTCCACATAAGGAATTCCTCCCATGAGTTTGAAGATCACTCCTGGTTTGGGATGGATGCTTCCATCGGGATTTTGGGTAAAGAGCATATCAAAAACAGGGTATTTGGGATTGGCCCGGATTTTTTCATATTGCTCAGCTTCTTTTTGGGTCATGATTGTATGGATTTAAAATTATTGTTTTGTTTAAGAAAATTCAGTCCGGATCGTATATTGAGTGCTGTAGAACAGGCTTAGATAAATGAATCAGATTGTTAGGAAGAAAGGGAAGTTAAATAAATAGCCTCAATAAATTGATCCGGACTGGAGGGATTATACCCTTTTATTAAACAATATCACGAAAGTTATTTATTATTTTATCGTACACGAACTTTCTTTATAGTTCCCCATTCGTTTTCAAAACGGAAGTAAGGACGATGCCATCTTCTTCTCCGGATTTCACATAACTTTTGTTTAATCTTTTCCTTTAACTCGGGAGATAAGCTCAAAGGATAGGAACGGTCAATAATCTGGACCTGGTTTTTATGGATCAGACATCTTTCACTCAGGTTAAGGAACCTTTTTACTTCCGAATCGTAGGAAAGACAGGTTCGCAGGTCTTCTATTTGTAATCTTCTTCTCATCATCTGTTATATTTGTGTAGTTTCATCACGTCTTACCAATTCTCTTATGTAATATTCTCTTTGTAAATTCTTAAGCATCTGCTCTGTTGTGTTCGTTTCCTCGCAAATTTCCTTGCTCAATGTGTAAACTTTTTTTACCAGATTTTTCTCTGGCAAGGTTCGTATTCTGAAATGGGGTGATTTTACATAATTTTTCATTTTTATATATTTTTTCTTTTAAGGCTTGTAATACAGATAAATTAGGGCGAACTGGTGAAGAATTAAAATCATAGAAAGCCTCAAGAAGAAACAGAGAATCGGTAGGAGTTATATTTTCTGAATTTTCCTCTATTCCTGCTATTTTGAAAGCTTCAAGTGTCTTATACATCCACAACTCTTTCCACCAGTCCCAATAAGCGGATAATTGCAGCATTTCTCCGAATAATGCTTTCCATTCGGAAGGAACGATCTTTCTGCTGTATTCTTCCGCATAATTACATCCGCATTCAAAAAGGATTTGTTGGTATTCTTCTCTTTTAAGTCCGGTGAGTCGGCAAAAATTATACTGACAGGTTTCTATTATGTTGGTGTTTATATTCATAGTTAAGTAATTTATTCAACATTGTTTGTGTAAAATATTGATTTTTAGTTAAAATAATCTATTGATTTACAATTTTGTATTTATCTTTATTTGAGAGGGTTAATTAGTCGTTTTGTTTGTAAATATTTTATTTTCTGAAAATTAAGTTTGAATGTTAAAAATAATTTCTATATTTGTCAAATAATCATGAAGCAAATATACAAACATATTTGAATAAATACAAATAAAAATGAAAAAAAATACAACTTTTTTCGAAAGGGTTAACCAACTATTGGAATATGAGGGTTTTAAAAGTGTGAATGATTTTGCTCTTAATGGGTTGGGGTATAACTCATCTGAAAAACTCAATCGATTAAAGAAAGAGGGAACTAAGCCTTCTTATGATATTTTAGAAGATGTTGCAAATAAGTTTGAAGATGTAAATGTGGACTGGTTACTCACAGGAAGGGGAACTATGCTTAAACAAGTAAAGAATTATCCAGTTCAAAATGAAATTCTGACTACACCTATTAATATTCATCGAAGAACAATAGATCCGGTCAAGGAAATGCAGGATATTCCTTTATATGATCTGGAAGCTACAGCCGGATTAATGGAATTATTTAAAGGAACTTCCAATGAAGCCATTTTGGATCATATACGGATTCCGGGAATTGCCCATTGTGATGGCGGAGTTTATGTGAAGGGAGATTCCATGTATCCGTTATTAAAAAGCGGGGATATAGTTTTGTACAAAGAAATCAGTGTGGACAAAATATTCTGGGGAGAAATGTATTTGTTATCCATAAAAATTGATGACTGGAGTGAATACATTACTGTAAAGTTTGTGCAAAAATCGGAATTAGGAAACGACTATGTAAAATTAGTTTCCCAAAATCAGCATCATCAGCCTAAAGATATGTTGATTGATCAGATCACAGCCATAGCTTTGATACGGGCAAGTATCCGCATACATAATTAGAGGTTGGAAATTAGAAGAAAGAAGTACAAAATATTGACGATTTTTGATTTACAATTCACGAATGATACACATTTTGTAAAAAGTGATATGAACACAATCTAAAATCGTAAACCTACAATCAAAAATTATTTAGAATCATTACAAATTTTTCTAAAATATGACAAAAATCATATGATTTGAAATTTATATTGTATATTAGAACTCCAAAATAGAATAAAATAGCAGATCGTTGATTTTTGGTGGTTTAATGCTATTTAATAAAATGGTAATCAGTAAATTAAAAAAATATAAATTCGATAAAAACCAATAAAATAAAACGTATGATTTTTGATTTAGATATGATCAAAGCGGTGTATGACCGCTATCAATCAAGAGTTGAAAAAGCTCGTAAAGTAGCCGGAAAACCACTGACCTATTCTGAAAAGATTTTATACTCTCATTTATTTTCAGGAGATGAAATAACAGAATCTTTTAAAAGAGGAGAATCCTATGTAGATTTTGCGCCGGACAGAGTTGCTATGCAGGATGCAACTGCACAAATGGCATTGCTTCAGTTTATGCAGGCTGGAAAAAAGAAAGCCGCTGTGCCTTCCACTGTTCATGCAGACCACTTGATTCAGGCAAGAGTTGGAGCAGACAAAGATTTACAGGAAGCATTAAATAAAAACAATGAAGTATATAACTTCCTGGCATCCGTTTCCAACAAATACGGAATCGG
Organism: Apibacter sp.; assembly: GCA_031552575.1. Classification (GTDB taxonomy): domain Bacteria; phylum Bacteroidota; class Bacteroidia; order Flavobacteriales; family Weeksellaceae; genus Apibacter. Next base: position 34,300 of record JAVBMH010000001.1, on the reverse strand, counting down.
GTTTTGGAAACCAGGAGCAGGAATTATCCACCAGGTAATACTGGAAAATTATGCTTTCCCGGGAGGAATGATGATCGGAACCGATTCCCATACTGTAAATGCCGGAGGTTTGGGAATGGTAGCGATCGGAGTTGGAGGAGCCGATGCAGTGGATGTAATGGCGGGAATGGCTTGGGAATTGAAATTTCCTAAACTAATCGGAGTTAAATTGAAAGGAAAATTAAGCGGATGGACTTCCGCAAAAGATATTATTCTGGAAGTTTCCGGATTATTGACTGTGAAAGGAGGAACCGGATGCATTATTGAATATTTTGGGGAAGGAGCAGAATCACTTTCCTGTACAGGAAAAGGAACCATCTGTAATATGGGAGCCGAGGTAGGAGCTACTACTTCTATCTTTGCTTATGACGATAGTATGGCAAGATATTTACGAGGAACCAGTCGTGCAGAAGTTGCCGATGCAGCAGACAAATTAAAAGAGGAACTTTGTGCAGATAAAGAAATTTACGAAAATCCGGAAAAATATTTCGATCAGTTAATAGAAATTGACTTAAATACATTAGAACCGCATTTGAACGGACCATTCTCTCCGGATATTGCTACTCCGATTTCAAAAATCAAAGAAGTAGCAGAGAAAAACGGTTGGCCGATAAAAGTAGAAGTAGGTTTGATAGGTTCTTGTACCAACTCTTCCTACGAGGACATTTCCCGTGCGGCTTCCATAGCAAAACAGGCAGCTGACAAAGGAATTACTCCAAAAGCGGAATACACGATTACTCCGGGGTCGGAATTGGTGCGTTACACAGTGGAAAGAGACGGATACTTGGATATCTTTAGTAAAATAGGAGGAAAAGTATTTGCTAATGCTTGCGGACCATGTATCGGACAATGGGCAAGAGAAGGTGCAGAAAAACAAGAAAAAAATACCATTGTACATTCATTCAACCGGAACTTTGCAAAAAGAGCGGATGGAAACCCGAATACTTATGCATTCGTAGCATCTCCTGAATTAGTAACTGCATTGGCAATTGCCGGAGATTTGACTTTTGATCCGAGAAAAGACAAACTGAAAAATGCTAACGGAGAAGAAGTATTATTAGATGAACCAAAAGGATTCGAATTGCCTCCAATGGGATTTGATGTGAAAGATGCCGGTTATCAGGCACCTGCGGAAGACGGTTCCAGTGTACAGGTAGATGTTGCTCCAACATCTGAACGTTTACAGTTACTGGAAAGCTTCCCTGCCTGGGACGGGAAAAATATTACCGGAGCCCGTTTGTTAATCAAAGCTTACGGAAAATGTACCACAGACCATATTTCCATGGCAGGACCTTGGTTACGTTTCCGTGGACATTTGGATAACATAGCCAATAATACCCTGATTGGAGCAGTGAATGCCTTCAATATGGAAACCAACAAAGTGAAAAATGAAATTACCGGAGAATATATTCCTGTACCCGATTCTGCAAGAAAATACAAAGCAGAAGGAGTTCCTACCATTGTAGTTGGAGATTACAACTACGGAGAAGGATCTTCCCGGGAGCATGCAGCCATGCAGCCACGTCACTTAGGAGTGCGGGCAGTATTGGTAAAATCCTTTGCCAGAATCCATGAAACCAACCTGAAAAAACAGGGAATGTTGGCATTGACCTTTGCAAATCCGGATGATTACGATAAAATTCAGGAAGATGATACTTTCAATTTCCTTGATTTAGACCAGTTTGCTCCGGGAAAACCAATCACTATTGAAGTGGTTCATGCCGATGGAAGCAAAGATACCATTGTAACCAATCAGACCTATAATCAGGGACAGATTGAATGGTTCAAAGCAGGATCAGCATTGAATTTAATTAAACAAAACGAAGCAAAGAAATAATTTAATAACACCTAATTATTTCAATCAGGCACTGGATGTTTTACGATGTTCAGTGCTTTTTTATTAAAATTAAAATGATCTTTCTGATAAAATAAACAGTACTTTTGATTTTTATTTATTGCTTGTATGTTTGATTTACCGGTTACAATAAATCTTTTCGGATATCCTATATTGTTGCATTCTCTGATGGAAGCATTAGGAATCTTTTTAGGGGCCCGATACTATTGGTATCTGAGAAAAAGGAGGAAAGAAAAAACGGATATCATTATTTTCCTTACGGTTTTGGTAGGGGCAACTTTTGGAGCTTATTTCGGTTCTCATATATTGGGAGCAATGGAAAATATTCTGCTCTGGGAATCTTCACCCAATAAACTTCTGTATTTTCTTTCCAATAAAACCTTGGTTGGAGGGTTATTGGGAGGATTGATAGGAGTAGAATTAGCAAAAAAAATAGTAGGGGAAAAAAGAAGTACCGGAGATTTATTTGTATATCCGTTATTACTCGCCATGATCATAGGAAGATTCGGATGTTTTTCAGCTGGAATCTATGAAGAAACCTACGGCTTGTCTACACAAATGCCTTGGGGAATGGATTTGGGAGATCATATTCCCCGTCATCCGGTAACCTTGTATGAAATCCTGTTCTTACTGTTTACCTGGATAATATTGAAAACAATACAGAAAAAATATACATTGGAATCAGGAGCTCTTTTTAAACTGTTTATGATATTTTATTTAACCTTCCGGTTCTTGCTGGATTTTATCAAACCCGGATGGAGATACTTTTTCGGTTTGGGAAGCATTCAGATTGCCTGCTTGTTGGGATTCCTATATTACGGGCGTTATATCATATCACCCAAACGATTGCTGAAAGGAAAAACAATTATATTTACATAAAAATGAATTTAAGATGGCGGCGATAGGGTTTATTCTTTTTATCACTATTCTTATCACTTTTGTAGTAGGAACAATATCAATTTTGATAGCTTTAATCAACTATTTCCAATATAAAAATGATGAAAAAAACAATCAGATATACAAATCACCCTTAAAAATAGGTTTAACTTCCTTTTTAATTTTAGGAATATTTTGTCTTTTGATTACAATGCTTTGTAGTGGGGGTTTCTAAATAAAAAAAACAGTAGTAAATATGAAAAATAAATCTAAACAATCATGATATCTATATTGGAACCAAGTTTTAGCAACAGTGATGCTGCAGGAATAGGGCTCGTTATGTTTTTTATAGCCATAGGAGCTGCTTCTATAGCAATAACCATGTTCTTTGTGATCGGTATTGCCTTTTTAATTAACAGAAACAACTCCTACCGAATTCCCGTCATCATAGGATTAGTATTGTTAGTTATATCAGGAATATCACTATTGTTAACTGCCGTTCTCTGTGACTGGATAAGATGAAAATAATTAAAATAAATATAAATGGCACCCGTTAGAAAATATATCTATTACGACCATACCATCAGCCTTTGTCCTGTTTGTTTAAAAAGGATAGGAGCAAAAATCGTCTTTAAAAAAGACAAGGTTTTCATGATGAAAAAATGTCCCGAACACGGAACACACAAAGTCTTGTTAGCTACCGATGTAGACTATTACAAAAACATCCGGAATTATAACAAAGCCTCTGAAATGCCTTTGACATTCAATACGCCCATTGAATACGGCTGTCCCTACGATTGCGGCTTATGCACGGATCATGAACAACACAGTTGTTTAAGCATTGTGGAAATTACCGATCGTTGCAATCTCACCTGTCCCACTTGTTACGCCATGTCGTCCCCAACCTACGGAAGACACCGGACGGTGGAAGAAGTGGAAAAAATGCTGGATATTATGGTCGCTAACGAAGGTGAACCGGATGTATTACAGATAAGCGGAGGTGAACCGACCATTCATCCGGATTTCTTTACCATACTGGATATTGCCAAAAGCAAACCAATCAAACACCTGATGCTGAATACCAATGGAATCCGGATAGCTCAGGATGAAGGTTTTGCAGAAAAGCTGGCTAATTATATGCCTGATTTTGAAATCTATCTCCAGTTCGATTCCTTTAAACCGGAAGTATTAAAAGAATTGAGGGGAAAAGATTTAACTGAAATCCGGCAAAAAGCACTGGAAAAACTCAATGAACTCAACCTGAGTACCACCTTGGTAGTAACTCAACAGAAAGGATTGAATGATGATGAATCAGGAAAGATCATAGAATTTGCATTGAAACAACGATGCGTTAGGGGAGTTACTTTCCAGCCCGTTCAGATTGCCGGAAGAAATAATCCTGATTCCACCAAAAACAGGCTTACCTTAACGGAAGTGCGATCCAATATCCTTTCCCAAACCGATATTTTCCAATCCAATGATATTATTCCTGTTCCCTGCAATCCCGACGCTTTGGCTATGGGTTATGTGCTGAAACTGGGAGGAGAACATTTCCCACTTACCCGTTATGTAGATCCGAAGGAATTATTGAACACTGCTTCCCGGAATACCATTGTATACGAACAGGATGAGGTAATGAAAGACCAGCTAATCAAGATTTTCAGTACGGGAATATCCGTAGATAAAGTAAAAGATGATTTCAACCAGTTGCTTTGCTGTCTTCCACAGGTTTCGGCTCCAGGATTAAAATATGATAATCTGTTCCGGATTATCATTATGAACTTTATGGATGCCTACGACTTTGATGTCCGGGCGGTGAAAAAGTCCTGTGTACACATAGTAAATAAAGACGGAAAAATCATTCCGTTTGAAAATATGAATTTATTCTATCGGGATGATAAATCAGAATATCTCGAAGAAATAAGAAAAGAAGCAAGTCAGGTTTTTTAGAATAGAACATAATGAAAGACATTCAGGTAATTGCCTTTGATGCGGATGATACGCTTTGGGTAAACGAACCGTATTTTCAGGAAACAGAAAATAAATTTTGTGAATTGCTGGAAGATTATCTTCCCCAACACAATAATTCCCAGGAACTTTTTAAAACGGAAATGCAGAACCTGCATTTATACGGATATGGAGTGAAGAGCTTTATTCTGTCTATGATAGAAACCGTATTGCGGATAACAAACGGAAATGCAGATTCAAAAATCATATCGCAGGTGATAGAACTGGGAAAGGAACAATTGAACAAACCGGTGGAATTATTGGACGGAGTGGATGCAGTACTTGAAAACCTGTATGGAAAATATACTTTAGTAATGGCAACTAAAGGAGATCTGCTCGATCAGGAAAGAAAACTGAAAAAATCCGGATTGGAAAAATATTTTCATCATATCGAAATTATGAGTGATAAACAAATTCCGGATTATGAAAAATTGATAAAACATCTGGATTGCAAAGCGGAAAATTTTCTTATGCTCGGAAATTCCATTAAGTCAGATACCATTCCTGTGTTGGAAATAGGAGGATATGCAGCACATATTCCCTATCATGTAACCTGGAATCACGAAAAAGTGGAAACTTCCATAAACAATCCGAAATTCATTCAGCTCAGTACAATAACAGAAATTTTAAATTTCTTACACTAATCTATTAATTTATAGATATATAAAAAACGATTATTTTTTAATAATTCCCAATTCTTTTCAGAGTTGGGATATATTTTTGTTTTGAATATTGGGAACTTGATAATAAACTTTTTCCAAAAATTAACAAGAAACTAACTGACTATCTATATATAAATGATTTTAAAATCATTGAAACCGCTTGAACATTCAAGTGGTTTTTTAAGTAATTTGGGAATCTTTTACAATTTATCTTTTAAAAAATTTTCCGGTATATGATTGTTTACATTTCACTATCTCCTCCGGAGTTCCGGCAAAAACTACTTCTCCACCATTTATTCCGGCTTCCGGACCAATATCAATAATATAGTCCGCACATTTGATGATATCCGGATGATGCTCAATCACCATAACGCTGTGTCCCTTTTCAATCAAGGCATTAAAGGATTTTAACAATTTGTTTATATCATCAAAATGAAGTCCGGTGCTCGGTTCATCAAAAATAAACAAGGTTTTTTCCGAAGTATTTCCCTTCACCAAAAAAGAAGCCAGTTTGATTCGTTGTGCTTCTCCTCCGGAAAGAGTTCCCGAAGACTGTCCCAATTGAAGATAACCCAATCCCACATCCTGTAAAGGCTGTAATTTGCCAGTTATTTTGTCTTGTTTATGAGTTTTGAAAAAATCAATAGCCTCATCTATTGTCATTTCCAGAATATCAGCAATATTTTTTCCTTCATACCGGACTTCCAGTATTTCTTGTTTGAACCGTTTTCCATGACAACTTTCGCATTCCAGTTCAATATCTGCCATGAACTGCATTTCTACCGTAATGTGTCCTTCTCCCTGACAGGTTTCACAACGTCCGCCTTCCACATTAAAAGAAAAATGTTTCGGCTTATAATCATTGAGTTTACTCAGCTTTTGTTTTGCGAATAAATCACGGATATCATCAAAAGCCTTTACATAAGTAGCCGGATTGGAGCGGGATGATTTCCCGATCGGGTTTTGATCTACCAGTTCCAATTGTTCTATTTCCTTCCAGTTTCCTTTCAGTTCGGAAAAGCTTCCAGGTTTGTCTCCGCTTAATCCCAATTTCCGTTGTAGGGCAGGAGTCAGAATATCCTTCATCAACGTACTTTTCCCTGAACCACTTACTCCGGTAACTACCGTAAGACAATGAAGAGGTAATTTTACGTCTATTCCTTTTAGGTTGTTCTGACGTGCTCCGGTGATTTCAATATATTCTTTTGTTTTTCTGCGGGTTTTCGGTACCTCGATCTTTTTTTCGTGATTCAGATAATTGGCAGTCAAAGTATGAGTTTTCATCATTTCATCATATGTTCCGGCAAAAACCACTTCGCCACCTAAACTTCCGGCATTAGGCCCAATATCTACCAGATAATCTGCTGCCTTCATAATATCCTCATCGTGTTCCACTACAACTACTGTATTTCCTAAATCCCGTAGTTTTTTCAGGACGGAAATCAGCCGTTCCGTATCTCTGCCATGAAGTCCGATGCTTGGTTCATCTAAAATATAAATGGAACCAACCAGGCTGCTTCCTAAAGAAGTGGCCAGATTGATCCGCTGAGATTCTCCTCCGGATAAGGTATTGGAAGCCCGGTTCAGGGTAAGATAACCTAATCCGACATCGAGCAGGAATTCAATCCGGCTGATGATTTCGAATAATAAACGTTTAGCTATTTTTGCCTGATATTCATCTAATTCCAGTTTTTGAATTACCTGATATAGTTGGTCTAAAGGCAGATCAACCCAATCATTCATGGAATATCCGTTGATTTTCACGTATTGGGTTTCGGGGCGCAATCGTTTTCCTTTGCAGTCCGGACAAACAGTTCTTCCCCGGTATCGGGAAAGCATTACCCGATACTGGATTTTATAGGTGTTTTCCTCCAGCATTTTGAAGAAATGGTTGAGGCTAGGGAATCTTTTATCTCCGTTTCCTTTCCATAAAAGTTCTTTTTGTTCTTCTGTAAGATCAAAATAGGGTTTGTGTATCGGGAACTTGAGTTTGGATGTTTCTTTGATGAAAGCGTCTTTCCATTCGCTCATTTTTTCTCCTTTCCAGGCAATAATCGCATCTTCATAAATGGAAAGGTTTTTATTCGGAACTACCAGATCTTCGTCAATCCCTAGTATTTTTCCGTACCCTTCACAGGTCGGACAAGCTCCATAAGGATTATTGAAGCTGAAAAAGTGAATGGTAGGTTCTGAAAACTGGATTCCATCCAATTCAAAAGCATTGGAAAAGTTTTTAATATCCTGATTGTCCAGATTTTTTATGAAACAGCTTCCTTTTCCTTCATAGAAGGCAATTTGTACACTATCGGCAAAACGATGTAAAAATTCTTCTTCATGTTCCACGGCAAAGCGTTCGATAACCAGATTGATTTTCGTGTTTTCGTCAGGGGAAAAGCCGAAGCTTTCCAGATCTTCAATAGTAACCACATTTCCGCCTACTTCCAGCCGCACATATCCTTGTCCTTTCAGGATGTTCAGAGCTGATTTGAAGTCTTTGTTTTTTAAATCCAGAGGAGCTAATAAAAGATATTTTCCACCTTGTGGTAAGGATTTTATGTAATTTACCACATCGGTAACTTCATCTTTTTTTACTTCTTTTCCTGAAACGGGAGAATAGGTTTTTCCGACGCGGGAAAACAATAATCGTAAATAGTCGTAAATTTCTGTGGTTGTCCCGACAGTGGAGCGTGGATTTCCGGAAATTACTTTTTGCTGGATGGCAATAGCAGGAGCGAGTCCTTTGATGTCATCTACCTGAGGTTTTTCCAGTTTTCCTAAAAATTGCCGGGCATAAGAACTCAGACTTTCCACGTATCGGCGTTGTCCTTCAGCATATAAAGTATCAAATGCCAAGGTGGATTTTCCGCTTCCGGAAACTCCGGTAATAACCGTGAGTTTGTTTTTGGGAATGGAAACATCAATATTTTTAAGGTTGTGAAGATGTGCATTTTTGATGAAAACCACATCTTGTATTTCTGTTGAGTTTATTTTTTTTATTCTAGCTTTCAAATTATTGGTTTTTAAAATTTTACAAATTAAAATTCGATCTTTTAAGATGTAAAAAACAAAAGGCAAAGATAGGGAAAATACTAATTTTTGTAAAGAAGGATTATTGGGAAGTTTGAATATTCATTATAAAAGTAGAAGGCCATCTCATTGAGACGGCCTTCGTTGTTTTCATAACATTTAGGTTGTTATTTAGATAGGTCTGTTGTATCAGCAGAGGGAGCAGAGCTCATTACTACTTTAATTCCGTTTTTTGCATTGGTTTCGGAATCATAGTTTTCGCTGGTTGCCACTATCTGGCCATTACCTGCTTTTAAATTGAAAAACCACTTTTTACCGGATGATTGTTTTAATTCAAAACGGTCTTCGTTTTTGGAATTTCTTTTTACGGAACTAATTCCTTTCTGGCAATTCGTTTTCTGGGTATATCCTTCACTCGACAGGATTACTTTTCCGCTTTTTTCTTTTAGTCTGAAGCGAAAACCACCTGATTTGTCTTTAAAAATTTCGAACATAACAATATTTTTTTAAGTGTTAATATGGTATAATGATAGAAAAAATCATGCCAATTTTTTATAAATACTATTTTTTTTCATTTTTTAAGAAATAGTATTTTTAGGTACAATTAAAAAACTAAATAAAGATTAATCTTTTTATGGAAAATTTAGTAAAGGAAAGGCATTCTAATACTATATGTTTTCAAAAAAATAGGAAAAATGATTAATAAATTAATAATCAATAAATTGTAATGTTTAAATCTATATTAAATACTTTTTCTGAAGGTTTTTCTTCTTTTGTGAACAATCGGGTTAAAATCGGTCCATAAAAGTTGTACATTGAGGTTTTCTACTAGTTGAGGATTCGTTTCCAAATATTCCATATGGTATTTTTTCAATACATTGAAAATTTCACAAAAAATAAGAGAAGTAACTCCTTTCTTTTGATATTTGTGATGAATACCGATGAGAATTGATTCAGCAGTTTTTGTGTTTTTGGCTGAGTTAAGCAGGTAATACCATCCGAATGGAAGAAGTTTTCCGCCGGCTTTTTGAAGTGCTTCGGAATAGGAAGGACAGGTAATGGCGAAAGAACAGAGGTTGCCTTCTTTGTCGGTAATACAGCTTATGAATTCCGGTTTGAGGATCTTCATGAATTTTTTCTTGTAGTATTTAATTTCTTTTTCTGAAAAAGGAACATAAGATTCCAAAGAATTATAAGTTTCTTCCAGTAAAGAAAATATAGGCAGGATGTAAGGGTCCAAGTCTTTCGAGTTTTTGAACCGTACAATAGTCAATCCGTATCTTTCCTGAACGATCTTTGAAATGGTTATTACCTTTTCCGGGAGTTGATTGGGTATGGTAATCCGGTTTTCTACCCATTCACTGGCTGTTTCAAATCCTAATTTTTCCAGATGGGTTTTATAGTATTCATGGTTGTATAAGGTGAGCATGGCAGATCTTTCATTAAATCCCTCTGTTAATAACCCGGCTTTGTCCATGTTGGAAAAACCGACAGGACCTTCAATGAAGTTTAATCCGCGAGATTTACCGAGTTCAATAACTTTGTTTAAAAGGGCTTCTGTGACATGGATATCATCAATGACATCGAACCACCCGAAACGTATTTTTAGTTTTTGTTGTTTTTCTACTTCAAACCGGTTAATGATGGCAGCAATTCTCCCAACGATTTTATTTTCTTTGTATGCTAAAAAATAGCGGGCTTCTGCATGTTCAAAGACCGGATTTTTTGTGTTGTCCAAAGAATTCATCTCTTCACTAATCAGAGAGGGAACATAATAATTATTGCCTTTATAGAGAGACAACGGGAATTTTACGAATTGTTGTAACTCTTTTTTAGAAGAAACTTCTCGTATTTCAATTTTCATAGAAAAACAAAGATAGTTTTTCTGGTTAATTCTAACAATAGAAAAATATCTGTCGTTTTTTGACTATAACTTAATTTTAGATTAAGATGTTCATTTATTAAATATTTATATTTGTATGTTTAAGAGGTAAACAAAAATGGAACTAAGCCCCGGTCTGGAAAATTATATAGAACAAAACAGTGAGGAAGAACCCCTGTTGTTAAAAAAATTACGAAGAGAAACGTACCAGAAAACTACACATCCGCATATGTTATCGGGAGTTTTGCAGGGAAGGGTTTTAAGTATGTTGTCCAGAGTAATTTCTCCTCAACTTATTGTGGAAGTAGGAACATTTACCGGATATGCTACTTTGTCTTTGGCAGAAGGATTATCAAAATCCGGAAAAATTATTACTATGGATAATAATGATGAAATGGCTTATTTCCCCAAAAAATATTTTCAGCAATCGGAGTTTGCGGGGCAAATAGATTTCAGGGAAGGAAATGCATTACATATTATTCCTCAGATTAGTGAGCCGATTGATCTGGTTTTTTTGGATGCAGATAAGGAAAATTATGCTCAATACATTGATTTGCTAAAGCCTAAAGTAAGATCGGGAGGAATTATCCTAGCAGATAATGTTTTGTGGAAAGGAAGAGTAATAAATGAAGTCAGGGATAAAAAAACTGAAATAATCAGGGATTTTAATAAAAAAATAAAAGAAGATCAATCTCTGGAAATAGTAATTTTACCCATCCGGGATGGTATAAGTATCATAAGAAAGAAATAAATTTGCAGGTATGAGTAAATCTATTTGTCAGGTAAGTGTAGCTCCGGTAAGAAAAGAACCTTCTGATGCTTCGGAAATGCTAACGCAGCTTTTATTTGGGGAACTTTGTGAAGTGACGGAAGTAAAAAAGCAATGGGTTAAAATAAAGATATTATTTGATGAATATGAGGGATGGATGGATTCCAAGCAAATTTTAATGATCAGTGATATAGAATATACCAACTTCTTGCAGGAAACCTCTTTTATTTCAGAACCGTTTAGTTTACTGGTTTCTCAGAATCAACCCTTTCCGGTTACTATCGGGGCAGAAATACATCACTTGAATGAACAGAATATCTTTGAACTGACGCCTAACAACCAGTTTTTGGTAGAGGAAAAACTAATTCAAGGGAGACAAGACAAGAAACAAATATTAGAATTAGCATTTAAATATATTAATACTCCGTATTTGTGGGGTGGAAAATCTACTTATGGAATCGATTGTAGTGGGTTAGTACAGATGGTTTATAAGATGGCAGGATATAAGTTGCCAAGAGACGCATACCAACAAGCAGAAATAGGGGAAGTGCTTAGTTTTATTGAGGAAGCAGAACCGGGGGATCTAGCTTTTTTTGAAAATCAGGAAGGAAAAATTATTCATGTAGGATTTATTCTTCCTAACCAGAAAATTCTTCATGCCAGTGGAAAGGTAAGAATTGATAATCTGGATTATACTGGAATTTTCAATTCGGATTTGAATAAATATACTCATCAGTTACGTTTTATTCGGAGAGTTTTCTAAGCTTAAATATCAATTTTATGCAAAAGAAATACTCAGAATTTAAATTGGAAGTAGCATTGGATGAGGTAGGAAGAGGTTGCCTGGCCGGCCCTGTGGTAGCTGCTGCAATTATACTTCCTGAAGATTTTTTTCATCCCGAAATTACTGATTCCAAACAACTAAGTGAAAAAAAGCGGAAAGAATTAGACTCCATAATTAAGGAAAATGCTATTGATTATGCTATTGCCGAGGTTTCTCCTGAGGAAATAGATGAAATAAACATACTGAATGCCAGTTTTTTGGCCATGCATAAAGCAACGGATCAATTGAAAGTTGTTCCTGAATTTTTATTAGTAGATGGAAACCGGTTTAAACAATATAAAGAAATATCTCATTTTTGTGCTGTTAAAGGAGATGCCAATTACCTGAACATAGCGGCAGCTTCCATATTAGCAAAAAATTACCGGGACGAATTAATGGAAAAACTAGCCAAAGAATATCCCCAATATCAATGGGAAAAGAATAAAGGATATCCGACCAAAGCTCATCGGAAAGCAATAGAACAATACGGAATAACTCCTTATCATAGAAAAACCTTTAAATTATTTTCTTTCCAGTTATTTTTAGATTTGTAAAAAGAATAAGAATAAGAATAAGAATAACAAATAAGTGATAAGAAAATACTATATTTGCGTCATAATAGTAATGCATTTTATTTTATAAAGTTGAAATATCTAAAATTAATAAGAATACATCAGTGGGTAAAAAACATGTTTATATTTTTGCCGATCTTTTTTGCCGGAAAGTTATTGGATATAGATTTACTGATTAGAACCATCATTAGCTTTTTTGCTTTTTCTTTTATTGCAAGCTCCATTTATGTCATCAACGATTATGTTGATATAGAAAGCGATAAACAACACCCTGTAAAGAAACACAGGCCTCTTGCAAGTGGAAAAATAAAAAAGAATCAGGTTGTTGGAACGTTTTTCCTGTTGTTTTTTCTGGCATATTTCCTCTGTTTTTTGTTACATTCCTGGAGTATTACCATAATTATTTCCATCTACTTTATAATGAATCTGGCATATAACTTTAAACTAAAACATATGGCAATTATTGATGTGGTTATTATTGCTATAGGATTTTTGCTTCGGGTTTTTGTAGGAGGGCAGGCAACAAATTTACCGATTTCCATATGGGCTATCTTATTAACATTCTTTTTAGCTTTAATTATGGGGTTTGGAAAAAGAAGAGGAGAGTTGATAAATATAGAGATTACAGGAAAAACCAGAAAGGCATTGGACGGATATAATTTACAATTTACAAATACAGCAATTACAGTGATATCATCTTGTGCTATTGTTTGCTATATTATGTATACATTAGATCCGGTAGTTAAAAAAAATTTACATTCCGATGTTGTTTATACCATAATTTTCGTCGTAATAGGAATACTGAGATATTTACAATTAACATTTGTTTATAATAAAACAGAATCGCCGGTTAAAGTAGTATATAAAGATTTATTTCTTCAAATTGATATTTTACTTTGGATACTGATGATTTTTGTTTTAAAATATTTGATTTAAGTTATGAATAAGATGGAAAATATTCGTGAAATAACCAATTGGGGAAAATATCCAGTTGTTAAAACCCATTTTCATACAACATCCGATATTTTACAATTACAGCAGATTATCAGAGAAAGTTCATCAATTATAGCCAGAGGGAACGGAAGATCCTATGGAGACAATTCTTTAAATAAAGAAAACATTTATTCTACATTACGTCTCAATAAATTTCTTTCATTTGATCGTGAAAAAGGAATATTCGAATGTGAATCCGGAGTAATTCTATCAGATATTTTAGATGTTATAGTTCCAGGAGGTTTTTTTCTTCCTGTAACTCCAGGAACAAAATTGATTACTGTAGGAGGAGCTATAGGTTCCGATGTCCATGGAAAGAATAATCATTCCGAAGGTTGTTTCGGGGATTATATACTTGATTTTACTATAATAATAGAAACAGGGGAAATAAAAAGATGTTCACCTCAGGAAAACTCTCAATTGTTTTGGGACACGATAGGAGGAATGGGCTTAACAGGAATTATTATTTCTGCAAAGTTTACCTTAAAAAGAATTCAGACTGCCTATATAAAACAAAAAGTATTAAAGGCGGATAACTTAGAAGAAATATTTAACTATTTTGATGAATGTGAAAATTGGAACTATAGTGTAGCATGGATTGATTGTTTGCAAAAAGGGAATAAAATAGGAAGATCTATCCTAATGGTTGGGGAACATGCCACTTTTTCGGAAATCCCAGCTAAATATAGAGGAAAACCTCTCAATCCAAAAAAAAAATTAAAATTGAATGTACCATTTAATTTTCCATCGTTTGTTTTAAATTCGTTTACAGTAAAAGCATTTAATTTTCTTTACTATTTTAAACAGAGAAAGAAAACAATCAACAATATAGTAGATTACGATGCATTTTTTTATCCATTAGATGCTATTAATAACTGGAATAGAATTTACGGTAAGAATGGATTTATTCAATATCAGTTTATCATTCCCAAAGAAGTTGGAAAAGAAGGAATGATAGAAATTCTGAAAACTATAGCTCAAAGTGGACAAGGTTCGTTCCTGGCAGTGTTGAAATTGTATAGAAAAAGCAGTCCGGAAGCACACAATTCCTTTCCGATCGATGGTTATAGCCTGGCTTTGGACTTTAAAATCAATAAAAAGCTACCAGCATTAGTAAATGAACTGGATCAAATAGTAGAATCTTACAAAGGAAGAATTTATCTGGCAAAAGATTCCATATCCAAAAAATCATTAATTGATTATATAAAAGTTCCAGAGATAGGAAAGTTTGACTCGGTACAACATCAAAGAATTGAGAATCATATGTAATCTGATTTTATGAGAACGGGAGACGCATCTTATTGGGGATTATTCTTTTTTTCATTACTAGGTATTATTCTAGTCCCTTTTTTTCTACCTTATGGAGGAATAGCTCCTGATTCTGTTTCCTATTTTAAATTAGCTAAGAATTTACCATGTGTTGAAAATAATTTATTTCCCATAGGCTATCCAGTACTTTTAAAAATCGGATATTTTTTTACTCAGGAATTTTATTTTAGTTCTCACATTATAAGTATTCTAAGTTATACTTTAATAGGACTCTTTTCTTATTTTAAAAAATTCTATTTTAAAGAGACAGTAATACTTTTAACTTTCAAATTCTTTATATCCATTTATGTAAATTCTATTTCAGAAAGTGTTTTTCTTACACTATTATATTTACAATTTTATTACTTACATCAATATTTATCAGGGGATAAAAAAGGAATTAAATTCATCTTTCCGGCTACTTTACTTATGATTTATATGGTTATGGTTCGGTATTCAGGCATTTATGTATTTATAGGGATAGGATTATTTTTCTTGTATTATACCATAAAAAATAAGTTTTTTCCAGTTATTTTATCTAAAAGTTACTTTTACTATTTAGTTTGTTTTTCCTTAGGTATCGGAATTTATTTACTATATAACTATATTAATTTTGGAGGTCTTTTTGGAGAGCAAATAAGAACAGGGCCGAATATAGGAAATTTAAAAGATTTTACCATTGAAAATGTTTTAGGACTTATCAATGTGGTCAATCCCGTTTTTTTTATTAAGATATTAAGTGGACATGGCTTGTCATTAGTGTTGGAAATGATAATGATATGTATAGATATCTTGCTTTTGATTTTCTTTATATGGTTTTATAAAAAATACTTCAAGAATAATTTATCCCCTTTTCATCAGTTATTATTGATTGTAGGAACGGTATATGCCGGATTTATGCTTTATTCAGAGTATAAACAGGGAATTGAAGCGCTGAATACAAGAATGTTAGCAGCAGCTTCCTTATCTTTACTTTTTTCGTTCTTGATTTTATATTATAAAACATTTCCGGATAAAATAAAAATAATCATTATCTTAGGATGGATTTCCTTATTCTATAATGTTTTGTACCAGTTGAAAACCCCGGTAAATTACCTGTCATACAAAGCCAGGGTAGATAAAGTATTAGAAGAAAAAAAGGGAATAAAATATTTTTATGATGATACAGAAAATGAAAAAACAATATCCGTGTATAAAATCCCATTTACAAATAAAAAAATTGAACATATTCATCCTTACACACAGTCGGGATATATCAATGCCAATATAATAAGCATGATAGATCCTGAAATCATTTTCTTAAAAAGCGATACCATTATAAAAAATAAGAATCAGATACTATATAATTCCGAATTAAAATGATTGTATTAGGCTCAACCTCAGATATCTCTCAGGCTTTTGTAGAAAAAGTCTTATCAGAAAACAAAAATAAGTATTCCAGAATATTTCTGATAACATCCAATAGAGATGAAACAGAAAGGTTTGCCAAACATATTAAGGTAAAATATAACCAAGAGTCAGAAATTATTCCCTTTGATATAACCCAAGATTCTGACTTTTCAGTATTTTACTCTATAGAAACAGACCTATTGTTTTGTGCAATAGGATATTTAGGCAAGAATACAGAAGAAGGCTTATATAATGAAAAGAATACAGAAAATATCATTGAAATTAATTATTCCAAACTGATACCTGTAATTAACTATTTTGCTGGAAAATTTGAACAAAAAAAAGCAGGAACAATTATTGGACTTTCTTCCGTTGCTGGTTTACGGGGGCGTCAGAGTAATTTTATTTATGGAAGTGCTAAGGCCGGATTTATGGTATATCTGGATGGACTAAGAAATTACCTTTTGCATAAAAATATTCATGTGATGACTGTTTTACCAGGATTTATGGATACCAAAATGACGGCAGGATTATCTTTGCCTAAATTATTGACAGCTTCCCCACAAAAAGCTGCTACACTTATTTACAAAGCATATAAAAAGAAAAAAAATAAAATTTATGTGACTAGAATCTGGTGGCTTATAATGACAATCATAAGAAATATACCAGAATGTATTTTCAAGAAGACAAAAATGTAACCCTATACTAAACAACCATAAATGAAAAAAAACATTATTATTTCCTTAGTAGTCTCTATTATTTATTTGATTATTAATTATTCTTATATAAAACACTTTTATTTTGATGAAGATGCCTACATAATGTTTAGGTATGTAGAAATGTTCTTAAAAGGATATGGTATTACCTACTATCCGGGAGGAGAACATCTTGAAGGGGCTACAGATTTTCTTTGGTTTATTTTTCTTTCTATTTTAGGCAAAGTACATATTGATGTGGGAATAGCTTCCTTTTTTTTAAATACTATAGGAGTATTTATGATTACCTATGTTATAGCAACTATTATTATAAATTCAAAAGAAAAAATACTAATAATTCTTTTATTACCTTTTACTATCCTTTGGTTTTCTTTTTCACCTCTATTTGCTGCTTTGGGAGGATTTAGTGTATATTTATATTGTGGCTTTATACTATTAACACTTCATTTATTGAATATAGAAAAAAAGATACTTTGGATTCCAATATTATCAATTATAATAGGACTATTTCGTCCCGATGGAGTTATTCTAGGGATGTGTTTTACCTTGATAGGATGGTATTTGTGCAAAAAAGAAGAAATCAATAAATATTTTATTAATATAATAATAGCTCTTATAATAGGAGTTAGTTACTTTATTTGGAGATATAATTATTTTGGAGAACTATTGCCATTACCATTATATGTAAAACAGTCAAAAAGCATATGGCATTCTATTAAACTAAATATGTATGATATAGTTTCTATCGCTTCAATATTAGGAACTGTTTTGTTTTCATTTTGTTTTTTTCTTCAGACAAAAAAAAATAAAAAGAAGATATTTATTCTAACTATTCCTTTAATTCTATTTTTTACAATCCTATCTCTGGCTCACCAGTCTCAGAATATAGCATCACGATTTCAAGCTCCAGTTATGTATATGGGGTATTACCTATTAATTGTAATGATTATAAATATTATTAAAGAAAAGATAAAATTTAGATATTTATATGTAGCATCTTTCTATCTGCTAATAGCTGCCTCAGCATACAGCACTATAATGTATCTACGGTATACTACTGATGTAAACGAGGGAACCTACATGAATACTTTCCCTAAAAAGTTTTCCAAATATATATTAAAAGATAATGAAACAGTAGCTTTAACCGAAGCAGGTAGATTAGCTTATTGGATGAGGGACAAACCAGTTAAGATAATTGACCTTGTAGGACTAAACACAAAATATACAGCAAAACACCCATTAACAGCAGAATATATTGATAAAATTGATCCGGATGTAATAATGGTGTTTATTAACCTTACCTTTACCGGAGATCAAAACATATACTGGATAAAAGATAAAAAAACAATGAAAAAATCTCTTTATGCCTTAGGGATAGAAAAAGAACATCAGGCAATGATGACTACCGGAGGGTATATTGTAGATCATTGGGATGAATATGATGTGTTTTTTGTCAAGTTTTTAAAGTACTATTATCTTCACATATATGCAATAAAAAAGGATAAGAATAAAAGTGAATTACTCTATAAATTATTAAATGAATCCTTTGGAGAATATCAATCATATTTTGATTTAAAGAAAGAATGATGAATAGATTGTTTCTTTTTGACTTTGATGGAACATTGACAAATAAAGATACCTTGTTTGATTTTTTGCAATTTTCTTTTCCAAGCAAGTTCAAAGGAGCATTCATCAGGTTTATACCCCTATTTTTATTGGCCAAATTAAAAATGATAAAGGGAAGCAAAACAAAAGAAAAATTCATATCATATTTTTTGAAAGGTAAAAAAAGAACAGAAATAGAGAAATTGGGGCAAAACTATTTCGAAGCTAGGAAAGAGACTATTTTCAGGACTAAAGCCAAGGAATATATTAAGAACCTGGCGCATGAAGAAAACAAATACATTGTTACAGCTTCTTTAGATATTTGGATAAAACCATTTGCCAAATACTTAGAATTTCGGCTTATTTCAACAGAAGCAGAATTTAAAGACGGGATTTTCACAGGGAAATTTTTAACTCTCAATTGCAATTACAAAGAAAAAGTAGTAAGGGTTATAAGAGAAATCCAGTTGGCCCGGTTTAACGAAGTATACGCTTTTGGAGATAGTAAAGGGGACAAATACCTATTGAAGCTGGCTACTCATCCCCATTTTAAATATTTTGAATGATAGAGGAAAAAGGGTTAAAGGTTAAAAGTAACACCCAACGCTCCATGACTTCCCAATTCACCAAAAACTCCAAATTTATTATTGAAAAAGTATCGATAACCAACATGACCATCAATGCCAAAACCGTCGCTTCTTCCTCCGATGTTTATTCCGGGATATAAATCCATGTTTCTGGGCATCCCGATTAATTCTCCCAGATGGAAATTAACCTTTCCGTAGATAAAAAAATCATCATCACCCTCCCAGTAGAATTCAGCACCAGCACCAAGAGAAAGCCAATCATTTACACCGTGTTCATAAGAACCGGTGATTCCTGTTCCATAGCCATAAGCATTGATTCCAAGCTGGAGTTTTTGATCTCTGCTTCCATTAAAAGCCTGTGCATTTGTGAATGAGAACATTCCTCCCAAAAAACAAATAATAACTAGTAACTTCTTCATTATTACACTTTTTAGGATTAAACGTAAAAAGGGATGAGATTATTTTACTTACTCATCAATTTCCAAAGGGTCTTTTGTGAATGAACAGGATACTTTAAACCGTAAAGGTTCTTCCTGTGTGATGAAATCATCGCAGTATCCCTGCCAAATTAATTTCAGATTTCCCTGTTCGTCTTTTCCGAATTTCAGGTCATTGTTGTCGGTTTCCAGATCCTCCTCATCATTGATATTCAGATTGGTGTAAAACACATCTTCCAAGTCTCCGTTTTCGTTTTCGTTTTCCTCAAAGGCGGGAATTTGAAAGGATTTTCCGGATAACTGTTGAACTGTTTTTACAGGGATTTCAAAATCCTCAATATTTAAAATAACCTGCGGATATTCATTCTGGTAAGAGTCCTCCTCCACATGGTCTAAATCATCGTCAGATTCTATTTCTACAACTAAAGTGTTTTTCTGGTTAAGAAACACGACTTTACAAAAGCACTTCCTGATGTGATATTCCAAGGTTTCATCAGGGTGATAAAACTTAATAAGGCCTTTCATCTATTTGTTCTATAACGTATTGCAAATATATTTATTTTATCAGAAAAAATAAAAACCTTTTGTTAAATTCCTTTTAAAATAAAATATGATTTTTTCCCTCTTTGCAGCAAAATGTATTTCTCCTGTAAAAGAACATCTTCATTCAGGATATAATCTTCTGTTACCTTTTGTTGATTGACAGAAACGGAATTTTCTTTTAAAGCCCTGCGGGCTTCTCCTTTTGAAGGCAGAAAACCGCTAAAATCAGAAAGAGCATCAACAATGGAAATACCTTTTTTTATTTCATCCAGTGAAACTTCTTTTTGAGGAACTCCGTCGAACAAAGACAAAAAAGTAGATTCGTCCAGTGAAAGGAAATCTTCTTTAGTGGATTTCCCGAACAAAATGGAAGATGCTTTGATGGCTTTTTCAGTTTCTCCCAGTCCGTGTACCCAGTTTGTTATTTCCTCAGCGAGTTTTCTCTGTAATAATCTCGCTCCCGGATTTTCGCTATGTTGGGTTATAAGATTTTCAATTTCTTCTTTCGGAAGGAAAGTATAGATTTTGATGTATTTCTCCGCTTCAGCATCGGCAACATTCAGCCAGAATTGGTAAAATTTAAAAGGAGAAGTTCGGTTGGCATCCAGCCAGATGTTTTCCCCTCCTTCACTTTTTCCGAACTTGGAACCGTCTGCTTTGGTAGTTAACGGACAAGTAAGGGCGTAAGCTTCTTTTCCCAGTTTTCTCCGGATCAGTTCCGTTCCGGTAGTCAGGTTTCCCCATTGGTCGGAACCTCCCATTTGGAGTTTCACATTCATTTCTTTATAGAGATGATAAAAATCGAATCCTTGTAACAATTGATAAGTGAATTCGGTGAAAGACATTCCTTCCTCAGATTCTCCGGTAAACCGTTTCTTTACCGAATCTTTGGCCATCATGTAATTCACAGTGATATGTTTCCCAATGTCGCGGGCGAATTCCAGAAAAGTAATATCCTTCATCCAGTCATAATTATTTACCAGAATGGCGGAGTTAGGCTTACTGCCTCCGAAATCCAGAAAACGTTCCAATTGGGATTTTATTCCGGCCAGATATTTTTGCAGAGTTTCATCATCCAGCAGACTTCTTTCATTGCTTTTTCCAGAAGGATCACCAACCATTCCCGTGGAACCTCCGATCAGGGCAATCGGTTTATGTCCATGTCGTTGAAAATGTACTAAAAGAATTATAGGAACCAGGCTTCCTACATGAAGAGAATCTGCGGTAGGGTCAAAACCGATATATCCCAAGGTCATTTCCTTATTCAGTTGTTCCTCTGTTCCCGGGATTATATTATGAATTAATCCCCGCCATGTAAGCTCTTCAATAAACGAATTCATGTTTTTTTGATTTTTTGAATAGCAAATTTAGGATTTTTAACAGAGAAATAGGGTAAAAAATTAAAAATTATAGGAAGTTAGAGGTAAGAATTACGATTATATTAGACGTAAAATGTAAAAAGTAAAATGTTTTTTTCTGTAATTTGCGACTATAATTTAAAGATATGTTGTTTATAGATAACGGAGGAATTTACAATCCGGAAATCAATTTGGCCATAGAAGAATTTATAGTAAGAAATCTTCCTTTGGAAGAGGAACCGTATTTGTTGTTTTACATCAATGAGCCTTCCATCATTGTGGGGAAACATCAGAATACCGTAGAGGAAATCAATACGGATTATGTGGAGAAAAACAATATCAAAGTAGTTCGTAGGTTATCCGGAGGCGGAGCGGTGTATCACGATCTGGGGAACTTAAGTTATAGTTTTATTACCAAGGATGACGGTTCCAGTTTTTCCAACTATCAAAAGTTTTTAAATCCGGTAATAAAAGCCCTGAAAGAAATGGGCGTGGATGCGGAACTGAAAGGAAGGAATGATATGGTGGTAGGAGAGAAAAAGATTAGTGGGAATGCGCAGTTTTCCACCAACGGAAAAATGTTTACTCACGGAACATTATTGTTCGACAGTAATATAGATGAGGTGGTAAATTCCCTGAAAGTACGGAAGGATAAAATAGAATCCAAAGGAATTAAATCTGTCCGGAGTCGGGTAGCCAATATATCGGATTTCATGAATCCTAAGATTTCCATTGAAGAATTTAGAGAAAGGATTTTGTTCTCTATTTTTGATGTAAATGGTTTGCATGGCGTGAATGAATATAAACTGACGGAAACGGATTGGAAAAAGATCGGGGAAATATCAAAGGAACGATATGCTAATTGGGATTGGAATTACGGACGTTCCCCGAAATTCTATATGGAAAGAACCCAGCGGTTCTCTGTGGGTTCTATTGATTTAAAACTGAATGTGGAGGAAGGAACTATTACAGCTCTCAAAATTTACGGTGATTTTTTCGGAGTAGGAGATGTGGCAGATATTGAAAGGAAATTACTGGGAATTAAATATAACTGGAAATCTGTAGCACAGGCACTGGAAGATGTGGATTTACATTATTATTTCGGAGCAATTACACTGGAAGAATTTTTAAGTTTGATTTATTAATAGATTTGAAAAATACCTAATAAAATGGCTCAAAATTAACTTAAATAAAAAAGAAAAAGCTAACAACAAAAATTGTTAGCTTTTTTAGTACTTAATAATGTTATGAAAAAGAATGTACTTATACTATTCCTTGTGCCAGCATAGCATCGGCTACTTTTACAAATCCGGCAATATTTGCTCCTTTCACGTAATTGATGTATCCGTCTTCCTGTCCGTATTTTTTGCAATTATCATGAATTCTCATCATAATTTCTTTCAGCCTCTGATCTACTTCTTCTCCGCTCCAGTTTAACCGCATGGAATTCTGGCTCATTTCCAGTCCGGAAGTGGCGACACCTCCAGCATTGGATGCTTTTCCCGGAGAATATAAAACTTTATGATTGATAAATTCATGAACCGCTTCCAGTGTACAAGGCATATTAGCTGCTTCAGTAAGACATATCAAACCATTGTTGATTAACATTTTTGCATCTTCCAGATCCAGTTCATTTTGAGTGGCTGCCGGAATAGCAATATCCACTTTTTGCTCCCAAGGTCTTTTTCCCGGATGGAAAGTAGCTGTAGGATATTTTTTCACATAATCCTGAGCTTCATCATTTCCACTCATTCGCATTTCCAGAAGGAAATCTATTTTTTCCCCTGAAATTCCGTCAGGATCGTGAACATATCCGTCAGGTCCGGAAATAGTAATGACCTTTCCACCTAACTGATTGATTTTTTGGATCACTCCCCAGGCAACATTTCCAAATCCGGAAACAGCAAATATCTTTCCTTCAATTTTTTCTCCGATGGTTTCCAGCATTTTTTCACAGAAGTAAACAACTCCGTATCCGGTTGCTTCAGGTCTTACCAGTGATCCTCCGTACGTAAGTCCTTTTCCGGTTAAAACTCCGGTAAATTCATTCTGGATTCTTTTATATTGTCCGAACAAATACCCGATTTCCCGTGCTCCTACTCCGATATCTCCGGCCGGAACGTCGGTTTCCGCACCTATATATTTGCATAATTCGGTCATAAAAGACTGGCAGAACTTCATGATTTCATTGTCGGATTTTCCTTTGGGGCTGAAATCCGAACCTCCTTTTCCTCCTCCCATAGGTAAAGTGGTTAAAGAGTTTTTGAAAACCTGTTCGAATGCCAGGAATTTCATGGTGCTGAGGTTTACGGACGGGTGAAAACGAAGTCCACCTTTATAAGGGCCGATAGCAGAGTTCATCTGAACCCGGAATCCGCGGTTTACCTGTACTTCCCCTTTATCATCTATCCAGGGAACCCGAAAAATAATGGATCTTTCCGGTTCGGTCATTCGTAACAATAGATTTTTCCTGTTATATCTTTCATTTTCTTGAATAAAAGGCAGAACGGTTTCTGCAAACTCTCTAACTGCCTGAAGGAATTCCGGTTCATTTGGGTTTCTCATTTCAACCTGTTTCATGAACTCATCCAGTATCTGTTTCATATGTTTTCTAGCAATATTTCTATTAGTAACAAATATAATAATATTTCCATATGAAGTTATATTTTATATCATTTATTTTAATTATGGATACATAAGAAGCATTTTTTTAATTATTCTATAATTCAATAAAAATGAGAAGAAGAGAAAAAAGAGTAAAATTACTAAGGCAAAAGTATTATTATGACATAAAAACAGGGTAAAAGTCATATTTTAAAATTCGCTGTTTTTGTTTATAAAACTTAATTTTCATTCAGTTTTCAGGTAAAATAGAGTTTAATTTTGAAAATTTTTTGTAAAAATTGGAATTAAAAAAAGAAGTAAGACAGGATAATTACAATAATAATAGAGGGAAGCATATTTATAACCTGAATTTCTTTTATTTTAAGAATATTAATTCCTAACCCGATTAAGAGAATTCCTCCCACAGCCGTCATATCATTTGTCATATCATTCGTCATAAAGCTCATGATAAAAGCAGCAAACAAAGTTAGCCCTCCCTGATAAATCAAAAGAGGAACGGAAGAAAAAGCAATACAAATACCGAAAGAGGAGGCTAAGGTAATGGAAGAAATACCATCCATAATAGATTTGGTAAACAACAAATTGGGAGCTTGTCCCATTCCATCTTCAATAGCTCCCAAAATAGACATGGAACCCACGCAGAAAAGCATGGAAGCGGTGATAAATCCTTCGGTAAAACGATTGGAGGAAGAGATTTTATCATTTTCAGCAGTAGAAATAATCTTTTTTGAATATCGTTTTTGTAAATGGTCCGAAAAATTCCGCAGATATTTTTCCAGATTAATGCTTTGTCCGATAATTGAACCGGAAACAATACTAACGACCAGAAGAATCATATGTTCCGAACGCAAAGACATGGAAATTCCTATGACAAGAGTGAATAATCCGATGCCCTGAAAAATGATTTCAATTATTTTTTGTGGTAATCGTGAACGGATTCCTATTCCTATCAAACTTCCTGCAATAATGGCTCCGGTATTAACCAATGTACCAGTCATAAATTCATTTACTTAGAAACAAAAATATAAAAAATAAGATATATTTTATGGAATTTAAACAGAAGATGTATCTACTAAGTAAAAATAAAGGAATTATGAAAAAATATCTTTTACTGTGTTTGTTATCAACAACCCTGATACTTGCTCAAAAACCGGTTTTTACTTCTGCAAAAGTAGATGCGGTAACTGTTTATTTTAATTCTGCCGAGATGTCGCAATCAACTCAGGTAAATCTTCCGGCAGGAACATTCGAAATTGTAGTTAAAAATGTTTCCAATTATTTAAATGAACAAACCGTATTGGTAGGAGCGCCTTCCACTGTTACCGTTTTATCTGTACAATTCACGACCAATTATATTTCCGAATTCGATCAGGATGAAA
Organism: Apibacter sp.; assembly: GCA_031552575.1. Classification (GTDB taxonomy): domain Bacteria; phylum Bacteroidota; class Bacteroidia; order Flavobacteriales; family Weeksellaceae; genus Apibacter. Next base: position 8,848 of record JAVBMH010000001.1, on the reverse strand, counting down.
AATCTCCGGCATTGAAAAGTGTCAGGGATAGTATTGTTCTGGTAGCCAATGAACTGAATAAACTGAAAAACGAAAAAAGTTCCACATCAAAAACTATTGAGTTGTTGGATGCCAATCAGAATATATCGGGAGCCAATACCGGATTGAATCTGGCGGAACTAACCAAAATAGTGGATTATTACAAAGCCAAAAGAACGGAATTGAGCAATTCTTTACTAGTGTTGGGTGATAAGGAAAAGAAACTTACGGAAAAATTAGCCAATTTAAATACTCGTTTGAGTTTCAATCAGGAGAAAGAAGAAAAAATGTCCAAAGGGAAATTGATTCTTCAGGTGATGAATAATGTTGCCGGAAATGTTCCATTACAGATTTCCTATCTCACTCAGGGAGCAACCTGGACACCTTTTTATGATTTGAGAGCGGAAAATATTTCTTCCCCAATCCAGATGCTTTACAAAGCACAAGTAGTGCAAAATACGGGAATTGACTGGAAGAAAGTGAAACTTACCCTTTCAAGCGGAGTTCCGAATCAGAACAATGTAGCTCCGGTACTGAACCAGTGGTTTTTGTCCTACCAAAACTATGATTACAAAAAATATGATTATGATAAGGATGCCCGCGTGATGGAGGATGTAGTAGTTGGGGCGGTAGCAAAAAACAAGCTGCCCGGGCCCCGGGCAGAGGCCGTTTCAGAAGCTAAAGCTGTAGCTATAGTTTCCCCAGTAAATTCCACCATTACCCAGAATCAGCTCAATGTTTCCTTTGATATTGATATTCCTTATGATATACTTTCCAACAGCAAGCAACATAGTGTTATTTTAAATGAAATTAAAATTCCGGCTACTTACCGTTACTTTGCTGTTCCGAAAATGGATACGGAATCCTATTTGGTGGCTGAAGTAAACAATTATTCCCAATATAATTTACTGAAAGGAAATGCAAATATCATTTTTGAAGGAATGTATGTAGGAAAAACGGCCATTGATCCGAACCAGACTTCAGATACGTTAAATCTGAGTATGGGAAAAGACAAAAGGGTTTCTATTAAACGCGAGAAAATTGCTGATAAATCAGGAACCAAATTCCTTTCTTCCAGTAAAGAACAAACATTTACCTACGAAATACAGATTAAAAACAATAAAAAAGAAAGTATAAATCTGACATTGCAGGATCAGTATCCTTTGAGTACGGACGAAAGCATAAAAATAGAATTACTGGATAATGGAGGTGCATCAGTAGATAAAGATACTGGTATGTTGTCCTGGAAACTGAAACTATCTCCCAATGAAACAAAGAGACTTAAGATCGCTTATAAAATCAAATCACCGAAAGACCGGGTAATTGATAATTTGTAAAACTTAGTTATTATTCAGGTCATAAAAAGCAATCTTTCAATAGATTGCTTTTTATTTTCAACAAGTTCTAAAAAATCACGTATTTTTGCAATCATTTTATTAACAGACAGAAAAATAGATGAAAAACTGGATAGAAGCGGCGAGATTGAGAACTTTGCCACTTTCTTTAAGCGGAATAATATTAGGAGGGCTTTTAGCCAAATGGAAAGGAAGTTTTGACGGAATTATTTTCGGATTATCTTGTCTGACAACTATTCTGTTTCAGGTGCTTTCAAACTTCGCCAATGACTACGGAGACGGAACTAAAGGAACAGATAATGAACACCGGATAGGGCCGGCGCGTATGATACAATCCGGAGCTATTTCCCATCAATCCATGTTCAGAGGAATTATTATCACCGTTATACTTTCCCTTGTTTCCGCAGTGACGTTGTTATGGTATGCCTTTATTCCCGGTCATTGGAATGAATTTTTTATTTTCATAGGGTTGGGAGTTGCCTGTATTCTGGCAGCTCTGTTTTACACTATGGGAAAAAAACCTTACGGATATATGGGGTTGGGAGATATTTTCGTATTTATATTTTTCGGATTGGTTTCCGTTCTGGGAAGCGAATTCTTATATACCAAAACTTTCACCTGGGACAGCCTGCTTCCGGCTTCTGCAGTCGGATTATTCAGTGTGGCAGTTCTGAACCTGAATAATATGCGGGATATAGAATCGGACCGATTAAGCAACAAAAAAACCTTGGCTTTACGAATGGGATTTCAGAATGCAAAATACTATCAGATGACATTAATGAATCTTCCGTTCATACTTTGCCTTATATTTTTGATATTACACCAGGAACAGTTTGCAGTTCAGTTGGAAAATCCGACATCCCTGAAACCGTTTTTGTTTTTCATTTTATTTATTCCGGTTACCATACTGAGGCGGAAAATCCTGTACACAACAGAACCCCAAAAACTGGATTTATATATGAAGCCTACGGCTCTTTTGGCTTTGTTCTTTGCTGTTTTTTTCGGAATGGGACTAAGCCTTTAAAATTACAATGATCATAAATTATGCAGAAAAAAGTAAAACACATATTCTTTGATTTAGACAATACACTTTGGGATACCGACAGAAATTCCAAACTTACCCTTCAGCAGATGTATAAAGAAATGGAAGTAGAAGAAAAATATCAGTTGAATTTTTCAGATTTCTTTATCGATTATTACGAACGGAATGAAAGCCTTTGGGCTTTGTACAGACAAGAAAAAGTGACCAAACAGGATATTCTGGATCAAAGATTCAAAAAAACCTTTCAAAAATTTGGAGTAGAAGATAAATCCATTTATAACTATTTTGATGACCATTTTTTAGACCGGGTAGTGGAAAACAATCATTTAATTGACAATGCAATAGAAACCCTGGATTATCTCAGTGTTAAAGGATATAAACTACATGTGGTTTCCAACGGATTTATTCAGCCTACGGAACGGAAAGTAAATGATACTCCGATTAAAGATTATGTCTTAACCGTTACAAGCGGAGAAGAGATTAATAAAAGAAAGCCCGCAAAAGAAGTTTTTGAATTAGGGATGAAAAAAGCGAATGCAAATCCGGAAGAATCTTCCTTTATAGGGGACGACTGGGAAGCAGATGCGTTAGGAAGCGAAAGAGTAGGAATGTTTCCGGTATTCTTCAATTACAAAAAAGAAGAAAAATACAAACAAAACGGTTTCCCCATAATCAATGACTTGTTGGAATTAAAAAATATTTTCTGATCCGGTGATTGAAGTTTTTACAGATGGAGCTTCATCAGGAAATCCCGGAAAAGGAGGATACGGAATCCTTATGCGATTGCAGGGAACTTCCTACGAAAAAACTTTTTCGGAAGGGTTTCGCCTCACTACCAACAACCGTATGGAATTACTGGCAGTTATTGTGGCATTGGAGAAGATCATTCATCCCAATCAGGAAGTAATAGTTTATTCCGATTCCAAATATGTGGTAGATGCCGTAAAAAATAACTGGATTTACGGTTGGCAGAAAAAAAGATTTAAAGATGTGAAAAATCCTGATTTATGGATCCGGTTCCTGAAAATTTACCGAAAACACAAAGTTACATTTGAATGGATAAAAGGGCATGAAGGACATCCTGAAAATGAAAGGGCAGATAAATTAGCGGTAGAAGCCGCAAAATCTGAAAACCCTTCCATCGATAAAGAATACGAAAAATCTATAAAAGGAAATACTATTTTTTAGTTTTAGCTCGTTATAATAAGGAATTATATATTGTAATCCCTAAAACTGTTTTAAATGAATAAGATATTGTTTCTTTTTTTATCATTAAGTCTTGTCTCGCCCTTGTGTTCCCAAACCAAAAAACCCGTAAAAAAATCAACTACAGTAAAAACTACAAAAACTACAACAAAAGCGGGAACAAAAACATCTGCCAATAAACCAATAACTAGCACTAAGAAAATAAATCCTGCACCGGCAAATAAAACTGTCAGAAAAACAACAAAATCCGTTGACAAAAAAACTACCGGAACGGTTGCTAAAAAAACAAGTGTTCCTCAAAAGAAGACAGTTGGAAATAAAAAAAGTACAATACCGGTTGCTAAGAAAACGACAACTACTACAAACCTAAAATCCGATTGCATAAAATATTCCGTTTCGAAAAAAGTAAAGAATGTCTTAAAAGAAGCCAAAGCCTATGAAGGAGTTCCCTATAAATTAGGAGGAAATACCAAAAAAGGAATAGATTGCTCTGCCTTGGTAAAGGCTTCATTTAAAGAAGCCAATGTTGAATTGCCAAGAAGATCTATTGAAATGAGTGACAAAGGAAATAGGGTGAAAGTAAATAAGATCAAAGAAGGCGATTTATTGTTTTTTGCAACCAGTAAAGGAAAAATCAATCATGTAGCTATTGTTTACAAAATAAAAGAAGGAGGAATCATATCCTTCATCCATGCTTCCTCATCCAGAGGAGTTATGATCAGCGATCTGGAAGGAAGTTACTGGCCGGAAAGATTTGTAAAAGCAAAGAGGATTATATGAAATTGTTAATAAATTTGTTGACAACCTGTTAATAATTTTATAACTTAGCAAAACAGACTAAAAAATAGAAATATGAAAAATAGTAATTTGTTCTATATAAGCCTATTATCTTTTTTGTTATTGCTAACTTCCTGCGTTTCTTATGAGACGGCTTCTTCTTCCGGCAAAAAAAATACTTCATCTAAACGATATACCTATAATACATCTTCCAGTAAAACCCCGTCAAAATCAACTAAATCAACCAAATCCATTGTTTCGGCAAAAGAAATAAAATCAGGAACCAAAGAAGTTGCCTTAAAATCCAATAATATTTCCTCCACCAGATCCCGTTCAACAGAAGTGAGGTCGGTATTGAACGAAGCGGAAAAATATAAAGGAACTCCCTACAAATACGGAGGAACTACTTCCAATGGAATAGATTGTTCAGGATTGGTTTGTGTTGCTTTTCAGAAAATTGATATGAAACTTCCCCGAAGATCCATAGATATGTCCAATGAAGGAGCCTCAATCAATATTTCCAATGTACAGGAAGGAGATTTACTCTTTTTTGCAACCGGGGGAGGTTCCATTAATCATGTGGGAATCGTTTACAACATAGCCAATTCAGGTGAAATCACCTTTATTCATACTTCCACTTCCAAAGGGGTTACCATAAGTTCCTTGGAAGAAACCTACTGGAAGGGAAAATTTATAAAGGCCAAAAGGGTTCTATGATATTAATCAGTAGTAAGCAGGCTAAATTTTTCGTAACTTTATTTACAAGTAAAACCATAAAATTTAGACGTATAATGAAAAAACGTACCCCTGTGTCAACTATTATGACCAAAAGTCCGGTTACCGTAAATTTAACAGACGGACTGATGAGAGTAAACACTTTGTTTAAAAAATTAAATATTCGGCATATTCCCGTAGTTTCAGGAAAGAAACTGATCGGAATAATCAGTCAGACGGATATTATGCGTCTTTCTTTCGGAGATATTTATGCCGGTCAGGATGATGAAATGGATCATTCTCTGTTCGATATGCTGAGCATAGAACAGGTTATGGCTGCTTCACCGAAAACGGTGTCACCAGATGATACTATCCGGGATGTTGCGGAAATCTTTGCATCTTCCACATTTAGGGCTTTGCCTGTGGTAGAAAACGATGAGGTGGTAGGAATTGTTACCACTACGGATGTTATCAAATATTTGCTGGATCAGTATGATTAGAAAGTAGCTGATATTGATTGCAGTTTAATTTTCAATCTTTTTCGAATTAATTTTATAGAAACATATAAAAATAAAAAAACCTTTCAAATTTTAATTGAAAGGTTTTTTGTTTAACTAAGTATAAATTAATGTATGATAAAAAAAGAACGATTGCTAATTCATATTTCCGACTATCTGATAAGCCGGTTGTCCGTTAAAAATGATTTTCTGGTATAAAGTGCCATTATATTCATAATAAATAATTCCGTTTACTTCCACCTTTTCATAATTTGCAGGTAAAGCATATACAACGGCTCCGGATGGTGGGGCTATGACCATATAATTATTTGCCGTTCTGGAATAGTAAGTTCCTTCATAGTAGTAACATCCCTGATTACCTATATTAATGTTAATATATCCTACAGGTAAAAAGCTAATTCGCAATCCTACAGGAGGAGCCACTCTTATATAATTGTTATTATAATTCTGGTAATAAATACCTTTATCATAATGATAATTACGATTATTATAAGAAATAAGGGTCATATGGGCTCCATTATCAGGTCTAGAAGCTGTTATTCTAGGAGTTTCATTTCTATAATTGATGTTGTTGTTTACATTTTGGGGTTGGCGATACTGTCTTTCAGTATTAGCAGCCATTGTTTGCGGTCTATCCCGGTTGATTTGTCCAGGTCTTTCATTTCCCTGATTGTTTCGGGGATTATCATTTCTGCTTCCTTGTGCATTTATGACTAAAGAACTTAAAGAAATTATACCTAAGATTAAAAATTTAATTATTTTCATAATTAATGATATAATTGATTAACGTAAAAATCAAGTTAAATATTGAGTTATTATTAAATGAATTTAAAAATCATATATAAAATACTTAAATATAACGATGAAAAAGCGTTTCTTATAAACAAGTAAAAAAAGAAAATCAGCCCGGATTCCCGGGCTGATTCTTTATATATGTTGTAGTTCTATTTAAAATTTAACTATAATATTGAGCTTTTAATTCTTTTACTTTAGGATCGGACAGATATTCATCATACGTCATATAACGGTCAATAATTCCCTTTGGAGTAAGTTCAATAACTCGGTTACAAACCGTAGACAACATTTCGTGGTCATGAGATGCCAGTAAAATAGTTCCTTTAAAATTATCCAGTGAATTATTTAAAGCAGTAATACTTTCCAGATCCAAATGGTTGGTTGGTTCATCAAGCAATAACACATTCGCTTTGTACAACATCATTCTGGAGAACATACACCGCATTTTTTCCCCTCCGGACAGAACTTTACAGGACTTCAGAGCTTCATCACCACTAAACAACATTTTCCCTAAAAATCCACGTATATATTCCTCATGTCTTTCCTCATCCGTATTTACATATTGACGAAGCCAGTCAACCAAAGAATCATCCGTTTGGAAATATTTCGTATTATCCAAAGGCAAATAACTTTGTTTGGTTGTAATTCCCCAGGAAATATTTCCCTTATCAGGCGCAGATTCTTCTGCCAATATCTGGAAAAATTCCGTTATTGCCAGGGAATTCCTTGAAAGAACAGCAATCTTATCTCCTTTTTTCAGGTTCAGACTTATATTGCTAAAAAGAAGTTCTCCGTCTTTAGTTTTTTCCAGATCCTTAACATCCAGTATCTGATCTCCGGCTTCTCTTTCCTGTTCAAAAATAATTGCAGGATATCTTCGGGAAGAAGGTTTTATATCTTCAATATTTAACTTTTCAATCATTTTTTTACGGGCTGTAGCCTGTTTAGCTTTTGCCACATTGGAACTGAAGCGTGCGATGAATTCCTGAAGCTCTTTTTTCTTTTCCTCCGCCTTTTTATTTTGTTGTGCTCTTTGTCGGGCAGCTAACTGACTGGCTTGGTACCAGAAAGAATAATTTCCGGTATATAAATTTAATTTGCTGAAATCCAAGTCGCAGGTATGAGTACAAACAGCATCCAGGAAGTGACGGTCATGGGAAACCACAATCACCGTATTTTCATACTCTGCCAGAAAATCTTCCAGCCAGGAAATAGTTTCAATGTCCAGATCATTGGTAGGCTCATCCAGAATCAGAACATCCGGATTTCCGAAAAGGGCCTGAGCAAGTAATACCCGCACCTTATCCGCATTTTCCAGTTCCGACATCATTTTATAATGCATATCTTCCTTAATTCCCAGGTTTGATAACAAAGTTCCCGCATCAGATTCCGCATTCCATCCACCCATTTCCTCATAAAGCACTCCCAGTTCTCCCGCTTTCACCCCATCTTCATCAGAAAAATCCGGTTTTGCATACAAAGCATCCATTTCTTCTTTAACATGGAAAAGTTTTTGATTTCCCCTCATCACTGTTTCCAACACAGGATAAGCATCATAGGCAAAGTGGTTTTGTTCCAGAACCGACATTCTTTTATCGGTTTCCAGGCTCACGTTTCCCGTAGTAGGATCTATTTCCCCGGAAAGTATTTTTAAAAAGGTTGATTTTCCGGCCCCGTTGGCTCCAATAATTCCATAGCAGTTTCCTTTGGTAAATTTTACATTTACTTCGTCAAAAAGAATTCTTTTTCCAAATTGTAAAGATAAATTTGATACTGTAAGCATATACTTTAATAAATTTGCACAAAAGTAATAAGAAATAGTTTTATTATGAAATTTGATAATAAAGTTAACATACTCAACAGAAAAGCACGGTTTAACTATGAATTGCTGGATAAATATGAAGCGGGATTAGTACTGCATGGAACTGAAATAAAGTCAATTAGGTTAGGAAAAGCTAGCATAGCAGAAAGTTTTTGTCAGTTCATAAACGGAGAACTATATGTGATAAATATGACAGTGGATGAGTATTTTTTTGGTACAAGATATAACCACCCGATAAAAAGGGAACGGAAATTGCTATTACAAAAAAAGGAAATTAACAAATTATTAAGAAAAACAAAGGAAACCGGATTAACAATTGTTCCTACAAGATTGTATATCAATGAGAAAGGATGGGTTAAAATACAGATACACTTGGCAAGAGGAAAGAAATTATTTGACAAAAGAGAAAGTATAAAAGAGAGGGAAACCAAAAGAAATATTAATAGATTGGCAAAGAAATATTAAAATTTTTTTGTTTGTTAATTGGGAAAAACGTTACTTTGCAATTAAAATTAGATTTTATATATGAAAAAGTTCAATTTGTTAGTTACAGCAGTAGCCACTATGTTAGCTACTTCTGTATTTGCACAGAACACTTCCG
>JAVBMH010000004.1:0-204060 GCA_031552575.1 Apibacter sp. | reverse complement strand
CTGATTCAATAAATTCATCTGAGTCTCTACTAATAGCAATGTTTTCAATATTTTTTCGTAATTTCGAGTGAAGTTGTTTATATATTTAATTGATAATGAATAATTTATTTTTTATTTTTCTAAATGCACCACGGGTTAAATAAAATATCTAATGAATGGGAAAAGTTGATTTAGGATAAGTATTTTTTACCTGGAATTAAGGAACTTTGTAAGAACAGATTAAAGATTAAATTATGTATAAAATTAAAATTATATCATCTTCGGTAAGAGAAGGAAGAAAAGGTCCTTTTGTAGCCAAATGGACAGAAAAACAAGTGGTAAAGAACGGTAATTTTTCCGTGGAAGTAATTGATTTGGGTGAAATTGATTTACCACTTAGTACGGAACCCAATCATCCGAGAGCCAGAAAATACGAATATGAACAGACTAAAAAATGGAGCCGGATTATAGAAGAAGCGGATGCATTTATTTTTGTTGTCGCAGAATATAATCACAGTTTTCCTGCACCGTTAAAAAACGCATTAGATTGTTTGGCTCAGGAATGGGAATACAAGCCGGCAGGAATAGTGAGTTACGGAGGGGTTTCCGGAGGAACCCGTTCAGCTCACGATCTGGTTGGCGCTCTTGCAACTATGAAGATAGTTCCGTTATTAGAAGCAGTTAATTTCCCTTTCTTTGCACAATATTTTAACGATGATACTGGTGAATTTGAACCCGGAGAAATATCTGAAAAAGCAGCAGTTACCATGTTGAAAGAATTGACATTATGGACCAAAGGGTTAAAGGTAATAAGAGAAGAAAAAGCCAAAGGATAAGGAAAATGATTTAATGTATTGATGTGCTAAATAATAGTAGATTTCAGTTTTTAGATATAAGAAGTTAGACTTTTTTCTGATTTCTAACTTCTAAATTGGAATTATTCAGTTATTAGAACTAAACCACTAAGATTGGGATCTGGGTTTTATGCCGGAGTTTAGTTGCAGTTGCTCCGAATATAAAATCAGCCAGGCCTTTATGTCCATGTTTAGCCATTAATAGCAGATCAATATGATGTTCCTTGATTAAGTCGGGCAGACTTACAGACGGATCTCCAAATCCTAAGTGGGTTTCTACCTGACTATATCCTTCGTTCAGAAGAAATTTCTTGTATTCATCCAATTTTTGCTGGTCAAATTTCACCTCATAATCATCTGCCATTTCACCATAATAATTAGCAGAAGCACTTTCTGTAACATGAAATAAAATAACAGAAGTATCCTTTCCGGTGACGATAGGAATATAATTCAATACACGGGAATCACCATCACTAAAATCCAATGCAACTCCAATAGTTTTGAATGGTTTTATTTTTGCCAGATTTTTTTGAACAGGGAGATCATGAATATTAAAACTTAATTTTTTGGCTTTTATAATCCATGGGTAGAAAATAATACTTAACAGGAAGAGTAGCATTCCCAGAGAAAGGGTTCCTAATAAGATTTTAATTCCTATAGAAATAGCATGGTTATTAAAAATGGAGGCTTCTTCATCATAAATCAATTTGATGTTTAAAACAACAATCACAGAGCAAACAATCCAGGACAGGATCTTTACTGGGAAATTGATAACAAATTCTCCCATTTTTTTCTTATCACTCACAAAATGAATAAGAGGGATAACCGCAAAGCCTAACTGCATACTTAATAAAACCTGACTGAAAATAAGCATTTCATCAACAGAATCATCCCCTAAAATACTAATAACAATAACTGCTGGAATAACTGCCAGCATGCGGGTAAGCAACCGGCGTAAAGCAGGATTCATACGAAAATGCAGATACCCTTCCATTACAATTTGTCCGGCCAGAGTTCCGGTAATAGTAGAACTTTGCCCGGCAGCAATCAAAGCAATAGCAAAAAGTGCCGGAGCGAGAGATCCTAACAAATGGGAAAGCATTTTATGAGCATCATGTAATCCAACGATTTCATAATATCCGCCTTTATGGAAAGTAGCTGCAGCAAGCACAAGAATAGCGGCATTTACGAAAAAAGCCAGATTGAGAGCGATTAAACTATCAAAGAAATTGTATTTAATAGCCTTCTTAATAGACTGAAAATCACGTTTTATTTTTCTTGTCTGAACCAAAGCAGAATGCAGGTACAGATTGTGAGGCATTACCGTAGCTCCAATAATACCGATAGCAATATATAAAGCTTCATTATTCGGAAGAGAAGGTTTAAATCCTTTGGAAACCTCTATCAGATCCGGTTTTGCTAAGAACATTTCCACTAGGAAACATCCTCCGATAATACTAATAAGAGCAATAATAAAAGCTTCCATTTTCCGGATGCCAAACCGTTGCAAAACTAATAATAACAAGGTATCTAGAGCTGCAATCCATACTCCCCAAATCAGATCCAGACCGAAAAGCAGTTGCAGCCCGATAGCCATTCCCAAAACTTCTGCAAGATCTGTAGCGGCAATAGCAATTTCAGCAAAGCCATAAAGAATGTAATTCATCCATTTCGGGTAATATTCCCGATTGGTTTGAGCCAGATCCAATCCACGCACAATACCCAACCGTGCACTCAACGACTGGAGAAGCAGGGCCATAATATTACTCATAAGAAGCACCCAAATAAGCGCGTAGCCGAACTTACTTCCCCCGGCGATATCCGTTGCCCAGTTTCCGGGATCCATATAACCTACAGCCACTAAATAAGCTGGGCCGAAAAAAGCAAAGACTCGTCTCCACTTTTTAGGGTTATCAATATTTACGGATTCGTGTACTTCCTGTAGAGATTTCTTACTCAATAGTTAGATGTTTCTAATTTTTACAAAATTAGAAAAATTTTTTAAATAGAATTGAAAGAGTGTGAGTTATTTATCATCAGGTTTCCACAAATGGTACTTAAAATTCACGATTTTATCATTTTTAACCCGGATTCCTTCATTTTCAAGAAGTTCCTGCATTAAAGTAGGAGTTGCAAATTGATGTTTTCCGGTTAGTAAGCCGTTTCTGTTTACTACCCTGTGTGCCGGAACTTTCAGAGAATGGAAATTATTCATGGCATATCCCACCATCCTTGCTGATTTTTTAGTTCCTAAATATTCTGCAATAATACCGTAAGTAGTTACTTTCCCATAAGGGATTTTTTGTACGATCTGATAAACTTTTTCATAAAAATTTTTGTTTTCCATAAACTAGGTTAAAAAATTGAAAGCTTTTTTCCGAATAAAAATAATAAAAAATAATAAAAAGTGTAAGAAGAACACCATGATTTCATGAAAAACACAAAAAAGAATAAAGACTTATATCGTTGATAATCAATAAAAAACAGAAACTTTTTCTAAAACTACAAAAAAATATATGATTTTTTTAATGTTTATTATACACATATAAAATATTTTATTACATTAGTGGCAAATGAAGATGAGACTTCAAACACAAACCAAAAAATGAGAAATTATATATTTTGCTTTTTTGTGTTATCTTAAACCACGGAAAAAGTAAAATAAGGAAATGATTCTAAACTACTTAGAATCATTTCTTTTTTAGAAGAAGTGCTGATTTTTAAATTGATATAAATAAAATTATAACTGCAAAATAAATTAAAACCACCAAATAGAAATGAATACGTATCAAAAAGAATTTCAGGAAAGTATTTCAGATTTAACCACATTTTGGGCTAACCAGGCAAAAAAGATCAGTTGGTTAAAAGAACCCACTATTATTCATTCTGTGGGACAGAACGGATTGGATGAATGGTATAAAGATGGAAAAGTAAATATGTCCTATCTATGTATAGATAAGCATATTGATGATGGATACGGAGAAGAAACAGCGATCATTTATGATTCTCCTGTAACCCAGACAAAATCCAAAATGACCTATAACCAGTTGAAACAAAGAGTGGAAAAGCTGGCGGGAGGATTGAAAAAATTGGGAGTACAAAAAGGAGACACAGTAATCATCTATATGCCGATGATTCCGCAAACAATTGTGGCAATGATGGCTTGTGCAAGAATTGGAGCAATCCATTCCGTTGTTTTCGGAGGATTTGCACCTAAAGAACTAGCAACGAGAATTGATGACTGTGAGCCTAAGGTTATCATCTCAGCCACTTCAGGAATTGAGGTTGATAAGATCATTCCTTACAAACCTATGGTGGATGAAGCTATTGAAATAGCTGAGCATAAACCGAATTATGTAGTATTGTATAACAGAAGATTAGGAGCCGTTGTTCCTGAAAAGGATTATGATGTAGACTTCAATACCTTGATCAATCTATCAGATCCTGAGCCCTATGTAGAAGTAGAAGCAACTCATCCGTTGTTTATTCTGTATACTTCCGGAACCACAGGGAAACCAAAAGGAGTAGTTCACGATACCGGAGGATATGCAGTGGCTTTGAAGTTCACAATGGAAAATATTTATGACAGTAAACCTGGAGATGTATTCTGGGCGGCTTCAGACTTTGGTTGGATTGTTGGGCACAGTTACATAGTATATGCCCCGATGGTTAACAGGAATGCAACCATTGTATATGAAGGAAAGCCGGTAAGAACTCCGGATGCAGGAGCTTTCTGGAGAGCAGTGGAAGAATATAAAGTACGAGTATTTTTCTCTGCGCCAACCGCATTCAGGGTAGTAAGAAAAGAAGACCCTAACGGAGAATTAATTAAACAAAGAGATATAAGCTGCCTTAAATATTTATTCGTAGCTGGAGAAAGATGTGATGCCGCAACATTGGAATGGTTGCAGGAACAATTACAAATACCGGTTATCGACCACTGGTGGCAGACAGAAACTGCCTGGCCTATTCTGGCAAACTTTATGGGATACGGAGGATTCCCTATCAAACCGGGGTCAGCAGGAAAACCAGTTCCAGGCTATGATGTACAGATTTTAGGAAATGAAGGAGAACAATTAGGAGCAGGAGAAGAGGGAGCAGCAGTAATAAAACTGCCATTGCCTCCGGGAACTCTTACCACTTTATGGAATGCAGAAGAAAGATACAAAGAAGGATATCTGTCTCAATATCCGGGCTACTATTTTACAGGAGACGGAGCCTATAAAGATCAGGAAGGATATCATTACATTACAGGTCGTTTAGACGATGTAATCAATGTAGCAGGACACAGACTTTCCACATCTGAAATGGAAGAGGTTATTGCCAGAAATCCACAGGTTGCCGAATGTGCTGTAATGGGAATTGAAGATTCCATTAAAGGACAAGTACCTTTTGCGGTGGTGGTAGCCAAAGGATTTGAAGAAGTTGAATCATCCAAACTGGAAAAGGAATTAAAACAGAGTGTAAGAAAAGAGATCGGAGCTATTGCTTCATTAAGCAGGGCAATTCAGCTTAAACGATTACCAAAAACACGTTCCGGAAAAATTCTTCGCAGATTGATTCGTAACATCGCAGACGGAAAAGAAATCGTAGTTCCATCTACCATTGAAGATCCGGCAGTGATAGACGAAATCATCCAAACATTCAAAGAAGAAGCTGTAGGAGTTTACGGATTTGGTGGAGGTAAATCTGAAAAGAATCTGGACGATTTAATGATAACTTCCAATATAGATTATGAGAAAATCTATGATAAAAGTGTCGCAAAATCCGATGAATTCTGGGAAGAGGTTGCTAAAACATTTACCTGGAAAAAACAATGGGATAATACTTTGGAAGCCGATTTTGATAAAGCTGATTTCAAATGGTTTGCAGGAGGTAAATTGAATATTACCGAAAACTGTTTGGACAGACATGTAGAAAAATTTGGAGAAAAAGCAGCCATTTTATTTGAACCGAATGAACCGGGAGATGCAGAAAGGAACATTACATATAAAGAACTACACAGTGAAGTGTGTAAGCTGGCAAATGTATTGAAATCAAAAGGAATACAAAAAGGAGATCGTGTGTGTATTTATATGCCGATGATTCCTGAATTGGTAATCAGCACACTGGCCTGCGCAAGAATAGGAGCTGTACACACTGTAGTATTTGCAGGATATTCATCCAAAGCACTAAGATACAGGGTTAAAGATTCCGGTTCTAAACTACTGATTACAGCAGATGGTTCTAACAGGGGATCCAAATTTATCGATTTAAAATCCATAGTAGATGAAGCAATAGAAGATGTACCGGCAGTAGAATCAGTAATCGTATACGAAAGAACCAAACACGGAGCTTCCATGAAAGCAGGAAGAGACGAAAACTGGGAAGCTCTGATGAAAGATGCTGATATCCATTGCCCTGCAGAAGAAATGGATGCAGAAGATATGCTGTTCATCATATACAGTTCTGAATCCTCAGGAAAACCGAAAGGAATTGTACACACTTGTGGGGGATATATGGTTTATACAGCCTATACATTTAAAAATGTATTCCAGATAGGAAGCGAAGACGTTTATTTCTGTACAGCGGATATAGGTTGGTTGGCAGGACATTCTTACGGAGTGTATGCGCCATTGTTGACAGGAGTTAGTTCTGTTCTATTTGAAGGAGCTCCGTCTTATCCGGATTATGGACGCTTCTGGCAGATAATTGAAAAATATAAAGTAACTCATTTCTATACAGCGCCAACCGCTTTAAGAACAATGGAAGCCCAACCGTTGCATTTTGTAGAAGATTGTGATCTTAGCAGCCTTAAAGTGTTAGGTTCCGTAGGAGAACCATTGAATGAAGAGGCTTGGCATTGGTATAATGAAAAAGTAGGGAAAGAAAACTGTCCAGTAGTAGATACCTGGTATCAGACCGAAACAGGAGGAATCATGATTTCTGCCCTTGCAGGTGTTACGCCAACTAAAGCAACGTATGCAACCAAGCCGTTTTTAGGAATTGATGCATGTCTAGTTGATGAAAAAGGAAACGAGATACAAGATGAGCATGGTGAAGGAAGTCTTTGTATTAAAAAACCATGGCCGGGAATGGCGAGAACTATTTACGGAAACCATGAGAGATATAAAGATTTGTATTTTTCTTCCCATAAGGATAAATATTTTACTGGTGACGTAGCAATCAGGGATATCGAAGGGAACTATAAAATCCTTGGACGATTGGACGATACTATTGTGGTTTCCGATCACAGACTATCCACCTCTCCGATTGAAAGTGTAATCAACGAACATACTTTGGTAACAGAATCTGCAATTGTCGGATATCCACATAACATCAAAGGAAACGCTTTATGTGCTTATGTAATTACCTATGAAAAACCGGCAAATGAAGAGGCAACAAGAAGGGAAATACAACAACACATAGAGAGAACTATCGGAGGAATTGCTAAACCAGATAAGATTCAGTTTGTTACTGGATTACCAAGAACTCGAAATGGTAAGATCATGAGAGGAGTTTTGCATAAAATTGCTGCCGGAGAAACCAGTAATCTAGGAGATATTTCCGACATTATTAATCCGGAAGTATTGGGTGAAATAATTCAGGGAAGACAATAGAATTGAATTACATATCATAGAAAAGGCTGTCTTAAGACAGCCTTTTTATTTTTCAACTTTACTTTTGCAGTAAAGACAAAGCTCGTTTCTGACTTTCAAAGGCAATTTCATCCGGATTAATTTCAGAAAGTCTTTTCCAAACAAATCCGTTTAATTCAATAGTATCAAAGTTATTAACAATCAAATTATCATCCCGGTACAAGAAAAACAAGTCAATGGTATTGTACGGAATCCCTTTATACAAATAAGTATTAGGGTAGGAAACAAGATATTGTAGTTTTGATTCATCTATAGAGATGGCAAGTTCCTCTTCCAGTTCTCTTACACAAGTATGTTCTGCAGATTCATCCGGATCAATAAATCCTCCGGCTAAATCCAAATATCCCTTTTGCGGTTCTTTATTTCTGACCGTTAAAAGTATTTCCTCTCCTTTCTTAATAATAACCGCCACAGCTCCGGCAGTATTATGATAATACTCAAATCCGCAATTCGAGCATTTGATTTTGGTTCCTCCCGAAAAATCCAGATGTGAACTTTTACAATTAGGACAATAAGTAAAAATGGGTTTCATTCCTTAAAAATTTAAAATTCAAATTTAACCAAGTATTTTAATAAAGCTTCACATCTATTATTATTTTCAAAGTTTAATATTCTCTATAAATAATCAAGTAAAATGTGGTATAAACTTTGTATCATTTGTAAAACCAATTCAGATATTATTTTCATTTATTATAAAAAGAATGGATGAGAAAAAGAAAATTAATAAGTTTAAAGAAAAATAAAAATGGCAACAGTAACACTAAAAGGGAATGAAGTACATACAACAGGAAATCTTCCCCCAATAGGAGATAAAGCTCCGAATTTTTTATTAGTAGCAACAGATCTGTCGGATAAACAATTATCTGATTTTCAAGGAAAAAGAGTAGTATTAAATATCTTTCCGAGTGTTGATACAGGTACCTGTGCAATGTCTGTAAGGAAATTCAATCAGGAAGCTTCCAATTTAGATAACACCGTAGTATTGTGTATTTCCAGAGATTTACCCTTTGCCCTAAGTCGGTTTTGTGCAGCAGAAGGACTGGAAAATGTAATAACACTTTCTGCTTTTCGCTCTGGTTTTGGAAAAGATTATGGACTGGAATTTGCAGATGGTCCATTGAAAGGATTGTTGAGCAGGGTAGTTATCATTTTAGATGAAACAGGCAAAGTTATATATGAACAGCAGGTAGCTGAAATTTCGGAAGAACCCGATTATGATAAAGCCCGCGATGTACTAAAATAAAACTTTTAAAATCTCATAGAAATATGAGATTTTTTATTTTTCCATTATTAACTAAATTTGGGTTGTTCTTCTAAAGATAGTATGTATTGCGTAGGAGTTATTCCTTCCACCTCTTTAAATACCCGGTTGAATGTAGATTGATGGGTGAATCCTGCCTCACTGTAAATATACCGGAGAGTATATTGACCATGTTTTTTTAGATCCAGTTGATTCTTCACATATTTTATCCGGTAAGAATTTAAGAAAGTATTAAAATTAAGATATCCGTTTAATTTTATAGCTTTCGATATATAGGAGTGATTGGAATTCAAAGCAAAAGCTAACTTAGAAATAGTAAAATCATATTTTTTAAAAGGTTCTTTTTCTTCCATGTATTTAATGATTTTGAAGAATAAAGCAGTATACTTATTCATATCATCCTTGGAAATTTCAGTAGAAAAGGATCGAATATGATTATAGGTTTTGTATTGAGCCAGATTGATTTTATTCAGATAATAAATAAGTAAGATTAATATGAATAAAGAATTAATAACAACTATTATATCAATAATCATTACCTGATTTCTTGAAAAGTAAAAATAATCAGAAAAATCTATTTTATAAGAGATAAATAATATAGATGCAATATATAAAATAATATAAAAAGTGTAATAAATGACAGCTTTGAAAGAGAAGAAAATGTAACTACCAAGAGGAAGAATCAGAATCCATAAAAAAGATAGTAATGAAAACTCCCATAATATAAGAATAAAAAAGCTCATATAAAGGGGGCCGATTATAAACCAGGTAAATGCAAATTTTTTTATATTATAACTTTTTTGGGGAATAATAATCCAGGTATATAGTAATAAAAAGAAACCAAATAAAAGATAATACACAATAAATAACTGATCAAATAAATAGTACATGATCGTATGAATGGGAAAAAGAACTAATAATAAATAAATATAATTTCTTATTAGTTCCCGTTTTATGTTCTCTATAGTATTAATTATTATTAAATATTAATTGTTTGAATATTTGTAAAATTAAAAAAATAATAAATACAAAGCCAATATTTTTGTTTTTATATTATACAAAGCCCTCAAATATTCACAGATACAAATTAAAAATATAAGGCATATAACAACAATAAGTAAATAATAAATGGATTATCTTATACCAATAATTATTTTTTATAATATTATTTAATCATTATCACAAATTTAAAAAGAAAATCATTAATGCAGAAACTGGTAAAAATAAGTTTTTTTGTTAAAATAACTTATGTTAATAATTGATAATCAATTTATTACATTTAATAAGTTAAATATTAAAACTCGCTTAGTTTTTCTTAATATAGCTTATTATTACTTTCTACCTTTGCTACAATACTTTAAGTAAGTAATAATTAAATCAAAACAATTAAGAGTAATGTTGAATTTATGAAAATGAAAAAATTTTTATTTTTTGTCATGCCTGTTTTCCTTACAACCAACTTGTTTTCTCAAGTAGGGATAGGAACAGATACACCTAATACGAATTCTATTTTACATATGGATTCGGATATAGGAACAAAGGGAGTACTTCTTCCGAAAATTACTAATGCCCAGCAGGCAACATTAGAAGCGACTTTAGGAGCTAATGAAGAAGGATTAGCATTCTATAACATAGATTCCAAATGTGTAATTACCTGGAAAGGGGATTTGTTTAATTCCTTGTGTGAACCGGGAAAAGCAGAATATACCTTGGATTGTTCTGTAAGTAGTATAGAGGGAACCTACAGGGCAGGTTTTTCTACAACCGGCTCTGAATATGCAAAACTATCCCTTAATGTTACTAAAGAAGGGCCTTATGATATTAGTGGGACAACCGGTAATGGATATTACTTTAGTGCAAGTGGGTATCTGGTTCCCGGATTAGTTTCTTTGATCGTGCCCGCTTATAATACCCCAATAACAGGCGAACAGACCGATACAGTAGTATTTAGGAATAACCTGGCGGGTTCAAGTCTATGTTCATTCACTATAACTGTAGGGGGAGCAAATGGACATGGGACAGTCAGATGTGCCTCCATCTTAGCCCCTGATATGATTGTTGGACAAACACCTATAGCTAATGTACAAGTAACTGTAGATGTTACTAGATCAGGGCCAATTACTTTAACGACTGATACTCAGAATGGGGTGTATTATGAAGGATACATGAATTTCGCAACTACCGGACCAGGTGTTATGACACTGGAACCTAAAGGAATTCCTACAGCTGTAGGTAATTATACTTATACTATAACAGGAGCAGATACTCCTTGTACATTTCCGGTAAATGTAGTACCTGATGTTGTTGCACCAATAGGAAGTCCTACTATTACTGTAAATGGGAATTATGTAGAAACTATTGATTTAAGTGCAGAAGAATCAATTCAGGCAAATACAATTAGTTTCCCTGCTCCGGGAGGAAGTTTTGGAGTAGGAGTGAGATATGTGTCAGGAGGAGATGGAGATCCGGGATTGTCTTTTTCCCAATTTAAAGGAACTGCTAACTCTGGGGGACAAACCTTTGCACCAGTATCTTTCCCTGCAGTTTCCGGTACTATACCATCTAAAGCCGGAACTTATACCTATCAGTTATATGATATTTACACAGGTCTCGCCTATGGAAATAACTTCACTATAACTGTGGGAGTACTTCCTGGATCATTTGATAATCCAAAAGCCAGTTGTCAGGATATATTTGATTCCTATAACACAGCTACTAAAAAAGTATTACTTGATGGAGAATACTGGATACAAGGGGCTACGAAATACAAAACCCGATGTGATATGGTGTTTCAGGATGAACTTGCTTCCCAACCGGGAAAAATAGTAGGAGGATATACTTTGATATGGTCTTATTCTGAAAAAACTAATTTGAATATTTATGGCAACGGAACTGTGTTTTATCAATACGGTAGGGGGGTGGATTTAATTTCGAATAAGCCTCAAAATGTAGTGACTACGCAAACCGGAACTATAAACTACTTTAACTACCGCATTAGTCAGAGTGACATGGCCCAGCTTTCCAACAGGATCATAAGGGCTCGGTATGCCATGGATCCTCAGAATACGGACACGGATACATATATGATGGATAACTATCTAGAAACCTCTGTTGCAGTTAGATGGTTGGGTAATACAGAAAGTTGGCCTACCGGTTCCACCGTATCAGGAAAATATGCTGGACATGCTTATAGTATTGCTGGAAGGGGAGCTTATTATGGAACAATAACTATAGATGGTGTATCCGGAAATTACGGGGAGCTTTGGCTAAATGATGGTTACGGATCACATTTCAATGTAAACCTTAGTGGAATTAATAATATGTGGGGATTCTATGGGGAAAATGAATTAGATCAAAATTCTCCCTTCGGAAAGTGTAAAAACCCTACTAATATTACAGTTGCCGGCGTAACAGGGCCAGGATGTAACGGAAGTAGTTCAAATGCAAAAGGACCTCATCCGGGAATCAATGGAGATGAAGGGTATGTACAACAATGGTGGGTGAAATAATAAAAGTCTTTTAAATACAGATCATTAATTTAGTAAGAAGAAAACCAGGAAACTTAATTTTAAGTTTCCTGGTTTTTTATTATTCAAAGATACAACACTCTATTCAGGCTTGAATTTTCGTACTACTTTATGCAGTACATCAGGAAAAAAGCGCATTAAATATAATGAAAAATGTTCTGCCCTAAATTTTTTTCCGATAAACGCTTCATTTTTATTTTTTCCTACCGCTTTTATTATTTGATCCGCTGCCATTCCCGCAGGTAATCCACTATCAATATTTTTACTTTCTTTTCTGTTTGGAGAACCATCAGCAGTAAGAGTATAAAGGGAAATATTTGTGATTATGTATCCCGGAGTAAGAATAGTAACCCGGATATTATCTTCGGCAACTTCAGCCCGCAAGCAATCATAAAAGCCATGAAGAGCATGTTTGGAAGCAGCATAAGCCGAACGGCAGAGCGACCCTATTTTTCCCATCACACTACTGGTAACTACGAAATGTCCGTTTCCCTGTTTCTTGAAGAAAGGAAGAATTTCCCGGGTTAATCCAACATAACTAAAATAATTCAGATCCATTATTCTTTGATGAACTTCCATCACCGTATCGGAAACATATCCACGGGAACTGGTTCCTCCATTGATAAAAACATAATCAATAGTTCCGAATAAAGAAAAAGCCTGTTCCGTTTTTTCCTTAAAAGAAGCAGAATCCAGTAAATCAAGAGGCAGGATTTTTATGTTTTCAGGATGTAAAGACAATTCTTTAATTCTTTCCAGTTCATTTTCCCTTCGGGAACTTAAAATAACTTTACTTTCCAATTGATCGAATTTAAGAGCAAGTGCCTCTCCGATTCCCGAAGAAGCTCCCACAATCCAGATAATCTTATTTTTAAAAAAATTTCCCATAATTAGTTGCGATTGGTTAGTTCGAATATAGTAAATATATAGCTTTCTGATTAATATAACTTAAAAACCTGAGAAATTTCAATATAAAGCAAGCCATCATATTGTAGTTTGTTTACTACCTTTACACCTCAAAAAGTTTAATAAAAAAATAGAAAAAATTATGAGTAGAAAATTTCCTGCTGGTGTAGCAACCGGTTCGTTGGTAAAAGAGATATTTGATTATGCAAAAGAAAAACAATTTGCGTTGCCTGCCTGTAATGTGATTGGTTCAAGTACTATAAATGCAGCTTTAGAAACAGCAGTAAAGGTCAATGCGCCGATTATCATTCAGTTTTCCAATGGCGGGGCTCAGTTCAATGCCGGAAAAGGTTTTAAAAATGCAAATGTAAGAGGAGATGTAGTAGGGGCGATAGCAGGAGCAAAACATATACACGCATTGGCAGAAGCGTATGGAGCAACCGTAATCTTACATACAGACCATTGTGCCAAAAAATTACTGCCTTGGATGGATGGGTTACTGGATGCCAATGAAGAATTCTACAAAAAAGAAGGGAAAACATTATATTCTTCTCATATGTTGGATCTTTCAGAAGAATCACTGGAAGAAAACTTGGAAATTTCTTCCAGATATTTTGAAAGAATGACCAAAATAGGAATGACGTTAGAAGTGGAAATAGGTGTTACCGGAGGAGAAGAAGACGGGGTGGATAATACCGGAGTGGACAGTTCCAAATTATACACACAACCGGAAGATGTATATAGAACCTATCAGGTGTTGAATGCCATAAGTCCTGATTTTACCATTGCAGCCGCATTCGGAAATGTTCATGGAGTTTACAAACCGGGAAATGTAAAATTGGAACCTAAAATCTTACATAACTCACAGGAATATGTTCAAAAACAAATCGGAGGAGGAGCAAAACCGATCAACTTTGTATTCCATGGAGGTTCAGGATCTTCCTTAGAAGAAATCCGCGAAGCGATCAGCTATGGAGTAGTAAAAATGAATATTGATACAGATTTACAATTCGCTTATACTGAAGGAGCAAGAAATTATGTAGAAACCAATATAGAATATCTGCGAACACAAGTGGGTAATCCGACAGGAGCAGATGCACCAAATAAAAAATACTACGATCCAAGAGTTTGGGTTCGTAAATGTGAAGAAGATTTTGTAAAAAGACTGGAACAATCTTTTGAAGATTTGAATAATATCAATACTTTATAAGAAAAACAAAGAATCAATCAAAATAGAAAGAGCATCTGAAAAACAGGTGCTCTTTTTTTGTATATTTGAAATAATAAAATCGCGATATTATTTTTTAACTAAAAAACAAAAAATATGAAAGATTCCAAGACATTGTTACCAACTATAATTATAGCCATTGCAGTTATTTTTGCAGCCTATTTTTTAGGAACTTCCTTTAAAAACAGAAATCAGGCTAGTTCCATTGCTGTTACCGGATTGGGAACCAAAGATTTTGTTTCTGATCTTATCGTATGGAATGGAAGTTTTTCCAAAAAAAGTATGGATTTAAAAGAAGCGTATGCGGAATTGGGGCAAGACAGGCAGAAAATAAAAGAATATTTATTATCTAAAGGATTTACTGAAAAAGATATTGTTTTTTCAGCTGTGGATATCAACAAACAATATGAATATTATAATTATGAAGGTGGTGGAAGCCGTTCTGTTTTTTCCGGATACCAGTTGGATCAATCCGTAACCATAGAATCCAAAGATGTGCAGAAAGTAGAAAATCTTTCCCGTCAGATAACTGAATTAATTAATAGCGGCGTGGAACTTTCTTCGCCGGCACCAGCCTATTATTATACAAAATTAGCAGATTTGAAAATTCAGATGATTGCTGATGCGACCAAAGATGCTAAGAAAAGGGCAGAAGAAATAGCTGAAAACGCAGGAGGGAAACTAGGAAAACTGAAAAGAGCAACAATGGGAGTTTTTCAGATTACCGCTCAGAATTCTTCCGACGAAGATTATTCCTGGGGAGGAACTTTTAATACATCCTCAAAAAATAAAACAGCCAATATCACTATTCGATTGGAATACGAAGCCAAGTAGAAATGTTATTCATAAGTTAGCCGGACCACAGGTCCGGCTTTGTGTTTATTTATAACTTTATTTTTCGTTTTAACCTGCTACTTTGTCATAATTTTGGTCTACTTCACTAAACCACTCATATCTCCTAATGTATATCCGTTTGTATACAGCCATCTAATTGCCCTTATTGCTACATTATCATATTTGATCTTTTCCAATATATAATTTTCTCTGATAACAGTTTCTTGATTATCATAGGTTTTTAGCAATAGTTTTCCCATTATATTATTTTGTGCGTTGACTGCTACTGGAAAATCCAATTGGGCTATAGAGGTTTTATTAATATCCATAATTATATAAGTATAGTTTGTTATACCCGGTGCGGAACCATTGGATGTTTTGCGAACCAGATATCCTATTTTTTTGCCGTTGGCACTTATATTTCCCGAATCATCTAGAACTAAGTTGTTAGCCTTTGCCAGAGAATCTTCCCTATGAACGTTTTTCTTGTATGCTTCCAGAATAATATCTTCTGCCTTAGAAATACTTCTGTCCTCGGTTTGAAAAAATTCATTCACTGCAACTTCGTTCACTGTGTTGGGAAATAAAAACCCCGCATTGCGTATTAAGGTTTCACACAAGAATCTTTCATTGCTAAATGTAAATCCCCCTGATTTTTCAATGGCGACTTCCCTAACATTCCCATTATTGCCGGTAAGCTGTAGCCAACGCTTGGAGGCAACATTCTTCAAAGGGGTAATATCGGTAATTACTGCAGTGAAAAGAGGAGTTCCACTGAGGGAGCTGATAACATATACTTTGTCCTTTTTCTCCATTTTGGCTACAGGTTTGTCGTCTACCTGTATTTCTCCTTTTTTTACTTTTACATTCTGAGAGAAGCTGAAAATGCTTAGAAAGAGCATTGATAATACTAATAATCTTTTCATTACTATGATTTTATTATTTAAACTCGCAAATGTATTTAAAAAACAGTGTTTGACAGGGTTGTATTCTGCTGAATTTTATCATGTAAAAGCATTCAAGAATAGAAGTTATAATAAATTATAATAAATCAATACATATAATGATAGTGTAAATAGGAATTTTAATAATTTCAGATGTACTTTTAATTCTTCTGATGAAGATTATTCTTTAAATACATCCTCAAAAAACAAAACAGCCAATATTACTATTTGTTTAGAATACAAGGCCAAATAAATGAAAAAAAGTAAAAAGTAAGATGTAAGAAGTCTTTTGAAGTGAGATTTTCCCGATTCAGAAACACATTTTACATCTTACTTTTTACAAATTTACTATCTTTAAGAGGTTTTTACTTTCAGTAAATTTTCCAATCCCAGTTCTTTAACCGAAATTTCCCGCATTTCCACTTTTCTTATTTTTCCGGTTACTGTAGCAGGAAAAGAATTTACAAATTTCCAGTATCTTGGGATTTTATAATGGGCAATTTGATCTTTACAGAAACGTATCAGATCATCGGAATCTGCAATTTCATCATTTTTAATTTTTACCCAGGCCATAATTTCCTCACCGAATTTTTCACTCGGAACACCTATTACATGGACATCTTCTATAATCGGACAAGTATGTAGGAATTCTTCAATTTCTCTCGGAGAAATATTTTCTCCTCCGCGAATAATTACATCTTTGATTCTTCCTGAAATATTAATATATCCTTCCTCATCCATAATTCCCAGATCTCCGGTGTGCATCCATCTTCCCTCATCAATAACTTCTTCTGTTGCCTTAGGATTATTCCAGTATTTAAGCATTACAGAATATCCGCGAGTACAAACTTCACCGGGAACTCCTCTTTCTACAATTTCTCCGGTGTCCGGATTGATTATTTTAATTTCCAGATGATCCTGAATAGTTCCTACCGTGCTTACTTGTTTACCTAATGGAGTTCCAATAATAGTTTGGGTGGAAACCGGAGAAGTTTCAGTCATACCATAACAAATGGAAACTTCTTTCATATACATTTTGGATTGCACTTGTTTCATAATTTCAACCGGACAAGGAGATCCAGCCATTACTCCGGTACGCAGAGAAGTCAAATCATATTCATCAAAATCAGGAAGTTGTAACTCTGTAATGAACATGGTAGGAACTCCATAAAGGGAAGTGCATTTTTCTTTTTGAACGGCTTCCAGAGTAGTTTTCGGATCAAAACTTTCATTAGGAATCACCATACAGGCACCGTGGGTGGTACAAGCCAGGTTTCCTATTACCATGCCGAAACAGTGATAGAAAGGAACAGGAATACAAACCCGGTCTTTTTCCGTATAATTTAATCTTTCTCCTATAAAATAGCCGTTATTTGCCAGATTATGATGGGAAAGTGTAACTCCTTTCGGAAATCCGGTAGTTCCTGAAGTATATTGGATATTTACCGGATGGTCAAATTGTACCATATTTTCAAAATGTTCCAATCTTTCATCTGAAACGGTGGAAGCAGATAGTAGAAATTCATCCCAGTTATCATCGAAAAAAATGGTTTCTTTCAATTCATTACAATATTTTACTACTTTACCCACCATCCTTTTATAATCACTGGTCTTAAAAACTAAGTCTGAAACTAAAAGACGCACTCCGGATTGTTTTAAGACAAATTTTAATTCGTTGGTACGGTAAGCAGGATTTATGTTTACCAAAATTGCCCCAATCCGGGCAGTGGCATATTGTAGTATTACCCATTCATAACGGTTAGGTGCCCAGATTCCTACCCGGTCCCCTAAAATAACTCCGTTGGCAATAAGGGCTTTTGCTACAATAGTGGTTTGATCCCAAAATTCCTGATAAGTAGCTCTGTAATTTTGCTTGATACAAACAAGAGCATCCCTTTCTGGGAATTTCTGTACTGTCTTTTTTAGATTTTGTCCTATGGTGTCTCCCAAAAGGGGTTTGTTTGAGGCCCCAAAAATATACGAAGGTTGCTTTATCATAAACGATCAATTTATTTTAGAGTTAGTAACGTTATATAAATCTGATTTATTGAGTAATAATAAATTTTTTAAATATAAAAACAAGATCAAAAGTAGGTAAATACTTTTTAATATATCAACTTAATTTAAAGTAATTGCAATTGACTTATATTTTATATTGATTTTATAATGATGATGAAAATAATGCACCAAAAGATAGTGAGTTGTCAACAAAATAATATCCAGAAGGGAAGGGATTATTTTATGTGTAATTCAAAAAATTTTTCCTGTTCAATAAAACCTTCCAGATAGTCATTTTCCGATACTTTGGAAACACCTTCCGGAGTTCCGGTAAAAATAATATCTCCGACTTTTAAAGTAAAAAACTGAGAAATGTAAGAAACCAGATGATCGAAGGAAAAAATCATATCAGAAGTATTTCCCTGTTGCTGAATATTTCCATTTTTAGTAAGAGAAAAATTCAGGCTGGTTAAATCAAAATTTTCCTTAGGAACGAATTTTCCTATCAAAGCAGAATGATCAAAAGCTTTAGCTTTTTCCCAGGGCAATCCTTTTTCTTTCAGTTTATTTTGCAGATCACGGGCAGTAAAATCAATGCCCAATCCTATTTCTGAATAATAGTTTTTGGCAAATTCAGACTGAATATATTTTCCTGCTTTGGAAATTTTTAGCAATATTTCCACTTCGTGATGCAGATCATTAGTGAATTCAGGGATATAAAATTCTTCTCCTGATTTTATAATAGCCGTATCCGGTTTTAAGAATAATACCGGTTCTTTAGGAATTTCATTATTCAATTCCTTGGCATGGTCAATATAGTTTCTCCCGACACAAATAATTTTCATAATCCGTTCTTTAATTTAACACGTGTAAATATTTTTTTAGAATACAAAGGGAAATCAGCATTCATCAGCCAGGAATAATATCCCATATCAGTCATAAATACTTCTGTTAATTTTTTTCCTTTGTACTTTCCGAAATTAAAGATTTCATCTCCGTTCTTGTCAATTCCTACAAAACCTGCTAAATCAGCATTTTTATTTTGGGTAGTGAACTCATGTAAAAATTTAATGTCATTTTTTACTTCTTCATATTTTTCTACCTGAGCTTTCAGTACTTCATAGGTGGCATAAGTGTCGGCCGAAGCAGAATGTGCGTTTTCCAATTCCGCCTTGCAATAGAACCGATAAGCAGCCGAAAGAGTTCGTGGTTCCATTTTATGGAAAATAACCTGAACATCAATAGGTCGATGTTTTTTAATGTCGAATTCAAAATCATTTCGGAGAAGCTCTTCAGCTAATAAAGGAATATCGAACCGGTTGGAATTATAACCGGCAAGATCAGAATCCTTAATCATTTCCAGTACCTGAGGAGCTATTTCTTTAAAAGTAGGAGCTTCCGCAACATCTTTGTCATAAATTCCATGAATCAGGGAAGATTCCTTAGGGATGGGAATCAGGGGGTTAACCCGCCAGGTTTTGCTTTCCTTAGACTGATTTGGATTTACTTTTAAAATGCTTACTTCAACAATCCGGTCTTTGCTTACATTGATTCCGGTAGTTTCCAGATCAAAAAAGCAGATGGATTTATGTAGTCTTAGTTCCATGAGAGGTAATTTTTTTTCTGAATATGATTGAAAGAATAATATAAATGAGAATGATAAAAGGAATAGCTGTTACTTTTAATACAGCAATGAGAATAACACATATTAGTAAGAAAGAAAAAACCAGAGAATTATCTTTCCATTTGAAATTCTTGAATTTTAGTGCTAGCAAAGGAAGGTTAGCTACTAAAAGACAGCTAGATAACAAGGTGATGCTTAGAAGTATCCAGATGTTGGATAGTAAATCAAAATTATATTTTTGTTTTATATATATCAAGGATGTGATAAAAATGGTATTAGCAGGAGTTGGAAGTCCTTTGAAATAATAAGCCTGATCTGTATCTATATTGAATTTTGCCAGACGCAATGCTGAAAATAAAGTGATTAACAATCCAGTATATTTCAGGAAATCAGAAAAGAATAAAGCAGTCATTTCATCAGAATGCCCCGGAAAATAATTATAGATGGGAGTCTTTAACATAAGCATCATGATAATTCCGGGGAAAAGTCCGAATGTAACCATATCTGCTAGGCTGTCCAGTTGCTTTCCAAACTCTCCGTTGCTTTTTGTTAATCGGGCAACAAAACCATCAAAAAAATCGAAAATCAAGCTCAAGCACACTAATACTATAGAAAGTAAAAGATTATTTTCACTTTCAATCAATAATATACAAGCCATACTACCACAAAATAAATTGGAAAGAGTAAGTATGTTGGGAAGATGTTTCATTGCTGATATCAGGTATGTTTTAAACATTACAAAACTATGAATTTTAAAATAGAAAATTTTAGTAATAAAAAACATATTTTCTCCGTTCAAAGAATAGTTTATTTTTGCATAAATCATTTTTATTATACTATTGAAAGAAAAATATTTATACAAAACATTATTAACTATAGGGC
This sequence comes from Apibacter sp., assembly GCA_031552575.1. Taxonomy (GTDB): domain Bacteria; phylum Bacteroidota; class Bacteroidia; order Flavobacteriales; family Weeksellaceae; genus Apibacter. The sequence continues at coordinate 183,385 of JAVBMH010000004.1, read as the reverse complement.
TGATTACTCAAATGGTACTTTTCTCCAATGCTCAGTTCAGGAAATATTCCAATGAGTTTTTGAATATAGGGGCAGACGCCCGCGCTTTTGGAATGGGGAATAACGTAGTGGCCAATGTATCTGATGTTAATGCAGGTTATTGGAATCCGGCAGGATTGACTCAGGTGACCGATTCGTGGCAGGGAGCATTGATGCATGCCGAATATTTCCAGTCCATTGCCAAATACGAATATGCAGCGGCAGCTATCCCATTGAATGGAGGAACGGAAGGAACCATAGGGTTTTCATTATATCGCTTTGCAGTGGATGATATTATGAATACCACCCAGTTAATAGACAATCAGGGAAATATAGATTATAACAAAATAACCCGTTTTTCTGCTGCGGATTATGCCTTGATGGCTTCCTATGCAGGAAATCTTTTTAACGATCCCAATCTTTCCGTAGGGGCAAGTGCAAAAATTGTTTATCGTCATATAGGGAAATTTGCCAACGCCTATGGTTTTGGAATTGATGCTGGACTTCAGTATCGTACTCAGGACAATTTCTATTTTGGAGTTATGGCACGGGATATCACCACAACTTTCAATGTCTGGTCTGTCAATAAAAAGGAATTGAATAAAATGGAAATAGACGGAGAAGTGTTGAATGAAGCTCCTGATGACAACATAGAATTAACCATGCCCAAATTAAAATTAGGAGCGGCAAAGAAATTCAATCTTGGTGAAAAAGCGGGAATACTGGCAGAAGCAAATTTAAATTTTGAATTTTCCAAAACCAATGACTTAGTTTCATCAAGTGCATTAAGCATGTCTCCATCTATGGGAGTTGAATTCAATTATGACAATATTGTTTTCCTCCGGGCAGGGTTTAATAATATGCAATATGAAACCCAGTTTGACAATTCAAGAAAGTTAACCTTGCAACCCAATGCCGGTATAGGATTTAGATATAAAGGTATAACCATAGATTATGCACTTACCAATATAGGAAACGCCTCAGTAGCTCTATATTCCAATATATTTTCTCTGAAAATAGATATGGCGGAATTTTCCAGATAAAAACAAATGATAGTGATTATCTTACACTTAGAGTGTTAATATTTTTAATATTTCAAAAATTTTTATTATATTTGCAACGTTTTTGGGACTTAAAGAATTCATGAAAGCCTATTTACAGAAGGCTTTTTTTTGTACATATTAGTTGAGAAAATAAAATTCAACACATTGTTTGTCAGTGAATTAAGTTCTTGTAAAAAATAATTATGACATTAGAAGGTAAAGTAAACTTATTATTAGGAGAATTTTTACAAACAAGAACAGACTTGTTTCTGATTTCCTGTAAAGTTTCGCCAACTAATCAGATTGAAGTGATTATTGATGGAGATGAAGGAGTGTCTATTCAGGATTGTCTGGATTGTAGTAGGGCAATAGAAAATAACCTGGATAGAGAAGAAGCAGACTTTGAATTGTCGGTTTATTCGGCAGGAGCAACAAGTCCATTACAAATTTCCAGACAATATATAAAAAATATAGGCAGGGAATTGAAGGTGATTACAGCTGAAGAAAAAGAAATAAGCGGAGTTTTGGAAAAAGCAGATGAAGAAGAAATAGAACTTTCCTGGAAAGAAAGAAGACCAAAGGAAAAGGGGAAAGGAAAAGAAACAGTAGAAGTAAAAGAACAAATACCTTATAATAAAATAAAGAAAGCAACAATTATCATTAAATTTTAAATAAACGAATCAATGGATAGCATAGAATTAATCGAGTCGTTTGCAGATTTTAAAGACGAAAAAAATATAGACAGAATCACCCTGATGGCTATTGTGGAAGAATCCATGAAAACCGTTTTAAGAAAAAGATATGGTTCTGACGATCACTTTGATGTTATTGTAAATCCCGATAAAGGAGACTTGGAAATATATTTGAACAGAAAGATTGTAGAAGATGAAATGTCTGAAGATGACTTGTTGGAGATGGAGATCAGCGAAGCCAAAAAAATTGATCCAAGTTTTGAAGTAGGAGAAGAATACACACAAAAGATAGAACTTAACGAACTGGGAAGAAGAAATATTCTGGCTTTTAAACAAGTATTGAATACTAAAATAGCAGAATATGACAACTCCAACCTGTACGAAAAATTCAAATCCATAGAAGGAGAGATTGTGAATGGAGAAGTACATCATATAAGACACAAACAAGTGATTTTGATGGATGAAGAACAAAACGATATGATTCTTCCCAAAGAAAATCAGATTCCTTCCGATTTTTTCAGAAAAGGAGAAACTGTTCGTGCCGTAGTAGAAGAAGTAGGATTGAAAGGAGGAAAACCTCAGATAGTACTTTCCAGAACTTCACCTAAATTTTTGGAAAAACTGTTTGAATTTGAAATTCCTGAAATCTATGACGGGCTTATTACCATAAAAAAGACCGTTCGCATACCAGGAGAAAAAGCAAAAGTTGCAGTTGAATCCTATGATGATAGGATAGATCCTGTAGGAGCTTGTGTAGGGATGAAAGGATCAAGAATCCATTCCATCGTACGCGAATTAAGAAATGAAAATATAGACGTAATCAACTATACCAACAATCAACAACTGTTCATTCAACGAGCATTAAGTCCGGCAAAAGTTTCCTCTATGGAAATAAATGAAGAAAGCAAACACGCAGTAGTTTACCTGCGACCGGAAGAAGTCTCCAAAGCCATTGGAAAAGGAGGGCAGAATATCAAACTTGCCAGTTGGCTGACAGGGTATGAAATAGATGTGCGAAGAGACGAACCAGAAGAAGAAGATATAGAATTAACAGAATTTTCCGATGAAATTGATAGCTGGATCATAGAAGAACTTAAGAAAGTAGGACTTGATACAGCACGGTCAGTGTTGGAAAAGGATGTAGATGACCTGTTAGAACTTACGGATCTGGAAGAAGAAACCGTTCTGGATGTGATTCGTATTTTAAAAGAAGAATTTGAAGAGTGATAACACATTACATTCAAAGAAATTATCATATTTGCAGAAAATTAGAATAACACAAAATATAATATGTCGGGTATTCGATTAAGTAAAGTAATAAAAGACCTAAACATCTCTCTTGACAGAGCAGTGGAATACTTGCATTCCCAAAATGTTGAGATTGAGAAAAACCCTAACGTTAAGTTAGATCAGGAAGCATTTAAATTATTAGTTACTGAATTTTCAGAAGACAAACTAAAAAAAGACGCTTCCTTAGATGTGGTCATCAATAAAATTCCAGAAAAGAAAAAAGAAGAAAAACCAATTCAGCCGGAAGTCATCAAAGCAAGAGCAGGAGAAATATCAAAACCTAAAACATTAGGAAAGATAGACCTGGATGGGCCGAGAAGCAAAAAAAATATAGCTCAGGAAGAAGAACCTCTGGTTTCTCCATCTGCAGAAGAAAAAAAAGAAGAAATAACCGAAGAAAAATCACCAGGAATTAAGATTGTTGGTAAAATATCTCCCGAAGAACTGGAAAGAGCAAAAGAACCAATACATCCGGTAAAAAAGTCAAAAGACAAAGAAGTCCTGGAAAAAAAAGAACCTGTTAAAGAAGAGAAACCAGTTATAGTTGAAAAAATAGAGCCGGAGAAACAGACAGAATCGATTACAGAAACAGACGAACCGGAGAGAATAACCACGCAGTACCAAAAACTGGATGGTCCGAAAATGACAGGGCAAAAAATTGATTTAACACAATTTCAACGACCTAAAAAAGTAAACAAAGAAGATTCCTCCGCAGAAAAAAAGAAAAGAAAAAGAATTGTAAAAGATTCCAAAGTAGATGTTAATGCTGTAGCCAAAACTATTAATGGAGATAAAAAAGGCGGACAAGGACAAGATAAGAATAAAAATTTCAAAAAAGGAGGGAATAATACCCAAGGAAATAGAAGAGGTCATGCAGGAGGAAATAGGAATGTACGTCCGGTTGAACTAACCGATGAACAAGTAAAAAACCAGATAAAAGAAACATTAGAAAAATTAACTTCCAAAGGAGGAAAATCCAAAAGCTCCAAATTCAGAAGAGATAAAAGAATTCAAAGAAGAGAACAGGAAGCAGAACAATTTGAACAAGAAAGCAGAGATAATACCATAAAAGTTACGGAATTTATTACTGTAAATGAATTGGCCAGCTTAATGGATGTTTCCCCAACAGAAATTATTTCCGCATGTTTCTCCTTAGGTGTAATGGTTACCATGAATCAACGGTTGGATGCAGATACTATGGTATTGGTAGCCGACGAATTCGGATATAAAATAGAATTCACAGATACAGAAGTAGAAGAATCCGCTACAGAAGTAGAAGAAGATAATCCGGAAGATTTAGTGGCACGAGCTCCTATAGTAACAGTTATGGGACACGTGGACCATGGGAAAACCTCACTTTTGGACTATATAAGAAAAGCCAATGTAATTGCCGGTGAATCAGGAGGAATTACCCAGCACATCGGAGCATACAATGTAAAACTATCCAATGGACAAAGAATAACCTTTTTAGATACTCCGGGACACGAAGCATTTACCGCGATGCGTGCCCGTGGTGCTCAGGTAACCGACTTGGCTATCATTGTAGTGGCAGCAGATGATAATGTGATGCCTCAAACTAAAGAAGCAATCAGCCATGCACAGGCAGCAGGAGTTCCTATGATCTTTGCCATCAATAAAATAGATAAACCCAACTCCAATCCCGATAAAATTAAGGAAGAACTTTCCCAGATGAATTTATTGGTTGAAGATTGGGGAGGAAACATTCAGTCTCAGGAAATTTCTGCAAAATTTGGTAATAATGTAGACTTATTACTGGAAAAAGTTTTATTAGAAGCAGAAATATTAGATTTAAAAGCAAACCCTAACAAATTATCCAGTGGAGTTGTTATAGAAGCTTCCTTAGATAAAGGACGTGGATATGTTTCTACCATTCTGGTACAAACAGGAACTCTTCGTGTAGGAGATTACCTATTGGCAGGAAAACATCATGGAAAAGTAAGAGCTATGCTGGACGAAAGAGGGAATCCTATGAAAGAAGCAGGACCTTCCGTGCCGGTAACGATTTTAGGGTTGGACGGAGCACCAACAGCTGGAGATAAGTTCAGAGTTTTTGAAGATGAAAGAGAAGCAAAACAGATAGCTAATAAAAGAGGGCAATTAATGAGAGAGCAATCCATCAGAACCCAAAAACATATTACCTTAGACGAGATAGGAAGAAGAATTGCACTAGGAGACTTTAAAGAATTAAATATAATTCTCAAGGGAGATGTGGATGGTTCCGTAGAAGCTTTGACAGATTCCTTGCAGAAATTATCCAATGACCAGATTCAGGTAAATATAATACACAAAGGAGTAGGACAGATTACAGAATCTGATGTTCTATTGGCTGCTGCCTCAGATGCCGTATTGATAGGATTTAATGTTCGTCCGAATCTCAGCGCAAGAGATTTGGCAGAAAAAGAAGAAATTGAAATTAGAACCTATTCCATTATCTACGATGCTATCAACGATGTAAAAGAAGCAATGGAAGGAATGCTTTCACCGGAAATCAAAGAACAGATTATTGGAAATGTGGAAATTCGGGAAACATTCAAAATATCAAAAGTGGGAACCATTGCCGGATGTATGGTATTAGACGGAAAAATCACACGAAATTCCAAAATACGGATTATTCGGGAAGGAATTGTAGTTTATACCGGAGAACTGGAAAGTCTGAAAAGATTCAAGGATGATGTAAAAGAAGTAACCAAAGGATACGAATGCGGATTAAATATCAAAAATTACAACGATATCCAGATAGGAGATTTATTAGAAGTATTCGAAGAAATAGAAGTTAAGAAGAAGTTAAAGATTTAAAAAGAATTAAAAGATAAAAAAAGGTCGTTCAATGAGTTGAGTGACCTTTTTTATTTGTGCGACATTGTTATAAAAATCAAGATAAATAGGCTAAATACCCTCTATTTTGTTATAAAATATCGACTATAAAAAACAAACTCATCGTATTTGTGCAATATGTTAAGGAATCTTAATAATTTTTTTGGTTTTCTTAAAAAAATGTTAGAGATTTGCGGTTTAACTAAGTATAAATTATTGTATGAGGAAAGAACTTAAAATTTTAAGTGTGCTTGCCTTGTTACTGACAGGCCAATTGGTTTTTGCTCAGATCAAAGGAAAAGTACAGGAAGCCGATGGCCAACCTGCCATGGGTGCAAAAGTAAAAATTAAAGGAACAGACGTCTCAACAAGAACCAATGATGACGGAGAGTTTGAACTCTCATCAGGTAAGGTTGGAGATGTGTTGGTAATTACCAATTTAGATGATGTAAGCAAGGAAGTAACTGCTACTTCGGACAATATTACATTTACATATCCAAAACCGGATGAAAAAGTGAAGGATTTGGAAGGAGTAGTGGTATTAGGATTCGGAAGGGTCAGAGATGCCAAAGAAGTAGTAGGTACGGCAACTGTAGTGAAAGGAGCAGATATAGCAGCTTCTCCATCAGCTTCATTTGATAAGGCCTTAGCAGGAAGGGTTTCTGGGATGAATGTAACCTCTGCTAATGGACAACCGGGAGGATTGGCTCAGGTACGGTTAAGGGGAGTAACCTCTGTTACAGGGAATAACAACCCGATTTATATTATTGATGGAGTGCGGGTTTCTTCAGGATCATTAACTTCAGATAGAAACCGTTCTACAACAGATCCTTCTACTAACGTATTATCTACTATTAACCCTAATGATATAGAATCTTATACGGTATTAAAGGATGCAGCAGCTACTGCTTTATATGGAGCAGATGCAGGTGCGGGGGTAATTGTAATTACAACCAAAAGAGGACGGGAAGGAAAAGCCAAATTTACGTTGGATTTTGAAACTGGAGCGAATCAAAAAGCAGTAAAAGGAGCAAAACCTATTACTGGTGAAAACTGGAATAAATTATATACGGAATCAGTTAAAAATGCTGGAGGGTTTTCTACAGATCAGCAGGCAATAAATTATATTAATAATAGCTTGGTGCCTATTGGATATGGTGCTTTATGGGATCCCACAAATCCGTTAACTCCAACACCTACTAATTGGGGAGACTTGGTGGAAAGAAGTGCAGCCCCACAAAACAGTGTGAATTTAGGAGTTTCCGGAGGATCGGATCGGATGACCTATGTTTCGTCCTTAAATTATTTCTCTCAGGACGGGGTAGTGAAAAACACGGATTTTGATCGGATAGCGGGAAGATTGGGAATGGAATATAAAGCTACAGATAGATTGACATTGAGATATGATATTAATGCCGCCTATACCAAACAAAACAGTGTATTGGCTGGAGGATATTTTTCTAATCCGTTATTATCCAAATATTTTAACCTTCCTTCTGATCCTGCTTATCTTGATCCTCAGAAAACTATTATCAATATAGGGGAAGATGGAAGATTAAGCAATGGACAATTTAATCCGTTGTATGTATTGGAAAATGACTATACCCAGACTAAAACGGCACGTTTCTTTGGAAATTTGCAGGGAGAATACAAAATTTTAGACAATTTAAAATACATTCTAAACTTTGCTCCAGAATATATTAATTTGGAGAGAGAACAATATAATAATCCGATTTCCGGAGATGGAATGGGGGAGGTAGGAGGAAGACTTCAGGAAGCCAGAACACGTTTGTTTAACTGGAACCTGCAGAATATTTTGAATTATACCTTTAACTTAGGGGAAGATCATCATTTTGATGCTCGTTTGATTCAGGAAGCCTATAAATCGGAATACCGATATTTATATACATCCAATACATCTCAGGGAGAATTTAGTCTATACCAACCGGATGTTTTCGTTAAAATGGAATCCATTGGAGGAAACGGATATAATTCTACTCGGGTAGCTTATGCAGCGAATGTGAACTACGATTATGCAAAAAGATATTACTTAGATGCCACAGTACGGGAAGAAGCTTTAAATAATTTTTATTCAGGGAATAAATGGGGGACTTTTTGGTCTGTAGGAGGTTCTTGGGTTGTTTCCAACGAATCATTCATGAAGAATGCTACTTCAGTTAATCTGTTAAAATTAAAAGCTTCCTATGGGGAATTGGGGAATAAATTAAATTATGATGATATAAACTCGTTTCCTTTATATGGATATGATCTGAATTACAATGACTATGCGGGAGCTTATATCTATCAGTATGGAGACCGAAATTTTACCTGGGAAAGAGTAAAACAATGGGATTTAGGCTTTGAATCTGGTTTCTTTAATAATAGATTTACATTCTCAGCCTCTTTCTTTAATAAGAAGACTTCAGATTTGATTATGCGTAGATTTGTTAGCTTAGCAACAGGATCAACAGATAGAAGTGGACTTAGTACTGTATTAACTAATATTGGAAATATGGTAAACAAAGGTGTGGAAGTGGATTTAGGCTTCACTCCGGTAAAAACCCAGAGTGGATTTACCTGGAATATTTCCGGAAATTTCTCTTATATTAAAAATGAAGTAACTAGTCTGCCGTTAGGAGACAATGTAACGGGAATAAATATTGTAAGGGAAGGAGAAGCTGTGAATAGTTGGTATTTAAGAACCTGGGCAGGAGTAAATCCGAATACGGGAGTAGGACAATGGGAAGTAAACAACTCGGTGTTGGAACAACAATATAATACTTGTATTCAGAGTGGAGGATGTGGTACATCACCTGACCCTGCTTTACAAGCCGTACAAGTTTTAATAGATAAAGGAATAATTTATTATGATCAGAATGGGAAGTTCCTAACTAATAATTATGATACTGCTCAAAGAGTAATTCATGGGAATCCGGTTCCTAAATATAATGCCGGGTTGAGTATGGATTTTGCCTATAAAGGATTTTCTTTGTCTTTTACTTTGAGTGGAGCTTTCGATTTCAAAGTATATGATGCATGGAGGAATTATACTACCAGTGATGGACAGTTTATGGGGCAATACGCAGGTTATGATGCTGCTGCTCATGATTATTGGACTCCGGATAATCCGAATGCTAAAAACCCACAGCCGGTATTTGGTAATTCAACGAAATCCAATTCAAATTCTACCCGGTTTTTATATGATGGAGATTTTGTTCGGTTACGTGATTTAACAGTTGGATATTCTTTTCCTAAAGATATGATCAATGCAATAGGATTGACAAATCTGAGAGTTTATCTGAAAGGGTCCAATATCTGGACGTATTGTTTTGATAAAGATATGAGAAATCTACACCTGGAACCGGAACAAAACCTGAATGGGGGAGGAACAAACTTTGAACAGCCGGTGTTGAAGACTTATACATTAGGGGTTAACCTTGGATTTTAATTTTAATTAAAAAGAAAGAATATCATGAAAAAAATACTTATATATGCACTTGCTTTAGTATCTATGACTTCTGTATTTTCCTGTTCAGATGATTTTATCGATCCTCAGTTACAGCAGAATAAAATCATAGATGATACACCAATTACTACTGTAGAGCAGTTGCAAATTTTTATGAATGGTACCTATGCTACAATGCGAAGGAATGAATATTATTATGGACGCGATTATATTGTATTCGGGGAAGTACGGGGGACAGATGAAATGTTTACCACAGGATCTTCCGGTCGCTTTTTAAGCCCGGCTTCATTTACAGTAGGTCCTACTGATGCCTATGCATCAAATACTTGGAGAGCTATTTATCGGGTTATTTCCAATGCAAACATTGTAATTAATGCCAATATAACCAGTTCAGCAGCAACTACTGATCCAACAGCAATAGCAGAAGCAGTGACCAATATTAAGGCTCAGGCCTATGCGATCCGGGCATTGGCATATTTTGACTTGATTAAATTATATGGGCAAAAATATTCAGGAAGAAAAGGTGGACAAGTTCCTTTATTAGGAGTTCCTTTGGTGTTAGAAGTTCCTAAAACAGAAGAAGTAATGAATTTTAAGCCGGCAAGAGCTACGTTGGATGAGTGTTATACCCAGATAGAATCTGATTTTAATACAGCTTTAAGCACTATTTCCGATACAGGAGTAGGAAGCATTACCCTTACTAAAGAGGGAATAGCCGGATTAATGTCCCGTTATTATTTGTATAAGGAAGATTATGCTAAAGTATATCAGTATGCTAATATGGTTACTCCTGGTAGAACTCCAATTGATGCAGGATTATATCCGATTAGTTGGAAGATAGAATCGTTGAATTCTATTTTTGAATTAGCGTATGGAGTTGCCAGTCAGTTAGGAACTACTGGTTTGCCTTATATTTATTGGCGGACAGGATATGGAAATACCCGATTACTGCCATCTTTTGTAGCTACTTATCAGGCAGGGGATGTGAGAGCTGTTACAAAACAATCAGGAGCACAATACGGAATGATTAATAAGGCATCAGCAACTGCTATGTTCTTAGAAGGAAAAAATCCGGATAAGAGCGGAAGTTGTAATCAAAAGATGGTACGTTATGAAGAAGTAGCTTTAAATCAGGTGGAATCTATATTAATGGGAGGTGGAGGATCAACTTCTGAAGCATTGACCTTAATTAATAAAATACGGGCACAAAGAGGTGTAGCTGCTCTATCATCCGTTACGATGACTGATTTGAAGAATGAAAGAGCTTGGGAATTGGTAGGAGAAGGATTCCGTTCTTGGGATTTACTACGATGGAATCAGGCTTTGACGATCAGGAAAATAGATGGAACAACTGGAGAGACCATTCCTTTTGGAGATTATCGGTTAACCTTTCCAATACCTCAGGCAGAAATAGATGCCAATCCTAATGTGGAACAGAATAGACTGAAAGGTGATTTATGATAATTTAGTTACCCTTAATACATAAGTTTAAAAGCCGGCAACAAAGCCGGCTTTTTATTTTTATATTTGCATATTGTTTTCAAGATGATTAAAACAAAGCTGCTTTTCATATACATTTTTTTAAGTCTTTTCTCCTTTGCCCAAGTAAAAGAAGAGAAGAAGCAGGAAGTGGTGGAATCCAATATAAAATCAGGATCAAAAGATTCCGTACAATACTATAATCCTACCATACAATCCTATAAATACTGGACGGAAGATCAACCCAAAGTAATTTTCGATACGGTATTAACTCTGGATAAGTACTATAAAAACCGGATGTACAATTATAAGGATAGTTTTACAGCTATGCCTTTTTCAAACATAGGGGAAACCTTTAATCCTTTACTATATACTACCAATATCAAAACTTCCGTAGATATAACTCCGTTGGGAAAATCCTATAATCTGTTACGGGCAGAAGATATCCGTTATTTTGATGTTCAAACTCCCATGACGGAGCTCCAATATAATAATGGATACAAACAAGGACATTCGCTTTCTGCTTTATTTACTCATAACATCAATTCGCGGTTGAATTATTCCATTCAGTATAAAGGGTTAAGATCAACAGGGAAATATATGGAACAATTAGCCTCCAATAATACCCTTTTATTTACAACCAATTACCATACAAAAAATCACAGATACAACCTATGGACTCATTACTTAGTAACCAATGCAGATAATGAAGAGAACGGAGGAATAAAATATCCGCAGAACTTTGAAGACGGAGATTCCCGATTTAAAAGCAGGAACCGGATGGAAGTGAATTTGAAGGATGTAACTTCAAAATACGGAACAAGAAGATTTTATGTAGGACAACAATTCGGTATAATCGGATCAGAAGGAAAATATCCTCTTTCCCTGAAAAACATATTTTCCTATGAAAGTACTCATTACACCTACGATGAAACAAAATCTCTGAATACATTTTATGCAGATGATCCGGTAAATCCGGGAAATAGTATGTTTGACGGAGCGAATCTGGCAAGTCATTACAATACCAAAAAACTCAGAAAACTTTCCAATCTGACTACAGCCGTTTTTGATTGGAGCGATAAACTGCATTTTGAAGCCGGACTAAAATACGAACATTTAGAATTCAGTTTCGATAAAATAGTGGATCCCAGCATTACCTTTCCTAAAAACATGACAGATGAAAGAGTAGGAGCAGCAGGGAATCTTACTTTCAACTGGAAGGAAGGAATCGTATTAAAAACCCAGGCAGAAGCCATGACAGGCGATCAGTTTAAAAACTCCTATTTTATGGATAACCACCTGACCATACAACCCGTTAAAAATTATTATTTAGAAGCCAATTTAGGAATCAAATCCCAGATTCCTTCTTTAAACTTATTATACAATCAGAGTTTTTACAAAAAGTTCAATTATTTTGTAAGTAATCCTGAAAATGAAAGAACTATTCAGGCAGGAGGAGCGTTACGCATTAAACCCTTTAATACACGGATTTCCGCCCAGTTTTTCGATATAGATAATTATACCTATTTGGATGCAGATTATCTTCCCCAACAATCGAATTCTCCAGTAAATATCGTACAAGTGGGAATGCAAAACTCGTTTCAGTACAAAAAATTTCATTTGGAAACCAATTTGGCTTACCAAAAAGTAACCAGTAATTCGGAAATTTTACCATTACCCGAATTTGTAGGAAGAGCAACTCTCTATTATCAATCAAAAGTATTTAAAAACAACGCCGAATTTCAATTTGGGGTAAATGCCTATTACTTTACAAAATTCAGATCCAGGAATTTCTTTCCGGTTACCAATGAATTCAAATTACAAACAGGAACAGAAAATTACAATATTGGAGAATACCCGGTACTCGACATATTCCTCCATTTCAAAGTTAAAAGAATGTTGATTATTATAGAAGGACAGCATTTTAATGCCAGTTTTACCGGATATGATTATTATAGCTCTCCTTTGAATCCATATACAGATTTCCGTTTAAATATCGGGATTCTTTGGTATCTTTTCACATAGATTAGGAATACACCATAAATATCAAATTATTTTTATAACTTAGAACTACTTTTTAAGTAATTGGCAAAAACAAAACCATGAATACTTCAATTTTTGAAATCAATATGAAAGTGCGGGACTATGAATGTGATGCACAAGGGATTGTAAACAATGCCAATTACCAGCATTATTACGAAGTAGGGCGTCATGAGTTTTTTGAACGTCATGGGCTGCATTTTTACGAATTACATAAAAAGAACATTGATCTGGTAATGATAAGTATTACCATACGTTATATGAGTCCGCTTACAGGAGGGAATGAATTTGCCTGTACGATAGATTCCCTGGAAAAAGAAGGAATCCGCTATTTCTTCAACCAAAGGATTATTCGTTTGTCTGACAAAAAAGTTTGCTCAGAAGCCAGAGTGGAAGTAGTATGCGTAGTAAAAGGTCATGTAAGTTTACCCACCATTTTAGATGAAGCCTTTAACCCTTATTTTTAATTAAAAACATTGATGAAAGCCATGCTCTTTGCTGCCGGATTAGGCACTCGACTAAAACCGTTTACAAACAATCATCCCAAAGCCTTAGCGAAAATCAACCATAAAACCCTTTTACAAAGAAATATAGAATACCTCAAATCCTATGGAATAAAAGAGATTATAATTAACATCCATCATTTTGGAGAACAAATAATAAACTTTCTTCAGGAAAACGAAAATTTCAGCTGTGAGATCACAATTTCCGATGAAACCAAAGAAGTATTGGAAACCGGAGGAGGATTGCTGAAAGCAAAAGAATTATTAGGAGAAAAACCTTTTTTAGTAATGAATGTAGATATTCTTACCGATCTGGATTTGAATTCCTTTATTCGATTTTATCAGGAAAATAATCCTGTAGTAAGTTTAGCTGTTTCAGACCGGGATTCTTCCCGGAAATTATTTTTTAACAAAGAAAATAAACAGTTGGTAGGATGGAAAAACCTGAATACCCGGGAAAATATATTTGTAAATCCTTATTCAGAAGACAATTCAATTCCTTTGGCATTCAGTGGAATTCACCTGATTAATCCTTATATATTCAAAAAAATCACTCAACAGGGGAAGTTTTCCATTATGAAGACCTATATGGAATTAATGGGAAAAGAAAAAATCGTGGGATTTCAGCATTCAGCACATATCATTGACGTTGGAAAACCCGAGTCGATAACAGAAGCAGAAAAATATTTTGCATAAATCAAAAATAGTAGTACTTTTAGCCCAATTAATATAGTTTACTAAACTGATAAAATTTGAGTCCGGTAAAAATACTTAGAAGTAAGGGCAAATTATTATTGACAGGAGAATATGTGATCTTGGACGGAGCGTTGGCTCTGGCGGTTCCTACTCAGTTGGGGCAATCTTTGCACATTGATTTTTCACAGGAAAGAAATAATAAAATTACCTGGTTAGCATATAAAAACAACGGAGAATTATGGTTTGATTGTTTACTGGATTGGAAAAATAAAAAAATCGAGAAAACGAACAATCCCGGATTTGCCGAAACCTTGTTACATATATTTTTACAGGTTCAGGAATTAGGTGCTCCCATCTTTCAGAACGATTTTGGTTATGAGTGTGAAACTCAGCTTGAATTTCAGGAAGATTGGGGATTAGGTTCCAGTTCTACCCTGATAAATAACATTGCAAAATGGACGAAAGTTAATCCATATCAACTTTTATCTAAAACTTTTGGCGGAAGCGGATATGATATTGCCTGTGCGGATGCAAACGGACCGATTACCTATCAGTTGCAGAACGGACAACCGGAGGTGAAAGAAGCATTTATTTCTTCTCAATTATCTGACAATGTACTCTTTGTACACTTGAATCAAAAACAAAATACCAGAGAGGGAATAAAACACTACAAACAAAAAGAAAAATCACAGGAGCTCATTAATTATATTTCAGAAATAACACAACAGATCATTGATCCCAAATGTTCTTTTGAAAAATTTAAAAAGTTGATGATTGAACATGAGAATAAAATCTCTGATTTTATCGAATTAAAAACAGTAAAAGAAAGATTATTTCCCGATTATCCCGGTTTCATAAAAAGTTTGGGAGCTTGGGGAGGAGATTTTATTATGGCCGAAAAAACGGAACAATCCCAAGAATATTTCAGAAACAAAGGATATAAAACAATAAAAAAATACGATGAACTTTTAATTTAATAAAAAACAAGATCTTTTTTATTCAGCAAAACTAACCTCTGAAAGCAAAAAAGTAAAAAAATCGAATACTCAATAATTTATAATAACAAAAAAATGAAAAAATTATTTGCTGAATTTTTTGGAACCTTTTGGTTAGTTTTAGGAGGATGCGGAACAGCAGTTTTCGCAGCGCCTCATGTAGGTTTTATAGGGGTATCCCTTGCCTTTGGTCTTACCGTGTTGTCTATGGCATACGCAGTAGGACATATTTCAGGAGGACATTTTAACCCTGCCGTATCCATAGGATTATTTGCAGGAGGAAGATTTTCCGGAAAAGATCTGGTGTCGTATATTCTGGCCCAGGTATTAGGAGGAATTGTAGCGGCCGCAGTGCTTTATTTTGCATTGACTTCCAGCGGAAAGGATATAGGAGGATTTGCCTCTAACGGTTATGGAGACTTATCTCCGGATCATTATTCCCTTTGTTCCGTATTCCTTGTGGAATTTGTGTTAACTGCTTTCTTTTTACTGGTTATTATGGGTGCAACAGACAAATTTGCCAATGGAAAATTTGCAGGAATAGCCATAGGTTTGGGGCTTACACTTATACACTTAATCAGTATTCCGGTATCCAACACCTCTGTAAATCCGGCAAGATCTCTTTCCCAAGCAATTTTTGCAGGAGGAGAATACCTGCAGCAAGTATGGGTTTTCTGGGTAGCGCCTATTGCAGGAGCAATTGTTGGAGGATTGATTTACAGATTCCTTTTACAAAGAGAAGAAGAATAATCAGAAAAATTAGTAATGATAAAAAGCTGAACTTATATAAGTTCAGCTTTTTCTACTATTTTATTCGAAGATAGTTTATAAATATTATCCGCTAAAAAATTGAAATTAGGAAGATGATGAGTTATAAGTAATACAATAGCTTCTTTTTTCAATTCTTTTAAAATGTTAACTACCAGTTGCTCAGATTTTTTATCTAAAGCAGAAGTAGGTTCGTCTAAAATATAAAATTGAGGGTCTTTATATAAAGCTCTTAGTAACCCTATAATTTGTTTTTGTCCACCGGATAAATTGATTCCTTCTTCTCCTACCAAAGTGTACAATCCATTCGGAAAAATTTGCAGGAAATCAGAAAGATTATATTTGATAATTATTTTTTCTAAATGATCACTATCAAAAGTTTCTTCTAAAACAATATTATAAAGAATATTACCATTAAAAATATGTATTTCTTGTGGAATGATTCCTAATTTTGATCTCCAATTACTTGTAGAAATCTCTTTTAAGTCATATTTGTTGTTTACTATAATATTTTCTCTCATCACAAGCATAAAACTTTTGTAAAATTTGACTTAATGTAGTTTTGCCACTTCCGCTCTCTCCAACTAAAATAGTCAGACTTTGTTTCTGTAAAGATAAATTTACATTATTAATAAGCAGATTTCTTCCCGGAAAACGAAACGATAAATTATTGAGTTCTATTTTTTGTATGGAATTGATTTTAATTCCTTTATCTTGTTCTTTGTCAATAGAAACAAAATCATACATTCGATCAAAAGCAACTTTAGCTTCACTTAAAGGAATGTTGATTAATGCTAGGGTTGTAACTGAAGGAATTAATGAACCGGACATTGCTATAATAGCCATAAACTCACCTAAAGTCAGATTTTTGTTCCATACTTGTATGGTATTAAAAATGAGTATGAAGATAATAAAAGTAACTCCCGCTATTCCTATCAATATAGAAAGCCGGATATTAATCTTTCCTAATTGGAATGTACTATTCTGGTATTGACTAAAAAAATTATGATTGTTTTTTATAAAATAGTTTTCTCTGCCCATATTTTTTATGGTAGTAATACTATTCATAGAACTAATGTAATTAGCTTCATTTAAGGCATAATCTTGCATTACTTGTTGTTGTGAGGAAATGATTTTTTTATTATATCTGGAAACCAAGTAAAAATACAATGGTATACTTAGTAAGATAACCAATCCTGACTGCCAGGAATAATATAAAAGAAAAGAAGCTGTAACTAAAAGGGTTAAAAGTTCTATTATGTAATTTCCAGCCAAAATGCGAATGGTTCTTTGAATTCTTACAGTATCATTTAATCGGGCGGTTAATTCTCCTATTTTTCTTGTATCGAAAAACGGTTTAGGAAGAAAAAGAAGAGAGCTGTAAAAAGCAGAAATAACACGAATATTAAAATTTTTTGACTGAATGTTTAAGGTTTGTTCCCGCAAGGCGGTTAAACAAACTTTTAGTGCCAACATGGCTGTCAACAGTATAATTCCGCCTATTAGCTTGTTTAATTTCTGTTTAGGTAAAATATCATCAACCAGCTTTTGAGAAAACAAAGATAAGGCCATCCCTAATAAAGCTATTCCTGTTCCTAAAATCAGGCTGAACAGCAACAATTTTTTATCTTCTTTTAGAAGTTTTAGGAAAAAATGATTTTTAAGGTTTTGCCTGTTTTTTGATGTAACAAATTTCGTGGTAGGTTCAAGTGTTAAACAAACTTTTGACTTCCATAGTTGGGCTAATTTTTCGGCAGAAATAAATTGAATACCCATAGCAGGATCTCCAATAATAAAATGAGAATGTTCATGACCATAGCAAACTATATAATGTTCAAAATTGGGTTGAGGTTCAATATGTAAGATAACAGGAGCATTGTGATCTATTAAAGAGTTTATGTCGGCTTCACAACCTTCTGCATTGAATCCTAATTGGTTCGCGGTCTGGTATAATCCTAATAAGGTTGTTCCCCGAATAGTTGTACTGCTTAAATTCCGTAAATTTTCTAACGAATTAGTGCCTTTATAAAAACGGATTATACTTAATAAACAAGCAACTCCACAATCCGACTGGTCTTGTTGTAAAACAAAACTTTTCTTTAAAGATTTTTTAGATAGATTATTGGGCATCTTTAAAGACTTTTTCGAGGTTTACCCCACCTTTATATGTGTTTATTTTATTACCGGAAGCATCATATAAAACCATATAAGGAATTCCAATTACGTTAAAAATGTGATAAAATGATTCCTTGTCGTCGTATAGAAAAATGATATTGGTTTTTTTGCTTAACTGATATGTTTCAGAAAATTTTTTGAGTTCATTTATAGGTTCTCCGGAAACAAAAAGAATCTGAATATTTCTGAGTTTTCCATAATTTTTCGCAAACTCTTTAGCTTCCATTTGACAATATTCACAACTTGGATTAAAAAACACAAATAAAATTTTTTCTCTTTTAGAAAGATCTTTCAGGGTAAATTCTTTTCCTGAAAGAGAAAGAAATTTAAAATCAGGAATTTGTTGAGTAGTAATTTCTGCTTGCTTTTTTTCCTTGTTTTTTTGATACGTTTTTACCCCTAATAGGCAGAGGAAAGCTATAATGGAAAAGAAAAGTAATAATCCAACCGGTTTTTTCATAATTAAGTAAGGTTTAAAATTAAGTACATTATGACAGCAATCCATACCAAAAGGCCTAATCCATAAGAAAGTAAAACAATTTCAAAGCTTTTGCCGAAAGATTGTTTAATTATATTTTTCACACCATAAATCAGAATAATCCAATAAACGATTTCAAAAATATTTAAGATTTTTAAAGGATAACTCATCCATAAATCCAACATATCTTTGTTACGGATTAAACTATATAAGGTTAAAGGAGCAAAGTCATTTATTTCCTGTAAAGTAAAATCTGTTTGTACAAAAACAAACCAGAAAAATTTTATCATAACCATTGCTACCATACACCATTCCGCATTTAAAGTTACCCTCCAGAAATCAGCGAAAGGATAATCCTTATCCTCAATAAAATAATCTGCTATTTGGATTAAAAAAGCGATTAATGAAGTTCGTACCAGTAAAACAACCGGAATTAAAAGATAAGATAACCAACGCCATTTGTGTTGTGCCTGAATGTATTGGGTAATTACTTCAGCCGAATATTCACCCGAAAGAGATCTGAAGATCATGGAATCCGTTACCAGGCTATTTTCATAAGCAAAGGTGAAAACAAAATAGAATACAGTTAGAGCAAATAAATGCAGCCAATTATTTTTAAACATGAAAGGGGGAAATTATGGGATATTGTTAAATTAAAGGAATATTGATTTCAGAACAATTAATTTTCACGATTTTATAGAAAAATTACATGGTAAAAGAGAAAGGTAAATAATAAAGCTAAATGGCTTTTATGATCCTTTCTCTTTATTAATTTTAGGCTTTATTTTAATACAACTTATAAATCCAAATAAGAATTAATGGCAAAGGCCTAAACCACTAACAATATCCCTAATAATCCAACCTAAAGCAAAAACTATTATACATATATCTGCTAGAATAGATAAAATATCTCTTACGGTTTTATTGTTCATAACTATTTTGATATTAATGTTATTTAGTAATTAACAACCAGTAGATGCATTCCAAAGAGCAACTGAAAGTGGAGCAACAAGATAACCCCACATAGATATCTTTATACATCCGCCTGTAAAATTTTCCATTTGATTTTCATTTAACGTTTTCATAATTTTTAAATTTTAAGTTTATTTATTATTTTTTAACGATATTAACAACTATATTCCAAAAAAAAGACGCTATCAACGCCATCAACAGGTAATTAATAGTGTTTTCAGATACAAAATGAAATTTATTATTTATAGAAAACATTCCTATCACACACCATGCAAAAATTGATACCCATTTGTTCATTTTCTTTTTGCTTTATTAACTAAGTATTTTTATAGAGCATAAAGGTATATAAAATAATTTATATATTCCAAAATAAAATAATAAATTTTTAAACTATTGTTGTTAATTCAATCATTACACTTATTTATTAAATAATTCATAAATATTAACTACGTTATAAAATATTTATTCAAATTAGTATGTAAAAATTCACTAAATTTATATTTGTAATACTTATATAACAATTTTTATTCATTTTACATATAAATTGTATTAAAAAACACATCAAATACTTAATGATAAAACTAAAATATTTTATCTTAGGTGCTTAGTAAAAAATTACCACTCTTTAGTAAATTTTTATTTTTAATATACGGTTGGTTTAAGATTCTTTTTTTCATATTATTTTGGTTCTTTTTTGCTAACTTTACCACATGGAAGTAGCAGATAAAATAAGAAAACTGAGAGTGCAAAAAGGCTACTCACAGGAATATTTGGCAGACCGGTTAGGGATTTCCCAAAAAACTTATTCCAACATAGAAGCGGGGAAAAGCAGGCTGGATATCCGTTTACTGGATGACTTGGCAGAAGTATTGGAAGTAGGAGTGGAGGAACTGTTGTTTTCAGATAAAACAATAAATCAAGTGAATAAAGATAATGCAGTTGGTTATGGTTATGTAGAAACCCTTCATATACTTTCTGAAAAACTAATAGAACAATACGAGAAAAGGATAGAACTACTGGAAAAGGAAATAGAAAACCTGAAAAAACAAATCAACTAAATTTCACACGGTTATTAAAACTTCATTTATGCTGAAAGCAGGAGACAAAGTGCCTGATTTTGAAGGGATAGATCAGGAAGGAAGGACAATAAAATATTCTGATTACAAAGGAAAGAAGTTGGTGCTTTATTTTTATCCCAAGGCCAATACTCCCGGCTGTACGGCAGAAGGTTGCAGTCTGCGGGATAATTATAAAATGCTGCAAGCTCAGGGATATGAAATTATAGGAGTAAGCAAAGACCCCGTAGAAAAACAAAAATCCTTTCATGAAAAATATTCCTTTCTCTTTCCGTTAATTGCAGATACCGAAAAGAAGATCATTGAGGCATTCGGAGCATGGGGAAAAAAGAAATTTATGGGAAAAGAATTTGACGGAATTTTACGTTATACTTTCCTGATAGATGAAAAAGGAATAATAACCGATGTAATTACCAAAGTGAAAACTAAAGATCACGCAGAACAGATTTTAGAATTTAGAAAAAAATAAAAAATAAACATAATGGCAGAAAAAGAAACCAATAATTCAGAAGCAAAGAAAAAAGCACTGAACTTAATTTTAGATAAATTAGACAAAACCTATGGAAAAGGTGCAGTAATGCGCATGGGAGATAAGCCCGTAGAAGAAATAGACGTAATCCCGTCTGGTTCTTTCGGGTTGGATTTAGCGTTGGGAGTAGGAGGATATCCCAGAGGGAGAGTCGTTGAAATTTTCGGCCCCGAATCTTCAGGAAAAACTACTCTTACTATGCATGCTATTGCCGAAGCACAGAAAAAAGGAGGAATTGCAGCTTTTATTGATGCTGAACACGCGTTTGATCCTACCTATGCCCAAAAATTAGGAATTAATCTGGAAGACTTGATTATTTCCCAACCGGATGACGGAGAACAAGCATTAGAAATTGCAGATAATTTGATCCGTTCAGGAGCTATTGACATTGTGGTAGTGGATTCTGTAGCAGCATTGACTCCAAGAGCGGAAATAGAAGGAGAAATGGGAGATTCCAAAATGGGATTGCATGCCCGTTTGATGTCTCAAGCGTTGAGAAAGCTAACGGCAACCATCAGCAAAACCAAATGTACCGTAATTTTCATCAATCAGTTGAGAGAAAAAATAGGGGTGATGTTTGGAAATCCGGAAACCACCACCGGAGGAAATGCCCTGAAATTTTATGCATCGGTGCGGGTGGATATACGAAAATCCGGTTCTCCGATCAAAGACGGAGATGAAGCGATCGGAAGCAGGGTGAAAGTAAAAGTAGTGAAAAACAAAGTAGCTCCGCCGTTCCGTCAGGCAGAATTTGATATTATGTATGGAGAAGGAATTTCCAAAGTAGGGGAAGTTTTGGATTTAGGAGTGGAAATGGGAATTGTAGGAAAATCAGGTTCCTGGTTTAGTTATCAGGACACCAAATTAGGTCAGGGACGGGATTCCGTAAAACAATTACTGAAAGACAATCCGGAACTGATGGAAGAAATCGAAACCCAGATCAAACAAAAATTAGCAGAAAAATAGAAGCAGATGAAAAAAATAACAACATTCTTGTTATTGATGTTGGGCGTTATTGTATTCGGACAGAATATAACGCCTAATCAAATGGGGCCGTTTAAAGTAAATGCAAAATTATCTGAAGTAGAAAAAATCAGTAAGCAGAAAATTAAGTTTACCAAGCAACAAACGGAGGATTATGATTACAGTAAAGTTCTTACTGTAAATGGAATAGAATATACTCTTTACTTCTATGATGATTATGATGACAAGGGAAATGTTACAGGAAAGATTTTAGGATCCGTATCCTCCAAAAGTCCGAAACTTAAGACAGCAGAGGGAATCGGAATAGGTTCTACCAAAAATGATATTATCAGTGCCTATCCTTTTGCAGATTTAGGAGTGTATTATGAAGTAGGAGAAGATGGAGTTCGTTCCAAAACCAATTGTACAGTAGCTGTTTCATCCGTGAATGACTCAGTTGAAGGAGCTTATTCCTTTGATATCAAAGATAATAAAGTAGCAGGAATTACGGTTTCCAACTACGATGATGCCTGGGATTAGGAAAACTTACAATAAATAATTAATCAATGAGTAAATATGCCAATGTGTAAATTTACTCATTGTTTTTTTAGAAAGATTTTTCATTCTGTTCAGAATGATGATTATGCGTACCACCTGTCATCCTGAACACAGTGAAGGATCTCCATTGGGATTTACAAAACTATAGACTCTTTTCTTCCAACTTCTTACATCTAACTTCTAACTTGAAGTTACTCAATTACTAAATATAGGAACCAGAATCTGGGATAATTGAGCGCTTTCAATCAGGAAAGCATCATGTCCATGTATGGATCTGATTTCGTTGTAATACGTATTTGCCTTGTGAGGTTTTAATGTTTCAAAAACTTCAATATTATCCTGTTTGGTGAATAATCCATCTGTATCTACACTAACTAAGTGAATATCCGATTTGATATTTTTCGCAACCGATACAAAATCACCACGTTTGTAAGTAATGTCAATTGTTCGGAGTAGTTGGTTCATTAATTTGTAGGTCGGAAGGCTGAACCGGGCTTTTAGCTTTTCCCCATGTTTTCGTAGCCATTTTTCCACCTGGAAATGTTCATTATCCGATGCGTATTTTCCACGGAATTTATGTTTCAGGGAAAAAGGAGTCCGGTATAATAGCATGGCATGCATCCGGGCGTCTTCCATCGGATTACTGGAGTTGTTGAGAATTTCATCCTGTACCAGAGCATTGGCAATTACCCAGTCCGAAGATTTATAATCCGCGGCAATCGGAATGAGGTTTTTTATAGCTTCCGGATTTAAAACGGCTATTTCCCAGGCAATTCCGCCACCCAAACTTCCGCCAATTACCGCGTATAATTGCTGAATGGATAGTTTATGCAACGCTTTCCAGAATAGATCAGCTATATCTTTTGCCCTGAAATCCGTATAGTTAGAAAAATAAACAGGATTATCTTCATATCCGTTTCCCGGTATATTAAAAGCAATAACAGAATATTTAGTGGTATCAATGGCTTTCCCGTCACCCATAATTTCATCCCACCATTCCGGCACATTGGAATTTCCCGTTAGTGTATGATTTACTAAAACAATAGGGGCTGAACCCAAAGGAAGACCGAAAGTTTGGTAGAAAATATCCACATTTTTTATGGTGATGCCCTTTTCAAGAGTCCAGTCGGAAATAGAGATCTTTTGGATAAGTTTCATTTAGATTGAAATTAGAACGTCTGATTATGTTTATTCGTTTGGATGGTAAAATTAATTAAAAAATAGTAATTCATAACACTGATTTATTCTCAATCCGGTTACAAATTACTATTTAATGGTGCAATAGCGTATTTTAATGTGAGTTCGGTATAAAATAAAAACTATAATCTCTGTTTTTAATCCGGCCTCTGAGCAAATACGTCAGAAAAACGAGAAGAAAAAGTGTTAAAAAATATTTATGTTTGAGTAAAGCGAGTTCAAATATTTTAGCTTTTTCGTTGAGTTTTTCAAGTTAAATTTGCTCACAGCCTTGATTTTTTCTTCCTTTTTTATCAAGAAAAAAGGAAATATGTCTTAAAAAACACCTAACAATCAATAGATTATACTTAACATTATATCAAACTGAGCCTATTTTTAAACTATCAAAAACACTTTTCAGATCATTGATTAAATCTTCAATATTTTCAAGTCCTACGGAAAGACGAACCAGATCCGGAGAAACTCCGGTTTGAAGTTGTTCATCCTCTGTTAATTGGGAATGAGTAGTACTGGATGGATGGATAATCAGCGATTTAGTATCTCCGATATTGGCTAATAAGGCAAATAATTTAGTTTTGTCTGCAATAGCCTTTGCCGCTTCGTATCCGCCTTTATGTCCGAAAGTAACAATTCCGCTTTGTCCTTCAGGCAGATATTCTTTTGCTAAATGATTAAACTTACTGGATTTCAATCCCGGATAGTTAACCCAAGCCACTTCGTCTTGTTTTTCCAACCATTGAGCTAAAGCTAATGCATTTTCGCTGTGTTTTTTCATCCGAACCGGAAGAGTTTCCAGTCCTTGTATGGTTTGGAAGGCATTAAACGGGCTCAGGGCAGAACCTAAATCCCGCAAGCCTTCTATCCGCATCTTAGCAATAAAGGCAGCATTTCCGAAGGCATTATGGTAAATCAGTCCGTGATATCCCGGAGAAGGTTCAGTGAACTCAGAGAATTTTCCGTTCGCCCAGTTGAAGGTTCCGGCATCAATAACCGCTCCTCCTAAAGATGTTCCGTTTCCGGTTATGTATTTGGTTAAAGAGTAAATAACAATATTGGCTCCGTATTTAATAGGATTCAGCAAATAAGGAGCAATAGTATTATCTACAATAAGAGGTAATTGTAATCGTTTGGAAACTTCCGAAATCTTTTTTAGATCCAGTATGTCCAGTTTCGGATTTCCCAATGCTTCTACAAAAATGGCTTTGGTATTTTCCTTAACTGCCTTTGCAAAGTTTTCAGGATCGGAAGGGTCTACAAAAGTGGTAGTAATTCCTAATCGGGGTAGGGTTACGTTGAATAAATTAAACGTTCCGCCATACAAACTGTTGGAAGTCACAATGTGATCTCCGGTTCTTAAAAGGGTTAAAAAAGTGGTGGCAATGGCTGCCGTTCCGGAGGAAGTTACAACAGCTCCTATTCCGCCTTCAATAGCTGCAAGTCTTTGTTCAAGAACATCATTTGTCGGGTTATTGAGGCGGGTATAAATATATCCGCCTTCGGTAAGTGCGAACCTTCCGGCTGCCTGTTCTGCATCTTTAAAAACATAGGAAGTAGTCTGATGAATAGGGACAGCCTGGGAACCTTCATTTTTAGAAGAATCGTATCCGCTGTGCAAAGCGTTGGTTTCAAATTTTAATGTACTCATAATGAATCATTGGTTTTTATCTGTTTTTTTTATTATTTATTGTTGTATAAAAAAGCCCCTGCTTTTATAGCAGAGGCTTCCATGATTTTATATCTTCATATTCAAGATTTACACAATAGCATCCTCTGCGGAATTTTTCCACATGCAACACATACTATTGGCCTTTCTTAAATTCATTATTCTGATAAATATTTCTCCAAAGTTGAAAATAAAAAATATATTTTCCAAACAAAATAAAGAAAAATTAAATACAAAGGGGAGAAAAAATGGTAATTTTGTAAGACAGGAAAAATGGAAAAATCAGTAAGAAGCGGATTAAAAGAAGATTTAAAAAGTTTAGTTCAATTTAAAAAAACGGAACGTCACTGGCATATTCCGGTATTGGCGGCGTTGTGTGTAGGAGTTCCTTTGCTGATAGGTTATTTCTGGGGACATGTTCCCGACGGAATTTTAGCCAGCATATCCGGAATGGTGATCTTGTATATTCCTTTTACTCCTATTGCCAACCGGATGGGAACTTTGATGATCTGTTCCTTTGGTTTTATAGTTTCATTTATTATCGGATTATTTTTCAGTTTTAATCCCATTGTTGCATCAGTAGTTTTAGGATTCTATTCCTTTGTTATTTACTGGATAACCAAATATTTTAATCTTAAACCTCCGGGATATTTTTTCTTTGTTCTGATTATCTCCATTGCTATTTGCATGCCGTTTGATCCGGATAATATTCCTAAGAAAGTGGGATTAATCACTATGGGAACGGTTTCTACCTGCATGCTTGCTTTCATTTACAGTTTACTCACACTCAAAAAATATTCTGCTCAGCCCGAAGTCATTATTGTTTCCAAAAATTCCTATGCCCATTTTACAGAAGCTTCCATTGTAGGAAGTTTTGTTGGGTTTTCCTTACTGGTTTCTCACTTCTTGAAACTGGATAATCCCTATTGGGTTCCGGTTTCCTGTGCAGCAGTTATGCAGGGAGTTACCAGTAAACATATCTGGCAACGGAGCATCCACCGTATTTTGGGAACCTTCATCGGAATAGGATTAGCATGGCTTCTGTTGGGAACACATATGTCTGCTTTGGTTATGTGTATCAGTATCGTTATACTTCAGTTTGTAGTAGAAATGTTGGTAACACGGCATTATGGACTGGCAGTGGTTTTTATTACTGCCCTGACAATCTTCTTGGCGGAAGGAGGACATTCCATAGGAGGAAAACCGGATATTCCCATTTATGCCCGTTTTCTGGATATAACTATTGGAAGCAGTATAGGAGCAGTTGGAGGATGGTTTCTGTACCATCAGAAACTTCATAGAAATGTTCACAAACACTTGAGGAGAACCCGAATACAAATTATCAAAAATTCCAGAAACAAAAAGTAAAATTCAGGGTACTTCGTATTTCAATAAATCTGAATAAATTAAAAAGTAATTTTACCCTCTTAAATATAGGGGTGGCAATAAAAATACTTCTATTTTTTATTTCTTTACTTGTATATTTTCCTTACTAAAGAAAACCATTAACAAATTCTCAAAAAACAAAGAATGCTAAAATGAAACAGTTATATAATTCTCTTATATAATTAATAATTTATACCAATACATTAATTTATAATCATTTATTTATATTTTATGTAAAAATAAATAAAATTATTTATTATCTTTGCAAACTGAAATAGAAGTGAGAGAATAATGGATAAAAATTTATCTCAAATCAAAACTGGGATTATAGGTTCCGGTCATTTAGGATTATCATTGTCGAAAATTCTTGTAAATAAAGGGTTGGATAAATCAAATCTTAAAATTTCCTATAGTGGAAACTCTAAGACATTAGAGAAAATAATGAAAGCAGGGTTGGAACCTTGTGTTTCTACCAATGCCCGGATTGCAGAAGATTCGGATATTATTTTTATCACCATTAAGCCACACGATATTGGTTCATTGAAGGAATTAAAGTTTAGAGAAGATTCTGTAGTAGTGTCTGGTATGGCAGGGCGTACAGTTAATCAGTTGAAGGAAATCTTTAATCGTGAAGTAATACGGATTATGCCGAGTAGTCCCAGTTCTATTGCAGAAGGAAAAGGAATTAGCGCCTTATATCCGGAATCTTCCTTGTTAAACAACCTTCTTTCCTCTTTAGGTTTGACAGTGTATCAATTAACAGATGAAGATCTTTTTCACCTTTTCACAGCTTCGGTGTGTCTTCCGGCAGCTTTCTTACAGTTGGATACGGATAACAGAGAATGTGTTGACGAAGAAATGATTGAATATTACAAGCCAAAATACGATTTGTTTCCTCAACTGGTGAAGTGGGCACATAGCATAACTCCGTCCCATCTTACCATGGAAGAAAAGATTGCCCATATAGAAGAACTTTCAACCAGTAAAGGAGTAACGGAAGCAATTGTCAATAAAATAAAAAACGGAGGTTCTTTGTTGGAAGGATTTAAAGCAGGAGTTACAAGAAGTGAAGAAATAGCAAAAATGATTTAAGTCGGAAAATCTCTGATTTACAAAATAACGAGCAGTTAGAGATGAGAGAAAGATACTGCTTGTGAAAATATAATAAAAACAAGTTGGAAAAGAAATTATATAAGATTCTTTATTGGAATTCTTAGCAGGGGAGTGATGAGAATGATTAAAAACAGAGGGAATACATTTTTATTAAGAATAAATCTAAATAAATAACAAAAGAATAAAATTAACATATTATTAATAGAATATTGATAAAAAAACATATGATAATTTTAAAACAAACATACTAACTTTATATCTTGAACTTAGAGGAACTAAAAATATGCGGAAAAAAGAAGTAATACAAAAAGGTTTGTACAGTCCGGAGTACGAGCATGATGCTTGTGGAGTAGGATTAATCGTTCACACCAAAGGAGTGCGATCCCATTTGATTGTTGAAAATGGGTTGCAGGTATTGGAAAACATGACTCACAGAGGAGCGGAAAGTGCCGATAATAAGACCGGCGATGGAGCCGGAATTATGGTGCAGATTCCTCATGAATTTATTCTCCTGCAAGGAATAGCTGTTCCCGAAAAAGGAAGATACGGAGCAGGATTAGTCTTTCTTCCTAAGGAAAAAGAAGAGGAAGCAGCAGCTATGGAAATGATCACTGGTCTGATATTGAGGGAAGGATTACACCTGCTTGCAGTTCGAGATGTTCCGGTGAACAGTCATATTTTGGGAGAAATTTCTCAGGCAAGTGAACCAACCATAAAACAAATATTCATTACAGGAGAAGATTTTTCCCCTGAATTATTAGAATTGAAGCTGTATCTTCTACGCAAAAAATTTGAAAAAGCACTTTTAGAATCAGATATAAAAGACAAGCGAAGCTGCTATATAGTAAGTCTTTCCACCAAAACCATTATTTACAAAGGAATGCTTACTTCCTTGCAGTTAAGACAATATTTTCCGGATTTACTTCATCCGAATTTTACGAGTGCCATTTCCCTCGTACACTCACGATTTAGTACCAATACCTTTCCTACCTGGGATTTAGCCCAACCGTTCCGGTTAGTAGGACATAACGGGGAAATCAACACCATCCGCGGAAATCGTTTATGGATGGAAGCACGGGAAACTGTACTAAAATCTGAAAAAATAGGGAATATTGAAGAAATCTGGCCGATTGTTCAGTATGGAATGAGTGACAGTGCCTCGTTTGACAATGTATTGGAATTTCTCGTAATGTCGGGAAAATCCCTTCCGCATGCATTGGCTATGATGGTTCCGGAATCTTGGAATTCCAAAAATCCGATTTCCTCAGATCTGAAAGCTTTCTACGAATATCACAGTATTTTAATGGAACCTTGGGACGGTCCGGCTACTATCTTATTTAGTGATGGAAGATATGCTGGAGGATTACTGGATAGAAACGGATTGCGTCCGGCACGATACCTTATTACCCATAAAGATGTAATGATAGTAGCTTCAGAAACAGGAGTTCTTGCCTTTGATCCTTCCGAAATTCGGGAAAAAGGAAGATTAAGACCCGGAAAAATGCTGATGGTGGATATAGAAACCGGAATCGTACAATATGATAAAGAACTGAAAGAAGAATTGGCAAAAGCTTCTCCATACAAAAAATGGTTGAGCAAGAACCGGACTTCTTTAGATGATATAAGCTCAGGAAGAAGTGTAAAATACGGAGTAGATAATTTGGAAACTCTGCTTTCCGCTCATGGTTATCATAGAGAAGATATAGAAAAATTACTCATTCCTATGGCCGTGGAAGGAAAAGAACCTATCGGATCTATGGGAAATGATACTCCTTTGGCAGTTCTTTCCAAAGAACCACAACGCTTGTTTTCCTATTTCAGACAACACTTTGCGCAGGTAACCAATCCGCCAATAGACCCGATTCGGGAAGAGCTCGTAATGTCTTTGTCCGGATATATCGGATCACTCCATAAAAACATTCTGGAACCGATGCCGGAACACTGTAAAATGGTAGGATTATCCTATCCCATCATAACCAACCGGGAATTAGACCTTTTACAAAATCTGGAATACAAAGGATTCAAATCTTCCGTAATTTCCATGACTTTCACTCCTGATCCGAAAGAGGAAACCAAGGGGTTAGAAAAAGGATTGGAAGAATTTTGCAAAACAGCAGAAAAAGCGGTAGATAGCGGAAGTAATTATATTATTTTAAGCGACAGGACAGCAGATAATGAAAATATAGCCATTCCTTCCCTGTTGGCAGTATCGGCTGTGCACCATTATCTTATCAAAAAAAGAAAAAGAATGCAGATTGACATCGTAGTGGAATCTGCTGAACCGAGAGAAGTAATGCATTTTGCCCTGTTGTTCGGTTATGGAGCCAATGCTGTAAATCCGTATTTATCTTTTGCCGTACTTGACAATCTGGTAAAAAAAGGAGAAATACAAATGGTTTACTCCACTGCCGAGAAAAATTACATGAAATCCATTCATAAAGGATTATTGAAAGTCTTTTCCAAAATGGGAATTTCCACCCTGAAAAGTTATATCGGGGCGCAGGTATTTGAAGCTGTGGGACTAAGTTCGGAAGTATTATCCCGTTATTTCGGCTACACCATTTCCAAAATAGAAGGAATAGACTTAGGAGATATTGCAGAAGATTCCATCAAAGCATTTCAAGATGCCTTTGAAAACCATAACGATAAATCCATGTATGATAATCTGGGACTGTATTCCTGGAGAAAAGGGCGGGAATCCCATGCCTGGAATCCGGAAACCATAGCCAAACTCCAGATTGCGACCCGAACCGGAGATTATCACAAATTCAAGGAGTTTACCCAGGAAGTAGATGGGAAATCTGATAAGATTTTTATCCGTGATTTCCTGGATTATCAATCCAACCCGATTGATATAAGCCAGGTGGAACCTGCCTCCGAGATCATGAAACGGTTTGTGACTGGAGCCATGTCATTTGGTTCTATCAGTAAAGAAGCCCATGAAGCCATGGCAGTTGCCATGAATGCCATTGGAGGAAAAAGCAATACCGGAGAAGGAGGAGAATTGGCAGAACGATTTGCTACCAATGCACGTTCCGCTATAAAACAGGTAGCTTCCGGACGTTTCGGAGTAACAACGGAATATCTGGTGAATGCAGATGAAATCCAGATTAAAGTAGCCCAGGGAGCAAAACCGGGAGAAGGTGGGCAATTGCCTGGATTCAAAGTAGATAATATTATTGCTAAAACCCGACATTCCATACCGGGAATATCCCTGATTTCACCGCCGCCGCACCACGATATTTATTCCATAGAAGACTTGGCACAATTGATTTTCGACCTGAAAAACGTAACTCCGAAGGCAATAATCAGTGTGAAACTTGTTTCAGAAAGTGGAGTAGGAACTATTGCCGCCGGAGTAGCAAAGGCAAAAGCCGATTTAATATTGATTAGTGGAGCCGATGGAGGAACTGGAGCAAGTCCGTTGAGTTCTATCAAACATGCGGGGCTTCCGTTGGAAGTCGGACTTTCAGAAGTCCAGCAAACTCTGGTGTTGAATAATTTAAGAGGAAACATC
Organism: Apibacter sp.; assembly: GCA_031552575.1. Lineage (GTDB taxonomy): Bacteria > Bacteroidota > Bacteroidia > Flavobacteriales > Weeksellaceae > Apibacter. Next base: position 151,933 of record JAVBMH010000004.1, on the reverse strand, counting down.
CGTTTACAGGCGGACGGACAGATAAAAACCGGAAGAGATATTATTATGGCTGCTATGTTGGGGGCAGAAGAATTTGGTTTTGCCACTAGCGCCTTAATTATTTTAGGATGCGTAATGATGCGGAAATGTCATCTCAACACTTGTCCGGTAGGAGTTGCCACCCAAAATGAACAATTGCGGGCAAAATTCAAAGGAAAAAGTGATTACTTAATCAACTTCTTCACATTTTTAGCAGAAGAAGTTCGGGAACATCTCGCAGCCTTAGGATTTACCAAACTGGAAGATGTAGTAGGAAGAACCGATTTGTTGAAAGTGAAAACTGATATAGGTAATCCGAGATATAAAAAACTCGATTTTTCCCGAATCCTGTATTATCCCGAAAATAATACTAATTCCTTGCGACAGGCAAAAATTCAGGATCATAAAATCGATGAGGTTCTCGACCGTGAACTGATTGAAATTTGTCATCCTGCTATAGAAAAAGCCATGCCGGTTGATCTTCGACATAAGATTCATAATACGGATCGGGCGGTAGGAGCCATGCTTTCCGGGGAAATAGCAAAAAAATACGGAAACGAAGGATTGCCGGAAAATACAATCCGGTGTAAATTCAAAGGCTCTGCCGGACAAAGTTTTGGAGCATTTTTATCCAAAGGGGTAACTTTTACATTGAGTGGAGACGCTAATGATTATTTAGGAAAAGGACTTTCCGGAGGAAAGATTATCTTGTTACCACCAAGTTCTTCCAATTTCAGACCCGAAGCCAACATTATTGCAGGAAATACTTTATTGTATGGAGCAACTTCCGGTGAAGTGTATATTAATGGACAAGTGGGAGAGCGTTTCTGTGTAAGAAATAGCGGTGCCATTGCCGTGGTGGAAGGAGCCGGAGATCATTGCTGTGAATACATGACTGGAGGAAGAACCGTAGTATTGGGAAAAACAGGAAGGAACTTTGCGGCTGGAATGAGTGGAGGAATTGCGTACGTTTACAACATTGACGGTGATTTCGATTATTACTGCAATATGGAAATGGTGGAACTTTCGTTAATTGAAGATTCTTCCGATAACAAGGAATTGCACCAACTCATAACTACCCATTACAATTATACTCAAAGTCCTATGGCAAAACGGATCTTGGATAATTGGACAGAAGAAGTGAACAAATTCATCAAAGTGATGCCTATTGAGTATAAACGAGTGCTGGAAGAAGAAAAAATTCGGGCAATCAATGAAAAAATTTCAAAAGTAGAATACGATTATTAAGATTAGAAAATAGAAAAGATGGGAAATCCTAAAGCATTTTTAACAGTACACAGAAAAGAAGCAGGATACCGTCCTGTACATGATAGACTTGTCGATTATGGAGAAGTAGAGCAAACATTGAACACGGAAGACCGTTTATTGCAGGCCTCAAGATGTATGGATTGCGGAGTTCCTTTCTGTCAGTACGGATGTCCGTTGGGAAATAAAATGCCGGAATGGCAGGACTTTATATACAAAGGAAACTGGAAAAGGGCGGCTTTGAGTTTACAATCAACCAATGATTTTCCGGAGTTTACAGGACGGATTTGTCCGGCTCCGTGCGAGAAAACCTGTGTTCTGGCGATTGATGATTCTCCGGTTACGATCAGAGAAAATGAAGCAGCAGTAATGGAACAAGCCTATTCCGAAGGTCATATGAAACCTCAGATTCCTGAAAATCGTTCCGGAAAGAAAGTAGCGGTTATCGGGTCGGGACCGGCAGGATTGGCAGTAGCGAATCAGTTGAACAAAAAAGGACATTTGGTAACGGTTTACGAAAAAGATAACAGTATAGGAGGATTGCTTCGATATGGCATTCCCGATTTCAAACTCAACAAAAACATCGTACAGAGAAGAGTGGATTTGATGAAAGCCGAAGGAGTGGAATTTATCACCAATACGGAAATAGGAAAAGATATTTCCGGAAAAGAACTCATGAAAGAATACGATGCCATCTGTCTAGCAATCGGTTCTCAGGTTCCGCGAGATCTTCCGGTGGAAGGAAGGGAATTGAAAGGCGTTTATTTTGCTATGGAATATCTGACCATGCAGAACAAACTGGTGGCTGGAGAAACCCTGGGAGAGAATGAAATGATCAATGCTAAAGGGAAAAATGTATTGGTGATCGGAGGAGGAGATACCGGTTCGGATTGTATCGGAACAGCAAATAGACAAGGAGCGGCTACTGTTCTCCAGATTGAAATATTACCCAAACCCAAAGAATTACAGGAAGTGGAAAACCGTTGGCCTGTTCCGTTTCCGGTTTATATGAAAACTTCTTCTTCCCATCTGGAAGGCTGTGAACGGCGTTGGTCGCTGAATACAAAAAGATTTATCGGAGAGAACGGAAAACTTACCGCTGTAGAAATAGTAGAAGTGGAATGGGTAAAAGATGAATCCGGAAAATTCACCATGAAAGAAACCGGAAAAGTGGAAACCCTGAAAATAGATTTGGTTTTTCTGGCTTTAGGCTTTGTTTATCCGGTTCAGGAAGGATTATTAAAGGAACTGGGAATTGAAACCAATGAAAGGAAAAATATAAACACAACCGGAGAACGGTCAACCAATGTAGAAAAGGTATTTGCTGCCGGAGATTGTGAGAGCGGACAATCCTTGGTGGTTACCAGTATCGCTTCCGGAAGAAAAACCGCAAAACATATAGATGAGTTTTTGAGGAAATAGACTTCAGACTATAAGATATGAGATTTTAGATTTTAGTTTTTAGACACAAGATACTAGTCTCTTTTCTTTCTTCTAACTTCTTCATTCTAACATCTAAAAAATCTAAAAGCTGATAGCTAATCACTATTGGCTTTTTATTTTTAATTTTGCACCTGAATTTTAAAGGATAATGGCGAAGGAATACAAATATCACTTGATCGTATTAATTACCGTAATTATTTGGGGAACAACGTTTATTTCTACCAAAGTTTTAATTCATAACGGACTTTCACCTACTGAAATATTCCTTTTTCGTTTTTTATTGGCGTATATCAGCATTTGGCTGTTTTCTCCTAAAATTGTTAAATCAAAGAGTATTAAAGATGAAATGTTATTTGTTTTGTTGGGACTTTGCGGAGGTTCGTTATATTTTCTTACGGAAAATACAGCATTGGGAATCACATTGGCTTCCAATGTTTCCCTTATTTTGTGTACAACTCCTATTCTTACTGCTTTCTTGTCATTTTTGGTTTATAAAAAAGATAAACTTACCCGGAATCTGATTTACGGTTCTTTGGTTGCCATTATTGGAGTAGCATTGGTGGTGTTTAACGGGAATTTTATTCTTAAAATCAATCCGTTAGGAGATTTTCTCACTATTATGGCCGCTTTTTCCTGGGCCTTTTACAGTTTATTGCTGAAAAGACTGGAATCTCATTATTCAACCTTGTTCATCACCCGGAAAGTATTCTTTTATGGAATTATTACGTTGCTTCCGGTATTGTTTTTTCATCCTGTACATTTCAATACGGAAATCTTATTTCGTCCGGTAGTAGCTGCAAATCTGTTATTTTTAGGATTGATTGCTTCCATGCTTTGTTTCTTTATGTGGAACGTAGCGGTGAAACATTTGGGAATTGTGAGAGCGACCAATTATATTTATGTGGTTCCTATGGTAACACTGATAACTTCCGTTCTTGTACTGGATGAGCCTATAACATCCGTTGCGGTTTTAGGATCGGTTTTGATATTATTGGGCGTATATGTGGCTGAACAAGGAGTAAAAGTGAATCCTTTTAAAAAGAGAGTTTCTTAGTTTAGTTCATATTGTGTAAAATAAATGATGTTTTGGAAATATATGAATAGTCTAAATATTTAAATAGGAAATAAGAAAATTTTTTCATTAATTTATGGGATAATAATTTGCTTAAACTCCTATTTTTATCATAGGTATTACTAAATTTTATTCAAACATAAATTTTATTTATAACAATTTTAAATAACACAAATAAAAAAACATGACATTTGTCATATAATTTAAATGACACTAAATTAATTTTATTCAAAGAATGACTTGCAATTGTCTGATACATTGAGTTGAAGAGAGTGATAAGTTACGAGGACCCCTAGACAGCTAGGGGTTCTTTTTTTGCAATAAATTAATGTTTATTGGCTAATTGTCCGCACGCGGCATCAATATCTTCACCCCGGCTTTTACGGATTTTAACTACAATACCATTCTTTTCCAATGCAGAAACATAATTTTCAACAGCAAGATCAGGTGCTTGAGAGTATTTTCCATCATCTATGGAATTGTACTGAATCAAATTTACTTTGGAAGGAACTTTTTTGCAGAACCGGATTAAGGCATTAATGTCTTCTTCCTGGTCATTGATTCCTTTCCATACAATATATTCGAAAGTAATTCTGCTTTTGGTTTGAGCATACCAATATTGAAGAGCTTCCATAATATCGGTTAAAGGGAACTTTTTGCTGAAAGGCATCAGTTGATTTCTTTTCTCTTCAATGGCAGAATGTAGGGATAAAGCCAGTTTTACTTTCAGGTTTTCATCAGTTAGCTTCATGATCATTTTAGGAATTCCGGAAGTGGAAACAGTAATTCTTTTTGCAGACATCCCTAATCCTTTGTCTTCGGTAATTTTTTGGATTGCTTTGGTAACTTCCGGATAATTGAGCATAGGTTCTCCCATTCCCATAAAAACAATATTGGAAAGAGGTTTTTGATGATATTCCTTGCTTTGTTTGTCAATTAAAACTACCTGATCCACAATTTCCGCAGAGGTAAGATTCCTCATGCGTGTAAGTTGAGCAGTAGCGCAGAAAGTACAATCCAGACTGCAACCTACTTGAGAGGAAATGCAGGCAGTGGTTCTTTTGGAAGTAGGAATCATTACGGATTCCACCACATTTCCATCATGAAGTTTCACGGCATTTTTTATGGTTCCGTCTTTGGAACATTGCATAATATGAATTTCAGCAGGATTGATGGTAAAATGATCTTCCAGTTTTTCCCGCAATGATTTGGAAAGATTGGTCATTTCCGAAAGAGAATGGGAGTTTTTATTCCAGAGCCAGTCATAAACCTGTCTGGCACGGAAAGGTTTCTCTCCGATTGAGGAAAAATAAGCCTCAAGTTCTGTTAAACTTAAGGCCCGGATATCTTTTTTACTTTCGTTCAAAATTTTTGAAATTGTTTGAAATGTAAAAAGTGAAAAGTAAGAAGAAAGTTGCTTTTTACCTTTTACAACTTATCTCTTTAAATAATCAGCATAGCATCACCATAAGAATAGAATCTGTAATTTTCTTTTATGGCTTCTTTGTAGGCTTTCATAATCAGATCATATCCGGCAAAAGCCGCAATCATCATCATTAATGTTGATTTTGGCGTGTGGAAATTGGTAATCATAGCATCAGCAATACCAAAATCGTAAGGAGGAAAAATAAATTTGTTAGTCCATCCTTCATAAGAATTTAGTCTCTTATTTGCAGAAACAGAAGTTTCAATAGCTCTCATGGAAGTAGTTCCTACTGCGCACACCCTGTGTTTGTTTTCAAGGGCATGATTCACTATATCACATGTTTTTTGACTGACAGAGATTTGTTCACTTTCCATTTTATGTTTGGAAAGATCCTCAACCTCAACAGGAGCAAAAGTTCCCAACCCTACATGGAGAGTGATTTCAGCAAAATTAATCCCTTTAATTTCAAGTCTTTTAAATAAATGCTTGGAAAAATGCAATCCGGCAGTCGGAGCGGCTACGGCACCTTCTTCCTTAGCGTAAATGGTTTGGTATCGTTCCGCATCTTCTGCATCCGGTTTTCTTTTGATATATTTGGGAAGCGGAGTTTCTCCCAATTCTTTTAGTTTCCTCCGGAAATCTTCATACGAACCATCAAACAGGAAACGCAAGGTTCTTCCTCTGGAAGTAGTATTGTCCACTACTTCAGCTACTAAGCTATCATCGTCCGTAAAAAACAGTTTATTTCCGATACGTATTTTTCTGGCAGGATCAACCAAAACATCCCAAATCCTGGATTCTGCGTCTAATTCTCTCAATAAGAACACTTCAATCTGAGCTCCTGTTTTTTCTTTATTTCCATACAAACGCGCCGGAAAAACTTTGGTATTGTTTAGTATGAAAACATCTCCTTCATCAAAATAATCAATAATATCTTTAAACAATTTATGCTCTATTTCTCCTGTCTTTTTATGCACTACCATCAATCTGGCTTCATCCCTGTTTTGGGAAGGTCGTTCTGCTAATAATTCAGGAGGCAGTTTAAAATCAAAATCTGAAGTCTTCATTTTCTTTTTTGTTTAAGTCTGCAAATATACAATAACCACACCCCAAAAGTCAATAGTTGCGAATTAAGATTAAAATGATATAAAAAAATTAAGGAGTAAATATTTTTTGGCAAGTTTTTTGTTTTTATATATAATTAAAGATAAAGAAATGAGAATATGACGGATAAAATTTTAAAGATAAGTGGGTTGATTTCCCTAATACTGATTGTGTTTTTTTATAGTTGTGGGGCTAATTCAGGTAGATAGACTGGGAATGATAAGTTTGTTGCAGGGGAAATGGTAATAAGTGAGAATAATTTAACTCAGGATTATATCGACCCAAAAGTGGTGTGGAAGTTGCAAAAGATAAATAGAAAAGAAGCGGGTTCTATTTTTTGATTGAGTTTTGATAAAGATAATTCCAGAATATACGGAACAACGGGATGTAACCAGTTTACGGGATCTTATCAGTTGGACCAGGAAAGTTTTAAAATTTCTGAAGTTGCTTCCACCCGAATGGCATGTTTGGGTAAAATGATGAATCGGGTTTTGTAAATGCGTTGGAAAGTGTGACATTATCAAAAGTAGAAGGGAATTCTTTGCTGTTTTTGAAAGATAATGAAACGGTTCTGGAGTTTATAAAAGAATAATTCTATTTTTTAAATAGAAAATCTGTTCTTCATTCAAATAATTTATACATAGTTAAATGGAAAAGATTAGAAATTCTTCTAATCTTTTCTGTGTTTTATTTCAGGGTAAGATCTTGTAATTCATTCAAAGATCCGTTAAATACATTAATATCCACAAAGTTTTGGGAGATTCCTTTTATGATTCCTTTTTCTGTGAATTGCCAGAAAGACCAGCCTTCATGTACAGGGCTTTCCCTTGGGTTGTAATTTGCTACCCAAATGGGGTAATTGCTTAAATCCATATCTGCTATGTGATGGATGAAATAAGCATCGTTGGAATAAATGATAGGTTTTATTTTATAATTATTTTCCACTATCTGTAACCAGTTTAGTAACCCTTTTTTTAATAAATCCAAAGATTGATTTTGTGGCAGATCTTCTATATCCAGTACCGGAGGCAAATCCCCCTTTTCCAGTGTAACAGTACGAATGAAGTTTTGTGCCTGGTCTGCGGAATTTTTATTTACGTCGTAGTAATGATAAGCTCCCCGGACTATGTTTTTTTTCTTAAGGTTATTCCAGTTTTTTTTAAAAAATACATCCTGACTGAAAGCTCCTCGTGTAGCCCGTACAAAGGCAAAGGAAACAGGCAGGTCTTTTTTCACCATTCCCAGGCTGTCCCATTTTATATTTCCCTGATGCTCGCTTATATCTATCCCGAAAGGATTTCCTCTGTATATCTGTATTATGGATTGTATTTTCTGTACTTCCGATTCTTTCCTCATTCTTTCCAGATCGAGATATCCGTATTCTCTTTCTTCAAAACGTTCTTTTATAATGTAGTAATACATAACCAATGTGGTTCGAAAAAAGAAAAGAAGGGCAATAAGAATTACAATACCGGTAATCCAGTAATAAAGTTTATATGGAGCTACGGATTTTTTGTTTTTTCCTGTTTGTTTTTTGGGTCTTCTCCGGGTTGCCATTCAGAAATACGGATTGGATCTTGTTTAAAAATGAACGCTATTTTAAGTTTAAAAAGGTTTTCACCAGATTTTCTGCTTTGGATTTTGCTTTTTCCAAATTATCATTGATGATTACCGCATCAAAGTCCTTGGCGAAGGATAGTTCTTCATCAGCTTTTTCTACCCGCATTTTCAGGGCTTGTTCATCTTCCGTGTTTCGTGCCTTCAGCCTTTCTTTCAGGTCTTTTAATGACGGTGGAGCAATAAATATGGCCAAAGCGCGGTCTTTAAACTGTTTTTTCAGGTTCAGTCCGCCTTTTACATCTATATCGAAAATCACATGCCTGCCTTGTCCCCACAATCGTTCAATTTCCGAATGTAAAGTTCCGTAGAATCTCCCTTTGTAGACTTCTTCGTATTCAATGAATTCTTTATTAGTTATTTTGGTTTTGAATTCTTCTTCGGTTAGGAAATAGTAATCTTTTCCATCGGTTTCGTTTTCTCTTTTCGGTCGGGTAGTGCAGGAAATGGAGAATGAAATTTCAGGAATTATGGATAATAAGTGTTTTACTATGGTTGTTTTTCCGGCGCCGGAAGGAGCGGAAAAGATGATAATTTTTCCTTCAACTAATTTTCCGGGAAGTAATTCTTTAAGCTGAAAAGTGTCATTCCCCGGTTTGTGATAGACTAACCCCATAAGTTATAAAATATTGTTGGTTTGTTCTTTTATTTTTTCCAGTTCATCTTTCATTAAAACCACCAGTTTCTGTATTTCCAGATGGTTGGCTTTTGAGCCGATGGTATTTATTTCCCGACCTATTTCCTGAGAAATGAAACCCAATTTTTTCCCTGGATATTTTTCATTTTCTATTACTTCAAAAAAGTATTTGCAATGTTGTTTTAACCGGGTTTTTTCTTCGTTTATATCCAGTTTTTCAATATAGTAAACTAATTCTTGGTGAAAACGCTGTTCGTCTACTTGTATTTGTAACTCAGCCAGTTGTTTTTCCAGTTTTTGACGAATCCCTTCTATTCTTTCCTGTTCATATTTTTCTACTTGAGATAAGGAGTTTAAAATACTGACGGCATATTGTTTTAATACTGTTTCCAAGGATTTTCCTTCTTCCTTCCGGAATTCAATCACCTTTCCTAAAGAATTATCAAGGCATTGTAAAACCATTTGCCATTCTTCATCACTGATCTCTATTTCCTGATTGGTGAAAACTTCCGGCATTCGGACTGCCATTTTAAGAAGATCTAACTTAGTTGCTTCAATATTCAGTTCTTCTAAGTTGGCAATATAATTCTGAATGGTGTTGAGGTTGATCCGGGAAGTGTTTTCCACACTCAGATTATCAATAACAATGGAAAAATCTACTTTCCCTCTTTGTAGTTTATCCCCAATGATTTTTCGTAAATCCAGTTCTTTGTTCCGGTATCTGGGTGATATTCTCATAAATAAGTCCAATGATTTGCTATTGAGCGTTTTGACTTCTATATTTATTTTTAGGGTTGACGTATTAACTTCTGATTTTCCGTAACCGGTCATTGATTGCAACATACTTTCTTATCTTTTTTAAGTCAGGGTAATGGTAATTAATTTGGAAATACAAGTTTACAGTTTTTTAGCCATAGTAAGCAGATAAAATCAACTTTTTTTAAGTTCTATTACGGTAATTTCAGGCCATATTCCTACTCTTCCCGGAAAACCGATGAATCCGAATCCTCTGTTTACATAAAGATATCTTCCGTTTTCCTGATACAGATCGGCCCATTTCGGATAGCGGTATTCTATGGGAGACCATTTGATGATTCCCGGAATTTCCACTCCGAACTGCATTCCGTGTGTATGTCCGGATAAAGTAAGATGCATTTTTTTAGGGAATGTTTTTATTTTGGCGTCGAAATAGGAAGGATCGTGAGAGAGTAGAATGTTAAATTCTCCTTTTTCCACATTCTGAGCGGCAAGATCCAGATCTCCGTCTTTGGGGAAATGACCTCCTGCTCCCCAATTTTTAATTCCAACCAGATTAAAATATTGATTGTTCTTTTCTATCTTAGCGGATTCGTTTCTGAGTAGTTTCCAGTTAAGTTCTTTATGGTATTGGTTAAGTTCTTCAATGTTTTTTTGTTGTGAAGCAATATCATCCGATCCGAAAATATAAATTCCATAATCATGATTTCCTAAAATAGAATATTTCCCGTCTTTTGCTTTAATGGTTTTGAGCATAGAAATCCAGGGTTGTACTTCTTTTGCTAGGTTATTTACTGTATCTCCGGTAAAAACAAATAAATCAGCATTTTGATCGTTGATCAGTTGAATCCCTTTGGCTACTTTATCTTTGTCTTCTATATCAAAACTTCCTATATGAAGGTCGGATAGTTGCACGATTTTATATCCGTTGAATGCCTCGGGCAGATCGGGGAAAGATAAGGTGAGTTTCCGTACCCTGAAATCGAATTTTCCCCAGGAAATTCCTTCTATAATAGACAAAAACGGAATACTTGCCAATCCGATACCTATTGTACTGATGGCTTTTCTCCGGTCGGGATAGAATTTTTTCTCTTTGGATGGTGAAGAAGTTACTCTTCTGAACAGAAAGGTGAAAAAACGAAAGATATCTTCCAGAATAAGGGTGAGCGCTAATACAAGCTTAGGAACAGAGACAATCATAAAAAATCCCATCAGAAAATGTACCTGCTCTTTGTTGTTTCTGTCGATTAATAACGACCATATTAATACCAGTAGTAAAGAACCAATAGAAAATCCCAACCATATCTGGCGGATTAACTTATTTTTGGTCAGCATTTTTATTGCCTGATAAGAATAATATTCTACAAATAGGGAAATAATAAATAATATGCCTATCAAGGTACTCAAGATGAAAAAATAGTATTTTTAAATAGTTAATTAAGGCATCCGGTATAGAATGGCATTGATATTCATTCCTGCTCCTACAGAAGCAAATATAACCAAATCACCTGATTTCAGGGTTTGATTAAGGAAATTCCCTTTTACCATCATATCATACATAGTAGGAATGGTAGCAACGGAAGAATTTCCGAATTTTTGAATGGTCATTGGGGCAATTCCTGAAGGAATTGCACTTACTCCCAGTCCGTATAATTTGAATACCCGCTGAAGCATGGCATGATCCATCTTGGCATTGGCCTGATGAATGAGAACCTTATTTATATCTGTGATGGTATATCCGGCCTCATCAATAACATCCTTAATTACCTGTGGTACATGGGTTAATGCATACTCATATATTTTTCTTCCTTTCATACGGATATTTACCTTTGATCCTGTATATTCAGGATTTAAAGAAGTATCAGTAGAAAGATAGCATACTTCATCTCCATTGTCGCATCTTGTTTGATAATGCAGAACACCTAAAGGTTTATCTCCTTCTTTAGCTTCCAAAACAACTCCGGCGGCACCATCAGAAAAAATCATACAGTTCCGGTCAAAAGGGTCTACACTTCTTGAAAGCGTTTCGGAACCGATAACCAATATTTTTTTTGCAAGACCTGATTTTATTAACTGGTTTGCTAGTATCATTCCTTCGTTCCATCCCGGACATCCGAAATTCATGTCATAAGGACGGCATTTGGTGTTTTTGATTCCTATTTTGTGCTTGGTAAGTGCGGAAATGGAAGGCATAATACGGGTTTGTCTTTCATTGGTATCAATTTCCCCGAAGTTATGGGCTACTATAACATAGTCCAGTTCTTCCTTATCAATTCCGGCATTCTCAATAGCCAATTTTCCCACTTCTGCTGCAAGGTCGGAATTCATAATATTAGGATCATCTACATACCGCCTTTCAGTTATTTCTGTAATATCAGCAAATTTTTTTATAATTTCCGGAGTAGGTTTGGTGATGGGCTCCCGGTTTTCATCGTAAAATGTTATTCCCTCAAAACTACTGTTGGGAACGATTTTTTTAGGGAGATAGGATCCGGAACCTGTTATAATACTTTGTAACATATTATTTTGATAATGTATGTTAAGTTTAAAAGAATTTACAAATTTAGGCAATAATTACTAATTAATCTATTATATTATTACCTTTGTGTACAAAATTTTAATTCATGTTTGATAAGAAGTCACTGACCGGTTTATTGATAGCAGCGGTTCTTTGTGTAATAGCGGTTTTATACTATAAATTTTTTATTGAAAAGGAAGAGGAATTTTTATTGGATAATCCTACCGAAGAAACGACAAAGGTCATTTTAAACAAGAAAAATTATGTATTGGCCCCGGGACAGTCTATAAGTGTTCCTGTTCAGGAAGGAAAAAATACTATTTCTTCTGTTTCTGGAAGTGGAAATGAAGTTTTAAAAGACACGTTTTTTATGGTGTCTAAATCAAACAGAGGGTTGATAAATCCTACGTTATCCACTTATTACACATTTAAAAGATATTATGGACATATCAAAAATATAGATTCTTTGTATAAAGCTCATAAAACTTATATAGACGGACATGAATACGTTGGGAAAGTTAAGGAACAAAAAGGATTGCTGATTCAGGATTTTTATTTTAATGTCAATCAGAATTTTCCTAAAATCATAAACAAAGTGGATAGTATGGAGTCAAGAACCAAGCTTTTCAGGAAAAACCAGTTTTTAGAGTTTTATCAATCAACATTTAAATAAAAACATCTACTTTTGTAAATTACACCAAATATTATTGTTTATGCCTACTAATATAGTCAAGCCTTATAATGAGATGGAGAGTAAGAAGAAACAGGTTGAAGAAATGTTTGATAATATTTCCGGGAAATATGATTTTTTAAACCGGTTATTATCATTTAAGATCGATATATATTGGCGTAACCAATTAGAAAAAAAGGTGATCGCTTTCGCTCCCAATAAAATATTAGATGTTGCGACTGGAACTGCTGATTTAGCTATAGAACATGCAAAAAAAACAAAAGCATTGATTACAGGGCTGGATCTTTCTCAGAGAATGCTTGATTTTGGACAGATAAAAGTAAATAAGAAAGGATTACAGAATAGAATAAAGTTGATAAAAGGAGATGCGGAAAATCTTCCCTTTCATGAAGGTGAATATGATATTGTAACTGTTTCTTTCGGAGTCAGAAACTTTGAAAATCTCGAAAAAGGAATTTCCGAAATGGGAAGAGTACTCAGAAAAGGAGGGAAGTTGTTGATCTTGGAGTTTTCAAAACCATCAGGTTTGTTTGCACCGTTTTTTATGTTTTATTTTAAAAATATACTTCCCGGCATAGGAAAGTTAATTTCCAAAGATCCCCAGGCATACACCTATCTACCTAATTCTGTAGATACCATGCCTCACGGGAAGGAAATGAATGATATTCTTTTGCGACACGGATTTAGGGAAGCAAATTTTAAAAGATTGACTTTTGGGGTGGTAACTATTTATGAAGGAACAAAATAAATAAATAAAAATAACGTTTTTCTTATTATGAAGAAAACAATCACATTAATACTCATATTGTTATTGTACAGTAGTGTAAATGCACAATTCCGGTCAAAAGATGTTATGGACAGATATTCTGATGTGGATGATCAGAGATTCTCCTGGGGATATTATTTGGGAGTTAACTATTTTGATCTGAAAATACACCCAAGTAGCGAAGGATTGAGTTCATCAGGAAGATTTTTGGTAAATGTAGACACTAAAACAGGATTTACTGTAGGGCTGATAGGAAAAATGAGAGTGCATGATTATGTGGATTTGAGATTGGAGCCGGCTATGCATTTTGCCCAAAGAGATATCATTTTTCATAATGTTCAGCAAATTATTGACCAACAAGTAGCCAATGGTATAGAGCCTACTTATACCCAACAGGATGTCTACAGGAATGTGAAATCTACTTATCTGGACTTTCCCCTTTTCTTAAATTTTCACGGAGATCGATGGAACAATACAAGACCTTATGTACAAGGAGGATTAAGCTGGATAGTTAATTTACAGTCAAATGAGAAAAAAGAGCAGGATAATGAGGATCAGATATTCAGAATGAAAACCAATAATTTTTCCTATCAGTTAGAGGCTGGGGTTGAGATTTATTTTAAAAGGTTTAAAATGACTCCTTCTGTGCGGGGAATCTTCTTCTTCAATAATGAACTGGTAGCAGACAATCCGGCAACTCCGCCATATTGGGCAGGTGCATTGAAATCTATTAATACACGAGCTGTGGTTTTTTCCATCAAATTCGAATAAAAACTAATTGGAAATACTTTAAACAGGTTTAAAAAGAATTTTATATATTTGTGGCAGAGTTAGAATAGAAAATGTTTTCGTTCTGAGATGGAAGAAATAATTCAGGAACTCAAGATGTTGGAAATAAAAATCCGTGAACTGAAAAAGGAAAATCAGGATTTAAGAGAAAAGAATGTGTACCTGGAAGAAACTCTTTCAAAAAATGAAGATAAGCTTATTCAAAAAGAAAAATTACATAAAGAATTAGAAGAGCAAAACAGAAGATTGAAGGTTGTAAGTGCAATTTCGGGAAATGGAGAATTCAGGAAAGTGATGAAATTGCAGATGAACAGGTTAATTAAGGAAATAGATTCCTGCATTGCAGAATTACAGAATACTTAAAAAAACAATGTCACAGAAAGTTAACATACGGATAGCAGGAAAAAACTACCCGTTGGTTGTGCAACATGAAGAAGAAGAAGTATTAAGAAAAGCTGCAAAAAGAATAGAAGAATATGTTAATACATTTGAAAAGAAGTATAACATATCAGACAAACAGGATGCATTAGCCATGAGCATTTTACAGCTCGCTTCCGAACTGGAGAATTTAGTCATAAAAAAGACAAAAGAACAAGAGGAAATTTTGCTTAGAATAAAAAAAATTAGTAACTTAGTTATTGAAGAATAGTACAAAGAAAGCATTTTTCAAATAGGTCTTAAAAATAATAATTAGAACAAAATAGCCTACATTGATTCTAACTCAGTTTGGTAAACTCAACACAAATTGAATGACAGAGTGATTGATTTTTTTAATGGCGGGCTGCATCCTCCTTCGGGAGGAATTGATAACACTATCAACAGCAGATTACAAAGAGAAAATCTAACTCATAATCCTGATTATTGGAGTTTACTCAAATCAGTTTTTAGAATTAATGTAGGTTTTTTATATATATAAATAATAGATATGGATACAACGATAATAATCGAGTTGATTGCAACCTTGCTCATAGGAGGTTTTATCGGTTATTTCCTTTCAAAAAGTTCTCTTAATAAACACAGAGAAAACAAAATAAAGGAAGCCGAAGAGAAAGCAGGAGTTATTATAAAGGAAGCACAGTTAAAAGCAGAAACCACCAAACAGGAAAAAATGCTTCAGGCAAAAGAAAAATTCCTGGAATTAAAGCTTCAGCATGAAGAACAGATCAATCAAAGAGAAAAGAAAATACTGGAGGCGGAAAAAAGAATTAAAGACAAAGAAACCAAATTAAACGAAGAATTGCATCAGAATAATAATCAGAAAAAGCAATTAGAACAAGCAATTCATGATAATACGGTGAAGTCTGAAACTTTGATGAAAAGACAGGAAGAGCTGAATCAGATGCATGCCCAACAAGTGGAAATACTGGAAAAAATATCAGGATATTCTGCAGAAGATGCAAAAGCGGAATTGGTGGAAGCACTAAAACAAGAAGCAAGAACCCGTGCGCAAGCACAGATTCAAACTATTGTAGAGGAAGCACAACTGAATGCCAAGGCGGAAGCCAAGAAAATCATTGTTCAAACCATCCAGAGAGTAGGGACAGAACAGGCAATTGAAAATTCAGTTTCTGTTTTTAACATAGAATCCGATGAAATAAAAGGAAGGATTATAGGAAGAGAAGGAAGAAATATACGGGCATTGGAAGCAGTAACCGGAGTAGAGATCATTGTAGATGATACACCGGAAGCAATCCTTTTGTCCTGCTTTGATCCGGTAAGAAGGGAAGTAGCACGTTTATCACTTCACCGTCTGGTAACTGATGGAAGAATACATCCGGCAAGGATAGAAGAAATTGTGGCTAAGACCCAACAACAAATAGAAGAAGAAATCATAGATATTGGTAAAAAAACCATTATCGATTTAGGAATACACGGATTACATCCGGAATTGGTTAAAGTAGTAGGAAGAATGAAATATCGCTCCTCTTACGGACAGAATTTATTGCAACATTCCCGTGAGGTAGCGAATATTGCCGGAATTCTGGCTTCAGAATTAGGCTTAAATGCCAAGATAGCCAAACGTGCAGGATTGCTTCATGACATTGGGAAAGTGCCGGAAGAAGAATCCGAACTTCCTCACGCCATTTTAGGAATGCAGTGGGCGGAAAAGTACGGAGAGAATCCGACAGTAGTAAATGCCATTGGAGCTCACCACGATGAAATAGAAATGAAATCTTTAATAGCTCCTATCATACAGGTAGCTGATGCGATTAGCGGAGCAAGACCGGGAGCAAGAAGACAGGTAGTAGAATCTTACATCCAGCGTTTAAAAGATCTGGAAAATGCAGCGTTGAGTTTTGATGGGGTGAATACAGCTTTTGCGATACAAGCAGGAAGAGAGCTCAGAGTAATGGTGCAGAGTGAGAAAATAGATGATCAGCGGGCATCTCAACTGTCTTTTGAAATCAGTGAAAAGATACAAAATGAACTAACCTATCCTGGACAGGTAAAAGTAACGGTTATCAGGGAAACCCGGGCAGTTAACATTGCAAGGTAATAAAATGTAAATTTCACATATAAAAAAAGGCCTCAAAATTTTGAGGCCTTTTTCTTTTTATTATAAATATGTTATAATTCAGTTTCGTCTTCTAGAGGAAGATCCTCATCCACATCAATTCCTTCAATCTTTGTCTTTTGCAAGGCATTTGCCTTTAAACTAATATATTCTTCCCGGTTTTTGTAGATTTTTATAGCATCAAAAATTGCCTGTTCAAAAGAACCGGCATGAGCAATTCCCTGTCCGGCAATTGCATAAGCAGTTCCATGATTAGGTGCAGTTCTGATGAAAGGTAATCCGGCAGTAAAATTGACGCCATATTCATGTGCCAGTGCATTGAAAGGAATCAATCCCTGATCGTGATACATAGTTAAAACTCCATCAAAAGAAGAATAAGAAACAGGAGTAAAAAAACTGTCCGCAGAATAAGGGCCAAAAGCAAGAATTCCCTTGTCAAAGCATTCCCTGATTGCAGGTTCAATAATTTCTATCTCTTCCTTTCCCAAAAATCCATGATCTCCCGCATGAGGATTTAACCCTAAAACTGCAATTTTCGGTTTTTCAATGCAGAAATCCTGAATCAACGTATTATTCAGGGCTTTAATTTGTTTCTTTATAAGTTCTTTACTTAGTTTTCCGGGAACTTCTGCCAATGGGATATTCTGAGTGGTGATAGCAATTCTCAATCCATCGTTTTCCAATAACATAAGGGCCTTACCGCCTAAACGATTTTCCAGATATTCCGTATGTCCAGGAAATTTAAAATCTTGGGTTTGTATTGCTTCTTTGTTGATAGGAGCTGTTACCAGAACATCTACAAGTCCTTTTTCCAGAGCTTCCACGGCTGCTTCCAGAGAAGATTTAGCCATTCGGGAAGCTTCTTCGGTAGGTTTTCCGAATTCAATGTTTACATTGTCTTTCCAAAGATTTACCACGTTGATTTTGTTGGAAATAGCTTCTTCCGGTTTAAAGATTCCCTGAAAATACATGGAATTTAATCCGAAGATATTTTTTTGGTAAGACATTAGCTTGGTAGAAGCAAAAATAACAGGTGTGAAAAATTCCAGGATTTCCTTATTTTGCAACGTTTTAAGGATTACTTCAACTCCTATTCCGTTCGGATCTCCCACACTGATTCCTATTTTTAACTTTTTGTTTTTCACACTCATAAAATAAACAATACTCGAATTTCTTAAACAAAAATAGAAAAATAATATGGATTAACAGGATGAATTTCAAGAAAAATGCAGTTACTATTTTGAAGAGAATAGGAAATGTTATCTGGAAATAATATGGTAATTTTGAATAAAAAATAAGAAACATATGTTTACAGGAATTGTAGAAACTACAGGGAAAGTGGTGAATCTGGAAAAAACGGATACTAATCTTAACATTTCCATATCTGCATCTTTTCTGGAAGAACTGAAGATAGATCAGAGTGTGGCACATAACGGAGCTTGTCTGACAGTAGTGGAAATCAAACCGGATCATTATACCGTAACGGCTATTGCAGAAACGTTGAACAAAACCAATTTTTCCGATTTGAAAGTGGGTGATGTGATTAATCTGGAACGTTGTGTGAAAGTTTCCGACAGGTTGGACGGACATATAGTACAGGGACACGTGGATCAGATCGGGAAAGTGAAATCCGTGGAAGACAAGAAGGGAAGTTTTTTACTTACGTTTACCTATGAAGGAGATCATATTACCGTAGAAAAAGGTTCTGTTTGTGTGAATGGAGTTAGTTTAACTGTAGTGAATAGCTGGGATAATGAATTTTCCGTGGCTATAATTCCGTATACCTGGGAGAATACTAATTTTAAATTTCTGAAACCCGGAGATTCTGTAAACCTGGAATTTGATATTATAGGCAAATATGTACAGAAATTGTATGCTGTTGCGAAATAGTTGAGTAATTTCAAGTTAGAAGTTAGAAAAAATCTAAAATCTTTTATCTAAAATCGTAAATCCAAATTTACTTTCCTTTGTTTAATTGAGCTCTTCTTTCCTGGATCAATCTTTCCCTTTCGGAATCATCATGATTAACATCAGAGCTTCCCTGACTTAGCTTTGCTCTTCTTTCTTTGATTTGAGCTTCCCTTTTGGCAGCTTCATCATTCGGACTGGCAACAGGAACTTGTTCTGTTTCTGGGTTTTTTCCTGAATTTGAATCTTTTGTGTTGTCAGAGTTGGCTGGTGCATCAGAAGTCTGATTTTCTTCATCTGCTTTTTTCTCTTCAGGAACAATATGGGTGTTTTCCGGTTGATTATTGGAAGGAACGGATGATGTTGTATTTTCGTTTGTGTAATTTGGAGTTGTGATGTCAATTTGTTTGATTGATTCCTTCTCATCAGAAGAATTTTTTGTTTCTTCTTGGTTTTGGACAGGAGTATTTTCTGTTTGTGGAGTATTTTCGGAGATTGGGTTAAAGTCGTTATAGTAATTATAATCGATCAATTCATTGGAAGTAATTTGCATAGGTTTTCCGGTATAGAAATCCAGTATTTTCAATTTAAATAGAAAAGAATACTTGGATTGCAACATTTGAGATTGTGCGTTGAAATAGTTATTTCGGGCAATATTCAGATCATATACATTGATTTTTCCAGCGGAAAAACTTTTCTGGGCAAAATCGTAGGATAGTTGAGTAGAAGCAACTAATTCTTTGGATGACAGAAAAGTGTTGTAGGAGGAAACTACATCAAAGTAAGCGGCTTGTATGGTTTGCTTTAACGTGAGTTTTTCTTGTTCTAATTGATTTTCCTGAATGGATTGTTGTATTTTGGATTGTTCTATTCTTAGTTTGCTGATTCCTTTGTTGAAAATAGGAATATTAACTCCTACACTCAACATTTGGGAATGGTTGTCATACCATTGATCAGTTAATGATTTGTTGGACCTGTCGAAATAATCCTGATAATAAGTACTGGCCTTATATCCTCCGGAAATGGTTGGGTATAAAGCTGTTTTAGCAATATCAATATCCTTTTTGGCAGCTTCCACCCCAAATTCGGCCGATTTTATTACCGGTTGGTGGTTATATGCATATTCAATTACATCATCAACATTGATTAAAGGAAGTTCTAACTTATCAGAAACCTTCACTTCCTCTATGGAAAAATCACGGTAATCTTTTTGCAATAGCATGGCCAGTATCATCAGAGAGCGGTCCACTTCTATTTTTGCGGTTTCATATACTTGTTTTGCAGTTGCCAGGTTGGAGTTGGATTCATATAAAGTACTTAACGGAATGCTTCCGGCATTGTACAATTTTTGATTTCTGTCTGCCTGTTGCTGATTGTTATCTAAAGAGTTTTTATCTACAATCATGAGCTCTTTGTTTAACAGGACGGTTAAATAATTTCCCATTAACTGTAAAGAGATCTCATTTTTTATTTTTTCTGTGGTGAATTGGTATTGCTGAAGTAAAAGACTGTTTTTTTCTTCATTTCGTTTTAAATTTCCGTTGTTATATAAAATTATGGAAGATTGTAAAGCCAGATTATTCTGATACCCTTCCGTGTAATTATAGTAATTCTGGATATTGAAGTTAGATGAGCCACCGGAACCGTAGGTTATCCGTTGTTGAGGTGTGGGGCCAAAAGAGAAATTATTATCAACCGATCCACTAACATCAGGTAATTTTTGTTTTTTTGCTATTTGATAATTACTTTCCTGAACCTGTTCATTCAGTTTGGAGGCAATTACTTTTAGATTGTTTTCCCGGGCATAAGATAAACAATCGTTAAAAGACCATACTTTTTGGGCTGAAACAACCCCCATAGCTAAGAAAGCAATAACACCAATATAGATTTTCATTCCTTTAGATAGATGAATTTACACTCTTAATAAGTAGAACGATAAATTGTTTTGTTACAAAGGTAAATTTTTTCTAGAAACTTTTTATACAAATATTAGGAAAACCGTTAGAGGAAAATATATCAGAGGTTGGGAAGAAAAATTAAGAAAGTTGAAAAAACTAAACTCCCCGTATTAAGCTAATAAATTTGGGGAGTTCTTTAATAAAAAATTATAGTGCGATTAAATAGAATACATAACGGTCAAATGTATAAAAAAATTTATTATAAAAAAGTATTTTTTTAGAGAAAAATTAGGAAAAAGTAATAAATAATAAGACCCTACTTGTAGGGCCTTATCTAAACTCATTCTGAACTTTGTTAAAACCAAAAAAATGTAGAATTTTTATTTGTTATACAAAGTTATTAATAAGCAATTTACAAAACAAATTTATATTGCTTATTTGTTAATGTATTTTAATAATTATTGATAAATTGCTAATAATAATGAATAAATATTAGCTGACTTTTCATACTTGTCTGTTTTTTGGCTATATAATTAGTAAGAAATCATGATTTTTCAGGAATATCCTCATTATTGGTATCTTTTCTGAAGACCAATCCTGTTTCCGGAAAATAATCAGCAATGATATAGTCGTTGTCGTTTATTTTTCCGCCTAAAATTTCTTTAGATAGTTGATTCAAAATCTCATGCTGGATTAATCGTTTTAAAGGTCTTGCTCCAAATGAAGGATCGTACCCTTTTCCCATCACATAATCTTTGGCTTCATCCGTCATTTCCATATGAATTCCTTTCTTTGATAGTATTTTGTTTAAAGAATCCAATTGGATATTAATAATGCTTCGGATTTCGTTTTTGTTTAGCGGTTTGAAAACAATGGTTTCATCAATCCGATTCAGGAATTCCGGACGTAAAGTCTTTCTCAGTAATTCCATTACCTGTTCTTTGGTTAATTCCAATATTTCCTTATAATTTCCACTATCCAGTTTTTCAAAATTCTCCTGAATCAGATGAGATCCTAAATTAGAAGTCATAACAATAATGCAGTTCTTGAAATTTACGGTTCGCCCTTTATTATCTGTTAATCGCCCATCATCCAAAACTTGCAATAAAATATTGAAAACATCCGGATGCGCTTTTTCTATTTCATCTAATAAAATTACAGAATAAGGTCTTCTTCGTACTGCTTCGGTTAGTTGTCCTCCTTCATCATATCCCACATATCCCGGAGGAGCACCGATCAATCGGCTTACTGTATGTTTTTCCTGATATTCGCTCATGTCAATTCGGGTCATGGAATTTTCATCGTCGAATAAAAATTCTGCTAGTGCTTTTGCCAGCTCGGTTTTTCCTACTCCGGTACTTCCCAGGAACAGGAACGAACCGATAGGTTTTCTTTCGTCGTTTAATCCGGCACGGTTTCTTCGGATGGCATCAGCCACAGCTTCAATGGCTTCTTCCTGTCCCACCACTCTTTTATGCAGAACGGATTCGAGATTCAGTAATTTTTCGCGTTCGCTTTGCACCAGTTTAGTTACAGGTATTCCTGTCCATTTGGCTACAACATCTGCAATATCATCAGAGTCTACTTCTTCTTTAATTAATTTAGGACGGTCGTCAGATAATTCTTCTTCTGCCTGGGCAAGTAATTCTTCTTGTTCTTTTATTTTTCCGTAGCGTAATTCAGCCACTTTTCCATAATCTCCGGCACGTTCCGCACGTTCTGCTTCCAGTTTATAATCTTCTATATTTTTCCGTATTTCCTGTACTCTTTCAGCTCTTTCTTTTTCTGTTTTCCAGGAAGTATTTAGTTCATCTCTCTTCTCGTTAAGTTGTGCCAGTTCTTCTTTTACGGAAGTTAATCTTTTTTCATTTGCCTGTTTGATGCTTTCATTGGAAGTAGGACTTTCCGCTTCACGTTTTACGGCTTCCAGTTCAATTTCCAGTTGCATTTTCTTTCTGTCTAGAGCATCTAGTTCTTCCGGTTTGGAATTCATTTCCATACGGAGTTTTGCAGAAGCTTCATCCATCAGGTCAATGGCTTTATCCGGTAAAAAACGATCGGAAATATAACGGTTAGAAAGTTCCACAGCGGCAATTACTGCTTCGTCTTTAATTCGGACTTTATGATGTGCTTCGTATTTTTCTTTGATTCCTCGCAGGATAGCAATGGCATCTTCTACATCGGGTTCTTCCACCATTACTTTTTGGAAACGTCTTTCCAAGGCTTTATCTTTTTCAAAATATTTTTGGTATTCATTCAAAGTGGTGGCTCCTATGGAACGTAATTCTCCTCGTGCTAATGCAGGTTTTAGTATGTTGGCGGCATCCATGGCTCCTTCGCCTCCACCGGCTCCAATAAGGGTGTGGATTTCGTCTATAAAAAGGATAATGCTTCCTTCGGAAGAGGTAACTTCTTTAACGACTGCTTTTAACCGTTCTTCAAATTCTCCTTTGTATTTGGCTCCGGCTATTAAAGCTCCCATATCTAAAGAAAAAATGGTTTTGTCTTTGAGGTTTTCGGGAACGTCTCCGTTTATGATTCGGTGTGCGATTCCTTCTGCTATGGCGGTTTTTCCTACTCCGGGTTCTCCGATGAGGATCGGGTTGTTCTTGGTTCTTCGGGAAAGGATTTGTAAAACTCTCCGTATTTCATCGTCCCGTCCGATTACCGGGTCCAGTTTTCCTTCCTGTGCCAGTTCATTCAGGTTTTTTGCGTATTTATTTAAGGAATTGTAAGTGTCTTCTGCTGATTGAGAAGTTACCCGTTCTCCTTTTCTGATTTCTTCCATGGTTTTTAATACTCCATTTCGGGTAACTCCCTGATCTTTTAATAACTGGGAAGTTTTATCATTTATGGAAAGAATACCCAAAAAGATATGTTCCAGACTTACGAATTCATCCTTCATTTTGTTCGCTTCCAGTTGGGCCTCATTCAAGGCTTTATTGGTGTTAGGCGAGAGGTATAACTGTCCTCCTGATACTTTGGGCAAGGAGGATAGTATGGATTGTAATTCGGAATTGATGTAGGCTAGGTTTGAGTTTTGTTTTTTCAGTATGAAAGTGATAACACTTGTTTCGCTTTCTAACAGGGTTTTAAGCAAGTGTACGGGTTCTATTGCCTGGTTTTCCAAGCCTTGGGCGAGAACCTGGGCCTGTTGTAAGGCTTCTTGTGATTTTATTGTTAATTTGTTGAAGTCCATAGTTTAAAATTCTTACTTTTTAAATAATCAAAATATGAACCAAAATCATATGGTTTTAGATTAAAACATTAATAATCAATAATTTATTTAGTAAAAAAATTAAAACTCACAAATAAAAAATGACAAAATGTCTTGATTGTTGGATGAGATTATTTGTTAAGTTGTTTTTACTGTTCGTCTGTCTGTTTTTACAATTCGGGATGTTATTTTTTTCTTTTTCTTGTTTGTAATGGAATTTTGTTTTATTAAATCTAAGGAAATGGTAAAACTAATTATTTTTATTTTGAGTTTTTTATTGGGGTATTTTCTAAGTATTTAGATATTTCTCTGAAGAAATAGGTAGATAATATTTGTAATTTAACTTAATTTATGATGGTATAAATATTATCTATTATCTTTTTTTCTAAAATGGAATTTGTGGTATGATATTCGTCATTATTTAACTGCAAACATTATTAAACTTTTTCAGAACGGCAAATAAGTCGAAACTCTTAAAATCTATGCCCTCCGTAAAATGGGGGCTTTTTTCGTTTAGCAGTTTGTGGATAAAAAGAAAAATAGTTTTGTATATTGAATGGACTTTTAGTTAATGAAGCCGGATGCTGGCGTGAATTAAAGCAACGGCTTTTATTTTGTTAATGTGAATATCTTTTGGGTCGTAATTGGAGTTTTCGCTTACCAGTTTTATGAATTCTTCTCCGGATTCGGATTTGTGAAGATATTTTATAGTCAGGAAGCTACTTTTATCGTCCAAGGCTATTTCCATCAGATATATTTCTCCCCAGAATAAATCTTCCAGAGGAATTCCTTTGAAAATAACAATATCTCCGTTTTTTAACAGGGGGAACATGGAATTACCCTTTACATAGGTGGCACCGTCGCAATTGGCAAGATTGGGGATTTTGATGTAACCGGTTGTGACTGTTTTTGTATGGATTTTTTTCAGTACATTTTTTAATCCTCCATCAGCTTCCAGGTTATATAGAGGAATATTTTGAATTGAAATGGAATTATTTTCAGAATCTTCTACGATGGAAAGTTTGCTTTTGTTAATATATTCTTTTTTTAACATAGGCTCCTCTCCGGTCAGTAGCCATTCAGGATTTATCTCTGAACATTTTGTATAGATCAGTTGCGGGTCGTAACTGTTTCTTTTCTTCCAGTTAGAAAGGGTTTGAGGGGAAATTCCCAAGTGCTTGGCAAGTTCAGAATCTTTTCTGAAGTTATAATGGTTTTTAATTTTATTTAGAATAAGTGTTTTGTCCATAGTTTTTCCAGTGAAATAAACGATTCGTGTAAATAATCAATTATTTTATACACAAAATGTTTATGCATTTTATTGATTATCAAACAAATATACTAAAAAATCAAATATTGTTATATGGATATAACAGAGATTTTCCGGATTATGAATATGAGAGTTAAAAAGGAGTTTAATCGGATTTGATGTAGGAAATGACTATGGCAATTGCTTTAATCTTGGCAAGGCTTATATCTGTTGATTTGTGAAGTGGATTTTCTTTTGTTAGTTTTATGTGTCCTTCCAGAGCAGATTTTTGTAAGTTTCCAAAAAATATGGAGTGGTGATTGTTTTCTGTGATTTCTACCAGATACATCTTCCCCCAGGATAAATTGTTCGTTGTTGTTGTTTTGAAAACAATAACATCTCCACTTTTTAGTAGAGGTTGCATGGAATCGTCATTGATATATATAGCGCCATCACATTTAGAAAGGTCAGGAATTCTGATAAAATTATCAATGATGGCTTTTTTTGATCCTTTCTTTAGCATTTCTTCCAGACTATTATCGGTGTGCGGGCTATACAAAGGAATATTCCGGATTTGTATTTGATTGGATGTGGAGTAGTGCCCGGAATCTTCTTCGGCAGAAATTAAAATATCCTGATCCTGGTATTCACTTTTCAACATAGGCCCATCTCCTGATATTATCCATTGAGGGCTGAATTCTATGCATTTTGTATATAATTTTTCAGGATCGTATGAGTTTCTCCTTTTCCAATTGGTTAAAACTTGTGGGGTAACGCCTATGAAGCTGGCGAAATCTGCCGGCTTTAAATTGTAGTAGCTTATAATCTTGTTTAAAATCGTGGTTTTATCCATGTTTAATATAAAATATAAACATTTTGTGTAAAATAATTTTCATCATAAACAAAATGTTTATATATTTGTTTCAATGTTAAACAAAGGTACTAAAAAAATGTAACATCGTTATGACAACAAAACAAATAAGGGAAAAAATGGAGATAGGAGATTTTATATTAGCATCTAAATTGTTAGGTATTAGTCCAGAGAATGCAAGAATCCGATTTTTAAGAAAAAAAGAAGATGTAATAGAGGTACTGGAAGCTATTATTGTTAATAGAGAGATGTTTATTAGAAATTACCGGAATTCGTCGGATAATAATAAGGTAGAGCCTAATTGAAATGGAAGCATTTCCTTTCTTCAAATACTATGATAAATAAACCAACCTTTATAATAAGAAGCTTTGGCTCGTCAATAAGTTGATGAGTATCTTCTCCTACTTATGTTGAATTTAGGGGCTGCTAGTTAAATGGCAGCCTTTTTATTTTGATATCCTGAATACAATTCATCATAAAAACAATACAATTCAGTATTATTATTTTTTAGTATTCTATTAAAAATAACAACTTTGTAGTATCAAAATTAGAGAAGATGAAAAAAATCCTTCACTTTTTACCGGTTGTTATTTTTATAGTTGTTTTTAGTGTAATTATGGGTTTTTTATTTGAACAGGACAGGTTTTATAAATTAATTCTTCTGCTTTGTTTATTGCCAAGTATTTTGTTATTTAAGACATTTACTAAAATATTGATAAGAGAAAACATGGGGAG
This sequence comes from Apibacter sp., assembly GCA_031552575.1. GTDB lineage: Bacteria > Bacteroidota > Bacteroidia > Flavobacteriales > Weeksellaceae > Apibacter. The sequence continues at coordinate 125,437 of JAVBMH010000004.1, read as the reverse complement.
AAGTCAATGGATATTACGTTTTGTGGCCTCTTTGGTTTTTGTGCTGATTGCTATGGCGACCAATATTGTATTGTTTATACAGGTGAAAGGAAAATCATTTAATGAAATATGGGGGAAAGAATATTTTATTCCTTACTTTTTAGTTCCAACCATTCTTTCACTCATGTTGATTCTTGTATATTTTGTTTCAAATTATTACAAAGAATTTTATGATAGCAAGAGTAAAAAACAAGAGCTGGTTATTCAGAAAATATCTTCCCAATATGAAGGATTACAACAGCAATTAAGCCCCCATTTTCTTTTTAATAGTCTGAATGTTCTGGATTCGTTGATAGAAGAAAATTCGAAATCTGCACAGGAATTTACCCGTGAATTATCCCAGATATACCGCTATGTGTTGGAACAACAACCAAAGGATTTTACCACTATTGGGGAAGAACTGGAATTTGTGAAAAATTATGTTAACCTGATGAGTAAACGTTTTGAAGGAGCAGTGGAATATACAGTCTCTAAAGATATTCAGGTAGATAACAAGGTATTTCCTTTGAGTATTCAATTATTAATTGAAAATGCGTTTAAACATAATGGGTTGAGTGAAATCAACCCTCTAAAAATAGAAATAAGTCAGGAAGGAGAATATCTGGTTGTGAAAAATAATCTGATTCCTAAAAAGAATACAAAATCCACCAGTCAAAAAGGGCTTGCCAATATTGAGGCAAGATATCAAAAGTTAGGATTAAACACAATAATAGAAAAAACAGAAAATAAATTTACAGTAAAATTACCCATTATTAATAAAAATGTTATCACTATGGAATATACAATAGAACAAAGAGAACAGGTAGAAAAAAGAGTAAAGGAACTAAGGAAGTTTTACAAAAAACTAACTTCTTATGTTATAACCGTATTAATATGTACGGCCGTTAATCTGATAACCTCATGGAGCGGAATATTTACAGATCAGGGAATTAATTTCCGTTTGCTATGGGTGATCTGGGTAATCGTTCCCTGGGGATTTACACTTTTAGGAAGAGCTATTATGTTATTTTGGCTTCCTAGCTCCAAGTTCGATTGGGAGGGGAGAAAGACTCAGGAATTTTTAGAAAAAGGAAATATAAGTAATTATAATTAATAACTAAAATTAAAACACATCATGGAATACTCTATCGAACAAAAAACAGAAGCCATCAGAAAGGCAAAAGAATTGAAAAAGTTTTATACACATCTTACCAGTTATGTTCTGGTAAATCTAGGATTACTTTTACTGAATTTAATTCAGATTTATACATCTGGAGGGGAATTCGAACTCCATAAATTTTGGGTGATTTGGGTAATATTGGGTTGGGGAATCGGGATATTTTCTCAGTATTTAAAGATTAAGGTGGGAAATGTATTTTTAGGAGAAAACTGGGAAGAGAAAAAAGTAAGGGAAATATTGGAGAAGCAAAGCGGGAATAATTAATTTTAAGGAATGAAAGCCTTGATCATAGAAGATGAAAAGCCGGCAGCACGAAAACTGGAAAGAATGTTGCTGGCTAATGGATTGGAAGTGGAAGCAATTCTCCATTCAGTAGAATCAGCCGTTCAATGGCTGCAAACCCATTCGTATCCACCATTAATATTTTCGGATATACAGTTAGGGGATGGTTTGTCTTTTGATATCTTTGAAACATTTCCTATAAATAAAAGTTTCATCATTTTTACCACTGCCTTTGATCAGTATACCCTTCGTGCCTTTAAACTGAACAGCATTGATTACTTACTAAAACCTATCAATGATTCGGAATTAAAAGCAGCATTAGAAAAATTTAGAAACATCAGTCTACAGGAAGAAGGGTCTTTTCAAGGTCTGTTGAAAAATCTATTTTCCCAGGAACAAGAAGCCTATAAAGAACGGTTTTTAGTTAAAATCGGGAATTTTCTCAAGCCCATATATACTCAGAATATTTCCTGTTTTTTTAGTGAAAATAAAATCACATATCTACAAACTTCAGATAGAAACCTACCGGTTGATTTTACCCTTGACGAATTAGAAATTATGTTAAATCCTAAAGTTTTTTTCAGGATCAGCAGGCAATACATCGTTCATATAAAATCTATCAAAGAAATAATAGCCTATTCAAATTCCCGATTGCAAATTAAGGTGGAAAATTTAATAGAACCCGCCATTGTAAGCAGAGAAAGGGTACGCGATTTTAAAACCTGGCTAGGAGGATAAAATTAATTAAAATCAACATAAGATAATAACAATATTTTCCCAATTGGAACCTCATTTTTTATAAAAAAAATAAAGAGTTTTGTCAGAGAAAAATTTAAAAGTAAAACAATACAGAATGCGGTTATTTTATGGGGTCAATTATTATAAAGTTGAGAAATATTTTAAAATAGATATTTATTAAATTTGTAATAATAACATAACAAAAATACATTTTTTTATCCCTATTGCCTCTAATTATTCATATAGTTTAGATTATTTTGTGTTCATTATAGTGAGCTAATTGTAAAAAAAATATTTCTAATCCCTTTATAGACTTACAATAAGCTCGTTTTATAAAAAAAATTGAAGTAAAATAAATAAATTTGTATGGTAAATATAAATTTTTCACTACATTTACACCCTGAAATGAATATGATAACAAAAAAATTATTTTAAACTATAAGCTTAGATGTTTTGGTTTTAATATAAAAATGTTCTTGATATAAAAAAATATTTTACAATACAAGAAACAAAAAGTAGAAAGTAGATCATTTAGATAGGGAAATAGATCATTCAAGGTAGAAAAAAGATCAGAAATTCAAAAATTAATAATTATAGTAAATAAATAATACAAATCTTACAATTAATAAATAGTTATGAAAAAGACAATTCTATTATGTTCATTACTTGGACTAATTACCAATTTATCTTTTTCCCAGGTAGGGGTTAGCACGGAAAATCCGCAAGGTATTTTTCATGTGGATGCCAAAGGGAATAATGAGAAAACGGGGGTTCCCTCAGTTGCAAACATAACGGATGATATAGTAGTCAGCAACACAGGGAATGTAGGGGTAGGTGTTGTTGCTCCTACAGTAAAACTGGATGTAAAAGGAGGAGTTCGATTGGTTGATGGAACCCAGCAGACAGATCGTATGTTGGCTAGTCGAAGTCCAGATGGAAAAGCAAAATGGGCTAATAAACCCCAATCGCTAATTAAAAATGGTGTGATAAATGATAACTCCGGACGAATTACAGAATCAGCAATGAATATAACTACTACTCCGGTCGTACTTGATGAGGGAAGATGGTTGATTGTTTCAAAATTTGTAGTAAAAAGATTTTCCGGTAACACGGCTCCCAATCAAAACATCTGGATTTATCTGAGAAATGAAACTTTGGGAACTTATGAAACTATTATAGGGCTGGCAGTAGAACAAAATGGTACTTATGAGGGAACACCTCAGCTTTCGTATATAGTAAAGGTGCCCGAAGGATCAAATTATACTTATAATATTTATGCAAGTACCAGTAACGGCGGTGGTGGAAATAATGCACTGATGACTACTGAACCAAACTTTCAGGGTTCATACTTTTATGCACTTCGTTTAGATCAGGATACCCTATAATCAAGAATAAAAAAAAGATTCATAAAATATAATATTATAATATGAGAAAAATAATTTTAGTATATATAGCCGGGTTAACTGTTGGATTTTGTTTTTCACAAACAGGAATTAATACTAAGACCCCCCAAGGTGCTTTTCATATAGATGCAAAAGGAGATACCAATGGCAGCAGTAATACAAGTGATGATGTTGTAGTAGATTCCAATGGAAATATAGGAATAGGAACCATTAATCCTCAGGTAAAATTTGATATTCAGGCAACAGGAGGAGCAGGATTCCGTATGAATGATGGAACTGCAGATAAAGGAAAGATTATTGTTTCTGATTCAGAAGGAAATTTTTCCTGGGGAGTTAGGCCTTCTCCTGATCAGAGAAAAGGAAATGTTATACAAATATCAACCTCTCCTACAGCTTCCACCACTACAGCACCTAATCTTAGAAATACACCAACAACAGTTCCGGGAGCAGTAAAAATTACAGACTCAAGTATGGAACTAACCGAAGGAACTTGGTTGATACAACTTAAGTATACTACCAGAACTACAAGTGGGGCAGGAACTGGCGCTGGAAGATTTGGAACAGGTTGTGGAAGCGGATTTAATTTTTATATCTGGACCATGATATATGATGAAACGACTTCACAGGTTGTTACAACAGTGGGAACCCCACAAGAGAAAAATGGATATTGTATGAGTACTCCACAAGTATCGTATGTAATAAAAATTCCTGCAGGAGAAAAACATACAATCAGTGCTTATGGAAGTACAAGCACCTCTAACAATGTTGTGGTATATGTAAATAATGACATTACAAACTTTAATTTTGGTGCACCATACTTTGTGGCAATAAGGTTAGATACTTTTAATTAATTATTAGGAGTTAGAAAATAAATAAAAAATTTTATTAGCAAAGTTTACAAAATATTAGAAAATAATTATGAAAAAAATAATATTCACTTCATATTTAGTTGTATTAGCCGGTGGTTTTCTTTGTTCACAGGTAATACCAAAATCAGTAGGGATAAACACGAACAATCCCCGCGGAGCTCTCCATGTTGATGCAAAAGGAGATAATGGAAGTGGTGATACACCTACTAACATATCAGATGATGTAATTGTAGATACTAATGGGAATCTGGGATTAGGAACTATTTCTCCTGTTCAAAAGGTTCATGTAGAAGCTCCTGCCAGTTCAGGTAATGGTTTTCGATTGAATGACCAATCCCAGGATATAGGATATCTTCTTATGAGTAGAGATACAATGGGAACGGCTACTTGGATTCCTAAACCTTTTTCTGTTAAAACAGGAGCTATCAAGATCAATGGAACAGTAAGTGGAAGTGGGAATAATTCGGATGTGACGGCTATTCCGTTGAGACTTGCTCCCGGAATTTGGATGATTATGGCTAAATATGCACTGATAGGAGATAGTGGGGGATTCTATTTCTGGACCTATCTTCACGATTTGGATGATCAGCCAAACAGAAGAACACCTGCAGATGATTCAAACCCTAATTGGTATTTGAATAAAAGCACTTCATTTAAAACAGCTATGTCTGTGGTAGGAATGCTACCTGAACAAGCGGGTGGATATGCGACAACCCCCACCATAAATTATGTTACTATCATAGCTTCTCCAGGTAAAAGTCCGGGAGACGATGGATATGAACACGAAATCCGGGTAACTTTTAGCACCAGTTCAGGTGGTGGCCAGGGAGGTGTTAATAGTTTTACTATTACTAATATCCTTGCTACTATGAATCTTGGAGTTTATCTCTACGCAATCCGGTTAGATGTGGATATGAATTCCCTTTAAAGATTGATTTTTATAAATAATAAATATTTTATCAAATAAATAGAGGTTATTTCTTCCAAGAAATAACCTCTATTTATTTTTTTTGCATATGTTTTTAAATGGCTAACCCAATAACCTCAGACATTTGGGTTACATAATGTATTCTTAACCCTTTAATATAATCTAGATTTATTTTTTCAATATCTTTTTTATTTTCCTCGCATAAAATAACATCTGTTATTCCGGCACGTTTAGCGGCCAGTATCTTTTCTTTAATTCCACCTACCGGCAGTACTTTTCCCCTCAGTGTAATTTCTCCGGTCATAGCCCATTTGGATTTCACTTTTTTTCCTATAAAAGAAGAAACTAAGGAAGTTAACATGGCAATTCCTGCTGAAGGGCCGTCTTTTGGGGTAGCTCCTTCCGGAACGTGAATATGAATATTACTTTCTTCCAGTTTTTTAGGGTTGATACCAAATTTTTTATAATTGGACTTAATATATTCCAAAGCAATAGTAGCAGATTCTTTCATTACATTTCCCAGGTTTCCAGTCATGGTCAGGCTTCCCTTTCCTTTGGAAAGAATACTTTCAATAAAAAGAATATCTCCACCCACTTGTGTCCAGGCAAGGCCGGTTACTACTCCGGGAACCTTATTGGTTTCAGATTCTTCCGGCATTACAGGAGGTCCCAAAATTTCTTCAATTCTAGCCTTGGAAAGCTTTTTGTTATATTCAGTTCCCCGGGTTATAAGTAAAGCAGTGTTTCTGACTACTTTTGCGATTTTTCGTTCTAAATTCCGTACTCCGGATTCTCGTGTATAAGCCTGGATCATAAATTCCAGTTCTTTTTTACCAATGGAAATATCTTTTTTATTTAGCCCATGTTCTAAAATCTGTTTAGGCAAAAGATATTTAGAGGCTATTTCCACTTTTTCCTCAATAGTATAACCGGAAATATCAATTACTTCCATTCGGTCCAATAAAGCAGGTTGAATAGTAGATAAACTATTGGCTGTTGCAATAAACAATACTTTAGATAAATCGTAGTCAATATCCAGAAAATTATCATGGAAAGTACTGTTTTGCTCAGGATCCAATACTTCTAGCAAAGCAGAAGAAGGATCTCCGTGTCCGCTCATACTTATTTTGTCAATTTCGTCAAGCACCATTACCGGATTGGAAATTCCTGCTTTTTTGATGGATTGTATGATTCTTCCGGGCATCGCACCAATATAAGTTTTCCGGTGTCCTCTGATTTCGGATTCATCATGCAATCCACCCAATGACATCCGGATGTATTTCCGTCCCAAAGCAGAAGCGATGGATTTCCCCAGAGAGGTTTTCCCGACGCCCGGAGGGCCGTACAGACAGAAAATCGGAGATTTCATGTCTCCTTTAAGTTTAAGTACTGCCAAGTATTCTAAAATACGTTCTTTTACATCTTCCAGCCCGAAGTGGTCATTATTCAGTGTTTTTTCTGCATGGATAATATCAAAATTATCTTTAGAATAATCTTCCCATGGAAGTTCCATCATTAATTCCAGATAATTTCGTTGGATTCCGTAATCGGGAGTTTGAGGGTTCATTCTAACCAAACGGCTGAGTTCTTTTTCAAAATGTTCTTCTACTGACTTACTCCATTTCTTCTTAGAGGCCTTTTCCCGCATTTCTTCTATTTCGGCTTCATAGGAAACTCCTCCCAATTCTTCTTGTATTGTTTTTAACTGCTGATGCAGGAAATATTCCCGTTGTTGTTTGTTAAGATCCGTAGTTACTTTGTCTTGAATGGAATTTTTCAGAGATATCTTCTGGAGTTCAATATTCAGATATTTTAAGGTTTTGGAAGCTCTGTCTGCAAGACTATTTACTTCCAGTAATTCCTGTTTTTCCTTTAAAGGTAAATCTAAATTGGAGGCTACGAAATTAACCAAGAGAGTGCTTCCTTCAATATTTTTTATGGCAAAGGATGCTTCCGAAGGAATAGAGGGATTTTCATGAATGGTTTTGATGGCTGTTTCACGAAGACTTTCCAATAAAACATCAAAATGTCCCTGATTTTTCCCTGTCAGTTTTTTCTTGTCTTCCAGTAAAGTAACTTCTGCTTTTAAATAAGGTTCATCTTCAATAATGGCGTCCAGTGAAAATTTACGTACTCCCTGCACAATAACCATAGAGCTTCCATCGGGCATTTTAAGTAGTTTTAGTATTTTTCCAACCGTGCCGATTTTATGAAGATCGTCTAAATGAGGGTTATCCGTATTGATATCTTTCTGAGCTATAACAGCAATGATTTTATCTGTTTTTTGTGCTTCCTGCAAAAGTTTGATGGACTTATCCCTGCCTGCGGTAATAGGAATTACTACTCCCGGAAATAAAACTACATTTCTTACAGGGAGTAAAGGTAACACCGTAGGGAAGGTTTCATTCATCATTTTATCTTCTTCATCCTGACTTAGCAGAGGAATAAATTCACTATCGTTTTGTATCACTTGGTCTAATGACAAAATGTCAAATTTCATGGTTCTTTTATTTAAATTTTATGACAAACTGAAGATGATTCTCTATGTTTTATTAGTATCAATTGAAACATTTAATGATATATAATTGATTTTTAGAATATAACAAGAGGGTTTAACAAACTTGTTATTGTAAAAAGTCAATTAACATGCCAAATGAAAAGGAAATTAGAAGAGAGAAAATAAAATGAAAAGGAATTAAAGTTTAATAAGTGTTAGGACTTCTTGAGAACCATCTACATAAGAAACTTTAACAAAATATCTGCCAGAAGGAAGTTTAGATACATTAATCTCTTGACTTGTATTATTATCCGGAATTTCTTTGTTGATCATGTAACTTCCAACCATAGATAATACGGAGATATTTTTGATCTTTGTGGTGGATGTATTCTTTATAATGGTGAAGTCACTGGCAGGATTAGGATATAGTTTTGATTTAGTGACAGGCTGATCTTCTACCTTTGTAAAACCTGTACCTTTTGGTAATTCATTGTTTGCTGTTACCAAGGTTAGGGAAGTTAATACTAATATAAGAGATAGAATTTTTTTCATATTTACACCTTGTTACAAATTTAGTAAATGTTTTTTAATCCACAAACTTTTTTAAATCAAAAGCTTTAATTGTTATTAAATCAGGGTGTTAGAGAGAGTTTTCTTTTTAATTAACCATAGCAATAGTAAAAATACTAACTTTTGTGTCTTTCGTTTTTAGTAGTTCTTCCGTGCAGGAAGTAAGAGTTGCTCCGGTAGTAAATACATCGTCAACCAACAAATAATGTCCGGATTTTTCCTGAGTAATCTGGAATGCGTTTTTCATTCTTTTTAAACGATCATATTTTCCTGATTGAGTTTGGGATTCCAGATGATGAGAGCGAACTAAAATAGTTTCATTATAATTACAACCAATAAGTTGAGTCAATTTTTTTGCACATAAACTTATCTGGTTATAATTTCGTTTTTTTAATCTTTTTGAATGAATAGGAACAGGAATTACCATTTCAATTTTGTTCAGGGCAGGATTATTTTTGTTTTGTTCAAACCAGATTTCTGCCAGCCATTCTCCCAGTTCAGGGCGGTTTTTATATTTTAGGTGGTGAATCAGTTTTTGTGTCAGGTTATCTTTTTTGAAAAATAACAGGGAAGATGCATATTCTATCTTTGTAGTGAGATTTATTTTTTCATACAAAGGATTTTCTTTGTTCAGAATGATTCCGGTGAAAGGAAGATGGGAATTACAAACTTCACATAGAAAATTTTGCGATTGGGGTATTATCGTTTCGCACTCAATACATCGTTTAGGAAACAACACAGAAAGAACTCCTTGCCACATGATATTTTTTCATTTACCTTTGCTAAAAATAAGTAAAATTGTTGAATTGTGATTCGGTTAACTAAAATATTTACTTTTGAAACCGCCCATGCTCTCTGGGGATATGACGGGAAATGCAAGAATGTTCATGGACATTCCTATAAATTATATGTTACTGTTAAAGGAAATCCCATTGATGATCTGAATCATGTAAAAAACGGAATGGTAATGGATTTTGGTGATCTGAAATCTATTGTGAAAGAGATGATTATAGAACCGTTCGATCATGCTGTTTTGTTGAATGCAAAATCGGAACATAAAAAACTGGGAGATAATTTGATAAAAGAAGGGCATAAAGTGATTTTTACGGATTATCAGCCAACTTGTGAAAATATGTTATCTGATTTTGCTGAAAAAATTCAATCCAGACTTCCGGAAAATGTAGTTTTAGCAAAACTTACCTTATACGAAACAGAAACTTCTTACGGAGAATGGATAAGAGAAGACCAATAGAAATAAAAATAGAAGAAGGGAAGAAAGTTTATTTTGCTTCAGATCAGCATTTCGGCGCTCCTGATGAAAAATCTTCAAAAGTGAGGGAAAAGATTTTTATTGACTTTTTAGATGAAATAAAAGAAGATTGTCAGGTTTTATTTTTACTGGGAGATTTATTTGATTTCTGGCACGAATATAAGTCTGTGGTTCCCAAAGGTTTTGTCCGGGTATTGGGAAAGTTGGCTGAACTTTCTGATCAAGGAATTACAATCTACTGTTTCACAGGGAATCATGATTTGTGGATGCGGGATTATTTTCAGGAAGAAATTCATGTAACCCTTTTCAGGGAAGAACAGGAATTCCGGATTAATGGTAAGGAATTTTTTATTGCTCACGGAGATGGTTTAGGACCGGGGGATCATGGATATAAAAGAATGAAAGAACTTTTCACCAACCCAATAGCCCGTTGGCTGTTCCGTTGGCTTCATCCGGATATAGGAGTGGCTTTGGGAAATCATTTGTCCCGAAAAAACAAACTGATCAGCGGAGATGAAGATGTGAAATTTTTAGGAGAAGATAAAGAATGGTTAATCCTTTTTTCCAAAGAAAAGTTAGAAAAAAAATATTATGATTATTTTATTTTCGGACATCGTCATCTGCCAATGGATTTGGAAATAGGGGAGAACAGCCATTACATTAATTTAGGAGACTGGATTTCGTATTTCACCTATGCGGTTTTTGACGGAAAAGAATTTAAACTTCTTCCGTTTAAGAAATAATATCTAAATTTTATTCAGTAATTCTTTGAGTTCATGAGCTTCTGACGGATCTAATCTTCCTGATAAGATAAGAGAAAGTTCTCTTCTTTGTTGAGCCCCTTTATACCGGAAAACTTCTTCTTCGGTTTCAGGAACCAATTCAGGGACTTTTTTAGGCTTCATTTTATCATCCAAAGCAACAAAAGTATAAATTCCTTCATTGGTTTTGGTTTTTACCTGATTCAAAGCATCATCGATCCAGACATCGGCAAATATTTCCATGGAAGACCCAAAAGATTTGGAAACTTTAGCAACCACTTCCACCGTACTTCCGACAGGAATAGGGGTAAAAAAAGAGACATGATTTACTGAAGCAGTTACTACTTTGGCTTCGGCATGCCTTTGGGCGGAAATGGCACAAGCGCGATCCATTAAAGCCAGTAAATCACCACCAAACATATTATCGTAAGCGTTTGTTTCACTTGTAAGAACAATAGTGGTCATTATGGTTTTTGATTCTGAAGGAGTCTTTGATTTCATTAAAATAGGTAAATATAAGTTTATATGACAGGAAGTCCGAAGTATGCAAAGTTTAGGATACAGTCGCCTGCCAGTTGGAATACAATTTTTTCCTTATTTGAAGTAAAAGTTCCCCATCCTTCAAGCGTTAAAATTCCGGTTGTTTTCAAATTATTTTTCCAGGAAGAAATGGTTTGAGTTACTTCTGTTCGTACTTCTTCTGTATTTCGGGATTCTGATCTGACGATTTCCTGAATTATTTGGTCATCATTCAGATTGTGTTGCTGGGAAAAAAAAAGTTGATAACCGGGAGGGCGGGTTTTGTGAGTTTGAGGATCTAATTTAACAGATTCGAAAATCAATTCAAACTTACCTAAAGTAGGTAAAGTCAGGTGATGTAAATCCTGCAATACCTGAATACTGTATTTTGTTAAATCCATATTGCAAATATAAGTTTATTATCTAAGAAGCCTAATACTAAGAATCTTAAAGATAAAAAGGTTTATAATTTTTTTTATTATTCTTCTTTTAGTTTCTTTTTCATAGAGCTGAAAAACTCAGGAGTTACTCCAATATAAGAAGCAATATGCTTTTGTGAAATAACATCTTTAAGTTCAGGGAATTTCTTGCAAAAATCCATGTAACGCTCTTCTGCTGAAAAGCTTAAAATTTCATTTAATCGGTTCCGAAGAAAAATAACGGATCTTTCCAATCCTTCATTATAGTATTTTTCCAGTTTAGGAAGTCTCTTTATGGATTCTTCCTTCGCAGTCTTAGATAAAATCAGAATTTCAGAATCTATAGCGGCCACAATATTGATTTTGGTAGGCTTGTTAAATAGAATACTTTCATTATCTGCGATCCACCATCCTTTGGAAGAGAATTGCAAAACTTGCTCCACACCTTTCTTATCATTGATGTAACTTCGTAAACATCCTGAAATCACAAAATAATAATTATCTTCTATTTCTCCTTGTTTCAGGAGAAACTCCCGTTTGTTGACTTTCTTAAAGCGTAATATCGATTTTAGATATTCTTTTTCTTCTTTAGAGAGTGGTACAACTTCATTTACCTTTTCTAAAATTTTATCGAACAGCATACTTAATAAATTTTTTAGTAAATCTAAATTAATAATTTATTTTTAATGTAGATTATTTTTTATGTTATTAACAAAAATTTATCTTTCCCGTATGTTTTAAGAAAAAAGCTTTTTTTGCTTTGTTTTATTCTTATTTGTTGTATAAATATTAAAAAACAAAATATTTTATATACATAATTATGTTTTTTCAGGTATTTGAGATTGTTAGGTTAATGAAAAATAATTAGGAATAGAAGACTTTTATTACTAATCATTAATTTTTAATACAGCTAAAAAGGCAGATTGAGGAACTTCTACCCGTCCGATTTGGCGCATTCGTTTTTTTCCTTCCTTTTGTTTTTCCAGTAATTTTCTTTTTCTGGAAATATCTCCACCATAACATTTAGCTGTAACATCTTTTCGGAGAGCTTTAATGGTTTCTCTTGCAATGATTTTTGCTCCGATAGCCGCCTGAATAGGAATATCGAATTGTTGCCTTGGAATTAATTCCCGCAGTTTCTCACACATTTTTTTTCCTATATAGTAGGCATTATCCTGATGAATCAGTGCAGAAAGAGCATCTACCGGTTCGCTGTTAATAAGAATATCCACTTTTACCAATTTGGAAGCTTTCATTTCGCTTGGTGAATAATCAAAAGAAGCATATCCTTTGGAAATAGTCTTTAACCGGTCGTAAAAATCAAATACTACTTCTGCCAGAGGCATTTGAAAAGTCAGTTCCACCCGGTCGGTGGTTAAGTAAGACTGGTTGGTCAGTTCTCCTCTTTTTTCAATACAAAGAGTCATTACGGAACCGATAAAATCGGATTTGGTAATGATGGAAGCTTTAATATAAGGTTCTTCCACCCGGTTTAAAACCGTAGGTTCCGGAAGTTCGGACGGATTGTGCACTGCAGTTGCTTTTTCCGGATCTTTATTCAAGTAAGCATTGTAGGAAACGTTGGGAACAGTGGTGATTACGGTCATTTTAAACTCCCGTTCCAGTCGTTCCTGAATAATTTCCATATGAAGCATTCCCAAAAATCCGCAACGGAAACCAAAACCTAACGCAGCAGAAGATTCCGGCTCAAAAACCAGAGAGGCATCATTAAGCTGCAATTTTTCAAGGGCAGACCGTAATAATTCATATTCTTCCGTATCTACCGGGTAAATTCCGGCAAAAACCATGGGTTTTACTTCTTCAAATCCTTCAATAGCTTGTTGTGCCGGATTTTCGAAGGAAGTAATGGTATCTCCTACTTTTACCTCACGGGCTTCTTTGATTCCGCTGATGATATAACCTACATCGCCACAACGGATAATATCTTTAGGAACCTGATTTAATTTTAATGTTCCTACTTCGTCTGCATCATAGCTTTTTCCGGTTGCCATGAATTTGACTTTCTGTCCTTTTTTGATATTTCCGTTTACCACCTTGAAAAAGGCTTCAATTCCCCGGAAAGGATTAAAAACAGAATCGAAGATCAGGGCTTGTAATGGAGCATTGGGATCTCCCGATGGAGAAGGGATTCTTTCCACTATTTGTTCCAATAATTCAGGAACTCCAAGTCCGGTCTTTCCGCTTGCGCGGAGGACATCTTCCGGTTTACAACCAAGTAAATTCACAATTTCATCGGTAACTTCTTCTGGATTGGCAGAAGGTAAGTCAATTTTGTTGAGGACCGGAATAATTTCCAGATCGTGTTCTAAAGCCAGATATAAATTGGATATGGTTTGTGCTTGAATACTTTGGGCAGCATCAACGATTAGTAAAGCCCCTTCGCAGGCAGCAATGGAACGGGAAACTTCGTAAGAGAAATCCACGTGTCCGGGAGTGTCTATCAGGTTCAGGATGTATTTTTCTCCTTTATATTCATATTCCATCTGGATGGCATGACTTTTAATGGTAATACCCCGTTCACGTTCCAGATCCATATCGTCCAACGTTTGTTCCTGCAATTCCCGGTCGGAAATAGTTTTGGTTTGCTGTAACAAACGGTCAGCCAGTGTGCTTTTTCCGTGGTCTATATGTGCAATAATGCAAAAATTTCTAATATTCTTCATACTTTTTACCAATGCTGCAAAAATACATTTTTTTATAGATATAGTTTTATGAAATGGAGTTAATCTGACAAGCTGATAAAAATTATTCTTATAATTCCTATTAATTTGATAGGAATTGTTACTTTTGTCCTGTTTTATGAAAATGATAAAAACTAAAAAACTTTGTTGAAGACCTTAAAATTTAAGAATGAAAAAAGTAAACTTAACTGAAGACTGGACTGCAACTGTTATTGGTGGCCTGGTTATTTTAATTAGTGTTGTTTTATTTTCGTTGTTTCAGTATACGCTGGATTGGCCGGCTTTTTCCTGGAGCAATGGAAAGGAATTAATTTCCGATGTTTTTTCAGGAAAAAATATCCTGAATATTCTGATCCTTTTTGTGATAGCATATGCTATAGTGATTATTGTTAATATACTACAAGGAAAATCTGTTGGTTTAAGTAGAGGTTTTCCGGTTTTGTTTATTTTGACGGTGATTGCTATGGTAATCGGGGGAAACAAAGTAATGAACTATTGGGGACTGGAAACGGTAATATTTTGTTTGTTGATTGGTTTGGCAATTAATAACTTTATAGGAACACCCGAATGGCTGAAAGGATGTTTATCTTCTGAATTATATGTGAAAATAGGATTGATATTTTTGGGTTCAACTATTATTTTCCAGGATATAATGAAGGCAGGGGCCTTAGGATTGATACAATCCGTAGTGGTGGTGTTTTCTGTCTGGTATTTTTCATTCTGGTTATGTAAAAAATTCAGTATAGATAAAGAAATGTCCATGATGCTTTCTAGTGCAGTTTCCATTTGTGGGGTATCGGCTGCCATTGCTACGGCAGGAGCCATCAAAGGGGATTCCAAAAAATTATCTTATGTAGTTTCTTTGGTTTTAGTGGTGGCTGTTCCTATGATTATCTTGATGCCGGCATTGGCTAAATTAATGGGATTAGGTGAAGTTATGGCCGGAGCCTGGATTGGAGGAACAATTGACACTACGGGAGCTGTAGCGGCAACCGGAGCAGTGTATGGAGAAGAAGCGCTGAAAATCAGTACGATTGTGAAGTTCTCTCAAAATGTGTTATTGGGAGTTGCGGCTTTTTTGATTGCAGTTTACTGGAGTTATACTAAAAGAGAAGGAAATGAATATGCGGATAAACCTAACCTGAAAGTGATATGGGAACGTTTTCCTAAATTCGTATTAGGATTTCTTATTGCTTCTTTGTTGTTTTCTTTTGTACTTCCTACTTCTGAATATAAACCGGTAATTGATATTCTGAAGAAATTTCAGGGATTATGGTTTGCCTTAGGCTTCACTTCTATTGGCTTGGAAACTAATTTTAGGACTTTAATCAGTAGTGAAAACAGAAAAGCCACTTTTGTGTTTTTAGGAGCACAAACTTTTAATGTAATATTTACTTTGATCGTTGCTTACTTAGTATTCGGTAGAGAATGGTAATATAAAAGACAGAGAGCTAATTATTTATTTTGGGAGAATTTAATCAAATTAAATTCTCCCGATTTATTTTAATTGAAGTGGTTGGAGAAATTAAAAAATACTTTTCCCTTCATTCAGGTTATAAATCTCCATAATTTCACTTAGTATTTTCTTGAAATTAATTTTCATATCAATTAATTTTCCTGAATGAATGTCAAATATCCATCCGTGAACACGAAGATCTCGTTCTATGATAGCTTTCTGCACTGCGGCCGTTTTGATGAGGTTGATACATTGTTCTTCCACATTTAATTCCACCAAACGATTGTATTTTTCATCCGGATCTTTTATTTGGTTCAACTCATCTTTATGCATCCGGTAAACATCACGGATATTACGTAACCAAGGGTTTAATATGCCTAAATCTTTGGCTTCCATAGCTGCTTTCACTCCTCCGCAATGGTAATGTCCGCATACGATTATCTGGCTTACTTTTAAATGTTCTACCGCATAGTTGATAACCGACATCACATTCAGGTCAATGCTGATAACCATATTGGCAATATTCCGGTGAACAAATACTTCTCCCGGTTCGGCTCCAAGCAATTCTTCAGTGGATACCCGACTGTCTGAACAACCGATATACAAAACATTCGGTTTTTGACCTTCGGATAATCGTTTAAAATAATCTTTGTCAACAGAAAGCCGTTCAGCTATCCACTCTTCGTTGTGTGAAAATATTTTTTTAAAATCCATTTATATTTGATTTAAAGTAAATGTACTAAAAAAATAAATTTAAGGAGTTGAAAAGGTTGTTTTCTTTATTGTTATGCTAAAAATCCGTTATTTCCTCTGTATAGGCTGAATTTTCCGGAACCTAAAAAGAATAGAGCCAAAGCAGTCAGCAAATAGAATAAGTTGAGCTCTCCTGCTAATGACCCCATTTCGGTAAGGCTGAATGTTTCCATTTTATGTACTAAATAGATAGTCATTACCATAGTAAAAGCAATTAATAAAGAAGAAATCCGTGTAAAAATCCCTAATAAAATACAAATAGGGGCGACTACTTCTCCGAGAGGAACTCCCAACCATATAAATTGAGGTAATCCGTTGTTTGCCAACATTCCTTTAATGGGCTCAAACCCGTGTATTAATTTGGCTATTCCGTGAAAAAGCATTAATCCTCCTACCGGAAGTCGTAATAATAGTTTTCCTAAGTCAGCATTTAATTCTTTTGCCATAGTTTATGTTTTTATGATTAATATCAACAAAAGTAAGATTTTTTATTTATTACAAATCTTACCATAGGTCAAGAAAATATAAAACTATACCAAAATAGTAGAATGTAAAAAGTAAGATATGAAATGAATCACATCTTACTTCTTAAATATATTTCTTACTTCTGTTTCTAAAAAGATTTAATATCAAATCCGATAGATTCCAGTACTTGAACTACTGCTTCCGTAGTGTCAAGGGAAGTGAAGCAGGCAACACTGTTTTCTACTGCATTTCTACGGATTAGAAATCCATCTTTTTGTGCGGTTCCGTCAGTGGAAAGAGTGTTTATCACAAACTGCGCTTTTCCCTGCTGCATGATTTTTACAATGTTGTTTTCTTCACTTTCCAACTTGTTTACTTCCACTACCGGAATATTATTTTCTCTGAAATACCGGGCAGTTCCTTTAGTAGCCATAATGGTATATCCTATGTCATAGAACCGTTGGGCGAGAGGTAAAGCCTCCGCTTTGTCTTTATCAGCAACCGTAAAGATGGTATTTCCTAAAACCGGAATCCGGATATGACTTGCCAACAAGGCTTTGTATAAAGCTCTTTCGTAGGTGGTATCTTTCCCGATCACTTCTCCGGTAGATTTCATTTCAGGTCCTAAGGTGATATCTACTGCACGCAGTTTTGCAAAGGAGAATACCGGAGCTTTGATGTAAATATTTTTAGGTTCCGGATAGCATTCCATAGTTAACCCCTGTTCTGCCAGAGATTGCCCCAAAACAGCTTTGGTAGCCACTTTTGCTAATGGAATTCCGGTTACTTTACTCATGAAAGGAACAGTTCGGCTGGATCTTGGGTTGACTTCCAGTACGTATATATCTCCATTCATCAAAACAAACTGGATATTCATCAATCCGATAATTTTAAATCCTCGGGCAAGTGCCTGAGTTTGTCGGATGATTTCTTCTTTTTGTGATTGGGTAAGGGTTTGTGCTGGATATACGGCAATGGAATCTCCGGAATGCACTCCGGCCTTTTCTATATGTTCCATAATTCCGGGAACGAGAACATCTTTTCCATCACAAATGGCATCCACTTCAATTTCCTTTCCCACAAGATATTTATCAATCAGAATCGGTTGTTTTTCATGTACATTGATGGCTTGTTTCATGTATCGTTCCAGTTCGGAATTTTCATATACGATCTGCATGGCTCTTCCTCCCAAAACATAGGAAGGACGGATCACTACCGGATATCCGATGGAATTGGCTACTTTCAGCGCTTCTTCCAGTGTAAATACGGTATCTCCTTTCGGACGGGCGATATTCAGTTCATTTAATTGAGCTTCGAATTTTTTACGGTCTTCTGCCCGGTCAATGTCTTCAATACTGGTTCCCAGTATTTTCACTCCTGCATCTACTGCTGCCTGAGCCAAGTTGATGGCAGTTTGTCCTCCGAATTGTACGAAAATTCCATCCGGTTTTTCCAAATCTATAATGGTGGTAATGGATTCTTTAGTAAGTGGTTCAAAGTAAAGTTTGTCGGAAATACTGAAGTCGGTGGAAACGGTTTCCGGATTACTATTGATGATGATTGCTTCATATTCGGCTTCTTTTAGAGCGAGCACACTGTGAACCGTAGCATAATCGAATTCGACTCCTTGTCCGATCCGGATCGGACCGGAACCTAACACAATTACTTTTTTCTTGTCTGTGCGAACCGATTCGTTTTCCGTTCCGTAAGTACTGTAAAAATAAGGAGTTTCCGAAACAAATTCTGCAGCACAGGTATCTACCATTTTAAAGATAGGAACGATATTGTTTTCCTTTCTTGTCTGGTAAATTTGGTTTTCAGTGGTTTTCCATAGATTAGCTACTTCCCAGTCTGAAAATCCGAATTTTTTGGCTTTTATCAGTATTTCAGTATTTTGCGGATTTTGTTCCAGCTCTTTTTCTAGGTCAATAATATGCTGAAGTTTTGCCAGAAAGAACAGATCAATTTGGGTTATTTCATATATTTTCTGAATGTTTACCCCGTTTCTTAAGGCTTCTGCAATCAGGAACAAACGTTCGTCATCTGCTTTTTTCAATCGTTCATCCAATGTTACCAGATTGAAAGGTTCCATATCTTTTTTACGAAGATGCAAACATCCGATCTCCAATGATTGAACGGCTTTTAAAAGGGATTCTTCAATGGAAGTTCCAATAGCCATTACTTCTCCGGTAGCTTTCATCTGGGTTCCCAAATGCCGGTTGGCACTCTGGAATTTATCGAAAGGCCATCTCGGGATTTTAGCCACTACATAATCCAGTGCAGGTTCAAAACAAGCATAGGTAGTGTTGGTAACCGGATTTTTCATTTCATCCAAAGTTAGTCCAATGGCAATTTTGGCAGCCAGTTTGGCGATCGGATATCCGGTAGCTTTGGATGCCAGAGCGGAAGAGCGGCTCACCCGCGGATTTACTTCTATCACGATATAATCGCGGCTGAACGGATCTAAAGCAAATTGTACATTGCATCCACCTTCTATTTTTAATGCCCGGATAATTTTAAGGGCGGAATTTCTCAACAGTTGGTATTCCTGATCTGCGAGTGTTTGACTTGGAGCAAATACAATGGAATCTCCGGTATGAATTCCTACCGGATCAAAGTTTTCCATGTTACAAACTACAATGGCATTGTCGTTGGCATCCCGCATTACTTCGTATTCTATTTCTTTGTATCCGGCAATGCTTTTTTCGATCAGACATTGGTTCACCGGACTGTATTTTAATCCAGATTCGGTGATTTCTTTTAGGTCGGCTTCATTTTCAGCGATTCCTCCACCGGTTCCTCCTAAGGTAAAGGCCGGTCGTACGATGATAGGATATCCGATTTTATTAGCGAAGTCTATTGCTCCTCCCACTTCATTTACGATTACACTTTCTGCAATGGGTTCGTTGATGCTTTCCATTAACTTCTTGAACAGATCGCGGTCTTCTGCTTGCTCAATGGAAGAAAGTTTGGTTCCGATGATTTCTACATCGTATTGATTCAGAGTTCCCGATTTTGCCAACTCAACGGCTAAGTTCAGTCCAGTTTGTCCGCCTAATGAAGGCAACAAAGCATCCGGACGTTCCAGTGCGATAATCTGTTGAAGAAAATCTAAAGTCAAAGGTTCCATATAGACTTTGTCTGCAATTTCCTTGTCTGTCATGATGGTTGCAGGATTGGAATTGACAAGAACAACTTTATATCCTTCTTCTTTTAAGGCTAAGCAGGCCTGAGTTCCGGCGTAATCGAATTCAGCAGCCTGTCCGATAATAATAGGTCCTGATCCGATTACAAGTATTTTATTTATATCTGTACGTTTTGGCATTTTTTCAACTAATTATTTGTGTATAAATTATAATATACTTTGATGTTTTATTTTGAAGATTTAAATTTCTCAATCATATCCATAAACTGATTGAATAAGTATTCATTATCATTCGGCCCGGGACTTGATTCCGGATGATATTGCACGGTAAATGCCCAGCTTTCTTTATGTCGTAAGCCTTCTATTGTTCCATCATTCAATGCACGATGAGTTACCTCCAGTGGAGTATTTTGCAGGGAATTTTCATCTACCACATATCCGTGATTCTGGGAAGTAATATGTACCCGGTTAGTAGACAATTCTTTCACTGGATGATTTGCTCCCCGGTGTCCGAACAGCATTTTATAGGTTTTAGCACCATGTGCCAGGGCAAATAATTGATGGCCTAAACATATTCCGAAAATAGGAATTTTCCCACTCAGTTCTTTTATGATTTCCACTGATTCTGTCAATTCTTCCGGATCTCCGGGACCGTTGGACAGCATAATTCCGTCAGGGTTTAGCTGAAGAATGGAATTAGCACTCATATTATAGGGAACTACCACCACATCGCAATGACGCAGGCAGAGTTCTTTCAGGATACTTTTTTTCATCCCGTAATCAATCAGAACTATCCGGTGTCCTTCTGCGGGAGCACTGTAAGCCCTTGGCGTAGAAACTTCGGGAACATGGTGTTCCAAAGTGGTCTTTTGCAATTTTTGTGTTACTTCCAGTGTATTTTCGGAAATATCACAGAATTTCCCTTTCATACTTCCTTTGGTACGGATTATTTTTACCAGTGCACGGGTATCAATTCCGTACAATCCGGGAATGTTTTGTTTTTTAAGATAGGAATCAATATTCATCTGGCTTTGCCAATGCGATTCGGTTTGGGCGTATTCGTGCATTACCACTCCGCCTACAAAAGGATTGAGCGACTCGAAATCGCTGGGATTGATCCCGTAATTTCCGATTAGTGGATAGGTAAAAACAATGATCTGCTTGTGGAAGGAAGGATCTGAGAGAGTTTCCTGATATCCGGTCATACCGGTGGTAAAAACAACTTCCCCGATGGTGAACTGGTCGCTTCCAAAACCTTCACCCATGAATTCCATTCCGTTTTCTAATACTAATTTTCGTTTCAAGGCTTATTATTTTGATATTTTATGAGTTAAATACATAGTTAAGTACAGCTATTCTTGCAAATACTCCGTTGGTCATTTGAGTAAATATTCTGGATTGTGGTGCTTCGATTAAATCTTCGTCTATTTCCACATTCCGGTTGATAGGGGCAGGATGCATAATAATAGCACCAGGTTTCATTTTTGCCGCCCGTTCTTGGGTTAATCCATATTGTGCCAGAAAATCCTTTTCATCGTATTGTTGCGCATGCCGTTCGTTCTGATTCCTCAATAACATGACTACATCTACTTCAGAAATTACTTTGTTTATGGAGGTATAAGTTCCCATGGTCATACTGTTATCCCTCCAGAATTCAGGAGTGGCAAAACTGATATTAGAACCTAACCGTTTCAGGATTTTTGCATCGGAATGAGCCACTCGGCTATGAACTACGTCTCCTACAATTACAATGTTCAGATCTTTTAAAGTTCCGAATTCTTCCTGTATGGTTACCAAATCCAGTAAAGACTGGGTAGGATGATCTCCGCAACCATCTCCGGCGTTTATAATGGGAACATCAAGTCTTGAGATCAGGTCTTCATAAAAACGGTCTTGTGTGTGCCTGATAACAAAGCATTCCACTCCTATGGAATTAAGGGTTTTCACGGTGTCATACAAAGTTTCCCCTTTTTTTACGCTGGAACTTTCGGCATCGAAATAGATAATTTCCATTCCGGTTTTCTTTTCAGCCATTTCAAAGCTGAGTTTTGTTCGGGTACTGTTTTCAAAAAACAGATTGGATATGTAGTGGTTGGACAGGTTCGGAAAGGCTTTTTTCTTTTTAAAGCTGACCGCATCATCCACAAGTTCCTGAATTAACTCCAGGTCGAAACTTTCCAGTGATATAAAATGGTTCATTAGTAATAATTGAGTTTAGTTTATGGTGTTTTTCTGTATAGTTATCCTGATCTTTTTTGCAGGTAAACAAAAAAAAACATCTTAAAAAATAAGATGTTTTGACTATGCATTTAAAAATAATATTTCCAATGTCTTCTAAAGGAGATTTGCCTCCTTGGGTTATTCCTATTAAGGAAACGAATTTTTTGTGAGAAGTTGGGACTTCTTTTTTTAGTATTATGAATTGTATTTTAGATACAAGGTACTTCAAAGTTTAGAGTAAAATAAAGATTATTTTTTGAAATTTTTAAAATCTCACAAAGTTAAATTATATTTTATAACTATACAAATTTTATTTTAGGGTGTTTGTTAAAATGAAATATGCTCAATAAAATAAAGGTAGAAACAGAAGGTTTGTAATCTTTATTCAATGTGTTAGTTGAAAAGTCCGTTTAGATTAATTTTTTAATAAAAATCAAAATAAAATTTATTTTATTTTGATTTTATTAGTAATTTGTATAACTAAAATAACCCCAAAAAAATAGAGAAAAATGAGTACAGTTGTAGAATTGAAATTTTCAGTGGCTGAAACAGTAAGCAAACTGAATTTAAAAAAACGTTACGATAATTATATCGGGGGGAAATTTGTTCCTCCGGTAAAAGGACACTATCACGATGTAATTTCTCCTATAGATGGTAAAATATTTTCACAAACTGCCCATTCATCAAAAGAAGATATTGATTATGCTGTTGATGTGGCTGATAAGGCATTTCAAACATGGAGTAAAACTTCTGTAACTGAAAGAAGCAATATTTTAATTAAGATAGCTCAAAGAATAGAGGAAAACATAGAATATCTAGCAACTGTGGAAACTATAGATAACGGAAAAGCATTGCGTGAAACCATGAATGCCGATATTCCTCTGGCAGCAGATCATTTCCGGTATTTTGCAGGAGTTATCCGTTCAGAAGAAGGATCAGCAATGGAACTGGATGATAAAACGGTTTCGCTGATTATTAACGAACCGTTGGGAGTAATTGCCCAGATTATTCCGTGGAACTTTCCGCTTTTGATGGCAGCCTGGAAACTGGCTCCAGCCTTGGCGGCAGGAAATTGCGTGGTATTAAAACCGGCAGAAAATACTCCGGTATCCATTATGGTATTGATGGAACTGATCGGGGATTTGCTTCCTGTGGGAGTTCTTAATGTTGTAAACGGTTCCGGTTCTGAATTAGGAAAAGTATTGGTTACCAATCCGAAAGTGGCGAAAGCAGCTTTTACCGGATCAACAGGAACCGGCCGTCAGGTAATGGAATATGCTACAGAAAATATCATTCCGGTTACGTTGGAATTGGGAGGAAAATCTCCAAATATTTTCTTTCCTTCTGTAATAGACCATGATGATGAATATTTGGATAAGGCTATTGAAGGAGCAGTTTTATTTGCTTTCAATCAGGGAGAAGTTTGTACCTGTCCTTCCCGTTTATTGATTCATGAAGCCATTTATGATGAATTTATTGAAAAAGTAATTAAACGTGTAGAAGCAATTAAAATGGGAAGTCCATTGGACCCGACCGTTATGATGGGAGCTCAGGTTTCAAAAGGACAAAAAGAGAAGATAATGTCTTACATTAAGTTAGGAAAGGAAGAAGGGGCAGAAGTTTTGACCGGAGGAGATGCCTGTCATTTGGGAGGTGATCTGGAAGGCGGATATTATATTAAGCCAACCTTATTTAAAGGAAATAACAAAATGCGGATTTTCCAGGAAGAAATCTTCGGGCCAGTACTGGCTGTAACCACTTTTAAAACTATGAAAGAAGCCATTGAAATAGCAAACGATACTATTTTCGGATTAGGTGCAGGAGTCTGGACGAGAGATGCTCATGAACTGTATCAGGTTCCGAGAGCGGTAAAAGCGGGTCGGGTTTGGGTAAATCAGTACCATAATTATCCGGCAGGAGCACCGTTCGGAGGATATAAACAATCCGGTATCGGACGGGAAAACCACAAAATGATGCTGGATCATTATCGCCAAACTAAGAATATGCTGATTTCTTATGACAAGAATAAATTAGGATTCTTCTAATTTTCTAAATGGAAAATCAATCAGGAAAGTTCTGAAAATTTTAATTTTCAGAACTTTCTTTTTATGAACCTGTATTGTTGTAATTTTTTATCATTATCCATCCTGTAAGGATAAACTCATCATTTAATTTCACCACATACCAGTAAGAATCTTGTGGTAAAGTTGTTCCGTTAGATTTTCCATCCCAATGGAATATTTTTCCGTTAGGTTTTTTATCAAGCAACAATTTTCCGTAACGATTGAAAACTTTTATAGTAGCATCGGGATATATATCAAATCCGGTGATCGTCCATTCATCATTGATCCCGTCTCCGTTAGGAGAAAAGAAATTCGGTATAAAAAAGATAACAGCCTGTTTGGAACCTCCCATACATTTGGTATTCAGAGTTCTTACATAAATGGTGTAGGTTCCGGAGGATAATTGTTTAAATATCGGCGAAGTTTGCCACTGGATTTGATCCAGTGAGTATTCGAAATCTCCTTTGATGTCTGTTATAGCTTCCAGAGTGGAACCATCAACTTTTATACTAATGATATTAGGTGCTTGGGAGAAACTCACATTGAAAGTTTGGGTAAAACTACATCCTTGTTGATTAAAAACCGTTGCAACATAAGTTCCCGGTTGAGTAATTGAAAGGGTTTGTCCGGTTTGTCCGGTATTCCATTTGTAACTAAAATATCCCGGTAAAGCAGTTAAAGTATAAGGTTTTTTCGGTGAAATATCTCTCGGACAGGTAACAATATTTTGAGAGGTGGATGGCCCTGCATAAGGTGAAATAATCAGATTTATCTTTATAACTTCTCCACAGGAAGTTCCGTTGGATTGTAAGCCGTAAATAGTTGTACCGGAAGAAGTAAATGGAGAAGGTAACGGATTATTTTCTCGTTCCAGGTCAGTTAATGAACTGTAAAAAGTCGTATTGGGAAAGTTGGATTTCAAATCAAAAGAAGCAGCTCCATTTCCGGTGGTATCACATTCTGGTAAGGAAGTAGTTTGTGAAATAGCTGCCGGATTTACAATTAACTTGATTTCAGAGACTTTCCAACATCCGTATTCATTTTCCACTTTGGCAAAAACACTTTCAGGATTAGTTGAGTTTTGATAATGGGAAAGATCTCCTGAAATCAGTTGAGCGTTAGGATTGGTTTCCGGATTTTGTTTATAGAAAGTGAAATTATAATTTTCAGGTTGGGAAATGATAGCAGATTTCGCATTGTTCAAATTAAAGAAAGCCTTTCCATCATTATCATAATCACATCCGTTCAGAGGAACTGTCGATGCTGCTGGAACAGTGGAATATTCCACCTGTATTTTTCCGGTGGATATACAGGAAGTACTGGAAAGAGTTACTTCTACGGAATAAGTTCCCGAACCTGATTCAGGAGTAATGGTATAAGTATGATTAGTTTCTCCCGGAAGAGGAATTCCATCTTTAAACCATTTAAATCCGGTGGCATTAGGTTGACTGGCATCCAAAGTAAGAGTTTCTTTTTCACACAAAGGATGATCGTTGGAAAGTAATCGGTCTTCACCCAAATCTGTTTCCACTTTAAAACTTCCTCCTCCTAAAAATATAGCAGAGTCGTATCTGTAATTGGCTTCATCTGCAATCACCAGTTTGATATGATAAGTAACTCCCGGAGTTACGTTGGCTTTTGCTGTCAAAACCACGGTTTGTCCGTTAAAATTTATAGCGGAGGTACTGGAATTATTATACCCACCGAAATATTGTTCGTTTTGTGCAGGACATCCTTTGGGTACAGCAGGATGAATAGTTGTTACCTGTACAGGAATATTGGTGTTAGGAATCAGTGCTAAGTTCTGATAGCTTGAATCAGGATCTCCTACTTTTTTCAACAAAAAAGCAAAACCATCCGAATAAATACATTGAGCCGTATCATGGTATTCTTCCGAAGCAAAAAGATATTCAAAACTCATTTTATTGGCTATCGGCAGAAAATCAAACTCAATGATGGTTGCATTTACGGTACTTCCGGAGGATAAACCTAATGCTTTTTCCAAGTCAGAATCACCTTTCCAACCAGGAGCATTCATGTCCTGTAAAAAAGTATTGGGTCCTTCTGAAAGAATAGCTTTTCCGGTGCTTAGAATAACTCCATCAGCGAAAGGAAAATTGCTGCCGTTTTTTGAAAAATATCCATAGCTTTGATTTCCATTGGTGAAATTAGCTCCGCTTATTTTTATGTTGGATATGGAAGCACAAGGACTATTTATTAATATGTCCTCAACTAATTGTTGTGCAGTATATTGATCGTTTATCTGAATATATTGACAATAAAAAGTATTAAAAAATAGGGAAAATAAAATTAAATATAGATTTTTCATTAAAATTTTTACATAATGATAATATATATTACGCAAAGTTAGTTTAATTTTACGAGCAGTAAAAGCTGATTTTTACTAGTTGTTTTTTTAACATATTATTATATGTGGACTAAATGAAAAAATTATTCATTCCGCTTGCCAAAATATTAGGGTTCTATATTTTCATAGGATTGATTATAAGAACTGTCTTATTTTTTCTGCCTATAACAAACGGATTTTTTTCATTACTTGATTGTGTAAAAATATTTTCAATAGGAATTGTAAACGATTTTTGTATTTCCATACTTATCTTTTCCCTATTCTGGTTATACCTGATTTTTCTCTCAAATTCAAAATATAAATCACCCTGGGGGTATATTATTTTAGGACTTTTAGTAACAGCATGGCTTTTTCTGTTCTTTTTCCGGCCCGTTTTCGATGAATATGGAAAAATAGTATCAATTCTTGTTTTGACTTTGGCAGGATTGAAAGTCGTATCTTTTTCCTCGTTACTTTTCTTTCCTATGATAAGGAAAAAATGGAGATACTTCATGTATTGCAGTATTTTCTTCATTTATATTTCCCTGATTATTTATAATGCAGTGGGAGAATTTTTATTTTGGAATGAATTCGGAACACGTTACAATTTTATTGCTGTTGATTCCTTAATTTATACGGACGGAATAAAAGGAAACGGATTAGATTCCTATCCTATTGTTCCTATGGTTTCCATTTTAACACTTATTTCTTTAGTGATTACAATATTTTTTGTAAAGAAAGACAAAAATAAATTTGAAGAATTCCCCAATTTCAAAATTAAGCTGGCGAATGCTTTTATTTATATAGGAATGATTGTAGGAGCCTTCTTCTTATTAAAATTTACTCAGGAACAAGAAACCTCAGATAATGATTTCGTCAATGAACTTCAGGCAAACGGATTATATAGATTTTACAATGCTTACAACCAAGGTTCTTTAAGTTATGATAAATTATATGCAAAGCTTCCTGAGGAAAAAGCTTTTTCAATCGTAAACAAACAATATGGTAATCCGGAACAGAAAGAAAATAATGTAAAAATCATCAAAGATTCCATTCCCGAAATAAGAAAAAATGTGGTGGTGATTACAATGGAAGGGATGAACAGTAACTTTATGAAGTATTTTGGGAATGCAAGTAATCTTACACCCAATTTAAATAAGCTGGCAGAAGAAGGAATGTTTTTCACTAACTTCTATTCAGTAGGTGATCAGACAGTGAAAGGACTGGAAGCTTTAACATTGTGTATTCCACCATCACCAGGGAGAAGTCTGATAAGAAGAGAAAACAATACTAATTTATTTTCCACAGGATATTTATTTAAGAAAAGAGGATACACAGTTCAGTTTTTGTATGGAGGATATGGATCTTTCAATAATATGGAAACCTTTTTCGAAGGGAACGGATATCAGGTTATTGACAGAGGATCTTTCAGTCAGGAAGAAATTACTTTCACCAATACTTCCGGAGTTTGTGATGAAGACCTGTTTAACAAAGCAATAAAAAACTTTGATGCAGATTACAAAAAAGGAAATCCTTTTTTTGGACATATCATGACAGTGAGCAATCACCGTCCGTTTACATTTCCTAAAAGGAAAATTGCTCTTTCATCTGGAAAGAATTCTCATGCAGGAAGTATAAAATACACAGACTATGCAATCGGGAAGTTTATAAAAGAAGCTCAAAAACATTCTTGGTTTTCCAATACAGTGTTTGTTTTTGTTGCAGGTTGCCGCACTTCAACATCCGAAACAACAGAAATTCATCCGAATGAATATCATATTCCTGCTATTATCTACGCACCGGGATTTATTCAGCCGGAAAAAGTAACTGTTTTAACTTCTCAAATTGACCTGATGCCTACATTATTGGGAAAATTACATTTCTCCTATACGTCTCATTTTTATGGACAAGATGTGTTTAACTCTAATTATCAACCAAGAGTTTTCATGTCAACCTATCAAAAGTTAGGATATTTAAAAGATAATACTCTGACGGTTTTATCGCCAAATCAAAAAACAGATCAATTTACTGTGGGAGTGAAAGGACAAATGAATAAAAACGATAAAAAGAATAAAACACTTTCTGAAGAAGCTATTGCCAATTATCAAACAGCATCTTACCTGATTAAAAATAATTTATTGAAAATTAAATGATCGATTTATAAAATTTATTCCCTTTCCAGAGGCTCCTCATACCGCATTTTACGAAAAATATTGATAAGAGTAATCACATCCCTTTCACAATAATCTTTTATCTTTTCAATATTCTTTTCCTGATAATATACTTTTGATACTTCACTACCATCCATTTCACTTTTGGGAGTAGGCAAATGAAAAACATGAGCCAGTAAATCCAGAGAAGTATAATGCTTATAATCCCCAAATTTCCATAAATCCATAGTATCTAGATGAGGAATTTCCCAAGGTTTTTTCCCCTGCATGTGCAGAATTCTGGGAAGTTCTACCTGGTGTATCATCATTCTTCTGGCCAGATAAGGAAAATCAAATTCCTTTCCGTTATGAGCGCATAATAATAAATTGGATTTAAAATAATTAGACTTTAATAAATCGTTAAATCCGGTTAGAATCCGGATTTCATCATCTCCATAAAAACTTTTGATCCGTATTTTTTTATCTTCGATAACCAAACCGCAGGACAAACAAACAATTTTCCCAAACTCAGAAAGAATTCCGGCCCGTTCATAATAATATTCCTCCGGAGAAATTTCCTCTTTCCTTTGAAATTGAGTTTTTTTTTTCCAGAGAATTTTGGTTCTTTCCGAAAGATCATCCCAATTTTCATATTCCGGAACCGTTTCCAGATCAATAAACAATATTTGTCTTAAAGGAATTGATGATAGCATAAAGTCAATTTATCTAAATCAAATATAATAAATAATAATAATTTAAGATAAGTTTCGTTTTAATCGTAAGTTAGGGTAATTAATGTAAAATCACACCTAAGTAATTGATTGTTAATTGTTTAAAATAATTAAAATTATTTTAATGATTAAAATAATACAATCAAAAAGTTTGAAAAAGTATTATTCTAGTGAAAAAATTTATATATTTGCCGACTGAACTATAATTAAAAAATAAATTATGTCTGACATTACATCAAGAGTAAAAGCTATCATCGTTGATAAATTAGGAGTAGATGAAAGCGAAGTTACACCAGAAGCAAGTTTTACAAATGACTTGGGTGCTGATTCATTAGACACAGTAGAGTTAATCATGGAGTTTGAAAAAGAATTTGATATTCAAATCCCAGACGATCAAGCAGAAAAAATCTCAACAGTTGGTCAAGCCATTTCTTATATTGAAGAAGTAAACAAACAATAATTTACACAAAGACATTAATTAAAGTATGGCTTTAAAACGAGTAGTAGTAACTGGACTTGGTGCAATAACTCCTTTAGGGAACAATTTCCAGGAATACTGGAATGCCTTATTGAACGGTGTAAGCGGAGCAGGTCCAATTACTCTATTTGACGCAACTAATTTTAAAACCAGGTTTGCTTTCGAATTGAAAAATTACGATCCTGAAAACTATTTTGAAAGGAAAGATGTTCGTAAGTATGACCGATGTGCCCAGTTAGGGATTATCTCATCAAGAGAAGCTGTAGAAAACAGCAAATTACTGGAATATTCCGGACTTGACAAATCCCGTGTAGGAGTTGTCTGGGGTTCGGGAATAGGAGGACTAAATACCTTTGAGCAGGAAGTAACTACTTTTGCCCAAGGGAATGGAATTCCAAGATTTAATCCATTCTTTATTCCTAAAATGATAGCAGATATGACCCCGGGCCTTATTTCTATGGAATATGGTTTTATGGGGCCTAATTATGCAACCGTTTCAGCCTGTGCATCTTCTTCCAATGCCATCATTGATTCATTGATGCTTATCAGATTAGGAAAAGCAGATGCCATTGTAACAGGAGGTTCGGAAGCAGCAATATGTGCCAGTGGAGTAGGAGGTTTTAATGCACTGCATGCTATGTCTACAAGAAATGAGGATCCTGCCACAGCTTCCCGGCCATTCGATAAAGATAGGGATGGTTTTGTTTTAGGGGAAGGATCAGGAACTCTTATTCTGGAAGAATATGAACATGCTGTGAAAAGAGGAGCTACTATTTATGCTGAAGTAGTGGGCGGAGGATTAAGTGCCGATGCCTATCATATGACAGCCCCGCATCCGGAAGGATTAGGAGCATATATTGTAATGAAGAATGCTATTGAAGATGCAGGAATTTCAGCGAATGATATAAACCATATCAACGTACACGGAACTTCAACACCTTTAGGAGATTTGGCAGAATCAAAAGCCATCTTAAAATTATTTGGAGAACATGCGTATGATATCCAAATTAATTCTACAAAATCAATGACAGGTCATCTGTTGGGAGCTGCCGGAGCTATTGAAGCCCTAGCCTGCATAGGAGCGGTGAGGGAAGATATAGTGGCGCCAACTATCAACCACTTTACAGATGATGAAGAATTTGATCCTAAATTAGATTTTACTTTTAATAAAGCAAAAAAGAAAGAAGTCAATTATGCCATGAGCAATACTTTTGGTTTTGGAGGGCATAATGCATGTGTTATTTTAAAGAAAATTTAAAATAGAAAGAGAAGGAATCTAATGACTATCTGGAAAAAAATACTTTTCCGATCTAATCTGTTAAAGCAAAATTCTGATAACAAAGAAGCAGAAGCCTTTAAGAAGCAATTAGAAAATCTTATAGGATATAAGCCTTCTAATCTGGGGATTTTTTATGAGTGTTTCACTCATTCATCCATAAATAATAATGATAACAAAAACTTTGAAAGATTGGAATTTCTGGGAGATTCTATACTTTCAAGCATTGTATCAGATTATTTATACCATCAAGCCCCAGATAAGAAAGAAGGATATCTTACCCAGATGAGATCAAAAATGGTAAATAGAAAAACACTAAATGCTTTAGGCTCTGAATTAAAATTATCTTCCTATCTTCAAAAAAGACAAAATACCAGCCTGGGGGAAAATATAAACGGAAATCTCTACGAAGCACTGGTAGGAGCCATTTATATTGACGGAGGCTTTGAATCCTGTCGGGATTTTATAAGTGAAACTCTTATAAAACAAGAAGATTATGAACAACTGGAGAAGAGAGTAACCAGTTATAAAAGTCTAATTATAGAATGGGCGCAGAAAAACAAACTGGAAATTAATTTTGAAACTTTTCAGGAAGAAAATGCAGAAGAAGTTCTGATTTTTAATTCCATTATTCACTTGGATAATAAAATAATTACCAAAGGAAGAGCGACTTCCAAAAAGAAAGCAGAAGAAAGTGCTTCTAAAAGAGCATATTACAGGTTGAATAAATACATTAATATTTCCCAGAATAAATAATTATGAAGGTATATTCCTTTGATTGGGAAGATGATGATCCTATATTTGATTTTAAATTATTAGGATTGACTTCAAACTTTGTCAAAGATTATGATTTTGTTTTTCACCTGAACAAAGCTTGTAAATTCAGTTTTAAACGGATAAAAGATCAGGAGATTATAGATAACGGCATTTCGTATAACTTTTCAGTTTACCGGTTCTATCATCTGAAAACAAAACAAGAAATAGATTTAATAGGTAATTATTCATATCCTCAAAATATAAAAGCAGAGGATTTCAGTTTGTTTGAAGAAGTGGAACTTGTTAAGACTTTAATTCCTGAATACAAAACATTTAACTATTTCTTAAAATCACATTTTTTATTAGACAAGGAGTTTTATGTAACTTTACCCGAGCTCAAAATCATACAAGATTATCAAGAAATAGACATTGAAAATATAAAAATAAATAATTTAGAAAATTTGATATTACCTGAGTAATGAATGGATATAGAAAAAAAACAAAAATTGTAGCAACTATTGGTCCTGCGTCAGAAGATAAAGAAACATTGATAAAAATGTTTAAGGCAGGAGTAAATGTGATTAGAGTGAATTTTTCACATGCAGAAGAAGAAACCGTTGAAAGATGGGTGAAGTTGGTAAGAACCATCAATGAAGAATATGGTTTTAATGTTGCTTTACTGGCAGATTTACAAGGGCCTAAATTGAGAGTAGGAATTATTAAAGACGGAACAATAGTAAATTCGGGAGATGTGATTACTTTTTCCAATGAAAAAATTGAAGGAAATGCCCAACGAGTTTACATGAGTTATCCACAGTTTGCTAGAGATGTAAAAGTGGGTGAAAGAATATTACTGGATGACGGAAAGTTGATATTTGAAGTAATTGAAACCAACTTGGAAAATGAAGTGAAAGCCAAAGTGATTCAGGGAGGTCCTTTGAAATCCAAAAAGGGAGTGAACCTGCCTAATACTGAGATCTCTTTACCTGCATTGACCGAAAAGGATATAAAAGATGCGTTAACAGCTATTAAATATGATTTTGACTGGTTAGCACTTTCATTTGTAAGGAATGTACAGGATGTGGATGATCTGAAAAAATTAATCCAGGTAAACAGCAGTCATAAAATACCGATTATTGCCAAAATAGAAAAACCGGAAGCGATAAAAAATATCAAGGAAATTATCAAAGCGGTGGATGGTATCATGGTAGCAAGAGGAGATTTAGGAATAGAGATTCCTATGGAGAAAGTTCCATTGATACAGAAAAATCTGGTAAGTAAATGCAAAATAGCCTGTAAACCGGTAATTATTGCTACTCAGATGATGGAAAGTATGATAGATGGTTTAACGCCAACCCGGGCAGAGGTAAACGATGTTGCCAACTCGGTATTGGACGGGGCAGATGCCGTAATGTTGAGTGGAGAAACTTCCGTAGGTCAGCATCCGGTAGAGGTTATTGAAAATATATCGAAGATTATCAATAATGTTGAAGACGACCAACATATTCAGGTGCCACCACACTATCCTAAAAAAGGAAGAGATAGATATATTACGGATATGATTTGCTATAATGCAGCACAAATGGTAGAGCAGGTAAAGGCAAAAGCAATTGTAACTTTAACCCAATCCGGATATACCGCGTTTCAAATTTCTTCTCACCGTCCGTTGGCCGATATTATTGTTTTTACTTCTAATAAAAGAGTAATTACCATGTTGAGCTTATTATGGGGAGTTCAGGCATTTTTATACGAAGGATTAAAAAGCACGGACGCAACCGTAGTGGAAGTAAACAGGGAAGTAGGAGAAAAAGGATATGTGAGATCAGGAGATTATGTTATTAACCTGAATGCCATGCCTTCTTTCGGAAGTGGTTTAACCAATACACTTCGTTTAACCCAGATTATTTAACCCAAAAGATTTATATAATTAATTTTCCGGATATGCCGAAGGTCTTTACTTTCGGTATACCCCGGGGAATGATTAACACTACTATTCCGGTAAGATGGAAATATTAAGATAACAGTTCAAATTCAACTATTTCAACTATCAATAATTTTCTTTCTCTTAATTTACTCCACCATTTTTCTTTAGTTCTTTACCTAGTTTTTCTATTTTCTTATTTGCTTCTGTACTCGTGTAAGTCTTGCCAAATCAAAATGAGGACCATCATCATTTCGATTTTGAATTCCTCCTTTATAGAATTCCCATTCACTTTCAGGGTTACTTAGGTGATCTCTAGGTATATCATGACGTATTATTTTTCCTATCTTTCCTTCTGATTCGTACTGTTTAAGGGTTTTCATTAAGTCACTATCGTCGGATGTAGGGCTTCCTATCAGTATCAGGTTATCTACTTTATATCCTTTTTCCACTAACCCGATAGCTAATTGGGCTTGTAATACGGCTCCATAGCTATATCCTGAGAGATTCAATTGTTCTCCTTCCGGTAATGGATTCTTCTTTAGGTCATTGATAATACCTTTTAATGCTTTCTGGTATTGTTTATTATCTGATGCACTATGTTTAGTAGGCCCGCTAAACTCACCATCGGTCCAGTAAGATTGTTTATTTCTATAATTATATACAAACTCAATATCTCCTGCTTTACCATGACTTGCATTGACCCTTCTAAAGTCTTTCAAACCAATCAATGTCCATATCGATTTAAAGCGTCCTATGTAGTTCCATCCATTAGAATCATTTCCTGCTCCTCCTATAAAGTATATTCTTCTTCCATCAGGGTCAATAGCATTTACAGGATTATTTGCTACATAGGAGTAAGGACTTAAACTTGGATATTTTTCAGCTAATGGGTCGGTTGACAGCCAAACAGACTCCCTCGGGTTGTAATACCTAGCGCCGTAATAGTATAAGCCAGTTTCTTCATCGAGTTCCTTACTGTTAAACAGGAAGCTTATATTCCAGGTGTTATTCCTTTCCTCCAATAAACACTTCTCCGGAAGGTGCATACTCCACATGCTGCACTACCGCACCGTCCAAATTCGTAACATAACTGGTTGAACCTAGATGGTCAGGATGATAAAAATAAATCATCTTTTCCGGATCGTCATTCCCGGTTCCTATATTCCTGTTTTTCTTTTTAGCTTCCAGCTGGGCAAAATGTTCCTGCCTTGCTTCTTCTTCATAGGTTTCCTGTATTTTCTCCAATCGGTAATTTTCCCTTTCCAGTTTTCTAATCTCCTCTAATTGTTTTATAACCTCTTGTTTGCGAGCTTTTAATTTTTCCGGATTTCCCTTTCCTGAATCTATACGAGATCTTCTAAATCATCCCGTACAAACTCTAATTTGTTCCGTTTTATTTCTATGGAATCTCTTTTTTTGAGGTAAGTTTCATATAGTTGACTCTTAAGCTGTGAGATGGAGTCTGCTTTTTGAATTGCTGTCTGGCTATAGCCTGTCAGGTACAATAAAAAAGGTAATAACAAGTATAATTTTTTCATATCAAAGAGTTTCTCAAATATAGATAATTATATTTATTTTATCTGTATTGTGATAAAAAATCTTAATCAAAATCTTGCCCTATTTTCTTTTATATAAATGATAAATCTCTACGGAATTTTCATCTATCTTATTTATAACCGTATCAGAAAGTATCAGGTTATAATTTTCCTTTAATACAGGAAGGTTCTTTAGATAACGAGGCCTGTCAACAGGATTCTCTTTTTTATAATAATCGTCACTGGCTATATATTCCTGAATAAGGACAAAAGTGGTTTTTTTGTTTTTTATGTAATTAAACTGCTCATTTCTAAGTTGAGGATAAAAAGTATAAGATAAATTCGGTCTAATAAAATACTTTATATTAGGGAC
This sequence comes from Apibacter sp., assembly GCA_031552575.1. Lineage (GTDB taxonomy): Bacteria > Bacteroidota > Bacteroidia > Flavobacteriales > Weeksellaceae > Apibacter. The sequence continues at coordinate 89,609 of JAVBMH010000004.1, read as the reverse complement.
AATATTACAAGTAGTAAATAAATTGTTTCCCATACCAAATCCCAAATTAAGAAGCGTAGGATTTTTTTCCTTCATAATTTCATGTCGGAGCAAATCGGTTTGTAAAACTCTGGAACGTTCTCCGCTTTTTCTCAGGAAATATTCTTCTACCCGCGTATTAGCACTCGGAGTCAGGCTCATTCCAGCAAATAAACATATAAAACTAAGTAAACAAAGAGGTTTTATTGTTAAGTGGGAAGAAGTGTATTTTATTAGGTACAGAGCTAGTCCGATTAATCCCAGTACACAAAAAATAATGTAGGAGATAGGATAATAATACTGGAATTTTCCCATAAATATGATGATATACAAAATAATTCCTGACAAGACTAAGCTCCATTTTCCCAATGGATTTTTCATGAACTTAAAAGGAAAATAAAAAATTCCCATAGTGGAGATAACTAATAAAGATACAGGATCAATAAACAGATACAATATCCTCACAAAAAGTAAAATAAAAGTATCAGAAAAAGAACCTATTTTAGCATATGAACGGTTCAGTTCAATATACACCTTATATGCTTCTTCCAATGCTCCGTTGCACCAGAGATATCCCAATACAGGAGCACTTACAATGAGTGTTCCAGCTATGTATGTCAGCACATTTAGAATGAAATTTTTAAATTTCTTATGAAACAAAATATTCAAAAAAATAAATAGTAAAGGAAAAAACCAGAAAACAATCAGGTTTATTTTTATCAGAAGTGTGGCTGTAACCATCATGCCGTGTATCAACATGTATCCGGGTTTATGAGCGATATTTCTGCTTTTGAAATATTTCATGAAAAAATATAAACTGACAGCTTCAAAACACAATATGAATTCTTCAGCAGAACCTCCGGCTTTCATCAATTTCACTAAGAACAGGAAAAAAACAGTACTGATAATAAGAGAAACTCCTTTGTTTAGATAAAGTCTGGAAGTAAAATACACAGAATAACCAAGAACAACCCATACCATGAGTTCAATGATGAACATTCCGAAAAAAGAATCATGGGAAATAAGATAACCCAATGCATAAATGAAAAAAATAAGAGGTCCTTTATGGTCAAATATTTCCGTGTATAAAGTTCTTCCGTTCACCATTCCCTTTGCTATGTTAAAATATACATTTGGGTCGGCCCATTCATTAGTGACGTAGAGCGGAGACATCTTGGAACAATAGAATAGTAAAAAAAATGTATAAAATAACAATAAAATCAGGTAACTTTTTTCTTCAGCTAAAACAGAAAATAATTTTTTATTCATTATACGTTGGATTGAGGTATTATAGTAAAAAGTTAATTGAGTTTTTGTTCTGCAAGTTTTTCAAGCAGTTCAGCGGCCCTTTTATTTCCGCCTGCTTCAATAAAGGATTGTTGGATTTCTTTTGCTGCTTTTTTATATTTAGGATTATATAAAAGTTCATCAATGGCATATTCAACATCCTGAATCCTCATGCGTTTATATTTAATCCGTATTCCACATCCGTATTGTTCAATCAGTGCACCGGTGTGTCCCTGATCGAAAGCCATAGGAATAATAAGCATAGGAATTCCGTTCATGTAAGTATCACATACCGTATTTAAACCACCATGACCTATTACTACATCTACTTGTTTTAATAGTTTGGATTGCGGAACATAACTTTGCACAATAAAATTATCCGGCCATTCTTCTATAATGGAAGGATCTGTAGCGGCAATAACCGTAACATCTTTATGACCCAACGCTTGTATCATACGATTGAAAAATTCCTTGCGAACATCAACCAATACGGTTCCCAGTGAAATATAGATTTTCGAATTATTTGCTTTTTCCAGCCTTTCCCAGTCAAAAGGAGTGTTGTCTGGTCTTCCGGTAAGTGTTCCAATGAATTTCATGTAAGGAGGGCAATCCTCATCTTTATAACCTGCAAATTTTTGAGAGGTATAATACATATTTAATTGCTTAGACAGGATGAATTCTTCATCTTCATATATTCCTACGGATTGTTGCAATCCGGTTATAGAACCATGAACCCATTTAGTTACCTTAGGAGCTGTTTTCGGGTCACGCAACGCATTTGGGGTGATGGGAGTAATGGTTGCCAGTGGAATTTTCCTGATATGTGCAGCTAATCCGCCCACTAAAGTAATACAATCGTTTACGATTACATCGGGTTTATATTCATCAACCAGAGCTACGAACTCTTCAAACATAATTTTGGCAAAAGGGATATAAGTATCTTGTAACCCTAGTTTCAGCGCTTCCAGAGCAGGCATATTAGCTCCTTTATCCTGTAATTTGATGATGTCTTCTATTTCTTTTTTATTGTTTTGAAACGATTTTTCTAACACAAAGAAATGTCCTCCGGAAGGAATAAGTTCCGGTTTTATTCCGGTTAACCCGGCCCAGGCTACTTCATGTCCTCTTTCCAGAAGAGTATGGCCTATGCTCAATGTAGGATTGATATGTCCGAAAAAGGGAGGAACTGCAAATAAGAATCTTGCCATAATATTATTTTTTTATCAGAGCTTCCAGATAATCGGCTCCTTGGGTTACGCCACCCGATTCTATAAATGATTTTTGTATGTTTTGGGCGTTTTGTCTGTATTGATCTTCATTCAGGATGGAATTAAGGGCGTCTTTTAACTGGTAGGCTTTAAAACGGTTGAAATTAAGCCGTATACCGGCATTATTGTCAGTAACACATCCGGAAACATAAGATTGATCGTAAGCAATAGGAATAACTACTAAAGGAATACCATAAGAAAGAGTTTCACAAACAGTATTGTGTCCTCCATGACAGATTACAACCTGCATATGGGGAATCATCTCTATCTGAGGTATTTGTTTTTGTATGATGAAATTGTTGGGAATATATTCAAATAATTCAGGATCGGAAACAACGATTACATTTACGTTTTCTTTTTCCAGAGCTTCTATTACTTTTTTAAAGAATTGTTGTTTTTGGGAATGGTCAAAAGTAGTTCCGATAGTTACCAGTACATTAGGTCGGTTGTCCGGTGTTTTCAGTTTTTCCCAATTGAAATCAATGTTTTTGGGTCGGGAAGTTAATACCGGGCCGATAAATTTGTAGTTGGGAGGCAGATCGGTATTGCCGAAAAATGTTTTGGAAGTGTAAACCAAAGTCAGTAAAGAAGAACAATCCAGACGTTCTTCTCCCGGAATACCCATTTTTTTTTGAAAAGCAATTATTTGTTCTCCTTCCCATTCGTGTATTTTTGGAAAGAAGGGATTTACTTTGATGGAAGCAGGAGCCGTAACTGACGTTGCGTAAGGTATATTTTTTTTCAAAGCGGTTACTGCTCCGGCAAAAATCTGGTGATCCGTTATAATCACATCCGGAACCGATTTATTTATTATTTCCTCAATTCCTTCCAGCATATAACTATTCATTGGGATTAATACTTCATCATACAGAAATTTAAGACTATCAATGCCATAAACTTCTTTTTTTTGAAGTTCCTTCATATGTTCGGTTAATCGCTTTTTTTCCTCTTCTGTAAGTTTGATGGGAAGCGGAAGCAATTCTCCTCCAGGAGGAAGCTGTTCTTTCAGTCCGGGATCAAAACTGATCCATGCAACACTATGGTTTCTATTTATAAGTTCATTTCCTAAACTGAGAGTGGGATTAACATGTCCTGTTAAAGGGGGAACTATGAATACGAATTTTGGCATATTATGAGAAAAATTCTTTTAGTTTTTTGTTAATCCATTCGGGGTTCTGAACAGGAATATTGTGATCGCCTTTTCCTGTAAAAATGACACAATCCGAGATACAAGTTTCCAAAAATTTTCCATCAGGCAAACAATCGGAATCATCACCGTATAAAAGCAATGTTTTCTGTTGTATCCGATTCATGTTTTCCTCAGTGGAAAACCGTTTGTCTTTACTCAAATCCTGAGGCATGGAAGTTTCATGAAGAAGGTAGTTGTATAGTTTTTTATTTTTCTCCAATTGTCTTTTGCTGGGAACCAGATTGGTTGAAATGCTGTAATTTTGCATGTAATGATCCAGAAATTCATTTCCGAATTTTTCAACAATATTATCTGCTTGTCCGTCCCGGTCAGTAATGGGAGATTCAATGATTGCGAGTTTTTTTACTTTTTCAGGAAAATGAATTGCAGTATACATAGCAATCAAACCGCCAAAGCTATACCCAACCAGATCTACCTGAGATAGTTTCATGAAATCCAGTAAATCCAATAGATCTTGAGACAGGTTTTTGAGGTTATATCCATGGTCTATTTGCTCGCTAAGTCCGTGACTACGTAAATCATATAATACAACATGATATTTTTTTGCTAATTCGGGAGCTATGTTAAAGTAGAATATGGAGGAATTGGTAAACATTCCGTGAATCATAACAATGGTTTCGGAAGCTTCTGGATTAAGTTCTAGAATATGAACTTTCTTGTTATTTAGTTGAATTATCGGCATTTGTGATTAAGTTGACAATGTCTTTTATGGATAAGTTGATCAGTTGGTCCATATCCATTTCAGCCAACCAGGCATTAAAATCAATAGTTTCTCCGTAAACAGCTTTTACTTTTTCAGCAAAGGAAACAATTTCTATACTGTCCATTTCCAAATCTTTGGTAAAAATACTATCCGGAGTAATATCCATTTCTTCGGCAATATCTTCTCCTATTACTTCTGTTATGAATTTTTTCAATAATTCAAATATTTCTTCTTTTTGTTTTTCTATTGTGTCCATCCGACTATAAAATTATTATGTTTGATAGTTTTTATTATTGTATTTCTTATTATGAGGTTTTCTCCATCAATTGATTCAATTTCAAATTGTTTTGGTTTTCCTCTTAGCCCTGTTCCTACCATTTTTCCATAGGCTTCTTTTGCTACCCAGAAACGGGTACTCCATTCCGAAAGGTCTTTGTCTTTCAACAAATTCATTTCACTTTCGGTAAAGGATAATTCTAAAAATCCTTTATTTCTGTCTTCAATGGTTTCTATATCGATTCCTACCGGCTTATCTGAAGCAATACCTACGGAATTACTTTCCTTGTGGGCCAGCGATATTTCAAGGTCTTCAGTTTCCTTCACTCCGTATACTGAAGGTTTGTTGTTGGAATCGTATTGGAAATTAAATTCAATTGGAAAATATTGTTTTCCCGATTGTTTGTGTATATAAGCTCTGGATGCGTCTTTCAGCACTACACGACTAATTAGGTAGTCTTTTCTTTTATTAAGTTGCAGGGATTCATAATGTCGTTTTTCTTCCTGGTTCAGGTATATGTTCATTATGAATTCCCAATTTACAGCTTTGTTATATATATTGTTGAAGAAATAAACTTGTGGAGCAATTTCATCTGATAAAAGATAGACTTCTGGTGACATGGTAAGATTCCACAATCTTTTGTCAAATCCACCAAATCTTTGATTTTTCCAGTTTTTAACTATACACCATATTTTTCCTTCGCGTTTGATTATGATATCTGCTACAGCAAACTCATTTGTCAGTGAAGTTATCAGGCAGAAACATTCAAAGATTCCATCCTGGTCTTTTATATCTTGGTAAAAATTTATTTCATCAACTTTTACAGGAAAACTAACACTGGATTCTTCAAGGGTTAGTTGCAGATATAATCCGAATAATTGCCCGATATTATCCAGCAGGGAACCTTTTCCGCCTGCATTTTTTATAATTGCTCTCAACCCTTTCCGGGTTATTTCCTTTACTTCTATGATTCCTTGGTAGGCAGGTCCGTGGAACATATGTTCTTTATAAATCTTTTCAGGAGCAGGTGGAGTTACTATGGTTTCTCCTAAGTCTGTATCTTGGACATATGCTGTCAGAGCTTCCGGATAAGAATGCCCTAAAGTAACTTCTGCACTGGCATAATTTTTAATACCCAGAACAATGGTATTTTTTGATTTCCAAGTTCCATTTATAATCTGTTCAAAAGGTTTATGGACTTTCATCCATTGGAAAACACTTACAGGGCCGAGTTGTAATACTTTCTTAGTTGAATCTTGTTTGTGGGCGGCTTCAATCAGTAACTCAAAAGTCATGGTCATGGGAATTACCGGGTTTAAGTCTTCCAAATGAGGCCATTGTTTAGGTTGTCTGAACAGTGAGTGGTCTATTACATAGGAATGATTTTCCAGACTGACATACAACGGTTCTTCAAAGGTTTTTCCTTCTTTTTTAGTGACTGAAGGTTTCTTAATAAAAGATTCTTCGTGCCTCGGCTGGATAAAATTTGTTTGTAAGGGATTATTAGTTCTGCCAGAATTTTTTTGATTTACTAACTCGGCAAGTTCTGTCTGCATAGATATCAATTCTTTGATGTTCTCATTCATGGCCTGCATTACAGGATGATTTGAATTTATAAAAAATGAATCTAATGAATTGCTTTGTGTAGAAGTATTATATTTTTTTATTATTCCTTTTATTGTTGGAAAATCCCTGATTAGTGGAGAACTTAGGGATAATTTTATTTCGTTACCGGAATTTTCCGAATTTTCTTTTACTCCCAGAAATGAAGTGTCAACAGTTCTGCCTTCAATAAATAGAAGAGCCAGAATCCGTCTTAATTGTTCCAGGGTTGATCTTATAGTAACACAAGAGGATATGGCAGCATATTCCTGATTTTTGAGAATATCGTCTACAAAGCCGATCAAACTTCCACTTCCGACTTGAATAAACATTCTTACATTTTCCTCTTTGTATAGTTTTTCTATGAGTTCACGGAAACGGACGGCTTCCAGTAAGTGTTGTATGGTTAGTCTTTTAAAATCATCAAGATTGGTAGGGTATAAATTTAAAGTAGTGGCAGACCATATAGGGATTTCATTTTTCTGTAATTCAATGTATCCCAAACCTTCATAAAAAATATTGAGTTTGTCTTTAATAAACGGAGAGTGAAATCCGGATTGAAAAGGTAATACCTGATAAAAAATTTGTTCTTTTCTTAGAATGGTAATGAGACTATCTCTTGCAATTTCTGTTCCACACAGCAATACTTGGTTAGGACAATTATCATTGGATAAATAGAGATCAGGAATTTCATTAATTAATAGATTCAGTTTTTCCATGCCACAACCTACAGCAATGAAATATACATCGTTCATCTCGAATTTTTCAGGATCAATGGACTGAAGCAAATTATCAACTATAGTATTGGATACCAGTCCACCTGCTTTTGCTGCAAACCATTCTCCCAAGCTATGTCCGGCATTCATATCAGGAATAACCCCTAATTCTTTGAGAGCAGCATCTATAAGTTCTCCTCTGTGGAATTGCTTGAAGGCATGATCTAATAAAAGATTTTCTTTAGGGGTTTCTTCAGAAATAGTATAGCCAAAGTAGTTGGAAATACTTTGTATTTCAGGATTTGATGAAGGATCAAATCCGGGAAATAAGAAAGCAACCTTTTCTTTATTTTTTAATAAAGGTTCATTTGAGAACCATATATCTTGCCGTCCCTTCCAATGTTTTTCTTTGGAAATAAGTCTTTTTGTTTTTTTAATCCGGTCTGGAGTCGGATTAAAAAGGACTAAACGATAGGTGTCTTCTGGATTGGAAGATGAATAATCCTCATTGTCAAGGGCTTGTAAAAGAGCTTCTCTTGACGGAGCACTTAAAGCAATAACTTTTTCGCTAAAAGGTACTTTTGTTTGAAACTCTTTTTTCTCTCCAAAATTTTGTAACACAATGTGAGCGTTTATCCCGTCCAGACTAAAAGCATTCACTCCTGCAACAAGAGGAGAAGCATCAGGCCAGTCTGTTGTTTGTTGTACATGGGAAAAACGACTGTTTTCTAATTTTTTTATCGGGGTTTCACAATGCAGAGTTGGTGGAATTTGTCTGTAATACAGGGATAAGGCGGTTTTTATCAATCCGGTAACTCCTGAGGAAGACATAGTGTGTCCTACATTTGATTTTACCGAACCTATTAAAATCTTATGGGAAGTAGAATTATTATTGAAAACTTCAGACAAGGTATCTAATTCAGCTAAATCTTCATCTTTGATGGCTATTCCATTTACTTCAATATATCCTATATCTTCTGGTTGTATATTTACCTTTTCCCATGCTTTTAAAATAGCTTTTTTCTGCCCTTTCTTCCTTTCTGTCCCATCGTTACTTATTCCAACTCCTTTGATTATAGCATAGATTTTATCCTCATCCGCAATGGCTTTTTCCAGTTTTTTCATAACGATGAAACCGGCACCTTCACTTAGTAGTATTCCGTCTGCTTTTTCACTAAACGGACTCATTTGTTGTTTATGAGAAAGCATTCCTTGTTGGAAAAAAGTACTCCAGAAAAGAGAGTTTTGACTAAAGTGGATTCCTCCGGAAATTGCTATATCTGCATTGTCGTTAAGTAATTCTTGAACAGAATGTTCCACTGCAACCAAGGAACTTGCAGATGAAGCATCTAGGGTATAGGCGGCTCCTCCTATGTTGAATTTATTTGTTATAGTGGAAATGATTGAGCTGGAAGTGATTTCTGCATTTACAGAATCTTGTGGAAAACCTATATCTTTTTGAAGGGCTTCCCGGATTTTTATAGTATCTTCTTTGGAGAGATTGGGAAGAATGTTATTAATTACTTCAGCTATTTGTTCCCCGGTGTGTATCCTATCCATAAGATGGAGTTCTCTGGATCCTATATAGTGTTCCTTTCCTATAATTAAGGAACTGTTTGCTAAAGATATATTTTTTTTCAGGATTTGGGCATCTTCTAATGCCTGATATATCAGCTTTAATGCTAATACACAAGAAGGATCCATTTTTTTTACCGTTGAAGATTCCAGTCCAAATTGATCTGGATCAAAGGTAATCGCAGGAGTGAATCCTCCTTTACGACAATAAAAATTGTTTATTCCTGAATTGTTATTTTGAAAATAGAGAGAGTTAATGCGATTTTTCGGAATTTCCGAAGTAGAATCAATACTGTTTATGAGATTATTCCAAAAGTCATTTATATTTTTGGCTCCCGGTAAAAGGCATGACATTCCAACAATGGCAATATCTGTATTTTTCATAATAAGATCAGATACCAAAAAATTGTTTAACTCCGTTTCCTCCTCCCATAATCAATACCTGATTATCACGTCCGTATTTCAGTTCATTGATAAAATCACGTCCACCCTGTTTCAAAGGAATCAGGGAAACTCCTCTCTTGTTAAATTCATTTTCCAATGTACCTGATACCATTCCGGCACCTTTCCATGGCCCCCAGTTTATGGTTAGTATCCGGGTTTGTGTTTTTCCTTTTAATGCCCAGGCTGCCATGTCAAAGACACTGTTGGCTGCGGCGTAATCTGATTGCCCTCTGTTTCCGTATACGGAAGCAATACTGCTGAAGAAAACCATAAATTTGACATCTGGATGAAGTTCTTCCAGTAATACATGTAGAGGTTTTATTTTGGTTGAATAAACCTTTTCAAAGGCATCTATGGTTTTGTGTACAAATAATTTGTCTACCAACAAACCTGCGGCATGAATAACTCCGTCAATTTTACCATATTGGTTGTAAGTGTCTTGTATGAAATCACGTAATTTTTGTTCATCTGTCACATCCAATGATACATAGGTTACTTTTGAACCGGATTTTTCTATATTGGAAATGGTTTGAATGATATGATTTTCCTTATCTATTTGCTGAGCTTTCTTTTCTATCTCAGTTGGAACAGTCATATGTTCCTCATTAATAAGATGTTTACGTATTTCGTTTTTATCTTGAAGGAAAGTATATTTATGACTTTCTTCATCCGGTTTGGGTGAACGTCCTACCAGAATGTAATGACAAGGATATTCTGATGATAATTGTGTGGTAAGTTCGGCAGTAATTCCCTGTGCTCCGCCTAAAACTACTACTATGGATTCTTTATCTAAAGATAAGTTTGATTTGCCGTTGAGAGAGATAGTTTCCGGAATCAGGTTAAGACGGAAGCGTTCAGAATCTTTGTAAATTACTTCTGAAGATACATCGGTTGTTGTTAATTCATCTAAAACAAATTGAGGTAATAGATCAGAATTAAAAACAGAATGGGAAATAATTGCCCGGCAGTTTATTTTTGAAAATTCACGGGCAAGGCTTTTGATTAATCCAGAATATCCTTGTATTTTTTTTAGTTCGGAAATATCCTTTTTCCCTTCCAATTCTCCCATTACATCGCTAAATGTGTAAATCCATTTAATATGTTCAATATCCGTTCGCTTGATCATTGTAAATACTTCATGGATCGAATAATGTAAAGGAGATTCTGATGCATACAAAATTAGTAGCCCGTCATAGGAAGACAGATCAGTTTCCGTTCCGGAAATTATATCTACTACAGCGCCATTAGTCTCTAATAGTTTTTTTATGTTTTTGGCCAGAGTTTTTCCATCATCAGTTAATGCAAACTTTTTTCCATCTATGGATAGTTTTTCTGATGAGTTAAAAGGCCAGTTTTCCAGTTCAAACCGGGTTCTTAAAAGAGGATCTTCACCTTTTTTATCTGTTTCCATTGCTTTTTCCAATTCTGCAATGGAATTTGTATCAAAGGACAAAGAATTATCGGTAGAAGTATCTGTATTGATTGTTTTCACGGATTCTGTTGAGTTCCCTGATATGAGCTCTTCCACCCATTCGATTACTCCATTGAGGGTTTTGACGGAAGCCATTTTTTCAATGGCATCTTCTGATTCTTCAAATCCGTTTTCGAGTTGTAATTTATCTTTCAATGCTCCGATGATTTCCATTCGCTTAATGGAATCGATACTCAAATCGGCTTCCAAGTCCAGATCCAGTCCAAGCATATCTACCGGATATCCGGTTTTTTCACTTACAGTTTCCAGTAAAACACTTTTTATTTTATCGGCTGAGGAAGCAACTGGAGAAATATCGGTGGTAGGTTGGGTGCTGTTATTATTATTATTATTATTTTGGACTCTTGCCATATGATTTGAACTTGCCAGATCTTCTACCCATTCAATCACTCCATTAAGGGTTTTGACAGAAGCCATTTTTTCAATAGCATCATCCGATTCTTCAAATCCGTTTTCGAGTTGTAATTTATCTTTTAACGCCCCGATAATTTCCATCCGCTTAATGGAATCAATGCTTAAATCGGCTTCCAAGTCCAAATCCAGTCCGAGCATATCTACTGGATATCCGGTCTTTTCGCTTACGGTTTCCAGCAGAGCAGATTTTATTTCTTTTGTAGAAAAAGTGTGAGCTATTGCTGTATTTTGAGTTGGTTGGGGAGTTGGAGTTGAGTTTATGTTGGTTTGTTGTTTTTCCGGAGTTTTTGTTTGTGTTGGAATTGAAACTTTAGTAGTATGATTTTGGGAAGATTGGGAAATTCCTGGATTTTGTCCAAAATAACTTACCATTACATCTCGTTGGTTTTGGATCATGGTTTTCATATTGTTTAAATATTCTAACATGATATGATCGGATTCCGTGAGTTGAATGTCTGTGTTTCCTTTTGCTATTGAGAAATTATTTATTTGTAAAGGTTGTGTGATAGGTAAAGCTCCGTTTGGAGGAAGATTTCCTACGGAAGGAACGGCATTATGTCCGTTTATATGCCAAATGGTAGCTTTCTTTTTGTATTGTTCGGGTTGATCTATGTTGATGATGGAGGCATTTCTTCCTTCAAATAATTTTCCCATATTCACGGATCGTCCAGTGGCCATATATTTGGCTAATGCATGCAGAATGAAATTTATTCCTTCCTTGTCTTTTTCTTCTGTCTGAATGGTAGTTATTTCATTTCCGAATGTGGCCTTGGCAAGGTTGATCAATACTTTTCCAGGTCCGGTTTCTATAAATATCCTTGCTCCTTCAGCGTACATGTTATCGATTTCTTTGCTGAACAGAACAGGTTTTATCAGGTGTTCTGCTAAGCGGTCTTTAATTTCATCGGGTTTTGAAGGATAGATCCTGGCTGTTGTATTGGACCAAACCGGAAGTGCAGGAGAATTAAAGGTAACCTCTTTTAAATCTCTTGCAAAAAATTCTTTCGAGTGGTTTAATAATGGGCTATGGAAAGCACAATCAACAGGAAGTTCTTTGTATGAAATATTCTGTTGATTCATTTTAGTCATAAATGCAGTCATGGCCGGGGTAGTTCCTGCCAAAATGGTTTGCTTATGGGAATTGAAATTTACAGCCCATATATCTTTTTCTTCTTCTAATAAAGGTTTTAATTCAGTGTCAGGAAGATTAAGGGCAACCATCATTCCTTTGTCTTCTTCTATGGCATCTAAGATAGCATCTGCTCTTTTTCTGCTCAGAGATACTAGTTCTTCAGGTTTAAAAACTCCAGCAAAGCATAAAGCAGGTAATTCTCCATAACTGTGTCCTGCTACCATATTGGGCTTAATCCCAAGGGAACGAAGAAAATCGGCTATTGCATAATCTATTATTCCTAATGCAGGTTGTGCATTGTGGGTGTTTGTTATTGTTCTTTGCTGCTTCTTTCGCTCTTCCTCATCAAAAACAGTATGAGGGAAGAGAATTTTGTCATATTCCTTATTTTGTAGTAGTAAACATCTCATTGCAGGGAAAGCAACAAAAAGGTCGCGGGCCATATTAATACGTTGGCTACCCTGTCCTGAAAACAAGAAGGCTACTTTACCTTCTTGTGGGTCTTTTATATAAATATCGGAATCTTCTTTACCTGTAAGTACAGTGTTTAATTTGATCTCCAGTTCTTTTGTGTTACTGGCAATTAGAGAAATTTGTACTTCTTTTGTATTGTAAGTGCTTAAGGTATAAGCGATATCTCTTAAATTGATATTGTTATTTATGGTTAAAAGATGTTTAACTTTTTGTACGATTTGTTTGGCTTCATTCAGGTCATTGCCCCTAAATACAAAAAGCTCTGAAGGCCATAATGGTAAACTATTGGTTAAGGGAACTTCCGATTGGTAGTTTTCCATTATCACATGGAAGTTGGTTCCTCCAAAACCAAAGGCACTCACACCGGAAATCCGTTTTTTACTTCCCCAGATTCCAGCTAGTGTGTTAAATACGAAAGGACTGGTTTCCTTTTTATAAAAGGAATTGGGGGTTGTCAGGTTGATAGTTGGGGGCTGAATTCCATAGTAGATGGAAAGAGCGGCTTTTATAACTCCAGCCAGGCCTGCGGCACATTTGGTATGTCCGATTTGTGTTTTCACGGAACCTAAATGAGTTTGTCCGGTTCTGGCACCTGATTCCAGAAACATATCGGTTAAAGCACTTAATTCGGTTTTATCACCAACTACAGTTCCGGTACCATGAGCTTCAATAAGCTCAACCTGAGACGGAAGAATACCGGCGTTTTTATAAGCTCTTTGCAGAGCTTTAATCTGTCCTTTTTTGTTAGGCGCAGTCATTCCTAAACTTTTTCCGTCACTGCTTCCTCCTGTACCTCTGATAACAGCATATATTCTGTCTCCATCCTGTTCGGCATCCTCCATTCTTTTTAATACAACCATTCCGATGCCTTCCCCTAAGGCAATACCATCAGAACCGGCATCAAAGGAAGCACATTTTCCTTTTTTTGAAAGGGCATAAGTTGCTGAGAACATTAAAAAGTCATTCAATCCGTTGTGCAGATCGGCTCCCCCTAAAATTACAATGTCAGAACGTTTATTTTGTAATTCCTGACAGGCTATGTCCATAGCTGCTAATGAAGAGGCACAAGCAGCATCAACGGTATAGTTGCAGCCACCTAAATTTAACCGGTTGGCAATTCTTCCGGCTACTACATTGGATAATACACCAGGGAAGGAATCTTCGTTGAGTTTAGGTAAGGCAGATTTTAATTCTTCGGGTAATTCGCCAAAGACTTGTTTGGCATAACCCCGGAATCCATAACTGGAAGCTAATTCTGTTGCTCCTTCGGCTCCTATAATTACGGAGGTATTTTCTCCGTCAAATATATTCATGTCGTAACCGGCATCTTCCAGTGCCCGCTTGGCAACTAAAAGGCTTAATAGCTGAACTGGTTCAATGGATGCCAGAGATTGAGGTGGAATCCCGAATTCTAACGGGTCAAAATCAATAGTTGGTATAAATCCTCCCCATTTGGAATCGACATAATCGGTATCCCGTGTATCAGGATTGTAAAATAATTCTTTATTCCAGCGGCTATCCGGAACTTCTGTTACACAGTCTTTTCCTGATATGATATTTTTCCAGTATTCTTCCAGAGTTTTTGCCTGAGGGAAGATTCCCGCCATACCTACAATGGCTAATTTTACAGGGTCTTTTCCGGATTCAGGTTGTGGAATGTTTTTTAATTGGGAAATGAGTTTGTTATTGTCTATAGCAACTTGAGAATGCAGGTCATCAAGGGTAGTTATTTTATCTTTCAGGGCAGCTACCTGCCCGATCATGTATACTCCTTTTTCTATTTGTTCTTTTTCGTTTAGTTCAATAAGTTCTTTGCCTCGTCTTTCTACTCCTTTGGATGCAATCCTTAGACGTCCGATATTCATTACTTCCAGTTTTATCCAAACTTCTTTGGAGTCCATTCCTGTTGCATAGAGATGTTTTTTCTCCTGATTGAATAATTGGGTGAATGGGGTAGCCAAAGCCCGGGTTTCTTGTCCGGGAGCGGCCTCTAATAGTACAGTTTTATTTTGTGAAATGGATTGTTTTTGATATTCCTCTAAAATAGCTCCTGTTTCAACTGCTTCTTTGGTATATAGATAGGAAGTTCCCATCAGTATTCCGATTTTCGCTCCTTTTGCGGCTAATGTGGCGGCCATTATGGAGATGAAGGCGGAGGAGAAGGCATCATGAATACCTCCTGCAAAGAATAGACGGAAGGATGAGGGATCATCTTCTTGTAATAATCGGTAGATTTGTTTTTCCCAAAGTACTAAACTGGAAAGTGGACCTACGTGTCCTCCACTTTCACGTCCTTCAAAAATAAAATTCCGGGCTCCTTCTTTTAAGAACATATCTAATAGAGCAGAAGAGGGAACGTGTAAAAATACTTTAATCCCTTCTTTTTCGTAAGGTTTTGCTAAGGAAGGACGTCCTCCGGCAATAAGGACTACGGGAGGTTTGGTCTCAAGGATATATTTCATTTGTTCTTCCCGTAATTGGGATGGAGCGAATCCTAGTATACCAACTCCCCAGGGTTTTTCCTTCAGGAGTTCGCCGGTTCTAGAAACGGTATACTCAGCTGATTTTCCTATCATCAGGCTCATTCCTATGAATGGAAGAGCTCCAGCATTGGTAACTTTTTCAGCAAATTCCGGAACATCACTAACTCTTGCCATAGGACCTTGTGCAATAGGATATTTTATTCTCAGATCTATGGCCAGCGGACTATCGGCTCCAATAATATTTAATGTTCGTGCTTGTAATAAATGCCCATATGCAGCTTCATGAATGGCAGATATTAAATTATCTAAATTTTTATAATGTTCTACAAGATCAATGGATAAAGAAATATCTTGCCCCAGAGGAATAATATTTTTGGAAAGATCCAATCCACCTAAATAAGGAAGTAGGTCTTTATATTTTGGTTGTACAGGTAAAGAGGGAGAATTTTTTCTTATCAGAACTCTGTAGTTATCAATTACTATGGTTTCACTTCCGCTTAATTTTTCTAAAATACTTTTCAGTTCTTTAGATGTACTGCATTCTGAGAATAGAGCAATCTGGCTATCAAGAATAATTCCTTTTGCTCCCATTGCCAGCATGGCAGCAGAGGTATGAATACCCATTCCTCCTTGTATGTAGATTTGTGTATTGGATTGAGGATATTTTTTCTTTATTCCCTGAAAAAGTACAAAGGAAGATTCGTAGGCTACTTTTCCTGCAGCTTCATTCCCTTTTAATATGATTGAAGATATTCCGTTTTCAATAGCGGCTTTAGCTTCTTCGAGAGAATGAACCTGATGGATGATTTCCTGGTTTTTCTTCTCAGGAAAATTTATACCAAAGGGTAAAATTATTTTAGTAACATTTACAGGCAGTTTTAAAGTAGTCATAGATTCGGAGACGAAACATACTCCAAAAGAATCCATGGTTTTTTCTGATAAAGTTTTTAATGCATTTTTAGCTTCGTCTTCATTTCGTCCTAAATGTAGTATTGGGAAAGCACTAGTTTTGATAGTTTTTAAGACTAGTGGAATATCTGGAATTTCAAAAGGGGAAAGAATGAATAATTCTTTTTTATCTTGCATAATCTAAAAAGTAATAAAAATGTACCTATAATTAAATGTTTGATCGTCTAACTAGGAATACCATAGCAAATGTAAAAAATCATTATGCTGTGATAAGAGTAATGATATATTGTATGAATCAGGCTGCAAATATAGGAAAAAAATCTTAAAAATAGATAAACATAATTTTATTTCTTATTTTTTTAACTCCCTAAGTTGCCATAAAAGCATGAATCCTGCAAAAATAGTGGATATTATATCGGATATGGGAATAGATAACCAGATTCCATTTAAGTTAAAAAAATGAGGGAGAATAAAAAGAGCGGGTATTAAAATAAGAAATTGTCGTGTCATGCTTAAAAAAAACGCATAAACAGCTTTTCCGATACATTGAAAGAAACTTGAAATCACCATTTGGAGCCCACTTAAGGGTAAGGTAATAGTCATGATCCGTAAGGCAAAAGATGATTTTTCAGCAAGGATAGGAGAGGGATTGAATGGCATTACTACTATATTCGGAAGGAAAACTCCTAATAGTAATCCTATGGTTCCTATGGAAACTCCGATCTTAATAGTATATTTCAGAGTTTCTTTTACACGCATTATTTTCTTTGCTCCGTAGTTATATCCAATAATAGGTTGCATTCCCTGAGTTAGTCCCACTAAAATCATGATGAAAACCATGATCAAGCGATTGGCTATGGTATAGGCTTCTATTGCCATACTTCCTCCATATTCGTTGAGTTGGTTATTGATGAAAAATACTACTATAGATGCAGCAATCAGCATAAAAAAAGGAGCGAATCCGATGTTAATGATAGACCATGTGATTTTTTGGTCTAATTGTATCTTTTTCCAATGTATGAGAACAGAGCTTTTTTTATTTAAGAAATGGTGTATTACGAAGCATAATCCGGTGAGTATGGAGAGATTGGTGGCAATAGCAGCACCTTTCATTCCCCATTCAAGAACAAAAATAAAAACAGGGGCAAGGATAGCATTAACAAAAACGCCTACCAACATAGTATACATAGCTTTTTTAGGATAGCCGGAAGCCCGCATGATGCTATTAAGAGAAAAATTTATGGTCAGTAATATATTACCAGGCAAATAATAAATGAGAAATTCTTTTGCAAAAGCGAATGTTTCTGTAGTTCCTCCGATTGCCCATAAGATTTTATCCATAAAAAGATACAATAGCATAATCAGGAAAAGGGTGAGAATAAAAGCCAGAAAAATAGCGTTACCCACTGTTTTTTCCGCAGCATCTTTTTCTTTTTGTCCTAAATAAATGGATACTCGGGTGGAAGCTCCAGCTCCAACCAACATTCCAATACCTGAAATCAAGTTCATGATAGGAAGAAGAATTCCCAATGCTCCAATGGCATGATCTCCCAGATTGGGTCCATGACCAATGTAAATGCTATCAATAATATTATAGAGAGCTATTACGGTTGTACCTATAATAGCAGGAATAGCATAATGCCAGAGAAGCTTTCCGGGTTTTTGATTTTCCAGCGCTTCAATATTTTTAATTCTTGATTGTTCCATTCAGAAGTGATAAAATCAGCATAATCCTGACTTTTCATAAATCAGGAATAGTTTAAATAAATTGTTTGTCCTGTAATTAGTGTTTTTAGCTTATTCTTTTACTAAAAGTCGGAAACCTTCTCCATGAATATTTACGATTTCCACGTTTTCATCATCTTTCAGTAATTTTCTTATGGTAGCAATATAAACATCCATACTTCTGGATGTAAAATAATTATTGTTGTGCCATATTTTGGTTAGGGCTTCTTCTCTCGACATTAAGTCGTTTTTATATTTACACAGGAGCTTAAGCAAAGCATTTTCCTTTGGAGAAAGTTTATGCATATGTCCTTTCACTTCCAATTGCCGTAGTTTGGTATTGAATTTAAAATTGGAAATTTCATAGATTTCTTTATCTTCTCCTTCATCGCTACTTCCGATGGTTGAGTTCCGTTGCAAAACCGCATTGATCTTATAAAGTAAAACTTCCGAATCAAAAGGCTTGGTTATATAGTCGTTGGCGCCTAATTTATATCCGGTCAGGATATCCTCCCTCATATTTTTAGCGGTCAGAAATATAATAGGAACATCTGGATTCAGGTCAATAATTTCCTTTGCGAGAGTAAAACCGTCCTTTTTTGGCATCATAACATCGGAAAGACAGAGATCAAAAGTACCGTTTTTAAATTTTTCCAAACCATCTTCTCCATCCACCGCAAGAGTAACATCGTAATCATTAAGGGTGAGGTAATCTTTTAAAACAGCTCCAAAGCTTGGATCATCTTCTACTAATAATAGTTTTGCTTTTTTATCCATGGTTTATTGATTTAAAGGAATTCGTACAATAAAAGTAGTTCCCTTATGTAATTTACTCACAACTTTGATACCACCTTTATGTAAATGTATAATATTTTTCACATAGGCCAATCCTAATCCATGGCCTTTTACATTATGTATATTTCCGGTTTCTTCCCGGTAAAATTTCTCAAAGATTCTTTTTACCACTTTTTCTACCATTCCTTTTCCCTGATCGGAAATTTCCACTACATAATCATCGTTGTCATTATAAGTTTTAACAGTAATTTGCGGTTTTTCAGGAGAATACTTGTTGGCATTATCCAGTATATTTACAAATGCATTGGTAAGGTGGAATCCATCCACATTTGCCACATGCCTTTCGGCCGTATATATTTCGGTAATGGTTCCCTGTCTTTGTTCCACCTGTAACCGAACAGTTTTCACACTGTTCTTTAAAACTTCCCGCATGTCTGTTTCCTTTCGGATCAATTCCAATACATTTCGTTCCAGTTTTGACATTCGCAGTACCATTTCCACCTGTTTTTTCATCCGTTCGTTTTCCTGTTTGATCAACGAAGTATAGAATTTCATCTTTTCTGGATCTGTCTGTACTTTTCCGGAATTTAAAGCATCCGTAGCAATGTTTATGGTGGCGATAGGAGTCTTGAACTCATGCGACATATTGTTTATAAAGTCCGTCTTTATTTCAGAGATCTTTTTCTGTTGCGACATATAGTAGATGGAAGCTATGTAAATAGCAATTATGATAAGTGTGGAAGCTATGGTTACCCCAATAGCTCCAATCATAGGATTCAAAACAGAATATTGTTTGGAAGGAAAATACACGGAAAGATAATATTGAGTATTATTCTTTCTATCAGTAAACAAAGGCACATTATAATTATCCTTCGGATGTTTGCTTAAAACAAAATCCTCGTTATGGATTTTGGTCAGTGCAAGTTTATTATTGAGTATTCCGCATTTAAATTCCGTATCAATATTTTGTTTTTTTAATTCAAAATCCACAATGGAATCAATCAGTTTCATATCTACCCTTGATTCCAGGCTCATTTGATTAACACTTAACCGGGCAAATTCATCCAGTGTAAATTTTGGACTCACAAAACTGTTTTCAATTCCTTCTTCTATTGGTTTTAATTTCTGGTTGTTAGAATCCTTTTTTATTTTTAATACTCCTTCATCAGTTAAAAGATTGGTGATTTTTAATGTGTCTTTTTTAGAAAAAGGAATGACCAAAGGCTTTTTATTAACAATGGTTTTCTTGTAAATAATGTATTTTACCGATTGGGAGTCAATAACACTCATGGCAGTCTGAATAGTACTGGAATCCTTTTGAGAGTTGATGTCCTGGTAAAAATTTTCAAAAGGTTTATAAAACTTATTGATTTCAATAGTGTTGACTTTTTCAGCCGTACTATTCAATGCTTTGTAAACCCGGGATGAAAAGTCCAGTTCCCCGGCATCTAAAGACTGTTTTAGCCAGAATACCTGTAGTGCGACAAAAACAATCAGTGAAATTGTCATTAACCCAGATAAAATAGGAATAAACCTTTCCTTCATACTGCAAAAATAATCATTTTGAGAAAAACCTCAGGATAAACTTTATTTTCCTTTAAAAATCAAAATTTTAAGTTATGAGTTTAGTCGAAAATAACGTAAATTTGCGTTCCGATAATTACACAATTTTACTTATGCAAGAAGAAAAAAAACCGTTAAATTTTTTAGAACAAATCATAGAAGAAGATCTGTCAAACGGATTTCCAAAAGAAAAATTGCGGTTCCGGTTTCCTCCTGAACCTAACGGATATTTACATATAGGACATACCAAGGCGATCTGGATTAATTTCAGTTTGGGAGAAAAATATAATGCACCGGTTAATCTCCGGTTTGACGATACCAATCCGGCAAAAGAAGAACAGGAATATGTAGATGCTATAAAAGAAGATATTGAATGGTTGGGGTATAAGTGGGATAGAGAATGCTATGCTTCCGATTATTTCCAGCAATTATATGACTGGGCGGAAAAACTGATTCAGGAAGGAAAAGCTTATGTAGACGATCAGACTTCGGAAGAAATAAATGAACAAAGGAAAAATCCTTTTGAAGAAGGTGTTGAGAGTCCTTTTCGGAACAGAAGTGTAGAAGAAAATCTTACTTTGTTGAGAAGAATGAAAGCAGGAGAATTTGAAGAAGGAACCCATGTGCTTCGGGCAAAAATCGATATGAAATCTCCCAATATGAACATGAGAGATCCGGTTATGTATCGTATCTTGAAAAAACATCATCAACGTACAGGAGATGAATGGTGTATATATCCAATGTACGACTGGACTCACGGAGAATCCGATTTCATAGAACAAATTTCCCATTCCCTGTGTTCACTGGAATTTGAAAATCATCGGCCCTTATACGAATGGTTTCGGGATCAGATATATGAAGAAGGCAAAGTGAAAAACAAGCAACGGGAATTTGCCCGGTTAAATGTGAATTATACTATTACCAGTAAAAGAAAATTATTAAAACTGGTAGAAGGTAACTATGTTTCCGGTTGGGATGATCCGCGTATGCCTACCATTTCAGGAATGAGAAGAAGAGGATATACTCCGGAAGCGATCCGCGATTTTCTGGAAAGAGTAGGAGTAGCAAAAAGAGAAAACCTGATTGATGTTGCTTTACTGGAATTTACGGTTCGGGATCATCTGAACAAAATAGCTCCGAGAGTAATGGCAGTAATTAATTCGGTAAAAGTAGTAATTACTAATTATCCGGGAGGAAAAGAAGAAACAGTAACCATTGAAAATAATCCCGAAGATCCGGAAGCAGGAGAAAGAGAAGTTCCTTTTTCCAGAGAGATTTACATTGAAAGAGAAGATTTTCTGGAAGAAGCTCCGAAAAAATTCTTCAGATTAAGCATTGGCGGAGAAGTTCGGTTGAAAGGAGCTTACATTATCAAAGCCGAATCGGTAGAGAAAGATGCAGAAGGAAATATCCAGACCATTTATTGTACTTACGATGAAGAAAGCAAAAGTGGAAGCGGAACGGAAGCAAGCATGAGAAAAGTAAAAGGAACTTTGCACTGGGTATCGGTGAAACATGCTTTACCTATTGAAGTACGAATTTATGACCGTTTGTTCAGAGAAGAATCTCCAGATACACAAGAAGAAGATTATCTGGAATTCTTAAATCCGGATTCATTAAAAGTAGTTCACGGATTTGCAGAACCAAGTCTGAGTGGCACAAAAATTGGAGGTAAATATCAGTTCCAACGATTGGGATATTTTGCAACAGATAAGGATTCTCAAAAAAATAAATTGATTTTTAACCGTACAGTAACTTTGAAAGATACTTGGACAAAGATCAGTAATAAATAAAACCAATAAAAACAAGTAAAGAACGATGAAGAAGATATTTTTAACTGTAATAATAGCATCTTTTTCTTTTATAGGAGAAGCACAGGAAATAAAAACTCCCGCAGCCAGTCTTAAGTCGGAAGTAGAGCAGATGGTAGGGTTAACCGATGTAGAATATGTGTATTCAAGGCCGAATAAAAAAGGCCGGGTAATTTTCGGCGGATTGGTTCCTTACGGACAGGTATGGCGAACCGGAGCGAATGAAAATACTACCATTCAGTTCGGAGATGATGTTCAAATTGACGGGAAAACGGTTCCAAAAGGGAAATATGCTTTATATACTATTCCTTATGAAGACCGTTGGGACGTAATTTTATATTCCGATTCTGAGAATTGGGGAACTCCCAAGGAATGGGATGAGAAGAAAGTAGTGGTGAAAACTACGGTTCCTATCCGAAAATTAAATGACGCAATAGAAACCTTTACTATAGGAATTAATAATCTTTCCGATAATTCTGCTCATTTACAATTTTTATGGGATCAAACCTTGGTGGATGTCAAATTTGAAGTTCCTACCCAGAAAATTGCCAATGCCAGTATTGATGGAATTTTATCAAACCCAAAAGCAGATGCCAATGCTTACTATGCCTCAGCCAATTATTACCTGCAATCCAACGGAGATATGAAAAAAGCATTGAACTGGATCAATCGTGCTATAGATTTGAAACAGGGCGATTCTCCCTATTGGTATTTCCGGGTGAAATCTCAGATTCAGGCTAAACTGGGAGATATAAAAGGAGCAATAGAATCCGCAGAAAAATCACTGGAAGGAGCACAAAAAGAAGGAAACAAAGACTATATAAAACTCAATACCGATTCCATTAAAGAATGGAAAAAAGTATTGTAGATTTAACAGCTATTGGCTGTTAGCTAAAGGCTAATAGCTTTCTACTTTTATGCAAATTTGTATGTAAGTATAAAAAGGTCTGATAATTGCCTGTTTCTTTCCATAGAAAGTAATAAATAAGTGAAGAAATTTTTCATTCACAAAGAGGCAATCATTGTTCCTATACTTTTGATTTCCTTGATATGGTTTGTATTTTTTATTCAGACTTTTGTCGGATTGCGGGAATGTTATGGAATAGTTCCATTAAGTTTTAAAGGATTGAGAGGCGTGATTTTAGCCCCACTTTTTCATGGAAATCTGCAACATATTGTCAATAACAGTATTCCCCTTTTTGTTTTAACTTTTCTCACCTTTCAATTTTATGATAAACTGGCTTATTTCGTTTTAGTCAATGGCTGGATAGCTTCCGGTTTTATTGTCTGGATGCTTCCGGATTTTGCTTTTATGAATTCTTCTATCTTAACCTGCCATATCGGAGCCAGTGGAGTGGTTTATGTATTGGCTTTTTTCCTGTTTTTTAGTGGAGTTTTCAGAAAGGAAAAGGCATTGATGGCTGTTTCCCTGATTGTAGTTTTTCTTTACGGAAGTATGATATGGGGAATGGTTCCTCAGGAAATATTCGGGATTTTCGGAACACAGATTTCTTGGGAAAGTCATCTTGCTGGAGGATTAACAGGATTTATACTTGCTTATTTATTAAGAAAAACAGGAAGGAAAAAGGAAAAAATATATTGGGAGAAGAAAGAATATGATTCTTCGGCAGATGAAGAACTTTGGGAACGGTATAAACAGGAATATCCTGAATATTTCTACAATGAAAAAGACGGTGAACAGAAACCTGATGAGGCGAAAAAGAAAATCAAGTATATTTACGAATACAAGGAAAAGAAAGAAGAATAATTTTAAGTTAGAAGTTAGATGTAAGAAGTTAGAAAGAAAGTTTTTTGTCTAAAAGCCAATAGCTATTAGCTAGCAGCTATATCATAAATCAAAAACAGAAGGACGTTTGGTTATAATGCAATCCTTTATCCAAAGGAAAAATGCCCCCGTAAGATACAAGGCAAAAATCCCTCCCAATGTAATAAAAGACAAATAGATAAATAACAATCTGAGTTTAGATGCCCGAACTCCGAATTTTTCCGAAATACGAGAAATCACTTCAAAACCGTTTGCCTCAAGTATTGTTCGTAATCGTTCTATCATTTTGTGATTTAGCTTTTCACAAAAATAATGAAAAAATAGCTGTTAGCCAATAGCTGTTAGAGGTAGATTCCTCCTATTGTCGGAATGGCAGGTTTATGTTTGGTTTGTCATTCTGAACATAGCATAAGTGAAGTGAAGAATCTCTTTAAAGTTAGAAATACGAAGTTTGAAGTTAGAATATCGTAAATCAACAATCGTAATTCCTAAATCTAACTTCTTTTTTCTAATTTCTTATATCTAAAAACTAAAATTTCACCAAAACTCCACCTAAAACCTGAGCTCCCAATACTTTATATCCTTGGAATCGTTCGTAATTCTTTCCGAACAGGTTATTTCCGTTAAGAAAAATAGAGAACCAGTCCATAATTTGATAGGAAGCAGATAAGTTCAAATCTACATAAGGATCCATTGTAGTGATTCCTTCGTGGATAGAAATATCGGTTGGATCGTAGTAGAAATAATTACTCTTTCTTTGTCCTATAAAGAATAATTTAGCTCCCAATTTCAGTTTATCATCCAGCATTTTATAACTTCCGTCTAAACCTACTTTAAAATTTGGTAAACCGTAAGGATCTTTCAGGTCGTCCAAGTCATAACGGTTGAATTCTCCTTCTAAAGCAAAATTCAAATCCCCATTATAAATATATTGTAGGGAACCTTTTACGGTAAGGATATTTCCATCATCATATACTGCATTAAACGTATTGAGACGATTATATGGTGTGAGCATAATAATTCCCGTAGAAAGTTCGTATGGATTTCTCATGTAAAATAAAAGATCTTCCGCTTTGGTGAAGGAAGTTTCCGCTTCATATTTTAAACTTTTCCCAACATCGCCTTTGATTCCCGCATAAACTCTATACAAAGTGTTGGTAGGTTTTAATACCTGATTTGAAAACAAGTAAGGGTTTTCCACTGATAAATCAGCCATATTGTGAAGTTTCAAACCTCCATCTATTCCTGCATACAAACTGATTTCCTTAGCTGCATGAAACAAGAACTCGGCTTTTGGATAAAGGAGAAACTTAGTATTGTTGTTTTCCAGTTCTCCATTGTACATAAGATTAGCTCCGATTTTCAGGTAAGAACCCCGACTGGAAATCCGGAGAACAGGAGAAAATCCGGCGGTGAGAAAGGAATATTTATTTTCAGTTCCCAATCCGAATTGGGTATTGGTATAATTGAACAGAACATCTGCTTCTACTCCAAAATTCAATCCGGAAATAAGCAGGGAAGCGTCCTGATCGCTTTTTGCCAGTTTGGCTTTTATATCAACAAAACTCTCTTTGGAATCGAATCGGTCCCACCAATAACCAGCCTGAAAAGAAGCTTTGTCTAAGTAATTATTGGAATAGAGGTCGTAATCTGATTTAAAAGTAAGTTTGTGTGCATTTTGTTTTAAGTCCATTCCCGGAGTTGCATAAAATTCCGGAACATTGATTCCGTAATAATTGGAACCGTTATAGGTATAATTTCCGCCTAAATACAATCTTCCGGTTTTTAATTTCAGAAGATAAAATGCTTCCGCATCCATATTGGCAGAAGAGGTTTTCCAGTCATATTCATTTTTCGGACCGTCTGTGGAAAGGGCAGAAAATTTGATTCCCACCGCATTGTTGTTTATAGGATGAGCAAAATAAGCATCCGCCAGTAAAGTATTGGCAGTACCATATCCTAACTTAGCGTAATTTTCATAAATCTTATCTTTAAAATCGGTGTCCAAAGGTTGAGGCGGAAGCTGGGAAGTTTTAAAATCCGAAGTAGCTGGAACATCCGTAATGGTGTAATGCAAACTATCCGCAGGAGTTTTGGAAACCTTATCAGAAGGAGGATATCGCTCCGGATTACTCTTCTTTTTCTGAATGTTTTTTACATTGACTTCCGGTTTTTTCTTCTTTCCAACATTCAGGACTTCCTGTTTAATCTGGGAAAAACCTGCAAGAGGAAGAATAAAAAACGAAATGATGAGTGTAAGTTTATATAGGGTATTCATATGTTTCAGATCAAAATTTAGATTCATCTATTTTTTAATTTTATTTAATGAAGTTTGTGCTTCCTGAACAACGTCCGGAAATTCTTTATAATTGGCAATAACCTGTTCCATAATATAAGTTGCCTGGTAGGTATCTTTCAGATTATAGTAATTATCACTCATAACCAGTAAAGCTTTGGCTCCCCAATATTGCTGATCGGAATATTTGGAAGTCAGATTGAAGATTACGGTGTTACTGTTACTATATTTTTTATCTTTATTTTTAAACAAAGCATTGTAATAAAGTGCTTCCGCTTTTACAGCATTATTCTTAGAACTTTCCAGATCGGAGAACAAGGCTTTGGCCTCTTTTGTTTTTCCTGAGTTGTAAAGGTTTCTCGCTTTGATAAGGTTTGCCTGTTCTTTTACAGTTGCCGGATTTTTTGAATTAGCTAATACTTTCGTGGCCATTTCATCGGCTTTGGAATAATTTTTATTATCCGAATAAATATACATCAGTTCCAGTTCCGCATACGATTTGTATCCTTCGTTGGAAGTGATTTTGTATAGAGCTTCCAATGCTAATTTAGCATCGCTCGGTTTGTTCTGTTTCAGATACATTTGGGAAAGACGAAGCAGAGATTCTTCCTGATATTCATTCGGAGCACTGGCAACCGGTTTCAATGCATCAATAGCCTGATCGTATTTGTTGGTCTGGAAATAACTTTCTCCTAAATAATAGCGGGAAGTGATTTCTCTTGTAGTCTTAGGATATTTTTTCAGGAAGGAAGCAAAATCTTGTGAAGCCGAATTATAATCCTTGTTCAGGAATTCTTTTTGAGCAGCAGTAAAGGCCAGTTCTTCTGCATCGGAGCTGGAAATACTGTATCCTTTTTTCTTAGCCCAATCTTCATATTCCTTTCCTCTTCCGTTTTCAATAAAAGCAGTTTTTGCTCCGGTTATTGCCTGCAATGCATAATCCGTTTTCGGATATTGGTCTGCAATATATCCATATTCGTTGATGGCTTTCTGGTAATCTTTCTGATCAGACGAATTATCTGCCTTGTTTAGGTAAGACATGGCTACCAGATCGTTATCCTTGGAAATGTCTATTACTTTCTGGAAATATAAGTTGGAATTTTTGTAATCTTCCGTTTCCGCATACGCAAGTCCCAGTTCAAAATAAGTATTCGGGATTTTGTCGCTTTTCGGATATTGTTTTACGAATTTTTCCAGTTCAACGATTTTATTTTTCTGGTCGTTTTTCAAACCGTAGATAACCGCTTTCTGATATTGGGAATATTCACTGTCTTCACTTTTTGAATCGGAAACCTGATTGTAGTAAGTGATGGCCTGATCTAAATTGTTATTTCCCAGTTGAGCATCGGCTAAACGTAACTGAGCATCCGGTTTATATTCGTCTTTCGGGTTTTTAAGATATTCCTGAAAGGCAGAAACTGCGGAATCGAATTTGCTTAATTTCAGATAGGAATATCCTTCCTGATAAGGAATTTGCTGACTTTCCGGTATTTTAATTCCAGTGCTCCGTAAGGTTTTCAAATCATCAATGGCTGCCTGATAATTTCCTGACAGATATTGACAATCTGCGTTCCAGTAAAGGGAACGTGCATAAAACTGTAAATTGTTTTTCAGGGTTTTTGCCTTTTCGAATTGTTGGGAAGCCTCAGCGATTTTTCCCTGATTGTATAACTGGATTCCATAGGCATAAGCCACTTCCTGTTCCTTTAGTTTCAGTTCTGGAGATTTGTTGGGAATTTTGGCTAATAGTTGGGAAGCTTCGGCAAAGTTTCCTGAATTTATATAGGATTTGATTAACAATTCGTTTATTTCCTGTGTATTTTGGGAATTGGGATAACGTGCCAAATAATTGCTCAACACTTTGGAAGGCGATTCGTACGGATTTCCTACATCGTAGCTTAATTTAGCATAGTTCAGATAGGCATTTTCCTGTATTTTTTTATCAAAATCCATTTCGGAAGCCGATTTAAATGCTGTTAAAGCTTCTTTCTTTTTAGAAGTTTTCAGATAAGAATTTCCCAATTGGTAATATGCATTTTGGGAAATGGGAGAAACATCTCCCACTGTTATTTTATTAAAATAATCTACCGCTTCGTCATATTTTTTAGCGTTGTACAAAACATATCCCATTTGGTAATAATCAGCAAGAGTAGGATTTTTCTGTTTTTGAATATAAGTTTTCAGGTAAGGTTCTGCTTCCGTATAGTTTTGTTGGCGGAAATAACTTTCTCCTATGATTTTGGAGATTTCCGTTTTCAATTCCGGAAATTTATTGGAAGCCAGCAAAGATTTTCCGTTGGTTATAGCCTGATCGTATTCTCCGTCATTAAAATAAATCTGAACCATATACGGTTTTATCTTTTCGGAAAACGCAGGGTTATCAACCATTGAAGATAATTTTTCTTTTGCGGTTGTATAATCTCCGTTTGCATACGCAATATGTCCGGTAAGATATGTAACCTGATCTTTATATTTGTCTGTGGTTGCCCCTTTTTGCAGGTTTTTCTCCGCATTTTCGTAATCCTGCATCATGTATTGAGCATAAGCCAGTTTGATGTATTGGTTTGCTCTTTTACTTTTAGGAAGTCTTTCTATATCTACCTGAGAAAGTTCATCGGCTGCCCTTGAATAATCCTGATGATACAAATAATAGTTTCCTAATTGTAAGTGAGCGCCTTCAGCCATGGCGCTTTGCGGATATTTTGTAAGAAAGGCGTCGTATTTACTTTCTGCTCCTTCATCCTGTAAGATAAGCCCGATAAGAGCATCGTAAAAACTGGCAATTTCCTGTTGATAGGGTTCCAACTGGGTGAAGTTGATTAAGTTATTCAGAATATGCTGGGTTCCCCGATAAGCCTCTTCGTTGTATAATTCTTTAGCTGTATTGATCTGATAATTTTTATTGTAATAAATCTCCGACAACTGGGCATTTGCAAATAAACTTACTCCCAATGCGGGAATGATCCATATGATATTCTTTCGCATAATTGTTTAATTATGTTATAGGTTATTTATTTTTTATATAAACTACTTTTTTAGTGTCAAAAAATTCTTCGTCAAAAAAAATGTTTAAATCATAGGTTTTAGCCTGAGGAAAGTCTTTTAATTCTTCAGACAAATCACCACCTTTCAGATACAAAACGCCATTTTTCAATAAATTGTTGTTTTGAGTTAAAAATTTTCCTTTAGTCCAACTCATAAAAACAGGCATTTGTGTAACAGCACGACTGACAATAAAATCAAATTTTTCGTTGATGTTTTCAGCTCTTGAATGAATGGCGCGCACATTTTTTAAGTCTAATGCTTGTGCCACTTCTTCCACTACCTTTATTTTTTTTCCAATGGAATCCGCCAGTAAAAAATCGGATTCAGGAAAAAGTATAGCAAGTGGAATGCCAGGAAATCCTCCTCCTGTTCCGATATCTAAAATTTTAGTATCCGGACGGAACTGAATTACTTTTGCAATTCCCAGGGAATGAAGTATATGCTTTTCTTCGAGTGAGTCGATATCTTTGCGGGAAATCACATTGATCTTCTCATTCCATTCCGAATATAAACCTTGTAATCGGTTAAACTGAGATTCTTGTATATCGGTAATATGAGGGAAATATTTTTTTACTAAGGTCATGTTTAGTGTATATATTTTGTAAAAATAAAAATTTTACTCATATCGGATGGGTATATTTGAAGGTTTGTGAAGGAAAGCAATATCTTTGCCATTCTATTTTAAACTTGCAGGAATATGAATCTGATTTCTTTTATACAAAAACAAACCAGAATTTCGGAGAAAAGTATTGAAAATACGGTAAAATTACTTGAGGAAGACTGTACGATACCGTTTATTTCCCGTTACCGGAAAGAAATGACCGGAAACCTGGATGAAGTTCAGATTCTTCAGATATCCAAATTGAAAATTGGATTTGAAGAAATTCAGAAACGGAAGGAATCTATTTTAAAAAGTATTGAGGAACAAGGAGCATTAACTCCGGAGTTAAAGGAAAAAATAGAAAATTGTTTTGAACTTACCTTGCTGGAAGATTATTACCTTCCGTATAAAAAGAAAAGGAAAACCCGTGCAGATACGGCAAAGGAAAACGGATTGGAACCATTGGCCAAGATTATAATGAAACAACAGGCTATTTCCGATCTGGATTCTTTGGCTTCCCGTTATTTATCAGACAAAGTAGAATCAGTGGAAGAGGCTTTGCAGGGAGTGAGGGATATTATGGCGGAATGGCTGAATGAAAATGAATTTATCCGTTCAAAATTGAGAAGGCTTTTTCAGCAAACAGCAATCATAGAATCTAAAGTAATAAAAACAAAGGAAAAAGAGGAAGCCGCCCAAAAATTCTCCCAGTATTTTGATTTTTCGGAAAGTCTGAAAAGATCTCCTTCTCATCGGTTATTAGCTATGATACGTGGAGAGAAGGAAGGTTTTTTACGTGTGAAAGTCAGAGTGGATACAGAAGAAGTTTTTGAGATTATGGAAAGGCAGGTACTAAAAACCCGGCAAAAAGAAATAATGGAGCAAGTTACTTTGGCAATTAAAGATTCCTTTTCCCGCTTATTGGAACCGGCATTGAGCAATGAAGTATTTCAGGAAGCCAAACTCCGAGCAGATAAAACAGCGATTCAGGTTTTTTCTTCCAATCTGAAACAATTGTTATTACAATCTCCTTTAGGGGAAAAAAGAATATTGGCTATTGATCCAGGATATAAATCGGGATGCAAGATTGTTTGCCTGGATGAACAGGGAAATCTACTGCATAATGACACGATCTATCCGCATGCGCCCCAAAGAGAAACAAAGGAAGCGATTAAAAAACTGAAATCCTTGGTGAATGCTTATAAAATAGAGGCAATTTCGATTGGGAACGGAACAGCTTCGCGGGAAACGGAACATTTGATCCAGTCCATTGCTTTTGATCGTCCGTTGAAGGTTTTTGTAGTAAACGAAGCTGGAGCTTCGGTATATTCTGCGTCTAAATTAGCCAGAGCCGAATTTCCTTCGTATGATGTAACGGTGAGAGGAGCAGTTTCCATAGGGAGGCGATTGGCAGATCCGTTGGCAGAACTGGTAAAAATTGAACCTAAATCCATCGGAGTTGGTCAATATCAGCACGATGTAGATCAAACCTTGTTAAAAAATGAATTGGATGTAGTAGTGATGTCTTGTGTGAACAGTGTTGGTGTAAATCTGAATACGGCAAGTGCTTCACTTCTTTCCTACGTTTCGGGAATTGGAGAGAAAATGGCAGAAAATATTGTTACCTACCGTTCGGAAAACGGAGCTTTTTCCTCTCGTCAGGAATTAAAAAAAGTTCCCCGTTTGGGAGAAAAAGTATTTCAGCAGGCTTCAGCATTTTTACGGATTCCTAATGCTGGAAATCCGTTGGATAATTCAGCCGTTCACCCTGAAAGTTATTCGGTGGTAGGAAAAATGGCAAAGGATCTGGGAATTAAGGTGGAAGAATTAATCCGGAATAAAGAGGAAATTCAAAAGATCGACATAAAAAAATATGTAACAACAGAAACAGGACTTCCTACCTTGGAAGATATTCTGAAAGAATTGGAAAAACCAGGATTGGATCCGCGAAAACAGGCAAAAGTGTTTAGTTTTGATCCGACATTAAAATCTATTGACGATCTGAAAACCGGAATGGTAGTTCCCGGAATTATCAATAATATTACCAATTTCGGCTGTTTTGTGGATATCGGAATTAAGGAAAGTGGCTTGGTTCATATTTCCAAAGTATGTAAAGAGTTCATTACAGATATCAACACAGTAGTTCAGCTTAATCAACATGTGGAAGTAAAGGTGTTGGAAGTGGATCATGAAAGAAAACGAATCCAGCTTTCCATGATAGATTGAGAAAATAAAGTTTAGAGGATAGTTTTTAACACTATATGATGTACAATCTTATAGTCTATCATAATTTTAATTCAGTTGTTAATATGTGAATATTGAAGTTTAGCTTTATAATTTTATCTTATGGTGGAATTAAAATAATTGATAATATATAAATAAATAGTATATTTACAACTTAATTAGCCTTATTTACAGTATTATATATTATTATTTTTATACTAAAATTAACTAAGTTCACTATTATTATGAAAAGGAAAAACACCAAATTGTTCATTTTCTTGCTTATGTTATTTTCTTTTGGGAAAGTATTCTCACAAAGTGCAGTCATTCCTTCAGTGAAAATAAAAGATCATAACGGAACCTATTAATCCTATAAATATTGATTGTAACTATCAGTATTATAAAAATAAAGATATACAACTTACAGCTGAGTATGATAAAATTTTTCAGACTAATAAATACAAAGTAGAACAGATTGATTATCCTTCCAATTTGGATCTTTCTGGTACTCCATTCAAAATCATAGGCTCTTCTAACAATTATGATGATGTTTTCGGTACAGAAATCAAAGATATCGGTTTTACTTTTTGTTTTTATGGAGAGCAATATAGTAAGGTTGTAATCAGTGATAATGGACTTATCAGTTTTGATTTTAAAAATGCCGGTGAACATATAGGCTGGAGGATAAAAAGCAAAACCTACAGTCCGGATCTTCCCAATGCTTCCGTTTTTGGAGTGTATCATGATTTAACAAATGAAAGCTGGACTAAAGGAAATGTAAAAACCCGAATGGAAGGAACTGCTCCTTACCGGAGATTTGTTGTTAGTTACGACAATGTCAGGCAATATGGTTCAGATCAAAAATCTACCACCCAGATAGTTTTGTATGAAACAATTAATGTTATTGATGTTTATGTAAAAGATAAGAATCTCAATACTACTACGGATAAAGATCCGAATGCATTGATAGGGCTTAATAATAAAAACGGAACGGATGGAATAGCTCCGGAAACCCCTGACAGAAATACAGGGAACTGGGAGGCTCATAATGAGGCCTGGCGGTTTACCCCTTCTGGAAGTTCCAATATAACCGTACAGTGGTTTAAAGAAAGTGGAGCAAGTTTAGGAACTGGAGATACAAAAGTAGTTACACCAAGTTCAGATGCTAATCCGGTAACCAAGAAGGCAAAATATAAAGTGAAAGTCACTTATGATTTATGCCCTAATAAGATAGAGGTACAAGATGAAATAGAAGTGCAGTTCTCCCAGGATTTTCCTAAAGCAAATCCATATACTCCGCCGGCTTTTTGTATAGATACCGGAGGAAGCCAGACCATAGACTTAAATGATTATAAAACTAATATTAATAGTGATACTTCGTTAGACTTCTTCTTTTACCCGTCAACAGACCCCACAGGAATAGGAACTCCTTTAACGGCAATTCAGGCAGGAAGTTTTACATTCTCAGCCAATACCACGGTTTATGTTAAAGTATCAAAAGGCGGAATATGCTATGATATTGCTCCTTTGACTTTGGTTGTTAACAGAAAACCAACCTTAAAAGATGCAACCATAGTTCTCTGTGATAAAGAAAATGATGATATTGAAACTCATATTAATTTGATCACTGAATCCATAAATCAAATACCCGGATTTACGACTTCTCTCGAACCTTTATTTTATGATCCTGTGCATGGATTGATTACTACTCCGGAAAATTACACATTGGATCTTCGAGGAACAGGAATAGATTCCAAGACATTGGAACTGGTAGTTTGGAATAAATCTTATGGTGATGCAAATTGTAACACCCGAATAAAAGTAACTATCAAGCTAAAAAAATATATAGAACTATCTCCTTCGGAAGATAACAAAGAATTGTTTTGTGGATTTATCAAAGGACAGAGTACCATAATGGATTTAACTCCGTATAAACAAGCAATTTTCCCAGGTGGAGTATCTCCCCATCCATTAACAGAATATACCATTACTTTTTACCGAAATTCCAATTATACCAACCCGGTTTCTAATCTGCTTCTTGCGCCTATTACCTTTGATACAGTTTTGTATATTGAAGTTTCCCATCCTGATTATTGTACCTCAAGGACAGAATTCCACTTGATTGCAGATCCCGGATGTGATGGTTCAGGAGGAGGTGGCGGTGGAGGAGGCGGTGGAGGTGGAGCAGGAGTGCCTCCGTTTTGTAATGCTATCTTTCCTCACACCTTTAAATTAGCAGAAGATTATCTTCAATATTATCTTCCTCCGGCAGTAAATTATCTTACGGATATAGAAATTATAGGATTTTATAAAAGCCCCAATGGCATTAATCCTATCACGGAAGCTGTTGCGCCAGACTATGAATATACGGTTCCTCAATCTACAGGAGAAACTGTCTATGCACGATATAAGATCAAACAGTCAGGACTTGTTACAGAATTAGGATTTCCTGTAAGAATTTCAGAGAAAAAAGAATTAGTACCCAATACATTTACTATTTGTGATGACGATGAGGACGGTTACAGGAAGATTACCCTGAAAACAACTAATTATTACAATAGGCCGGAATGGCAAGTATTACTGGAAAATTTATATGAGGGAGCAGAAATACACTTTTTTGCTACTTTGGCAGACTTGAATAATTACGAATCAGATCCTGATAATCCAGTATATAGGTCTAAAATTATTACGGAAGTTGTTGTTGCAAGCCCATCCACTAAAGTCTGGGTTTATGTAAAGTATTTTGATTGTGTATATCGTCTTGATATTATCTTTAATCTGGTTGATATAGAAATAAAAACCATTCCGTATACCGTTTGTGATTTTACCAAAGATAATGGAGAAGGAAGAGATGAAGAAGAAGTAAATCTGACTAAGATTAAATATACTCAAGATTACAAAAATTATATAAATACAACCTTAGGAATACCGGATACGTTTATAAAAACCATAAAATATTACAAATCAAAATCAGATGCATTTCAGCAAACTGGTGTTATTTCTAATACAGAATTGCAACAATTTTTACTGAAAAACCCATCGCAGATGTCCGTATTTGTACGGGTTGATTTTGATGATAAAGCACCGGAAACTAAAGATCAGTGTTATATTATTTTTGAACTTAAATTTACTTTTACTGATGGAGCCGAACTTCCAAAAATAACAAATCCGCTACCCGTTTGCGACATCGTTTCACCTACCAATCCCGAAGGAGTCGAGATAGTTGATATTACTACAGCCATAGATAACAGCACAATTTCCTCTGAAATAAAAAATATCCGGTATTACGTTTCCGAAACTGCGGCAGATGATGAAATTGTCTCTTCTGAAATAAAAGAAAGTAACATTAATGCAGATCTGAGACCTTCTTCGTATAAAGTTACTGCTCCGGGCACGATTGTTTATATAAGAATAGATGATGAAAATTGTTATAAAATAATTCCTCTCACTATTTCCCTGATAACCATACCGAAATTGACTCAGGACAAGATAGAACTATGCGACGAAGAAAACGACGGAAAGGAAATAGTTACTCCTCAGTTTATTTTAAACAAACTGAAACCGTATATCATTCCTGCACCAGCCTCTAATCCCAATATGGTAATCAGCCTGTACGAAGAAGAGCTACAGGCACAAATCGGAAATCCATCAGATGAAATTTCAACCGATTTAATTATTCATAACGGAGATTTCATTTGGGTAAGGATTCAATTGTATGATTGTTTTAATGTTTTTAAAGTAGAATTCATATTAAAAGATTCCCCAAAAATAAAACCGGCAGTAGACGAAAAATGTAACAATAATACCCGTAATCCTAATGATGAAACTCAAGAAACCGTAGATTTACGGCTTTACGAATCTTCTATCATTACCACCGGAGTAACTACAGATTATAACTTTTCTTATTATAAATCCAAAGAAGGAGCAGAACAGGAATTACCTGCAGAAAAAATTAATGACTTTGCCAATCACACCTTCACTTCTTTTCCATTAATCGCATGGGTTCGTGTAGAAGATAAAACTGCCAATAAATGCTTTTCCGTAACCACTATTACTATTAATGAAAAAGATTCAGGAATAGAAATAAACCCGGCTGCGGTTATAAAAGGGTGCGGACAGGGAGGAACCCGAGCCATTGAATTGACTTTGGAAACGGATTTCACCCCGTTATTGGTTACCAATCCTTCTGACTATGAAGTTACTTACTATTCAAGTAAATCCAATGCAGTTAGTGGTTCACCTCAGATACCGGCTAATGTTCCCTATTCAGTAAATATGGATACAGAGCTTTGGGTAAAGGTGAAAAGTAAAGCTACAGGATGTTTCCTCATAAAAAAAGTAGGAGTTAGTATAGAACCTTCAGCAAAAGCAACACTCGCTTTTGACAATCCGAAATGTGATGATGATTTTGATGGAAAAATTGACTATAATCTGGATAGTTTTAAGACAGAGATAGTACTGAACGGAGATGATGTCTTTTATGATTTCTATTATTATTGGACACCCGAAGATGCGGAAGAAGGAGATCTTTCAAAAGCCATAGGGCCAAATATATCCTTAGATGTGAATACGGATTTTACAGATCTAAGTACTCCTCCCTATAAGAAAAGAAGGATTTATACCCGTATTATTGCTAAAACAGGAGAATATAAATGTACTTCTACCAATGCCTACATAGAATTGAGGACATTAGCCAAAGTTCCGTTGGATAAAGAAGAAACAGAATTAATTCTTTGTGATAATGATGGAGATGGAAAAGCAATTTTTAATCTGACTGATGCGGAAACACATCTTACCAATGGATCCGGAATTAGTTTTACGTATTACCGGAATGAAGCAGATGCAAAAAATCAGGTTAATCCGGTTCCTGACCCTCCGGTAGCAGGCAATAAAACCTCTTATACCAGTCGGATATTATCCACAGAAGGACTGTATAACATAGATGAAATCTATGTGAGGCTAAAAAACACAAATGCAGGAGCAAGTTATTGCGATAACATAGCCAAAATAAAATTGAAAGTTTATCCGTACATAAAAGTTCAGCAAGCAACCACTTCCCTATGTGAATACGATCCGGAAGCAAATAAAACAGAGGTAAACCTGTGGGTGCTTACCAAACCTATGCTTGCCCTGAATGGAGACGAAACCCGGATCAATGAAATATTCAAAGACTTACGGGTAATTTACAAAACCTCTTTAGGGATAGAAATCGGCAGAGTAGAAAATACCACCTTAGGCGGAATTCCTACCATAGAACATTATTTACCTCCTGCCGGAGAATCAGTGGTAACTATAACCGTACAATTTGAAAACAAAATTCTTGGCTGTTCCAACGAAGGAAAAATAATTATTACCCAGAAATCAACTCCAAGGCTAAAACCAGTAGAGGTAGTTATCTGTGATGAAGACTTAAATGGAAAATACGATGATATCTTACTTAAAGAACTGGATGAATTACTGGAAGATGAAGGTGTATTAAACCTGACAGATCCGGCAAGATATACTATCAGTTATCATAAAGAAAAACAAGATGCTTTGGTGGGAAATCCAGCGATAAATAAAAACAGTTATTTTGAACTGGACATAACCCGACCGCTTTATATAAGAGTAGAAGATAAAGTTACAAACTGTGTAGGAATCAATACATTAAAATTCAGTACTAATCCGGTATTGACTCTCCAAGACGGAGAGCTGACCGCTTGTGATGGAGATGATGACGGTTATGCAGATTTTGATTTAACGTTGACAACGGATCAGTTTACTGTAAAACCTAATGTCCAGATTAAATACTATAAAACTGAACAGGATGCCAAAGACGCATTTAAAGATCAGCTTCAGGGAATAGATAAAAGCATAGAACAAATCCATTCAAATGAAAATTATGTTTACGTAAGAGTAGAAGATCTGGATGGAATTTATTGCCCATCCGTGGCTAAATTAAAATTGATTCCTTACTATCCACCCAATCCTTTACCGGAAGAAAGATATATATGTCCGAGAACTGATACAGTACTGGATGCCGGAGATTTTGATGAATATCTATGGAGTACAGGAGAAACAACACCAACTATTACAGTAGAAGATATTGGAATTTATACGGTTACAGTTACTAAAAAATTGAATTATGATTTACTTTGTTCTGCTACCTTCCAGGTAGAAGTGAAGTTTCTGGTAGATCCGGTTATTATCGAATTAAAAGCAGGAAAAGATTATATCACAGTAATAGTGCAAGGACCACTTCCGTTAGAATATTCCATGGATAACATAAACTGGCAGAGTGGTAATACTTTCTATAATCTGGAACCGGGAATTTATACCTTCTATGTACGGTCATTGGCAAACGGATGCGAATCAAAAACCTCACAGGGAATTATATTCGGAATAACGAATGTGATAACTCCGAACGGAGACGGACATAATGATACGTGGAAATTATGCGGATTACATCTTTTCAGCAGTCCTTCCCACATCAAAATATTTAACCGGTACGGAAAACAAGTTTTTGAAGAAAATTCCAGCACCTGCTTCCTGTGGGATGGAAAATATCTGGGAAGAGTATTGCCTACCACTTCCTACTGGTATATCATTACCATCGCAGATGGAAGACAGTTTACAGGCTGGATCATGCTGCGGAATTATAATGAGAATTTCAGATAGGTGTAAACATATAAAAAACCAAAGGCGATCAATTTGATCACCTTTGGTTGACTATTTAATTGCTTATTTAGTTAAAAAAGATCGCATGGCCAGTCAAGGCCGTATAAAAGATAAATCAGGCCAATAACCTCCTGACAGTTTCTGATATCATTTTTCCGTCTGCTTTTCCTTGTAATGTTTTGGTGGCAGCACCCATTACTTTTCCTAAATCTTTTATATCCTGAGCTCCTGTTTCCAGAATGATTTTTTTAAGTTCTGTTTCCAGTTCTTCTGAAGAAAGTTGTGCAGGTAAAAATTGTTCTATTACTTTAGATTGTGCCAGTTCATTTTCTGCCAGTTCTTCACGATTATTGGCTTTAAACTGTTCATAGGCTTCTTTTCGTTGTTTCACAAGTCTTTGCAACAAAGCAATTTCCTGTTCCGGAGAAACTTCCTCTGTTTTCCCATCTGTCTTTAGTAACAATAACTGAGATTTTATAGCCCGTAATGATTCCAGAGCTACTTTGTCCTTCTCTTTCATAGCGATTTTCATCGCGTCCATTATTTTTGTTTCTAAGCTCATTTTTTGTAGTTTTTAGCTTTGATAACTATCCGTTTTCAGACTATTAATACACTTGTTTGATTTCCGATTGCAAAACTAATACATAGTTTTTGAATTCAGTCTACATTATCATGGAAAAAGTTATTGGGACGAATCTGGATTTCATTAGATTTTTTATTAAAATAAAAGTTAGAGTTATCGTCTGAATCAATATTTTCATCCAAATCTATTCCTTGTCTTTGGTAAGCCGGAATTTTCTCCACTTCATCTATGTTTTGTTTAGCTAATCCCTGAAATTTACTGTTCAATTTTTTTAATCGTTCTCTTCTTTCCTGGATTTTCTTCTCCATCAGTTCACTTAATGCTTCAGAGTCCTGTTTTTTTTCCTGAAACACCGGTATTTCTACTTCATTGACAATCGGGTTATCTTCCTCTGATTTTGGAAATTCCAATAACGATTCTTTTTCAACAATGGTTTCTGTTTGTGAAGTAACTTTTTGAGTAAAATCCTCAGCTTCATCCAATGTGAAAATAGTCGTTTGATTTTCAGGAAGGTCTAAAGGTTTCTTCTCTTCTTCTGTGAAATCAAAATTCAAAGGATTATCAGAAAAAAGTGTTTCTTCTTTTTCAGAATCAGAAATTTCTTTCTTTACGATATTAATATCATCTTCAGGAACAAAGGAATGAACAATAGGCTCCGGTTTGCTGGATATACTAAAAGTAGTTACTTCTTCTTCATCTTCAAGAGTAATTATTTTTTGAACAAGAGAATCTTCTTTAACAGTATCAACTATCTTTTCTTCACTGAAAGAAGAGATAACAAAAGGTTCATCATTATTATTTTCTTCTTTTGAAATGAGATTATTGGATTGTACTCCTTCAATATTTGTAATATGGGAAGAAGTGAAATCATCAGTTAAAGTATGTACGATTTTTTCTTTTTCCTTTCCGCTATTTCTCTCATCATCTACAGGAAATCCGGTAGCAATAACAGTAACGCTGATGTTTTCCACCAGATTTTCATCTTCCCCGATACCCATAATGATATTGGTATTATTTCCGGCTTCGGACTGAATATGATCATTGATGATTCCTATTTCGTCTACAGTGATTTCATCTACACCGGAAACGATCAACAACAGTACATTTTTAGCTCCTGAAATTTTGTTGTCATTAAGAAGCGGAGAGTCCAGAGCGGCCATGATGGCTTCCTGAGCTTTGTTTGGTCCGGATGCTTGAGCAGATCCCATGATAGCAGTTCCACTATTAGCCAGAACTGTTTTGGCGTCCCGTAGGTCAATATTAATAGAATAATTTTTAGTAATAACCTCTGCAATTCCTTTGGCAGCAGTGCTTAATACTTCATTGGATTTGGAAAAACCGGATTTGTATCCTAAGTTTCCATAAAGTTCCCGTAACTTATCATTTTTTACAACAATAAGAGAATCTACATTTTTCCGGATTTTTTCCAGACCTTTTTCAGCCTGTTCCAAACGGGCTTTTCCTTCAAAAGAAAATGGAATGGTTACAATTCCCACAGTAAGAATTCCCATTTCTTTGGCTATTCCTGCAATAATAGGAGCAGCTCCGGTTCCGGTTCCTCCACCCATTCCTGCAGTAATAAAAACCATTTTGGTTTGTTCCCCCAGTATATTTTTTATGTCATCCATGCTTTCCAGAGCAGCTTGTTCTCCAATTTCAGGATTAGCTCCTGCCCCCAATCCTTCAGTTAAGTTGTGTCCTAACTGAATTTTAGTAGGAATGGGATTATTGATAAGTGCCTGGGCATCGGTATTACATATAATAAAATCAACTCCGGTAATGCCTTGATCATACATATAACCAACAGCATTGTTGCCACCACCACCGACACCGATCACTTTAATAGCGGAAGGACGGTTCTTGGGTAGCTCAAAAAATAATTTATTGTTATCAGTATTGTCCATTGTTTTTTAGTTTATTCAGTGTCATTAATATATTTGATAAATTTTTCCTGGAAAGTGGTGAAAATAGATTTCTTCTTTTCCCGTCTTTTTTTCTGTTCATCTTCTTTTTCTATTTTTTCTGCTTTTGTACCGTTTTTTTCTGTTCTTACCTCTTTCGTTGTGTGTACAGAAGTTGTATCATGAACAACTGATTCTTCAGGGGTATATTTTTCCTGTTTGGTTTCCAGACTATCCAATCCGGTCATTAATAATCCAACGGCTGTTGCATATTCAGGACTGGCCAGTTCTTCTGATTGTCCACTGGCAAGATGTTCATTGCAATATCCTATCCTGACAT
Source organism: Apibacter sp. (assembly GCA_031552575.1). Classification (GTDB taxonomy): domain Bacteria; phylum Bacteroidota; class Bacteroidia; order Flavobacteriales; family Weeksellaceae; genus Apibacter. The sequence goes on along the minus strand of JAVBMH010000004.1, from coordinate 48,279 downwards.
CCATTCCCGTAGTATATTCGGTCAGTTGACGAAGATGTTTCAGCTTGGAACCACCACCGGTCATTACGATTCCAGCAATCAGTTTTTTCTTTTGCTCTTCACAACCGTAATTTTTGAGTTCCAAATAGGCAAGGGAAATGATTTCCTCAATCCGGGCATGAATAATCTGAGATAGTTTCTTCACAGTGATTTCCTTCGGTTCTCTTCCGTGAAGTCCGGGAATACTGATTACTTCAATTTCTTTATTTTCGGATGGCCAGGCGGAACCGTATTTCACTTTCAGGATTTCTGCCTGTCTTTCAATAATGGAACATCCGGTTTTAATATCATCAGTAATAACATTTCCCCCGAAAGGAATTACTGCAGTGTGACGGATGATATTATCTTTGAAAACAGCTATATCGGTAGTTCCACCCCCAACATCAATCAAAGCAACTCCGGCCTCTTTTTCCTCCTGGCTTAACACCGCATCGGAAGAAGCTAACGGTTCTAAGGTAATTCCGGTAAGATTAAGTCCTGCTTCTTTTACACATCGTGCGATATTTCGTATTAGGGAAATTTGTCCAACTACGACATGGAAATTTGCTTCCAGCCGGCTTCCGTGAAAACCTCTGGGCTCTATGATTTCAGACTGGGCATCTACCTTGTATTCCTGCGGAAGTACATGAATGATTTCTTCACCGGGAAGCATCACCAGTTTATGAACCTGTTCTTTTAACCGTTCCAGATCAGCATCATCTATTACATCTTCAAAATTAGGGCGGGAAATATAATCGCTGTGTTGTAAACTGCGGATGTGTTGTCCGGCAATTCCCACCGTAACATCCGTGATTTTATAATTGGCAGCTTTTTCTGCTTCCGCAACTGCTTTTTTAATAGAATCTATAGTTTGGGTAATGTTGTTTACTACTCCACGGTGAACACCTAGACTTTTGGCTCTACCCATACCTAAAATAACTAATTTTCCGTGTTCGTTCCGCTGGCCTACGATCGCTACAATTTTGGTTGTACCGATATCTAAACCTACTGCGATATTATTATTGTTCATGATTATCTTTTGGTTGCAACTATTTGATTGTCATATTTTAAACTAATTTTTTTATAAGCGTCAAACCCTGTATAATCCAGGTATTGTTTGTAAAACTCTTTCAGGTTAGTCAGTTTTTGACGATTATTTTCAAGCTTTCCGTACTCTATATACACTCCTCCCAAATTAAGAAGAAAGTTATAAGAATTTTTGCTGTCTTTCTCGATGGCTACTATGTGATTTTTAAACAACTTATCAACAGAAATCAGCTCGGAAGCCTTTGCTATTTTCTGATATTCATCAGGTTGAATGTTTCCGTTTATCATCATACAAGGGAATGAAAAATTGGAAGATAATGGAAATTTGTTTCCTTTTTTATCTAAATAAAATACTTCTTTCGGAGTTTTTACCCTCGCTATAGGAACTTTTTGTCCCAATACCACATTTACTACTCCGTCCAGATCAATGTAAACATTGCCTTGGGAGACGAACGGATTGGAATGTAAATTATTTTCGGTTTTTATAATATCTATATCTTTTATCTGAATTGCCTTGTATCCGTTCTTTGATGATTTATTGATGATGTCTTTCACCATTTCATTGGTAATAAACTGTACCTGATCGGAATTTTCTATATGAATCCGGATTTCATCTATTTTTTTGTCATTGTGTCTTTTAATAGCGAAATTCATTAAAAAACCGAGTAAAACGACCAATAAAAATATTTTTAAAAATCTGTATTTAAGTTTCATTCAGCCAGTTTAATATCGGTTCATACAAAGTGTCAATATCACCAGCTCCTACAGTCAGGAGCACATCAAAATCTTTAGATTTAATCACATCTAGGGCCTTTGTCAAAGAGGTTACTTCCTTATCTTTCAAAGTAATCTTTTCTACCAGCCAATCTGAAGTAATTCCTTCTATCGGTAATTCTCTTGCGGGATAAATATCCAGTAAAATCAGGTCGTCTGTTTTGCTTAGACTTTCTGCAAATCCATCTGCAAAATCGCGGGTTCTTGAATATAAATGTGGTTGAAAAACGGTCAGTAATTTTTTGGACGGATACAAACTTCTTACTGCATCAATGGCAGCAGTGAGCTCCGTAGGATGATGAGCATAGTCATCAATATATATTTTGTTGTTATTTTCGAAAGAATGTTGGGTAAATCTTCTTTTTACTCCTTTAAATTTATCGAGTCCTTGCCGTAATATTTCCGGTTTTATTCCCAGTTGCAATCCAATTGCCAAAGCAGCAACGGAATTTTCCACGTTGTGTTTTCCGGGAATATGAAGAATGAAATTTTTAATGGTTTCATTGGGAGTAACCAGATCAAATTCAAATCGGTTTTGGACTACTTGTATGTTTTCTGCGTAATAATCTGCCTTTTCAAAGGCAGAATAGGTGAGATGTTTAGCTTTGATATTCAGTCCTTTTTTAATGAGTAAGAAACCGTTTTCCGGCACTAAATCAGCAAAGTCATTGAATGAATCCAGTATATGCTGGGAATTCCCGTAAATATCCAGATGATCTGCATCAGTGGAAGTGATGGCAGCCATGTTGGGGGAAAGAGTTAAAAACGAACGGTCAAATTCGTCGGCTTCTACCACGGAAATCTGAGTTCCGTTATAGATGAAATTGGTTTTATAGTTTACGGATATTCCTCCTAAAAAGGCAGTTGCAGGCAGGTTGGCAAATTTGCATAAATATCCGAGCAGAGTAGTGGTGGTTGTTTTTCCATGTGTTCCTGCAATGGCAAGGCATTGTGTGGTTTTGGTTATTTCGCCTAAAACTCTTGATCTTTTCAGAATGGTAAATCCTTGATCTATAAAATTATTTTTGATTTTTAATTCTTTGGGAATTGCAGGTGTGAAGATAACCAGGGTATTTTCCGGATTCCATCCTTCGGGAAGGAGTGAAAGATTATCTTCATATATTATCGAAATATCTTCTTTTGTGAGGGTTTGGGTAAGCTGAGTTTGGGTTTTGTCGTAACCGGAAACCTGGGCTCCGGAAAATTTGAAATATCGTGCCAAGGCACTCATTCCGATTCCTCCGATTCCTATAAAGTAATAGTTTGTATAAGTGTGAATATCTTTCATTTAGTTTACATCCAGTTTTAGTTCTTTTAGTATGTAAGAAGCAATATCTTCCGTAGCATTGGGTTTGGCTAATCGCAGAATATTTTCTCCCAATTCTTTTCTTAGTTCTTCGTTCTGAATTAATTTTTGTACTTCAGGAAGTAATAAAGTTCCTACTTCAGAATCTTTTACCATTACAGCAGCGTTGTGATTTACTAATTGCTGTGCATTTTTGGTTTGATGATCTTCTGCTGCATAGGGAAACGGAATCAGTATTGTAGGTTTCCCGGCTAAACATAATTCTGAAATAGCAATAGCCCCGGCTCTTGAAATTATAATATCAGCAGCGGCATAAGCGGTTGCCATATCTTTTATAAATTCTGAAATGATACTATTCGGATGTTTCAAATTTTCATCCTGCATTATGCTTTGATAATCTAGTTTTCCGGTTTGCCAGAATATCTGGACGTTGGAATCTGCTATTTGTCTGGCATTTTCTTTCCAGAAATTGTTTAACGTCCGTGAGCCTTGCGAGCCTCCGATGGAAAGGATACAAAGTTTATCAGGATCTAATCCCAATTCTTTTTTTGCTTGTTCTTGGGAAATAGATTTTTCAAACAAGGATTTTCTTACCGGATTTCCGGTAATGTGTACTTTTTCTTTCGGGAAATACTTGTCCATCCCGTCATAGGCGACATAAATTCCACTTGCTTTAGGTGCCAGTTTTTTATTGGTAATTCCGGGAAAGGAATTTTGTTCTTGGATGAAAATAGGAATTCCCAGTTTGGATGCAGCATATAATGCCGGACCTGAGGCAAATCCTCCGGTTCCGATAGCGGCATCAGGTTTGAATGCTTTGATCAGTTTTTTTGATTTGTGTAAACTGGAAATCACTTTGAAAGGAAATTTCAGGTTAGAAATCATAGAAGAACGGGAAATACCCGAAATCCACAATCCTTCAATTTTATATCCAGCCTGCGGTATTTTTTCCATTTCCATTTTGTCTTTAGCCCCTATAAATAGAAATTCGGCATCCGGAAAACGACGTTTCAATTCGTCGGCAATGGCAACTGCCGGGAAAATATGTCCTCCGGTTCCTCCTCCGCTTATTAAAAATCTAGGCGATTTCATAGTTTACTTCTTTAGTATCGTTTATAACTGATTCTTTGGGTTGTATTTCCCTGCTTACACTGATAATGATTCCCAACGCCATATAGGTTACCCACATGGAAGTTCCTCCATAACTAAGGATAGGCAAAGGTTGTCCGGTTACCGGTATTAGATTCACCGCCACAGCCATATTGGCGAATGCTTGGAATATAACAGGCAATCCGACTCCTACAACTAACAAGGTTCCGAATACGTTTTCCACTTTGGTAGTGATCACTATAATTCTCCAGAGAATTAACAGATACAGGAAAAAACAGAAAAATACTCCAAAATATCCGTATTCTTCTACTATAATGGCAAAGATAAAGTCGGAAGATGATTGCGGCAAGGTTTGTTTTAAGGCACTTTTTCCCGGGCCCCTCGGAGTGATTCCTCCTTGTACGATAGCGGCTTTGGCTTGTTGTACCTGATAACTTTCTTCTTTTCCATCTCCCATAAAGTTTTCAATCCGGCTTTTCCAGGTATGAACCCGGTGGCTTGGAAACATATCGGGATATTTGAGTACGAGGGTAATGAATAAGAAGGCGATAAGAATTCCGCCTCCGACAATGGAAAGTAATATTTTAATTGGATATCCTCCGATAAATAATAAGGCTAATATCAATATGAATATTAGGATTCCGGTAGAACCATTAGCAGGAAATATTAATCCGACTACAAGAAAAATAGGCAGTAATACAGGAACAAAGCTATTGTTAAAAGTGATTTCTTTGTTTTTGTTTCGGTCTAAATATCGTGCAATATATACGTTTAAAACCAATGCTGCGAATACGGAAGTCTGGAAGGCAAACGGAACTCCGGGAAGTTTCAGCCAGCGAGAGGCATTCGCTCCGTCTATGCTGTTTCCCTGCATTAAGGTGAGGATGAGTAGAAAAATAACAATAGGAAGCAATAACTTGGAAAAACCTCCGAAGTATTTGTAATCGATTTTCTGGAAAATAAAGACAATTCCTATCCCGATAATGATAAAACCGGCATGTTTAGCGAAATGTCCCAATACGGAACCTTGCCCGACTACATACTGCAAATTGGAGCTTGCGGAATATACGGGAAGGAATGAGGCTAAGGATATGAGAAATATCGTAGCCCAAAGTATGGCATCGCCTTTAAAATAATGTCTTAATTTTCGCATTTTTTCATTATCAGATCCGGGTTAAAAATTATAATTTTCGCACTTCTTCCTTGAATTGTTTTCCCCGGTCTTCGTAGTTCTGAAACAGGTCAAAACTGGCACAGGCAGGAGAAAGTAATACGGTATCTCCTTTGGTTCCATACATGTAGGCAGCGTTTACAGCATCTTTCATAGATTTGGTTTCTACCATATTGGGAACCATGTCTTTGAAAGTATCTAAGATTTTTTGGTTATCTAATCCTAAACAAACAATTGCTTTTACTTTTTGTTTTACAAAAGGAATCAATTCCGTGTAATCGTTCCCTTTGTCCGTTCCTCCTACAACCCAGATAACCGGAGTTTTCATACTTTCTAAAGCATAGTAAACGGAATTTACATTGGTTGCCTTACTGTCATTGATAAAGTTGATTCCGTTAATTTTTAAAACAAATTCTAAACGGTGTTCCACAGCTTCAAAGTCCATCAGACTTTGTTTTATGAATTCGTTTTTTATTTTTGATAGTTTTCCTGCAATTCCTGCAGCCATGGAATTGGCTACATTGTGTTTTCCTGTTAATGCTAATTCGCTGATTTTCATTTCTAAAGTTTCCTCATTAATTTTTGTATATACGTTTTCATTATCACTGTAAGCTCCTGTTTCTACTTGTTTGTCAAGTGAAAAAGGAATTAGTTGAGCTTGGGTTTTATGGGTTTTCATCCATTTTTGGGTCATTTCATCATTCAAGTTATAGATGAAGAAATCGTTTTTATCCTGGTTTTGTGTGATTTTAAATTTGGCATCTGCATAGTTCTGGTAACTGTAATCGTATTGGTCCAGATGATCGGGACTCAGATTGAGAACCATGGCAATGTGAGGTTTGAATTCCTGAATATCATCTAACTGAAAGCTGCTTAGTTCCAGAATGTAATACTCATAATTTTCTTCTGCTACTTGCCATGCAAAGCTTTTTCCGATGTTTCCCGCCAATCCGGTATTATATCCTGCTTTTTTGAATAGATGATAGGTGAGGGAAGTGGTGGTGGTTTTTCCGTTAGAACCTGTGATCGTTATCAGAACAGCATTGGTATAACGGGAAGCAAATTCGATTTCGGAAGAAATCAAGATTCCTTTTTCTTTTATTTTTTGGATAATAGGTGCTTTTTGAGGAACTCCAGGACTTTTTATTATCCAGTCGGCATTGAGTATTTTTTCTTCGGTGTGTTGTTTTTCTTCAAAAGGGATTTCTTTTTCCGTTAATACTTTTTTGTATTCTTCCTTCAATGCGCCTTTGTCTGAAAGAAAAACTTCAAATCCTTGTTTTTTTCCCAATATTGCGGCTCCAACTCCGCTTTCTCCTCCTCCTACTATTACCAGTCGTTTCATGTTTATCTGACTTTTAGTGTGATTATACAGAATATGGCAAGCATAATTCCGATAATCCAGAACCGGGTTACTATTTTACTTTCGTGATATCCTAGTTTTTGGAAATGGTGATGTAAAGGCGACATTAAAAATATTCTCCTTCCTTCTCCGTATCTTTTCTTGGTATATTTGAAATAAGCTACTTGTATCATGACGGACAGGTTTTCTACCAGGAATATTCCACATAATACCGGAATAATGAGTTCTTTTCTCAATACGATTGCCAGTACGGCAATTACTCCTCCGATTGTCAGACTTCCGGTATCTCCCATGAATACCTGAGCGGGATAGGTGTTGTACCACAGAAATCCGATTAAAGCTCCTGCAAAGGCAGCGGAGAAAATCACGATTTCTCCGGAATCGGGAATGTACATGAGATTCAGGTAATCTGCCATCATGATATTACCTGAAACATAAGCGAACAGGGCGAGTGTAACCACAATAATGGCTGAACTTCCCGCCGCGAGTCCATCAATTCCATCCGTGAGGTTGGCTCCGTTAGAAACGGCAGTTACGATGGTTATCACAATAGGAATCAGTATAATCCAAACCCAATCCTGAGAGTCTTTTTCATCCACTCCCACCCAATTCAGTATTTTTCCGTAATCGAATTGATTGTTTTTAAAGAACGGTATGGTGGTTTTAAATGATTTTTCATTAGGATAAAAGTCTTTGGAAAATTCTGTACTGTGCGCTCCTTCTATTTTTTCTCTAATTACAATATCCTGATTGGTGTATAAAATTACTCCTACAAATACTCCCAATCCTATTTGTCCTAAAACCTTGAATTTTCCTTTTAATCCTTCTTTGTTTTTCCGGTATATTTTTAAGAAATCATCCAAGAATCCAATAATTCCCATCCAGATAGTAGAGACAACTAATATGATGATGTAAATATTGTCCAGTTTACAGAAAAGCAGAATAGGAACCAGTGTTGCCAGGATAATAATGATTCCTCCCATGGTAGGAGTTCCTTCTTTTTCCTTTTGTCCGGTTAATCCCAATTCTCTCACGCTTTCTCCTAATTGTTTTCTTCTCAGAATATTGATAATTCTTCTTCCGATAATCAGGGAGATGAACAGGGAAGTGAATACCGCTGCTAGCGCCCGGAAGGTAATATATTTGTATAACCCGCTTCCCGGGATATAGTAATGTTGGTTCAAATATTCGAATAAATAGTACAGCATTTACTTGGTGGTTTTTAGTAATTCTTTAACTATGGTCATATCGTCAAAAGGAAATTTTTCTCCATTGATTTCCTGATAATTCTCGTGTCCTTTTCCGGCAATTAAAATAATGTCTTTTGGTTTTGCCATTTTAACTGCTGTTTTTATAGCCTGTTTTCTATCGGTGATAGAAATGTATTTGTTGGTGTTTTGAGGTTCCACTCCTTTTTCTACTTCGTGTATGATTTCGTCCGGATTTTCATCCCGCGGATTATCAGAAGTGATAATTGCCAGATCGGAAAGCTGAGTGGCAATATTTCCCATTTTAGGTCTTTTTTCCTTGTCCCGATGTCCACCGCATCCGAAAACGGTTATAAGTTGTTCGTTCCGGGTTCTTGTCTGGTTTATAGATTCTAAGATATTTTTTAAAGCATCTGGTGTATGGGAATAATCTACAATTGCATAGATTCCGTTATCGGATACAAAGGTTTCAAACCGACCTTTTACCCGTTGGAGTTTGCTTAGAGCGGTTAGTGCATCTATGGAATCAAAGCCTAATTCTACTGCAATGGAATAAGCTAGTAATTCATTATAGGCATTGAATTTTCCGGCTAAGGCTGTCCAGAATTCTTTTCCGTTAAACTGAAGCAACATTCCGTCCAGACGATTTTCTATGATTTTTCCTTTGTAATCGGAATTTGATTTCAGGGAATAGGTTACTTTCTTTGCCGAAGTGTTTTGAAGCATAACCAGTCCGTTTTTATCGTCCATATTGGTTAAGGCTATGGCTGTTTTCGGTAATTCATCAAAGAATTTTTTCTTGGCAGCCAGGTAATTATCAAAGGTTTTATGATAATCCAAATGGTCGTGGGTAATATTGGTAAAAGCTCCTATTTTAAAGCTAAGTCCTGCCAGCCTATTTTGGTGGATTCCGTGAGAACTTACTTCCATAAATGCATATTCGCAATTGTTTTCAATGGCTTGGGTCAGTAATTTATTTATGGTAATAGGATCCGGAGTGGTATGAGTGGAATTTAAAACGTTATCAGCAATTTTATTTTCAATGGTTGAAAGTAAGGCACAACGGAAATCCAGTTGGGTAAATAAGTTATATAATAAGGTTGTGGTGGTGGTTTTTCCGTTGGTTCCGGTAATTCCAACCAAAGTTAACTTTTCGGAAGGATTATCATAAAAGTTGGAAGCTGTAATACCTAAGGCTATAGCTGTATTTTTTACTTGTACATAGGCAATTCCTTCTTTTTGTTCTTCGGGAAGATCTTCGCATATTATGGAAGTAGCTCCTTTAGTTATAGCGCTTTCAATGTATTTGTGTCCATCCAGGTCAAATCCTTTTATGGCAAAGAAAGCATCGCCGGATTCTATATTTCGGGAATCAAAGGAAAGCTGATTTACAGAGATGCGGACATTTCCGATCACTTTTTCAATGGATACTTTATATAATATGTCTGAAAGTATTTTCATGCTTCAAGTTTTAAATAAATAGTCATTCCTTTCTTTAAAGGATATCCTGTGATGGATTGGGATATTACTTTTCCTCCTCCTGAATACACTACCTTTAAGCCCAAATTTTCCAAAGCGGGAATAACATCTTTTCCGTAATACCCTACTACATTGGGAACTATTTTGGTGGATGAATTTATAACCGGTTTCTGGGTTTGAGTAATCAGCTGCTGAATGTTCAAGGATTGTCGAGTATTGTCTTCTTTGGGAAGATTTAATGGTTTTTTAAGATATACTTTCCCTGCTATTTCTTTGAATACCGGAGCGGCTACCTGAGAGCCGTAAAAAGCAGTTTTGGGTTTGTTGATGACTACAATACAGGAATATTCTGGATTTTCTGCCGGAAAGAATCCGCAAAATGAAGCCTGATACAATTTTCCTTTTCCCTTGTTCCAGTATTCTACCTGAGCAGTTCCTGTTTTTCCTGCCATTGATAAATTAGGAGTATAAATACTTCTTGAAGTTCCGGTTTCCACCGCATAGGTAAGCATTTTTTTTAAATCGGAAATAGCTTTGTCGGATGCCATGCTCTGATCCAGCACAACAGGTGTATATTGATGGGTTACAATTCCTTTCCGTTCTATTTTTTCCAAAAGCTGAGGTTTCATTAATTTTCCTCCGTTTGCCACTCCGTTATAGAAAGTCAGTATTTGTAGAGGAGTTAGTTTTACTCCATAGCCGAAAGACATCCAGGCGAGAGTGATAGGACTCCAGGTTTTATTGTGTTTGGGTGTGTAAGGGTTACTTTCTCCGGGAATATCTATTCCGGTTTTTTTGTTAATTCCCCAGGAATTTACTTTGTTCAGAAAGTCCTGTGGATTTCTGGAATAGTAGTGGGTTACGGTTTTGGATATTCCTACATTACTGGATTGGGACAGGACTTGGGACAAGGTAATGGTTCCGTGTCCGTGATCATCCCGTACGGTATAATTATAATATTTCCAAGATCCTTGCCCGATATCCACAGTGGTTTCCGGAGTTACATAATTGTCATCCAGTAATGCCAGCATGGAAATGGATTTGAAAGTTGAGCCCGGTTCTGCGGCTTCCCACACGGCAAAATTCCGCAAATCATCATAAGTTCCGTCTGGAGTCCGTTGAAGATTGGTAAGTGCTACAATTTTTCCTGTTTTTACATCCATAACTATGGCACATCCGTGATTTGCTTCGGATTGTTCCAGTTGATCTTGAAGTGCGGAATAAGCTATATCCTGAATTCGCATATCTATGGTAGTGTAAACATCATCTCCATCCTGAGGTTCTACTTCTATGTTGATGGGCTTCCACTGTTTCTGGTTGATCCGTTGTTGTATTTCTTTTCCGTTTTTTCCTTTCAGGTAAGAAGAAAAAGCTCCTTCCAATCCGGCTTTTCCTCTTTCATCATCAAAACCTAACGTTCGGCTTCCGAAGCCTGAAATGGTTTTTATTCTTTCTGTTCGTCTTTCTACAATAAGACCTCCTTTATTTTGTCCTTTATTCAGGATGGGAAAATTTTTTAGTCTGGAAAATTGTTCGTAATCCAAGCCTCTTGCTAATTTCAGGTATTGATTTTTATTTTTTCTTCCTTCATTCAGAACTTTATAAAAATACTGACTGGGTTTTCCAAACATTCTTTGAAGTGAATCGCATAGGGGAATAATATTATCCTGATACAGTTCTGTACGGATGGTTTTCATATCCATGAATATGTCGTATTTGGTGATGGAAGTAGCTAATAAAATTCCGTCGGAGGCGTATAAGTTTCCGCGGGCAGCCTGAACTTCCATATTCCTGAAGTTGGTCGTTTGGGTAAGATTACGGTATTTTTCTGTGTCGTGAGTCTGGATGTATATTAAACGGGCAAAAACCGAAACTGCAAATAATAAAATAAGTGCAGAAATAAGGTAAGTGCGGGCTAATATGTTTTTCCGTTCTTTATTCATCTTTGACTTTTGGCACTAATATTTTATAAGGTTGTTTTTCCAACGCAAAAAGGGAATCGGCTAGTAACATATTTTCAAGTTCCGATTCTACTTTTAGTTTCATTAATTTGCTGTGTACTAAGGCGTATCGGGCTTTGTATTCTTCTGTTTGTTCTTTTAGATCGGAGATTTTTATTACTTTTTCATCTACCCAATGAGAGGAAGATATGGATATGAGAGCCAGAACTATGACAAACAAAATAAATTTCCAGGTGGAATAAGCTCCACCTTCTACCAGGAATTTTCCTCTCAATATATCTGAGATGGTTCGTATTTTTGTTTTAGTCCTTTTTGCCATCTTTTTTTATTGCAATTCTCATTTTAGCACTTCGTGCTCTTGGGTTTTCACTTATTTCTTCTTCGTCCGGAATAATGGCTTTGGAAGAAACCAGTTCAAAAGGTTTGTTCCAGTTTCCGAATATGTCTCTTTCCGGTTCTCCTTCAAAAAGCCCTGTTTTGATAAATTTTTTAACCAATCGGTCTTCTAATGAATGATAGGAGATAAAAACCAGTGTTCCACCCGGTTTTAGTAATTCATAACTTTGTGTCAGCAATTCTTTCAAGGCACTCAGTTCATCATTTACTTCTATTCTCAGTGCCTGAAATAGTTGTGCGAAAAATTTATTCTGTTTGTGTGCCGGAATCAACTTTTTGAATAATTCTTTAAGTTGTCCGGTGGTTTCTAAAGATTTTTCTTTTCGTTGGGTTACAATTTCCCTTGCTATTTTCCTTGACTGGGAAAGTTCTCCGTAGAGATAAAATATTTCAGCCAATTGTTCTTCCGGATAGGTGTTTAAAATATCTTTCGCAGAAAGATTCTGTTGGGGATTCATTCTCATATCCAAAGGTCCGTCGAAACGTGTGGAAAATCCCCTTTCAGGTATATCGAACTGGTGAGAGGAAACTCCCAGGTCTGCCAAAATTCCGTCGATACTTTCTATTTTATAATATCTCAGAAAATTTTTTATAAACCGGAAATTTTGCGGTATTAGGGTGAAGCGGTCGTCTTTGATGATGTTTTTTTGAGCATCTGAATCCTGGTCAAAGGCAAATAGTTTCCCTTTTTCAGATAATTTTTCCAGAATCAGCCTGGAATGTCCGCCACCTCCGAAAGTACAATCTACGTATATTCCTTCGGGATTGTTTATCAGAGCTTCAACACTCTGATGTAACAGAACAGAATCATGATAGCTCATCGTCGGACATATTACCCATTACTTCCTCTGCCAAAGTTGCAAAGTCTGTATCATTCACATTTACAGCTTCTTCATACAATGATTTGTCCCAAATCTCTACCATGTTAATAGAAGCTACCACTACAATATTCTTGTCCAGTCTGGCGAACTGAATCAGGTCTTTGCTTACCTGTAACCGTCCGCTGTTATCAATCTCCACATTTTTCAATCCGGCTGTAAATTGTCTTATGAAATCATTGTTTTTCTTCACAAAACGGTTCAGCTTATTGATTTTACTCATCATCTGGTTCCATTCGCACATCGGGTGCAGTTCCAGACAGGGTTGAAATACGGATCTTTTAAGAACAAAGCCTTCATGTAAAAGACTGTCTAATTGCTTCTTCAGTCCGGCCGGAAGCAACATTCTGCCTTTTGAATCAAGGGTGCATTCATATGTTCCTATCAGGTTTACCATATCAATCATCAAAAATAAAAATTATTTTCCACTTTTACCCACTTTTACCCACTTTTGTTGATAACTTTTGGTTATTGAATTCAAAAACTTTTTGAGGTGTTAATAGTCAAAGTATTGTTAAATAATGTTTTTATTTGATAAAAATGATGTATTTTTGCATTTGCACAAGCTTTAAGATTAACCAATGATTTTTAACCTTCGTAAAGAAAAGAAATTCATATACACAGAGGCAGGAGAAGGAAAACCCATAGTTTTATTACATGGTTTGATGGGAGGGTTAAGTAACTTTAGAGATCAGATCGATTTTTTCCCAAAAAACGGATATAAAGTTTATTTTTTAGAGCTTCCATTATATTCTTTACCCCCATTAAGGACCAATATATCAGGACTGACTAATTATGTAATCAGTTTTTTAAGAAAAATAGTAAAAGAACCTTCTGTTTTGATAGGAAATTCATTGGGAGGTCATTTAGCTTTGATGGTTACACTTAAGAAGCCGCATTATGTGGATGCTTTGGTTTTAACCGGAAGTTCCGGACTTTATGAACGGAGCTTCGGAGATACCTATCCTAAGAGGGGAAGTTATGAATACATAAAGAAAAAATCGGAAGAAGTTTTTTATGATCCGAAAGTGGCTACTAAAGAATTGGTGGATCAGGTGTACGAAACGGTGACAGACCGGATAAAGGCCATCAAAACCATACATATAGCAAGAAGCGCTATTAAACATAATTTGTCTGAAGAATTGAAAACTATTGTTGCCCCTACTTGTCTTATCTGGGGAAAACAGGATAATGTTACTCCACCGGAAGTAGCAGAAGAATTCCATGAGACTATTCCTAATTCCCAATTATTCTGGGTAGATAAATGCGGACATTCTGCTATGATGGAAAGACCTGAAGAGTTCAATCAGATCCTTTATAACTGGCTGAAAGAAAATAATATAAAATAAATTTAAATTGTGAATATACTTTCAGCAGAATTTTTAAAAAGCAGTAAATTTCTAGATGACTGCCCGGAACCAAATAAACCAGAATATGCCTTTATCGGACGGTCCAATGTAGGGAAATCTTCTTTGATTAATATGATAACCAGTAGGAAAGGATTGGCTAAAACTTCTTCTACTCCTGGAAAAACCCAATTAATCAATCACTTTTTAATCAATGATAGTTGGTATCTGACGGATTTACCGGGCTATGGATATGCTAAGGCATCCAAATCCGACAGAGCTTCTTTTTCCAAGATGATTGAAAAATATGTACTGGGAAGAAAAAATCTGGTTAATCTCTTTGTTCTTATCGATTCAAGACATCTGCCTATGAAGATAGATCTGGACTTTATTAATTGGCTGGGAGAAGAAGGTATTCCTTTTGCTTTGATTTTCACGAAACTGGATAAAATAACCCAACGGGAATTTTCGTTTAATTATAAAAAATATTCTCAGGAGTTGCGGGGAACTTGGGATGAACTCCCTGAAATGTTCAAGACTTCCTCTGAAAAGAAGATAGGAAGGGAGGAGATTTTATCTTTTATAGAAGATACCAATAAATATTTGGCCCGAAATAAGGTTTATTTTGGAGAATAAGACTTCATCCACATAAAATCCCTGTTTTTGTATTTTGTAAATAAGTAGATTTTAATTGTACTTTTGTATCAATGGAAAAAGATTTTATATTCGGTATTCATCCTGTGATGGAAGCCATAGAAGCAGGGAAAACTTTTGACAAGGTTTTCATCCAGAATGGTTTATTGGGGGAAAATATTAAAACCCTGAAAATGAAATTGAGTCAGGCAGGAATCCATATAAAATATGTTCCGGTGGAAAAACTCAATCGGCTAACCCGAAAAAACCATCAGGGAGTTTGTGCTTTTTTATCTCCGGTTCAGTTTTTTAATATAGAGGATTTGGTTCCTCAGCTATTTGAGGAAGGAAAAATGCCATTCATATTGTTGTTGGATCATTTGACAGATGTTCGGAATTTCGGAGCTATTTGCAGGACAGCGGAAATAGTGGGAGTGGATGCTATTGTTATTCCGGATGAAGGAACTGCACCCATCAATTCCGATTCTATAAAAACATCGGCAGGAGCTATTTTTAACCTAAAAATATGCAAGGAAAAGAATCTGTTAAAAGTATTGGACTTTTTAAAACTAAGCGGAATAAAAACGGTTTGTGCTACGGAAAAAACAGATAAACTTATTTATAAAGAAGATCTTTCACTTCCTTTAACTATAATTGTAGGAAATGAGGAAAAAGGAATTTCTAAGGAATTATTAAAAAACTCAGATGTTAAATTAAAACTACCTATACTGGGAAAAACGGATTCTCTGAATGTTTCTGTGGCTTGCGGAGCTTTTTTGTATGAGGTGGTGAGACAAAATTTAGAATCGATTTAATAAAATAAATTTAGTAATTTTACCCTTATTAAAAATAATAGTAAAATGAAAAGTTCTCTAATTTTAGGAGTTGTATTTATAATTATAGGAGGAGTCATCGGTTATATACAATACAATGGATCAAATGACCCGTTTCTGACTTTTAATCTTATTATAGGTGTATTGCTGGGAGCCGGTTTAGGATTATTATTTGGAGCCATTATGGGATACAGTAGTAAATCCCAAAGTGTAAAAAGGAAGGCCAGAATGCAGCAACAGGAGCTAAGCCGAAAAAATGAAGATAATTCTTCTACATCTTCCGGA
This sequence comes from Apibacter sp., assembly GCA_031552575.1. Taxonomy (GTDB): domain Bacteria; phylum Bacteroidota; class Bacteroidia; order Flavobacteriales; family Weeksellaceae; genus Apibacter. The sequence continues at coordinate 32,471 of JAVBMH010000004.1, read as the reverse complement.
GTTTAATTTTTGGAATAATTGTAATAGTAGATAGCCGGAATAAGAAGCAGTAATAACAAAGGCTGGATTAATATTCTTCTTATGTAGAATGTAGGCATATAGCCTAATCCGAAATTAGTGAGTATAGACAACAGGTAAAGCAGAGTAAAAAATACAAATGCTATTAGCAGAATATAGGCTGAGACTTTGGTGATTTGTTTGTTGTTGAACCAAAGCTGTATAATGATTAAGGTTAATACAGAATTTAATCCGAACCTGAAAAACAGCGAAAGAATGAGTTTTACTGTATTAAAATCAGGAACATTTTGGTGATTGAAATCAGATTGTTTAAAAAAGGGAAGAAGTGGATCATAGAATAAAACAGTTTCCACCTTTCTGATTAAAATAAGCAGAATCAGGCAGAGTAAAATCCCGACTATTTTACTACTTCGTTTCATAAGCAGAATCGTTGCCTTTTTCTTTTTTGAAAATAAAGTATTTGATCCATGTTATCCACAATATAATAATCAATCCATAAATAATGGTTGGAAAAATATAGTCATGAGCATCTTTTCCATATTCAGGATGATAGTAAAAAACATAGTTTATAAAAGCAATCCGTGTGATATTAAAAAAATGAATGATTGGTAAGGTGAAAAGCAAATAAAGAAAAGTCTTTTTCCAGGTGGAAGCAAAGGCAATAATAAAAGACAGATATAAAATCATTACAGATAAGGCATTGCATCCTTCATTAACAAAACTCACATATTTTTTATTAATAAAAAATAATATATGATTTTCCTGATTATGATGGGAAACTTCACTGGAAAATCCAAAAACATTCAGAAGTGAAGAGGATTGCCTGGCAACTATTTCAGTGAATGGATCGCAGGTTAGAAGTTTATTTTGATAATAATTCAGATATAAATAATAGAAACCTATCAATACCAGATAAATAGAGAAAAACTTAACAAGGCATGTAATTATAGGTTTATATTCTTTCATGGATAACAGTCCAAAAATGCCCTGCAAATTTACAGATAATTATAATAACCCTAAAAAAGAAAAGCCACAATATTATTTATTGTGGCTTAACAGATTATTTGATGAAAATAAAATTATTATTTACTTTCTTCCTTTCTTTCAGGTTTAGGAAGCAACACTTTTCTGGAAAGTTTCATTTTCTTCTTTTCGTCAGTTCCCAAGTATTTCACTTCAATAACATCTCCTAACTGAACGGAATCTTCTACTTTTTCCAGCCTTCTCCATTCCAATTCCGAAATATGTACCAACCCTTCCACTCCTTTGGAAATTTCCACAAAAGCGCCAAAAGGTTTAATGGAAACAACTTTGGATTTGTAAATGGTACCTACTTCCGGAACAAAGGCGATTTGCTTGATTCGGGCTATGGCTTCATCTATCATTGCCTGATCTACACCTGAAATTTCCACTTTTCCTACTTCATCATTCTCTTCAATAGTGATAACAGTTCCGGTATCTTTCTGAAGTTGTTGAATTATTTTTCCTCCAGGCCCAATTACAGCCCCTATAAAGTCTTTTGGAATATCCAGACAAACTAATTTCGGAGCATTAGGTTTTAATTGTGTATTAGGAGCAGAAATGGTTTCCAACAATTTCCCAAGGATATGAAGTCTTCCTTCTTTTGCTTGGTTTAATGCTTGTTCCATCACTTCAAAGGATAATCCCTGAATTTTAATGTCCATTTGACAAGCAGTGATACCATCAGCCGTTCCGGTAACTTTAAAGTCCATATCTCCCAAGTGATCTTCATCTCCTAATATATCGGATAATACACTCCATTTTCCGGATTCTTTGTCAGTAATTAATCCCATAGCAATTCCCGAAACCGGTTTTGTGATTTGAATTCCGGCATCCATTAAAGCTAAAGTTCCTGCGCAAACGGTTGCCATAGAAGAAGACCCATTGGATTCCAATATATCCGATACTACACGTATAGTATAAGGAGAATCTGCGGGAATTACTTTTTTAAGTGCTCTTTGGGCTAAGTTTCCATGTCCGATTTCTCTTCTTGAAACTCCACGTATTGGTTTTACTTCTCCGGTAGAGAACGGAGGAAAGTTATAGTGCAAGTAAAATTTTTCTTCATGTTGAGACATTACATTGTCCACTCTATTAGCGTCCAGCGCAGAACCTAACGTAACAGTAGTCAACGACTGAGTTTCTCCACGAGTGAAAATAGCAGAACCGTGTGATCCTGGTAAATAATCCACTTCACACCAGATAGGGCGAATAGTTGTAGTATTCCGTCCATCTAAACGGATTCCTTCGTTTAAAATTAGCTGGCGAACAGCTTCCTTCTCAACATCATGAAAATAAATTTTTGCTAATGGTTCTTTTTCTTCTCGTTCTTCTTCGTCTGTATATCGGGAGAGGAATTCTTCCAGAATAGCCTCGAATTTTTCACCTCTTTCGTGTTTATCAGAAGGAACTTTGGCTACATCATAAACTCTTTGATAAGAAAACTCGGTAATTTCTTTCCGCATTTCTTCATCATGTTCTTCATGACAGTATTCTCTTTTTACCAGAGATTTTTCTACTTGTGCAGCTAACTTTTCAATTACTTCGATTTGTTTTTTGATGGCTTCATGAGCATGGGCGATAGCATCTATCATTTCTTTTTCGGAAATTTCACTCATTTCTCCTTCAATCATTACAATGGAGTCTTTGGAAGCTCCAACCATAATATCTAGATCAAAGCCTTCATTCATTTGCTTCAGGCTAGGATTTATGATGTATTTTCCATCCTGACGAACAACACGAACTTCTGAAATAGGACCATTGAAAGGTAGATCCGTTACGGCAATAGCGGCTGAAGCTGCCAATCCCGCCATTGAATCAGGTAGAATTGTTCCATCGTAGGAAATCAATTGAATCATCACCTGAATTTCCGCGTGGAAATCATCCGGAAATAAAGGTCGTAAAACCCGGTCAACCAATCTCATGGTCAGGATTTCTTCGTCTGTAGGTCTTCCTTCTCTTTTCATGAATCCTCCCGGAATACGTCCTCCGGAGGAAAATTTATCCCTGTAGTCTACAGTTAAAGGCAAAAAATCCGTTCCCGGTTTTGCTTCTTTAGCTGCAACTACTGCGGCCAATACCATAGTACCACCACATTTTACAACTACGGAACCATCAGCTTGTTTTGCCAGTTTTCCTGTCTCAAGAATGATTTCTCTTCCGTCTTCTAAAATAATTTTTTCTGTAATTGCTTTTGGAATTTGCATAAAAATTCAAAAATTTTATTAATACTTTTATTTATATAAAGTAAAAAAGGAAGATGATTTACAATTTTTATTAAGGTTGATTTTTTTAATTGTACATTCAGAGAACACTCAAGTCCATTAAAATATATAAGATTAATGGAAGTCAGTGCTCTTTGTGCTAAATTAAAGTGATCAACTCCTACTAAAAATGAAATTTTCTTCCTTTTTAAACCTTTTCCAATATAAAAAAAGGCAATTTTTTAGTATTGCCTTTTATTTTTTCTATTACTTCCGAATACCTAGTTCAGCAATAATTGCTCTGTATCTGGAAATATCTGTTTTCTTAAGATAATCCAATAATCTTTTTCTTTTACCTACTAAAGCTACAAGTGATCTTTCTGTATTGAAATCCTTATGATACTTTTTTAGGTGTCCGGTTAAATGGTTAATTCTAAAAGTAAATAAGGCGATTTGCCCTTCTGCGCTTCCGGTATTTTTTTCGTTGTTACCGTGTTTAGCGAAAATTTCTTTTTTAATTTCTGATGTTAGATACATGCCAATATTAATTTTAATGATTCTTATGTATTGAGTGGCAAATATATGACTTTTTTCATTATGAAAAATAAAAAGATGTGATTTTTAGTATCACATCTTTTTATCAGGTTGTAATTTTATGATTGTTTTATTTGGGTGAAAATTCCAATACTACTTTTCCGTTTTGAACGAATTGTAAAATATTGTTATTAAACACCAAAGTACTTTTTTTGCCTAGTAATTCCAGTAATCGGGATTCTTTGTTTTCCTGAGGGCAGGCCATCATGGTTGATACCATGGGGGTAGGAGTGTACATAGTACTTATAAGGGTAAATCCTCCGCTATAATTGTTACAACCTCCGTTTCCTGATACTTTATGAGTGGCTAAATCAAAAGATAAGGTAGGAATGGTTCCTTTAAAAGCATCTGCGGCTTTAGTTCCTTCAATGCTGGTTAAGATCCATGTTCCGGCAAGTTGAGCTCCCAAGTCTTTATTTTCTACTGTGTTAACTACATTTTGCGCAGTATCACAACTTTGAAAAGTGAAACTGGTTAGTAGTAAAAATAATACTGCAATGCTAAGTTTAATAGAATTCTTCATATTCTTTGCTTTATTTGATTCATCACTATATTTCAAATAGCTTACCAAATTGTATATCAGGTTTAATTATTGTGTTTCTAATATTTTATTAATCTCTTTGAAACCACCACCATTATAGACATCCGTAAATCCTTGGTTTTTCAGGTATTCGACTATCCGACCGGATCGTACGCCTGAACGACAGAAGACAACAAGAGGAGTACTGAGTTTCTTTATTTCCTCCAGTTTTTCAGGAACTTGTTTCATGGGAATTAAAATAGCCCCGGGAACTTCTCCTTCGTTTTTTAATTCTTCTTCTTCCCGTACATCCAGAAAAGTTGCTGACCTGGATTTAATGATTTCGTTGAGATTCATTTGAAATTAAAAATTTTACCAGATAATAATTCTTTGGTTTTCAGGTTTAAACATTTTATCAGTACTTTTCACATCAAAGGCTTTGTAGAAGCTGTCTACGTTTTCCAATGGACCAATGGCTCTGAAATATCCTGGTGAATGTGGATCGGTTTTTACTTGATTGATTAATGCCTGATCGGTTGTTTTTGTTCTCCAGATAGTTGCCCAGGATAGGAAGAACCGTTGATCTGGAGTATATCCGTCTATTTTTTCAGGAGTTCCTTTGTCTTTTAAGTATATTTTTAAAGCATCATAAGCGATAGAAACTCCTCCTAAGTCAGCTATGTTCTCACCTAAAGTTAATTGTCCGTTTATATGAACTCCCGGGAGTGGTTCATAAGCGCTATATTGGTTTGCTAAAGATTGAGTAGCTGTTTTGAATTTTTCTTTATCTTCTGGTGTCCACCAGTCTTTCAGGTTTCCGTCACTGTCGAATTGAGCACCACTGTCGTCAAATCCGTGAGACATTTCATGTCCGATCACTGCTCCAATTCCTCCGAAGTTTACTGCGGCGTCTGCTTTGTAATCATAGAAAGGAGGCTGCAAAATAGCTGCCGGGAATACGATTTCGTTGTTTAACGGATTGTAATAGGCATTTACAGTTTGCGGAGACATTCCCCATTCGGTTCTGTCTACCGGTTTTCCTATTTTGTCTTTATATCTGTTATAGTTGTACACAGTAGCATTTAACCGGTTTTGGAAATAGGAACCTCCGTCTTTTATTGAAACTATTTCCAGTTTGGAATAATCTCTCCATTTGTCAGGATATCCTATTTTCACAGTGAACTTGTTAAGTTTTTCCAATGCTTTGGCTTTGGTAGTTGGAGACATCCAGGCTAAATTATTGATATGTACTACAAATGATTTTTTCAGGTAATCTATAAGTTCTTTTGCGGTGGCTTTTGCTTCTTCTGGAAAAACTTCAGCAACATACAATTTTCCAAAGGCTTCTCCTACAGTGCCATTTATGCTGGACAGTGCTCTTTTCTCCATAGCTCTTTGTTCTTTTTGTCCGCTTAGTGTTTTTCCGTAGAAATCAAAGTTAATGTCATCCAGTTCTTTGGTTAAACTTCCAGCAGCATTCCTGATAATATTTGTTTTGATATAGTCTTTTAATAAAGCCAGGTTTTTAGGATTGATGATTTGGTCGAAATTTTCATAGTATTTCTTTTCAGGAATTATAACAGAATCTGTTTTTACTCCTAATGTGGAAAGATAACTTACAAAACTGATATTTTTGGAAAATTTTGCAAGTCCTTTTGTGTCATACGGATTGTATTGTAGTTTTGCATCTCGTATTTGTTCTACGGTCAATAGATTGCCGGCCAGTTGTTTTTCTAAGTTGACTACATCTGTAGCTGTTTTGTCAGGGTTTTTATATCCGATTACCTTTAACAGTTTGGATAGATATTGAGTATAATCCTGTAAGGTTTGTTTAGATTTTTCATCGTTTTTCTGGTAATAATCCCTTCCTAATCCTAAACTTACATCATCCATATAAATAGCATTCATTTGACTGTTTTTGAAGTCACCGTGTACTCCATATCCGTAAAATGGATTTAATCCTATTGGAGTGAATTCTACTAATAAATTTTGGAGATCAGTAAAGTTTTTTACTTTGTCCACTTTATCTAAATAAGGTTTTATAGGCTGAATTCCTTGTTTGTTTCTTGCATTCATATCCATGTAAGAAGCATAAAGATCAGCTATTTTTTGACCTTCGGAACCTTTCGGATAAGATTGTGTTAATGATTTTTTCAGGATATTTAGGGATACGGAATCAGTAAATTCCCGTAATTGGTCGAAACTTCCCCATCGGGAGCGGTCAGCCGGAATCTGGGTAGTTTTCATCCAGTTCCCGTTCACATAATTATAGAAATCGTCTTGCGGTCGTACGCTTTTATCCATATAGCTTTGGTTTATCGCATGGTTTTGAGCGAACAGTCCTAAAGCCGGAATAGTAATAGTTGTAATAACTTGTAGTAACTTTTTCATGTTCTTATTTTATTTGAAATCAAAGTTAAATAAAAATGAAGATACTTTCTTACTTTAACAAAAATTTAAAGTAGGCTAGCTTATGCAATAGATTTTAATTTAGTATTTTTGTGTAAAATAATTCTCAATAACAGATATTTTGAACAATGAGTGAGCCTATTTTATACCTGAAAAATGCAAGTATTTATCAAAAGAACTTTTTAGTGTTGAGTGATGTGGATGTGGTTTTGGAAAAGGGTGAGTTTTCATACCTTATCGGAAAGACGGGAAGTGGAAAGAGTTCTTTGTTAAAAATCTTATATGGCGATCTTCCTTTACTTGAAGGGGAAGGAAAGGTGGTAGATACGGATCTGGTTACGTTGAAAGGTAGTGAAATACCGGCATTAAGGAGAAAATTGGGGATTGTTTTTCAGGATTTCCAACTTCTTACAGACAGAACAGTGGAAAAAAACCTGCTTTTTGTGTTGAAGGCAACCGGATGGAAAGACCGATATGCTATGGGAGAAAGGATAGAAGAGGTGTTGGAAAGCGTAGGTATGGAAACTAAAAAACATAAGATGCCTCATGAGCTTTCAGGAGGAGAACAACAGCGGGTGGCTATAGCAAGGGCTTTATTGAATCATCCGGAATTGATTCTGGCTGATGAACCTACAGGAAATCTGGACCCTGAAACTTCAAATGAAATTATGATCCTTCTTAAGAGCATTGCAACTCAGAATCATTGTGCTATTTTAATGGCAACCCATGATTATTCCATGATAAAGAATTTTCCGGCAAAAACTATAAAATGTGAGGACGGGAAAATTTATCACGGAGAATCGGAAGAACTTTTTGCATAGAAAGAACAATTCACTTTATTTATGATTTTTTATGATTTCAATTCTTATTCCTGTTTATAATTATTCTATAACAGGATTGGTAGGGGAATTAACGGATCAGGGAAATGAGTTTAAACAACCATTTGAAATATTGATTTTGGATGATTGTTCTTCTGATAAAGAAATTACAATAACTAATCAAAAATTTTGTGAAGAAAGATCAGTTACTTACATTATTTCTGATAAAAATTTAGGAAATGCTGATGCCCGGAATTATCTTGCAAGTCAGGCAAACTATGATTGGTTTTTGTTTATTGATGCGGATATGATGCCGGTGGGAAAAGATTTCTTAAGTAATTATTTTGAAGCAATTCATACGAATAAAAAAGTAGTGTGTAGTAATATTGTTTATGAGGATGAAAAACCTGCTGAAGGCATTTTGCGTTGGAAATACGGAAAGAAATATGAAGAAGCTTCTATTGAAGAAAGAAGGAAAAATCCATATTTAACCTTTCGTTTAGCGTGTTTTATGATCCATAAATCTTTGTATGAACAGAATCCTTTTTCTAAACAGAAAGAAAATTACGGATATACGGATTTGATATTTGCAACAAATTTGAAGAATCTGGGTGTAGAACCTTGTCATATTCAAAATCTTGTTTATCATTTGGGATTGGAGACTAATAGAGCGTTTATTGAAAAGACAGAACGGGCTATGAAAAATGTTGCTAATATGATTAAAATACAGAATTTTCCGGCTGATTATCTGAAAATAATTTCAGTTTACCAGAAATTGAATTCTTTATGTTTGAATTCAGTTATAGTTTTCGTGTTTAGAAATATTAAACAAAGAATTAAAAAAAATCTTCTTTCAGATAATCCTAATCTTCTTTTTTTTCAGTTTTATAAATTGGGTTATTTGTGTGGGTTGCTGGCCAAATGAAAAATTTCCAATAACTTTTCTTCTTGTTTTTCCCAGCAATATTTTTTTGCTGTTTTTTTGAGGTTTTCCTGATAAAAATGAGTTCCTTTTGTAATTACAGATTTAATTTTTTCTGCAATTTCTTCAGGATCATGTTTAGAAATAACTTCTCCAATCTGATTTTCATCTATAATAGATTTAATTTCTGGAAGATAAGTTCCGACAATAGGAATTCCGGAATGAATGTAATCAAAAATTTTATTGGGGAGAGCGTAATAATAACTTAATCCTAAATTTTCTTCCAGACTAACTCCAACAGAAGCAAGCGGAGTAATTTGCCTTAATTCTTCAGGAGATTTCCATCCTAAGAATTTTATATTTTTTAGGTTTAATTCAGATATTAATTTTTTAAGTTTTTCTTCATATGTTCCATATCCTACTATCCAGAGTTCATATTCGGGAATAAAAGTCATTGCTTTTACCAAAAAATACAATCCTCTTCCCTCTTTCAAAACTCCCTGATAAATAATTATTTTTTTGTTTTTTTCAACAGAATTTTCCTGAAAATAATAGTTGGAGCAATTAGTGATTATCTTAGGCAAGATTCCATATTCTTTTTCAAAATATAAAGCATAACTGTTGCTCACTGTATAAAAGTGTTTCATTTTAGGAATAAGAAATCTTTCCAATTTTTTCCATACTTTTTTAGAAAATCTACCTTGAACAGAAGGAAGTTCGGAATATATTTCATGACTGTCAAAAACCAAAGGAATCTTCTTAATTCTGGAAATAAGGTAATTAGGTAAAAGAGAATCCAGATCGTTGGACAGAAGAACAGTGTTTTTATCAGCTAGGAAAAGAAGTTTCCAGAATAATTTGGAGTTAAATTCAGCAAATAGTAAAAAGCTTTTCTGAAAAAAAAGTGGAAAACGTTGAGTTTTATAATTCCGGTTTAATTCAGGAAGTCCATTTAAATTAGTTCCGATAAGTGATATTTCGTATCCGTTTTTTTCCAAAGAGGAACATACTTTTTCTACTCTTTGGTCGGTAGATATGTTATTTATTACAGAAACGAGTATTTTTTTCACTTGTGTATAAAAAGTAATTTTGAGAAGCTGTTTATAAAGTTAAGATATTTGTTTTAAATAATAGTTAAAATGTAATTTCTGTAAAAATATTTAACTTATTTTAATTGATGGCTGCATAATTGAAATATTATTAATGATATGTATCAATAATAAAACTGATCCAAAAATTAGTATTTTAAGAATGTGATGTAATCAGTTTTTGTATTTTTACAAGAAGAAATACTTTTCCATCAGCTCTACAAATGAGTAAAAAGTTACATGTTTTATTTTTGTCTCACTGGTTTCCATCGCGGAATTTCCCCAAAAGAGGAAATTTTGTTTTGAGGCATGCCAAAGCAATAGCTACTTTAAATAGAGTAACTATTCTTTTTGCTGAAAGAGATGAAACTCTTAAATCAGAATATGAGATTGTTGAAGAGGATGAAAATAATTTAAGAATCGTTTATGTCTATTTTAAAGGTTCTTCCATAAAAGGTTTAAATTACTGGAAAAAATTCAGAGCTTATCAAAAAGGATTGAAGTTAATTGATAATTTTGATTTGATTCATCTCAATGTTTTACATTACTACGGATTTATTGCTTGGTATTATAAAAAAGTAAAAAAAATAAATTTTGTAATAACAGAACACTGGACCCGGTGGTTAAGCAATGATAAATCAATCTCGTTTAAATTTTATTGTAAAATGATGAGTTTGCTAAGTTCCAATTCTTCTTATATTTTACCTGTAAGTAATGATTTGGCAAATAAGATGAAGGAAAAAGGACTCAGAGGGAATTTTCAAGTGATTCCGAATGTAGTTGATACAAAAATGTTTTCCCTGAAAGAGAAAAGTAATAATGGAAAAACAAGTTTTTTACATATATCGGCACTTGGTGAAGAACATAAAAATATTTCAGGAATTTTACGGACAACTAAAAGATTACTAGATGTAGGCTATGATTTTGTTTTGCAGATAGGTGGAGATGGAGATACTTCTCCTATACGAAAATTCATCAAAGATCATGGTTTGGAAGAAAATATTTTCACATTTGGGGAATTGGCCGAACAGGAAGTTTCTCAAAAAATGCAGCAATCTGATTATTTTGTGTTGTTCAGTAACAAAGAAAACCAACCTTGTGTTATTAATGAATCTTTTTCATGCGGATTACCTGTAATTTCCACTAAAGTAGGTGGAATAGCAGAACTGTTCCCTGCTGATTATGGAATATTGATAAATAGAGGAGATGAGAATGGGTTATATGAAGCGATGAAAAATTGCATTGAAAGAAAAACACATTTTACAAACGAAACAAACATGCATCAATATGCTGAAAATCATTTTAGTGTTAATACTATTGCCGAAGAATTTAACAGAATTTACCAAGAAACAGTGTAGTTTTGCATATGTTTAGTAAAATAACAAGATGGTAATCGGGAAAGAAAAAATCAAAAACTTTTTTACCAGTAAAGTCTTTGAAAATTATTTCTTCATGACCTTATTGAAGATATTCTCATCTATTATCGGTATTGCCATTTATCCCTATTTAATCCGTACATTAGGTAAAGAAAGTTATGGACTGTATGTCTTTTCATTATCTGTTATGTCTTTTTTTACTATTTTCATATCATTTGGATTTACCTTGCCCTCAATCAGGAAAATTGTAGAAAACAAGCATGATTTATACTTAAAAAACCAAGTTGTATCAAGTGTTTTTACAGCAAAATGTTTATTAACAATTATTTCAACCCTTGTTTTTTGTTTGTTGATATTTTTTATTCCTAAAATGTATGCCAACAGATTAATACTTTCCATTTGTTATATGCAGGTTTTAGCAGAGTTATTTTTTCCGGTATGGTATTTTCAGGCGGTACAGAAAATGAAGATTGTCACTTGTATCCAGTTAGCGTTCCGGATTTTAACCATACCATTTATATTTATTTTTATTAAATCTCCTGAACAGAACTGGATTTATGCACTGATAGTATCACTTTCAGTTATTCTTGGAAGTTTTGTTGCCCAGTTTTTATTATGGAAAGAGGAAAAAATAGTATTAAGATTTGTTCCAATAAGTTCATTAAAAACACATTTCAAAGATGCCCAGCCATTTTTTTTATCAAATTCCTTCGGAACCCTCAAAGAAGAAAGTGTTACACTGATCATAGGAACATTTATGGGAATGGCAGATGTTGCTTTGTATGATCTGGCAAATAAAATTATTACCATTCCACTCATGCTTACAGTCAATATTAACGGAGCATTATACCCAAAAATTATTGCAAAAAATGACAAAAATATTATAAAGAAAATTATCCGTTATGAAACGTGGATTGGGTTGTTGGTCATTGGAATTATTGCAATATTAGGATATTGGATTGTTCTTTTTCTAGGCGGAAAAACCATGTTGCTTTCCTATCCGTTGGCAGTTATTTTAAGTACATCCATTCTCACCTGGTTAGTTGTGGGTTGTTATATTAATTTTTTATTCATTCCCAGTGGACACTATTATTTTGTTACCAGGAATCAAATAGTGGCCTTTTTCTCTTATTTGTTTCTCTGTGCAGGATTATTTTTTTCCTTGAATATAATGACTGTGGTTGCAGCTTTATCTTTGTCCGGTTTTTGTGAAATGATTTATTGCAGATACTTAATAAAGAAACATCGTTTGTTATGAACAATCCCAAAGTCTCCGTATTAGTTCCTGTCTATAATGTCTCAAAATATATCGAAAGATGTCTCCATAGCCTGTTTCGGCAAACTTTTAATGATCTTGAGTATATATTTGTGAATGATGCTACAATAGACGATAGTATGAAAATATTAACACAAGTTATTGAGCAGTATCCACAGCATAAACAACAGATCAAAATTATTAATCATCAATTTAATCAAGGAATAGCGACAACCCGGAATACCGCTTTGGATAATTCATCAGGAGAATATATTTTGTTTATTGACAGTGATGATTATATAGAACTAAATATGATAGAATTACTTTATGATACAGCAAAAAAAGAGCAGGCAGATATTGTTGTGTCGGATGTAATTCTGGAATATAAAAGTAAACCCGTTATTATTTCCGATGTAGTTTCAGAAAATAAAGATGAAAACTTTTATAATATGTTAGTTAATGAAGTTTGTCATTCCTATAGGTGTAATAAGCTTATTACAAGAAAATTATATAAACTGGAGGATTGTAGAACTCCGGATGGGTTGAACTATTGGGAAGATAGGTATGTGATGATACGGTTTTATTATTATGCTAATAAAATTGCAAAAGTGAATCAGGCTCTTTATCATTACGATCGAAGTAATGCGAATTCTGTTACTAGTTCAATAAATAAAATGCACTTTGAAAATGCTTTGCAATTTTGGAAAGAATTAGAAGTTTTTTTGATGAAGCAGGGAATTTTTACCAAATATCAAGATATTATTGAACGATCAAAAGTAAAAACCAAAATATCGTTACTATTTGATACTGATATTCCGGCTTTGCGTGGAGAATATGCCGACATTTTCCTAAAGGAAGAAAAGAAATATTTCAAACAATTAAAAACAGTAGAAAAGATAATGCTTTTCTTAATTCATCGCAAACAATTAAGATTAAGCCAAGTAATCAGAAAACTACTTGTATGGAAACATAAAATAACAGATTAAATTTTCTCAAAACTTTTCCAGAGATTATCATTCTGAGGAACCGGAGATTCCAACACAACTTTTTCTTTCTTTACCGGATGAATAAATTCAATCCTTCGTGCTAACAAATGAATACTTCCATCCGGATTAGAGCGGTCAAAACCATATTTCAGGTCTCCTTTGATCGGACATCCGATGGAACTTAGCTGTGCCCGGATTTGATGATGTCGTCCAGTTTCCAAATCTACTTCCAATAGCATATAATTATCCGATTGTTTAAGAACGTGATAAGTCAGAATTGCTTCCTTCGCTCCCTGTGTCGGAATTTTATAAACAATCGCTTTATTATTCTTTTCGTTTTTCTTGAGATAATGGATTAATCGTTGATTTTGAGGGATTTCCTGTTTTTTAACCACAGCCCAATAGGTTTTTTTTATTTCCCGTTTTTTCAGCATTTCCGTTAAACGGGTTAAAGCCTTACTGGTTTTGGCAAAAATCACAATACCGGAAGTAGGACGATCGATCCGATGAACCAGTCCGGCAAAAACATTTCCGGGTTTGGAATATTTTTCTTTAATATAAGATTGCACGTCATCAACTAAGGAAATATCTCCGGTTTTATCTCCCTGAACGATTTGTCCGGCTTTTTTATTAATGATTAACAGATGATTATCTTCAAAAAGAATCTGATCTTCCAGCATAGTTTACTTGTAAAATGTTAGATGTAAAATGTGAAAAATATCATTTCGATAACAGGAGAAATCATCTTAAAAACTTTCTTCCTTATTAGGGAAATCCATACTTTTTACATCGGTTACATATTGGGAAACTGCATTTACAATCTGTTCATGAAGATTCAGGTATTTCCGGGCGAATTTGGGTTTGAAATCCTTGTTCAATCCCAATAGATCATGGATTACCAAAACCTGTCCATCGGTTTGATTTCCTGCCCCGATTCCGATAGTAGGAATGGAAAGTTCCTTGGATACTTTTTCCCCTAAGGCTGCCGGAATTTTTTCAAGAACTATGGAAAAGCAGCCTAATTCTTCCAATAATTTAGCATCTGAAATTAATTTGTCCGCTTCTGCTTCTTCTTTGGCCCGTAATTTAAAAGAACCGAACTGATTAATGGATTGTGGAGTTAAACCTAGATGTCCCATAATAGGGATTCCTGCATTTAATATTGCTTTTAAGGACTTCTCGATTTCTTTTCCGCCTTCCAGTTTCACTGAGGCAGCTCCAGTTTCTTTCATGATTTTTACTGCGGAATGATAAGCCTGTATAGGATCAGACTGATAGGTTCCGAATGGCAAATCCACAATTAGCATAGCTCTTTTCACTCCTCTTGCCACAGACTGAGCATGATAAATCATTTGTTCCAGTGTAATAGGTAAGGTGGTTTCGTGTCCCGCCATCACATTGGCGGCTGAGTCACCTACCAGAATTGCATCTACTCCACCTTCATCCGCTAATCTTGCAATGGAATAGTCGTAAGCAGTAAGTACGGATATTTTTTCTCCGGAAACCTTCATTTTTCGGAAAGTTTCCACAGTTACTTTTTTAATTTCTGAATGTATGGACATGGTTTAGATTTTTTAATTTTATTTTTTCAATTCCCAGTTTTCGGAATTGGTATGATTGAGTATTACATCGGTTTGAGGATATTTTTCTTTACAATATTTTGCAATTTGTTCTGCTGAATATACCGAACGGTGTTGTCCTCCGGTACATCCGAAATTGATCTGTAAATCGGAAAAGTCACGGTTTAAGTAATCTTCAATAGAAATATCGATAATTTTTTTTACGGATTCTAAAAATTCCGGCATTTTAGATTTTTCCATAAAGAATTCTTCAATTTCCTTGTCTTTTCCGGTGTAATACCGTAAATCGCCGAACCGGTACGGATTTAAAATTCCCCGGCAGTCAAAAGTA
This sequence comes from Apibacter sp., assembly GCA_031552575.1. Lineage (GTDB taxonomy): Bacteria > Bacteroidota > Bacteroidia > Flavobacteriales > Weeksellaceae > Apibacter. The sequence goes on along the minus strand of JAVBMH010000004.1, from coordinate 17,350 downwards.
AATCCGCCACCGTTTCCGGTCGGATCTTCCGGATATCCTTTCCGGTAAGAAAAACTTTGTATGGTTATACGTAATCGATTGCTCATTATTTTTGTATCAGATTTTTAACTTTTATTACTGTTTCTTCTTTGTATAATTCCTGTATAATCCGGTTCAGTTCCGGATATTGTCCTAAAATTGTGCTTTCCTGATCTATTATTCTCAGATTTTCAATTCCATAAAAAATACTGTCTAAAAAATGGGATTTTCGTTGCAAAATTCCGCGGAATCCGTAAACCCCCAATACTTGCAATGAACGGATTAGTAAACAATATTGATAGGCTTCTTCCAGTTGATCTTGTGGGATTTTGAATTTATTACAGACTTGTGTAAAATAGTATTCCTTCAATTCCTTTTTAAATCCGGAAGATAATTGTGCTTTTGCCTGCCAGATCAAAGAAACCAAGTCATAAACAGTATTTCCTTTCATTCCTCCCTGATAATCGATAAAATAAGGACGGGAATTTTTAATCATAATATTCCGGGTTTGGAAATCACGATACATAAAACCCTGAGGTTCCAGTTTGCTTATTTTTTGTGCCAGAATATTGAATTCATTCAATAATTTTTGATTGGAAAAAGGAATTTCCAGAGGTTGGAAAAAATAAAATTTAAAATAATTCAAATCATTACAAATCAGAGTTTCATCAAATTGAGAAAAATCGTAACAATGAGAAAAATCTATTTTTTTGGAAACCTGAAATTGAAGTTTAATTAATTCATCCAAAGACTGAAAGTATAATTTTTTTACTTCTTCGATTTCTCCTTGTTCATTTAATAAGGAAAGAAGATTCTGATTTCCCACTTCTTCCTGAAGATATATTTCGAAAGATTCATCAACCTGCAAAATTTCAGGAACAGGAAGTCCGTTTTCTTTAAATAATCGGGAAAAGTATAAAAAGGTTTTAGTTTCAGGAATATTTTCACTAAAAGTCAGTATATACAGGTTTTGATCTGTTTTAATCCTGAAATATTTTCTATCTGAAGCACTGTCCGAAATGGGCTGTAAATCGAAGTTTTCTGACTGAAAATAATTAGTTAAAAAAGTATGTATTCTTTCTGGTATTCTATCCTGAAACATGTAAAAAAATTAACAATGCAAGTTAGGAAATTAAAATGAAAAGTCAGGATGTTTTCAGGTTATCACTGCCACTGGATTCGGGAGGAACAAACGTTGGTTTCTCCATCTTTCATTTCCAGCAGATAAGTGAAATCTTTTTCTTCTTTTTGCAGGATGGTAATAGTAGAACCGTATTGCCCTTCGGAAAGGTAATTGATTTCTATTCTCCGGATTTCTTTTTCTTTAAACAGGTTTATATCAAACACATTAACCAGATGCTCAATATATTTCATACTGTTGAGGTGCTTATTAATATCTATGTCGCTATATTTTACGACAAAGTTGTTGGTAATTTTATAATCATCATTTAATGGTGGAATTTTACCCATATTTTCAATGGGACAGCTTTTCTCTTTATCAACAAGTTTATTAATTCCAGTAAATTGGATAGCTTTCGTGTTTCCCAGTCAATGGCAGCCCATAGTGATTTGGCAAATCCGATTTCTTTTCCTTCTTCATTTTCAAAGGAAAAATAGCGTTCGGTGAACAACCGGTTAACATCGGTAACCCAGGTGTTTATAGTAATGATGGAATCATTATCAGGATATTCAAAAAGTTCAACAGCCATGCGGGAAAGAACCCATACCAAATTAATAGACTTCATATGAGAATAGCCGAAACCCCGTTCTTCTGCATGTTTGGTCGCTGCCTGTAACATAAAGTTCCCGATCATGGGAAGGGTAGTTTTACCCCTGAAATCGGTTAAATAGGCATCTATTTTGAATTTATAGGAACCAATGGAATGTAGTGACATATTCTTTAGCTTTGTTTTAATCTTTTACACAAATGCAAGATAAGAAATTTATGACAAAAGATATAAAATAAAAGATAAATATGACTTGTTTCAGAGTTAAACCGTCTGATAAAAAATAAAGTAAATCAATAAGAGAATACCTACAATAATCCGGTACCAGCCCCACATTTTGAATCCGTATTTTTTGATAACTCCTACAAAAAATTTAATGGCAAAAATAGCAACAACAAAGGCAACTAGATTTCCTAGTAAGAAAAGTCCCAGCTTATCACTGTTGGAAGCCAGAAGTTCATAACCCTTCATTTCTATTCCGCCTTCTTCCCATTTTTTCAGAGTAAGGGAATATACAGTTACAGCTAACATGGTAGGAACAGCTAAGAAAAAAGAAAACTCAGCTGCTACTTCCCGGCTTAGTTTCTGTTGCATTCCTCCGATGATGGACGCGGCAGAACGGCTGACTCCAGGCATCATGGCCAGACATTGCCAAAATCCGATGGCTACAGCCTGTTTTATGGAAATATCTTCTTCTTTATGAATAGTAGGATTTTTAAAAGCTTTGTCAATAAAAAGTAAGATGATTCCTCCAACAACTAAAACAATAGCTATGGGAATAGGTTTTTCCAATACTTCATCTATTTTATCACTGAATAGTTTCCCTAAAACCAGTGCAGGAATAACAGCACAGGCTAATTTCACATAAAAGTTCAGTCGTTTGAAATCAAAAAACTTTCTCCAGTAAAGGACTACTACAGCAAGTATGGCTCCGAACTGGATGCAATATTCAAACATTTTAACGAAATTATCTTCCTGAATTCCTAAAATGGAACTGGTGAAGATCATGTGTGCAGTGGAAGAAACAGGAAGGTATTCGGTAAGGCCTTCAACAATGGCAATAATAATTGCTTCTGTGGTACTCATTAACTATTTTTTTTGTTGGGATTGGCCATTATGGCATAAACTTCAACGATAAAACCCAGAACAATAAGCATAGGAGCCAATCGGATTCTCCTGAAACTGAAAATTCCATCGTTCCAGTAATTTTTATCAAAAACTCCGTCAGGTCTTGTGTTGGCATCATGTCCGGTCATTAAAATCAATCCCAAAGCAACTAGTCCTAAACCGATAAGCATAAACATATAGTTCTTCTTTCCAAACAGGAAAAGCTTATTTGGCTCGGATTGTATATTTTTTATAGTTTTATTTTTCATTCAGAATGTATTTTCGTGCAAATTTATGAATAATACAGATCATCTAATTTCAATCGTAAAAACCTCCAGGTGGCAAACCAGGTACTTACTGTAGTAATAAGCACTCCCAAAAGTAAAATAAATAACGACAAAAGAATATAATTAGTATAATCCACGGAGGGAGGAAGAATATTATAATAAATCAATCCATAAGTTACTCCGTAAAGCATAAGTAACGCAATTACAGCACCTAACACTCCCAGTATAAGGGCTTGCGACAGAAACGGACGCATAATGAAGAATTGTTTGGCGCCAACCAGTTGCATGGTTTTGATTATGAATCTTTTGGCGTAAATTTTAAGCCGGATGGAATTATTGATCAGTGAAATGGCAATAACTAAAATTATTACAGCAAGAACGGAAATCCCAATGGTGATTTTTCGTACTCCTTTATTCATTTCCGATAAAAGTTGACTGTCGGATTTCACTTCATCTACCAACGTATTTTTCTGTAAATATCTTTTGATAGCTTCAATATGGGTGGAATCTATGTATTCGGATTTTAATGCAATGGTAATGGAAGCAGGAAATATATCTTCTTCGAAGAGTGCTTGGGAATCAACGCCTAAATCCCTTTTTGCGGTTTGAGTAGCTTGTTCTTTAGATATATATTTGGCAGATTTAACATAAGGGTGGGTTTTAATGCTGTCCAGATACACTAATTGTTGCTTTTCATTCTGAACCAGCTTATCTTTATCCCGGTCGTTTTTAAAGAAAACCTCAATCACCATTTGTTCTTTTAAGTAGTCAATATAAGAATTGGCGTTAATAGCAATCATTCCGATGATTCCTATTAAAAATAATACCAAAGCAATACTTATGACTACAGTAATATTGGAAGAACGTAATCTTCTATTATTAAATTTATCTGTTTTTGCTGCCATATTTTTTGAAAATATTCGCTAAAGTATAAAATCTTCCTATATTTTAACGTAATTTTGAGTATAAATTATTGTTAAATAAATCAGGACAGGATTGAAAGTAAAACCCAAAAAACATTTAGGACAACATTTTTTAAATGATCAGAATATCGCTTTCCGGATAGTAGATTCGTTATCCTATCAAAATTATTCTTCGGTGCTGGAAGTAGGGCCAGGAATGGGAGTTTTAACCCGGTTTTTATTGCAAAAAGATATTTCCACTTTTGTTGCAGAAATAGATACGGAATCGGTAGAATATCTGGAATTCAATTATCCTGAACTGAAAGATCATATAGTGGGAGATTTTTTGAGATTGAATTTTGACTCTGTTTTTCAGGGAGAATTTGCTGTGATTGGGAATTTTCCCTATAATATTTCTTCTCAGATCGTATTTAAAGTGCTGGAAAACAAAACAAGGATTCCTGAGATGGTAGGAATGTTCCAGAAAGAAGTTGCTGAGCGGATTGTGTCCGGAAAGGGAAATAAGGTGTACGGAATATTGTCAGTATTGACGCAGGCGTATTATAAAGCAGAATATTTATTTACGGTTCATGAAAATGTGTTTACTCCACCGCCTAAAGTTAAGTCAGCAGTAATCCGGTTGGTTCGCTACAGAGATACGTTGGAAGAAGCGGATGACCAATTGTTTATAAAAATTGTAAAGGCCGGATTTAATCAGCGAAGGAAAACATTGAGAAATGCTCTGAAGGTATTGGGAATTCCTGTTTCTTTGGAATCTCATGATTTTCTGAATCTTCGGGCGGAACAACTTTCCGTAGAGGATTTTATTGAACTAACCTGCCTGTGGAAAGGAAAATAAAGTATATTTGTAGAAACTAAAAACATTATATCCATGAAAAGCAGTATAAAATTTTTAATATTAATCGGATTGATTTCTTCTGTGATTTCTTGTGAATCGAAAGATAAAGGGCATGGTGGAAAAGGAGTAACCTTAACTAATGTAAAAATAGTTAATGAACAAGATCCGGTTTGTGAAATGCCAACAGCAGAACACCTGAAAGATACATTAACTTATGAAGGCAAATTGTATGGATTTTGCAGTTCCAATTGTAAAGAAGAATTTAAAGCGGATCCTAAAAAATTCCTGAAAAAAAAGTAAATTATTCAAATAAAATGTGGGAAATGTAATTACTAATTATAAATTCTTTGTCTTTGTTATTTATTGTGCCCCGGAGCATATTCTGAAGCAGATTTACTTCTAGTAATCTTTTTTTCACTTGTCCTGGAGGAATATTGTCAGGATTCCCGGTTGTTTGTACTCTAACAGCACAGGAAGAATACCCTATGATAATTATAGTTAATAAGAATAAAGTCAATACTTTTTTTTAAGTTTATTGTTTTCATCAGTTTAACCATGTAATAACTCAAAATTTATACCACAATTTTATAAAAAATCTAAATTTATTTTCCCTTCAATCCAGTTTTTTACTTTGTCGGAAAGAACTGATTCTCCTGGAGGAATAACATCCACCACATTTCCGGTTTCATCGATCAGGAATTTCTGAAAATTCCATTTCACTTTAGCATCCAGTTTTCCGTTTTCAGATTTTTGAGTGAGCCATTTATAGATAGGATCCATATCCGAACCTTTTACAGATATTTTTGCCATCATAGGAAAAGTTACTCCATAATTCAATGTGCAGAATTTTTTAATTTCCTGATTAGTGCCCGGTTCCTGCCATAAAAAGTCATTGGAAGGAAAACCAACAATCACAAAATTCTGACCTTTATAAGTTTCATATAATTTTTCCAGATCAGCATACTGGGGAGTATGTCCACATTTGGAAGCCACATTAACAATCATGACTTTTTTACCTTTCAAAGCAGACATATCAAAATCTTCCTCATCAATATCCTTTACTTTGAAATCATATAGAGTAGTGGAAGTCTCTTTCATGTTTTTGGATTCTGTTTTTTTCTGGGCGCAACTAAAGTTCACAAGAGAGATAAGAAACAGGGACAATAATGCAAATTTGCGTTTCATATTGATTTCTTTATTACAAAGTTAATCACTTTTAAATTATAAAAATGTAAGATACATTTTGTAATAAGATATATTAAGAAAGATTATAGAAAACGAATGAAAAATACCAATTAGAAAAATGGATTTTCAGATGATATTTAGTATTAAATTTGTATTTATTTTTAATTGAAAATTTTTAGTAATGAATAAAAATATATTGGTTTGTGTGAAATTATTATTTTTAATGATTTTATTAACGGGCTCTCTTTTACATGGTCAGGAGAAACAAAAATTATTTGGAAAGTCAATAGATACATATTCAAAAAATCCTGAAAACGGAATAATCCGTTGTGCTTCTACGGAATATGAACAATATCTTGAGAATAAGGATGGAACCAGACCTTCAAAAAAGGAATTTGAAGATTGGTTATCTCCTAAAGTTGATAAAATGAAAAGAGCATTAAGATCAGTCAAAACAACTGATGAGCTTTTTGTGATTCCGGTGGTAGTTCATGTAATTCATACTGGAGTACCTGTCGGATCTGGACCTAATATTTCGGACCAAAGGGTGGAATCGCAGATTACCGTATTGAATCAAGATTATCAGAAAATGTTTGGTACTCTAGGATATAATACCAATCCGGTAGGAGCAAATGTGGGAATAGAATTTCGTTTGGCACAAACAGATCCCTATGGTCATGCAACCAATGGAATTGACAGAGTGGTAAAAACCGGTTATGTTTGGAATACTAACAATATTGAAACCATATTAAAACCACAAACCCAATGGGATCCTAACCAATATTTTAATATCTGGGTATGTGAATTTGGAGGAGATTTGGTAACTCCTAATCAGATTTTAGGATATGCCCAGTTTCCGGTAAGTTCAGGATTGCCAGGATTAGCAATTCCTCCTTACACAGCAAACACGGATGGGGTAATTTTAGATTGGAAAGCATTTGGTTCTTCAACTTATGCAGGAGGAACTTATTTTACTAATTACGATAAGGGAAGAACCTTAACCCATGAAATGGGGCATGCTCTGGGGTTAAGGCACATTTGGGGAGATAACAGTTCCTGTACGGTTGATGCAACCGATAGTTTTAAAGATTATTGTCTGGATACACCAGCCGCCGCTAGGGAGAATTATGTTTGTAATATTACTCCTCCGGCAGATTCATGTCCATCAGATCCGGGAAATGATATGATTGAAAATTATATGGATTATACCAATGATACTTGTATGAATATTTTCACCCAGGATCAGAAAGCACGGATTTTAACAGTTCTTCAGAATTCACCAAGAAGAGCTTCCCTCACTATGTCAAATACATGGATGACTCCAGAAGAAATGGGTATGTTAACACAAGTTTCCCTTTATCCAAATCCGATTACAGGAGATATGCTGACTGTGGTGTTTAAAAACCCTGAAGTCCAAATAACAAACTATAAGATTTTCGACTCTGTTGGGGTACTATTGAGAGAACAAAATATAAGTCAGAAAGGAGGATTTCAGGTAAATGTAGCAGGTTGGGGATCCGAAGTTTACAATATGGTTGTATCTACCAGCATAGGAACGAAAAAACTTAGGTTTAGCATTATAAGGTAAATTTCCAATTCAGACAAATAATGAAATAATTATATAAAAGATATTTGATAAAAAGGATTTAACTTATTTTTGTTGAATCCTTTTTTTGATTTTTTAATTAATGGATTCCAGTTACACCATATATAACGCTTCTGCAGGAGCAGGAAAAACCTATACATTGGTTAAGAATTTTCTTTCCATTCTGCTGGAAAATGAAAATCCGGAATCCATTCGTTCCATTTTGGCCGTAACTTTTACCAATAAAGCAGCCAATGAAATGAAAACCCGGATTCTTTCCTGGTTAAAAGATTTTTCTGATGAAAAAGATTTTGATTCAAATCCCATTTTAAAACAAATTTCAGAAGAATTAGGAATAGATATCAAGATATTAAATGTAAGAGCTAAAAAAGCATTATCCTATATATTGCATCATTATTCTTTGCTGAGCATCAGTACTATAGATAAGTTTAACCTGCGGCTGATGAAATCATTCACCAAGGAATTGGGATTGTCTTATTCCTTTGCAGTGGAACTGGATGCTTCCGACTATCTAAAACAATCTATTGATGAACTGATCGATGAACTGGGAACAGATAATCCTTTTGCGGAAGTAATTTTAAATTATATATTCTGGAAATTTGAAAATGAATCTTCTACAGATATCCGGAAAGAACTATTAACTTCTTCCCAGAATTTTCTGAAAGAAATACATCTTGACAAAATAGATTCCGTTACGGAAAAAGATTTTGAAGATTTTAAAAAGCTGAATCAGATTATTTTAAATAGAGTTCATTCTAACAAAAAAAAGATTAATGAATTAGCCAACGATTCCATAAAATTAATTGAAAATCAGGGACTGGAAGTATCGGATTTTTATCAGGGAACTAACGGAATGGGAGGTTTCTTTTATAAAATATTGGATGAAGATAAAATGATGACTATTAATTTTTCTTCCTCCTATTACAGCAAATTTTGTGAAGAAGAAAAATATGCAAAAGCAAAATCTTCCAGAGAAGAAGATATACGATCAATTGCTTCCGAACTGATACAATCATTTTACCAGATAAAGAGTCTGGTCAACAGAATAAAAATTGATGAATCGGTTCGTAAAAATTTAATAACTATAGAGCTTCAATCTGAAATTTCCCGGTTTTTGAATGATAAAAAAACAGATCATGACATCCTGTTTCTTTCCGATGTAAATCCGATTATCAGCAAACATCTGAAAGATGAACCCGTTGCTTTTATTTATGAGAAATTGGGCGGAAGGTACCAGCATTATTTCATAGATGAATTTCAGGATACTTCCCAATTGCAATGGACAAATTTCACTCCTTTACTGGATAATGCAAGAGTTTCAGATGGAACTTCCATCACGTTAGTAGGAGATCCGAAACAGGCAATTTACCGTTTCCGTTCAGGTAAACCGGAAATCCTGATCGATCTGATTTCTTCAGCAGAAAAGCAAAACATAGAAGTAGTTACACTTCAGGATAATTACAGAAGTCTGCCCAACATAGTGGATTTTAATAACAACTTATATTGGTTTCTGGCAGATACAGAATTAGGAAATCCTGAATACAAAGAACTGTTTGGAATAAGTGCCCAACAAAACCCTAAACTGAAATCAGGAGGAAGAGTACAAGTTTCTTTTGTTTCACCATCTGATGATGAAAATAATTATTTAGCGCAAAGAATAGGGGAAATTGTTGATGAAACCATAAAAAACGGATTTTCTTTAAAAGATATAGCTGTTCTGGTCAGAAATAAAAAACACAGCTTCCCTGTTGTAGATTTACTGACAGAAAAAGGATATCCGGTTTTAACGGAAGAAGCTTTGCTCATTTCTTCTTCACCTGCAATCCAGACTGTTATTTCTGCCTTTCGCTGGATTTCCGATATTTCCGACAGGGAACAATTAGTTCATATGTTGTATGGACTTTTTAGTTTAGGGAAAATACCAATGGAAGATTTTACGGAAGAAATGCTGAAAATTCGGAACCTTTCTTTTCTGGAAATAATAGATTACCTACGAAATGTTTATGGAATAGACTTAAAGTACCGACAGAGTTTTAATCTGAGTTTTTTCGATTATGCAGAAGAGTTTATTCGGTCTTTAGGTTTTGGAGAAGAAGAGAAGGTTTATATTTCCGGTTTATTGGATATGATTCTGCAATTGGAAAAAAACGGAAGCATTAGTTTACGTGAGTTTCTGGAGAATTGGGAACTAAAAAGTCCGGAGTTATCTATCCGGTTTCCGAATAATATGGATGCCATTCAGATTATGACTATTCATAAATCCAAAGGATTGGAATTTCCAGTAGTGATTTATCCTATGCTTTCAGGGAAATCCACCAAAGAAGAATATTGGTTTCCATTGGATCAGGAATTGTATAACGGATTTGAGCAGTATTATGTTTCTTCCAAATCCGGATTGGATGAAGCGGATGAAAATATAAAAGGAGCGGTAGATAAGCGGGAATTTGAAAACAGAATCGATGAACTTTGCGTGCAATATGTAGCGACTACCCGAGCTTCACAACAGTTGTTTTTAATTCGTGAACAGAAAGAACAGGCAAAAGAAGGTCCATTGGAAAAATTCCTGCAAAGCCAGTTTTACAACACAGAAGGAATCATAGAACTCTATCCGCAGGCTAATTATAAAAAAGCCAGGAATAACAAACCGGATTCATTTGCTCAGGAAGAAAAAATTAGTTGGTGCTCTGAAAAATGGAGTAAGAAAATAAGGGTAAGTACAGAAGCTCGTAGATTTTATTCAGAAGAAAATAAAGACATCCGGTATGGAAATAGTGTACATTCTGTTTTAGAGGAAATTACAACAGGGGAAGAACTTCCTTTGGTCATTCAGAAGATGATCTTATCAGGATTGATGGACTTGAGTCAAAAAGAAGAAATACAGAAAATTATAGATTTAGTTATAAAAGATCCGCAGTTGCAAAACTATTTTTCAAAAGAAGTAAGGGTTTACAATGAACAGGAAATTCTTTTTGAAGGAAGATTTTACCGGCCGGACCGGTTAGTGGAAATAAATAATGAATTTAGTATCATTGATTTTAAAACAGGAGAAAAGCAAGCCAAACATAAAAAACAAATAGAATTTTATGCTCAGGCGTTGGAATCTTTTGGGAAAAAAATAAAGGAGAAATTACTGGTTTATATAGGACATGATGGAGTGGAAGTAGAGAGAATTTGATTATTTTTTCGTTTTTTGATGTTAATAAGAAATTATATTAAATATTGAGGATTAGCTAAATGCAATTACAATTCAACTTCAAGGCCTTTTTATTGTTCTTACTATTTCTGGTAATAGAAATATTTATAGCAGTCTATGTAACGGATTCTTTTATACGGCCATTTGGCGGAGATTTTTTAGTAATCTTTCTGGTGTATTACTTTGTCAAAAGTTTCGTGAAGATAAAAACACTATATCTTGTGATCTCAGTTTTTCTGTTTGCCTGCGTAGTGGAAACAGGACAGTATTTTCACATGGCAGATGTTTTACAGGTAAAAAATAAAATTCTACGCATAATGATAGGTACTTCCTTTAGTTGGGAGGATATTTTAGCCTATGCTTTGGGAGCTGTATCCTGTTATTTATTGGACACAAAAATAGGTTGAGAATTATGATTTGAAATCAACAGGATATTCGGTAGCTTTGTTTTATAAAAATAGTAGTATGAAAAAATTATTGACCTTATCATTTTTATTTTTTGCTCTTTTCTTTGCAAAGGCAGACCAATTGGCTTACTTAACGTTGGATCAAGCTACAAAAGCTGTTAATTATTTACAAAAACAAGATCATGTAATTATGTGGTGTGCTTGTTGTGATGATGATGCACAAATTTATGTTCGCATTGCTAAAGTATATTATCAAAGAGTAGCAGATACGAAAGAACCGTATTATGAAGTGATTATAGAAGGAACAAATGCAAATGGAGAATTTGTAAATGAAGCTGTTGACCTTGCTTATGTTCATGCACAATCGGGAAGTAAATACAAAAGTGTAGGAAAATTATTGAAATTTAAATGCGATCCTTGCACTAAACCTTTTGAATGGCAGGGAGATGCAATGAGTAAATAAGTTTAAAAATAAAAGTATAAAAAGCTCATAATTTTTTATTACTCATTGTTTGATTATTTATTAATAGTGAGATATTAATGTAAAATCAGATTTAAAAAATAGGGTCATAAATAAAATTGGAATTTATATTTTTATAATTTAACAATTTCGGATTAGGTGCATGGCAGAAAATTATAAATTTGGAAAAGAAGCCGAAAATAAAGCGGCAGGATTTTTAAAAGATTTAGGATATAAAATAGTAGAAAGGAATTGGAGATATCTGAAAGCAGAAATAGATATCATTGCACAAAAAGGAGAGGAGTTGGTTATTGTGGAAGTTAAAGCACGGACGTATGATGACATAATGAATCCGGAAGAAGCGGTAACTCATACTAAAAAGAAGCTGTTACTTATGGCAGCAGATCAATATGTAACAATGAATGATTTGGATTGGGAAGTCCGGTTCGATATTATTTCTATCTTGAAAAAAGAAGAAAAATGGGAAATTACGCACATTGAAAATGCGTTTGATGTCCTATTATAAATAAAATTCATTGGTTAAATTTTTATACAGATCCGACCAGATGCGGGGAGATTCTTCAATATAAAACTCTTCTGTTTTTGTTTCCTGTTTTTCCCAGGATAGTTCCAAAAAAGTTCTTCTAATCTTTCCATTTTTAATTCCGAAAATCCGGATAATTCTTTTAGGAAACAAAGTCAATGCTTCCGCCTGGGCAATTATAAGTTCTTCTTCCTCAAAAGGAAATATATATCCCACAGTGCCTTGGGGAGAAAGCAAATCCTCAGATTTTTTTAACAAACCCGGGTAATCCAGTTTGAGCTGATGACGGGCAACAGGATGTTTATGATGGAGTTGCTCGGAATTTTTAAAATACGGAGGATTACAAATGATATAATCAAATTTTTGTTCCGGATTAAAACAATGTAAGTTCGAATGAATAACGGAAATAGAAGAAGAAAAAGGAGAATTATCCACATTTTCTTTTGTCAGGTTATAAGCATCTTCTTCCGAATCAATGGCTGTAATATGGGTGGAAGGATTTCTTTGTGCAATCATTAAAGATAATAAACCGGTTCCTGTTCCGATATCTAAAACAGATTGTGCTTTTGATACATCTGCCAGGCAACCCAGTAAAACCCCGTCGGTTCCTACCTTAAATACTTTGGGATCTTGTTTGATAGAAAATTGTTTAAATCTGAAAACGCTATTCATTTTTTGGGATCTCGAATTTAAAAATAGATCCTTTTTCTTCCTCCGAAATAAAAGTAATCGTTCCGTCGTATTCTTCAATAAGTTTTTTAGTGATGGCTAATCCCAGTCCGCTTCCACTGGTTTTGGTGGAAAACTGGGGAGTAAAAATTTTGGATTGCAATTCATCAGGAATCCCGCATCCATTATCAATCACAGAGAAATAAACCATGCGTCTGTCCTGCCGTATTTTTACGATAATTTCAGGAATCCTGTTTTCAGGAATAGATTGGAAGGCATTCTTTACCAGATTGGTAAGAGCTCTGTTAAGTAAATTAGGGTCAATAGTTAAAATAATAGGTTCTTCCTTATAATCGAATTTAATATACTGGGAAGGAAATATTTCTAAAGAATTCTTGGCAATTTCAATAACATTGAGTTTTTCATCTTTTTTTACAGACATTTTAGCAAAATCGGAAAAAGCTTCCGCAATGGAAGAAATGGTATCAATTTGTTGAATTAAAGACCGGGAAAGGGAATTCAGTTTTTCAGTGATTCCGGGATCATTAGGATCAAACTTCATCTGGAAGCTCTGAATTTCAAGCCTCATCGGAGTAAGAGGATTTTTGATCTCATGGGCAACCTGCCTAGCCATTTCCTGCCAGGCACTGTCTTTTTCGGTTTTCACTAAAGCATCGGTTTGCTCCCTGAATTTAGCCAGCATAATATTATAAGACTTAACCAAAGGGCTGATTTCATCAATATAATTGTACAGAATGGGGCGGTTGTGCGAGAGTGCATCCGTATCGCTTAACCGGTAAGCTAATTCTTTAATTTTTTTGGTTAAGGACTGGGAGAAAAACCAGGAAAATATCCCACTGATTATTAACACTATCAGCATGATTACCAGATACCGGTATACCAATCCGTAAAAGTCCTTTTTTATAAAAGCATCATCATGCAAATAAGGGAAATTTATTATAGTAATAGGTTGGTAATCATTGTTATATATATATCTGTATACGGAAGTGGAATTACCTTCGGTTTGTTGAGATTTATCAACGATTTCAATCCGGTCATTGTTGATATTAAGATTTTTCAGTATTTCTTTAGGAACAAACTCTGTTTTTACTGTAGGTCTTTTATTCCCTATAATGAATTTCCCGTCTAGAGAATAAAAATTAATGTCCAGATTGTTGATGTCCGAAATTTCATAAATCTTATTACCGATTCTTTCCTTAACTTCTTCCGGTTTTGTATTTCGGTTGGAAAGAAGATAATCAAAGGTTTCAATAATCAATTGCTCCTTCCTTTCCAGTTTTCGGTCATTATAATCTTCAGCAATTTTTATGTATTGATAAAAGGTAATGAGCCCCATAGCGAGTATAGTGCTGACAACTACTAAAATTATCACTAGAAATATACGGAGGGAAAGAGGAAACCTTTTATACATTCGTTGCTTACAGTAGAACTAATTTATTCTTCCGGTAAAGCACGCCATTTTTTTAGTATTTTCATGAAGAAGAATAAAATCAGTATAACAAATATAAGATTAATCCAGAAAAGTGCCATAGGGTTATCGTCAAAGAATTTATAGATAGGAGTGTGTACATGTAAGGTTTTGTCTTCATGCTCCAGATATCTCACTATCCAGATCAGAAGCATATAAGGAGACACCCACAAGAATAAGTTAAAAATTACACGGGATTTTCCTTTAGAATCTTTCTGCCAGATTTTGTTGAGTAGATAAATACCACTTCCGAAAAATAATAAGGACCAATACACAATAGTAAAAGTAAGAATAGTATCACCTTCTGTATTCATAATTTCCAGAATAACAGCCAATATTCCGTTAATAAAACCCAAAAGTCCGGCACAGACAATACCGGCCAGCCAGGATTTTCCACTGGTTACCCTGAAAGAAAACAGTAAGATGGAAAGAGACAAGGAAATGTACAGGGAGACAAGGGCAATACCTTCTGATTGTTCACAAAAATTATAGGCTTTGAAAATATATTTGTAGCCTCCGGATAATTTTCTGTGTTCCACGAAAGGTACTGGATGCTGCCCAATCGAACCTTTACTTTTATAAATGTAATTGGATGGCGAAATAGGAAAACCAGGAGGATTATAAACCAATTTCATCCACGAATCAGCCGTCAGGTTGGTTTGCAGATTGTGTTTTTTGATAAGAACAATATATTGGGACATTAAAGCTCGGATACTATCCTGATTGTCATTTTTCAGCCAGGTTATTACCTTTTGGACATTTTTTGGTTCGGGACTGATATTGGGTTCCAATAAGGAAGTAGGAGCAATTTCCTCAATTCCGGTATAGTAACTTTCAGGTCTGGGTAACAAAACATTCGCCATGGTTAGGGTGTTCTGAATTTTTTCAACTTCTTTCTCAGAAGCATAAGTTCTTGCCCGGCACTGTGTTCCCTGCGTATAAGAAAAAAAGTAAAAGACATCTCCCGAAAGAAGGATAAATATAATACCCCATTCTATATAAAGGGAAAAAGATTTCTTAGGATAAAAAGATTTAAAAGCATTGTTTTTCAGATAATATATTAGCCATACAATCAGTATCAAAACAGAAGTAAGTCCGGTAATAAGGCCAAAGATCACATTAGAATCATTAACGTGGTAATAATAATCAAAATTATTAAAATCGATCACTCCCCAGAAATAACCCAGAATGAAAAATAAAAGATTAAGTCCGATTACCGTTAATCCCATAGGAACAACTTTGGTATTCCAAAGCAAAGGATGGTTAAGAAGCAGATATTTTTGAATTTTTGTGTACATAAGTCAAAATTTAGGAAATGGAAATATTAAACAAAGAAACGACGGGTGGAATTGGAAATATCCCGGAAGTATTTAATAGGAATATCTTCCTGAATACTGGTCTGTAAAAAATCTTTTACAGAAACGGATTCGGGGAAATAGCCGATATAAGTTCCACCGTTATGATGTAAACGCGATAAATTCAATTTGTTTAAGATCAGGAAAAGTTGTTCCTGATTCCATTCAGATTCAAATTCAATTACCAGTTCTTTCACTGTTTCCTTATTTCCGGTTTTCGGGTCTGAAGAATTTACCGTTTTCTGTTCTCCTTGTTTCAGGAAAATTACTTCATCAGAAGTTTTTTCCACTTCATACAATTGTTGCGAGCTCAGAACGATTCCCAACGGACGGAACGGAGAGCGGGCAATGGCCTTGAAATCTTCCAGAACGGTTTGTTGAGCAAGAATATCCAGATTGGCCAGCGGTTCATCAATCAGTAATAGTTTTGGTTTTCGCAACAACATCCGGGCCAGTTCAAAACGCATCTTATATCCAGACGAAAGATCTTTCCATTTCAGGTTCCGGTAATTTCTCAACCCCATCCGCGCAATGACCAAATCGACCAACCATTCGTTTTCTTCTGCCTTTATACCGTAAGAAGAGGCCGTAAACCGCAGGTTATCTAGCATAGAACCATACCAGGTATCCGTACGTTGAGGAATATAAACAAGCCGGGTTCTCAACTCGTAACAGTCTTCTGTTTTAAAATGATAGGAAATACTTCCATCGGTGGGTAACAATTCTCCGCAAAGCGAACGTAATAGAGTAGTTTTTCCATTTCCGTTTTCTCCTACCAGTCCGATGATCTTTCCTTCGGAAATTTTCAGGTTTACAGTACCTAAAGAAAAAGAAGAACGGCTGTATGATTTTTTCAGATCCTTTACTTCTGCCAGCAAAACAGGTTCTTTAACCTTCTTTTTTGAAAGGAACTGACGTAATTCTTGTAAAAGGGAAGAATACTTTTCTTTTTTTCCTTCGTGGTTGGATTCGTTGTAATCTACCCAAGACAGAAGTTCACAGGTTTTTTTATAAAAAGATACATTTTCCGTGTCAAGAGTCAGGTCTATGATTCGCTTTAAGGTGTAAGTGTAATCTTCAAATTGCAGGGCTTGAACAATATCCGAATATTGTTTTTCAAAAACATTCATGAAATCTCATTTAGTAACAATAAACGAAAGTAGTGAAAATATGTTGTTTGTGGTTGGTTTTAGATTCTTAGATTTTAGTTTTTAGACACTAGACAGAAAACTTTTTTCTGACTTCTAAAATCTAACTTCTGACTTTCTTTTTCCGTAAACTTCCCTTACACTTATGAAAAAATACTATCCTGCCTCATGGTTTCCGGCATGACCTTTATCTGTAACACGTATTTCTCCGCCTGATGAACAGGGGCAGGAAGAAGAATCCAGTAATATTTTACATCCGTTTATTTCGTCTTTGGTTGTGGTATTTTGCCAACTGACAGGAGCCGGAACACAAGGCAAGAATCCGCCCGGAATGGGTTTCAAACGGCATTGCCCGAAAGGTTTGATATTTACTCCCGATTGTTTATCGTTTTCC
>JAVBMH010000010.1:0-278299 GCA_031552575.1 Apibacter sp. | reverse complement strand
CTGATTCAATAAATTCATCTGAGTCTCTACTAATAGCAATGTTTTCAATATTTTTTCGTAATTTCGAGTGAAGTTGTTTATATATTTAATTGATAATGAATAATTTATTTTTTATTTTTCTAAATGCACCACGGGTTAAATTATATATATTTTATTTTGATTACTATGTTAGAATTCAATATCCTAATTCAAAAATAAAATTATTAATTTGGCAACTAATACCCATTTTATCTTTATACTAATTTATTTAAAGTCTTTTTAAAATCCCATCAAACCGTGTTTTACTACTTCGTCTATCACTGGAAATTAGCCATGATCATTATGATTAATGGTCCTGATCATGTCCTAATTTGTATTCTGGTAAATAAATAACAAAAACTTACACAAAAAAGAGTAAGGAAACAGTTAAAATCGTTGGATGCAGGTAAAGTAAAAATTTCTTTGGAAATGGATGATTATCAGCAGTTGGGTTTTACCCTGCAATCTATTCTAAAAGTCTGTCAGGGTTCTTTGTTTGCCCATGAGGTTAATTCAGAATATCATGAGTTTCTGGATATTGTAAATCTTCTTGATTTAGCCTGTAAGTTGGTTCCTATGGATGAACTGGGGAGAGTAGATAAAGTGAAAGATAATATTCTTTAGTTATGAATTCTTCCTATTTCTTTTTTTACCCTATATAAAAAGAATGTAATTGTTTAAGAATATTGGAATTTAAATTTTAATCTATACAGTTATTTGTTGTAAATAAACAAAATATTATACTTTTAACTCCTAATAAAAAAGTGTCTATTAACCTCAATAACTTTCATTCAAAAAGTATAGAAAAAACATACAAGCAGGTTTTGTGTGTAAATAGTGTGTAAAATAGTTGAAAGAAAAAACGCAATCAATTGTAAATTAAATGATTGCGTTTTATTAAAGTGGTACCTCTTGGAATCGAACCAAGGACACAAGGATTTTCAGTCCTTTGCTCTACCAACTGAGCTAAGGTACCTCAATTGGGTTTGCAAATATAGTGCATAATTTTTAAGTACAAAATTTTTTAGAAGAAAATATTTTAAATACTTTTACGTTTACTTTTTTAACAGAATTTTTATTACGAATTATTTTTATAATCGATACATTATTAACATCTTTGCACATTGTAATAAATTCCATTGAATGAAAATCAAAATTTTCTCGATAATATCGTTATTTATTCTTGCTAATTGGGTAAACGCACAACAAACTTCAACTTCACCTTATTCTTCCATAGGATTAGGAGAAAGTAAAACTAATACGGATATAGTAATTTCATCCATGGGAGGAATAGGAACTTCTTATATTTCCGATTTTACTAATGAAGCTAACTTCATGAATCCGGCAGCAAACAGAAATTTACGGTTTACCAGTTTTAACTTAGGAGTAAATACTGACTACACTAATGAAAAAACTTCTACAGCAAGTAGCGGCCGTTCAACAACCTATTTGTCGAACCTGTCGATAGCTTTTCCTGTAGGAAGTAAATCCAGAGTAGGAGTGAATTTACAACCCTATTCAAATGTAGGATATGATATGAATCTGACCCTTACCGATCCGGTAAATCAAAAATCCATTTTGAAGGGAAGAGGAGGATTAAACACTTTTAGTGGTATGTATTCTTATAATCTTTCGGATGAATTTTCAGTAGGAGGGAAAGTCGGATATGTTTGGGGAGAAATTAAGAAGAATGAAGAAAACTCCGTAGAAGGGGCACCATTGATTTCAGGAGTGCATAATAACAAAAAATATGGATTTTTTGATTATACTTTAGGTCTAACATATCAAAAGAGAATCAATAAGACTCATTTATTAAAATTAGGAACTACGTATAATATAGGACATACTGTTGATACGAATGTGAATTATCTATATTCTACTTATTACTACAACAGTATAGGGGAAAAACAATCTATTGATACTATAAGATATGTGACAGGAGATCATGATACTCGTTTACCGTCTACCTATTCTTTTGGGATAGCTTATGGAAAAGAACAAAAATGGTCGCTGGCAGCAGAATTTAAATATACCGATCAATCAAGATTACAGATACCGGGAGACAACGTAACTTATAAAGACAAATACAGAGTAGCTTTAGGAGGATGGTACCTCCCTAATATTAATGGATTCCGGTCGTATTTTGAAAGAGTAATTTACCGGTATGGAATTTATTATGAAAACATGGGTATAGAACTTCATACTAAAACGTTGGATCAATATGCTGTTACTGCCGGAGTAGGATTGCCGTTAGGAAAGAAAGGACGTCAGGATCCTTCTGTATTAAATCTGGGGATAGAAGTGGGGCAAAGGGGAACCGAATCTGAAGGATTAATCAAAGAAAATTTTGTGAACTTTAAAATCGGATTCAACTTTGATGACCTTTGGTTTAGAAAACGACAATACGATTAGGACAATTCCTGAAGCATTTTAACATCCATTCTTAATTCCATGAAAACAACTCAGTTTTCAATATCAGTTTTACTCTCATTTACTTTAATACTGTTAAACATAGTATCTTGTTCTGATGATGCTACGGAAAATTTAGGAGCGAAGAATACCAATTTTGTATCAAGGAAAATATTTAATGCTCATTTGGTGATGACAGATTCTGTTTATACAGTAATCAATTTGAGAGCTCCCGTTATCGAGGAATATGAATATGCTAAAACTCCATATACCGTTTTTCCAAAAGGAGTTGATATGGATTTTTATGAAAAAGGAAAAACAGTTCCGGGACATTTAAAAGCTGATTATGCCAAAGTAATTGAAAAGACAGGATGGTATGAAGCACGGAAGAATGTCGTTATCATAAATTCGGAAAAAGACACATTAAAAACCAATCAGATTTTCTGGGATAAAAAAAGCAGGAAAATTTTCACGCATGATACAGTGAAAATTTATCGTGCCGACGGAGTTACAACCAATATTTCATTCAAAGGAATAGAAGCTACAGAAGACTTTAAAAACTTCAAACTGAGACAAAATACAGGAACTCTTCCTTATAAAGACGAATTAAAAAAATAAAGAGTTGATTGGTCTCATAATAATCATATCAATTATATCCTCCGCATTCTTTTCAGGAATGGAAATGGCTTATGTCAGTTCAAACCGTATGTTGATAGAATTGGAGAGAAAAAAAGAATCATGGACCTCAAAAGCATATGTTTTTTTAGTGGATCACTCCAAACAATACCTGACCACTATCCTTATCGGTAATACCATAGCTTTAGTTGTTTATGGGTATTTCATGGGTATTTTTTTAACTGGTCTTTTGAATATCGGACATTTATCCAATGCTGTTGTTTTGATTATACAAACAATTATATCCACCTTTATTATTTTAATTACAGCAGAATTTTTACCCAAAGTTATTTTTAATACCTTTTCCAATCGGTTATTTAGATTTTTTTCTCCCCTGGCCTTCTTTTTTTACTGGCTTTTTTACCCTATTACCCTATTGATAGGAGGAATTTCCGGTTTGTTTTTACGATTATTGGGAGACAATAAATCTGACATGGAAGAACCATTATTTTTGAAGGAAGAATTGTCTTACTTTATAGATGAAAAAATAGAAGAAGTAGAAGGGAAAGAGATCGATTCAGAAGTACATTTTTTTAAAAATGCCCTGAGCTTTTCGGATTTAAAGGCAAGAGATTGCATGATCCACAGAAAAGAAATTGTGGCAGTAAACATAGAAGATAATTTGGAAATATTAACCCAAAAATTCATTGAAAATGGATTTTCCAAAATTGTAGTTTACAGAGACACTATAGACAATGTAATCGGATACACACATATTTTCGATTTATTTAAAAAACCCAAAAGCATAAAACATATTTTACTTCCTATTGAAATGGTGCATGAAACAACATCCGTTCAGGAAATAATGAGCAGAATGTTGAAAAAGAGCAGGACAATAGCTATTGTTTTAGATGAATATGGAGGGACTTCCGGTTTATTGACATTGGAAGATATTGTAGAAGAGCTTTTTGGGAATATTGAAGATGAACATGATAAAAATACGGATGTTGAAAGAGAAATAAAAAAGAATCATTATCACCTATCAGCAAAATTATCCGTAGATTATTTAAATAATAAATATAATCTTTTCATTCCGGAAAGTGAAGAATATTCCACTCTGGCAGGATTCGTAATTTCCATTACAGAAAAAATTCCTTCACAAGGAGAGGAAATTTTATATAAAAATAAAAAAATACAAATTACTAAAGTTTCTAACTCTCAGATAGAAGAAGTAGAATTGATTATTTTCGAAGAATAAAAAATTAATTTTATTATTTTATTTCAAAATAATCTGTACCTTAGTAAACTGAAATAGTTCTAATTAATTAATTATATGATCATGAAAAAGACTTGTACTATTTTCCTTTTGTCATTGGCATTTTCAGCCTTTGCTCAAGTCGGTAAAGAAGCAAAAGAGACTTCTCAAAAAGGAACTTACTTTAAACAAAATAACGAGAAGATAGAAATTGTCGGGAATAATCTTGCAACAGGAGGCTATACACTTAAATCAGACAAAGATGGAGCTATTGGAGTAACACCCTATTTTTCTTCCCCAAATGATGTCCTTATCGTTAAAGATGTGTTAGGAAATGAATATTGGGTACTCATAGACGGAACGATAGTCAAATATGTGCCGGTAGCGGAAGGAAGAGGTGCTAACTCTAAGTCCACTCCGTCAACTTCTGTTTCTACTGGAGATAACGTGCAAAAAATTGCTGTAAGAGATCAACCAAAATCCTTTGAAAAAGCAGTAGTTCAGAAAGAAGAGGGAGTAAAATCAAAACCGATGACTGATCCGGATATGATAGTAATAACAGCGGACGAAGTAGGAGACACTTCCCAATTATTTGAAAAAAGATATGATGATATGACCAGAAAGGAGAAGAAAGAATATAAAGAAAATGAGAAAAAAATAATGAAACAATTGGAGCAAGAATTAAAAGATAGAGAAGGAAATTAATAAAGTTAAAATAACAAAATATATTTATGAACCTGTTCAATTACCATTGAACAGGTTCTATATTTTTAGAGATAAGATAAGAATTTGTTTTACTAAAAGGTTTGGAACCGAAAAATCCCCTGTGGGAAGATAAAGGAGACGGATGTACGGATTTGATAATAAAATGTTTACTTGTATCAATTAACTTGATTTTCTGTTGAGCGTAACTTCCCCAAAGAATAAAAACAATAGAGTCCTTTTCATTAGATATCTTCTGAATCACAGAATCCGTGAAAGTTTCCCAACCCCGATTCTGATGAGATCCGGCTTCATGAGCCCGCACAGTAAGAGTAGCATTGAGCAAAAACACTCCTTGCTTTGCCCAGGAAGATAAATCTCCGGACTTTAATTCCACTCCTACATCCTCTTTTAACTCGGTTATGATATTTCGTAAAGACGGAGGATAAGTAATTCCGTCGGGAACAGAAAAACATAAGCCCATGGCCTGTCCTACTCCATGATAAGGATCTTGTCCCAATAAAACGACTTTAACCTGATCAAAAGGAGTTAGTTCAAAAGCCTTGAAAATATTTTTTCCTTTTGGATAACAGGTATGTGTTTGATATTCATCTTTTACAAATTGAATTAAAGAAGAGAAATAAGGTTTCTCAAATTCAGATTGTAAAATATTTTTCCAGGAAGATTCTATTTCTATATTCATGAAGTAAATATAAAAAATAATGGGATAATCAACACAAACTTTTTGGAGATTAAAAATACTAAGCAGAATAAGTGTTGAAATTTAAAGGTCGTATTTTTTCTTCAGAAATCAATTCCTGTAAAAATTCATGGATTTTATCAGAAGAAAAAGTATGGAATTCAGTGTAGATTTCCTCTCTCGTCCTGGGTTTTTCCCGAATAAAGATTTGAAGATCATTTAAAGGAGATGTTTTTTTCTCCTTACCCAAACAAACATCACATTTTCCACAATTTTGATTGGATTTTTCACCAAAATATCCTAGAATCAATCGTATCCGACAGTATTTTTTATTTTGAATAAAAAATTCTAATTCTTTATATTTTATTAATTTATTCTCTTGTATTTTCTTAAACTTTTCCCAGTATTCAGTGAAAATTTGTTTTTCATTTCGTGGAGCAAGAAAAAGTATTTTTTGTTTATTTCCGTCCAGATAAGAAATATCACCTAATTGATGATATTTTACAAAAATTCCGTGTAAATGAGAATAAGAAGTCATTAAAGATTCAGCCAGTTTCTTTTCATTAATTTTTACCTGATAGGAAAAAATTCCGGTTATTTTCCGCGCTATTTGCTCTATAATTTCGGAATCTTTTCCAAAAGAATGATGGTCCAGTCTTTCAATCGGGAAATTCATTTGAACCAGACTATCAGAAGGTTCGTGTTTCCAATGTAAAATAGAAGAATTGTTCAGGTATTCCAAAACAGTGATAATCTTACCCTGATTAATTTTTATTTTTTGTTGAAAATCTGTTAAGTCAAATTCAAAAGTATTTTCAGGTAATTCGTTGGGGGCAATTCCATAAATAGAATATAAATATTGAATGATTTTTTTATATTCCGGTTTTGAAGGAATTGTTTGAGTCAGAGAGGAAGAAATATCAGAAAACTCACTTTCACTCCAAAACAAAAAAGCATGGGACAAATAACCGTCGCGTCCGGCACGTCCCACTTCCTGATAATAATTTTCCAGAGAATAAGGAGGAGAAAGATGAATAATCAGTCTTACATTTTCCTTGTCAATTCCCATTCCAAAAGCATTAGTGGAAATCAGAATCTTGTCATTACTTTCAGTCCATTCCTTCTGTTTTCTTATTTTTTCCTGTAAAGGAAGTCCTGCATGGAAGAAATCAACATTAAAATCCTTGTTTTTCAGTGATTGAAATAAGTTTTTCGTTTCATTTCTCGTACGGCAATAAATAATGCCGGCACCTTTATATTTACTCAGTGTTCTTTCAATTTGTCCCAGTTTATCTTCAGTTTGAATGATGTGAAGAGATAAATTGTCTCTTTTGTACGATTTTTTAAAAACCTGAACATTTTTAAGTGCCAGTTTGTTTATTATTTCAGAGAGAACCTTTTCCGTAGCAGTAGCAGTTAAAGCTATACAGGGAATTTGCATTCCGATATATTCCCGGAAATCTTTAATCTGTTGGTAAGAAGGACGGAAATCATTTCCCCATTCTGAAATACAGTGAGCTTCATCTACAGCCAGAAAAGAAATTTCAATATCCTTGCAGATTTCCAGAAAAGTACGATTTAAGAGTCTTTCCGGAGAAACATATAATAATTTCAATTCGCCATTTCTTAATTTGTTGAAAACAACTCCTTGTTGATCTGCCGTTTGCTCGGAGGAAATATATTCGGCAGGAACAGATCTTTTTTTAAGCTGGAAAACCTGATCTTTAATTAACGCTAATAATGGGGAGATAATTATACAAGTTCCTTTTCCTAAAAGGGCAGGAACCTGATAACAAATGGATTTTCCTGCACCGGTGGGCAGAAGTGCAATGGTATCATTCCCTTCCAATATACTGAGGATAATCTCCTTTTGAGGATCACGAAATTCTTCATAACCCCAGTAAGACTGTAAAATTTTATTCGGCAGAGAAAGATTCATTAAAATGTATATTTTTTCTGTTTTTAGGTTTCTACAAATATAATTATAAGATTAGATTTTTTATAGATTGATTTAATGAAGAACGAAACATAGAATAAAAAGAACAGAAATAAGATTTTAAAATCAAAGTTTTTTTAGAAGAGAATAAAAGAATTACTTTTGTGTAACAAAATCAAACAGTATCAGACTTATTCCAATAGAATTTAGCTGTCATGAAAAAAAAGACTATTAAAATTGTTTTAGCCGTTATTTTTATTGTTCTTCTATTATTTTGTATTTGGTATGTAATAAAAACCAACACACAAACCGATGAAAAATTTTCAACAGAATCTCCGGTTGTTATGTCCATTCAGCAAAAATCAGTAGCTACAGGAAAAATAAATCCTAAAGAAAAAATCGAAATCAAACCTAATATATCCGGAATTATAAAACAAATTGATGTTAAAGAAGGAGAAGAAGTAAAATTAGGTCAATTGATTGCGACCATAAGAGTAGTTCCTGTTGTTTCCAATGTAAATGCGGCTATGCAGTCCATAAATTCGGCAAGGATACAATTAAATAACCAGAAAAGAATATTTGACCGTCAAAGACTTTTATTTAGCCAGGGAGTAATATCCAAACAGGAGTATGAAAATTCTGAAACTGAGTATAAAATGGCCCAGCAAACATTAAATCAGGCACAGAAAGAATATGATATTGCCAGAACAGGTGTAACTCCGGGATTGGAAGATCTTGCCAGCATTCAGATTCGTTCAACCGCAAACGGATTGGTTCTGGAAATTCCGGTAGAGGTTGGAGACCAGGTGATAGAAGCCAATACATTTAATGCAGGAACAACCATAGCTAGTGTAGCCGACGTTAATAAAATGATTTTTGAAGGAAAAGTAGATGAATCAGATGCAGGAAAAATGCATGAAGGAATGCCGTTGAAAATAGTGGTAGGGGCATTGCAAGACAAATATATAGACGGAGTTCTTACATTTATTTCACCTCAGGGGAAAGAAGAGAACGGAGCAGTAAAATATGAAATTAAGGCAGATATTACTATTCCTGCGGGAGTGAATATCCGGGCGGGTTACAGTGCCAATGCGGAAGTAGTGCTTAACGAAAGAAAAAATGTACTGGCCATTCGGGAAGCTCTGGTACAATACGAAAATGAAAAACCGTTTGTAGAAATTCAACAACCAGACAAAACCTATAAAAAAGTCTTTGTTAAATTAGGACTTTCAGACGGATTGTATGTGGAAGTACAAGGGATTAACAAAAATGATAAAATAAAGATATGGAACTCCTCAGACGAGGATAAGACTAAGTCTAAGCCACATTAATCGTTAGTTTAAACAGAAAATATCATGGAGGAGGTTTTGGAAATCAGTCACCTTTCTAAAAATTTTAGCAGGCTGATAGCAGTAAATGATTTGAGTTTCACAGTAGAAAAAGGAAATGTTTACGGATTACTGGGACCCAACGGAAGCGGGAAATCTACTACATTAGGGATGATTCTGAATGTGATAAATCCGTCGGGTGGTTCATGGAAATGGTTTGGAAAAGAGCCAAGTACAGAATCTTTGAAAAGAATTGGAGCCATTATTGAAAGACCCAATTTTTACCCTTATTTATCTGCCGAAAGAAACTTACAGATTGTATCGAAAATAAAAGGATCACCTTTATCAAAAATCAATGAAAAACTGGAACTGGTAGGATTACTAGAACGTAGAAAAGACAAATTCAGTTCCTTTTCTTTAGGGATGAAGCAACGCCTGGCCATTGCCGGAGCGATTCTCAACGATCCGGATGTACTCATTTTGGATGAGCCAACCAATGGACTTGATCCGCAGGGAATTATTCAAATACGACAACTTATCCAAAGGATAGCTTCCACAGGAACTACCATTATTTTGGCCAGTCACCTGTTGGATGAAGTAGAAAAAGTTTGTTCCCATGTAGTTGTTTTAGATAAGGGAAAAACTTTGTATTCAGGCTCGGTGGATGCGATGTCGGCCGGATTGGGCTTTTTTGAACTGGGAGCTTCAGACTCTGAAGCATTGGTTCAACAATTGAATACACTTCCGTATTTCAGTAAGATCGTTAAAAGTGCAGACAATAAAATAACTGCAATCATTGAAAAAGAAATTCAGCCTTCAGAATTAAATAAACTTCTTTTTGAAAAAGGAATTTCGTTGAGTCATCTGGTTCGCAGAAAAGAAAGTCTGGAACAACAGTTTTTTAACCTTATTAAAAATCAGAATTAAGATGTTGCGGTTATTGAAAATAGAATGGAATAAGCTTTATTATTATCAGTCAGCCAGAGTGTTCATTATTATATATTTTATATTAATGGTATTGATGGGATGTTTCATTTCCCTGTTTAGTCCGGACATGAACGGGCTGAACATTAATTTCGCCAAATTAGGAGCTTTCAGTTTTCCTTATGTATGGCAGAATATTACCTATTTTGCTGCTATAGGAAAGTTCTTTCTTGCAGTAATTATAATAACCAATATTACCAATGAGTATTCCAACCGGACATTAAAACAGAATTTAATAGACGGATTGAGCAAAAAAGAATTTGTAGGGTCTAAACTATTGACCAATCTGGTTTTTGCCGTATTCTCCACATTGGTTGTAGCAATTATTTGTTTAGGATTAGGAAGTTATTACACAGAAAAATCAGGAGTCGGAATTCAGGGAATAGAATTTATAGTTGCTTACCTGCTGAAACTAATCTTCTTTTTCAGTTTTTGTATGTTTCTGGCATTTTTATTAAAGAAAACAGCTTTTTCCTTAGTGTTATTGTTCGTTTGGTGGGTTTTGGAAAAAATGATTGGAGGTATAGAGGGCCTGTTTCGGTTTAAACTTTTAGAGCAGGATCATCAATTAAGTAGTAAAATGATTTATGCTTACCTGCCTTTGGAATCTTCTTCTAACTTAATTAAATTTCCCCAAATGAGTATAGAGAACTACATGAGAGGAGGAAGCCCTTTTATACAAGGAACTGTTGATTGGATTTTTTGTATTTCTACTTTCATTTATACATTGGTTTTCATTTATCTGTCCTATCTATTAGTAAAAAAAAGGGATTTGTAAATCTCTTTGAACATATTTAAATGTGAGTTCGATATAATAAAAATCAAAATAATTATAACTCAAGTTGTTTTATAATTATAGGATATTCTGCAACGTTTTTTGACTAAAAAAACAGAACTTCCCAAAATAATGTATTTTTGTATTTATGATTTCCAAGGAAACTATAGATAAAATATTTTCTACGGCACGGGTAGAAGAAGTTATTTCCGATTTTGTCAACCTGAAAAAATCAGGAAGTAACTATAAAGGATTGAGCCCGTTTGCTGATGAAAAAACGCCATCATTTATGGTTTCTCCCGCCAAGCAGATTTGGAAAGATTTTTCTTCCGGAAAAGGAGGTAATGTAGTTACCTTCATCATGGAGCAGGAACATTACACTTATCCGGAAGCGCTAAGATACCTGGCTAAAAAATACAACATTGAAATAGAAGAAGATCAGGTTGAAATTTCAGAAGAACAAAAAGAAATCCAGCTAAACAAAGAAAGTCTGTATCAGCTTTCCGAAGTAGCGAACGAATATTTTCAGGATCAGCTTTGGAACACGGAAGAAGGTCAGAACATAGCCCTTTCCTATTTCAGAGAAAGGGATTTAAGAGATGATATAATCAAACAATTTCAGTTAGGATATTCCTTAAAAGAAAAAGGAGCATTTACCCGTTTTGCTTTAAACAAAGGATACAAAAAAGATGCACTGGAGCAATCCGGATTGAGTATTTTCAAAGAAGATATGGAACAGGGAATCGATCGTTTCCGTGAAAGAGTGATTTTTCCGATTCATAGTTTCTCCGGACGAGTATTGGGCTTTGGAGGAAGAATTCTACAGAATAACTTAAAAATTGCGAAATATCTCAATTCTCCGGAAAGTGAAATTTATCACAAAAGCCAGGTTCTGTACGGACTTTTTCAGGCGAAGTCTTATATAACCAGAGAAGACAACTGTTTTTTAGTAGAAGGATATATGGATGTGATTTCTTTGCATCAGAACGGAATAAAAAACGTAGTGGCGTCTTCCGGAACTTCTTTAACAGTAGAACAAATCCGTTTAATCAAAAGGTTGACGAATAATATTACCATTTTGTATGATGGAGATTCCGCAGGAATAAAAGCCTCATTCCGTGGAATTGATATGATTCTGGAACAGGATATGAATGTGCGGGTATTACTTTTTCCCGAAGGAAATGATCCCGATAGTTTTGCGCGAAGTCATTCTCCGGAAGAATTACAATTGTTTTTCAAAGAAAATGTAAAAGATTTTATTCAGTTCAAAACCGATGTGTTACTGGAAGAAACACAAGGAGATCCTATAAAGAAAGCAGGGCTGATCCGGGATATTGTGGGAAGTATTTCTTTAATAAAGAATCTGATTCAGAGGGAAATTTATGTTAAAGAATGTTCCCGGCTTTTAGATATTTCCGAACAGGTTTTGTTTAGCGAACTGGCGCAGCTAATCCAGCAGAAAAACCAGATTGATAAAAAAGAAGCCAGACAACAAATTAAATTACAGCCGGTGGCTGTTACCCAACAGGAAGAAGTAGATTTTACCTATAAAATTGAAGAAGATATTCTGGATTTGATGCTTTCCTACGGAAATTATGAAGTATTAATTAATTATGTTGAGGAAGAAGAACCTTATAAAACAACAGTTATAGAAGAAATTATCCAGAGATTTAAAGATGATGACATTCACTTTTCCATTGAATTTTATAATAAGATATTTTTAGATATTGTAGAAGGAATTGAAAAAAATGAATTACGTACAGGAGAATTTTTTGTTAAATCGGAAGAGGAAGAATTTAATCGGTTTGCTGCCGAAAAAATGCTAAAAAAATACTCTATAAGCGATAATTGGGAAACCAAAGAAATTTTTGTTCCTACTGTAGAACAAAATTTATCTAAAAACACTAAAGACGTCATTCTCAAATATAAAGCAATGAAAATCTTTGAAATGA
The DNA here is from genome assembly GCA_031552575.1 of Apibacter sp. GTDB lineage: Bacteria > Bacteroidota > Bacteroidia > Flavobacteriales > Weeksellaceae > Apibacter. The sequence goes on along the minus strand of JAVBMH010000010.1, from coordinate 265,625 downwards.
AAAGAGAGTTAGCTTTGGAATTAAAAGAGGAAGATTTATCAGAAGAAAGAAGGTTGGAATTATTTAAAAAAATTATGAATTTAGACAAACTTCTTAAACAAATTCATGAATTGGAAAACCGGATTATGTGAGAAAAATCACGATTAATCATGCTATTTTGTGGAAAACTAATTTATAAGTTACATTTTCGTTAATGTAAAAAACGGTATATTTGCACTGAAAAATTAACTAAAGAGCATATTATGAGTATCAGTGCATTTTTCAGGTTATTTCAACCAAAAGATAAAGTGTTTTATACGCTATTCGAACAGGTTGCAGATAATCTGGCTGCTATGTCAAAAGACATGGTGGAAGGAATGAAGTCACAGGAAACGATCACGGAAACCTTCTACAAAAAAATGGAGGATTATGAACACAAAAATGATAAACTAACCCACAACATTTTTGTAGAATTAGGAAAAAATTTCATTACACCATTTGACCGGGAAGACATTCATCACTTGGCATCCTCTTTAGATGATATAGCCGATTTCATCTATGCTTCTTCAAAATACACCTTGTTATACAAATCTCCTTTCATACCGGGTTTTACCACATTTGCCGATTACATTAATGTCAGTGTTTTAGAATTGCAAAAAGCCATTTACAATTTACGGGATTTTAAGAAACCTAAAGAAGTTTTTGCTTCCTGTGTTGAAATCAATCGGCTGGAAAATGTAGCGGATGACCTTTTTAGTAATGAATTAAGCGCATTATTTGAAAGCAAAAGAGACGTACTGGATATTATCAAGATCAAAAATGTGCTGGAATATTTAGAAGACGTTACAGATAAATGTGAAGAGTCTGCGAATATAATAGAATCCATTTTAGTTAAATATTCTTAAAAGTTTTTCAATGACTTTACTTATCATTATTGTAATATTAGCTTTAATATTCGATTATATCAATGGGTTTCATGATGCAGCAAATTCGATTGCGACCATTGTTTCGACCAAAGTATTAACTCCGTTTCAGGCAGTTTTGTGGGCAGCATTTTTCAATTTTGTGGCCTATTTTGTTTCATTATATGTTGTGGGAGAATTTAAAATCGGGAATACCATAGCCAAATCGGTTCATGTGGATTTTATCAATCTCTATGTGATTTTTTCAGGATTGGTAGCTGCTATTTTCTGGAACTTATTTACCTGGTGGGCAGGAATTCCATCTTCCTCTTCCCATACATTGATCGGAGGATTCATCGGAGCAGCCATGGCTCATGTAGGAGGATTTTCCGACGGAGTAAATGCAGTAATTAACTATCCGGTAGTTATACCTATTATACTGTTTATTTTTATTGCTCCTTTTATAGGAATGGTAATGTCGTCCATAATTACCCTGATCATAATTAACATCTGTAAAAATTCGAATCCCTTTAAAGCAGATAAATGGTTTAAAAAGCTTCAGTTGTTATCTTCCGCTGCCTTCAGTATCGGGCATGGAGGGAATGACGCCCAAAAGGTAATGGGGATTATTGGGGCGGCTTTTATATTTTATGAAGTAAATATTTTACATGATCCGGAATATGTAAATCTTACAATAGCTGAAAGATTTCAGCATTTTACAGCAGATTACTGGTGGGTTCCGATAAGTAGTTTCGTTGCTATTGCGTTGGGAACCATGTCGGGAGGATGGAAAATTGTAAAAACCATGGGAACTCGTATTACCAAAGTAACTCCATTGGAAGGAGTAGCTGCTGAAACGTCAGGAGCTATTACTTTGTTTCTAAGCGAACATTTAGGGATTCCGGTAAGTACAACCCATACCATTACAGGTTCCATAATAGGAGTAGGATTAGTAAAAAGAGTATCTGCCGTTCGTTGGGGAATTACCATTAAACTGTTATGGGCATGGGTTCTCACAATTCCGGTAAGTGCCTTACTAGCAATGGGAGTTTACAGGATTGTTACCTTATTCATTTAGTTTTATATTCGTTTAGACCGGAAAAAATCTGTAAGTAGTTGAGAACATTCTGTTTCCAGAATTCCGGAAATATATTCCGTTTTAGGATGAAGGTGAATACCATTGGATATGAAACCTCTTTTGTCATCTCTGGCTCCAACAACAACTCTGCTTATCTGTGACCAGTATAAAGCTCCAGCGCACATAATACACGGTTCCAAAGTTACATACAGAGTACAATCAATTAAATATTTTGCTCCCAGGTAATTACTTGCAGCAGTAATAGCCTGCATTTCGGCATGTGCCGTAACATCAGTCAATGATTCGGTTAGATTATGGGCTTTGGCTAAGATTTTATTATCGGAAACTACAATGGCCCCCACTGGGATTTCATCTTTGGAAAATGCTTCCTTTGCCTGTTGCAGAGCCATTTTCATATAATATTCATCTGTGAACATTTTTTCTAAGAATTAATAGTGGTATTTTCTTTTCCTGTAGATTCGTTTAAAATATGTCCACAACGTTTACAGTAAATAGCATCCGATTCATGGTTTTCTGCCATACAATTTCTGCAAATCTGTGTGTTTTCCCGAAAAATCTGACTTCTCCGGTATTCCACGGAAATTAATCCCGCAGGAACAGAAATAATAGAATAACCCAAGATCATAATTCCTGAGGCGATTATTTTCCCTACTATTGTTGTTGGGGCAACATCTCCATAACCCACTGTAGTAAGAGTAACAATAGCCCAGTACATAGATTGTGGAATGCTGGAAAATCCCTCACTGTTATGTCCTCCTTCAACAACATACATCAAAGCACCTAAAATCAGGGTAGTAAGAAGAATAAAATACAGGAACACAAAGATTTTCCGTTTACTATTTCGAAGTGAAAGTAAAATCAAATTACTTTCATTAATATAATTTCCTAATTTTAACACCCGGAAAATCCGTAACAAACGTAATATCCTGATTATAGCCAGATAATGTGACTGAATAAAAAATACACTTAAATAAGTAGGGATGATGGATAATAGATCTATAATTCCATAAAAACTAACAGCATATTTTTTAGGATTTTTTACGCTCGTTAATCGTAAAATATATTCAACAGTAAAAGAAATGGTTACCCACCAGTCCAGAATATAAAGCCAGAATCCTATTTTATGATTTACTCCGGAAACACTTTCCAGCATGATAATGAGAGTGCTCAGTCCTATAAAAAATAAAAGAGTAATGTCGAATATCTTTCCTTTAAGAGTATCTGACTCAAAAATAATTTCATGGAGTTCCGCTTTCCATTTGGAAGTACCCCTCATTTGTTCCTCAGAACTTCCATTAAAATGATTTTGTATTTTTTTTAAAATATTTTTCACAATAAACTGAAAATGATAGTATAAACTTCCAATATTTTTTACAATAAATAAGAACAAAGATAAAAATTAAATAGTGTATACTTAATATTAATTAATAGATTTGTTCTATTAACAATGATTTTGCTCATATTTTATAATATTTATATAAAAACTGAAACAAGATGTAAATATATTTCATACATTTGCAAATAACAATAAATAAATTTATCAAATAATAAATATTTACCATGAAAGAGAAATTTTATATAGACGACACGGATAAGAGAATTCTGCAGTTTTTGTCAATTAACACGAGGATGCCTTTTACAGAAATCGCTAAAAAAATGGACGTTTCAGCCGGAACCATTCACGTGAGAGTTAAAAAGATGGAAGATGCCGGAGTTATCAGAGGAACTTCATTGAACATTGATTATTCTATATTAGGATACGGTTTTATTGCTTATGTTGGAATATTGCTTACCAAATCCAGTAAAACTCAGGCTGTTTTAGAAAAATTAGCCTTAATTCCTAATGTTACTACTGCGAATGTAATTTCTGGAAAATACAATATTTATTGTAAAATCAGTGCCAAAGATGCAGAAGATGCAAAAAATGTGATCTATCAGATTGATGATATTGACGATGTTTTAAGGACTGAAAGTATGATTTCCCTGGAAGAAAACATCAATGACCAGAATAGACTGATGGACGCTCTGTTCAAATAACAATTTAATGTTACCCGAAGAAAAAGAAATTTATTTTAATGTAGCAATTTCAGCTTCTTTGGTTTTATTTGGATTTGATGGAGAAAAGCTCCTTGTTTTGCTTAGGAAAAAGAAAAGAGATCCCTTTGCAGGCGCAATGCTTTTGCCCGCAATTTATGTCAAATCAAATGAAAGCATTGAAACTAAAGTCAAAGAATTACTTCTCATTCATACTCAAACAGATGACATATATGTAGAACAACTAAAAGCCTTTGCTAAAGTGTTCAGAAATCCTTTAGGAAGAGTAATTAACGTTGCCCATTATGCCACTGTCAAGTTAGATGAGAAACTGTTGAAACATTCTGAAAGCAGAAATGAAGAATGGATAGAATATTCTAAAATTCCCGATTTGGCCTATGACCATAACGAAATTATAGAATATGCAAAAGAAAGATTGAAACGACGGGTAAAACGAAGACCAATCGGATTTTATTTGTTGCCGGAGTTATTTACAATTTCTCAATTGCAAAAACTATATGAAACTGCTTTAAACAGGGAAATGGACAAAAGAAATTTCAGAAAAAAAATAGTTAATTCCCAGTTGATTGTTGAAACAAATATGACAGATAATTCTACCTCAAGAAAATCAGCTAAGCTGTATAAGTTCGATGAGGAAAAATATGAGAAACAAAGTCAGAAAGGATACGACTTTTTATTCTAGAGGTTGTATGAAATAACAAGAAAACAAGGCGGAACAATTGTTCCGCCTTGCTGCTTTTTAAGATATTATTTTCTATATTTACCATAGTTTTATAATAAAAAATAAATTTTAGAAATATGAGTGATGATGAAGAAATCTTTGGAAAACGCCCCAAAGAATATTTTGAAGTAAAAGAAAAAAAATCAACAGGATTTATTTTAGCTGTTGTTTATATGGGATTTATGGGGTGTATTCCCATATTCTTAGGAATTTTAGGTTTCTTGAAAATTTATTTTCCCGGAGCACCCATTTGGTTTTTTATTCTGAACATACTATTTGGGATTATAATGCTGGTTGGTTCTTATCTTACCTATGATTTTAGGAAAATAGGAATTTATCTTTTTGCGACAGCACTGATTGTGGATATTCTTTTCCATTTGTCCCTAGGCTTTGCAGAATTAGATGCCATACATGGTTTGTATTTCTTTATTGGATTTGCTTTAGTGCCGATTATTCCACGATGGAAATTCTTTAAATAAAATGGAGCTGGAAAAACTAAAATATCCGATTGGGAAGTTTGAACGACCGGAAATAATTACCAAAGAACTGGTAAATAAATGGATTGATGAAATAGAATCATTGTCTGGAAGACTCAAAATAGAAGTTGAAAATTTGTCGGACGAACAATTGAATACACCATACAGACCGGATGGTTGGACGATTCGACAAGTAGTTCATCACCTGGCAGACAGTCATATGAACTCCTTTATCCGGATTAAATTAGCCTTAACAGAAGAAAAACCGGTAATTAAACCCTATTTTGAAAAACCTTGGGCAGAACTTCCTGATAGTAAGAATCTTCCGATAGAACCATCATTAAAAATACTGGATGGATTGCTCCAAAGATGGGTAGGTTTACTTAAATCCTTATCAGAAAAAGAATTAAAAAGAACCTTTATTCATCCCGAGCATAAAAAAGAATTTTCGTTAGATGAAATCATAGGTTTTTATGCCTGGCATGGAAATCATCATTTGGCACATATAACGACACTGAAAAAAACGAAAAACTGGTAATCGGATTGAAAGTTCGGTTAATAAATACGGATTAATGAGAATAGATATTATTACGGTAGTTCCCGACCTGATGAAAAGTCCGCTTCAGGAATCCATAATGAAACGGGCGCAGGAAAAAGGATTAGTAGAATTTCATTTTCATAATTTACGTGATTACGCCAAAGGGAATTATAAACAGGTGGACGATACCCAGTATGGAGGAGGAGCAGGAATGGTAATGATGGTAGAGCCCATTGATAAATGTATTTCTCGATTACAGTCAGAAAGGAAATACGATGAAATCATCTACATGACTCCGGATGGAGAAACCCTAAATCAGAAAACCTGTAACACTTTATCTTTAAAGGAAAATCTATTGATTCTTTGTGGACACTACAAAGGAGTAGACCAGAGAGTCCGGGATTTATTTGTAACCAAAGAAATATCCATAGGAGATTATGTGTTGAGTGGAGGGGAATTAGGAGCCTGCGTTCTGATTGATACCGTGGTGCGGTTATTGCCGGGAGTATTAAATGATGAAACTTCGGCTTTGTATGATTCCTTTCAGGATGATTTACTGGCTCCACCGGTTTATACCCGGCCGGAAGAATACAAAGGATTGAAAGTGCCGGAAATTTTATTAAGCGGAAATTTCAGTAAAATTGAAGAATGGCGGCATGAAATGGCCTATAAACGTACGCAGGAAAAAAGGCCTGATTTATTGAAAGAATAAAACAGACACTAAAAATGGATGAAATAATCAATAAAATAGAAAAAAGTGGATTAATAACCATAGATTTGGAAGATTATTATCCCATAGAAAAACGATTGGTTTTTGATCTGAAAGACTATTTATACGAAGAACTGATTTTAAAAGAGAAAGATTTCAGGCAGGCACTTTCAGAACTCGACTGGGATCAGTACAAAGATACTTTTGTAGCAGTTACCTGTTCCTCAGATGCCATTATTCCTTCTTGGGCTTATTTACTGGTTGCCAACTATCTGACAGGAGTCGCAAAATCAGTATCTTTCGGAACATTGGAAGAACTGGAACGGGATATTTACACTCAGATCATCAATAATATAAAGACAGAAGAATACCACGATAAAAAAGTCATTGTAAAAGGATGTTCACACAAACCAGTACCTCAAAATGCTTACTTACAATTAGTACAAAAATTAAAACCAGTGGTTTCTTCCCTGATGTTCGGGGAAGCCTGTAGTACAGTTCCTATCTACAAAAAGAAAAAATCTTAAAAATTATAAAACCATAATCTTTTGAGATACTATTTTCCCATTCGGTAGCTTCATTTTTAAAATAAAGTGAGATTCCTTTTTTACATTAGGAGGAAGAGTAATAGTTATATGATTCTCCCCTGAAGAAAGAGTTATTTTTTCCGAATAAATCAGTTGTCCGGTATAACTAAAGAAATTTATTTCCGTATTTTCAACCTTTCCCGAATTAATTTTCAGATGTAAAATTCCATCCCGTACAGGATTAGGATAAATAGATAAGTCATTGGAATTTGGTTGTACTTCTTTCACATCTAATGCCTGAAATACAGTAGCAAAATTAGGGATTCCGTATCCCATTTGATCGGTAGGAGAACTATACAAATTCACAGATTCCCGTATTTTTTGACGCAAGACAGAAGGAGAAATTGTAGGATACGCTTGTAGTAAGCAAGCAACTGCTCCTGCTATAATAGGAGAAGAAAAAGAAGTTCCATTCCCATAACTTAAGATTCCGTTAGAATAGAAAAAAGCAGCACTAACCCCTAAAGCACTTACATCCGGTTTAATCCTTCCGTCAGCAGTTGGGCCATAAGAAGAAAAAGAGCCGGGAAAACCACTACTATTTACAGCTCCAATAGCAAAAACATCCTGAACATCCGCAGGAACTGTTATTTTTTTCCAAGGATTATTTCCTTCATTTCCCGCTGCCACTACTACAAAAATTCCCTTTTCGGTAGCGGTTTGTGCTCCTCTGGAAATAAAGGAAGTTTTTCCGTCCAGATCAGCAAGAGTATAATCATAGCGGGAATCATCAAAAGTATTGTACCCTAAAGACGAATTAATAATATCTACACCCAAACTATCCGACTTTTCTGCGGCAGCAATCCACCAAACCTCTTCCTGTGGAATTTCAGATTCTTTTTTCTCAGTGATAAATAAATAAAAGTTGGCATCCGGTGCAGTTCCATTGTATTGCCCGGAAACATATCCTCCAATGGTAGATAAAACCTCTGTTCCATGTTGATCTCGTGAATAAAAAGAATCAGTATGATCCACAAAATTATATCCACCTTTTATATTTGGTCGCATATGGTCAAAGGCAGAAACCGTATTCACACCGGGAAAACCTGCATCTAAGACGGCAATCGTTATTCCGTTTCCCTTAAATCCGTTATCATGCAGATAATTCAGTCCGATTTGATTGATTTGAGTATCGGTTGAAGCAGCCATATTCTTAAATAGAGGTAAAGTTTTTATCTTTGATTTCATCCTGGAACCGGAAGAATTTTTGACAAAAGATTCAATTCCCTGAACGCAGCTAAGAGTCAGAATCTGTGTTTTCTGAACATCCGTAACTTCCGAAAAAACTCCGTTAAACCATTTGGAAACAGCGATGACAGAAATACCAAGACTCCTGAGATCGGTAACATAAGAAGTTTCTACTGGCACATCATTGTCCGACAAAGGAATGGAATATTTAGCTCTTCGGTCCAATGCTTTTTGAGTAAGCATTTCAATCGGATTAGATAAATAATGAGATTTGGAAGGTTTATCTTTAAATTTAATTAATACCAGTTCTTGGGAAAAAGAAAAAACAGTTGCTAATAAGAAAAATAGGTAGAATATCTTTTTCATTTTGTGGAATTTAAGTAAACACAAAGATAAGTAAAAAAGATTGTTGTAAAATGTAGGAAGTAAAAAGTATTCTTGTTGATTTTAGATTTACGGATAACAATTGTTTTTAATTTTACTAATTGGCATTTTGATTTATTGGCATATTATCTCATTAAATATCTTGTAAATTCCTATATTTGTATCTCAATTATATTGTTAAAACAGATGAAAATAGGCATTTTAGGTGGAGGACAGTTAGGACGAATGTTTATGCAGAACGCAATGAATTATCCTTACGAAATTTATTTTCTGGAACCGGATAATCAGGCGCCGTGTTCCGTGTTTCGGGATTATTTTACACAGGGAAATTTTAAAGATTATCAGGCTGTTCTGGATTTTGGGAAAGATAAGGACGTAATCAGTATTGAAATAGAAAATGTAAATACAGAAGCTTTAAGAGAACTTCAAAAACAAGGAAAGAAGATTATTCCTGATCCGGAATGTCTGGAAACTATAAAAGATAAGGGATTACAAAAAGAATTTTACAAAAAATACGATCTTCCTACAGCCGATTTTTATTTAATAGAAAATAAAGAAGAATTAGTAAATAACACATTACTATCCTTTCCATTTGTTCAAAAACTGAGGGTAGGAGGTTATGACGGAAAAGGAGTTCAGCTGATAAAAAACAGAACAGAGTTGGATAAGGTATGGGATGAACCTTCGGTAATAGAAAAAGTAGCAATTATAGAAAAGGAATTGTCCGTTTTGGTTTCCAAAAACGAAAAAGGAGAAACTCAGGTTTTTGATGTTGTGGAAATGGTTTTTGATGAAAAATTGAATTTGGTTGATTACTTATTTTCTCCGGCAGAAATCGATCTCGATACAGCAAAAAAAGCAAAAGAAATCAGTTTAAAAGCAGTAGAATCATTTCAGACGCCAGGAATTTTCTGTATAGAATTGTTTCTGTTGAAAAACGGAGTAGTTTTAATAAATGAAATAGCTCCCCGGGTTCATAACAGCGGACATCAGACTATTGAAGCCAATGCATCATCTCAATACGATCAGATGCTCAAAGTGCTTACCAATTTGCCTTTAGGAGATGTTTCCACACAGAAATTTTCTGCTATGGTAAATCTGATAGGAGAAGAAGGATATGAAGGAGAATCGGAATATTTGGGACTGGAACAATTAGTATCTTCATCTAAAATTTATATCCATTTATACGGAAAGAAAATAACCAAACCCGGAAGAAAAATGGGTCATGTTACGGTTTTAGGAGAATGTAAAGCAGAAGTAGAAGAAAAAATACAATTCATAAAATCTAATTTAAAAGTCATATCAAAATGAGTACAGCTTTAGTCGGAATTATTATGGGAAGTGACAGCGATCTTCCTGTGATGGAACAGGCAGCAGAAATACTGAATGAGTTTCAGATACCTTATGAACTGACTATTGTTTCCGCTCATAGAACACCGGGTCGTATGTCAGAATATGCACAATCTGCTTACGAACGGGGATTAAAAGTGATCATTGCCGGAGCTGGAGGTGCTGCTCATCTTCCCGGAATGGTTGCCTCACAAACTTCCCTTCCGGTGATAGGAGTTCCTATAAAATCATCCAATTCCATTGATGGCTGGGATTCCATTCTTTCCATACTGCAAATGCCTAATGGAATACCGGTAGCAACTGTAGCATTGAATGCTGCTAAAAATGCCGGATTACTGGCTGCTCGCATTCTTTCTCCGTTCTCGGAAGAAATAACCAAAAAACTCAATGAATTTCAAAAGGTGAATGAAATCAAAGTATTACAAGCAGTAGAAAGGGTAAAAAAAAGATACCCCAATGATTTTGATGAATAGAATTTAAATTACGAATTATGAAATTAGAAGTTAGAATCATTCGTAAATCGTAATTTCCAAATCGTAAATTTAGTTGTTACTTTTTCTCCAGTTTTTCCTTAATCCGGTTTGCTTCCTTAATGAAGTCGGAAAGTTTATCGGTTTCTCCCTTTTCCAGAAATGATTTGAATTGAGAAAGTTTTTCCAGATAAATATCGATAATAGGAAGAATGTATTTGGAATTTTGTTCGAAAATAGGCAACCACATATCTACGGAACTTTTTGCCAGACGAACAGTTGAGGCAAATCCTCCTGCAGCAAGATTGAATATGGCAGCATCATCTTTTTCCTTTTCCAGAACAGCAACTGCCAAAGCGTAAGAAATAGCATGGGAAAGATGGGAAACGTAACCTACATGTTCATCGTGAGATTCGGAATCCATAAGAATAAGTTTGGAACCTAAATGAAAATAAAGCTCGGAAATTGTATTTACGGCTTTCGGGAAAGATTGCTCAGAATTGCAGATAATCGCAACCCGGTCTTTAAACAAGCCGTGAAAAGCAGCTGTCGGACCACTGTATTCCGTTCCTGCCATAGGGTGGGAAGCAACGTAAGATTTCCGGTTAGGATGATCCTTTACTTTCTGAATCAGGGAAGATTTGGTGGAACCTACATCAGTAACAATAACATTAGGAGGAAGAATATCTAAAATCTGAGGTAAAAGGGAAAGACAAGCATCTACCGGAGTAGCCAAAATAACCAGATCGGAATTTTGTATGGCTTCATCCAAAGGCAGAATTTTATCGGCAATCCCCAATTCCAATGCTTGTTCTTCATGGAGTTTGGATTTATCTACCCCGATAATTTCAGAGGCAAAACCGCTTTTTTTCAAATCCAAAGCCATAGATCCTCCGATTAATCCCAGTCCGATAACGCTTATTCTTTTTGACATTTTAGTTTGATTCTTTTATAATTTTTTTGGTTCTATATAAAAAAGTCGGTTTTTACTGTGTAAGAAACCGACTTTTAGTATGTAATAAATAACTACCTTATACAGTCATTATTTCTTTTTCTTTTTTTTCCAGATGTTCTTCTGCCAGTTTTATATATTTGTCCGTCAATACCTGAATCTGCTCTTCTCCATCCTTTTTTTGATCTTCTGATAAACTGTCGATTTTTTTGATATCCGAATTAGCTTCCTGTCGGGCTTTTCGTACTCCTATTTTAGTATTTTCACATTCGGATTTGGCTTGTTTTGCCAGATCTTTTCTTCTTTCTTCCGTTAAAGGAGGAATACTGATAATTATAGTTTCTCCGTTGTTATTGGGAGTAAATCCTAAATTTGCCTGAAAAATAGCTTTTTCAATAGCACTTAAGGTAGTCTTTTCCCAAGGCTGAATACTCAGGGTCATTCCGTCAGGAACCGAAATATTGGCAACTTGAGATAAAGGAGTAGGAGCTCCGTAATATTCTACCAGAATGGTTTGTAACATTGCTGGATTGGCTCTTCCTGCACGGATTTTATTAAATGCACTTTCCAGATGCTTTATTGAAGCCTCCATGCTTTCCTTTGTAGTATCAATAATTAACTCTAATTCTTCCATAATCTGATTAAGATAAAGTTGCCCTGCAAATATAAAATTTTAATTAATTAAATGGTAACTAAAGTTCCTACTTCTTCCCCTTCAACAATTTTTAGCAGGTTTCCCGGCTTGTTCATATCAAATACAATAATTGGGATTTTATTTTCCTGACTTAGAGTGAAGGCTGTCATGTCCATAATTTTAAGCCCTTTGGCATAAACTTCTTCAAAAGAAATGCTGTTAAACTTCACAGCATTTTTATCTTTTTCAGGATCAGCATTGTAAATACCATCTACCCGAGTTCCTTTTAAAATGATTTCTGCATTTATTTCAATAGCTTTTAAAGTTGCTGCGGTATCTGTTGTAAAATATGGATTTCCGGTTCCAGCTCCGAAAATTACTACTCTTCCCTTTTCCAGATGTCGCTCTGCTTTTCTCTTAATGAAAGGTTCTGCCACTTGTTCCATCCGGATGGAAGTTTGTAATCGGGTTTTCACTCCGGTTGCTTCCAGAGAGCTTTGCAATGCCATTCCGTTGATTACGGTTGCTAGCATTCCCATATAGTCACCTTGTACCCGGTCAATTCCTGTTGCTGGACCCGACATTCCTCTGAAAATATTTCCTCCTCCGATAACAATAGCTACTTCTACTCCTAAATCAGTTATTTCCTTAATTTGGGTTGAATAGTTTTGAAGAATTTCAGGGCTTATTCCATATTGTTGTCCTCCCATCAGGGCTTCACCGCTAAGTTTTAAAAGTATTCTTTTATATTTCATGGTAATTGTAAGATATTTTTATTGATTGAAATGAATGAAACTGGTGAAAAATCAGAAATTCGGATGGTTACTTTGTACAGGATGAAAACTGTAAAATACAGAAACTAATAAAAGCATAGTCCGCATCATCTATGATGAATTTTTCTGTACGCAAAGATACTAAGGATTTTCCAAATAATAAGGCTGATATTTTTTGTAAAAAACATAGGGTTTTTATCATATTTATAATGTAAGTTAATTTTTATATTTTTACGCTTGCTAAAGTAAAAACAAACTATGAAATCGGTCTTGGACAAAAAGATAACATCTTTTTTAACTTTTATTTTATTCACTGTAATAATTTCAGCACAAGAATATTCAATTCAGAATATTAATAAAGACTTGCCTACAGATGTTTCTGCAATAGTAAGGAAGGATGAAACAACTGTTACCATTCAGTCACAAAAAAAGATGACAATAACAAGGAAACGGGCAGTAACAGTCTTTGATAAAAGTAAAGATTCTTTTTCCCAATTATATTTTTATTATAATCCTCAGAATAAAATAGTAAGTATTAAGACAACCATTTATGATAAAATGGGTAAAAGTATAAAAACAGTAAAAAAATCTGAGTATATGGATGTAAGTTCCTCAGATGGATTCAGCTTATATACGGAATATAGGGCATTGACCTATGAATATTATCCGTTGACTTATCCTTATACCATAGAATATGAAGTAGAAACAGAAAGTTCCAACACTGTATTTTTAAGAGATTATATTCCTTTGTTTTCCAGAAATGTAGCAGTAGAGAATTCCTCTTATACTGTATCTAACCTTTCAGGAATAGAATTAAAGAAAAAAATGTATACTACACCTCTATTTTCTATTAATGAAGAAAGAACATCAACAGGATGGAAATATTCTGCCAATCATATTTCACCACTTCCTTCAGAATCGTTATCGCCTTCCATTGAAGTTTTAGCACCCAAAGTCTCATTCTCTCTATCTAAGTTCTCCTTGGCAGGGAAAGAAGGTTCTTTTACTAACTGGAATGAATTTGGTAAGTGGGTATATTCTGATTTGTTGGAATCAACTCAGCAATTACCGGATAAGGCCAAGGCTGAAATACATTCACTGGTACAAGATAAGAAAGAAGATAAAGATAAGATACGGACATTATATCAGTACATGCAGAATAAAACCAGATATGTAAATGTATCTATAGGCATTGGCGGGTGGAAACCTATGAATGCTTCCGAAGTATACGCTAAAGGATATGGAGATTGTAAGGCATTGACAAATTACATGCTTAGTATTTTGAAAGAAGTGGGGATTCAAGCCTATTATACAGTGATTAACTCTGATGAATCCATAGAAAATTTTGATGTAGATTTTCCTAAAATGGGAGGAAATCATGTAATATTATGTGTTCCAGTAAAAAACGATACAATCTGGCTTGAAAATACTAGTCAAGCTATGGCATTTGACCAACTTGGAGTTTCTACTGTGAACAGAAATGCAATTGCTATTTCTCCGGAAGGAGCGAAAATAGTGAATACAAAAAAATACGATTCGGAAACTAATACAGAAAAAGCTGATTTTATTATTAATTTACAGGAAAACGGAGATGCAGTATTGAAGGGAAGCAGGATTTATCAAGGATTACAATATTCTGACCGGTTGTATTTGGCAGGAATGGATTCCAAAAAACTACAGGAAACTTATAAAAACCGACTCTCCTATCTTTTTATTCCAAGTTTTACTACTTGCCAGGTGACCAATAATAAAGAGGAAGGTATTTTTACAGTAGATCTGGATTTTAAAGTATCGAAATACTCTTCTGTTTTGGGCAAAGATCTGTTCTTCAACGCAGTTCCTATAGAAAGGATAAATTCTAATATTCAGAAAGATCTGGACAGAACTTTACCTTTTGAGATTTCTTATGGCTATACAGATACTTATACCTTTAATTTTATACTGCCTGATGGATACATTGTAGAGGAATTGCCTAAGAATATTATGGAAGTCTCCGAGTTTGGAATGTATACGTTACTTTTCAAAAAAGAAGAAAACAAAATAACCATAACACGAATGCTTAAAATAAAAAAAGGAGTATATCCGAAAGAAAAATTTAATGAATATGCAAAATTCAGAAATACCATTTTCAAATACGATAATTTAAAAATTAATACCACAAAAACATGATGAAAATTTTACTATCAGCCTTATTTTCCATATTATTTACTATTTCTTCTTTTTCGCAGAAATATTCCTATGGAAAGATTTCCCAGTCAGAACTTGAAGAAAAACAATCATCGATAGAACCCGAAGCGCCTGCAGAAATTATTTATAAAGACGTATTTCTTGCCATAGACCTACATGGTCAGCTAGAAATTCAGGTTACGGAAAGGATTAAGGTATACCAGAAAGATCGGGCAGAAGAATTTTTAACTTATGAAGTTCCCTTGCATAAAAGCGGAAGTTCTTTGGAGAAACTTTCAGGATTCAGAGGTTCCACTTACAACCTGGAAAATGGAAAGATGGTGGAAGTGAAAATAAAAAGTGATCAGACTTTTACGGAGGAGAAACATAAATATAAAAATCTTTTTAAGTTTACCTTTCCTGATGTAAGAGATGGTTCAATACTGGAATATAAATACACTATTTATTCCCCTTTTATGGCAGAGATTCCGGTTCAGTATTTCGATTATAAAATTCCTTTACGATATATGAACTATGCAGTAAAAGTTCCATCCATATTTTATTATATACCGGATATGAGAGGGTTGAATGCCGGCAAGGTGAAGACAGAAAAAGAAACACAAGATGTGCCGGGAGAATATCCTTATGCCATAGTTAAATTAAAAATTGAGAATGTAAAATCCTATGAAGAGGAACCGTTTGTTTTGAATTATCAGAATATCCGTACTTCCATACGTTATGAACTGGCAAAGGTTGAAATACCCGGACAAACCGTTAAAAATTATGCAAGTACCTGGGAAAAAGTAGGAACAACTTTACTAAATAGTGATGATTTTGGAAGTTATTATAATAATACTCATCAGTTCAAAGATGTTTTGCCAACCGTATTGGCCGGAGCAACTACCGACAATGAAAAAGCAAAAGCTATTTTGAAATATGTTCAGGAAAACTATGTATGGAATGAATATTTAGGGGTATTTGCTGATCAGGGACTGGGAAAAGTTATAAAAACAAAAACCGGAAATTCCGGAGATTTGAATCTCCTGTTGGTGGCAATGTTGAGAGAAGCACGAATTGATGCCAACCCAATTGTTCTAAGTACGGTTTCCAACGGAATTATAAATTATACATTTCCATCCTTACAAAAGTTAAATTATGTCATTGCCGGATATTACAGTAATAGCGAATTGAACATTCTGGATGCTACCAGCAAATACAGTGAAGTAAATCAGGTTCCTAAACGAGTGCTCAATTATAGAGGATTTTACATCAAGAAAAATAATATTCATGAAGTGGATCTTTCCAATAAAACCATGAGCTCTGATATTTTTCTCCTAAATTATGAAATAAAACCCGATTTGGAATGTGTCGGAACTATGGTAAACAGAAGTACCCAATATTTCGGAATGACCAAAATAGAGCAATACCGGGAAAATAAGAGTCAGTTTGAGAAAGACTTTAAAAATAAATACAGTTTTCCACTTGAGAACTTAGAATTCTCCCAGAATAAATCCATATTTAAGTCCTCTTTTGGATTTAATTCAGTTTCTAATGCCGAGAAAGTAGGGAATAAACTGGTTTTTAATCCTTTAGTGTTTCTGTCAGATAAAGAACAAGTGTTTAAAGCAGAGAAAAGAACCTATCCTATTGAATTAGGTTCACCCGTCAAACTATCTAAAATCACCATTATAACTTTACCAGAAGGATATAAAGTGGAAACCCTGCCCACCTCTAAAAAATTCCTGATAGAAGGGAATTTAGGTAGTTATAGTTATATTATTCGTGATAAAGGAAAACAAATTGAGTTAACAACTGAGTTGATAATGAACGAATTTTTCATTCCGGCAGATTATTATGAAGTATTGAAAGAATTCTGGCAACATATGATAGAAACTGAAAGCCAATTGGTGTCGTTGATTAAAGGATAAAAAAATATAGTATACACATGAATAAAATTTTTCTTTTTTTAAGTCTTAGCATTACCATATTTTCATTCTCACAAAATAAGTATTCATTCGGAAATGTTTCCTTACAGGAATTGAAAGATACTCAATCTGGAATAAGTCCGGAATCCCCGGCAGAAATCATTTATAAAGAAGTAACTGTTGAATTGAATGTTTATGGAGAGATGGCAATTCAGATTATGGAAAGAATTAAAATTTATGATAAAGACAAAGCAAGAAGATATCTGACTTATTCCGTTCCTCTATATATTTCATCAAAAACAAAAAAAGAGGATAAAATGGAGGCATTTAAAGCTGTCACTTATAATCTTGATAACGGCAATATTACAGAGGCCCAGGTAAAAGATGATGCGTCTTTTTTAAATAAAACCGATAAATACCTGAATCAGTTTAAGTTTACCTTTCCCAATGTAAAAGACGGTTCAGTATTAGAATATAAATACACCATTCATACTGAAAAAGACTATCGGATTCCTACTCAATATTTTGATTATGAAATTCCGTTACGTAAAATGAATTACACAGCAAAAGTTTATTCATATTACAGTTATGTTCCCGATTTAAGAGGGTTGAATGCCAATAAAATAAAAGCAACCAAAACCAAAGAAGAAATAGGAGGAAGGCCTTACAATGTAGTAAATATGCAGATAGAAAATGTGAAACCTTGTGAAAAAGAACCCTATGTGATGAGTTATCAGAATATAAGGACTTCCATCCGCTATGAGCTGGCAAAAATCATTACTCCGGATGGAGATGTTAAGAATTATTCCAGTAGTTGGCAGGAAATAGGAAAAATGTTGCTTAAAGAAGATGAGTTTGGAGGATATTATCAAAAAACAAAAGATAATTTTAAACTTCCATTAGAAACAATTCTTACAGGACTTTCTACATCTCCGGAAAAAGCTTCTGCAATCTTAAATTATGTTCAGGAAAATTATAGATGGAATGAAAACAATTGGGTAGTAGCAAGTCAGAATTTGGCGAAAACTATGGAAACCAAAACAGGAAATTGTGCCGATTTGAATCTTTTGTTGGTAGTTATGTTGAGAGAAGCAGGTATAGATGCTAATCCGATAGTTTTGAGTACAGTACCTAACGGAGTGCTGAATTATGCTTTTCCTTCTTTTAATAAATTAGATTATGTAATTGCGGGATTCTACGATGGAGGAAAACTGAATATTTTAGATGCTACCAGCAGATATAGCAAATTAAATCAGGTTCCTAAACGGGCACTCAATTACAGAGGATTCTATATTAAGAAAAATGATGTATGGGAAGTAGATCTCACCAATCAGACATTGAGTACAACTACAGGATCACTAAACTATCAGATAAGTCCTGACTTTGGCTTTTCTGGAACCTATAATAAAGCCAGCAATAACTACTTTGCAATGGAAGAAGAAGAAAAGTATGATAAAGACAAAACAAAATATGAGAGAAACATAGCAAAAGAATACAGCTTTTCCATAAAAGACCTGAAAGTAGCCAAAGAAAACACCTTATTTAATGTGTCATTTACGTTCGATCCGGTTTCAGACGTAGTAAAAGCAGGAAAAAAAGTAATTTTTAATCCACTTTTATTTATGAAAGAAAAAGAACAAATATTTAAAACCGAAACAAGAACATATCCCATAGAATTAGGTTCCCCCACAGAAATAATTAAAAACGTGAAATTTACTATTCCTGGTGGGTATAAAATAGAAACATTGCCGGAAACCAAGGAATTTCAGATATCAGATAATTTTGGACAATATACCTACACCATTAAACAGGAAGGAAAAGAAATCGAAATAAATACCCGATTATTAATGAATGAATTTAATATTCCGGCAAAATATTACAGTGACTTGAAAAAGTTATGGCAGAATATAATAGACGCCGAATCACAATTAATATCATTAATTAAAGAATAAAAAATATAAACCTATTCTGAATCATCATGAATCCCTTTTCTATAAAGGGATTTTTTATTGAGAAATATTTTGTTATTTTTTTAATTGTTAAATAAAAATTCTTTGAGTTCTTTAAAACTGTTTTTCATCGGATATGCCTGACTTTCCTTCCCTTCCAGTTGTTTTACCTGTTCAGGAATACTGATTTGATTTCTCAATTCATCCGAATAAACATCTATAAATTTACAAGGATGAGCAGTAGACAAAAAGATAGTGTAATCATAAGGATGAGCCTGATTATATTTTTTTGCAGCCAAGTAAGCAACCGAAGTATGAGGACAAGTAATATAGTTGTGTTTCTGATGCATTTCCTCTATTCCTGCCAGAGTTTCTTTATCTGTAAAAGAATAAGCGGTTATGGTTTTTTGCATTTTTTCCAGATCATTATCGAATAAATCCATGATACGAATCCAATTGCTCGGATTTCCCACATCCATGGCATTGGATAACGTTTGTATGGATGGTTTCGGTAGATAATTTCCGTTTTGTAAATAAAGAGGAACTGTGTCATTTACATTCGTAGCGGCAATAAAATGTTTTACAGGTAATCCCATTTTGTAAGCCAGTAATCCGGCCCCGATATTCCCGAAATTTCCGCTCGGGACACAAAAAACAATATCTTTCTTTCCGTCCCTGATTGCCTCTGTATAGGCGTGGAAATAATAAAAAGTCTGAGGAATTAACCGGGAAATATTAATCGAATTTGCGGAGGTTAATCGGAATTGAGCATTAAGTTCCGGATCATTGAAAGCTTCCTTTACCAATGCCTGACAATCATCAAAAGTTCCGTCCACCTCTATTGCCCGGATATTTTTTCCATTGGTAGTCAGTTGTTGTTCCTGTATTTTGCTTACTTTTCCTTTAGGGAAGAGAATAGTTACCCGTGTTCCTTCCACACCTAAAAAACCTAATGCCACTGCGCCTCCGGTATCTCCCGAAGTCGCCACCAGAATATCCAGTGTTTTATCATTATTATCAGACAAATAAGCCATGATGCGGCTCATAAAGCGGGCTCCGAAATCCTTAAACGCCAATGAAGGACCATGAAATAACTCCAATACGGATAGATGATCGGTAAGAGAAACTACCGGAGCATCAAAATTAACAGCATTATAAACGATTTTTTTCAGATCTTCTTTAGGAATATCATCTCCAATTAAAGAATTTGCAATTTCTAAAGCCATTTCCTGAAAAGAATAATCTGTCAGATTACGAATAAAATTTTCCGGAAGCTGAGGAATGGTTACCGGCATATATAAGCCTTTATCGGCTGGAAAACTATTGAAAACCGCTTCTTTAAAATTTACTCTGAGATCTTTGTTATTGGTGCTGTATAATTTCATAAGGTTTTTTATAATTTAGGTTTAAGGAAGTACTTTCGCGCCTTGTGTATTAATAAATGAATAATATCCGTTGCTTCCAATATTTTTACTTTTCAAATGAGATTTTAATGCCTCAGTAATTTCCTTGGCTTTTTCTATTCCTTTAGTAAAAGCTACCACGGAAGGTCCGGAACCGGAAATTCCAAATCCCAATGCTCCTAATTCCTTAGTTATTTGTCTCATAACATCAAATTCGGGAATTAATATGGAACGGGTAGGTTCAATTAAATCATCTTTCAGACTGCGGGATATTAAATCATAATCTTCTGAAAATAATCCTGTTACCAGTCCGGCTATATTTCCCCATTGAGAAACTGCATTTTTTAGTTCTATTTTTGACCGTAGTATTTGCCGTGCTGCCCGTGTTGGAACTTCAACGTGAGGAAAGATTATAGAGCAACATAACTCTTTGGGAACAGGCAAGTTGATTACATCCAAAGGCTGATAACTTCGGATCAGAGTAATTCCTCCCAACAATGAAGGGGCTACATTGTCCGCATGTCCGTGACCGCAGGCCAGCTCTTCTCCTTTAAGTGCAAAAGGCAGTAATTCTTGTTTAGTTAAAGGATTGCCTAACAGCTGATTGATCGCAAAAAGTCCTGCAATAGTACTTGCGGCACTGGAACCCAATCCGCTACCGATAGGCATTTTTTTATGAAGCTCAATTTCAATTCCTATATCTTCCTTTTTCAGGTGATGTAAAATCATTTTGATGCAAGCTCCTACCGTATTTTTATCCGGATCTACAGGTAAAAGACCATTATCTCCCGTTATTTTTGTAATGGTAATTCCAGGCTTATCTACTCGTTTCAGTTTCACTTCATCTCCAGGCTCATTCAATGCAACTCCCAAAATGTCGTATCCGCAAATAAAATTAGCGGAAGTTGCAGGAGCGAACACGTGTATATTGTCTTTTTCTTTCATCAAAAAAATATCTCAATAATTTTCTGGAGCAAATTTAGGGTAATTATATTGGACTATCAACAATTCATTAAACATTCAGCAAATGTGTAAATATACTAATGAATTAATGAGATAATGTTGTAATGGTTTTTTTGAAAAATTATACTCTAAGGACAGGCTATATTAATTACTCTGTTACTCAGTTATTCAATCACTCAATTATTTTCCTATTGTGCTCCTACATTGATTAAATCAGCGAAAACCCCTGCGGCAGTTACTTCTGCTCCGGCTCCCGGTCCTTTTACAACTAAAGGATTGTATTTGTACCTTTCTGTGGTGAAGGAGATGATATTATCACTTCCTGACAAGTTATAGAATGGATGTGAATTATCAACCAGTTCCAGACTTACGGAGGCTTTTCCGTCTTCCAGTTTGCCGATATATCGAATCACTTTATGTTCTCTTTCAGCTTTTTCTTTGATTTCGTTAAAATGAGAATCGCTTTTTTTCAGTTCTTCGTAAAAAGCATCAACGGAAGGGGCCTTCATACAGCTTTCCGGAAGAATAGCTCCTAGCTCTACATCTTTTTCCTCTGTAGTATATCCAGCATCTCTTGCCAAGATCATTACTTTTCTCATAAAATCTTTTCCGCTTAGGTCATCCCGAGGGTCAGGTTCGGTATATCCCAGTTCCTGAGCTTTTTTCACCACATCGTAGAAAGAAATATCCCCTTTGAAATTATTAAAGATATAGGAAATCGTTCCACTCAAAATCGCTTCTATTTTTATAATCCGGTCTCCGCTGGTCATCAAATCCTTTAAAGTCCGTATAATAGGAAGTCCGGCTCCTACATTGGTTTCATAGAAGAAATCCACCCCACGTCGGCGGGCGGTATCCTTAAGTATTTTGTAGTCCTGATAGGAAGAGGAATTAGCGATTTTATTACAAGTAACAACCGATATGTTCGATTCAAAAAGTCCCTGATAGTATTTTCCTGTAAGCGGACTTGCAGTGTTATCTATGAAAACACAGTTGGAAAGATTCATCAGTTTTATATTTTGTACAAACTGTTCCAAATCTGACTTTTCGCCATTATCCAGAATTTCTTTCCAGTTATCTAAGTCAATACCGTCTTCATTAATAACCATTTTTCGGGAATTAGTAATTCCGGCAATTTTCACCTCAATATCATTGTTTTCCCGCAAGAAATTGCTTTGTTTTTGGATTTGCCGGAAAAGGGTAGACCCGATATTTCCGGTTCCCACACAAAATGCATGCAAGGTTTTGGTCAGCTGTACAAAGAAAGAATCATGTATGGCATTCAATGCCTTACCGATGTTTTTTCGTTTTATAATGACCGAAATATTGTACTCAGAAGAACCTTGCGCAATGGCATGAACATTAATACCATTTCTTCCCAGTGCATGAAAGAGTTTCCCGGATATTCCAGGGGTTTGTTTCATATTCTCCCCCACAATAGCTAAAACGGCTAAATGTTCTTCTATGGTAGGTGGATTTAATTTGTTGGTTTCTAATTCCAGTTCAAACTCTGCGTTAAATACAGCTCTTGCTTTGGTAACATCTTTAGGCTCAATGGCAAAAGTGATACTATGTTCAGATGAAGATTGGGTAATTAATATAACATTAATCTGTTCACGTGCCAACAAGGAAAATAATTTCCCACTGAATCCGATTTTCCCAATCATTCCGCTTCCGGTAATATTTACGAGGCTTATTTCACTGATGGAGGAAATTCCCCGTATCGGATATGAATTTTTATCGGTATTTTCCTGAATTTTAGTTCCTTTAAAATCGGGATTGAAAGTATTTCGTAATAGAATTGGGATTTTTTTCTGGAAAGCAGGAATCATAGCCGGAGGATAAATTACTTTAGCTCCGAAATAAGAGAGTTCCATAGCTTCGGTATAGGAAAGTTCCGGTAGAGAAAATGCCTTTTTCACTACGCGAGGATCGGCAGTCAGCATTCCATCCACATCCGACCAAAGTTCTATTTCCTCAGCATTTACTGCTGCCCCAATAAGAGCCGCCGTATAATCACTACCTCCTCTTCCCAACGTGGTTATCCGGTTGTTTTCATTGGAAGCGATAAATCCGGTAATGAACAAGACGTTATCTTTATGATTATTTACGAAATCCTGAATTAGTTTTTCTGTTTTGGGAATATCTACTCGTGCATTTCCGAAATTACTGTCAGTTTTTACCAGAGTGGAGGCATCCACGAAAATACTTTCAGGAAAGTATTGCTTGGCGATCTGACTCAGTAAAAAAGTGGAGCATTTTTCTCCGTAGCTGAGTATAAAATCCTTGCTTTGTGTACTTAGTTCCTTTAAACTGTAAACTCCCTGAAGGAGATCCTCTATTTCGTTGATATATAGTTTAATTTGTGTAAGAACCGGATTTTGATTTTTTACTTCAATCATTTCCTTGATGACTGAAAAATGTCGTTGTTCAATTTCAGTAAGTCCGGATTTGAAATCGTTTCCCGTAGAAGCCGTCTGAGATAAGTCTGTTAATAGATTGGTAATTCCACTCATGGCTGATGAAACTACAATGAACTTTTCTCCTGATGAGTATTTTTGTTGTAAGATATCCAGAATACAACGAATACTCTGACTTGAACCTACGGAGGTTCCTCCGAATTTTACTATTTTCATATGATTAGTGACAATAAGCTACAATTTTAGTGATTTTTTACAGGATATAAAAATATAATTGGAAAAAAGGAATGGATATATTTAGAATAGATGAAAAATGTGTTTTTTAATTAAATAAAAATAAAAAAGCAACTAACTGATTGAAAGTTAATTGCTTTTTATCTCAGTGCGGATGAAGGCAGTATATACCTTATTGTAATCCGTTGTATATCTTTATTTTAATCCTTTGGAAAATCAAAGGTCATTGAATAAGCTATAGTTTCAATGAGTCATTTTTCACTGTTTTGCAGTGTCTTTTTGAACCATTACA
The DNA here is from genome assembly GCA_031552575.1 of Apibacter sp. GTDB lineage: Bacteria > Bacteroidota > Bacteroidia > Flavobacteriales > Weeksellaceae > Apibacter. The sequence goes on along the minus strand of JAVBMH010000010.1, from coordinate 241,456 downwards.
AATATACCATTTTTACGTGAAATAGCCGCAGCATATTATAGATTATTCATATTTTAATATTGTATCAGATTGCACCTTATAGGGTATATCTGTATTTGCGTATATATATTTTATACCCTATTGGGTGTTGTTTATAAATAATTCACTATATTAGCACCCTAAAGGGTATATCCATGAAAAATTTATCATTATCGGAATATGTTAAGCAAATGCGGAAACAGCATGGTTTAACTCAAATAGACCTCTCTGAAAAAGCGGGGGTTGGACTTCGCTTTGTTCGTGAACTGGAACAAGGCAAACAAACTTTGCGTATGGATAAGGTAAATCAGGTATTAAACCTATTTGGCTCGGAACTTGTTCCTGCACCATTGGTTAAAAATAAGGATGAATGATGAAACAGGCTGAAATATACATGCGAGATAAGTTGGCGGGCATTCTCATTGAGGATGAAAACGGATTTATGTATCAGTATAATTCCGATTACCTAAATGATAAAGATTCGGAAGCGATCAGTTTAACCCTACCTTTAAGAAAAGAACCGTATAAAAATACGGTGCTGTTTCCTTTTTTTGACGGCTTAATTCCCGAAGGTTGGTTGTTGGATATTGCAGAGCGTAGTTGGAAGATCAATCAAAGGGATAGGATGTCTTTATTGTTGGTTTGCTGCAAGGATTGTATCGGAGCGGTAAGTGTTGTACCTGTAAATACCGGAGGCGATGAATAATAGATGTTTATATTGTTATCAGGAATTGAAGGACGGGCAAACCGATTTTCATCCCGCCTGTGCTAAAAAGATATTTGGCACGACAACGATTCCCGAACTTCCTTACACCCAAGAAAATATTTCCGTATTGGCAGAACAAGTGGTACGCAGTCAGACAACTATAACAGGCGTACAACCCAAGCTATCTTTAGATATAGAACCGTCTGAAAAGAAAAATGCACCTAAAAGGTTTACCATTGTCGGGTTGTGGGGCAGATTTATCCTAAAGCCTCAAACGGAAATGTATCCAAATTTGCCCGAATTGGAAGACCTGACCATGCACTTGGCGGAGATTGCTAAAATAAAAACAGTTCCCCATTCCCTCATCCGTTTTGCAGATGGAGAACTTTGTTATATCACCCGCCGTATTGATAGGGATGAAAAAGGGAATAAATTCCCGATGGAAGATATGTGCCAATTGGCGGAGCGGTTAACGGAATATAAATACAAAGGCTCTTATGAGCAGATCGCTAAATTGATCCTGAAACATTCCGGTATTCCCAAACTGGATTTAGTGAATTATTGGGAGCAGGTATATTTTTGCTGGTTGACAGGAAATGCAGATATGCACCTTAAGAATTTCTCGTTATATAGTACGGTTAAAGGGCAATATTCCCTAACCCCAGCTTACGATATGCTTTCCACTCAACTTATTATTCCCGAAGATTCTGAGGAATTGGCTCTCACTTTAAATGGTAAAAAGAAGAAACTGAAACGATCTGATTTTGAAATGGCTTTTTCTCAATCGGGATTAGATAAAAAAGTAATAGAAAACATATTTGCTAAATTTGAAAAGATAGTTCCCCTATGGCTGGATTTTATTGACAAGTCTTTTTTGAGTGAGAAAATGAAAGAGGAATATAAGGGGTTGATAAATGGGAGAATCAGAGTGGTTTGATAGGGGTAATTACTCAAATAAATATATTATAACTACTAACTACCTCCCCAACCGTCTTTTCTTCTTATTCTTTTTAAAAGACAGTTCCTTATTCGCCGGATTCTCATTGAACGAAAGAGTTCCTAACGCTGAAGCCCGCTTCATCTAACTATTTACCACATATAGTCAGGCATACTTACTATAATTTCTTCTGGAATTGTGTCATCGCTGATGACATAATCCCAGTATAATAAGTCAGAGTCTGCCCGATCTCAAAAAATCCTGCTGATGAATAAGGTATTAACAACCCGTAAATCATATGGCAAATTCTCCAACGACTTTATGTTTCCTGTTCTAATTTATAAAGAAAAACCAATGTTTTTTTCTCCAAAAGATTAACTTTTCACCCTGATATTTATTGCGACTTCGGAGCCAAATAAGAGACAGATTTTGAGTGTCTCAAAATAGTTTTGAGGCACTCAAAACACACCTTGCCGTAATCTGACGATTACGATTTTTGTAGTTATCTGGAATTTTAATAAAACTGCCAACACAATGCCATCACAAAAATAAAAAGTATTTCTTGCTGCGTTTCCCTCTTCATTTATCTGACGCATTTTCTCAGATGCCAGAATCAGAGATTTCTGCCTGATTATAATACAATAATATAACCCCAACAACGCCAAACACTTCCAAAGGAACGCCAAACACTACACGGCTGTTTTTCGCTTGGATTTGCTGATTATATTTGCCTCAGGAACAAAAGAAATAATCATAAACCCACGCAGAATATGGAAATAGTCAGCATAGAAAAAGAAGTATTTGAAAAAATGGTTTCCCGCTTTAAAACCTTTGTAAACGAAATGGAGCAAATACACCAAAACCATCAGGGAAAAACAATGGGTGAATGGGTGGATAACCAGGACGTATGCTTTATCCTGAATATATCTCCCCGGACATTACAATCCTACCGGGATTCGGGAAAGATCGGCTTTAGCAAGATTAATCACAAGGTGTATTACAAGCTAAGCGATATTCAAGCCTTTATTGAAGAAAATAGAAATACAGAATAAAAGCTCAAATCCAAATTCAAAACAAAATGCCTATGGAAGTACTGACTCGACATAATGAAAACATCAATAAATTCTTTGAAGCCCTCGACAGGATCACCCGTCAGGCAAAGGAAATGGCAAAGAATACCCGAATGCCTCTAAACGGGGAATACCTGCTTACAGATAAGGAAGTTTCGGAAAAGTTAAAGATCAGCCGGAGGACTTTGCAGGACTACCGGGATCAGGGCAAGATCGCCTATATCCATCTGGGAGGCAAGATATTGTATAAGGAAACGGATATTCAGAAGATGCTGGATGACCATTATTATAAGGCTTGGAAACAATAGGAATATTAGGCTCATACTTATTTTATTTTTTTGTTTAAAAGAGGGGAAGGGTTGTCAATTACGGCAGCCCTTTTCTGTTCCCTGCAAAACAGGACATAGCTTTAATACAGACACTACCACCAACCTATATTATTTTTTCTTTTTTCAGGGTTTACTTTTCATGCCGATACATCAGTGGCAGGCGTGGAACAGGCAAGGTTCGACAAGAAAATACTACCTGCAAGGTGGAGATTTTCTAAGGCGACCTGAAAGGCTTTGACCTTGACGGGTTCCTAAGTCCTGCCAGTAGCTTTGCTATGAAAAATAAAACTTAGAATCAATTTATTCACCCGGGAATTAGTAAATAAACTGCTTGTTTGCTGTTTTCTATTCATATGAAGATTTCAGTAAACAGACTGTTAAATCTCTATTTAAGTAATTATAAGAAGAAAACAATAGAAGTTGAGATGTTTAAATATTCAAACGTTTCGATATCTATTTTAATTTTAAAATCTACTAAAACACTAAGGTATTCAAGTACTTACTTTAGTGCAAATTTTACATTAATAATCAGGCTATTAGAGTTGAAAGCAGAATATTTTCATCGACTATTTAAAATAAGGTATTCCTTTAATTTGTCCAAAAGTTCAAACTGGTCTTTCTGTACCATTTCTTTTGCGATGTCGAGCAGGTTCGAAATATGGACTTTGGTGTCATTCTCCAATTCGACTTCTTGTAGGAACAGCAGTTTCTGACAAACCTCCAAAATGGAAAGCAAAGTGAAATGAATATATTCATAATTATATTTTCTGCTTTCATCATCAAAATAATGGTGTAGTAGTTTTAAAATGTATTCTTCCGATGAAATAGATTTGTTTGTGTCGGGTGTATCCATTGTCTTAATTTACTTATTTTTCCATTCATCAATTTTTTCGTTCAGGACTTTTACACATTTTCGGTAATCGTCATTGAATTGATCGAGAGCGGATTGGTAAAAGAAATGGTAAACCTGAACGCTTTCGTCTAGGCGTGAAAGTTTTTCCTGCCATTCGGGAGCGGCATTAACCCTGTAGGCTTCGATCAGTTTACGGATTTCCTTGTTCCGGTGCAGAATCATACTTAGCAGGATGGAGAAACGGTATTCTTCTGCTCCATAGCTCTCGATCTCTTCAAGGGTCATCCATTGGCGGACTTTTTCAAAGGCTTCGTCAATCGGATGAATATTTTCTGTATTTTTGTTATGTATATTTTTATCCGGTCGGGAAAACATACTCGGTAAGTTTGATGAAATACAAAGGTATAGGGGCTGAAAGGACTAAAATATTATCGGGGAGTTTATTTTATTTATATGATAATGAATAGCTTCCCGAATAAAAGGATTAAATCATTCCTCTATTTCGGATAAATTATACTATATTTAGCAGGAACTTATACTAAAAACGATATAAAAAATGGAAGCAATCGCAAAGAAGAAAAATATAAACCAAGGGCGAAACATAAGACTGGCAAGGAATTGGAAAGGCGTAACTCAGGAAGCTCTGGCGTTTGACCTAAGTTTGAGCCAAAAACAGATTTCCGAGATCGAAGCTAAGGAAACGATTGATGATGCTCTGCTAGATAAGATTGCGGCTTCTTTACAAGTTCCAAGCGATTTCTTGAAAACTTTTGAAATGGAAAATATCATGAATTCATATGTGTTGAATAATCATGAGACTTATGAAATGTCACAAACAAATTCTGAAAACGCTTCTGGTAATGACTTAGTTCAACAAAAGGTTATTGAGAATCAAACTATCAATTATCCTGTTGATGATATAAAAGACCTTTACAGTAAACTATTAGACGAAAAAGACAAACAAATCATTCGATTTGAAAATCATGTCAATGAGTTGAAAAGAGAGATAGAGGCATTGAAAGGTAAGATTGGGTAAACCCGGAATAAATTTATCCTTCACAAAGAGATAATTATCCTTAATCTACTAAATAGTAAGTATTTGTTAAAAACAAAGAAAGAATACAGGCATCAATACATTTTTAATAATAGAGGACACAATCTTTTCATAATATTTCCCGAGATACTAAAACAAATGATAAATAATAGATTGCTCATTCTCCTTAAAGAACAATATTGTGAATATTGAAGAAGAAGTAAGAAAATTTCCCACAACAAGATATCAAGGAAGTAAAAGAAAAATACTTCCTTGGATTTATGATTCTATAAAGGACCTCGAATTTAATACTGTTTTAGATGCTTTTGGAGGTAGTGGCATGGTTAGTTACTTATTCAAAAAAATGGGAAAGTCTGTAACATTCAATGATATACTTCAATTCAACCAAATTATTGGAGAATCAATAATTTCTAATAATGAAACCATATTGACTGATTCTGATATAAAATACATTCTAAATAAGAAAGTGAAGCCACGAACTTTCATTTCAGATAATTTTAATGGTATCTATTATTTGGATGAAGAGAACCTTTGGATTGATAGAATTATCCATAATATTGAGAACCTCAATAAGAAATATATAGGAGATGAACTAAAATATAAGAAAGCAATAGCGTATAATGCTCTTTTTCAATCCTGTTTAACAAAAAGACCTTACAATCTTTTTCATCGTAAAAATCTTGAAATGAGAACTCGGGATGTTAAACGAAATTTTGGAAATAAAACTACTTGGGAAACTCCTTTTCAAATCCATTTTGAGAAATTTATTTCCGAAATTAATCGGTCAATCTGCAATTCTGAAATACCATGTTATTCAATAAATAAAGATGTATTTGTAATAGATGATGTAAACTATGACTTAGTTTATATTGATTCCCCGTACATAAAAAAGAATGATGGGCGTAATGAAAGCTCTGACTATTTAAAGTGCTATCATTTTTTGGAAGGAATTACAAAATACGATGAATGGGAAAGTTTAATAGACAATAGCACCATCAATAAACAAATAAAAAAAAATATAATGCCTAATTATTTCACTCCTAAAGAGGCTATGAAAACATTTGAAAGATTAATTGAGAAATTTCAAAATAGTATAATTGTTATTTCGTATAAATATGGAGGAAGCCCTTCTATTGAAGAACTTACGGAAATGCTTGGTCGATATAAACAAGAAGTTCGCATTTACGACAAACATTATAAGTATGCCCTAAACAAGCAAAACGGAAATGCTGTCCTAAATCGAGAATATATTTTAATAGGAAGTTGAAGCTATGAAAATTTTTAGTAAAAATGTCAGAATTACCGCAACCCTTCTTATCGGGCTGTTACTTATAGGTTTAATAATAGTGACTGGTATTTGGTTTTATTATATAGATAATCCTAAAATAGGCTCTATTTTAGGCAGTTTATTTGCAGGTTTAATCGTGGCTGTAATACAATTTGTTATAGCATGGCAAGATTATAAACAAACCGAAAAATTGAAAGAACTTGAACTAATAAAGGTCTTATACAATAGGGATAGCCGCACATTTTATGAAGATTATATTAGACAATCCAAGCGAAAAATTAATATGATGGGGATGACTGCAAGTCGATTTTTTAATGATTTTGCAGATGACAGCCCAAATGCAACATCAAATGCTAAAGTGTTATTAGATGCATTAAAACGCAATGTAGAAGTGAGAATCTTACTTCCTGATTCCGATTTTGTTGACGATAATAAGAAACAAGATGTTGGAAAAGTAAAGCAACACGTTACAACCATTAAAAATAAATATCCAGATTATCCTTTAGAAGTTAAGTATTTCGAACATGTGGCTGCCCATAGCATTTTTAATATAGATGACAAATGTATTGTCGGCCCTGTTTTTCCGGAAGTTGAAAGTAAATATACGCCTGCGTTATTTTTGAAAAATTCAAGCCCAATGGCAGATAGATATTTAACATACTTTGAATATGAATGGGAAAAAGCAAAGCAGTAAGAAAATTAGAATAACCTCTTTTCCTAGAGTTCATATCACTTTAATAGGTATGAATAATGACGGTTATAGAATAAATGGTAGCATCGGATTTTCTATCTCTGCCCCAGCTATTAATCTACATTTTGAAGAATCTGAACATATTGAGATTATTGATGAAAGACAATTGAGTTTTACTATTCAAGAAAAAGAAAGACTGCAAAATATTCTAACAACTTCTTTAGAAAAATTTGAATTTAATAAAAAAATACGCTGTACAATTAGGGGTAATGCACTACCACATTATGGATTAGGTTCAAATACATGCATATATATGTCATGTATAGAAGCTTTATGTATTTTTAATGAATTTAAATATACTGATGAGGATATTATAACCCTATCGAAAAGGGGTGGAACATCAGGAATTGGTATTAATACATACTTTGATGGGGGATTCATTTTTGATGTAGGAATAAAAAATAAAGAGCAATCATTTATCCCATCATCTGTTGCTGATAGAAATGGAAAAAAACCATTAGTGATGCATAAATGCAAATTGCCTAATTGGAAAATCGGAGTTTGTATTCCTAAATACATTCAAAATAAATCAGAACAAGAAGAAATAGAATTTTTTAAATCGCATTGTCCAATAGATAAAACTTCGATTGAAAGTATTTTATATGAGGTGGTTTATGGCATAACCTCTTCAATAATCGAAAATGATTATGATGTTTTTTGTAAATCTGTAAATGCAATCCAATCTACCCAATGGAAATATCTAGAGCGATTTTTATATGGAGCAGTGCTGATTGAATTGGAACAAAAAATCAAGTCTTTTGGAGCTGATTGTGTTGGAATGTCAAGTTTGGGACCTATGTTATTTTTCACTGGAAAAAATATTGAGAAGATCATTGAAAAGATTTCTAACAATATTCCTGAAACAATTTGTTATAATGCTTCATTTAATAATAAAGGGAGGATAGTTTATTATGACTGATATCACATTTATTACATCCAATCCAACTAAACTTGCACATGCCAGACATTTATGTAAAGGGTATGATGTCAATATTCTCCAATATAAAAAGTTGTTTTATGGTGTAGGATATGAAGAGCCTCGCTTATTTGACAGAGAAAGGCTGCTAGAAGAAAGTATTAATGATGCTATTGTGCGATGGAAAAAAAATGTTTCAAATTATGGCGATAGGCTATTTTTTATAGAAGATACTTCTGTAAGAATTGATGCGTTGAGTGATGACATCAACGAAGTACCTGGAGTGGATATCAAATATTGGATGCAATCACATAATTTCACACAATTAGATGCTGAACTAAAGAAAAAAGGAAATAATAGAAAAGCTAGTGTATCCTCTCATATCATATTGTTTTTGACAAATGAATTAAAGAAAAAATTAAAGACAGAAAAAGACCATATCATTTTTAAAAGTACTTCATATGGTACAATAGTTCAAAAAGAACAGAAATTTGAGACACAAATTCTTTATCCTTGGTTAGATAATAAAACATTTAATAAATGGTTTGTTCCGAATGGCTTTGATTTACCAATTAGTATGTTGGATATCTCAAATGCAGACAAAGGTGATTTCAGAAAAGAAGCTTTTGAACAAATGCTCAATTTCTTAAAAAAATATGATGAAATAAAACATGTTCAGAAAAATCTAATCGTTCATCGAATACATTTTAATCCGCTCTATGTGGTTTGTGGTCCCACATGTGCGGGAAAATCTACAATTGGAAAATTTTTATTAGAAAAACACGATTATTATCATATAGAGGCAAGCGATTTTATGACTTTGAAATACTTAGAAACTCATGGAACTAAGTTCTCGGTTGAAAAGAATGCTTTTGCTGCGGAAGTATTAAAAGTTGATCCATTATTTGTGGTAGATAGTACTATAAACTATATAATATCGAAAAAAATATTTGATAACTTTATAATAACAGGATTTAGAACAGTAAATGAAGTTTCTAATTTTTTAAAATTATTTCCTTCTCAAGCTATAAAAGTAATTTATATCACGGCTGATCTCTCAATACGATATAACCGTTGGGTTAAAAGACAAAGAGACGCTGGGGAATATACTATGGACCGATTTTTAAAAATTAATAAACTTCAAGAGTCAATGGGATTAGTTGATATTGAGAAAATGAAAATTGCAATTAATTATGAAAATAACAATGATGGATTAACAAATCTTTATAATGATTTTCAAGGAAAACTCATGAATGTCAATGCAATACAGGAGAAAAATATCGATTTAAATTCTATTATGTCTATTGAAAAAATATCATTAGAGAAAGTAATTCTAATTGTATTAGCAATTGAATACCGAAAAAACGAATCTTTCTATTACACAACCACTGAAATATCTCATCTAATAAATGATACTTTTAGTGGATTGAAAAAAAACAAGAATAATGTGAGTCGATATTTTAATCAAACTTATTACCCTTATTATGAGATAAGAAAGGAATCCAATAAGAACAAGTATAAATTGTCACCGACAGGATATTCGGAAGCCATCTTTATTATTCACAATTTACAAAAAGGAAATAATAAATAATTATGGATACTAAAGACTCTATACTAGAAATAATGTTTCAAATTTCAATGAATTTATTTGAGATGTTAGAAATACCTTTAGAATATAAAGAATCATTAGGTGCTTCTATCAAGTTTCGTAGAGAGTTATCTAAGGAATCAGATAGGGGTTGTGCATTACTTGCTGCTGCTCATATGGATTCCTTATTAGAACAATTATTAAAAAAAGTATTAGTTGGGAATAAAAAACATTTTGAATCTTTATTCTCTTTCAACGGACCATTAGGCACACTTTCAGGTAAAGTATCAATGTGTTATTCACTTGGGTTAATATCCTTTGATGCAATGTCTGATATACATATTATAAGACGAATAAGAAATGAATTTGGGCATTCACCATTTATCATCAGTTTTGAGGATCCTAAAATTTCAAAACAATGCAATTTGCTAAAATATAGCGTTTTGGACAAGAGTAAACCTGCTCGAAGTAAGTTCTTAAATACAGTATCAGGAATTGCAGGAATAATCGATTTTGAAATCCTCGAAAAAGAAAAATTTAAAGAAGCAATAGGAATCGATTTACAAAAGAGAAAAGAGAATTTTGATTACCATATGAATACGATAAAAAATACTGCTGAGAAATATATTAAAGACCGTAATAAAATTGACTAATACCTGTGGTGTTATAAAAACTACGTTTCTAAACACAAGAAATACCACTTAAAAATTGAACAGAATTAAGTGGCATTTCAATTTAAAGCAGGCTTTTCAAATTATTATTTCCTAATAAATTATATTGGAGACTTGGGCGGTTTTATCAAACAACATTCAGTTTATTAGCCAACAATTCCATATTCTTACTAATTTTTTCATTAGTTAATGGTAACAAAGAAATTTGAATTTACATATCTTCGGCGGGTATCGGAAATTTGCATAAAGGAATTATTTAATCCCATATGTTATCAAGATAATTGTTAAAAACTAAAAATTTCTTATTTCCTAAGTTTAAAATAACTTTGTTATAAGTAGGTTCTATTACAAGGTCTGATAATGTTTTAAAATCATCTTCTTTTTTTAATTGGAAATCTTTTGCTTTTTGTATGTATTCAGGGCAACAATCTTGATATTCTTCTTTTTTATCAAGGACTTCTTTTATATAAAAAGTTTTCTGGAATCGGTGTGATTCTTTTCTTAACTGACCAAAGTATTCTTTTTGATATAGGTTTTGTAATTCCTCTAAACCCTTAATAACTTTTGATAAATCATACTTCTCTAAAACCATTGGTATTTGTACAGATTCTCTATGGGTAAAGTTCAATCTGGACGGCATCATATCATCTAATAGATATTGATAAGCTCCATAATCTATTTCTCCTGTTAATTCTTTTGTATTTATACCCGATAAGATTTGTAACTGTAAATTGTCAATTCCAATGTCTCCCTTTTTTATTAAGTAAAGAGTATCTTTTTTAATCTCGTATGTAAAATCATCTTTGGGTAATCCATACAAAACAAGTTTGAGATTTCCCATTGAAATGTTTATTGTATCTCCAATTCCATTCTCTTTTTGAGATATATTTTCATTGGATGTTTTATGGTTGCTTATAGGCTCTCCTTTGCAGGAAACGACAAATAATAAAAAAATTAGAATACACCTCATTTCACAAACTTCCTTTCCAATAATTCTCCATCTTTGTATGTTTCCGTATAAAGTAATTCTCCCTTCTTTCTGGTAGAGAATATGGGTTCTCCGTTATCATTATAATCTTGTTCCAGTTTGTAGAATCTCCATTCTCCAATAGGTAAACCATCTTTGCATTGAGCTTCCAAATAAGTGTAATTATCCTGATAATTTTTTGAGTCGATAAAATAATTAGGTTTCATTTCAACCCATTTTCCTTCCCGAGTATGATTTTTCACGATTCCTTGTTCCTCCTCGTTTTTAAAACTACCGTCTTTATCATAGTATCTGATGAATTTTCCTTGTGGAGTAACTTGATACTTCATTATATTACTAATCTGTGGTTTACCTTCTTCTTGCGAATAATCCCGAATATTAATAATTCCATCTTTATCAATATAAAAGAAGCGAGAATCCTTGAATCCAAATTCTCCTACAAAGTTTGAATAAATTCTGAGAGATTCGTGTATGGAATTTTCTTTTAGCGAAACTAAAAATATATTTTCTTGATTTCTATTTGGGTTTAAGTTGGTTTTGTTCTTAGTGGAAATCAGGATTAAATCTACCTTGTTGATTCTTATTATTTTATCTGATAGGTGTGTCTTGATTAAATTATGCTTTATCGGATAATAAAATAATTCATTTTCACTATATCCTTGACTTTTAATTATTAAGCTATCTTTAGTATAAAAATTAAGTATGTCAATCAGATTATTGAAGTATTTAATTGCAGAAATATCGCTATTAAATTGTTTATCTGTTATTCTTTCATAACCCAAAGGTAGGTTTAACGAATCAGTAAATTGATTCAGAGAATATTCCTTTTTATTAATGGAAGATCTTGTTTCCTTTTTTTCTGAGAAGTTATTCTTCTGAAAACAAGAAAAAAATATAAATATTAGAAATAAGGAGAATATTTTGTTCATAACCAATTTATATAAAGTTATCTAATATGTTTTGAGCTAACCCTCCGGAATGTAAGTGAGTATCATGTATTTGTCCAAAATTACTTGTACCTGCCTGAGCAGGATTACAATCCCTTGTACCATGTGTATAATGCATATTACAACCTATATAATGTATGGCAAATCCAAAATCATATAAAAAATTAATGAATGGTTGTTGATATGATTCTTGTTGTCCTTTTTGGGAAAAATAATGTGTATCTACAGAATTCCCATTGACATGCATAGAGCTTGGATAGCACGATGCATCTTCATAAGCAAAACCTTCTGAAGTAACAAAAGCGTTTTGAGTGGCTTGATTGGTTTTCAATTGAGCTAAAGCCCCGATAAATGCTGCAAACAGGTCAGGGTTTGCATATCTTCGGCGGGTATCTTCATAACCAAATGTAATAATTAAACTGTTATCTGGACTTATATAATTCAGAGCTGTGAATACCTGACTTCCCATACCTGCTTGCTGTACTATATCAGCATTGATTAACTCTACATCATTCCCTTGATTAGCATACCATTTAATACCGTTACCTCCTTCCCCTAACGTTCCATTTTGATAAATAGTAAGAGTATGAGCAGCAATACTTTCCCCTGCATTTCTATTGGCGACATAGCTAATAGTGCTTATTACATTTCCTCTCTGGTTTAAAGGAGGAACATTGGTTCGTCTTTTTGCTGTCACAGAATATTTTTCGGCTACGCAAACTTCATGTTCATTATCATATCTGTCAAAATAAAAATATACAACTGGTTGATAATTGATATTATTTCGTGTTGTTGTTCGAGTATTATTATTAAAAATTTTTCTAATCCTTTTCTTTATATTTCCTCCATTGGTTCTCATTGGCAAAAAATTATACTCATCATCACCATGATAAATATCGTAAAAATTTTTGTTTACAATACCAAAGCGGGCGGTATCATCATTCAGAAAAGTTCCGGCTCCGCCTACTTCCGTGGTGGAGTTTCCATAAGCACAAGGTCTCTTGTCGTTGCGTTCTACTACCACTTCCAGATTCCGGGTGTTGGTTCCTATATTTTGTGCCCAGGTATCAAAAGTTGTACGGGTGGCAGGTCTCAACTGGAGCTTGATAATGGCTTTGTTGGAATGGGTTGCTAAATTACCGTAAGCACAAGTTCCTATATTATTATTCAACGCATCAAAATTTCCTACATTGGCAGTAACAATACGGGTGGCAACACTGGTTTGCGTTATCATGAAAATAAACTATTTCTCTAAAGAAAAGTCCATATATAAATACTTTTCATCAGAGCTCAAATTTCCAGGTATTTTAGAATACTTTTCTATTAACCTTTTAGTAAATTTAATGGTAAGAATATTATCATGAATCATCATTGTTATAAATTGATTCATAGTATATTGTTCTGAATTTGATCTTGGTTCATCAATAAAAAAAGAAGTAAGTATTTGTTCTTCTTTTAATATAATAATCTTATACCATGCAGTTCCTATATCTGCCTCTGCTTCAATAAGTATTATTTTATATTCATTTGATTTTTCAGATTTATAATTCCAAACAGAATAACCAGGAATGTCAGAACTTTTGTTTTCAAATCCAATATTTCCAATATGTTTCTTATCAATAAATAAATCAAATGTATTGTTTGGTTTGTATTCTAAATGTTCGTTGTTCAAAGTAAATATGGTTGCATTCTGATTCGCCTTGAACTTGCTGATATTATCTAAAACAATAGTGTCATTATTGATTGATTCTGCTATTTCAGTTGATTTACTATAGTTATTTGAATTATTACTACATTGTATGAGACTAAAGAATAAATATAGGATTATTACAAAATTTTTCATAGATCAGGATTTTTGATTTTTAACGAAACAAATTATAATATAAATTCTAATACTTAATAATGCTCGTATAAATTTTTAATTTCTTGTTTATTTTTTATTTCTCTACTTTTATATCTTTTTTGAAGCTTACCTTGTTTATATAAATCCACTCTATCTATTGTTTTAAAATCATCTGTAGAATATGCCCATTCCCCCTCTTTTAATCCCTTAATATACTTACCAAAAGTTGATGTTGGTTTTGTTCCATATTCTAAGATGTACACATTTTCTTTCCAATATCCTTCTTTCAAATGATTTTTTATTTTCCCTTTTAATCTATAGGAGTAAAAATTATCTCTGTCTTTCCATGTTCTGTCTATTTCTCCATTTTCTTGTTTAAAAAAATCTACAAAATGATTGTATTGAATCAGATAGCTATTATTTACCAATAATATTGTATCATATGCTATTTTTATCTGCTCTTCTTTTTCTAGAAATTCACTATTGGGATTATAAATAAAAGACGATTCAACTGAAAGCTTATTATTTTGAAAACTAGATTTTCTAATTATTTTAGCTTCATTCTGAAAATATTCATAGATAATTATTCCATCAGTGAGAGCATTATTAGCTAAAAGTAATGATGTATAAATATTATCATTTTCGGATTTAAATGAGAATAAGTAACTAGAATAAATATTATTATCTATTTTTAAATCAACATATTTCTTTATAGAAATTTTAGCTACATCTGTGGATTCTTTAAATAAGTTCCAATCAAAATCTACAACAGAATAATCTTTCTCATAGGATTTGCAGAACAAGTTCACTAGATCATCTTTATTTACTATAATTTCCTGACCTATTTCTGACGAATCAATTTTAGAAATCTGTATTTCTTTACTTTTAATTTCTATAATCCTTACATCTTTTGTCTTGTTTTTATCTTGGCAAGAAGCCAATGTATAAAAATGTGCTAATATTATAAGTACGAATATCCCTCTCATTATGTTATCTCTTTTAATATTGGTGTAAATCCTTGTAAATGTAAATGATGATTATGATTAGCAAAATGAATAGAATGATTCAGGGTTTTACCGTCATATTCCCATGATAACATTGATTTCCACCCATATTTAAATAATGCATCATTAAATGTGTTTTGACGATCTTCATCCATACCTTTCCAACCACAAGAATCTCCTCTTCACTACTTAAATTTAATAGTTCACTTTTCATTTATTAATTCGAATTTTCCTTCAGAAGATATTTGATAGGTTATTTTTTCAGACTGTATTTGCCCTTGTACATTAGGAGGCTCTTCTGAAAAATCATAAAGTTGTTGTGAATTTTTTATAATAATTATTTTTCCATCTTTATCTATCTGGAAATCATTCCAGTAATAGATTTCAAAAATAAACCTATGGTCTAATAAAATAGCATCAATTATATTCTTATTTTTATCATAGCTGGTTAATTGAAATATAAAAGTATTCATATCATTATCAGCATAACCTTCATAAATAATCCCTTTATATAAAATGGAATCTTTATAAAATGAAATTAATGGATAATAAATTTTTCCTTTTGCAAAGCCATCTGATTCTTTTACCTTTTGTAATAATTCTTTTTTAGAAAACTTTTGAGGTTTTAGGTTATTAGATACCAAATGTACTCCAGTCATACTGTCAAACCTATAATATATTTTTAAATTATCAGAATTATATGGTAATTGTGTACTTAATTTAGAATGATTATTACTTACTTCTTGACAATTTAGTGTTATCGTTGTTAAAATAAATAAGTATAAAATATTAATATTTTTGAATATTTTCATAAAATAAGTTATTTAATCTCTTTTACTAAATCCATGTTATAATATTGTATATGTAAATGATGGTCATGATTTGCAGTATCTTTATCAATCCTATTTAAGAAATATTTTTTCTTGTTAATAGTATAGCTCCATCCTAAAAATGAAGTCCAACCAAACTTATATAAAGCATCAATCCATTCATTCTGTCTTTCAATATCTAATAGTTCAGGATTATATCGTATATTTAAACTTGTGCCAGCTCCCTTTAATAAAGCTTTATCTTCTCTAAGATACTTGAAATCTCCATGATAACCATTTAAATGAGATACACTAGGGCTTGAGGAACCATCACTATGACTAAAACCATTACAACTTATATCCTCATATTGAACTTCAAATAAGGCCCCAAAAAAACTAGCTAAAGTATCTCTATTTACATAAGGTCTATCCGTATCAACATTGAAACGATATTTTTTGCCATTTTTATTATAATTTTGAAGTACATCATTTAAGTTTATTAAATATATAACAGTATCCTTTCCATATCTATTATCGGGTCTAATGTAATTATTTTTAATCTTTATTGAAGAATATATTCCTAAATTATGATCTTTTCCTTCTTTATCATAGTAAATATATTTGTATTTATTTTCATACTCCTTTGTTATTTTTGGGGGAATATGTTTTTCTATTTTCCCTTCTGTTTCATTATTCCAATATATATGATAGGTAATAACAGGATTTTCAACCTCAAACCATTTCTTATCCTGATTCAACCAGACGTTGTTTTGTGCATCAGTTCTTCTTTCTTCCTCTATTTCATAGTTTGAACCACAATATACTATATCTTCCTCACCTTTCACTTCTACGGTAAGATAAAGTTTTAGTTTTTTATCATTATGCTTTTGTATATTTTCTATCCATTGGTTGGTGGTCTCGTCTTTCTCTGCTTTTAATACCAATTTATATATGGCAAACCTCTGATCATTGATTTGGTTACGTACTTTGGTTGTGAATATGCCTTTTACATCTTCCGGGTTGTTGGAAAACACACCATCAGAAGCTTCTTTGTATTGAAGGAAAGGGATGTCTCCATCTATGATCTTATTTTCATCCCGAATGGTGAGGGTTACTGTTCTGCCAGGTATATTGAGTGTATCTACAACTACATAAACCATATCTTGTAACCCGGCAGATAATATTCTTTCATATTTCTGAGTGTCCTTATTTTCCTTTGCAAAAAAAGCATCTAATACCTGGGGATAATCGGAACCATCAAAAGGATTTTTATTTAGGGTAACGGTCTGTCCAGTATTCGTTATTCTGATACTAGCCTGTTGATTGTTGGTTTGGGTTTGTGTCTGGGAAGAGGATCTCTCAGCACTTCCTACAGGAGAAGATGAATTATATTGCCCTTCAGAAGATTCCGATTTACACGAAGTGGTAAAAAATAAACATCCAAAAAGCAGAAGAATACAGGATGCTTTGTAAAATCCTTTTCCAAACCTGTTGTCCAGTTTTTGCTGGAGTCTGCGCAGTTCTATTATTCGTTTATATTTCTTCATGGTTTATGTTTTTCAATTCGTATGTTATAGATTTCCGGTATTTTTCACCAAAGGAAAATTCTATATGGTATTTTGCCTGCTTTACTATTTTAGTGTGTTTATCCAGAAGATAGCCACCTTTGTACTTATCCAGTTGGGGACAGTCTTCTTCACTGAAAGGAAAATGGGCGATTTTTGCTGCTGACCGGAACATTTCGGTATTTATGGGTTCAATGAGTTTTCCTTTGATTTGGAGTTCTATTTCTCCAAAATCTTCTATGGTATTTATTTGTTCGAGTTCTTCTTCTACATATACCAATGTATGCTCCATTAGGTTGGCATACCTGAGCTGGTAAGTAAGTACATTATTGTTGAGTGAAATTATTTTATAATAAGGGCAGAATAGCAGACCAAAATTATGGTATTTGTAAAAATCATTAATTATAATTTTCTCATTTTTGTGAAAATTTAGTTGAAAATTACAAGCATCTTCAACATGTTTTCCCTTGTAAGTAAGGCGTAATTTATCCACCTGGGTTTGTGCCTTGTTTTGTATTTCTTTTAGGTTCTCTATCTTGCTGATTCTTCCATTCTTTTCTATAATAAGTTTTACATCATCAATTATCAAGGAAAGACGTTCCAGAAAGTTCTTAACGGAGACAGAATGCCAGGTACTGCGGTGCTGTCTTTTGAAAGTTTCGAGGTGGAGGCTGTAATAATTGGGATTATCCAATCGTGTTAAAGTGGAATGGATGATAACCTTAATCTCATTTCGTTCCCGCTTCCCATTGCTGTCGGTTATTTCATTTAGGATTAAACGATAGAATCTTTGATCGCTTGTTGTGTGTAGATGCAGGTCTGTAGATGGTTGGTTATTATAGGGTTGCATAGTGTGTTTTCAATTCTAATTTATTGGGTTAGGGAATTTTCTTCAATTCTTTTAACTCAGTTTCATATAAATCATCATAATTGTAAATTTTCTTCGATATGACCTGTCCCTTTTTATTATAGGTGGTAATTATTTTATAATCTTTACCCAATTTATCGGGATGATAAAAAATAGTTTGTGTTAAATTCCCTGAATTATCATATTTCTGCCATGTTCCTGTTGAAATAA
Source organism: Apibacter sp. (assembly GCA_031552575.1). Lineage (GTDB taxonomy): Bacteria > Bacteroidota > Bacteroidia > Flavobacteriales > Weeksellaceae > Apibacter. The sequence goes on along the minus strand of JAVBMH010000010.1, from coordinate 223,041 downwards.
TAACGGCATTGTACATATCCTGAATCCCTTTTTCCTGTATTCCTCCATTTTCATAATAAGAAGTATATAACTTGGGCAAATCGAGAGAGTCTTTTACAATGGTCTGTATAAAATTTACTTTTTCATTTGGATAGTAGGTAATATATATTGTGTCGTTCTTTTTGGGATTTATATTATTGTACCTTATATATTTTATTTTTCCATCCGGATAATAACCTTTGGATAGTATAGGCTTTAATAAGGAGCTATTATAATGAATAGATTCCATCTGCCCTTCTTTTGTATAATAAATGCTGGTTGAATCAGGTGTTTTACTTTTCTTTGAGTAATAGTTGTTCTGGAATAATCCGTCTGTTGTAACGGAATCTTCTATTCTTATAGAATCAGGACAGGAATTTCTTTTTTCCGTTTCTTTAGTTCGTTTATCCTGGGTACAACCCCAAACTCCTATGAATAACCCGATTAATAGTAAGATGGTTTTCATTTTAAAAGTTTTTATTTATATTTTTTTCCAATCCCTGAACTAATTGTTCAGCAACTAAATCCATATTAGAATATATTTTATTGGCATCACTGGGAGAAGTTATATAGCCAAGCTCAATTAATACTTTCCGTTTTGTATTGTTTTTACTTCCTACTACCCCCACATCTTCTCTTGCACTTGGATGTTTTGCTTCAATAGCCACAACCGTATAATTACTAAATATATCTTTTGCCAATTCTTTACCATCTTCATCTCCTTTATTATAGATAACATGAGAGCCTGAAGCAAAATTATTTGCGCCATCGGCATGGATAGATATGAAATAATCAGCCTTGTTATTATTTGCTATAGTCGTCCTGAAATATATGGCTTCCTTAGAATCAGAAACTTTCGTAACTTCTCTTGCCTTTCTTGTATTTATTACTTTATAGCCTTTCTCAACTAGAAGTTTCTCCATTTTACCAGCGGTATCATAAACCATATAGTTTTCCGTCCTGTTAGGGTCTAATTTATTATTTTTACTTACCTTATAATCATTATCTCCAATAATCCACGTACTAGGATTGTCTAACACATATTGAGGCAAATCGATTACATTTGCAGTTTTTGTTTGAGCATTGCTTTTTGCATCTTTTAAAACTTTACCATCTGTTCCTTGTAGCATGTATTCATAAATTCTTGCTTGTGCTCCTTCATTCCCAGGTGTAACACCATGACCGGGATCAATAACTATAGTTGGGCTTTTCAGTTTTATCTCGAATTTTCCTTTTCCATCTTTCAAATAATCGGCAACAAGCTTCCCATCTTTGTCTAAATAAGGATTCTGAAATACTCCCAATCCTAAATAATTGACGGTGTCTTTAGTATCAATTACTTTTGCTGTTAGGTATATAAAGGCATTTTTGCCTTCCTTTGTTTTGAGCTTTTCTTTTAATGATTTTAGCTCTTCGTCGCTTTTGGGACGAAGTTGTATTTTTTTGTACTGATAAGCTTCTGATTGAAGGGGAAATAGTACTTCTGTTTTCTCTTCCGTTTCTTCCAGAAATTTAAACGGCTCTGCAAATATTCTATTTTGAGGGGTATTTACATTTTCATGCAGGGTAATTTTTAGTTTTCCTCCTTGTCCTATATATTTTACGACCAGATATACGGTATCTCCTAAATTAGCAGTGTTTATTTTTTCAAAGTCATAGCCGTTTTGTTTTCTTTCTTCCCAGGTAAGAATTATATTATCTCCTTTAGTGTAGTTTTCTTTTTGTTCGGTTTCTCCCTTACCTTCTAGTTTTTGAATTTCTTTTCCTGCTTTTTTCAATTCTTTTTCTTTGGCATTTACCACATCTTGTATAGTACCTTTGCTTTTAATGGTATAGGTGCTTTGTTGGGGTAGCCAGTCATATTTGGGAACAGGTTTTCCGAAAAAGACATCCATAACCTGTATTGTGAAATCCTTGATATGAGGTATATCATAAGTAAACTGGTTGGGATTGGCTTTATAGCTTTCCCCTTCTTTTGGGGATTCTTTTTGTGGTGGTTTCTTCTCTACAAGGATTCCATCTTTTATATATTCTGGAGAAATTAAATCTTCTGCCATATTCTTTATTTTCAATTTAATTGCATTTTTACAACTCGCAAACAATATTATTTACAATTACATACATGACATTCTCATAGTGTTTAAGTCAATATAATTAAATTTAGTAAAATGAACCTTTTCGTTTTTCATATCCCATTCTATTTCCATATCTCCTATTATAAAATAGCATCCATTGAAAAAATTAGTTTTGGCTAATGTTTTGTTATCCTTTTTATCTATTAACACAACATAGGCTTCTCTATAAGAACTATCGCTATGGAATGATGTTACTAAATAAGAGGGAGACGAGTCTATATATACTATTAGAGTATATTTTCCATCAGGACTATTAAATCTTTCGTATTCTGTAAATTCACTCTTGAATTTAAAATATAAAACAGCACCAACTATAATAAATATAATTATACCAGCGATTAAACATCCTTTTAAATAAGTTTTAAAATTTTTCATAAACATAGAAAGCAATCCATCATTTTCATTGATTGTAAATTAATATAAGCACCTCTACTAGTAAAAAATACTTTATTGTTTTTCATATCCCATTTTACATATAAGTTATCCAGAATAAAATAACAATCGTTGAAAATATTGCTTTTAGCTAATATTTTATAATTTTTCTTATCTATTAAAGCAACATATGCTTTACTGTTAGAGACTTCGCTATGAGTTAATGGTACAGGAAGATAATCAGGAGTTGAATCAATATATACTACAAGTGTATATTTTCCATCAGGACTATTAAATCTTTTATATTCAGAATATTCTGTCCTGAATAAAAAATACAAAACAGCACCAACCAAAGCTATTGTTATTAATATATAGGGAATGAAATTTCTTTTCTTTTTCATAAATAGAAATTTAAATAACTAGTATTATCTTCATGTAAAGTGGAATATAAATGAAAATCGTATCCCATATTTACATCATTCCGGTAATCTCTGTAATCTTTATTAACTAAGTGGAAATATTCTTTTGTATTAGAAGGTTCAGTTACTTCTACCTTTATATCTTTTCCACCATTAGTAATCTTCCAGTAACCTAAATTCTCTGGAGTTTTTGACTTATCTTCAAATTCAAACTCATCCTTTACATAAAAAATCAATTTTTCTACATTTACCCGAATTGAATTATCCCTTCCTATTTTAGGTTTTCCTCCCCAGTCTACAAACTCCAATTTTCCTTTAGCCAAAACATGATAATTAAAACTACCTATTGCTGCAACAAAATCATCAATACTATCTCGAAGATAATGTTTGCCTAAATCCCATACACCACTAAATGATTTTGAACTAAAATAGTATTTTTCATACAAGGGCATCTTTTCGCCTTTACTCCCTATTATAATCTGTTTCGAATCCACCCCAAACGATGTGGATGGATTACCTTTAGTTGGTAGAACAACCCTACCATCGGCTATCATTTTACGAATCTCACTTTGTAACAATTTTTGAACACTATTACTCCATGCTACATTTGAATCACCTAAGCTATTTTTAGTGTCATATAAAAATTCCTCATATTCTTCTTTTACTTCGGTGGATTCTTCGGTTATCCATTTCCAAGTAATAACATCGATTTCCGGATTTACATTCTTTTTATCAGAATTTTTACCCTTAGTAAACCATATCCTCTGCAATTTAGCACCATTTACCCAGCCTTTTATATCCATAATTTTAGGGATATATCTTACAAAATGAACCTTAAACTCTCCATTTACTTTTGTTTCTTTATCTCCAATTAAAATACCAAAAGAAAATTCAATTTGATTAGGTAAATAGCTGTTTCCTGCGATTTTTTTAGCGACTTCAATATAGAACACATAGCCTATATCAAGATAATGTTCATTTTCTTTTCCCTTTTTCAAAGGATATGTTTTGGTTTTGGCAACCAACTTTTTTTGTAAATTCTCAGATATATTTTTGGCATATATCTTTATGGAGTATTCGTTTTCTTTTATCTTGGCATCAACTCCAAAAGTTATAGTAATCCTATCTTTTTCAAAATCTAAAAACATTCCTATCCTTTTTTTAAGTATGCATATATTACTCCCCCGCTTTCATTTTCGTCTGATGATCCAGGAATTGGTTTCGCCGTTGCCGCATTAGGAGTAGGGTTACAAGTGATATACGATTCTTTCACCAACACCTTTTGTTCCTGCACGGTGGTAGTTCCCACATTCTGCCACGGGCTGAGGTTAATCACTCCCATGCAGGCAGGTTTGTTCGATCCCCATTTCGGGTGGTTGCATACTCCCGGGAACTGTAAATTCACCATATTGCAACCATCCCCTTCCGTAGCCCATAACTGATCCTGCAATTTCAGTTCATTGGAAGTTACTTTCAATGTTCCTTCTTTCTGAGCGTAAGGGCATTTCAAGGTTGCCCCGTTAATAACCATCAGTCTTTTTTCATCCGGACTGTCTTCATTTTCCTGTTTTTTCTTTTCCTTTCTCAGTCCTTGTAATTTTTCCTGAGATGCAACTTGATTCCCTGCTTCTTTTTGCTTTTGTGTAGGTTCCCCCCAACTGGCTGAATTCCCGATTTCGGGAGCATCTGAATTTAAACTGTAACCTGTATCATAGTCCCCAGCCAGGAAGGTAAACTTTTTCTTTTCTATGTGTTTTTTGATTTAATACGCTTTTAGATTTTTTATGGCTTCCTGTAAAATTTTTTATACGTATTTTCAAAATCCACTAAACTTGAAACCTTATAATCATTGTTTTGAACATCATATAAAATGGCATACCAGTAGAGATTTTTATTCCCATTCACCTTAATTTCTCTTTTCTGACCTTTTGAATTTTTTATAATGATTTTAATCGAATCACTAACATTTATATATGGAGTATCTAATGAGTCTAAATGTTCCATTATATTGGCGGAATAATAATTAGCATCATCTGCAACAATATAAAAATCATCACCTAATTTCTTTTTTAAAGAATTGATAGTTTTATCACTTGGGTAAATTAGAAGAATTGTATTTTCTTTAGCAGAGATTGTGTCGGTGGTAAAGTTTCTATTATTATAGAAAATTCCTGAATCTTTATTCGCTCTTTGGCATAATACCATCAAAGAACAAAAAAACAATGTCAAAACGATATTTAACTTTTTCATTTTATTGAGATATTTCAACATGATAACATCCATTTTCGACCAACACTTTATCTGACTTTGTTTTTATCTTGGATAAAAAGCTACTAGAGTTGCTTAATTTTCCCATATCTATATCAAAAACATTTATTACTTTAGGATCACCACAGTGTCTAGATACGTTAGAGGGGCCTAACTCTTTAATCTTTTTCTCCATCATTTTTATTGTTTCTTCCCTATTTTTCTTTTGAGCTTTAGCTTCAACATAGGTATCCAATACTTTTTGTCCTGGAGGTTTATATGTTTTTCTTTGTTCTTGGAGTCCTTTATTAATCACATTGTCATACATGATTCTTGCTTGATTATAAGGATCTCTAGCTGTACTTGTAATGAAAATATAATAGTTTTTAGTTTCTTCTCCAATTGATCTTAAAATTCCTAAAGACTTTTCACTGACAACAGTTTTATCAGCATTGCTTCCAAATTCAATCTTTACTTTATCATTTCCATTTCCCTCGGAATTATTTTTACTCATTAAATTTTGGAAAGGTTGATGATGATTGGAATTAAACACTCCTCCTCCAAAATCTTTACTTATTTTTATATCCTCTCCACCTTGTAATATGGCAAGACCAGATCCCCGCATTCTTAAATCTCCTGTTACCGTTTGTATATCCGATTGCCCGGTGGTTTGCTTGTAAGTTTCCCCTACACTTTCGGTCTTGTCATTCATTACCGATACTGTTTTATTCTCGGAAGATTGTGTGTAGTCCTTTACAATGGTTTCCATTTTGTTATTTCCCACCTGTATGGATAAATCATTCCCGATATTAAGGATCATATCTTTTCCTGCGGTAAACTCAATATTGTTGGGAGCATTGGTTTTAATATTCCCTTTTCCATCCATGAAATAGGTATTCCCGCTCGGGTCTTCAATAAAGATGGAACCTTCCTTGTCGTTCATCACGATCTTGGTTCCGCTCCGGGTATGGATCACCTTATTGTCATTCCCATCGGTGTAATATCCACTTACTGCCTTTCCATTGTAATGGGTTCCCAACACAAAAGGTTTTTCCGCATTATTGTTTTCGAAGGAAATCATCACTTCCTCTGAAATCTCCGGAATGAAATAGAAACCTTTTCCTCCTCCTGCATGGGGCTGTACTAGTCTTATCCACGGAGTTTGATCGTTGGTTGCTTTTTGCCACGGGAATTGCACCCGAACCCGTCCTATTCCTTTCGGATCTTTATTGTCGGTTATTATGGCGGATTGATCTGCACCGACAGGAACAACATCTTCATCCATATAGGGAGGGACTTCATTGTCCATTGGTATTCCGGTAAAGGTATTGTAGTAACCGTCCACTCCTTCGTGGTGGTGGGTGATTTTCGTTACACGATACGATTCTATGGGAATTTCTCCACTCTTGAAAGAGGAATTACCCGGAACCCAGGCTTTGAGTTTTACAATATCTCCCAGTTGAACATTCGGGTTATTGCTTTTGGCTTCCACGCAAACCACGTTCTGACGGCTAAGTTTCTGCCGTTTTACGGATGAATTAAGCTCCATTTTCCCGTTTTCCATTAGGGAGTGGTTGTACAGGCTTTGGGGTGAATTTGGATAAATATCTTCGGACACCTGCATGGCATGTTGCTGGAAATGATTCACCAATCGGCGGGTAACGGGAACTTCGGAGGAATCCACCGAGAGGTTTTGTGCCTGATTGGGATCGTAACCGATGTAGTTGAATTTCTGCGGAAGGACTTGCATAGAAAGTTCAAATTCATACACATCCTGTTCTTCCATCAATTCAATGGTTTTTCCTCCATAGCTACCAAAGACTAATTGTTCTCCGGAATCATAAAACCATTCTCCATAGCGGGTTGCGAGCCTCTGCAAAAAAGCAAAATTGGATTCCGATTGGACTGTGTAAAGTAATTTATCTTTCAATAACGGACGAAGATCACAGTCCAGTATATCGGAAGGATAGCCTTGTGTAATTGTTTTGCTAATTTCTTCGAGGGTTTGATTTTCAAAGCTCCGGCAGACTTGCCCTTCTTCCATCAGGATAGTCGGGGATTTTCCTTTAAGGATAATATGAGGATAGCCGTCTACTTTTTTATGGCTGATATTGGTAATGATTCCGGTAAAAAGAGAAGCGGTTTTCCCGAATTGCTTGAATCCTATGGTAAGTTTATTCCCTAAATAATTACGGGTATTTCTAAAGGGGAGTTCATCCCGCTCATCAAAACCTTCGGAGGGGCAGATAACCTCAAATTCGTTATGGGTGTTTACTTCCTGTTTTATCTTCAGGGTGAAATGACTTTCTTTCAATACTTCCTTTCCAGCAATCATAATATAGGAATAAACCAGATGGGAATCCCCGTCGTCTTTTCCGTAGGTGATAATCGAACTGAGCTTGGCTCGTCTTTCGATTTCTTCGGGTGGGGTGAGGGTGAAATTGTTAAATCCGTATTGAGGTGTTTCCGGTTCTTCTATCTTGATTTTCTTAGGAGTAAGATCGTTTGTGTTAAGTGTGTTTTCGTCCATATTATACTAATTAAGATAAGGTTAATAATAAATATGGAGTAAATGTATGAATTATCTTTTAATGTGAATGGATGTTAAAAATAATATTTTCTACAAAATAAATAAATGACAAATCAAGGATTTTTGTAATGAAAATAGAACAAATTTATGGTAATATTATAGATTTTTACTTCAATTGTGTCTACACTATAAACTCAGTTAAAGTGAGTAATTTTATTATATAATACTAGAATCCGAATAGTAAGAGCCAAAAACAAGAATCCTCCTGAATTTCAGGAGGATTCTTATGCTCAATCATTATTTTTTAATAAACCCGACCGGATTCCTCGGTTTATCATCCAGTTCCCTTTGACTGGCTAATTCAGTCAGAGCTTGGTAAATCTCGTTGAACTGCATATTGGTATCCAGCTCCAATTGTTCGATTTTTTGTTTTAAATCTTCATAGTCTGTAATATATTTTCGCATCAGGACAAAAGCCCTCATGATAGAGATATTGATATCAATAGCTGTTTTGCTCCGCAATACAGATGATAACATAGCAACTCCTTGTTCTGTAAAAGCAAAAATCTTAGTTGCCCCGATGTTGTAGTTTTGGGGTATCACAAACTGTGATACCCCTATGTTTATTAGTTGATTAGATTCTTCCTTTGTCAATTCAAACATAAAATCGTCAGGGAAGCGTTCAAGGTTCCGTCTCACCGCCTGTTTCAAAGCTCTTGTTTCTACCTGATATAATCCAGCCAAATGAAAATCCAGTATTACCCTTTGCGATCTTATTTCAAATATCTTATTTTGAATAATTTGTAACTCCATGATAATAAGAATTAAAGGTTAGCAAACAGTTTGTTATCCACATTCATCATATCTTCCAAAATACTTTGGTCTAATACCTTTGCATAATGCTGTGTCATACGGGTGGAAGAATGCCCTAACATCTTCGCCACATTTTCCATCGTAACCTTATTAGCGAGTGTAACTGAGGTGGCAAATGTATGGCGTGAGCAGTGTGTCGTAAGCCTTTTACTGATTCCGCACACATCAGCCACTTCTTTCAGGTAGGCGTTCATCTTTTGATTGGTAGGGACAGGAAGAAGCTGCCCTTTAGCTTGGCAATCCCTATCATTACTGTATCTCTCCAATAACATCCTTGGAATTTTAAGCAGTGGAATATTACACATATTATTTGTTTTTTGCCGGGGCTTACGAATCCACATTTCCCCTTTGCTACCTGAAACAAGATGTTCCGGTCTCAATCCTTTCACATCCACGAAAGCCAATCCCGTGAAACAACAGAATACAAACACATCCCTGATCTGGGATAACCGTTTAGTTTGTATGTCCTTATTAATCAGAGAATCCAATTCATCCATTGTAAGAAACTCTGTATGCACTTCATCCTGTCGGAATTTAATAGGGGCGAACGGGTCTTTCTGTAACCAGTCATTGATAAGAGCAATACGGATCATCTTCTTGAATATCTTAAGGTGTTTGATAGCCGAATTATTGGCACAGCCCTTTTCAGTTTTCAAGTAAAGCTCATACTTACGAATATAATCCTCATTGATTTCTTTCAGGAAAAGATCATCCCTATCTAGTCGTAATTTCATAAATTCCTTGAGGTATTTAAGGGAAGCATCGAATTTGTAGATTGTAGATTTGGAATATTCGATTCCTAACAGTTGTCTGCATCTTTCATTATGATCGGAATGAACTTCGACTAAGGTTTTTCCGTTTTCTTTAGGATTTCCTTTGTCATTACCTATGAAGATGTTTTTAATAATCTCTGCCGAAATTGGGCTATCTTCAATTTCGAGCTCCCTATGGATATTGACAAGCCTTGATTTTACAGAATTGATATAGTTATTCAATTCAATATCTTCCGGGCTTTTACCCTTACTCTTCTCTTTAGACTGATCCCATAGAGAAGCTAAAACAGTACCTTTCATACTTATTTCAGCAATTTTCCTATTTACGGTGATCCGTAAGTAAATAGGAGATTCACCGTTTTTCAACACTTTGGTCTTTTTTACGTAACACATTAAGTTGAATGTGTTGCGAATTTTGATTGTTTTTTCTTCCATAAAAATTTAATTTATTGAGTGATAAACTTAAATATTTAGGCTCAAAAAACACTTATGCAAAATACTGTAAAATAATGAATTAGAATCAAAGTCGTAGCCTATTCGTAGCCCTATTTTCTTTTTTCAAAAAGGGTCACGATTTGGTCACGAATTAGTGCCTAAATCCGCACTATTTTGCTTTTTCAAATAAAATTCAGGAATAAAAAAAATCCCTGAAAATGATTGATTTTCAGGGATTTGCTTAAAATTGAGATATTTCTCAGTGCGGATGAAGGGAATCGAACCCCCACGCCTCACGGCACTAGATCCTAAGTCTAGCGTGTCTACCAGTTCCACCACATCCGCGTTTACTGGTTTTGGACTGCAAATATACACTTATTTTATAAATCTAAAAAAATTATAATAAAAAATTACATAGTTTTTTCTCTTATAAAATAAAGGGATTTCCAACCTAAGGAATCTATCTTTTTTAGTATTTCAGCAATGATTACAGCAAGAAGTATATTGATGATAAACATAATCGGAAGCAGATAATACCAACACATTTCATCTTTCCACCAATGTACAAAAATGTAAATGATAGATGAACTCAGCCCTTGGGCGAAATAGTAAAATATAGCATTCTGTCCGATATAAGCCAGAAAATTATTTTTTTTAAAACTAAGTCGTCCTTTCAAAACTAAAATCAGAAATAAAGAAAAACAAGAGTAAACCAAATAAATGATATTGGGAGGAAATTTCTGTTTGCGTACCAGAATAGTAGTATTTTCTCCAAAATATAAATACAAAAGATAATAGACGATAGCTAATGAAAATAATCCCAGTAACATATATGGAATTTTCACAAATACATTTCTACATTGTTTAGCTAACAGAAATATCAGTAAATAAATAAAAATATACCCCAAATTTCCCCGTGGATAATAATAAAAACTAAAGGAAATAATTCCGCCAAGAAGAATGCAGATCAATATATTGATTTGTTTCTCGGAAAGATATCGTAATACCAACACACCAAAGAAAGAAACCATGAAATAAACCCGCATATACCACATAGAACCTATAACTACATCCAAAGGTTTGGATTCAGTATAACTATGAAAATACCAGTCAAATAATTTTTCCCATTTCAGGGTTTGATTACAAATGCAATAAATAATAAAAATCAGAGTAATAAAGATCATATACGTAATCTGTAATTTCAGCATCCGGTGGATATTCTTTTCCACCTTTCCTGAAGAAGTCAATCCGCTCAGAAAGAAAAAAATAGGTACATCAAATAACAAACTCAGATTTCTCAATTCGGTAGGAACATAAAATTGTCCCGACCAGAAAACGGTGTGGATAAAAATAACACTTAAAGTTGCAAAACCCTTAACCACATCAATATATAAATCTCTTTGCATTGGCGGATTGTTTTTAGACATATTTATAAATATATAAAGATACTTATCTTAATTTGAAAATATTATATTTATATGAAATTTTATAACAGTCAAAAAATATGATAAAAATCATAATTATTTAAAATGATTCCAGATTATGGATAAAAAATAAAAACTCTGCGTTTAACTTTTTTTTGTAAAATTCAATATTTATATTTGCAACTTAACATAAATTTTAAAATGGACGCAAATAGCGTAAGCTCTGATAATGTGGTGATTTTTAGTGCTGAAACTTTAGAAAAAACCAAAAAAATTATTGCCAGATATCCAGAAGGAAAACAAAAGTCGGCTTTAATTCCCATTTTACATCTTGCCCAGAAAGAATTTGGAGGATGGTTGGATGCTCCCGTAATGGATTATGTGGCTTCTTTGCTGTATATTTCGCCCATTGAAGTGTATGAAGTAGCTACTTTTTATACCATGTTCAATTTACAACCGGTAGGAAAATATGTGCTGGAAGTTTGCAGAACCGGTCCATGTATGTTGAACGGAAGCGACCAGATTATAGAATACATCAAGGGAAAATTGCAGATCAAAGAAGGGGAAACCACTAAAGATGGTTTATTTACGCTGAAACCCGCAGAATGTTTGGGAGCCTGCGGATATGCACCAATGATGCAGTTAGGGAAGTTTTATCACGAACATCTTACCAGAGAAAAAGTAGATGAAATCATAGAACTTTGCAGGGCAGGAAATATAACGATAGATTAAAAAATAAGTTTTAGAAAACTTACAAAATGCGTAACAAGTTATTACTTAAAAATATCGGGATAGAAGGAATAAAAACCTTTGAAGTTTTCAGGAAGCATGGCGGATATGAAATGGCGGAAAAAGCCTTGAAAATGACGCCCGATGAAATATTGGAGGAAGTAAAGACCAGTGGGTTAAGAGGACGAGGTGGAGCGGGATTCCCAACAGGAATGAAATGGAGTTTTCTTGCAAAACCCGAAGGAGTTCCCCGCTATTTGGTGGTAAATGCAGACGAATCTGAGCCGGGTACTTTTAAAGACCGGTTTTTAATGGAATATATTCCACACTTGTTGATTGAAGGAATTCTGATCTCTTCATTTTGTTTAGGAGCAAATACTTCGTACATTTATATACGCGGAGAATATTCCTGGATTCCGGATATTTTGGAGAACGCAATTGAAGAAGCTAGAGCCAAAGGCTTTTTAGGCAAGAATATCAAAAATACAGGATATGATCTTGAAATATATGTTCAACGCGGAGCTGGAGCGTATATTTGTGGAGAAGAAACCGCCTTGCTGGAATCACTCGAAGGGAAAAGAGGAAATCCAAGATTAAAACCGCCTTTTCCGGCAGTGAAAGGTTTATATCAGTGCCCGACGGTAGTAAACAACGTGGAAACCATTGCTTCCGTTCCGGCTATTATTGAAATCTCCGGAGCAGAATATGCCAAACGTGGAGTGGGAAGATCTACCGGAACCAAACTGATTTCCGCTTGTGGAAATCTGAATAAACCGGGAGTATACGAAATTGATTTTGATTTAAGTGTAGAAGAATTTATATATAGCGAGGAATATTGCGGAGGAATCCCGAACGGAAAAAAGCTGAAAGCCTGTATTCCCGGAGGTTCGTCCGTGCCGATTGTTCCTGCTAAATTGTTGTTGAAAACAACTGAAGGAGAACCCCGCTTGATGAATTATGAAAGTTTATCAATCGGAGGATTTCAAACAGGAACCATGTTAGGTTCCGGAGGATTTATCGTTTTGGATGAAGATCAGTGTGTCGTACGGCATACCATGACGTTGGCGCGATTTTATAACCATGAAAGTTGCGGACAATGTACTCCATGCAGAGAAGGAACCGGTTGGATGTATCGAATTCTGAAAAAAATAGAAGAAGGAAAAGGAACCTATGAAGATATAGATTTGTTGTGGGATATTCAGGGGAAAATAGAAGGAAAGACCATTTGTCCGTTAGGAGACGCTGCTGCATGGCCTGTGGCCGCAGCTATCCGTCATTTCAGGGATGAATTTGAATGGCATATCAACAATCCCGAATGTCTCGTTAGAAATTACGGAATAGCCAATTATGCACAAGTATAAAAGTCGGGATTGGTATTTTTAATGCAGTTATAGTGAAAAAATAATGAGCGAGCAAGTACAAAAAATAAAAGTAACCATAGACGGGATTACAACCGAAGTAAATCCCGGAACTTCCATTGTAGAAGCAGCACGTCAGATCGGAGGAGCCTCAGTTCCGCCTACCATGTGTTATTACAGTAAACTAGAAGGAAGTGGAGGACGTTGCCGTACCTGTTTGGTGGAAGTTTCCAAAGGTTCGGAAAAAGATCCGCGTCCGATGCCTAAATTAGTGCCAAGCTGCCGTACGGATGTAATGGACGGAATGGAAGTGAAAGTACTTACATCACCGAGAGTAATAGAAGCTGTTCGGGGAGTTACTGAATTTTTATTAATTAATCACCCGTTGGATTGTCCGATCTGCGATCAGGCAGGAGAATGTAAATTGCAGGATTTAGCGTACGGACATGGATTAGAGAAAACCCGTTCTGAATTCCCAAGAAGAACATTTAAAGCAGACGATATCGGACCCTATATAAAACTGAATATGAATCGGTGCATACTTTGTGCACGTTGTGTATTGGTAGCGAATCAACTGACCAATCAGAGAAGCCACGGAATTTTATTCAGGGGAGATCATTCAGAAATCAGTACTTATCTTAATAAAGCAATTACCAACGATTTCTCAGGAAATGTCATTGATGTTTGTCCGGTAGGAGCATTGACCGACAGAACCGCACGGTTCAAAAGTCGTGTATGGTTTACAGAACCGGTAAATGCCACTTGTAAATGCGACAAATGCAGTGGAAAAGCCGTTTTATGGATGAAAGGAGAAGAAATTATCCGGGTTACAGCGCGAAAAGATGAATACAATGAAGTAGAAGAATTCATTTGTAACGAATGCCGGTTTGAAAGAAAGGATTTAAAATACTGGAATATAGAAGGTCCGACTCACATCAGTGATCAGTCGGTAATTTCATTGAATCATTATGAATTGCCTTTACCCAAAGACGATCCTCATTATCTGATTGAAAAAAATAAAGAAAAAGCAATAGAATAAAACGATATGTGGTTTACGGTAACATTAGTAGTTATTTTGTTTATGATATGCTTGGGCGGAGCAGCCTATGAAACCTGGATGGAGCGGAAAGTAGCCGCTTTTTTGCAGGACAGGATAGGACCCAACCGGGCAGGTAAATTCGGATTATTACAACCTCTTTGCGATGGAGGAAAATTATTCTTTAAAGAAGATTTCATTCCAAGAAACGCAGAAAAATGGTTGTTTATCATATCTCCGGGAATACTTATGCTCATAGCATTAAGCACAGGAGCTGTAATTCCGTGGGGAAAATCACTATTCATAGGAGGAGTTTCCTATCCGGTACAAGTAGCCAGCATAGATGTAGGAGTGCTGTACATTATGGGTATTGTCTCCATTGGAGTTTACGGAATAATGTTGGGAGGATGGTCTTCCAATAACAAATATTCATTATTAGGAGCAATTCGTGCTTCCTCTCAAATGATATCCTATGAATTAGCCATGGGATTGACTTTATTATCCATCATTATGATGTCCGGAACATTGGATTTACGAGTTATGGTGGAACAACAGGCAGGAAATTTATACCATGTTCCATTCTTAAATGGCATGGCATGGAATGTATTTTATCAACCGTTGGCATTCATATTATTTGTAACCTGTTCCTTTGCAGAATTGAACCGGGCACCTTTCGACCTCGCAGAATGCGAATCGGAATTGGTAGGAGGATATCATACGGAATACAGTTCCATGAAATTCGGAACTTTCCTGTTTGCAGAATACATCAATATGTTTATAAATTCCGCTTTAATCAGTACACTGTTCTTCGGAGGATATAGTTTTCCTTACATGAACGAACTGGCTAAAAACGGAACTTTGGGAGAAAATGCAATCGGAATACTCAGCATAGTAGCCTTTTTACTAAAGATTATATTCTGTATATTCTGTTTTATGTGGGTACGATGGACGTTACCGAGATTCAGATATGACCAGTTAATGCGTTTAGGATGGAGAGTAATGCTTCCATTGGCTATTCTGAATTTATTAGTAACCGCAGCCATAGTAGTATTCAATAATTAAATATAAAGTATAACAAGTTATACAAAATTATGCAACGACTAACAAACAGATCAAAAGTAGTTTCAAATAAAGAAATGACCTTAAAAGAGAAAGCCTATCTTCCTGCCATTATGGGAGGAATGAAGATCACTTTAAGCCATTTCTTTAAAAAACCTGCTACTATTGCATATCCCGAACAAAAACGGGAATTTAGTCCAGTATATAGAGGAATGCATGTCCTCAAACGGGATGATGAAGGACGCGAACGTTGTACAGCGTGCGGGTTATGCGCTGTTGCCTGTCCTGCGGAAGCCATAACCATGATTGCTGCTGAACGGAAACCCGGAGAAGAAAATCTTTACAGAGAAGAAAAATATGCCGAAAAATACGAGATCAATATGTTAAGATGTATCTTTTGCGGAATGTGTGAAGATGCCTGTCCAAAAGAAGCTATTTTCCTGACAGACAGGATTGTATTGCCCGAACAGTTGAGAAAAGATTTTATATATGGAAAAGACAAACTGGTAGAAACTATGGAGAACAGAATAGACGTTTCCAAAAGACAAATAAAAGATTATTCAACAGAAAAATAAAAGAATGGAGGAAATTTTGTTTTACTTAGTATCCGCTTGTGCAATTATTAGTGCCTTTTTTGTAGTATTCAGTAAAAATCCGATGCATAGTATTATTGCATTGATTATCACCTTTTTCTCCATATCCGGATTATACATTATGCTGAACGCCCAGTTTTTGGGTGCTGTGCAGATCATTGTCTATTCCGGAGCTATCATGGTATTATTCCTTTATGTGCTGATGATGCTAAACCTGAAGGAAAAAGATGAACCTCTGAAAGGAAGTTCCTTCCAGATTTTGGCAGCCATTTGCGGAGGATTGGTTTTTGTCGGATTTCTCGGAGCATTAAAAGGGTATCAACAGATTGATTTTCCGTCGAATCCGGATAGTCAGATCGGGTTGACAAAAAATTTGGGAAAATTATTGTTCAGTAAATATGTGTTACCTTTTGAACTGGCAGGGATTTTATTTTTGTCGGCTTTGGTAGGTGCAGTTATGGTTGGAAAAAGAGATTTATAACAATATATATTTTAATTTCTTGAAATAGTAAAAGAAATGGTAAACAGTTTATTTCAGAGCATACCGATAGATTATTTCATATATCTGTGCGCTTTGCTCTTTTGCATAGGAGTTACAGGAGTTTTAGTGAGAAGGAATGCAATCATTATCTTAGGATGTGTAGAGCTGATGCTGAATTCGGTAAACTTATTACTGGCAGCATTTTCCGCTTACAAAGGAGATGCCGATGGTCAGATTCTGGTTTTCTTCATCATGGTAGTTGCAGCTGCTGAAGTTGCAGTAGGATTGGCGATTATCACTATGCTGTACAGAAATACACGTTCTGTGGATGTAAGTTTGTTTAACAGATTAAAAGGATAACCGGATGGAGAATATCATTTACCTAATACCGCTTTTACCACTGATAGGATTCATCATATGCGGACTTTTCGGAAATAAAATGCCGAAATCACTGGTAGGAACCATTGCCAACTTGGTAGTCTGGATTCCTTTCTTTTTATCCGTTTACCTATTCTGCAACTTTTCCGGACCTGTAAAAGCGACTGCTTTTACGTGGTTTGCCTTGGATGATTTTAAAGTGAATTTTTCCTTTCAGATAGATCAGTTATCCTTAATTATGATGATGATCGTTACCGGAATCGGGGCGTTAATTCATTTATACTCCATCGGATATATGTCCCACGACAAAGGATTCTATAAATTCTTTTCCTATCTCAATTTATTTATTTTCTCCATGCTTTTATTAGTAATGGGAAGTAACTTCTTAATTTTGTTTATCGGTTGGGAAGGAGTAGGATTTTGTTCCTATCTGCTTATCGGATTCTGGTTTAAAAACGAAGAGTACGGATATGCATCCCGCAAAGCCTTTGTTATGAACCGGATAGGAGATTTAGGGTTATTAATAGGAATATTTTTATTAGCCTATTATTTCGGAAGCATAGAATATACAGATATAGCAGCCAAAGTCGGACAGTTCAAATTAAATGATCCGGTTTTAATAGCAGCAACCATTTTCTTATTTATTGGAGCGATGGGAAAATCTGCCCAGATTCCTTTATACACTTGGCTTCCCGATGCAATGGCAGGTCCAACACCCGTTTCTGCGCTCATTCACGCAGCAACCATGGTTACCGCAGGGATTTATTTAGTTATCCGTTCCAATACCTTATACAGTCTGGCTCCATTTACATTGGATTTCATTATGTATATTGGGTTGGCAACTTCCATTCTGGCTGCATTTATAGGATTACGTCAAAATGATATTAAAAAAGTACTTGCATATTCCACTGTTTCCCAGTTAGGGCTTATGTTTATAGCTTTGGGAGCAGGAGCTTATACCACCGCATTATTCCATGTAACTACTCATGCTTTCTTTAAAGCCTTATTATTCCTGGGAGCAGGAAGCGTAATCCACGCTATGAGCGGAGAACAGGATATGAAATATATGGGTGGATTGAGAAAGAAAATTCCGGTTACTTACTGGACGTTTCTAATCGGAACATTAGCAATATGCGGAATACCACCATTAGCGGGAATGTTCTCCAAAGATGAAATTTTAGTAGCCATTTGGGAGAAAAATAAAATAGTTTGGGGATTAACCCTGTTTTCAGCAGCATTAACCTGTATCTATATGTTCCGTTTGTTGTTCCTTACTTTCTTCGGAGAATTCAAAGGAACGGAAGAACAGAAAAAACACCTGCACGAAAGTCCGGCTGTAATGACCATTCCTTTAGTTGTTCTGGCTATTTTGACTATAGCAGGAGGAGCATTGAACCTACCTCATTATCTGGGAGAAGGAATTTCACAAAAAATGGCTCACTGGTTGAATCCGATTTATGTAGGATTACATTCACATGCAGAACCTTCATTCCAGACTGAAATGATGTTGTTGGGAATAACCCTGGCTGTGATTGCCATAGTGGCCTTTGTGACTTATAATAAATATGTGACACGAAAAGCTCAGGCGGATATTGTAGAAAACATGACCGGATGGGAAAAACTTTCGGCACATGCTGCTTATGTAAATGAATTTTATAACGAAGTTATTGTAAATCCTGTTTTGAATTTGGGAAGATTCCTGAAAAATGTGATAGACCGATATATTATAAACGGATTGGTGGAAGGAACGGCAAGAGTGGTTCAGGGATGCGGAAATATTTTTCGGTTGGTACAAAACGGAAATGTGGAATATTATGTTTTTGCCATGTGCGTAGGAATATTTATTCTGTTACTGGCAGCAGGATTTTTAACTCATTAAATGAAAGTATAAATAAACGAGACAGATATAATGTTAATTTTAGCAATACTACTATTACCTATAATCGGATCAGGATTATTGTTTGCCCTGAAAGACTCCTTTTCAAAATATATAGCTTTTGGAATAGCTCTGGCAGAGTTTATTTTAACAGCTTTTCTCTGGTACAATTTTAAAACCGGAGACTTGGAGGTTTGTCAATTTCTGGTGGAACAATCTTCCTCCGTATTGCCATTGTTTTCAAAATTGCAATTTGGAACGGACAGTTTAGGAATATTAATGCTTTTATTGACCAACACACTCACTCCCATTGTCATATATTCCGCTTTCAAAGATGAAAGGCCTTCTTGGTTTTACGCATTAATTTTACTTATGCAATTTGGACTGGTTGGGGTTTTCACTTCTATGAACGGATTATTATTTTATATCTTCTGGGAAGTTACGTTGATTCCGATCTGGTTTATTTGTGGATTGTTTGGTACAGGGGAAAATCGGTTGAGAATTAACCTAAAGTTCTTTATCTATACCTTTTTCGGTTCACTATTTATGTTAGTGGCCCTGATTTATGTTTATTTACAGGCAGGTTCTTTTGACTTGCAAGCCTTATATTCGGTAAAATTATCCTCAGAAGCCCAGACTTTTATATTCTGGATGTTTTTTCTAGCTTTTGCCATTAAACTACCGATCTTTCCGTTCCACACCTGGCAGGCAGATACTTATGCCATGGCTCCGACACAAGGTTCCATGTTATTAGCCGGGATCATGTTGAAAATGGGAGTTTTCGGAATAGTAAAATATTTACTTCCATTAGCTCCGGAAGCAGTAGGAGGAATTTCAGGTTCAATAGCTTTGATTCTTTCCATTATAGGAATTGTGTATGCATCTTTAATTGCAGTTGTACAAAAAGATATAAAACGATTGATCGCTTTTTCCTCTATGGCTCACGTAGGCTTGATTGCTGCGGGAATCTTTTCCAGTGCCATAGTGACCCTGAATTACGAAACAGATAAAACGGGAATAGAAGGAGCAGTTATACAAATGCTGGCACACGGAGTGAATGTAGTAGGACTTTTTTATGCAGCAGATATATTAACTAAGAAATTCGGAACACAGGATCTAACCAAAATGGGAGGATTAGCATCCAAAGCTCCGGTTTTCGCTGTTCTGTTCATGATTATTTCTCTGGGAACTATGGCGGTTCCGTTAACCAATGCTTTTATCGGGGAGTTTTTATTACTGAAAGGAATATTTACCTTATCCACCTGGGGAGCAATTATTGCAGGATTAACCCTGATTTTATGTGCAGTTTACATTACCAAAATGTATGGAATGTCTATGTTTGGAACAGGAAATAAAGAATTCTTAGAAAAACAACATGATATTTCCATAGGAACTAAAATGGGATTGACTGTTCTGGCTGTTTTGGTTCTGGTATTTGGAGTATATCCGCAACCATTGCTGAATCTTTCTTCAGAAGCAGCGACTCAAGTTTTGAGTTTATTAGTTAGATAGAAAACTTATTCAATTCTTAAATACATTCCTTTAGACGCTGGTAATGTATCTTTAAAACCGAATTTCTCATACAGATGAAAAGCCTCTCCGTCTGCGATCAGGCTGACATAACAAGATCTTGGCAATTTCTGATGAATGAAATCCGTAAGATTTTGCATAATTGTTTTTCCTACTCCTTTCTCCTGGAATTCAGGCAAAACACAAATATCAACAATCTGGCAAAAACAACCTCCATCTCCGATGATTCTTCCCATACCGATTACTTTTCCATTTGTTTCAATCATGACCGAATGAATCGAATTTTGGAGTCCGGCTTCTGCAGCTTCCAGAGTTTTTTTAGATAATCCACATTGTGTTCTTAAGTTCCGGTAAACATCAAGAGGAATATTTTCTTCTACAATTTTCATGGGTTATTTTTTATTCAGGTTTTTACAAATGTAGTTGTAAAAAACAACGATTTGTTTTCTCATACATTTATAATTTGCCAATTTATTCATTGGCACATTATCACATTATAAACATTTCCTAATAATCTCCATTGCCTGATCAATTTCCTGTTTAGTAACCGTCAGATGTGGCCGAAATCGGATACTGGTTTCCCCACAGGCTAACAAAATAAGTTTATTTTGTAAAGTTTTGGTCAGGAATTTCTTTCTTTTTTTCTCGTTTTCAAAATCAAAGGCAATAAATAGCCCTTTTCCACGTATGTTGGAAATCGTTTCATTTTGAATGGAAAACAATCCTTTCATCAGATAATCTCCCATTTGTACAGCATTCTCTACTAAATTTTCATTTTCAATCACTTCCAATATCAATTTAAACCGGACTATATCCATAAAATTACCTCCAAAAGTAGAATTGATCCGGCTGGATTCTTTAAAAACATTAGTAGGAACCTGGTCTATTTTTTCTTTATTGGCTAAAATTCCACAAACCTGTGTTTTCTTACCAAATGCGATAATATCCGGAATTACAGAGGAATGTTGATAAGCCCACATTTTTCCGGTCATACCTACTCCGGTTTGTACTTCATCAAAGATGAGAAGAATTTTGTTTTCATCACAAATGCGTCTCAGTTCACGGAAAAACTCATCTCGGAAATGATTATCTCCTCCTTCTCCCTGAATAGGTTCAATGATAATACAGGCGATTTCATCTTTTCGTTCTTCCAATGCTTTATTGATCTGAGCAATAGCTTCCTTTTCAGTTTCTATTACCTTTTGTAGAACTTCGTCAGTTATAGGAAAAGATAATTTAGGATTGATGATTCTGGGCCAGTCAAATTTAGGAAAATACATATATTTTCTCGGATCGGCCGTGTTGGTTAAAGAAAGAGAATAACCGGAACGTCCGTGAAAGGCTTGTTTAAAATGAATTACCTGTCCGGCTTCCTTTTGTATTCCTTTGGAAAAATTCATTCGGGTTTTCCAGTCAAAAGCAGTTTTCAATGCATTTTCAACGGCTAAGGTTCCTCCCGAAATAAAAAAAGCATAGGACAATTCCTTAGGAACGGCGATCCGGGCAAAAGTATCGACAAAATCCGCAAAAGGTTCGTTGTAAATATCGGATATGGCAGGTTTGTTCACAGCCATTTTTCCCAAAAATTTGTTTTGGGCAGTTACATAAGGATGATTATACCCGATAGCAGTGGAAGCAAACATGCTGAACATATCCAGATATTCTGTTCCCTTGTTATCCACAATATAAGAACCGTGAGATTTTTCCAGATCCATCACAATCGGATATCCGTCTGCCAGAATATGTTTCGACAACCTTTCATGAATGTTTTGTATCAATACTTTTTCCATATACTTTTTGTTTTTTTAGTGTAATTCAATTTAGCTATTTTTTGGAAATCTTGACCAGGGTATTATTTCTTTCATTAATCTATATTTAGTCCATGAATATTTTATGATATAAATGATTTAAATTTTATACTTCAAATTTAATTCCCTGGGATAAAGGTAATTCGGTAGAATAATTAATAGTATTTGTTTGCCTTCTCATGTAGACTTTCCAGGCATCCGATCCCGATTCCCGCCCGCCTCCGGTTTCTTTTTCTCCGCCAAAAGCTCCTCCGATCTCAGCTCCAGAAGTTCCTATATTTACATTGGCAATTCCGCAATCTGACCCGGTACAGCTTAAAAATGTTTCTGCTTCCCGCAAATCCGTTGTCATAATAGAAGAAGACAATCCCTGAGCGACTGAATTTTGCAGTTGTATGGCATTTTCTACTTCTCCTTTATATTTGATCAGGTACAAAATAGGAGCAAAAGTTTCGGTTTGTACAATTTCAAAATCATTCTCCACTTCTGCGATTACAGGTTGTACATAACATCCGCTTTCAAATCCTTTTCCTTTCAGAACTCCTTTTTCCGTGATAATGGTTCCACCTTCCTTGATAATTTTTTTAAGGGCATTTTCATAAATTTTCACTGCCTGTTTATCGATCAGAGGACCTACGTGATTGGTTTCATCCAGAGGATTTCCTATTTTTATATGTTGATAAGCAGAAACCAATGCTTCTTTCACTTGTTTATACACATTTTTCTGGATAATCAGCCTTCGGGTGGTGGTGCAGCGCTGACCTGCTGTTCCCACAGCTCCGAATACAGTGGCTGGAATTACCATTTTCAAATCGGCATTGGGTGTTATGATGATAGCATTGTTTCCTCCCAGTTCTAATAAGGATTTCCCCAGTCTTCCGGCAACTGTTTGTGCTACTTGTTTTCCCATCCGGGTAGATCCGGTAGCAGAAATCAGAGGTATTCGGGAATCTTTTGATAATAATTCACCTATTTGATAATCTCCGGTAATCAGATTCGAAATCCCTTCCGGTAAATGATTATCTTTCAGTACATCAGCTAGTATTTTCTGACAGGCTAAGGCACAAAGTGAAGTTTTTTCCGAAGGTTTCCAAACAATTACATTTCCACAGATTAAGGCAATGGCTGCATTCCACGACCAAACGGCAACGGGAAAGTTAAAGGCAGAAATGATTCCTACAATTCCTAACGGATGATATTGATCGTACATCCGGTGTCCGGACCTTTCGGAATTAATCGTGAAACCATATAATTGTCGGGATAATCCCACAGCAAAATCGCAGATATCTATCATTTCCTGAACTTCTCCCAATCCTTCCTGATAAGATTTTCCCATTTCATACGAAACTAGTTTTCCCAAGTCGGGTTTGAGTTCCCGTAATTTATTTCCGAACTGACGAACAATTTCTCCTCTTTTGGGTGCAGGAATCAGGCGCCATTCCAAAAAAGCCTTTTCGGCTGTTTGTATGATTTTTTCATACTCTTTTTGAGAACCGGATTTTATTTTCCCGATGAGTTTTCCGTCTACAGGAGAAAAAGATTCAATGATTTCTCCTTTGGAAGAAAACCAGTGAGTTCCGGTCGATGCACCTTCATTCACCTCTTTTAATCCCAATTTCTTTATTTCGTTTTTTATCATTATTAGAAAAGTATTTTATTAATTTACTCAAATGTAATTAAATATAGTTTCCATAATTTGATACTTCATGTCAAAATAATTTTATTTTTGAATAAAGATTAATCAACCTTAAAAATCATGAACATAAATATAGACTACTTTCAGCTTGATGAATTACTGACCGGAGAACATAGATTAGTCAGGGAATCCATACGGAATTTTGTAACTAAAGAAATAAAGCCTGTTATAGATGAAGCTGCACAGAATCATACCGATATTCCGGGTTTAATGCCTAAACTGGGAAGAATAGGAGCATTGGGTCCGTACATTCCGGAAGAATACGGAGGAGTAGGTCTGGATCAGATTTCTTACGGACTGATTATGCAGGAACTGGAAGCGGGAGACAGTGCGGTTCGTTCCGCAGCTTCCGTTCAATCATCTTTGGTAATGTATCCTATTTTTACCTTTGGTTCGGAAGAACAAAAAAGAAAATATTTGCCTAAGCTGGCGACTGGCGAATTAATAGGATGTTTCGGATTAACGGAACCTAATCACGGTTCGGATCCGTCTTCTATGGAAACACGCTTGGAAGACAAAGGTTCGTATTATCTTTTAAATGGAGCAAAAATGTGGATTACCAATTCCCCGATTTGTGATATAGCAGTAGTTTGGGGCAGAGATGAAAATGGAAAGATCAAAGGAGCAATTGTGAAAAGAGGAATGAAAGGATTCTCTACGCCGGAGATTCATAGAAAATGGTCGTTGAGAGCCTCAAAAACAGGAGAACTTATTTTTGAAAATGTAGAAATTCCCAAAGAAAATATTTTACCCGAAGTCAATAGTCTGAAAGGGCCGTTATCCTGTCTGAATTCTGCCCGGTACGGAATTAGCTGGGGAGCAATTGGAGCAGCCTTAGACTGTTATCAGACGGCTTTGCGTTATTCTCTGGAAAGGGAACAATTTGGAAAATCGTTGGCTTCTTATCAGTTACAGCAAAAGAAACTGGCAGAATTTATCACCGAAATCACCAAAGCACAGTTATTGGCCTGGAGGTTGGGAGTTTTGAAAAATGAAGGAAAAGCTCGTCCGGAGCAGATTTCCATGGCGAAACGGAATAATGTGGAAATGGCATTGAAAATTGCCAGGGAATCACGTCAGATTTTAGGAGGAATGGGAATTGTTGGAGATTATCCCATCATGCGGCATATGGCAAATCTGGAATCCGTAATTACGTATGAAGGAACTCACGATATTCATTTATTGATTACCGGAAACGATATTACCGGAATCAATGCGTTTTCTTAGTAAAAAAGCCGGAAATTAAAAATATTTTTGTTGACTGAATTAAGAAGTAGTAACTTTGAATTTATGTCTGATTTATTGGATCCTGATAAAGAAAAATATTCCAAAGAAGAAATAGCTCAGGAAGAGCAGGTTCGTCCCAAAAATTTTCATGAATTTGCTGGACAACCTCATGTTATGGATAATCTGGAGATTTTTGTGAAAGCAGCGAAACTCCGTGGAGAATCTTTAGACCATGTATTATTGCACGGCCCTCCCGGATTGGGTAAAACCACGTTGGCGCATATTATAGCCAATGAACTGAATGTGGGAATCAAGATTACATCCGGGCCGGTTTTGGATAAACCCGGTGATTTGGCGGGATTACTGACCGGATTGGAGGAAAATGATGTGTTGTTTATTGATGAAATACACCGGCTTTCTCCGATTGTGGAAGAATATCTCTATTCTGCGATGGAGGATTATAAGATTGATATTATGATTGAAAGTGGACCGAATGCACGTTCCGTACAGATCAATCTGAATCCGTTTACACTAATTGGAGCAACTACCCGTTCCGGATTGTTAACCGCTCCGCTTCGGGCTCGTTTTGGAATTAATTTCCGGTTTGAATACTATCACACGGAATTACTAAGTACCATTGTAGAGCGAAGTTCCCGCATTATGAGTATGCCGATAGAACAACAGGCAGCCATTGAGATAGCGGCCAGAAGTCGGGGAACACCACGTATAGCCAATGCTTTATTACGACGTATCCGTGATTTTGCTCAGATTAAAGGAACCGGACGAATTGATATGAAAATAGCAGACATCGGGCTGGAGGCGTTGAAAGTAGATAAACATGGACTGGACGAAATGGATAATAAAATCCTGAGTTCCATTATAGATAAATTTAAAGGAGGACCAGTAGGATTGACCACCATTGCTACAGCAGTGGGGGAAAATCCGGGAACGTTGGAAGAAGTGTACGAACCGTTTCTGATTCAGGAAGGATATCTGATGCGGACTCCGCGAGGAAGAGAAGCTACCGAAAAAGCCTATAAACATTTAGGGAAAATAAAAACCTTGGGAGATCAGTCCGAATTATTTTGATTTATGAAGTCCTATCTGTTTTTATTTTTGGCCATTTGTTGTGAAGTTATAGGGACTTCCCTGCTTCCAAAAACAAAAGAGTTTACTCAATGGAAACCTACAGTTTTATTTTTCGGCTTATTTTTTACTGCATTGTTTTTTCTCACTAAGGCTATAAAAACTATTCCTCTAGGAATTGCTTATGCTATTTGGTCCGGAGTTGGAATTGTGTTGATAAGTATAGCAGGATATTTTGTTTACAAACAGAAACTAGATATTCCTGCCATCATAGGAATTATTTTTATACTGATCGGAGTCTTGGTGATTAATTTATTTTCAAAAACCGCCGGGCATTAAAAGAATTAGTAAAAAAATAAAAGGTTTCATACTTCTAACTTCTCTTTTCTGACTTTCTTTTTTTATCTTTAAGATCTTATACATTACTCTTTCAAAAAACAGAATATGATACTCATTCAAAATACAACTATTATAAATGAAGGAACTTCGGTTATTGGTTCCGTTCTTATAGAAAATAATGTCATTTCCGAAATATATACAGAAAAAGTTCCGGAAGAAATAGTCAATAAATCCGATGTCATAGACGGAACTGGTTTGTGGCTTCTTCCCGGTCTGATAGATGATCAGGTGCATTTTCGTGAACCCGGATTAACCCATAAAGGAGATATCTCCAGTGAAAGTCGGGCTGCTATTGCAGGCGGTGTAACCTCTTTCATGGAAATGCCCAATACCAATCCACAAACGGTTACCATAGAAGCATTGGAACATAAGTTCCGATTAGGAGCAGAAAAATCATTTGCCAATTATTCCTTTTACATGGGAGCTACCAATGATAATATGGCAGAACTAAAAAAAGTAAATCCGAAAGAAGTTTGCGGAGTAAAAATATTTATGGGTTCTTCCACCGGAAATATGCTGGTAGATGATAAACATACGCTACAATCCATATTTTCGGAAATAGATATGCTGATCGCAACTCATTGTGAAAAAGAAGAAATCATACGGGAAAACATAGCTAAATACAAGGCGCAATTCGGAGATTATATTCCCATACCTTATCATCCGTTAATTCGAAGTGCAGAAGCCTGTTACCGTTCTTCTTCGGAAGCAGTGAAACTGGCAGAAAAATATCAGGCACGACTTCATATCCTTCATTTATCTACAGAAAGAGAATTAAGTCTTTTTGATGTAAAGCCTTTGTCCGAAAAGAAAATTACCGGAGAAGCCTGTGTGCATCATCTTTGGTTTATTGATGAAGACTATGAAAAATTAGGATCACGTATCAAATGGAATCCGGCAGTGAAAACCAAACAGGATCGTGATGCTATATTACAGGCAGTAATAAATGATAAACTGGATGTAATTGCTACCGATCATGCTCCGCATTTATTGGAAGAAAAAGAAGGCGGATGTTTGCAAGCCGCTTCCGGAGGGCCGTTGGTGCAGCATCCCTTACAGATTATGTTGGAATTGGTGAAACAGGGAAAAATAACCAAAGAACAGGTAGTAAACAAAATGTGTCATGCTCCGGCTACCTTGTTTCAAATTCATAAGCGTGGATATATCCGGAAAGGATATTTTGCCGATTTAGTGTTGGTGAATCCAAATAAATCCTATACCGTTACCCAAGATAATATCCTGTACAAATGCAAATGGTCGCCATTGGAAAATCAAACTTTCTCCTCAACTATTGAAAAAACATTCCTGAATGGAAAACTCGCTTTTGACAAAGGGATTATCAATGAAGTGAGAGGAGAAAGGCTGAAGTTTAACCGATAATTCTATGAATAAATCCAAGATTCATAAAACCAATGCTGCACGTTTGCTGGATAAGTATAAAATTGAGTATGAATTAATTCCTTATGAAGTAAATGAGTCCGATTTAAGTGCGGTTCATGTAGCAGAATTGTTGGGAGAAAATATAGAACAATTATTTAAAACTTTGGTGCTTCAGGGAGATAAAACCGGATACTTTGTTTGTGTTATTCCTGGAGGGAAAGAACTGGAACTAAAATATACAGCTCAGATTTCAGGGAATAAAAAATGTGATCTGATTCCGATGAAAGAATTGTTGGGACTGACCGGATATATTCGCGGAGCCTGTTCTCCGATCGGGATGAAAAAACACTTTCCTATCTATATAGATGAAACTTGTTTACAATTCGATTCCATTTATATCAGTGCCGGACAAAGAGGATTGCAAATCCAGATGAATCCGGAAGATTTAATAAAAATAATTCTTGCTCAGGTTAAGAAACTGATAAACTGAATTATTTTTTGTTTGACAATTAAATTTTCTAAATAAAATAAAAAACCGTTTTACAAAAGTTTTGTAAATTTGTACCCTTAAAAATAATAGAAGAATGATAAAAATTACCCTTCCTGATGGAAGTGTGAAAGAATTTGAAAATTCCGTAACACCGTTGGATGTTGCCAAAAGCATTTCAGAAGGCTTGGCAAGAAACACAATTTCTGCGTTAGTAGATGGTAAACAAGTAGAAGTTACTACTCCTATAACGACGGACGCTACGGTTCAGTTACTGACCTGGAATGATGATTTAGGAAAAAAAGCATTCTGGCATTCTTCTTCCCATTTGTTAGCTCAAGCCCTAATGGAATATTATCCCGATGCCAAATTAACTTTAGGTCCTCCGATTGAAAATGGATTTTATTATGATGTGGATTTTGGTGATGAGGTTTTCTCAGAAAAAGACTTTGAGAAAATAGAAAAGAAAATGCTGGAAAATGCCAAAAAGGATTTCCAATTCCGGTTATATCCCGTTTCCAAAAAAGAAGCATTGGAAGTTTATAAAAATAATGAATACAAAACAGAACTGATAGAAAATCTGGAAGACGGAACTATCACGTTTTGTACTCACGATAATTTCACTGATCTTTGTCGAGGAGGGCACATTCCTTCCACAGGAATTGTAAAAGCCGTAAAGGTGTTGAATGCTGCTGGAGCATATTGGCGAGGCGATGAAAAAAATAAACAATTGGTACGTGTTTATGGAATTTCTTTTCCTAAACAAAAAGAACTGACTGAATATTTAGAGAGAATAGAGGAAGCCAAAAAAAGGGATCACAGAAAATTAGGAAAAGAATTGGGATTGTTTACTTTTTCCGAAAAAGTAGGTGCCGGACTTCCTTTGTGGCTACCCAAAGGAGCAAAGCTAAGACAAAAACTAATTGACTTTTTAGGAGAGGCACAACGAAAAGCAGGATATGAAATTGTAGCTACGCCGCATATCGGACATAAAGATTTGTATGTAACCAGCGGACATTATGAAAAATACGGAGCAGACAGTTTCCAACCGATAAAAACACCTAATGAAGGAGAAGAATTTTTGTTGAAACCGATGAATTGTCCGCATCATTGTGAAATTTACCGTTCTGCTCCTTGGTCGTATAAAGATTTACCTAAACGATTTGCCGAATTCGGAACCGTGTATAGATATGAACAAAGTGGAGAATTGCATGGATTGACTCGTGTAAGAGGATTTACCCAAGATGATGCTCACATTTTTTGTACTCCGGATCAATTGATCGGAGAGTTCGAAAAAGTAATTGATTTAGTATTGTATACTTTTACTTCTCTCGGATTTGATGATTATACTGCACAGGTTTCCTTGCGTGATAAAGAGAATCGGGATAAATACATCGGAAGTGATGAGAATTGGGAAAAAGCAGAAAATGCAATTATTACCTCCGCAAAAAACAAAGGATTAAAAACCGTAGTGGAATATGGAGAAGCTGCTTTTTATGGCCCGAAGCTTGATTTCATGGTAAAAGATGCGTTGGGAAGAAGCTGGCAGCTTGGAACTATTCAGGTAGATTATAATCTTCCGGAACGTTTTGATTTGCATTATATAGGTTCTGATAATGAAAAGCACCGCCCAGTAATGATTCACAGAGCTCCTTTCGGTTCTTTGGAAAGGTTTGTGGCTATTTTGTTGGAACATACAGGAGGTGATTTGCCTTTATGGTTGAGTCCGGAACCGTTTATTATATTGCCTATCAGTGAAAAATATTCAGATTATGCAAAAAAAGTTTTGAATTTGATGGAAAATTCAGATATTTGCGGTCTGATTGACGAACGTAATGAAAAGACTGGTAAAAAGATACGGGATGCAGAAATCAATAAGATACCTTATATGTTTGTAGTAGGAGAAAAAGAAGAAGAATCAGGTACAGTATCAGTTCGAAAAAGAGGAGAAGGAGATTTGGGAACCGTCACATTGGAAGAAGCTGTATCTATGATGAAAAAAGTAACAGATAAACCCTAAAATTTAAATACCATAGCACTTAGTAGAAATTTTTCAAGAGGAGGAAGATTTACTCCCAAAAAGAAGGAAGATGAACATAAGATCAATGAAAAGATTGATGTTCAGGAGGTAAGATTAGTAGGAGAAAACATTACCCAGGGAGTATATCCCATAAAAGAAGCTTTACAGATAGCTGAAGGAATGGAATTGGATTTGGTAATGATTACCGAAACTGCCAATCCACCGGTTTGCAGAGTAGTTGATTATAAGAAATTTTTGTATGAACAAAAAAAGAAACAAAAAGAACTTAAATCAAAACAAGTTAAAGTAGTAGTTAAAGAAATCCGGTTCGGTCCGCAAACCGATGAACATGATTTTGAATTTAAGAAAAAACATGCTCAGAAATTTTTGGAAGAAGGATCCAAGTTAAAAGCTTATGTTTTCTTTAAAGGACGTTCTATAGTATTTAAAGACCAGGGACAGATTTTATTGTTGCGGTTGGCCCAGGAACTCGAAGAATGGGGAAAAGTTGAGCAAATGCCGAAACTGGAAGGAAAAAGGATGATCATGATGATGGCTCCTAAAAAATAAAAAGAAGAATTAGTATTTATATAAATTTGATAACGAGATAAAAAGTAAGACAATGCCGAAATTAAAAACAAAATCAGGTGCCAAAAAGCGTTTTTCTATTACCGGTTCAGGTAAGATCAAAAGAAAACACGCATTCAAAAGTCACATTTTGACTAAAAAAAGCACAAAACGTAAACGTAATCTGACCCATGCAACATTAGTTGATAATGCAGATGAAAAAAGCGTTCAAAGACAATTATTACTTAAATAAGGATATTTTTATAAATATTCCGGTTTAAAAATTTAACTTAAGTTTAACCCTGAATTGGTGCATAAAAGAGAATAAAAACAAATTCCGCCCACTTCAAAAAAACAAAAAATTATGCCAAGATCAGTCAATGCAGTAGCGTCAAGAGCGCGAAGAAAAAGAGTCCTTAAATTAGCCAAAGGTTATTACGGACGCAGAAAAAATGTTTGGACCGTTGCGAAGAATGCGGTTGAAAAAGGTTTACAATACGCCTATGTAGGCAGAAAACAAAAGAAAAGAAATTTCAGAGCATTATGGATTCAGAGAATCAATGCCGGAACCAGACAATATGGACTTTCTTATTCTAAATTTATAGGATTGTTGAAAGAAAAAAACATCGAATTAAACAGAAAAGTCTTAGCAGATTTAGCTATGAACCATCCGGAAGCTTTTAAAGCTGTAGTGGATGCTGTGAAAAAATAAATTTAATCATTTTCGTTATCAAATAGAAAAACACTCACTGAAAAGTGAGTGTTTTTATTTATTATTGTTCTTAAAATT
This sequence comes from Apibacter sp., assembly GCA_031552575.1. GTDB lineage: Bacteria > Bacteroidota > Bacteroidia > Flavobacteriales > Weeksellaceae > Apibacter. The sequence continues at coordinate 191,315 of JAVBMH010000010.1, read as the reverse complement.
TTATTCTTTCTTACAACAAATCATTAGCCAAATTAGCCAGTTCGGAACGTTCTCCCTTTTCCAGCCGGATATGGGCAAATAAATTTTGTCCATGAATCCGGTCAACCAGATAGGAAAGTCCATTACTTTGTTCATCCAGATAAGGAGTATCGATTTGTTTCACATCTCCGGTAAAAATAAACTTGGAATTTTCTCCTGCCCGTGAAATAATGGTTTTTATTTCGTGGGGAGTTAAATTCTGGGCTTCATCTACAATAAAAATTACATCAGATAAGCTTCTTCCACGTATATAAGCTAACGGAGTGATTAACAATTTTTCCTGTTCAACCATTTGCGTGATTTGTTTGTGCTCTTTATCATTTTCATGGTATTGATTCTGAATGAATTTCAGATTATCCCAAAGAGGTTGCATATACGGATCAAGTTTGGATTTGATATCTCCCGGAAGAAAGCCTATCTCCCGGTTGCTTAACGGAATAATAGGGCGTGCTAAATAAATTTGTTTGTATTCCCGTCTTTGTTCTAATGCACTGACTAAAGCCAATAAAGTCTTTCCTGTTCCGGCAACACCATGTAAAGCAATCAGTTTGATTTCCGGTTTTGCCATTAAATACATAGCAAAGGTTTGTTCGGCATTTCGGGGTTTTATACTGAAATAGGTTTGTTTGTTTACATTTTCCAGTTCTTCCGTAAATGGATTGTAATAAGCCAGTGCAGACGATTTTTGTCCTTGAAGAATATAACAAGCATTAGGATAGATTTCTAATTTTTTCTTTATATCAAAAAGAGGGATAAAAGAATTTTTATGTAATTTATCAATGATTTCCTGATCAAAATTTTCGATCTTTTCTATTCCTGAAGGAAGATTGTCAACTTTTACTTTTCCCGCTTCAAAATCTTCTGCTTTTAAACCTATTGCCCGTGCTTTTAAACGTAGGTTCACGTCTTTGGAAACCATAATTACGGTTCGGTACTTTTCCTCCTGTTGAATTTTAAGGCAAACGTTCAATATTTTATTATCCATAGAATTGGAATCAAATATTTTTGTTGCAGAATATTCAATTCCATTGGTGGACATTACTATTTTAAACTTCCCCTTATCTTCTCCGGGAAGAGGAATCCAGTTATTGATGTCGCGATTAAGGGAACATTTATCCAGAAATCGTATGAACTCACGTGCTTCATAATTTTTAGTGTCATTTCCTTTTTTAAAATTGTCCAGTTCTTCCAGTACGGAAATAGGAATGACAATATCATGTTCATCAAAAAGAGTAATGGATAAATGGTTAAAAATAATGACGGAAGTGTCCAAGACAAATATTTTTTTTTCGGACACATTTTTTTTCTTGGTCATAAGTTTTATAGAGTTTAGAATCTTACTAAAGATAGAAAGATTTTTCTGTTTTTTGGGAAAAAGTTTTTAAAATGGCATATCAGAATCCGGATCATTGATATTGTCATCAATTCCAAAAGAATCACCCGGATTTATAGATGGAAGGTTGATGGAACTTTCAAACGAACTTTCATCATTGATTCTGCTTTCAAAAGTGGCGGGATTATCATTCCCGAAAGAATAATAGTCTTCATCGATATCCGAGAATTTAGCTTGTGAACTGGTAAATCTTAAACGTACATCTTCCAGAGCTCCATTCCGGTGTTTGGCAATAATGAATTCTGCCTGTCCGGAACAAGGAGTTCCATCTTCCCAAGTGTCTAATTTGTAGTATTCCGGTCGATAAATAAAGGTTACAATATCGGCATCCTGTTCTATGGCACCAGATTCACGCAGGTCGGAAAGCAAAGGCTTCTTACTTCCTCCGCGGGTTTCTACAGAACGGGATAATTGAGACAGGGCAATTACTGGAATTTCCAATTCTTTAGCAATGGCTTTCAGGGAACGAGAAATGGTAGCAATTTCTTGTTCCCGGTTTCCGATTCCTTTTCCTCCGGCAGACATCAATTGAAGATAATCAATCATGATAATTTTTACTCCGTGTTGGGAAACCAGTCGTCGTGCTTTGGCTCTCAGGTCAAAAACTGAGATTCCGGGAGAATCATCAATGAAGATAGGCGCTTGTTCCAGTTTGTTTACACGGGAATATAGTTGCTGCCATTCCAGTTCGGATAAACTTGCTTTTCGCAGTTTTTCGGATTCTATTCCGGTTTCACTGGAGATCATCCGCATCATTAATTGTTCTGCCGACATTTCCAGAGAAAAAACTCCGATAGGCGTTTCTGAATTGATGGCAATGTTTCTTGCCATGGAAAGGATGAATGCGGTTTTTCCCATTCCCGGCCTTGCGGCAATAATAATTAAATCGGAAGGTTGCCATCCGGCGGTAATTTTATCTACATGTTTGAATCCAGAAGGGATTCCACTCATTCCCTGCTTTGATTCCAGTGATTTTATTTTTTTTAAAGCGTTGGATACCAGGTTTTTTGCCTCGTTGAATGTTCTTTTCAACGTTCCATTGGTAATCTCATAAAGCTGACTTTCCGAATAATCAAGCAAATCAAAAACATCCGAAGTTTCATCATAAGATTTTTCAATCATATTGGATGAAATCTCTATAAGTTTCCTGAGAATGTATTTTTCCAGTACAATCCGGGAATGATATTCAATGTGAGCAGAAGAAGATATTTTATTGGATAGCTGAATCAAGTAAAAGTCGCCTCCGGCAGCTTCCAGTTTCCCCTGAGAACGAAGTTTATTGGAAATAGTGAGAATATCAATAGGTTCCGTTTCCTTGAATAAATCTTCTATAGCTTCATAAATAAATTGATGTTCCCGTTTGTAAAATACTTCCGGGGACAGAATATCTATCACTTCATCTAGTCCTTTTTTGTCGATCATCATAGCTCCCAGCACAGCTTCTTCCAGATCCACTGCTTGTGGGGGAAGCTTTCCTTTTTCTAAAGTTATGATCTTGTTGGATTTAGTAAAATTGTCCGGTTTTGATTGTAATTGTTCCATAGGACTTTCAAAATTATACAAAAAAACAGGGATTGTCTATCATTTTTTTTAACATTTTTCTTTCCTTTAAATTACAAAATAGAATTGAGTTATTAACAGGAATTGTTAATTATTTTGACAGAAATTCTGATTTGGATAAATAATGAATAAAGAGTTTGGAGAATTTTTAAAATTTTCAGGAAATAATATTTTTATCTTTGTTTTATGAAATGGGAGGAAATTATTGGTCAGGATTTAGTTAAAAAGCAGTTACAGGATTCAATCAGACAAAACCGGATCAGCCATGCACAACTTTTTGTCGGAAAATTGGGTTACGGAACATTGGCATTGGCATTGGCTTATGCCTCGCAGGTAATTTGTGAAGCTTCAGAAAGCTGTTATAAGCAAACAAGTCAATTACAACATCCCGATTTACACCTTTCCTTTCCCACTATCAATAGTTCAACTGAAAAGTTGGAAGCAGTCAGTTCTGATTATATTGGTTCTTTTCGTGAGTTTATTATGGAAAGTCCTTACCAGAATGTTAATCAATGGTATGAATTTTTGGGAGAGGACAGAAAACAAGGTTTTATTTCTGTAAAAGAAATGGAGCATATTATAGAAAAACTGAATCTGAAAAGTTTTGAAGGCGGATATAAAGTACAGGTTATTTGGATGGCAGAGACCATGCGAACAGAAGCAGCCAATAAATTATTAAAAATTTTAGAGGAACCTCCGGCTAAAACTTTGTTTTTATTAGTAGCAGAAGAAGAAAACCGTATACTTCCCACCATATTATCCCGATGTCAGAAGATAAATGTTAACCGGATTGAAGAAGAGAAAATCGTAGAAGCATTACAGTCAAAATTTCCCATAGAACAGGAACAGGCGCGAAAGATAGCCGGTAGGGCAGAAGGAAATTGGAGCTTAGCTTATATGTTGGTAAAAAATACCACAGTTCAGGAAGAATTTGAACGATACTTTATCCGATGGAACCGTGCTGCAGTTATGGCTCCTAGGAAACTGGAGTCTTTGAAGGAAATTGTAGACTGGTCTTTAGAAATATCAGGTTGGGGAAGGGAAAAACAAAAGAGTTTTCTTCAGTTTTGTGAAGAGACTTTCCGGCAAGCCTTACTGGAAAATTACCAGACAAAAGAATTAGTGAATAATCCGTTAACCTATGAAAATTTTAAATGGTCTAGTTTTAGCCAGTTTGTTCATGGAAATAACATAGAGGATATATCAGAAGAGATCAATACTACCTTTTTCCATATTGAAAGAAATGGAAATGCCCGGATTATATTTCTCGATATGGGAATTAAACTTACCCGGTTTTTAGCAAGAAAAAGAGAATAGAAGAAAAATCATCTGTTTTTATGATATATATCATGATTTTTAAAAAAGAAGTATAAAATGATATAATTAATTAAACATAATCATTTGTTATCCAGCATAATAAAATATAATACTATTTAGACTAATTATAAATTAAATAAAGGTTAAATATATCTTAAAAAAAGGTTTGGCAATAAATATCATATTTATATTTTTGCAATAGTCACTTTTTATAGGACATTTATATTATAACAAACAAGTTTCATTCAATTGAAATCAATGTATTATGAATAAAATTATAGCAGTATGCATGCTGGCTCTCTTTACAAGCATTTCTGTTTTTGGACAGGAAGCAAGTGGAGATGTAAAAAAAGGAGAGACGTTATTCAAGGCCAATTGTACCGCCTGTCATGCTTTAGAAAAAAAGCTTGTAGGTCCGCCACTTAAAGGCATTGTTACTTCATCGGCTGAAAAAGGGATTGATAAAGAATGGCTTCATAAATGGATTCTAAACAACGAAGCTTTGAGGAAAAGCGGAGATAAGTATGCGAATCAGATTTACGAAGAGTATGGCAGAGCTGCCATGAACGTTTTTGAAGGTCAATTATCTGCACAGGATGTTGATGATATCCTCGCCTATGTAGAAAATCCTCCTGCACCCCCAGAAGAACAAGCTCCTGTAGCTGTTAAACAAGATGATTCAGCAAATTTGAACTACATTTTGCTGGCATTTGCTTCTGTTGGTACTATATTGATTCTTACCCTGCTTAAAATTAATCGGTTAGTAAGATTAAAAACTTCAAGTGCGGAATTAACAGAACTCGAAGCAACAAGAATTAAAAGTCTTTCCCAATTCTACGAAAGAAACAGAGGATTATCTTATGTTATTATCAGTGTTCTTTTAGCGCTGTCACTTTACGGTGTTTGGGCATGGCTGATGGGAATAGGTGTTGATAAAGGATATGAACCAGATCAACCTATTTATTTCTCGCATAAAATACATGCCGGAGAAAATAAAATAGATTGTCAATTATGTCACTCCGGAGCAAAATACGGTAAAATTTCAGAAATACCTTCTTTAAGTGTATGTATGAATTGCCATAGAAATATCAGTGAATACACAGGGAAATACATTGAACCTGGAAAATCAAAAGAATTCTATACAGCAGAAATCAAAAAAATATATGATCACGTAGGCTGGAATGAAGAAAAACAAGCTTACACAGGAGTTCATAAACCAGTGAAATGGACAAGAATCCATAATATGCCAGACTTTGTGTACTTCAATCACTCTCAACACGTCGTTGCCGGAGAAAAAGCAATTATGGCAGAATATAATAAAAAGAATCCTGACCATCAGATAGATGTAGTTTGTAAAGCTTGTCACGGAGCGATTGATACAATGAACGTGGTGAAAATGGCTAATGATTTTACTATGGGATGGTGTGTAGAATGTCACAGAACTACGGAAGTAGATATGAACAACGGATATAATGCCGCTTATTTCAATAAACTTCACGATAAATTGAAAAAAGAATACGGAGAAGATAAATCTAAGATAACTGTAGATGCGATCGGAGGTTTAGAATGTGGTAAATGTCATTATTAATAATTAAAATCATTAGAAGATCAACATGGCTTCAAAAGATAAAATAAAATTCAGAAGTTTAGAAGAATTAAAAGATCCTTCTTTAACTGAAAAATTAGCAAGAAACGAATTTGCAGAAGAACTTCCGATTGATGAATTTTTAGGGAATGACAATGCAATGTTCTCTACCAAAACATCAAGAAGAGACTTTTTGAAATTCGTAGGCTTTGGAACAGCCGCAGTAACATTGGCAGCATGTGAGTCTCCTGTTACGAAATCTGTTCCCTATGTAGTAAAACCGGAAGGAATTATTCCGGGAATTCCTAACTATTATGCCTCTACTTTGTTTGACGGTTTCGATGTTGCCAGTGTATTAGTGAAAACACGGGAAGGTCGGCCGATTAAAATTGAGAGAAATACTCAGGCAAAATTTTTTGGAGGAAGCAGTGCCAGAAATCAGGCATCAGTTTTGTCCCTATATGATAATAACAGAGCCAAAGGGCCTAAACTAAACGGCTCTGATACAGACTGGAAAGCATTGGATGATTATGTGATGAAAGGATTACAGGATGCCAAGGCTTCAGGTAAAAAAGTGGTGATACTTACACCATCTTTACCATCTCCTTCCACCAAGAAAATCATAGAAGATTTTAAAACAATTTACCCTACTACGGAACATGTAGTTTATGACGCAGTTTCCTATTCTTCTGCATTGGATGCAGCACAGGAAGTATATGGGGTAAGAGCATTGCCATTATATGACTTAACAAAAGCGGAATTATTGGTTTCTTTTGGGGCTGATTTCTTAAATGATTGGAATGGAGGAAATCTGGAAGCAGATTATGCAAAAGCAAAAACTCCGGGAGCGAATATGATCAAACATATTCAGGTAGAATCCAATTTAAGCTTGTCAGGAGCCAGTGCAGATGAAAGATTACCGTTAAAGCCTTCAGCAGTTCAGAAGTTATTGGCGGAAGTTTACAAAGCATTAAACGGAAGTTCTTCCGATGCAAATGCTCAAAAAATAGCGAAAGAATTACAGGCTAAAGGATCAAAAGCAGTGGTTTTTGCTGAAGGAGATAAATCTTCTTACGTGTTAGCCTATCTGATAAATCAAAAATTAAATTCAGACGTTGTAAGAAAAGATAAAGTAGTTTTAACCAAAGAATCTGATGATACCCGATTTGGGGAATTGGTTTCTTGGTTAAATTCCGGACAAGTAGGAGTTTTGTTGAACTTTAACACCAATCCGGTTTATTCTTATTCTGAAGGAGAGAATTTAGGCAAGTTGTTATCTAAAGTGCCTTGTTCTGTTTCTTTAACTGAATATGAGCATGAAACAGCGGCTACTTTCAAGGCGTTAGCTCCGGTACCTCATTGGTTAGAGTCTTGGGGAGATATTAATCCGGTAACAGGAGTTTATTTATTATCCCAGCCAACCATTCAACGTATTTTTGATACTCGTCAGTTCCAGGATTCTTTATTACAATGGAAAAAAACAGTTTCAGTAACTCCGGTTGCTGCTACTAACGAAGTAGCAAAGCCGGCTTCGGATTCAACAAAAACAGATTCTGTTAAAGCTGTTGTGGTAAATGTAGTTGATCCTAACGGAACAACTCAGTTTAACTCCGGGTATGGTCCGGTTACAGCAACTCCGCCACAAACCAATGCTTATTATAACTTCCTGAAACAGTTTTGGCAAACTCAGGTAGGTGGAACCTTAGGATATAGTTTTAATCAGGCTTTATATAACGGATATAATGAAACTTCTCAAACAATTTCTTTGTCAGCAGCAGGCGGAGATGCACAAAAAGCATTATCTGATATTGCAGCTATTAAAGGAGGAAATTTAGAGTTAAATTTATATATAAAAACAGGAATCGGAGATGGAACCCAGGCCAACAATCCTTGGTTGCAGGAATTACCGGATCCTATATCCCGAATAGCATGGGATAATTATGTTACTATTTCTCCGGACGATGCAGCCAAGTTAGGTTTTGTTAACGAAACTAACGGAAGAATGCAGTTGAACGGTTCATTGGCTGATTTGACTGTGAACGGGAAAGTAATTAAAAATGTACCGGTATTTTTCCAGCCCGGACAAGCAAAAGGTTCCATAGGACTTGCATTGGGATATGGACAGTCTGCTTCCGGAAAAGTAGGACAAACCGGTGTTAATGCCTATCCGGTTTATACAAAAGGTAATTTTTCTCAATACGAAGCAAACCTTAAGGCTACAGGAGAAATGCATGAATTTGCTTCCATGCAGATGCAATCAACCTTGATGGGTAGATATGAAATTGCAAGGGAAATTCCGTTGGATACATTCCTGAACGGAAATCCGGAAGAATGGAATGCTCCGTTGGAAATGCATACTTATGTAGGGGAAATGCCTATCGGAAAAATTGATCTGTGGAGAAATTTTGATAGTGCAGATGGTCCTCATTTCAATTTAGCAGTAGATTTAAATACTTGTACCGGATGTGGAGCATGTATCATCGCTTGTCAGGCTGAAAACAATGTTCCGGTAGTAGGAAAAGAAGAAATGAGAATGTCACGGGATATGTATTGGTTACGAATTGACCGCTATTATTCCGCTAAACAAAAAATAGAACAGAAAAAAGAGATATTGGAAAATTGGGATCAGGTTCCTATGTATAAGGAGTTGATTGATCCTAATCCAACAAATCCGGATGTTATTTTCCAACCGGTAATGTGTCAGCATTGTAACCATGCGCCTTGTGAAACAGTATGTCCGGTAGCGGCAACTTCACACGGAAAACAAGGACAAAACCAAATGGCATATAACCGTTGCGTGGGAACACGTTACTGTGCAAATAACTGTCCGTATAAAGTTCGTCGTTTCAACTGGTTTAACTACGCATTGAATGACAAATTTGACTACAATATGAACAATGATTTGGGAAGAATGGTGTTGAATCCTGATGTAGCGGTTCGTTCCAGAGGGGTGATGGAAAAATGTTCCATGTGTATTCAAATGACTCAGGCTACGATTCTGGAAGCTAAAAAGCAAGGAAGAAAAGTAGAAGATGGTGAATTTGAAGTGGCTTGTTCCAAGGCTTGTTCAAGTGGAGCTATTAAGTTTGGAGATGTTAATGATCCAAATTCTGAGGTGACCCGATTATCAAAGGATAAAAGAAAGTATGTATTGTTGGAAGAAGTAGGAGCAAAACCTAACGTATTCTATCAATACAAAGTAAGAAATAGAAAAGAATCATAAAAATTTAAGAAAGTTACTATGTCAGGACATTACGAAGCACCTATTCGCGAGCCGTTAATTTATGGGGATAAAACCTATCACGACATTACGGAAGATATTGCTAAGCCTGTAGAAAGTAAAGCCGGAAAACTTTGGTGGTATGCTTTTTATTTAGCACTGATTGCGTTCATCTATGGAGTAGGTTGTGTTGCATATACTATCGGTACAGGTATCGGAGTATGGGGTCTAAACAGAACCATCAACTGGGGTTGGGATATCACCAACTTCGTATGGTGGGTAGGTATCGGACACGCAGGAACCTTAATTTCTGCGGTGTTATTACTTTTCCGTCAAAAATGGAGAATGTCCATTAACCGTTCTGCTGAAGCAATGACTATTTTTGCCGTTGTTCAGGCAGCTATATTCCCTGTAATCCATATGGGACGCCCGTGGTTAATGTATTTTGTATTCCCTATACCGAATCAGTTCGGATCTTTATGGACAAACTTTAATTCCCCGTTATTGTGGGACGTATTTGCGATCAGTACCTATTTTTCCGTATCAGTAGTTTTCTGGTATATCGGTCTTATTCCTGACTTTGCCATGATTAGGGACAGAGCAGTGAAACCGATCACTAAAAAAATATATACTATCCTGAGTTTCGGATGGGGAGGAAAAGCAAAACACTGGCAGAGATTTGAAGAAGTTTCTTTAGTATTGGCAGGTTTGGCAACCCCGTTGGTATTCTCCGTACACACCATTGTATCCTTTGACTTTGCTACTTCGGTAATCAAAGGATGGCACTCCACCGTTTATCCGCCTTATTTTGTTGCAGGAGCGATTTTCTCAGGATTTGCCATGGTACAGACCTTATTAAGTGTGGCTCGGAAAGTTTGTCATTTAGAAGAATATATTACCCTGAAACATATTGAATACATGAACATCGTAATTGTAGTAACCGGTGGAATGGTAACCGTTGCTTATATTACTGAATTCTTTGTAGGGTGGTATTCAGGAAGCAGATATGAAGATTTCACCTATTTTTCCGTAGGGGCAGCTACAGGGCCTTACTGGTGGGCATTCTGGTTACTGATCATTTGTAACGTATTAGTACCAGCCACCCTTTGGATTAAAAAATTAAGAAGAAATTTCCTTTGGACATTTATTGTTTCCATTGTAATTAATATAGGAATGTGGTTTGAGCGATTTGATATTATCGTTATCAACCTTTCAAGAGATTACTTGCCTGGAGGCTGGACTATGTTCCAACCGTCATTTGTGGATGTAGGTATTTTTATAGGAACTAACGGATTTTTCTATGTGTTATATTTATTGTATGCAAGAACCTTCCCTGTAATAGCGCAAGCTGAATTGAAAACGATCGTGAAATCATCAAGTGAAAGTCATAAAAAACATCATTCAGAACATGGACACCACTAAGACAATAATATACGGTTTATACGGAGATGATGATCTTCTGTTGGATGGAGTGAAAGAACTTCGTGCAAAAGGAATTAAAATAGATGAGGTTTATACTCCGTTTCCGGTTCACGGACTGGATAAAGCAATGGGCTTAAAAGAATCACGGATGTCAGAATTTGCTTTCTTTTACGGAGCAATTGGGTTGACGGTAGCGAGTTTATTGACATGGTACACCATGAATCATGACTGGGCGCAGAATATAGGTGGAAAACCCAGCTTTACCTGGGGAGAAAATATGCCTGCATTTGTTCCGATCATGTTTGAGATGACTGTATTTTTTGCAGCTCACCTGATGTCCATCACTTTTTTAATCCTGAATAAAACCTATCCGGGACAAAAACCTCAGAACCCTGATCCGAGAACTACAGATGATAAATTTTTGGTAGAAATTACAGGTCAGAATTATGAACAAGTAAAAGAGATATTGATAGCTACAGGTGTTGAAGAAATAACTGTAAAAAAAGCGTAAGATGAAAAAGTTAACTAAATATATTCTGATTACTATTGCAGGTGGCCTGATAGTTACCTCATGTAGTAAGAAAAATCCAAGTTTGGTGTTTTTCCCCGATATGTATTATCCTGTAGCTTACGATCCTTATGAGGAAGCTGTAATTGCGTACAGTGATCATGAGACTACAGTTCCTTTGTTTCAAAAACATGATGGGGCAACGGCTTTGGCTCCAGTACCGGGAACTATATCTCAGAATTCGGATGGTGTATTGCCAATGGATTTACCTAATACTCCTGAAGGATATGATGCTTCAAAATTGATTGTGAATTCTCCTTTAAATCCGGCAAATAAAGACAGGGATTTAGAAAGAGGAAAAGATTTATATGTGAAAACTTGTGCAGTTTGTCATGGAACTGCCGGAGACGGACAGGGAAATATAGTTCAGTCCGGAGCATACTCAGGAGTTCCTGCTTATAAAGACAGATTAATAACCATAGGTTCTGTGTATTATGTTATAGAACATGGAAGAAATGCAATGGGATCTTATGCAGGGCAGTTATTACCCGGAGACAGATGGAGAGTTGCAGAGTATATAATGAGTGAATTTAAATCTTCTGCTGCTGCACCCGCTGCCGTAGCGCAAGCAACACAAACAACAGAACAAAAATAAAACTATGAGATATACATTTTCATCAGGACTTAAATTAACATCCATAGTATTAATCGTAGTAGGATTGATAGCATTTGGAATTGGCTATTACCAAAACTCTCTTATAGATGAACATGCTATTGAAGAAGTATTAAAAAACAATGAGAAAATCGCCAATGCTCAGCCAATGAATTCGGCCTACGTGCATGATGTTCCTCATTCACAAGAACATATAGAACACGCCGAAACTCAGATTCATAACCGACCTTGGGCAGCGTTTTTTGTTTCATTAATGTTATTCTTCGGTATTTCCGCCACAGCACTTTTCTTTGCTGCTATTCAGCATGCAGGGCAGGCCGGATGGTCCATTGTTGTGATACGGGTGATGGAAGGAATAGCTTCCTTTATTCCTGTGGGAGGATTGTTAATGATTATATTTGTTGTATTGTCTTCCTATGGTTGTTTAGAAGGAGGAGGACTGAATCATATCTATCACTGGATGGATCCGTCTTTAACTGATCCTAAATCAGCAGATTTTGATTTATTGATAAAATCCAAAGAACCATTTCTTAATAGACCATTCTTTGTAATAAGAACTATAATATATATAGCCGGATGTCTTTTCTTCTTATGGAGGCTTAAGTCTTTAAGCAGAAGATTAGATGAAACCAAAGCTATATCTGATCATAAAAGACTGTATAACTGGAGTGTAGGATTCATTGTATTCTTTGCCTTGGCATCCGCTTGCTGGGCATGGGATTGGTTAATGTCTATTGACCCACACTGGTATTCTACCTTGTATATGTGGTATACTATGATCAGTTGCTTAGTGTCTTCTGTAGCAGTAATGCTTATAATCTCTATTTATTTGAAGAAACAAGGGGCTTTACCGGCATTTAATGACAATCATATGCATGATTTAGCTAAATTTTTATTCGGATTTAGTTTATTATGGTCTTATTTATGGTTTGCTCAATTCATGCTTTACTGGTATGCAAATATATCAGAAGAAGTTGTTTATTTCTTCGGAAGATATAAATTATACAGTCAAACCTATTTCACTATGTTAATTCCCAATTTGGTATTACCATTCTTGATTATGGTGAGCAGTAAAGTGAAAAGAAGTTATGTAATAGTTCCTATTATGGCTTGTGTAGTGTTGTTAGGGCATTATATGGATTTCTTCAACATTATTATGCCGGGAACCGTAGGAGCATTCTGGAATATAGGATTACTGGAAATCGGAGCGTTTGTTTTCATGTTAGGATTGTTCATCTTTGTAGTGATGTATTCTATAAGCAAACTTAATCTGGAAGCAAAAGGAAATCCATATTATCATGAAAGTGAAATATTTGAATATCCTTTCTAAAAAAAAATATTGTATTTTATAATAAAAAAGGACTGCTGAAAGGCAGTCTTTTTTGTGGGATTTATTTTTAAGAAATTATTTCTGTCTGAAATACACCTCGATAGGAACTCCGGTAAAATCAAAATTTTGTCTTAATTTGTTTTCTATAAACCGTTTGTAAGGTTCTTTTACATATTGGGGTAAGTTAGCAAAAAAAGCAAATTGTGGAGTTTTGGTAGGAAGTTGAGTACAATATTTTATTTTAATGTATTTTCCTTTAATGCTAGGAGGTGGAGTAGCTTCGATGATAGGAAGCATAATTTCATTTAGTTTGCTTGTTTTTATTCTTCTAGCCCGATTTTCAAATACTTTCATGGCTGTTTCTACCGTTTTATATACTCGTTGTTTGGTAGTTGCTGAAGTGAATATGACAGGAACATCTGAAAAAGGAGCTATTTTTTCTCTGAGATGATTTTCAAATTGTTTTAGGGTATTGGTTTCTTTTTCTACTAAATCCCATTTGTTCACTACGATTACAATTCCTTTTCGGGATTTTTGAGCCAAAGACAAGATATTCATGTCCTGTTTTTCCCAACCTTGGGTAGCATCAATCATTAAAATTACTACATCTGAATCTTCAATGGAACGTATAGACCGCATAACGGAGTAAAATTCTAGATCTTCACTTACTTTGTTCTTCTTTCGCATTCCGGCAGTGTCAATCAGGACAAATTTATAGCCAAATTTGTCATACAGAGTTTCTATACTGTCTCTTGTAGTTCCAGCTATATCGGTTACAATATTTCGTTCGTTTTCCAGCAAAGCATTGGTTAAAGTAGATTTTCCTACATTAGGCCTGCCGACAATGGTAATTTTGGGTAATCCTTCAAAAGGATCAACATAATTTTCTTCTTTGAAAGTAGCTACTACATCATCCAGTAAATCTCCGCTTCCACTTCCGGTCATTCCGGAAATGGTATAATATTTCTCGAATCCTAAGCTGTAAAATTCCATAGCATCATTTTCCAGCATGGCATTATCTACTTTGTTTACAACTAAAAAAACAGGTTTTTTTGTTTTTCTCAAAAGGTTGGAAACTTCTGTATCCATATCGGTAAGACCTTCTGTTACATCTACTAAAAAAATAATTGCAGAGGCTTCATCTACGGCTAATTCTACTTGTTTTCTGATTTCTTCCTCAAAAATATCTTCAGATCCCACTACATATCCTCCTGTATCAATTACAGTAAAATCAATTCCGTTCCAGTCGCTTTTTCCATAATGACGATCGCGTGTAACCCCGGCTACACTATCTACAATAGCTTCTCTTTTCTGTAATAAACGGTTAAAAAGGGTTGATTTTCCTACATTGGGTCTTCCTACAAGCGCTATGATATTCGCCATATTTATAATTTTTGCAAAGATAATTAAATTTAACCAGACTATGAATGATTGTCCGTACCTGAGTATTTCTAAAATTTGTGCTTACATTATTTTACTATATTTGATAAAGAAAGAGATAGTATTAAAATAATGAATTGATAAAAAACCGTTATCTTTGGAGGCGGATTTGCAAAAGATAATTGTAATGATAAAAGAATCTGAATCCCGGCATAAAGTACGATTTATGGATTGTGATCCTATTGGTCATCTTTCCAATATTCGTTATTTTGATTATATGCTCAATGCGCGTGAAGATCATTGTTTACAGAATTATCAACTGGATAATTTTGAACAGTCTAAGAAAACAGGCCGTTTGTGGGTTGCTTTACAAAATCAGATTGCCTATTTGAAGGAAGTAAAGTTTAATCAGGAAGTTATCATTACTAGTAAAATTGTGAAATTCTCGGATAGGACCAACACAGTGGAAATATTGATGTGCAATGAGAATAGATCTGTTGTTCATGCGGTATTGTGGTTAACTTCTATCTATTTTAATTTAACTACCCGAAAATCGGAAGATCAGCCGGAGCATTTTATGAAATTGTTTCATAATATTTGTGTGGATATTCCGGAACATTTATTTGAAGAAAGAGTAGAAAGTCTTAGGAAACAAAATAAACTCAATTTACAAAAGAAATGATTGTAACAGAAACTCAACTTAAAGGATGTTTTATCATAGAACCTCAGGTATTTGAAGATTCCCGTGGGTTTTTTATAGAAACATTTAATTTGAACAGGTTTGCTGAAAAAACAGGATATGAACCGAGGTTTGTTCAGGATAATTTATCTAAATCTTCTTATGGGGTAATCCGTGGATTACATCAGCAATTACCGCCTTATGCTCAGGCTAAGCTGGTTTATGTTCTTGATGGGAAAGTAATTGATGTTGCTGTAGATGTACGGAAAAATTCCCCTACTTTCGGACAGCATATAGCAGTGGAATTGTCTTCGGAGAATAAAAGACAATTGTTCATACCTAAAGGTTTTTTACATGGTTTTTCTGTTATTTCGGAAACCGTTCTTTTTGCGTATAAATGTGAGGGTTTTTATAATAAGGAAAGTGAATGTGGAGTAAATCCTTTGGATAAAAGATTAAATATAGACTGGAAAATTGAGAAGGGAAAAGAAATACTTTCAGAAAAGGATATGACTGCAATTTCTTTTGAGCAATTAAACCCTGTTGAAATAATACTATGAAAAAGATTTTAGTGATAGGAGGAGACGGTCAGTTGGGAATGTCTCTCAAGCAAAAAGTAAAGGAAAGAATGCCTGTCGATTGTTCTTTTGTTTTTACAGATATTCAGGAGTTGGATATTCAGGACAAAATGTTTGTTAAAACCTATTTTTTTTCCAATAAATTTGATTATGTGGTCAATTGCGCTGCTTATACAGCTGTTGATAAAGCAGAGTCAGATGAAGAGAACGCATATAAACTAAATGCACAGGCAGTTAAATATTTGGCAAAAGCAAGTGCGATGCAAAAAGCTACTTTTATCCATATTTCTACTGATTATGTTTTTTCGGGAGAAGAATCCTCTCCGAGGAAAGAAGGAGATCCGGTAGAACCGATAGGAGTTTATGGAAGAACCAAGTTAGAAGGGGAAAAATTCGCTCAGGAATTTAATCCAAAAACCTATATCGTCAGAACAGCTTGGTTATATTCTCCTTATGGGAATAATTTTGTAAAAACCATGCTTAAGTTGTTTAAGGAAAGAGAGGAAATCAATGTGATTAATGATCAGTTAGGATCTCCTACCAATGCATTAGATTTAGCAGATGCGATTTTTACGATTATAGAAAAAGATATTGAAGCTTATGGAATTTATCATTATTCCAATGAGGGAGAATGTACCTGGTATCAGTTTGCAGAAGAAATAAAAAGACTGAGTGAGTCTAAAATAAAAATTAACCCGGTACCTACTTCTGAATATCCTACACCAGCAAAAAGACCAAAATACAGTCTTTTGGATAAAACCAAAATAAAAACTACTTTTGGTATTACAATCCCCGACTGGAAGGATAGTTTGAAGGGGATGTTTGGAAATTAAGAATAATTTTTTGAACTCAACATTTTTATACTATGAGTTCTAGGCATGGACTTTTCAAGAATATTTTATCATTAGGGATTGTTCAGGTAGCTAATCTTGTTTTACCATTAATTTCAATACCCATAATTTCTAGAATTATAGGTCCGGATAAGTTTGGTGTAGTTAATTATGCAGCAACATTTATAGGGTATTTTACTTTGTTGATTGACTATGGATTCAATTTTACTGCTACAAGAAAAGTTTCTAAAGACCCGGATAATAGAGAATTGAGAAATATTGTTTTTAGTGAAGTACTACTTGCAAAAACATTTTTATTTTTTTGTTCAATAATTCTATTTATAATTTCATTATATACTATAGAACCATTGACATTAGAAAAAAAGGTTGCAGTTTTCACTTTTTTGACGTGCATAGCTTCAGTACTTACTCAAAATTGGTTTTTTCAAGCAGTGCAAGATCTTTCTAAGGTAGCCATGTTTAATTTATTATCTAAATTATTATTTACAATTTTGGTGTTAGTGATAGTTCATCAAAAAAGTGATTATATATGGATGCCTTTAATTACAAGTGGTGTAGCTATACTTGTAGCGCTTATCTCATATTATTGGGGTATAAACAAATATAAACTTAAATTAATTTTTATTCCATTCAATAGGATTTTTAAAGTATTGAATGAAGAAAAGATTATTTTTTTATCAACAGTAGTTATAAGTCTATATACAACAACGAATATTGTAATATTGGGGCTATTACAAACAAATGAGCAAGTGGGGTATTATACAGCAGCTCAGAAATTGATGTTGATAGCAACAGGTGTAATAAATATGCCTCTGGCTCAAGCTTTTTATCCGTATATAGGAAAATCTTTTGGAGAAAATAGAGATCAGGGAATTAAAGCTGTCCATAAGATGTTACCATTAGTAGTTTTCTTTACAGGATTAGCAGGAATAGGTATGTTTATATTCGCTCCATTAGCAATACGGATACTATATGGAGAAGCTTTTCTGTCATCAATCCCTATTTTTAGGATTCTTTCTTTTATACCATTAATTGTTGGATTAAGTAATATTTTTGGAATTCAAATAATGTTGAATTTAAAAATGGATAGAATATTCTTTGCAATTACAGCGGGTGGAGCTGTTTTAGGGATTGTCTTAAATATTTTAATGATCAAGTGGTTAGGTTATATAGGTACTGCTTGGAATTGGATATTAGTGGAATGCTATATAACTTTATCTATGTATATTGTGTTAAAAAAGAAAAATTTAAATCTTGTTGACTGGAAACAATTTAAAATCTCAGAAATAAGACAATATTATAGTTTCATTATTAATAAAATAAAGAAAGGAAATGGATAAATATCTAGTTGTAGGAGCAGGATTCTCAGGTTCGGTAATAGCAGAACGTTTAACATCAATAAAAGATTGTGAGGTTGTAATTATAGACGAACGTTCCCATATAGGAGGAAATTGCTATACAGAAAAAGATGAAGATACAGGGATTACAATACATAAATATGGACCACATATTTTTAACACCAATAATAAAGGGGTATGGGATTATATCAACCAATTTTGTGAAATGGTTCCTTTTGTAAATAGGGTCAAAACTATTCATAATCGTCAGGTATATTCTATGCCAATAAATTTACATACCATCAATCAATTTTTTAAAAAAGATTTAAACCCCAAAGAAGCTAAAATATATATTGAAGATGTAGCAGATAAATCTATTATAGACCCCAAAAACTTTGAAGAACAAGCATTAAAATTTATTGGAAAAGATTTATATTATGCGTTTTTCTATGGCTATACAAAAAAACAATGGGGTTGCGAACCAAAAGAACTTCCTGCATCCATATTAAAACGTTTACCTATACGTTTTAATTATGATGATAATTATTACTCAAGTCTTTATCAGGGAATACCAAAAGAAGGATATACCGCTATTTTTGAAAAGATGCTTTCTCATCCTAACATAGAGATTAGACTTAATACAAAATTTGATAATAATTTCAAAATTGATAAATATAAACATATTTATTATACAGGTTCCATAGATGCTTTTTTTAATTATAAGTATGGGAGGTTAGGTTATAGAACTGTATATTTTGAAAAGGGAATGGAATCTGGGGATTACCAGGGGAATGCAGTTATAAATTATGCAAATGAAGAAATTCCTCACACAAGAATACATGAACATAAGCATTTTACTACCTGGGAGCAGCATGAAAAAACAATTTATTTTAAGGAATATAGTAAAGAAACTTCTCCACAAGATGAACCTTACTACCCTAAAAGATTGAAAGAAGATCTAGATAAATTGGAACTATATCAGAAAGAGGTAGAAAAAATGGTTAACTTTACATTTTTAGGAAGATTGGCTACTTATAGGTATTTGAATATGGATCAGGTGCTTGAAGAAGCTATAGAAGTTACAAAACAAAGATAATGAGTACTATAGTCACAGTTGTTGTTACCTTTAATCGATTAAAAATGCTTAAGCAATGTATACAGAATTTGAGAAATCAAACTTTGCATACAGATATACTTGTAGTGAATAATGGAAGCACAGATGGTACTAAAGAATGGCTTAAAGATCAACAAGATTTATTTGTATACCATCAAGAAAATTTGGGAGGAGCTGGTGGTTTTTATAGAGGAATGAAAGAAGCTTATGAAAAGGGGTATGAATGGATATGGGTTATGGATGATGACGCTTTTCCCGAAAAAAAATGTTTAGAGAAACTAATGATTTTTTCAAAAAAATCAGAAGTGTTGGCACCATTGGTAGTTGAGGGTGAAAATATAGATTATCTTCATAGAGGTTGGTTTAATTTGAGTAAAGTAAACTTTCCAAAGTTTCAAATACCAATAACAACTTCAGAAATTGTTTTGACAGAGGAAAATCATATACCTATAGATTTTATTTCTTTTATAGGATTATTGGTAAATAGAAAAGTTATTGAGAAGATAGGTCTTCCCAATCAACAATATTTTATTTTTCATGATGATGTAGAATATTCTTTGAGGATACAGAAAGAAGGGTTTTCTAAACAATTAGTATTAAATGCATGTATTTATCATAAGATAAACAATGATGATGAATTTTTCCTGGAAAATTATATTAAGAATTCTCCTATGAAAAATGAAGATAATAAAAATAAGAAGGAAATCATTCCACTTTTTATTTTGTATGCAATAAGAAATTCTATCATTAATGCCATTACATATAGTGATAATAAACTTCTCAATAAAACATACATATTGTTAAGTTTCATTGTTGAAGTCCCACGTTCTTATTTTAAATATAATAAATTTTCTAAGTCAACTAAATTAATTTGGAAGGCATATTTTCAAGGGTTAATGCAGAAAATAGATAATCAAAAATTGAGTCGTTACTATTAAAAAACATGGTTATGAAATTATTATATTCATTACAGTTTTATTTTAATAATAGGATATTAAACCATTTTCCAAGTAATAAAGTAAGGATGTTTTTTCTAAGATTACAAGGGATGAAAATAGGAAAGCAAACGATTATTTATGATGGTTTTGAAATTCGACATCCAAAAAAGATAGAAATAGGAGATAATTGTATAATAGGATTCAAAGCTACATTAGATGGCAGAAGAGGGCTTATAATCGGTAATAATGTAAATTTAAGCAGTGAGGTTATGATATGGACAGAACAGCATGATTATAATGATAGTGAATTTGGAACAGTTGGAGGAGCTGTTATAATTGAAGATTATGCATGGTTGTCAGTACGATCGGTTATATTGCCATCAACTGTTATAAAAAAGGGAGCTGTTGTTGCCGGATGTGCACTTGTTAATCATGATGTTCCCCCCTATACAGTAGTAGGAGGGATACCTGCAAAAAAAATTTCCGAAAGAATATCAAATTTAAACTATAAATTTACTGATGAAGGACATTTATATTTTTTATAATAAGATTAATTTATGCTGCGAGATAGAACAAAAATGTTTTAATATGCATAAGTTACATTGGAAATAATGTAATTCAAGATAATTTTATATGTTACAACATTTGCTAAAAAAATTTGGAAAAAAGTATGTTATAGACCCAGATATACCTAAGAGCAGGATTAGGCAAGAATTTTCAAAAAGGGGAATGATGCTTTTAAGAGGAATACTAAAAACTCAAAAAATAGTTTTTTTGGGTAAATCTACTTCTATCTCCAATAAATCAAATATTGAATTTGGTAAAGGAACAGTAATTGAAAATTTTTGTATTATAGATGGATATGCAAAAGAAAAGATAGTATTTGGGAATTCAAGTAAAATAGGAGCATATTCTATTTTAACCGTAACAAGTCATCTCTCAAAATTTGGTAAAGGATTTAAGATAGGAAATAATTCTGCCATGGGAGAGTTTTGTCACATTGGTGCATCTGGAGGAGTTTACATTGGAGATAACGTTATTATGGGGCAATATATCAGTTTCCACTCAGAAAATCATAATTTTCAAAATAAAGATATTGAAATAGTCGATCAGGGAGTTACTTCAAAAGGAATTTGGTTAGGAAATAATATTTGGGTTGGGACAAAGGTTACTTTTTTAGATGGAACAAAAATAGGAAATAACTGTGTTATTGCAGCAGGGGCTATTGTCAATAAAGAATTTCCTGATAACTGTGTTATAGGAGGAATTCCAGCAAAAATAATAAAAATGTTATAAGTGAATTTAGTAAATTATTTGTATATAACATTAAATATTGCCGAAGCTATTTTTTCCATTCCGGAATCATTAGGATGAATTGCAACACCAGGAGCTATTTCTCCTCCTTCTGATATTAAATGCCATTTTCCATCATCTCCAAATACTTTTGTATCTAATGTACATCTATTTTCAGGTATGTCTAAATAACTCAATTCTACCCATGAACAATTCCTTTTTAAAGCAGCATTCCTTTGTTTTTCATCTTTTTTGTCATTTTTCCAAAAATTTCCTGTGATGATAATTTTAGCTTGGGGTGATTTTGTCTTTACATAGTCAATTAAAGACACGAAATCATCTTCATAAGTATCCATTACATCTTCACTATTTGAAACGTTTTCTCCTAAACGAATGATGATTAAATCTTCATCACCATCAAAATGAGAATCAAAATTACTTTTATCATAATTTTTGGTATCAAATTCCCAATGTCCTATAGAAAAAGCTTTAAATATTACATTATTTTTTTCCTTTTGAGTTAATAAGCTGTTTAGAACATGAACAAAATCTTTCTCTCTTTGTGAAGCAGCCATTCCCCAGTCTCCCCACCAATAAGATGTTATACCATGTTTGGTTATTGAATTCCCTAATACTACCCATTTCTTTACTGCGAATTGGTTTGTTTCAATATCAAAATCATCATCTTTACAGCTATTAAATCCAATAAATAAAAAACTTAAGAGTAGATTGAAAATGAATATTTTCTTTATTTTGTTTGTGAAAAAATAAGATAATAAATTATTTGACATAATTTTATTTGATTTTTTTATTAATAAATTGAAAATAAGCATAGTTTTAGATAATAAAGCTTCTAGCTTTGTCATATTCTTATCACAATAGGTTTTTAAACTTTTAATTAATAGGCTGTTTCTAGATGAATTAAATCCTCCAAAATGGATATAAGAGGATGCGGGATAGAAAACAATTTTGTAATTCAAGTCATTAATTCTTTTGCATAAATCAATGTCTTCTGCATACATAAAATAATCTTCAGAAAAACCATTAACCTGTTTCCAAACATTTTTTGGAATTAACATGAATGAACCTTCTATCCAGTCAACTTTTATTTGGGTGTTAGATTTCAAATTATCATTCTGGGAATTATAAAGATTTTTTAATTTAAAAATGTTGGTATATTTTGGAAAAAAACCAGTTGAACAAGTATATTCTCCATTACCGTTTAACATCTGAATTCCTAAAGCTCCTATGGAAGTTTCCTTATTGAGAATAGCTATTTCCTTTTCTAAGGAACTTTGTAAAATAGTGTCGTTGTTTAATAGTAGTAAATATTCTCCTTTAGCCAGACCAGCGCCTAGATTATTTCCTTTTGAGAAACCAAGATTTTCTTTATTTTCTATAAGAATAACATCTGGATAGAATTCCTTTATAAAAAGAACACTATCATCTTTTGAACAATTATCTATTAAAATAATTTCAAATTTAAAAGAGGATAGTGAATCGTATATTGAATCTAAACAATTCTTTAAAAACTTCTTACCATTATAATTAACAATTATTACTGATATTTTCATAATAAATAATTATATGAAAAGAAATTTCATGTCAATAGTTTATTTTTGTTCTGGTTTTTTAGAAAATATTTTTTTCATTTCAGCTTCCAATTGAGGAGTGCTAATGAACATAGGATTGTAATTGCCTGCATCTTCACTCAATTTATAGTCATAATTACTTTCATCGAATTGTAATGTTTTTCCATCAAAGATAGCAAGGTAGTCTTGCAGACTCCCCCCATTAATATCAAATTCCTCACTTTGATCTCCGTTGATTATTTTTATGTTCTTAATAGAAATGCTTCCCTGAGATTTATTTTTACTAAGAGCTAATAATAATTTAACAGGTTTTATATTTTTAGGTAATTTAAATGTTATTTCTTGTAATACGGGTTGTCCGACAACTAACTCAGAAATAACTTGATCCCCTTTCATGTCTTTATCTCCCGATTTTAGATAAAATAAGTCCAGTTTATCATTTTTGGTGTATAGAGCATTCACAACAATTTCTACCTGATTGGAAGAAGTATTCTTTGTATCTGTATCTTTTTTTGTTTCAGATGAGTTATTACAAGAAATAATGGTTAGAGAAATCACTAATCCTGTTAGAATATTAACAAATGTTTTCATGTTTCTATTATTAAAATTTACTTGTGCAAATATATCAAATAAATGATTTGAAAAATTAATTTGTTTTTTTCTAAGATAAAATATATATAAAATGGGTTAAGTTTAAATTTATAGAGGTAAGTTATTTATTATAGAATTGAAATGTTTCATCCATACATGCCAGTTCAGCTTATTTTCGAATAATTCTTTACAGCCTTTTCTCAAAGAAGTCATTTCTTCATTATTAAGGCATTCAATTATTTTATCTGCAAAATCTTTTGCTGTAGAATTTGGAGGTAACCGGTAGCCGTTTATACCGTTTGCAACATAGTTGGAAATTCCTCCAGTATCATAAGTAAATATAGGTAGACCAAAGGAAGAGGATTCGGAAAAGGCAACACCAGCGCATTCGGCTTTTGTAGGTAAAAGAAGAATATCTGAGTCTGAGAACAGTTGTAGTAATTGATTATATTCTTCATTACTATTTTTATTTAAAAAGCCAATGTGTTTAATACAAACTTCATTTTCATATTTAGAAGGTAGTTTTTTTATTCCTACAATGTAAATTGTAGATTTAATCCCCATGGTATTTAATAATTTACATGTTTCTACAGCAATATCTCCTCCTTTTCTTTTCCATTCAACAGCTAAAAAGAGAATTCGGACACAATCACTTTTATCTTTTTTTATTCTAATATCATGTTCATCAATATTGGCTCCAAACTCAATTACTGAAGTTTTATCTTTAGGAATGTCATAATCGTTTATAGCAGAATTTCTTGCCCAATCAGAAGCAAAAATGATATGGGAAGCCTTGTTAAGGGACGTTTGTTCTATTTTATTTCCTTGTTTAATATTGAAATTAAACAAATTGGAATATTCTGGATAATAGTTACAAATAGCAGAAAATGTTGCATCTGATACATATATAATAGGTTTGGAGGATTTTAGATCATAAAGATATTGAGAACCAACCACAGTAAATAAGATATCAGCTTGGTCAAGTAGTGTTTTATTAATGGAGGATGATAATGATTTGGCAACAAAATAAGTGTGGTTAGGGGAGAATCCTTTTCTTAAAAAGAGAGAAATCAAGCGAATTAATTTTGAATATATTTTTACAATGATAGATCTTTTAACAGGGATCCAAATGACATCAAATCCTGTTTTGGACATGTGTTCATATAACTTATATTGTGTTCCGCTTAATACTTTTTTATCTTTAAGGTCATATTCAGAAATAAAACCAATGCGTGTTTTTTTCATATAAAAAATTAATAACTGTATTTATTTAATGTGTTTAATAATATGCTGGCACTATGTTTCCAATTAAATTTTTCTTTAATGATGTCGGAAATGTTATTTAAATTTTCATCATTCATAGATAATTGTTTTATAAATTTTGGAAATATAGAATAAAATTCATTTTCATTATTGGGATCAAAGTGATAAGGTTTAAAAAAGTCAAATTCTTTCATCGCTGTAGTATTAGATGATAATACAGGGATTTTCAATGCACCTGCTTCTAAAGGAGGAATGCCAAACCCTTCTGACTTGGTTGGATAAATGAAGCATTCAGCAGCTTTATAAATTAATAATAGATCTTTATTATCTACTTGTTCTATAAGATGAATCTTTTCTCTGATATTATTTTTGAGGTTATGATATGTATTGAAGAAGGATTTTGATTCTAGTGATTTTTTTCCAATAAAAACTAAATCATAATTTGATACTATTTTTGGATCACTGATATAAGCTTTTAAAAGCAGTTCTTGATTTTTCCTGGGTTCTATTCTACTCACATATAAAATATATCGTGTGAAATTGAATTTTTCATATACTTCTTTCTGTATAATATTTTTGTCATATTTTGAAAAAAAATCAGCATTTACCCCATTAGGAGTTATGACAATGTCTTCAGAATTTATTGAAAAGTGGCTGACTATTTGTTTTTTTGAATACTCAGATACTGTGAGTAAAATATCTGAAGCATTCGCGCTTTTTTTAAAGAGTATTTTTCTGGTTAATCTATATATAAGAGGAAAATCTTTTTTATAATCTAAAAATAGCACATCATGTATAGTGTTAATATACTTACATTTATTAGTGGATTTACGGAGAGGAATAATATATTGAAAATGGGCATAATCAAAATTTTTCAAATAATTGGGTATTTCATATATCATCCGTATTAATCGATATTTATTTTTATATTGATAAAATTGGATATTTGAGAAATTTTTAAACTCATTTATTAACTCGTCAGTTAATTTAATGACTCCAAAAACGATTTTTATATTAGGGTCTAATAAAGAAATTTGTTTATATAATTCTGAGATATAAGTTCTGGTTCCTTGATATTCTTTGTTCAATAAGTATGCATCAACAAAAATCTTCATAAAAATCTTTTAATTTATATTATTAGTAGAGCATTTGAAATGATAAATGGTATCTTTGTTGCAATTTACTAAAACTTTTAAATTAATTTATAAAGCTTTATGTTAAGAAAATTTGACCTTTCCACTTTTAATAAGCTATTGTTTCTAATTTTCTTGTTTGTTTTAAGATACACTGATTTTACAATTTCATTAATATTTTGTTTGATCATTTTTTTTCTTATTGCATTCCAGATAAAAAAAATAATTCCAAAGTTATTTTTTTCTATTTTACTTCTTAGCCTATTGGTTGTTGTAGGGATGATAACGGGCCTTTTCAATAAACAAATGATATACTATAATTATTTAAAGGATTGTATGTATTTTGTTCGACCAATATTAGTTCTCTTGATAGGTTACGGACTAATTCAAAACATAAAAGAACCTAAATTTTTCGTCAAGGTTATAGTATATATAGGATTAATATTTTCTATATGCCACATTTTAGGTGCTATATATTTTATTTTTAAAATAGGTTTTTCTGTAAATATGCTGAGAAGTAAACTAGGTTTAGGGAATGAAATAGGAGCCATATCTCTTGCTTTATTATTTATAAAAAATGAAAGATCAAATTTATATTTAAAATTAAAATATAGAAAAATTGCTATTTTAATTTTGTTTATTTCATTTGTGTTGTATTTTTCAAGGACAGATTTTGTTATTTTTGCGATTCTCTTTATATCTAATTATGGTGTACTGAAAATATCACCAAAAAGTTTAGTCTACTTTTTGTTTTTCTGTTTTCTAACCTTTTCCGGATGGCATATTATAAATAACTTAGAGTTAACTCCAGATAGTAAAGGAGTGAAGTTTTTCTTGTATAAAATTAAGAATTCTCCAAACGAAATATTTAATAAAAATATAAATTATAGGAACGATAGAAGTTTATGGGAGAATTGGAGGTCTTATGAAGCATTATGTGCTGTTAGTCAGGTAAAATCTACTACCTATGGAAATGGATTTGGCAGTTTAATTGATATTAAAAGGAAGATTTATTTAAATGGAGTTCCTCAAAGATATATTCCAATAATTCATAATGGCTATGCATATGTATATTTTAAAACAGGAGCAATAGGGCTAATTATACTTCTTCTTTTCATATTTTATAATATGTCTACAAGTCATTCAGTAAAAGACAAATCAGTAGATAATTTTTTAGTGGGCCTTTCTACATCATTTTTATTTTCGACGCTTGTTGTGACCGGTTTTTATGTGGGAGCAATAATGTGGATTTATTTTTATGGTTGTTTATTAGGACTGCAATTAAAAAATAATGGTATACTATAAAAAGAAATGATTAATCTTCTTTGTAATTTGATGAGTCAGATATTTAGGGTATTATCGCTAAAAGGCATTGAAACAATGATTAAAGGCATGAAGAAAACAACATTTAGTTAGAAAAGATTATTTATCTTTGGAATGTTATAAAATTTTGTTAGATAAGTAAATTTTCTTTTAATGAAAATAGCTATTTTAGGAACAAGAGGAGTTCCTAATCACCATGGGGGATTTGAGCAATTTGCAGAATATTTTTCTGTTTTTTTGAAACAAAAAGGTCATGAAGTTTATGTTTATAATTCTTTCTTACATCCATATAAAGAAAAAACCTATAAAGGAGTTAATATAATCCACTGCCAGGATCCGGAAAATAAAATAGGGACTGTAGGTCAGTTTATATACGATTTGAATTGTATTTTAGACAGTAGAAAACGAAAGTTTGACATTATTTTACAATTAGGTTATACAAGTAGTAGTATTTGGTATTTTCTGCTTCCCAAAAGGACGATAATAGTTACTAATATGGATGGATTGGAGTGGAAAAGGAGTAAATATTCTAAAACAGTACAGAAGTTTTTAAAATTTGCTGAAAAATTAGCTGTTAAACATAGTGATTATTTAGTTTCGGATTCTTTAGGTATAAAGAATTATTTAGAAAAAACATATCAAAAAAAATCAGAATTTATTGCCTATGGGGCGGAAGTCTTTTCTGAATCCAGGCAAGGTGTAATTGAAAAATATGATTTATTGCCATATGGTTATCATTTATTAATAGCCAGGATGGAGCCGGAAAATAATATTGAAATAGTTATTAAGGGAATTATAAATAGTAATGGTTCTATTCCGCTAGTAATTATAGGGAATTATGAAGCGACAAATTTCGGGAAATATTTGTATAGGACTTATAAAA
This sequence comes from Apibacter sp., assembly GCA_031552575.1. GTDB lineage: Bacteria > Bacteroidota > Bacteroidia > Flavobacteriales > Weeksellaceae > Apibacter. Next base: position 163,313 of record JAVBMH010000010.1, on the reverse strand, counting down.
ATTTTGAAAAAATTAGATTTTTTGGACAGATATATGACATGGAAAAGCTTAATAATCTTAGGTATTATTCAAATTTATATTTTCATGGGCATTCTGTAGGGGGGACAAATCCTTCTTTGCTTGAGGCCATGGCTTCTGATTGTTTAATTATAGCAAATGATAATATTTTTAATAAGTCAGTTTTAGGGGTGAATGCTTACTATTTTTCTGATTATAAGGGTGTTATTGAGGCTGTAAATAAATATAATAAAAAAGATTGTTTGGATATGATTAAGAAAAATAAAGAAGAAATAGAAAAAGAATATACTTGGGAGGTAATAAATAATAGATACCTAAATTTTCTAAATCAATGTCTAAATTCTTAGATAATAAATACCTTTCTGTTTTTTTGGGGTTATTATTGGCTTCCTTGATTGCAGGATATGCCATTAGTAATATTTTGTTGTTTTTTTATATTATAATTGGCATATTATTTAGTATTAAAAATATAAAATTCTATTTTGAGAAATCGTTTATATTTGTTATTTTATATATGGTTTGGGGAATTTGCTCCCTAATATGGACAAGTAATTTATCTGCTACATTACACACAATAACAAAACAAATTCCACTAATTTTAATACCACTTTTTTCTGCTCAATATCCAAAATTAGAAAGAGATGATGTTATAAAAATTTTAAGAATTTTCAGTGTATGTTTAATATTATATTTTTTTTGTTCTCTAGGGTATTCTATTTATCGTTATAATATTACACATAATTTTGAAGTTTTTTTTTATCATCAACTTGTAAGTTTATTTGACAATAATGCTATATATATATCTGTTTTTTCTTCTTTTTGTCTTTTAGGGAATATTAATTTAGTTAGAAAAAAGACAAAATTAGATATACTTATTATTTTAATCCTTTCAATATTTATAATTCTATTATCATCTAAAAATATTATAGCAATTACTATCTTATTTCAATTTCTAATCATTACATATTCTTATAAGAAAGAACATAACAGAAAAATAATAATTTACCTTGCATTATTTTCCTTAATTTCTGTTTTTTTCATTAGTCTGGATAATCCCATTAAAAAGAGGTTTTTAGTCGAATTTAGTTTTAACCTTCAAGATGTTTTAACAAAAGATAATTTTTATACCTACGTCTGGACGGGATTTACATTAAGGCTTTTTCAACTTAAGATTGGTTGGGAAATGCTCCAAAATAATGATATAGGATTATTAGGTTTGGGTTTAGGAAATGCACAAAGTTTACTTACCTCATACTATGAGTATTATAATTTATATGAAGGTTTTTATTCTTTTAATTTCCACAATCAATATTTACAAACTTTAATAGAACTTGGCTATATAGGATTAATACTTTTATTGTTAATAATTTTTTATGGACTATATTTTTCTTTTAAAAGGAAAAATTTATTAATGGTTATTTTCTTTTTTTTAATGATTTCCCTATTTCTTACAGAATCTTTTTTTAGTAGGCAAAAAGGAATACTTTTTTTTATATTTGTGTATTGTATTTTTTTCAATTTAAAAAACAATAGAAATTTAATTAAATAAAATCAACTATGCGATATACTCGCTATTCAAAAAATATTTTTTTAATACAATTTCTATTAGACGTAGGGATTTTGGTTATTTTATTCTTTTGTTTTTTGAAAGTACAATATTTACAAATAGGTCAAAGTTTAACAATAGTACAGATATTAAAAGCCCATTATAAAGTATTAATTTTATTTCTTGTTTCCTGGTATTTTATATCTTTTAATATTAAATTATATAGTATTAGCAGACTTACAGGGATATTTATTATATTGAAAAAAAATATTTCTCAAATAGTATTGTTCAGTATTATTATTTTTGCTGTTTCAGGATTTAAAACAAGCGATCTTTTTTCAAATAAGCTATCGTTATACTTTTTAAGTGCTCTATTTATTTTGACTTTCCTTTCACGCCTTTTAATCTTTTTTCTTTTAAAATTATACAGACGACTGGGTGGGAATTACAGACGAATTATTTTTATTGATGAAAATAGTAATACCTATTCTTTTGCAAATTTATTGTCCAAAAGGAAAGATTATGGATTTATTAATTTTGGAAGTTTTTTATTTGAAGTAGAACCTGACAAAAAAAAGAAAATTTACAATTTTGATTTGACTCAAGTTAAATATTTTCTTCTAGAAGAAAATATTCAGATTATTTTTTTCTCCCTTAATGGGAAATTACCTCAAAGTATTCAAGATGATTTAATCTTTTTGGCTCAGAAACTTCATGTAGAAATCAGATTTATTCCAAGTACAATTTATGATTCATTCAGTAGTTTGAAACTGGAATATTACGATACATTCCCGATACTTACTTTTAAAGAATTTCCACTAGATAATTTTTGGAATCAGTTTTTAAAAAGAGCTTTTGATATAGGCTTTTCCTTATTTGTTATTGTTTTTATATTCAGTTGGTTATTTCCATTTATCATTATAGCTATAATAGTAGATTCTGGTCAGCCAGTTTTTTATTTTCAAAAGAGAGTAGGTTTGAGAGGAAAACCGTTCTATTGTTATAAATTTAGAACTATGAAAGCCAGTAAAGATAATGATGTGAAAGCAACAGTAAAGGGAGATGAAAGAATAACCCGGTTGGGAAGCTTATTAAGAAAATCCAGTTTAGATGAATTACCACAATTTTTTAATGTATTAAAAGGAAATATGTCTGTTGTAGGACCACGTCCTCATATGGTAGTACAAGATGAATATTATAATGATCTTTTCTTAAAATATAGTTTAAGACACTATGTAAAGCCTGGAATAACAGGTTTGGCTCAGGTAAAAGGATTTAGAGGAGAAGTTAATATGAAAGAAGACATGTGGAAGAGAATTATTGCAGATATATTTTATGTGAAAAATTGGTCTTTTTTATTGGATGTTTTAATTGTAATCAGGACTTTTCTTAAAGTTATGGGAGGAGATGATAAAGCAATATAATAAGTTCCATTAGCTTAATAATCAGGTAATATTTATATCTAAACCAATTCTAAATTAGTGCAAATAGATATGATATTTATCAATATAAATAAAAAAGTAGTACATTTGTATCATCGTGAAGGTTATAGGGAAAATATTAATGATTTTTGCTACTGCTATAATTATAGCTCACACCATCATTCCTCATCAACATAAAGCACAACTTGAAATAGTTATTCATGAATGCCTTTTCTCAGACTGGGAAGGAGGTGGCCCATCAAGTAATATATTTGAAAAACTAGGAGATGCCATAAAGCATGTAAATCTGGGAGAGAAACACTTGGAAAACTTTAGAGTTTCCTCCTATGAATATGAATTTTCTCCGGTAACTATTTTTGAAATTCCGGAGATTCTATCTCTGTTGAAATTCCAAATCCAACATCAGGAAAAAGCTTCTTATACTTTTTATTACACATCGGCTTATACCTCAGTTGAAAACAGGTTAAGTTGTGGATTAAGGGCACCACCTTATTGCATATAATAAATTTTAAATTTTTATTTTATAGTTGTTTGTTATTTCTGATTACAGAAATAACAAACAACTAATAAATCACAATATTAATTCAATTAATTTTATTATCATGCGAACCTATAATAATTATAAATTCCCATTTTTACACAGATTTTTACATTGGTCTATAGCCATAACGATTTTATTCATTTTACTGACTGTTTTTTTACGATTAGAATGGATGAGTAAAGAAAATGTAGGAGAAATAATCTTTAAAGATTTACAACAAAAAAATATAACAATTTCTCAAGCAGAAGCCCAAAGCATAGCCAAAGATATCCGGAAGCCCATGTTCAACTGGCATATTTATTTAGGATATGTATTGATAGGGCTATACATAATCCGGGTGCTTTACCTATTTATCAAAGGAATAAAATTTCATTCACCACTGTCTGGAAACTCCACTTTCAAACAAAAATTTCAGGCAGTTATTTATATATTATTTTATATTATTCTGGGAATTACACTATTATCAGGATTTTTAATTGTAAATGGCCCTAAAGATTACAAAGGATTTCTAGAAGAAATCCATGCACCTGCTCTCTATTTCATGTTGGGTTTTACCATCCTTCATTTCATAGGTATTTTTATAGGAGAGAAAACAACCGAAAAAGGAGTGGTTTCAGCTATGATTAGCGGGGAAAAAGAATAAATTTTTAGGTAATAGTTTGCAATACAATTGCAATACTCATCATTTTAAATTTACAATTTAAAGATTTATATAAATAATTCTTAGCTAAAATTTATGTTCAAAAAAATAATAGAACTCTCAATCAATAACAAATTATTGGTTATTGTAGGTGCATTGGCATTATTAATAGGAGGAATTTATTCCGTAAGAGATATTGCTATTGATGCCACACCCGATATTACCAATAATCAGGTTCAGGTGGTAACGACCTCGCCGACCTTAGCCCCTCAGGAAGTTGAACAACTAATTACCTTTCCGTTGGAATCCCAGTTACGGAATATTCCCGGAACCACAGAAGTCCGTTCCATTTCCCGATTCGGATTGTCCATCATTACCGTAGTATTTAAAGAAAACGTTCCAACTTTACAAGCAAGGCAGTTCGTAAAAGAACAAATAGACATAGCTAAAGGAGAAATTCCTGCAGGATTGGGAGATCCCCAACTGATGCCGATCACTACAGGATTAGGAGAAATATACCAGTATATATTAAAAGTAAAACCCGGTTACGAAGGAAAATACAATATAGAAGAACTCCGTACCATTCAGGATTGGATCATTAAAAGGCAACTTAACGGTATTGAAGGAATCATTGAAATTTCCAGTTTCGGAGGAAAAGTAAAAGAATACGAAGTATCCATAGATCCGGTAGCCCTCCAAAGTTACAATCTGACACTTGAAGAGGTATATACCGCATTGGAAAATAATAACCAGAACTCAGGATCAGGATACATTCAGCAAAAGCATAACCTATTTTATATACGGACCGAAGGAATGTTGAAAACAGTTCAGGATATTGAAAATGTAGTAATATCTGTTAATGGAACAGTTCCCGTAAAAATATCTGATGTTTCTCAAGTAAAAATAGGTTCAGCACAACGATTCGGGGCTATGACTATGGATGGACAGGGAGAAGTAGTGGGTGGAATTACCCTTATGCTGAAAGGAGCCGATTCCTATAAAACCGTTCAGAACGTAAAAGAAAGGGTAGAGAAAATAAAAAAATCACTACCCGAAGGCTTAGATTTGTATGTCTACTTAGACCGGGCGAACCTCATTGACAAAACCATCTCTACCGTAATCAACAACTTGGTAGAAGGAGGATTGATCGTAATTTTTGTATTGATTCTCTTGTTGGGAAATCTTCGTGCCGGACTTATCGTAGCTTCGGTTATTCCGCTTTCACTGCTTTTTGCTTTGCTAATGATGGATAGTTTCGGAGTTTCTGCCAACTTGTTGTCATTGGGAGCGATGGACTTTGGGATCGTAGTGGATGGAGCTATCATCATCATTGAAAGCGTTATCCATGTACTTTATACAGCCTATATAGGTAAAACCCTGACCCAAAAAGAAATGGATGGAGTAGTAGCCAAAACTGCCGGAGAAATATACAAATCCGCAGCCTTTGGTATCATGATCATTATCCTCGTATTCGTTCCTATTATGACATTAACAGGAATAGAAGGAAAAATGTTCCGTCCAATGGCATTAGCGGTAAGTTTTGCCATTCTGGGAGCTTTTATTTTATCCCTTACCTATGTTCCGGTAATGACAACAATATTTCTGAAAAAGAAAATTGTACACAAAGTCACCTTTGCAGACAAGATTATGGGTAAACTCAAAAGCCTGTATCTTCCTACTTTGGAAAAAGTGTTGAAGTTTCCATACACTGTAGTAAGTATTCTGGTGGCTATATGGCTATTCTTTGTTGTAGTTTTTATAAATATGGGTTCCGAATTCGTTCCCACTTTACAAGAAGGAGATATGGCTATGCAAATGAGCATTCAGCCCGGAAGTTCCCTCAATGAAAGCATTGCAACTACAACCAAAGCTGAGAAAATACTAAAAGAGAATTTTCCCGAAGTATTGCACGTAGTTTCCAAGATTGGTACGGCAGAAATACCCACAGACCCGATGGGAATTGAAGATGCCGATATTATGATTGTTTTGAAAGAAAAAGATCAGTGGACTTCGGCAGAATCTCAGGAAGAATTGGCAGATAAAATGAAGGAAAAACTATCTGCTATCTTAGGTGCTTCATTTGAATTTTCGCAACCCATACAATTACGGTTTAATGAATTAATGACAGGAGCTAAAGCCGATGTAGTGATTAAAATATTTGGGGATGACACTAACGAGCTGAAAAGACTTGCAGACCAGTCAGCAACAGTAATACGTAAAATAAAAGGAGCCGCTGACGTAAAAGTAGAACAGACCGAAGGGTTAAAACAAATGAAAATCACCTATGATCGTCTCAAAATGGCACAATACGGAATTGATGTTAATTCCCTGAATCAGGTAATTCGTTCCACCATTGCAGGACAAGGAGCAGGAGTAATTTTGGAAGGAGAACGCCGGTTTGATCTGGTAGTCCGGTTAAACGAGAATTATCGGGAAAACCTCAACTTGGATCAATTGTACATTCGTACCGCAACCCAAACCCTAATTCCTGTTTCAGAAGTGGCTTCTGTGAATTTTGAATCCGGACCAATGATGATTTCGCGTGAGCAGGCACAGAGAAAGATTAACATTGGGGTGAATGTAAGAGGAGTGGATGTAGCTACTCTTGTTGAAAACATACAGAACGATCTGGATAAAGAAATTAAATTGCCACCCGGTTATCGCATGGAATATGGAGGAGCCTTTGAAAACTTAAAAGAAGCAACTTCCCGTTTGAGTATTGCCATTCCGATTGCCCTTGCTACCATAATCCTGCTATTATATATGGCTTTTAAAAGCATTAAAGATGCATTACTTATTTTTACTGCTGTGCCTTTGGCTTCTATCGGAGGAATTATTGCCCTTTGGACAAGAGGATTGCCATTCAGTATTTCCGCAGGAGTCGGATTTATAGCTCTGTTCGGAGTGGCCGTATTAAACGGAATTGTCTTGGTAAGCGAATTGAATAACTTGAAAAATTCAGGAAAATATACTTCCTTGCGTGAAGTAATAAAAATAGGTTCCTTGAACCGGTTGCGTCCTGTATTTATGACGGCAATGGTAGCCACCTTAGGATTTTTTCCTATGGCATTATCAACATCCAACGGAGCGGAAGTACAAAGACCGTTAGCTACCGTAGTTATCGGAGGATTAATTACTTCCACCTTGTTAACCTTACTGATTATTCCGGCCTTATATTATATTGTAGAAAATAAAGGATTTAAAAAACGAATGAATGCAAAAGCACTAACCATACTTATCTTTTTCTTTGGAAGCATATTTTCCATGAAAGCCCAGACCAAAGTGACACTTCCCGATATGTTGAACAAGGTTTCACAATCCAATCTGGAACTGAAATCGGAAGGATTACAAATTCAGAGAGAACAACTCGAAAAAAAATATGCCTATTCACTGCGGAATACGACTATGACTTTAGGTTACGGACAATACAACAGTTCCGATATGGATTATCAGTTTGAAGCCTTTCAGGATCTTGGCAATCTCTTTTCCTACAAAAAAACAAAACAATTGTCCGATTCCAGGGTAGATTGGTTAACTACGAAATTGTTGTTAAGAAAACATGTGTTGGAATTTCAGGTAGAGCAACTATATAACCAGTGGGTTTACACACTTGAAAAAAGAAAGTTGTTGAACCAGATAGATTCTCTTTACAAAAAAGGATTAAGCAAAGCAGAGATCCGGTATGAAAAAGGAGAAACCGATTACATGGAGAAACAATTCTTTAAGGTGGAAATACAGCAGGTTCTTCAGCAAAAATCAATGAATGAAAAAGAATATCTGAACGCAGAAAATCAGCTTTTTACCCTTTGTAATATCGGAGCAAATGAAAAATTAGTACCTGCGGAAAACTTTTATAAACTCACCAACTTTTCCAAAACGGATAGTATAAATACGTTGTATGTTCAGGAGTTTGATAAGGCGGTGGAAATGAATCAAAAAACTCTTGATCTGGAAAAAGCACAAAGACTTCCCGGACTTTCTGTAGGAGGAATGATGCAAAGTTTGGATCAGAATTATAATTATTATGCCGGAATTGTGGGAATAAGTATTCCGCTTTTTAACAATCTCTATAAAAAATCTAAAGAACAAATAAAAATAGACGATCAGATCATCACCAATCAGAAAGAATATACGATGAAAGCTTTGGGGTTGAGAATCAGGCAACTTCAGGAACAGGAAAAAGAATATAACAAGGAACTCGGATTCTTCGGAATTGCACATTCGGAAGAAATAAAAAAGATGAGAGACGTAGCCACCACCAAATATAATTATGGTGAAATAGATTACCTCCAATATTGCAGTATGCTTAAATCGTCCGTAGATGCTGATCTCATTTATTTGGATTTAATCAATAATTACAATCAAACTCAGATAGAACTGAAATACTTAACCCAGCAAAATTAGTTTCACAATGAAAAGAAATATCCATATAATTATACTTTCCGTCCTCATATTATTTTCTTGTTCCAAAGACAATACGGAGCAGACAACCGCTCAGGAAGCAAAAAAGGAAACAGGAATAGCATTGACACAGGAGCAGATAAAAACCAACGGAATTAAGTTTGGAAAAGTAGAATCGCGGTACATAGATTCCCGGTTTACCGTAAGCGGAGTCATTCATGCCTTGCCGCAAAACAAAGCTTCCATTCATAGTCAGGTGGACGGATTTATTGACAAAGTGAATTTCATCACCGGACAATATGTACAAAAAGGACAGGTATTGGCAACCATCAGGAATCCCTCTTTCATTACCCTGCAAAAGCAGTTTTTAGAAGCTTATTTCAATATGAATCTGAATTACAAAGATTACCAGCGGAAACAATCGTTACTGGCTGCAGATGCTATAAGCAGGAAAGCCTATGAACAGGCTCAGGCTATGTATCAGGTTTCCACAGCCGAATACGAGAGCCTTAGGTCCGAGCTTCAGTTATTAGGATTCAGCCCTCAGTCCATTCTCAATACACGGAGAATAAATCCGGTTTTGCCCATAGTAAGTCCAAGGAGCGGATTTATTCAGGCGGAGGAAATTTCTCCCGGAAAACAAATCACCACTGCCGACGAATTATTCATGATCATTAATCAGGATGAACTTCATATAGAATTGAATGTTCCTTCCAAACATGCTTCCTCCCTTTTTGTAGGACAGGCGGTTGAGTTTATGCTTCCCGAAATTCAGGATACCCTGAAAGGAAGTATTCACCTGATAGGAAGAGTGACGAATACTGAAAATAATACCATTCAGGTTCATGTAGATATTGATAGCAAACTGCCTCCACATGATTTTTATGAAGGAAGATTCGTGAATGCGACTATTATCAATAAAACCAAGGCAGTACCGACATTACCTAAAGAGGCCATTTTTGAAGAAGGAGGCAAAAAATATGTTTTCCTCAAAAAAGGGAATGAGGCAGAAAGAAAAGAAGTACAAACCGGAGCGGAAAATAATAATTATATAGAGATAATAGATTTTAATACCAATCAGGAAGTAGTGACTTCCGGAGTTTATTATCTGAAAGCCGGAGAGCAGGAACATGGACATTAGAATAGAAAGCTGCCTTAGCTTGTTTAACTGAAGGCAGCTTTTTAGTGATATTTTTAATTTCCATTTTTATTCCCATTCTTTTTAAGAACCTTTTCATCGAGATAGCGAGATGTATCAGTCATTATATATACCTGTTTGGCTAATATAGTTTCCCCTGTGTTTGCATTTATGAATATAGCCCAATAGGGATCTCGGGTCATGTCAAAACTGGAAGTAACCGTTGGGGATTCCTGACGCCAGTACTTATCCAGTTCTTTGTCAAATACAAAGTGTTTTTGTTCTTTTTTGCTTAGTTTGAATTTTAAATAATAGATAGGATAGGGAAGCTCATCATTTTTACCTCTGCTCACGTCTATGTCTCGTTCTTTATATAATTCCTTATAGTCTTTTTCTAAATCTACCTTATATTCCTTCTTTATTTTTTTAATTAGATCCTGGTAGCTGAAAGGATAGTCTTGGTCATAGTCCGTTACTTTTCTCACTTTTCCGGTTTCGTCATTGTAAGACACCCATTTGCCTATTATAAAAGAATAGAACCGTACCCCCCCCTCGGTATTCTCCGGTATTTCCGTCATACCCGGCAATTAGAGTGTAAGGGCTATTTAGTTTTGTCAGTTCTTTTTTATAAAATCCTCCTCCTTGGTTTTCTATTTTTACAATGGTTCCATCCCTCAACGTATCAATAATATCAAATACTTTTTCTTTCTTCTTTTCTATATAATCTGAAGTAGTAAAAGCTATAGTAGTGTCTAATTTTGGGATATAGGGGTTGTTTTCTAAAGATAACTGTTGTGTTTTACAAGAAACCAGACATAAGAGGCCGGCAATAAGAATCAGGGTATTTTTTATTTTGTTTTTCCTTTTAGTTTAGGGTTGGCAACTTTCCACTGCCAGGCGAAAGTAGTATATTTTGCAGTAGAATAATCCATGAGATTCAAGGAATAGTATCCGCTTTTTTCTTGTTCAATTCTTCTACCTGTTCTTTCCATTTTCTATCTTCTTCCTCCAGTGTGGTTCTTTTCAGCACCTTTACACGGAAGTAAAGATCTATATTATTTCGGTCATATGCCTGCTTAGCCATCAGGGTTTCCCCGGTGTTTCCATCTATAAAAATATGCCAGTAAGGGTCTGGTCTGTGTATGACACTGGGCATAATACCATAATATTTATATTTATAGTTGTCAAGCTCCTTATCATATACAAAATTCTTTTGTTCTTTTGTGCTGATCCTGAATTCCACGGTATAAACAGGTTTGGATATTTCCCTCCATATCCCACGAGAAACAGAAATATCCCTTCCTCCGCGTGGGATCTTGAAATCTTTTTCCAAATCTACCTTATATTCTTTTTTTATTTTCTCTATCAGATCCCGATAACTGAAAGGGTAATCTTGGTCATAGTCCCAAATCTCTTTTGTTTTTTCAGGTTCATTATTATATGCTACCCATTTACCTATTTCGAAAGAATAGAACCGTACTCCCCCCCCCCTATATTCTCCCGTTTTGTTATCATAAACTATGACTCGGGTGTAGGGGCTATTATTGAGTGTTATTGTTAAATAATAATAATACAACTGGCTTCTTTCTATTTTTGTTCCATTTGCAGATATAGAATCTTTTGTATTGAATTTAGATATATTCAATTTTTGTAAGGTGTCCAGTTTATAGATATAGGGGTTGTTTTCCAGGGATAGTTGTTGAGTTTTACAGGCAACAAGGCATAAGGTACAAGCAACAAGAAGCAGAATATTTTTCATTTTGTTTTTCCTTTTAGGTTGGGGTTAGCAATTTCCCACTGCCAAGCAAAAGTGGTGTATTTGGGAGTAGAATAATCCATCAGATTCAGGGTCTTTTCTTTCACAAATACAAATTTTTTGTTGGTCATATTGGTGTCCGAAGCGGTGCCACTGTCCTGGGTTTCCCAGAAAGTATGCATCAGTCCCAGATTATGAAAAACCTCATGCGGTAGGGTAGTTGGTATTTCCGCAGAAAGCAGATTGAATGCCCGTGGGTACATATTGACTTTATTACTGGTAGGATGATCGCTGTTTCCGCCTGTGTCCTTGTCTGGGGTTTGTATTCCCAAGGCAAAAGCAAGGATATCTTCCCAGTTCCGGGTATATTTTCCGACAAAGGCTTCTTCCAGTCGTTTAAAAGAAGTGGAAAGAATATAAGGATCATCATGATCCCAGCCCAGACATTCACCTCCCGGTTTAAAATGAGGATTTTGGCTCAGATCCAATATCTTCTTGTTGTCTTCCGTAAACACTTCCCATTCGGGGATAATCAGTGCCTGATGCAGGTAATGCAGGGACTCTATAACAGCTGTAGTAAATTTTCCTTTTTGGAATATCCCTCGGTTTCCAGTATTGTAAATATCCATTATTGTATCTACCAGAATAATCTTCCGCCTGCGCAGGCAGTTTTCGGAGTTGGGCACGGCAAGTATGCGACCAGCCAGCTGGGGTAGGGGATTATTTTTATAGCAGGCAAATATATCTATGTTTTGAGGGCTGTCAAAGCTTTCCATGCATTCTAACTCCAGCATTTCTTTCTCTGCTACCCCAAATTTTATACCCAACTGTGTGAAAGGTACTTCCCAATCTTTTCCCGGTTCCTGTTTGTTTATGCTGAAATAAGGACCAGCTTTTACCAGAAGCTTTTCGGGTTTTTCCTTTTCTATGTCTATATAGAAGTTCAGTGCAGCTTTGTAGGGCAGGGGCTTATAACCGGGCTGCCCCTGTATTTTCCGGGCTTCCTGTTCGCTGGTGGGTTTGCTGAACAGGGCCAGGCGAGGCACATAGTACCGTTTATCGGGGCTTTTGGCATATTCTCTGGCCAAGGGTATGCGGGGGTAGCTGCGGCGAAAGGCTTGCAGGGCTTCTTCTTTGTTTTCATATGGGATAATGGTTCCGTCCGGGTTAACTCCCTTCACTCCACCCGTCAACGCATTTTCTATCTGTATACCGATGATTTCATCGTATTGCTGGTACCAGTCATATCCGTATTCTCCTTTGTAAACCGGGTAGAGCTCTTTGTTAAGGCTGATATGTGTAGCTGTACTGTTATTAGGATCTCTAAGGGGAAGAAGTTCCACAATGGTATTCCCGATTGCTTCCGCACTCAAAATAGGTTCCACTACGGGAATAGGTTTTGCCGTAGCCGTATTGGGTACGGGGTTGCAGGTAATAAAAGATTCTTTTACCAGTACCCTTTGTTCCTGAACTAAAGTAGTTCCCACATTCTGCCAGGGGCCCAAGTTAATTACACTCATGCATGGAGGCTTGTTCGATCCCCATTTAGGATGATTGCATACTCCCGGAAACTGGAGATTGACCATATTACTGCTGTCTCCTTCCGTAGCCCAGAGCTGATCCTGTAGTTTTAATTCATTGGAAGTAACTTTCAATTTTCCTTCTGCTTGTGCATAGGGGCATTTTAAAGTTGCCCCATTAAGAACCATCAGCCTTTTTTCATCAGGACTGTCACCGGATTGTTCTTCCTTTTTTTCTTCCCTCAGTTGTTTCAATCTTTCCAAAGACTCTGATTTTCTGCCTGCTTCTTTTTGTTTTTCGGTAGGTTCTCCCCAACTGGAAGGGTTTCCGATTTCAGGAGCATCGGAGTTTAAATTGGTAGCCGAGTCATGTTCTCCTGCTAAAAAACTGAATTTTTTCTTCTTTTCCATATAGGGGTTTATTGTGGCTTATTTGTGCTTCCGCAATATAAATTTCAGGTAAAAGTAACAAATAATATCAAGGTAGGGAAAAAATAATCCAGTTTGTTTTCAAACTAAGACAATAAATGTATTTTCTATTCGTTTATTGTAACGTTGCTATAACAAAATTGTGATTGTATTGGAGCAAAGGCATGAAAGATAAAAGAAAACGAAGGATTGTAGGTCTACGACAGGGTGAAAAAGACCCGGAGCGCGTTGTTGTAGGCCTACAACAGGATGAATTTATGAAAAAACACCTTGTTGTAGGCCTGCAATTGTCAGAAACAGACCCGGGACAAGTTGTCGTTCCCCTACCATTTTCGAAAACCGGAAGAAAACAAGCTGTTGTAGGCCTACGACAGCCTAAACCGGGAAGAAAGTACCCAGTCGTACCCCTACAACGGAGTAAAATAGAAAAATAATTAAATTCAATAAATAAAATTTAAAAAGATCATCGTATGAAAAAGATTAAAAGTATTACCTTATCCCGGCTTCATCAGGAAGAATCTTTCGGATTTCACAAATTGGTATATGCAGAAATAAATAGTTTACAGCATGAGAAGCTGTCAGACCTTTTGTATAAATACGGAACGGCCCTTACTGATTTTGATGAGGCATTGAAACAGAGCAGGGCAAGCGTTGTAACGCGGGAAATAACCCAGCTGGATGAAAAAAGGGATAAGGCATACCGCGGACTGGCGGCACAGGTAAGGAACTCGCTTACCCATTTTGAAGAAGCCAAAACAGAAGCAGCCTATAAAATAAATCTAGTACTGAAAAATTATGGAGATCCTACAGATCTTCCTTATATAGAGGAAAATGGAGTACTGGAAAATTTGATACAGGATCTGGAGAAACCGGAAATAACAACTTGTCTGGAAACTATAGGAGCAAAGGAATGGGTATCTTATTTGAAAGAAATCAACAGTAAGTTTATCTTGTCTTTTTCGGAACGGAACACGGAACAGAGTGTGAAGATTACCGGAATAACGAAGGAAACACGCAAAGCAATGGACGCTGCGTATGCTACTTATGTAAATCGATTAAATGCTTTGGTGGAAGTGTTTGAGGATGCGAATTTTACTCCAGTGATTGAGAAAGTAAATAAACTAGTGGAATATCAAAAAACGGTTCTTGCTGCTCGAAAAACAACAAATGCTAAGGTGGGAGAGAAAGTGAATAACGGAGTAATTTCAAGTCAGGAGTTAGAAGAAAGAAGTTAGAGAAAAGAAAATAGAAAGGGAAAACAAAGAAAAACAAAGAGAGGCTTTTTATGAAAAGCCTCTCTTTTCTGTAAACATAAGATGATAGGGTTCTCTAAAACTTGAAAAATGTTTCTATTTCTTTTTCATTTTGTTGAGCCAGATTAGGGTTCCGGTAACAGGCAGTGAAGTACCAATCAAACAAGTGATAAAATATAATATTTTAGAAAAAGTTCCGAAAACATCGCCGATATGCAAGGCTTTTATTAGCGAAACAATCTGGACGTTCAAAGGTTTATCCTCAAACATATCCTTTTTTAGAACCATTCCCGAATAAGGATTGATTTGAATCTTATCCGAAGCGGACAAAGCAAAGAATCCGGTTTTATTCTTGTTTATAACTAAAGCAGAAACGAAATCTTTAGGAAGACTGATGCTGAGGTTTCCTTGATAAGATAATTCCTGGTTACTAATACGGATAATTTCCGAAACAGGAATAACCGGAGTTTCAGACTTTTCTACCTGAATCGGTTTCTCATTTCTTCCGGCAAATACTTCGCTTCCCATTACAGAACTTACTCCGTTTTTATACCATTCAAAAGACCAGCACAATCCTGTCAGGGCCATGAGTAATAAGAAGGTGAGAGAATAAAACCCCAACGTATTGTGCAGGTCATGGTTGATTCTTTTCCATTTAGCTTTATGTTTAATTTTAAATCCGGGTTTCCAGTGGAACCAGCGTTTCCAGTATCTGAATTTTCGTGGGAACCAGAGAATCAATCCGGACAAGGATAACACAACAAAGATAAGGGTAGAGATTCCGACAATAGGTCTTCCGATGCTGTCATCCAGAAGAAGCCAGCGGTGAAGTTTCATTATGGAAGTAAAAAATTGAGAAGTTTTGTCTCCATCTTTTCCCATTATTTTTCCGGTATAAGGATCTACATAGTAGACAACAGGTCTCGATTTTTTATTTTTTTCTGTTTTTGCTCCTTTTTCTACTGTTTCTTTTTTCTTCCCATCTTCTCTCTGTTTCCCTTTTTCCTGTTCTTTTTTTAGTAAGCCGAATTCATAATTTTTGGTAGGATTTTTAGGAATGGTTACAAAAGCAATTTTTCCCTTTTCTTGTTTTTGGAGTTGAGAAATCAGAAATTCAATTTTCAAAGGTTTTTGATCAGGTTGAAAAGAAGCAACATTATATTTGTTTGGATTAACCATATATTCAATTTCACTTCTGAAAGTATAAATAGTCCCAGTCAGGCAGACAATAAATAAAATGATTCCTGCTACCAACCCTAACCAAAGATGGATATCATTGATGACTTTTCTGAATTTATTTTGTTGGCTCATAGAGAAGGGATCTTTTATTGTAAAAACTACCCAAAATATATGGGTAGTTTTTATCATTGCTTAATTGAACAAATTAGAAATTGTATGAAAGTTGAACTCCAAAGTTTCTCGGGTCGATTTGGTTGACATATCCTCCCCGGTAATAGGAAGAATAACCAATCTCATCGAAAATATTGTTAAAAAATACTTGTAATCCCATGTTTTGGTAATTGTATCCCAATTGAGCATTTACAGTGGTATATGCTGGCATATTAAACGGAGCTTTAGGATAATTGTTTCCATGCGGATCGGCTCCTGCAACAGAATAATCATTTATCGGTCGGTTACCTATGTAGTAAACCCCGACTCCGACAGATAGGTTTTTCAGAAATCCTTGGTCGAACAAATACCTCACCCAGCCGTTTGCGGTGTCATAAGGAGTATTGGATGGTCGGGAATCATTATGGTAGGCAGGACTGTCTTTGTATTTGGCATCTAAGTAGGAATAACCTAAAATTACCTGTAAATTGGATGCTATTTTTCCTGTCAGTTCCAAATCTATTCCCTTTCGCACAATATCTCCAGCAAATTCGTACAAACCGGTACCTTTACCATTGTTGAAAATCTGATAGCTTAAGTCATTGTTTTTAATGTGGAAGTAAGTGGCATTGAATGTTAGTTTGTTATTTAACCAATCAGATTTCAATCCAACTTCCAGTTGTCTGGAAACGGAAGGACCTAAGGTACTTCCGTCCGGGGTGGGATTATTGGCTGACCTGAGATCAGTAGTGGTGGCGTAATTTCCGAATACGCTTATGTTTTTAACGGGGGTAACCATTAATCCTATAAATGGATCCCAGGCTTCGTTGGCTGCTTCAGCATTTACTTTTTTGGAATTCTGACTATAGCGTAAAGCCAAGGTTGCCCGCAGGTATTTGTTGATGGTTATGGCATCTTGCGCCATCAATCCATATATTCCTGATTTTGAATATACTGTTCCAGTTTGCTTTAGGGTGTATTTGCTAAGGGGTTGAGGTAAATTGTTGGGAATGGTATTTAGTACTTCAATGACATCAATTTTTTTACTCTCATATGATATGGTTTTTTTATCAGTAGCTTTATAATCAAAGCCAGTTTGGAAAGTGTGTTTGATTTTCCCGGTGTAAATATCTTTTCCAATTAGGTCAAGTTGTATTATATTACCTTTATCTTCGCTTTCGGATTTGGTTAAATAACGTGTTCTCCTGTAATAGTCAGTCAATATTACCTTCCCATTGTTGTCTTTTTCTTCATAGGGTTTTATAATGGAACCTAAGCCGATATTTTCTACTTCATTGTTTGAACCGGCATAAACTGCGCGTAAGCTTAGGTTGTTGTTTAGATTCCGTACTATTTTTGCCATGTAGGTGGTAGTTTTTGTATTCACGTTATCAGTTCCCCAGCCGAAGAATTTGCTGTGGGGAAGGTCATATAAGTGATCTTCCGTATCGGGGCCCAGATTTATGGTTCCCCTGTCCGGAGTAGTATTGTCATTCAAGTAATCCATTTCCAAAGTGATACGGGTTTTATCATCCGGTCTCCACTCAAAAGAAGGATTTACATAAATCCGGTTATTGGTTACTCTGGATTTGTAACTATCAGCTCTTTGATATACTCCATTTAACCGGAAAGCAGCCGTTTGCTTTTTGTCCAGAATAGCTTGGTAATCAAATACAGGACGGAATAATCCCCAGCTTCCGGTTTTTATGGAAACATTCCCTTTCTCAGTAAACTGGGGAATTTTAGTAACTACATTGATAACTCCTCCCGGACTTCCCAGTCCGTTTCCTATTCCTTGTGTAATAGCTGCAGAACCTTTAAGTACCTGAATGTTTTCCACTCCCTGCATGTCCGATAATAAAGAAGCAGTCCGGAAATCGGAATCTACCTGTATTCCGTTTTTAAGAACAGGTACTCCCCGGTAACCTCGTATTGACATACTTTCTTTTACACCTCCATAAGAGGAGAAAAGGGTAACACCAGGAACATTCCGGGTAGCATCAGTAATAGTCTGGATACCCTGTTCTTTAATTAGTTGTTCAGGAATTATGGAAATAGTTTGCGACATATCCCTTGGATTTAAAGGCAATCGGGTAATAGCATCCAACCCGGTAGGCTGTTTCTCATACCCGTAAATTTCCACTTGTTCCAGATCTCCTTTTGTATATAAAATAATATTCAATTCTTTAATTTCAGAAGCCTGTAATTCAATGATTTCCGTATGAGATTTAAAATCTGGGCTGACAAATTTAATTTTATGATGTCCTTCAGAAAGTCCTTTTATTTCAAATAAACCATCTTTATTGATGGTGTTTGGCACTTTATGTCCATCTACATAAATAGTAACTTCATGAATAGGAATATGTTGAATATCGGATAAATTCCCTTTAATTCCCGAATTATTTTGTGCTGCGAGAAACTGACAAAAATTTATGAGAATAAAGGCAAAAAAAAGTTTTTTCATAAGTATTTATTTTTTAGTATTTACTTTAGTTCTACCGCAAAACTAATTTTTATTTAGACTAAATCCAAATATTTAATTAGAATAATTCTAAATAATAATTATGATATTTGTCATGTTTGGTATGTAATTTGCTTATTTATAAAAAGATACGATAAATTAAATTTTTTATGCGGATTTAAATTTCAAATAGGTTAATAGTCAAGTGGGTATTGAAAAATGAAAGATAAATAGTAAAAATATATTATCTTTGCGTGATAACCAGATTATAAACAGTAAAATAAAAATAAGAATGAGCTTGCCTGTAAATTATGTTCCGATTCTGATACAAGTAGCAGTAGCTTTAGGGTTCAGTATCATTGCCTTAATAGGCTCTGCCATGTTGGGTTCAAGAGTACACGGAAAAATGAAAGACGATACTTTTGAATGTGGGGTTGCGTATGAAGGAGATGCTCGTTCACCTTTTTCGATAAAGTATTTCCTTACAGCGATTTTATTTGTTTTATTCGATATAGAAATTGTTTTTTTCTATCCTTATGCGCTGAATATTAAAGAATTTGGAATAGAAGGATTCCTGGCAGTTTTAACCTTCATTTCCATTTTCCTTTTAGGATTCCTTTATGTAGTGAAAAAAGGAGCGTTAGACTGGGAAAAATAAAAAAGTAATTTCTGTTTTAACTTATTTTAGAATAACGTTATGTCACAAAAAATAAAGATGGTAGATCCTCCGGAAGGAATCAGCGGACCAGGGTATTTTGCCGGAAGTTTTGAAAAGATTATAGGATTGGCCAGGTCTTATTCCCTATGGCCGTTGCCATTTGCAACCTCCTGTTGTGGAATAGAATTTATGGCTATTCAGGCATCCAATTACGACTTATCGCGTTTTGGAGCGGAAAACATGAGGTTTTCTCCAAGACAAGCCGATTTATTAATGGTGTGCGGAACCATTTCCAAAAAACTTGCTCCGGTGTTGAAACAAATATACACGCAGATGGCCGAGCCTAAATGGGTAATGGCAGTAGGAGCTTGTGCTTCAAGTGGAGGAATTTTTGATACTTATTCCGTACTTCAGGGAATTGACAGGATAATTCCGGTGGATGTTTATGTACCCGGATGTCCACCAAGACCGGAACAAATCATAGAAGGATTTATGCAGATTCAGGAAATTGTTCAAAATGAAAGTCTTAGACGAAGAGATTCCCCTGAATACAAAGCATTATTAGAATCATATAACATATCTTAGAGCATGGAAGAAAATATCATCATAGATAATCAATATGTTTTACAGCTTTTGACGGATGAATTCGGCGAAGGTATTTTAAGAGCCTATGAACCGGATGGAATACTAACACTGGAAATAAAAAAGGAAATTGTAATTTCCATAGTTCAGTTTATTAAAGATCATCCGATTAAAATTGATTTTCTGACCGATTTATGTGGAATTCATTATCCGGAAAATAAAGGAGCGGAATTAGGTGTGATTTACCATCTTCACAGTTTTATCAATAATTTCAGGATAAGGCTGAAAACCTTTTTATCCATGGAAAATCCGGAAGTAGATTCATTAACTCCGTTATATTCTTCAGCCAACTGGATGGAAAGAGAAACCTATGATTTTTACGGAATCCTGTTCAGAGGACATCCGAATTTGGTAAGGATATTAAATGTGGATGAAATGACCTATTTTCCTATGAGGAAGCAGTATCAGCTAGAAGATGCTACCAGAGAAGATAAAGATGATACTATGTTTGGAAGATAATAAAAATTAAAAAACTAAAATCAGAAAATGTCTCAGGAAGAAAACAATAATGA
Organism: Apibacter sp.; assembly: GCA_031552575.1. Taxonomy (GTDB): domain Bacteria; phylum Bacteroidota; class Bacteroidia; order Flavobacteriales; family Weeksellaceae; genus Apibacter. The sequence goes on along the minus strand of JAVBMH010000010.1, from coordinate 143,027 downwards.
ACTTATAGGATTATCCAATGTTCCGGCTGATTATGTAGTAAGGGAACAATTGGACGGAGAACTCCAACGGATCAATCTGGGGCCTACTCACCCGTCAACTCATGGTATCTTTGAAAATCAGTTGTTGATGGATGGAGACAGGATTGTTTCCTCAAAATCCACCGTGGGATATATTCACAGGGCTTTTGAAAAAATATCAGAAAGAAAGACGTATGCCCAGATTACTACCCTGACCGACCGGATGAATTATTGTTCTTCCCCGATTAATAATATAGGATGGCATATGACTATGGAGAAGTTTTTGGGAATTAAAGTTTCCAAAAAGGTGGATTATATGCGTATCATTATGATGGAGCTGGCTAGGATTGCCGACCATTTGGTTTGTGATTCCGTGATGGGAGTGGATACAGGAGCATTGACCGGATTTACCTATGTGTTCCAGGACAGAGAGAGAATTTATGACCTCTATGAGCAGGTTTGCGGAGCGAGAATGACTACTAATATTGGAAGGATTGGAGGATTTGAAAGGGATTTCAGTCCTAAATTTCATCAATTGCTAAAAGAATTTATAGCTGGTTTCCCAAAAAGATTAGAAGAATTTGCTAATCTATTGGAAAGGAACCGGATTTTTATGGACCGAACCATTGGAGTAGGAGGAATTTCAGCAGAAAAAGCATTGAATTATGGATTTACAGGTCCGAATTTGAGAGCTGCCGGAGTGGATTATGATGTGCGGGTGATGACTCCGTATTCATCCTATGATGATTTTGATTTTATCATTCCGATTGGTACAGCAGGAGATGCCTACGACCGTTTTATGGTGCGTTTGAACGAGATAAGGGAAAGTTTCAAATTAGTAAAAAATGCCTACGAAAATCTTCCGGAAGGAGATTATCATGTGGACGTTCCCGATTTTTATCTACCGGATAAGCCGGATGTATATTCAAGTATGGAAGCCCTAATTTATCATTTTAAAATTATAATGGGAGAAATGAAGATTCCGACAGGAGAAGTATATAATTCGGTAGAAGGAGGAAACGGAGAATTAGGATTTTATTTGGTAAGTGATGGAGGAAGGAGTCCTTACCGACTGCATTTCAGACGTCCGTGTTTCATTTATTATCAAGCATTTGAAGAATTAGTAAAAGGTTCCATGCTTTCCGATGCAGTTATTACCTTGGGAAGTCTCAATGTTATTGCAGGGGAACTGGATGCATAAAAGAGAGAATTATTACATTATAAAATTAACAACTCTCAGAAATGAGAGTTTTTTGATAGGTTAAAAATTACTTTTAGTAAAATTCATCATTCCAAGAGGAATCCATTAGAAAGTTAGAAAGAAATCTTGTATCTCTTATCTAATATCTTAGATCTAATAATCTAAAGTAATTTATTTCATTTTCTTATTTATAAAATTAATTATTAAATATTTAACAAAATATTGATATTTAAATCAAAAATAATTACGAAATTTGCAATCCGAAAAATTATAATCCCAAGTGACATTACAAAATTTTATACACATATTTTCCTCAGCAATGATAGCTTTGTTTCCTGTAGTTAATCCTATAGGAAATGCTTTCATTGTCAATAATTTCTTGGAAGGGCTGGACGACAAACATCGTAAATCAGTAGTGAAACAAATCACTATCTACTGTGTTTTTATAGGGATTGGAAGTTTACTTATTGGAAGAGTAATTCTGTTACTTTTCGGACTTTCCATTCCTGTGATTCAATTGGGTGGGGGATTAATGATCTGTAAAACGGCTTTAGGCTGGCTTTCGGACAATAACCGGGTGAAAAACAGAGAAAGAAAAGAACAAACCATTAGTGAATTAAATTACGCTAATATTCAAAAAGATATATTCTATCCTATAACTTTTCCCATTATTATGGGGTCCGGAAGTATTTCCGTTATTTTCACCTTAGCTGCAAACAGTCTGGTGGAAGGAGATGTTTCCTTAACCTTTCTTAATTATCTGGTTATTGCGTTAGTGATTCTGATTCTTTGTGCGTTGGTTTATTTCTTTCTGTCCAATGCTACCCGAATTGTAAGCAGAGTAGGAACTGTAGGAAATCAGATCATTAATAAATTATTGGCGTTTTTTACTTTCTGTATCGGAATCCAGATCGCTTTAGCAGGGATTTCCAAAATATTCCATATAGATATTTTATAAATCTATTATTTTTTACAGATTAGATCACAACAGCAGTACCACTGGCAGAAACCATCAGCATACTTCCTCCGGCACCCAAAGTTTCATAATCAAGGTCAATACCAATAATCGCATTAGCTCCCATTTTTGCAGCTCTTTCTTCCATTTCTTTCAGGGCAGTATGTTTTGCCTCAATTAATACTTTTTCATAAGAAGAAGAACGTCCTCCGAAAAAGTCTGTAATACTGGCCTTAATATCTTTAATGAAATTGGCTCCGATAATGGTTTCTCCGGTTACGATTCCTTTATATTCCTTTACCGGATGTCCTTCAATAGCATTAGTTGTAACTAAAATCATAGTTGTAATTTTTAGGTTTAATTGTAGTAAGATACGATATTTTTCAGTAATAGGCTGAAAAAAATAAAAAATCCTGAAATTCTTCAGGATTTTTTGTTATGTTATTTATTTTTTCACAAACTATCTCCGAAATCTTCCCGGAATTTTGCCAGTAGTTTTTGAGGCCAGTTGCTTGTTGGTTCTAGACCTCCCATAAAGAACCGGAGTACCGGGGGTTCGTAAACAAATTTTAATCCACCGATTAATTGTCGGTTTTCATATAGCCAGGTTATACGATCTTCCACATATTTTATTTGTGATAAAGTGAATACTCTTCTTGGAATAGCTAATCGTAAAAGTTCCATATCCGCGTAGGTTTCATTTCCATATTCATCCCGTTGGTTGGAAACAGATCCCCTTTCCATTCCGCGTACTCCGGAAATCAGGAAGAATGCAGCAGCAAATGCACCTGCCGGATATTGAGTTTGAGGAATATGGGAACAAATCTGCATAGCATCTACATGACAACCCAGCACGCCCGGAGGAGTAACCACCGGGATTCCTTTGGTGTCCAGAGCATTTACTAAATACTCTATAAATTGTGGACTTTGACAGATCATACTTTCATCCAGGGTTTCGTATAGACCTACGGCAATGGCTTCCACTTCCCGAACAGACATTCCTCCATAGGTCAGGAATCCTTCATATAAAGGAACCAAAGGTTCCAGTTCTTTGAAAATTTTATGGTCATTGGTACAAATTCCCCCACCTCGTGAAGAGCTTAATTTTCGTGCAGAGAAGTAGACTAAATCAGCCAGATCAGTCATACACAACAGGATTTCCGCCATGGAACTGTTTTTGAATTCTTCTTCCCGTTGCTTGATGAGCCAGGCATTTTCTCCCAATAAGCTGGCATCCAGAACCAAGCGGATTTTGTATTTATCTGCAATTGCACGAACTCCACGAAAGTTTTCCATAGAGAAAGGTTGCCCTCCGATCAGATTGGTAGAGGCTTCCATTCTTATATAAGGAATATTAGCAGTTCCATGTTTTTTGATACAATCTTCCAGTTTTTCCAGATTCATATTTCCTTTAAACGGATGTTTACTGTTGATTACATAGGCTTCATCATAGAGAAGTTCTTCTATTTTTCCTCCATATTGGGTAATGTGTGCCATGGAAGTGGTGAAATGGTAATTCATAGGAACTACGCTTCCCTTGAGTATGTAAGCGTTGGAAATAATATTTTCTGCGGCCCGTCCCTGGTGTACGGGAAGTAAATATTTCTTGCCCAGTACTTCTTCCACCGCTTTTTGCAGTCGTACAAAACTTTGAGAACCGGCATAAGCATCATCTGCCATCATCATGGCGCCTAATTGCTTATCGCTCATGGCATTGGTTCCGCTGTCGGTTAACATATCAAGATAAACATCTTTCGTATCCAGTCGGAAGGTGTTAAATCCGGCTTCATAAAGAGCTTCCAACCTTCTTTCAATAGGAACTAAATGTAATTTTTGTACAATGCGAACTTTGTGAAGTTCCAGCGGAATATTCTCTCCGCTGTGAAATTTAATTTTACCGGAATCATTTGACATAATAAAAAACTATTTTTTGTGGTTTTAGAGTTAGTTAATAATTGATTCGAAAGATAAAAATAAATATCAAAACAGGCAATAAAAACAAGTTATAATTAATTAGTACATTCTTTAATTAATATTTTTATATTAATAACATGTTTGTAAATATAAAATCTAAACGTAAAAAATTTAATTTGTTTTTACAAAACTATTTTTATAACATTAATATAAAATAATAAAATATCATTCTATTTTTGTTCATTTAATGAGTTTCGATTATTATTTGGAAAATCCAGTAAATATGTGTTGGTATATTTCTATCTTTGAATACAGAACAAAATTTAACTATGAAAAAACTATTCTTACTATTGCCTTTGTTTTTTATTCCGCTTAATTTTGAGGCTCAAAACAAACAAAATACCAAACAAGAAATAAAAGCTATGCAGGCACCTAAAGCAAAGAAAATTCCAAAAGAATTAACCATTCATAATGATACAAGAATTGATAATTATTATTGGTTAAACGACAGGGATAATCCGGAGGTTATCAGTTATTTAAAAGAAGAAAATGTTTACACCAAAAAGCAAATGAAATCTACGGATAAGTTGCAAAAAGATCTGTTTGCAGAAATGAAGGGAAGAATCAAAGAAGATGATGAATCTGCTCCCTATAAATTCAATCGTTACTGGTATCAGACCAAATTTGTAAAAGGAGGAGAATATCCGGTTTATGTTCGTAAAAAAGAATCGTTGGATAATTCGGAAGAAGTGATGTTCAATGTAAATGAAATGGCAAAAGGACATAAGTTCTATCAGTTGGGAGGAGTAAGTATCAGTCCGGATAACAAACTGGCAGGATTTTCTGTAGATATGGTAAGCCGCAGGATTTATACCATACAAATTAAAAATCTGGAAACAGGAGAGATTTATCCTGATAAACTGGAGGAAACCACAGGAAATCTGGTTTGGACGAATGATAACAAAACTTTGTTTTATTCCGTACAAGATCCTCAAACCCTACGTTCCTGTAAAATATATAAACACAGATTAGGGACTTCCCAAAAGGAAGATGTTTTGGTTTATGAAGAAAAAGACGAAACTTTTAACACTCATGTAACCAAAACGAAATCCATGCAATATGTTGTGATTGCTACTGGAAGTACATTATCCGATGAATATCGTTTTATTCCGGCTGACAATCCAGATGCAGAATGGAAAGTTTTCCAGCCAAGAGAAAGAGAATTGGAGTATTCCTTTGATCATTTTGGAGATTCATTTTATATTCTAACCAATAAAGACGGAGCATTTAATTTTAAACTGATGAAAACTCCGGTAACTCAAACCGGAAAAGAAAACTGGAAGGAAGTGATTCCTCACCGGGAAGACGTTTTACTGGAAGATTTTGAATTGTTCAAAAATTATTTGGTAACCGAAGAGCGGGAAAATGGGCTTACCCATATTAAAATAAAAACCTGGGATAATTCTATAAATTATGAACTTCCTTTTGAGGAAGAAGTATATACTGTAGGAACTTCCGTGAACCGGGATTTTGATACGGATATGCTTCGTTATCGATATACTTCCCTGACGACTCCGTGGAGCGATATTGATTTCAATATGAAAACCAAAGAAAAGAAAGTGTTGAAACAACAGGAAGTATTGGGGAATTTTGACAAAAACAATTATGTTACTCAACGATTGTGGACAACGGCACGCGATGGAGCAAAAGTTCCGATGTCTTTGGTTATGAGGAAAGATGTTCATCCATCCGAAAATACACCATTGTTGCTTTATGGATACGGTTCTTACGGGTATTCTATGGATCCGACATTTAGTTCTATCCGTTTGTCTTTGTTGGATCGAGGATTTATTTACGTGATTGCCCATGTGCGTGGAGGGGAAGATTTGGGAAGACCTTGGTACGATAACGGAAAAATGCTGAAAAAGAAAAATACTTTTTTTGACTTTATTGATTGTGCCAAATATCTGATTGGCGAAAATTATACTTCTCCGGCTCATTTATATGCCAATGGCGGAAGTGCCGGAGGGTTGTTAATGGGAGCAGTAGTAAATTATGCTCCGGAATTGTTTCATGGAGTGGTGGCAGATGTTCCTTTTGTGGATGTGGTAACTACTATGCTGGATGATAGTATTCCTTTGACTACCGGAGAATATGATGAATGGGGAAATCCGAATGAAAAAGAATATTACGATTATATTAAATCCTATTCGCCTTATGATAATGTAGAAGCAAAAAATTATCCGAATATGCTAATAACTACCGGATTGCATGATTCCCAGGTTCAGTATTGGGAACCTGCCAAGTGGGTGGCAAAACTTCGGGATATGAAAACGGATTCAAACCTGTTATTATTGGAAACCAATATGGATGCCGGACACGGAGGGGCAAGCGGACGTTTTGAATCGTTAAAGGAAGTAGCATTGGAATATTCATTTTATTTATTACTGGAAAATAAGGTGAAGTAAAATAATTCCCTCTTTTATTATCATCAATTTAAGCATGTTTTATTTTTTATAGAGCTAAATAAATTTGGATATATAAGCTAAAGTCAGTAGTTTTATAGATACATTAATTTTTTAACTAATGAAAACTATAAAATTATTCCTGCAATATTGTTTTGGCTTTTTCTTATTTCTTGCTTCGCTTAGTATGTTTTTTAGAGGGGGAATGAATACAATGGGAAGTATAGTGGTATTCTTAGGGAGTTTGGTATGCATTCCTGTAACAAGGGAGTATATTCAGAAAAAATTGAAGATTCAGTTTGGTAGGATTTTTAAATATATTTTTGTTTTATTCAGTTGTTTTTTAATTGGTATTATAAATCCAACCGGAAAATCTGCTGAAACCAATTATTTAAAATCTGAAGAAGAAAATTCAGATATACAGAAAAAATCTTTTGCTGAAACATCATTGGAAATAAAAAAAGATTCGGTAGTATCTCCAAACGTTGTTACCAGAAATGTTTCTAACATAGAAAATAAATCAATCAGTAAAAATGTAAATAAAGAGAAGAAAGCTGTTACCCATACTAATTTCGCTAAGAAAAATAATATAGTAACGGTCCAGTCTGGCAAAACATCCACAACAAAGAAAACTAAAAATGTGAAAAAAAATAGTCAGAATAAATCGGCGTATAGTTCCGGAAGGTATTACATCAGAGGACCAAGGGGAGGGTGTTACTATATAAATAGTAATGGAAATAAAACTTATGTGGGCAGAAGTTTGTGTGATTGAGAGAATTCAGATATTTGTAACTTTGTTATTGAGTTTACTTTTAAGTTAACCAAATATGAACCCAAACTACACACAAGATCAAACCTTGAAAGGAGAAAATTATTCTCAGGAAAAGCTTCCTCTGGGAGATTATGAAAATTGTATTTTCATTAATTGCAATTTTTCCGGTTCCGATTTGTCAGATTGTATGTTTTCCGAATGCGAGTTTGACGGTTGTGATCTGAGTATGGCAAAATTGGCCAATACTTCCTTTCGGAAAGTCAGGTTCAGGAATTGTAAATTGTTGGGATTACGGATTGAACATTGCAATCCCTTTTTACTCGCTTTTGATTTCGACAATTGTATTCTCAACTTTTCTTCTTTTTATAAGTTGAAAATGAAGAAAGTACAATTTAAAAGTTGCAGTATTCAGGATGTGGAATTTATAGAATCCGAATTTCCGTATTCATCCTTTGAAGATTCTGATCTGAACCGGACGGTTTTTCAAGCTTCAAATCTGGAAGGTTCCGATTTCCGGACAGCATATAATTATTCCATTGATCCCGAAATAAACCGGATTACCAAAGCAAAATTTTTTGTGGAGGGATTGCCCGGATTACTAGAAAAATATAATCTTAGTATAGAGTAATTTTAAGTTAGAAGAAAGAAAAAAGAAGTTAGAATAACTGAATGACAGATTTAAAAGTCGACAGCTGTCAACTTCTTTTTACAATTTGCTAATTTTCACATTGACACATCAGCACATTACTACTCTATATCTTTATAAATATCCCCTTTTTATACAGGATATAACCTATCAACCAGCATACAGTTATAAAACACAAAGCAAAAACAAGCGAACCGACATAATTGCCGAAAGTCGGTTGTAAAATAATAGAATAGAAGAATTTCTGAAGATTGATCTGATCTCCATTATAAGGAAAGTAAACACTTCGTAGCATAATAGAAATAACACCTCCGGCAACATAGATAAAAAGAGGATTCACTCCAAATGATTCAAAGAAAAGCGACCACTTTTTATATCCGTTAATATCAATGATCCAGATAAGCAAAGCAAGGAAACTGGAAGCTAATCCGCAGGTTGCCAGTACAAAAGTAGGAGACCATATTTTTTTACTGATCGGACATCCGTAACTTAGCAAAAATCCGGTAAAAGAAAGAATAGTTCCTACAATGAAAAGATTCAGAATACGAATGGAATTATCCTTGTTTTCCAGAATAATTCTTCCACAAAGAAATCCGATCAGAACATGACAAATAGAAGGAAGTGTACTCAATAATCCTTCCGGATCTATGGAAAGCCCACCGTCTTTATACATATGGTTCACACCTAATACAGCCCGGTCTACCACGGAAATAATATTATCCTCACTTCTTTCAAACCCATTTCCGAAATAGAGAATAAGGAAATAGGAAATCAAAGTTACTCCTATAATATAAGGAATATATTTATGTTTGACGAATATGGCGATCAATGCAGTGGCTCCATAAGTTAACGCCAGTCGTTGCATTACTCCCAGTATCCGTAGTTTATCGAAATTCCAGGCAGAACTACTTAAACGATCCCAGAAAGGAAGATCTGCCGATTCATGAAAGGTTCTGCAAAATAGAGAAAGCCAGGCAATACCTACTCCGATAAGAAAAATGACACAAACCCGTTTGATGATTTTGTAAATCGTGGCTTGGGAAGGTTGGAACTGAAATTTTTTTAAAGAAATATAAGTCGATATTCCCATAATAAACATGAAGAAAGGAAATACCAGGTCGGTAGGAGTTAACCCGATCCATTCCGCATGATCCAAAGGAGCATAAACATAGTCCCAGGAACCGGGATTGTTTACCAGAAGCATTCCAGCAATAGTAATCCCCCTAAGGATATCCAGTGAAAGTAAACGATTATTTGTAGCCATAATCCGGATGTATTAGAAACCAATAAATAATCTATAAAGGTAATCTAATTCCATTTAGAATTTTTGGAAATATCAGGGAAAAATAGAAATAATTCTGTAATAAAAGATTGCAAAGTGTATAAGTTGATTTTTATTATTTATAATCAAAAATAAAAAGTCTTGTTATTTCAATAATGCTTTTTTAATTCTTCCTTTCAATTACATAAGTTAACATTAATTCCAGAGAATCCCGGTTTTCATCCTTAGGGAAGGAAAGCAGAATATCCAAAGCTTTTTGTTTGTATTCGTTCATTACTTTAATTGCATATTCCAGTCCACCATTATTTTTAACAAACTCAATAATTTCCGCTACCCGCTTTTTGTTCTTGTTATGATTTTTTATCGAATTGATCAACCATTTTTTATGCTCAGCATCCGTATTGTTCAAAACATAAATCAGAGGCAAAGTCATTTTTCTTTCCTGAATGTCAATCCCGACAGGTTTTCCAATAAGATTAGTGTTAGTATAATCGAACAAATCATCCTTGATTTGAAAAGAGATTCCGGTGTATTCTCCAAATAATTTCAGTTTTTGTGCTATTTCATCGGAAGCATATGTAGATCGTGCTCCGGATTCACAACAAGCGGAAATGAGCACAGCCGTTTTTTGCCGGATAATTTCAAAATACACTTCTTCCGTAATATCTAGCTTCCTGCTTTTTTCCAGTTGAAGTAATTCTCCCTCCGCCATTTCCCGTATTACCCTGGAAATAATGGAAAGCAGATCTATATCCTGATTATCGGTAGCTAGTAAAACACTTTTGGAAAGCAAATAATCTCCCACCAAAACCGCAATTTTATTTTTCCATAAAGCATTAATGGAGAAAAATCCCCTTCTCATATAGCTTTCATCCACCACATCATCATGAACCAGAGTAGCCGTATGAATTAATTCTATTAAAGAAGCTGCACGGTAAGTTTTGTCTGTAATCGTGCCGGCAAGCTTAGCAGTAAGAAAAACAAACATAGGGCGCATTTGCTTTCCTTTACGGCGTACGATAAACTGAGTGATTCGGTCTAGCAGAGGAACCTTACTTTTCATAGATTCGTAAAAACGCTTCTCAAAAAGTTTCATTTCATCCGCAATAGGGGTCTTGATTTGTTCGGCAACTTTAGACATCAGAAATCAAAAATAATGAAATTTTACAGATTATAATTTGAAATTTTGATTTTATTTTTCGAAAAAAAGGAGAAATAAAATGTTTCATAAAAATAAGTTAAAAGAAAAATAAACGATACATACCCAAAAAGAATTATTATATTTGTCGTCCGTAAACCGGACAAAATATTGATATAAGTGCAACAAAATAGAAGCATTTTGCGTTAAGATAATTATTGTGAAATAATTAAACTAAATATGAAGAAATTTTTCTTGTTAGCTATCATAATGATTATAAGCAATTTTATGCCTGTCTCTGCTCAGAAGCATGAGTTGGGAATATCATTGGGTGAAGCTAACATTATTGGAGATATAGGAAGATCAGATTATATACAGTTATTTCCCATGAGTATGGACAGGCTTCCCATTTCCATAGGAGCGCTCTATAGGTTTAACCTTAATAACAGGCAAAGTTTACGTTTCAATCTGATCTACAATAAAGTTTACTTCGATGATGATTATGCAAGTGAAGATTACAGATATAATAGGTTGTTGTCTGGAGATAATACCATTATAGAAGCTTCTGCTATGTTCGAGTATTATTTTTTCAATATAAATGATATTAAACGATCAGGTTCTTCTCCATACATATTTGGAGGAGTAGGAGCCTATGCTTCTGAAGATAGGGATTTTACCATAACCCATGAACTTACCAATAACAGACCTCCTACATCTCCAACAGATTTCAGTACGGAAACATCCTATAAAAAATCCATGAAGTTTGATTTTAGTATTCCTTTTGGAGTAGGATATAAATTTAAAATGCACTGGAATTGGCTTCTTTCTTTTGAAGTAGGAGCACGGTTTACTTTCCAGGATAATCTGGATTACAGTGCAATACCAACAGACAAATTTACCATAAATACAGCTCCGACTTTACAAGACCTTGTATATCAGGATGAAATAGGCAGGAGAAATGCAGAGATCATAGGGAAATATCAGACAGGAAATACTTTTAAAAGTAATGATTGGTATATGGTATTTGGAATAAACCTTACCTATACTTTTGGAAGACCACCTTGTTACTGTTATTAATTATAATAATGAATGTCTAAAAATATAGTAATAGATCAAAATAATTTACCTCAGCATGTAGCCATCATTATGGATGGAAATGGCAGATGGGCCAAGAAGAGGGGGATGATAAGAACCTTTGGACATCAGAATGCACTTAAAGCTGTAAGAGATGCAATAGAGTTCTGTAATGAGCAGGGAATTCCTTACCTTACTTTATATGCCTTTTCCTCTGAGAATTGGAACAGGCCGGCTATAGAAGTGAATATGCTGATGAGTTTATTGCTTAACACTATAAAAAAAGAGACAAAAAGTTTACAGGAAAAAGGAGTCAAAGTAAAAGTAATAGGTAATACTGATAACCTTCCAAAAGAAGTACGTAAAGAGTTGAATAGTTTGGTGAAGGAGACCGAAAATAATAAAAAAGGAACTTTATTGTTGGCTTTGAGCTATGGTGCAAAAGAAGAAATTCTGAATGCAACCCGGAAAATAGCAACAGAAGTGGCAGAAAAAAAGATAAGCACAGAACAAATTGACGAAGAATTTTTCAGTAGCCATTTATATACAAAAGATATTCCGGATGTTGATCTTTTAATACGAACCAGCGGAGAGCAACGGATCAGTAACTTTTTGCTTTGGCAGGTTGCTTATGCAGAATTGTATTTTACAAATGTATTATGGCCGGATTTTAATAAAGAAGAATTTTTAAAAGCAATTGAATTTTATCAGTCGAGAGAACGGAGATTTGGAAAAACAAGCGAACAAATTAAAAGTTAGTAAAAGCAGGTAATATATATCCATGAAGAAGTTATTAGCAGTAATTGCAGTTTTAATACAGACATTCATATTTTCCCAGGTGGAAGGGACTCAAAAAAAAGTAGATTCATCCACCGTACACCAGACTTCGGCAATTGAAGATAATATCAGAGAAACAACCAGTCCGGGAGATACTTCCTTCCGGATTAAAGAAATAAAAATTACCGGAACCTCCAAATATTCCAAGAATCAGATTATGCGGTATACCGGATTATATGAAGGAGATTATATTGAAATTCCCGGGAATCAAATTAACAGTGCAGTAAAAAAACTCTGGGAATCAAAATTATTTTCAGATGTGGAGATTTTCCTGACAAAGACAGAAGGACAAGATGCATATTTGAGAATAAACCTGAAGGCATTACCAGATCTTGGAACAGTTAAATTTGAAGGAATCAGTAAATCAAAAGGAGAAAAGCTGATTAAAGAAAACGGATTAAAAACCAAGACTAAAATTACAGACGATTTACGGGCCAAACTACAGAATAACATCCGGAACCAATACACAGAAAAAGGGTTCCCCGATGCATATGCCAATATAAAAGAGCAATCTGTTCCCGGAGATTCAGCTACAGTAAATTGGAATATTTCCATAGAAAAAGGACCAAGAGTTAAAGTAAGATCTATAAAAATAGAAGGAACTAAAGAATTGAAACCTTCAAAAGTAAGAGCACGGTCATTTAAAAACACCAAAGAGAAAAAATTCTATCGTTTCTGGAAAAAATCCAAATATGTTCCTGAAAAATACGAAGAAGATTTAGCTAAAGTAGTAGAAACTTTCCAATCCTACGGATTCAGAGATGCAAGAGTAATTTCAGATACAGTAGTAAGGACAGATAAAAAGAACTTTGACATCAGCCTTAAAGTATCCGAAGGGAAAAGATATTACTTAGGAAACATTACATTCTCAGGAAACTCAGTCTATTCCAGTGAAATACTTACTAAAATCATCGGATATAAAAAAGGAGATCCATACGATGCAGTAGGAATCAACAAAAAAATATCAGGTTCCGAAAAGAATGATGACGTTGCAACCTTATACTACAATAACGGATATGTATTCTCCAGTGTAGTTCCAATAGAAAAAGCCGTAAGGAATGATACCATAGATGTAGAAGTAAAAATTAGGGAAGGAGAACAAGCTTATTGGGACAAAGTAACATTTTCAGGGAATAACAGAACTCATGACCATGTGATTCAACGATCTTTACGTACAGTTCCCGGAAAATTATTCTCTAAAGAAGATATCCAGAGAACCATGATGGAATTGGCACAAATGGGATATTTTGAAGCACAAGCATTAAGACCTGATATTGTTCCTAATCCGGAAACAAAAACAGTAGATGTAAATTACAAACTGGAAGAAAAAGGAACCAATAGCCAGGTAGAATTACAGGGAGGTTATGGAGGAAACCGGTTTATCGGTACATTAGGATTGACCTTTGGTAACTTCTCATTCAAAAACTTCTTTGACAGAAAATCGTGGAAGCCGGTACCTACAGGAGATGGACAAAGTGTTTCTCTGAGAGCACAGGCAGGAAGTAACTATCAGAATTACAGTGCTTCATTTACTGAGCCATGGATTATGGGAAAACGCCCTACATCCCTGACAATTTCGCTTTATAGTACATTCCTGAGATACAATGATTACTATGCAGTAGGTGAAAATAAATTGGATATTTATGGGGCACAGGCAGGATTGACTACCCGGTTGAACTGGCCGGATGATTATTTCAGGCTTTCTTATGGGCTTAATTACCAGTTATATAAATTCACCAATTATCCATTCAACATAGCAAACGATAATGCTACCGGATATACGACTTGGAGTAATGGGAAAAGTAACAACTTTAGTATTTATGCAAGTTTAGGAAGATATTCTGCTGGTCTGGACCCTATATTCCCTACTATGGGATCGGAATTTGAATTATCCGTAAAACTGACTCCTCCATACTCAGCATTTAGTAATAAAGATTATAGTACCATGTCAGATGATCAAAAATACAAATGGCTGGAATACTATAAAATCAAAATGAAAGCATACTGGTATCAGGAGCTGGTAAGTAAATTTGTATTGAAAGCAGGAGGAGAGTTCGGTATCTTAAGTGCCTACAACCAAAAACTAGGGATTCCTCCATTTGAAAGATATTACTTGGGAGGAACCGGATTATATGGAAACAGATACGACGGACGGGAAATCATTCCTTTAAGAGGATATAAAGACCCTACTTCCTTCGGAGGAAAAACAGGAGAAGATATCACACCACTAGGAGGAGGAACCTCATACGTCCGGTTTATGATGGAACTTCGTTATCCGGTATTGATGGGAGGAGCCACCAAAATATATGCACTGGCTTTCGTAGAAGGAGGAAATACCTGGACAGACCATAAGTCGTTTAATCCATTTGATTTGAAAAGATCTGCCGGAGTAGGAATACGGATTTTCATGCCTCAGTTTGGAATGTTAGGATTTGATTTTGCTAACGGATTTGATCCGACCATTAATTCTAGCAAACCTAACGGATGGGAAACCCATTTTATTTTTGGACAACAGTTCTAATAGATTGATGTGCTAAATGAAACAATGATAAAGAATTAATAGGATAGATTTATAATAAATCATATTTTTGTATAATCTTGGTATGATTTTAGAAACGACTAAAGATAGTTGAAATGAAAAAACTGGTACTATACACATTATTGTTATTCTTTGGTCTTGCCAATGCCCAAAAGATGGGGTATGTAGATACTCAGTACATTCTAAAACAAATGCCTCAATACCAACAAGCAGAACAAAGGTTGAACGCTGAAGTACAGAGATGGAAAGATGAAATCAAAAATCAACAGTCAAAGCTGGAAAAAATGAGAGTTTCCTTTGAAAACGAAAAAGTTTTATTAACGGAAGAACAGCAAAAGACAAAGTTGGCAGCCATAGATAGTACGGAAAAAAATTTGAATGAGTTTATAGATAAAAAATTTGGAACTAACGGAGAATCCACCAATTTACGATATAACTTAGCCAAACCTGTACAAGATCAGATATGGAATGCAATTAATGCAGTAGCAGCAAAAGATAAGTACAATTTCATTTTTGACAAATCCTCGGATCTGATCATGGTATTTACTGACTCCAAATATGATCTTACAGATAGAGTTTTAAAACAATTGGGAGGAACAGTTACTAACGAGAAAGATAAATCAAAGCCTGGCAATACAAAAGATACAAGAAGTACAAGATCAACAGAGCCATCTGCTCCAAGTACCACGGAACCTGACACAGCTGAGCCAAAGGTCACCACTGATACCAAACCTAAATCAGGATATGGTAGCAAGTATGTACCTAAAAAAGAAACTAAGAAAACGGAATCTCAACCGGTAGAGAGTAAACCTGCTGAAACACAAAAATCTGAGGGAGTGAAATCTACTGAGACTAAACCAGCTAGCGATACCCAACCTAAATCGGGCTATGGTAGCAAATATGTACCTAAAAAAGAAACTAAGAAAACGGAATCTCAGCCAGTAGAGAGTAAACCTGCTGAAACACAAAAATCTGAGGGAGTGAAATCTACTGAAACTAAATCGGCCTCAACAGAAAGCAAGCCTGCTGCAGATACTACCAAACCGAAGTCGGGTTATGGTAGTAAGTATGTGCCTAAAAAAGAAGAGAAAAAACCAGAGGCCCAGCAACAAACTACCGATAGTAAATCTGCTGAAGCCAAACCAACTACTGATAGCAAACCTAAGTCGGGGTATGGCAGTAAGTATGTACCTAAAAAAGAAACCAAAAAAACAGATACATCAACCGAACAAAATAACAATATTAAATAATAGAAATTAAAATGAAGAAAATCACATTCGCATTCCTTTTAACGGCAATGGCAGGAATTTTTCAGTTCGTAAACGCTCAGAATATAGCCCATATCAATTCATTGGAGTTATTGAGCATTATGCCTGAAAAAAAAGCAGCAGATGACCAGTTAAAAACTTTAGCTGACCAAAAGAAAGCAGAACTAAAAAAACAAGAAGATGCTTTCACTGCCAAATATCAAAAAATCCAGAATGATTTAAAAGGAAAATCTCCAGCAGATTTGGAAAAAATGAAAGACCAACTTCAAAAATATGAAGAAGACTTTCAAAAAGATCAACAAAGTTTAGCCTCATTAAGAGAAACTGCTGCTAAAGAATTGGATCAGAAACAAGGAGATTTATATGATCCGATCATGAAAAAAGCTCAGGATGCAATTGACGCTGTAGCAAAAGACAAAGGATATCTATATATCTTTGATACTTCTCAGCCATCACTTTTGTATGCACAAGGACCAAATATCCTAACTGATGTGAAAGCAAAATTAGGCCTAAAATAAAGGTGATAAAAATAGCTTTGGGAAACTATCCGAAAGGATAGTTTCTTTTTTTGTGGTTATAGGAAATATAATTTTATCATTCCAATATTAGAAAGAACTTCTTTTAAGTTAGAAGTGAGAAAAAAGAAGATAGAAGCTTAAGTCTAAAATCTAATATCTTTGTGTCTAATAATCTAAAATCTAAAGAAAATCAATCAACTTTTCCAGAGTCATTCCGCGGGAACCTTTCAATAAAATATTTTTTGCAGGAATTTTCTCCGTTTTTAAATAGTCTTCCATATCCTTAGTCGAATGGAATTTTTGAATAGTACTATTATGATTGGAAGTCCGGAAGAAATTCTCACCTATCAGGTAAATATAATCAAAAGATAACGACTTTGCCAGATCAGCAATTTTTTGATGTTCTGGGGCAGCTTCCTTTCCCAGTTCGAACATATCTCCGATAATAACGGCTTTACTTCCTTCGAAAGAAGAAAAATTCATTAAAGAAACCTCCATACTACTTGGATTTGCATTGTAAGTATCCAGAACTAACGTAATTCCGTTCTTTTCTACAATCTGGGATCTCTGATTTTGTGGCTGATAATTTTCAATTCCATGCTTTACCTGTTCTATAGTCAGACCGAAATGGAAGCCCAAAGTGGATGCAGCACAGATATTAGCAAAATTATAATCTCCGGTAAGTTGCGAATCAATTATAGTATCTTGATAGCGGATACTTATTCTATGATTTGTATTTTCAAGTAAAGAAAAAGAATGCGTTCCTTCGGAACCAAAAGTAATCTTTTCTATGTTATAAGTTAATTCTACCTGCTTAGCATCATCTGTGTTAACTAAAGCAGTTCGGTTATATTCCCGAAGAAAAGTATATAATTCTGATTTTCCTTTAATTACTCCTTCTTCACCACCAAAACCGTCCAGATGAGCTTTTCCGAAGTTGGTAATATATCCGATATTAGGTTGAGAAATTCCTGCCAGTAATTCAATTTCTTTCTGATGGTTTGCTCCCATTTCTATAATGGCAATTTCATGTTCCGGTTTAATGGAAAGAGTAGTTAAAGGAACTCCGATATGATTATTTAAATTTCCCTGAGTATACAACACATGGAATTTTTTCTTTAGAACAGCGGCCATCAATTCTTTGGAAGTTGTTTTTCCGTTACTTCCGGTTAACCCGATTATCGGGATATTTAATTGTTTTCTATGATAACGTGCCAAATTTTGTAAAGTGAACAGAGTATTTTCAAAATAAAAAATCCCTTTTTCCGGATTGGAAAATTCTTCATCATCCACCACCGCTGCTAATGCTCCGTTCTTAATTGCTTCCTCCGCATAAAGATTCCCATTGAAATTATCCCCTTTCAAAGCAAAAAATAAATCCCCTTTCGTAATTTTCCGGGTATCCGTATTTACTTTGGTTGCCTGAAGGTATATAGAATAAAGTTCGTATATAGTCATAAAAATAGCTGAATGTTTAAAATACAAAGATAGATATTTATGAATATCCGTAAATAAAAAGAGTTGCCTCAAAAAAGCAACTCTTTCCAACAGATTTTAAAATCTTACTTCTTACTGATTTTTCTATTGTATGTAGTGTGATTAGTTTCTATTTTCAGGAAGTAAACCCCATTGGGAAGAAAAGAGACATCCACTTTGTTTTCTTTGCTATTGGCTATTTTAATTAATTTTCCTGAAATATCGGTTATACTGATGGATTTTATTTTTTCCGTTTCGGGAAGGTTGATATATATAAAATCTTTAGCTGGGTTGGGATAGATGGAAATGTTGTTTTTTACTAAGATATTTTCTGTTCCCATGTTGTTTTCTGTTCCAAGTTTTACAATCCAGAAGTCCAAAAGACCAATATTTCCTGAAACATCCCCATCATTAGAAGAGCTGCTTCCGGCGAAAACATATCCTCCATCGGAAGTTTGCAGAATAGAATAGGCATGAGCAAAATCAAAACCAGATCCGCCTATTGCCTTTTGCCATTGTAAAGCTCCCATATTGTCCAGTTTTACAATCCAGGCATCATAACTTCCGTGATTTCCTGATACATCTCCATCATTCGAGGTAGCTTCTCCCCCTATAATATATCCATTATCCTGGGTTTCCCGGACGGAAAAGAAATACTCCTGATTGCTACCGCCATAGGTTTTTTGCCATTGAATGGGTCCCTCCTGAATGAGTTTTATTACCCATGCACTTTTCTTATATTGTGGGTTTCCTATTGCATCTCCATCACCGGAATTGGTGTTTCCAACTAGGATATATCCTCCATCTTTGATTAGCTGTATGGATTGTGCCACTTCTTCTCCACTTCCCCCTATAGCTTTTTGCCACTGAATAGTTCCGGAATTGGTTAATTTCCAAACCCAAATGTCCTGAGTGCCTCCATGAAATCCTGATACATCCCCATTATTAGAACCAGTATATCCGGCAACAATATATCCACCATCTGGAGTCTGCTGAATAGTCCTGGCTTCATCACCTTTAGTTCCTCCATAAGATTTTTGCCATTGGATATTTCCTGAATTATCTAGTTTTATTACCCAGGCGTCTCTGTTTCCATGATTATAAGAAACGTTTCCATTGTTTGAAGCGGTATAACCTGATACAATATATCCACCATCTGTAGTTTGTTGTATGCAGGTTGCAGCATCATCTAAAGTTCCTCCATAAAATTTTTGCCATTGAACATTTCCTGAATTATCCAGTTTTAGGACCCAAGCGTCCTCGCTTCCATGGTTTCCGAAAAAATCTCCATCGTTAGAGGCTGTGTATCCGGCAAAAATATATCCGCCATCTGTAGTTTGGCGAATAGCATTTGCTCCATCTGATGAATTTCCACCATATACTTTTTGCCATTGAACATTTCCGGAGTCATCCAGCTTTATAACCAAACAATCACTTGCAACTGCTGCATAAGGGGCATTACTATAAGAGTGAGACCAGCCTGTAACAATGTATCCACCATCTGTAGTGTACTGAATGTCATATATACCGTCTGATTCTGTTCCTCCATAGACTTTAGACCATTGGATTGAAGGAATTTGTACAGTTTGGGCTATTGTTTTTTCAACGTATAAACAAGTAATAATGCTTAAAGCAATAAATAATTTTTTCATTTTAGTATATGTTTATGATAAATTAATAATGAATGCGAATATAAGGATAATTAAATAAAGATAAAGTAAAATCTTGCTTAATTAAAAATAAAATATAATTAAAATTTTAAATAGTTTATTTTTAGTATAATATATTATTTTTAGTTTAAAATATTTTTCCCGTTCATTCGTCTATAAGAGTGAAAGGCCTTTCAAAAAAATAAATAATAATAACAAATAATTAAATGTAATGGAAACAAGAAATTTTGGAAACGATTTTTTTGGAAGAAACCCATTTAAATCTGATAAAAGAAAAGAATTTTTCGAAAAATGGACAAAGTTCACTTTAGATGAAAAAATAGAGTTCATGAGTAAAAGAATTGAAGATATGGATAAAGATGAACATGTGGGATTTTTCGGAGGTAAAGGTTTTGGAGGAGGTTTGAAAGATTATTTCCGGGAAAAATGGTCAAAAATGAGCCGGAAAGAAAAGGAAAACTTTATAAAAGAAAGAGAAAAAGCGATGAAAAGCGGTGATTTTTTACCAGGAGGTTTTTTTGGAGGAAGAGAATTTAGTGTAGAAGCAATGGATAAATTTTGTGAAGACTGGCTGAAAAAAACTTCGGAAGAAAAAAAGAATTTATCGGGAAGAGAGAAGAAATGTTTCGGGGTAGAGGATTTATGGGTGGTTTTGGAAGACGTGGAGGTTTTGGTTTTGGCAGAGGAAATGAAGAACTATAATGATTGTTGAAATCTCCGATATAGAGATAAAAAACAGCATAGCTGACTATGCTGTTTTTATTTTATAAATGTTGAAGAGAGTTCTTAGAGAACTTTCATTTCATGCAATACATCATTCATATTTCTTACTGCATCAGCAGAAGCTTTGAATTTTGCTTTTTCATCTTCGGTAAGTTCCAGTTCAATGATTTTTTCAATACCATTTTTACCTAAAACTACCGGTACACCAATACAAATATCAGATACTCCGTATTCTCCTTCCAGGTAAACAGAACAAGGAATCACTTTTTTCTCATTTCTGATGATGTATTCCACAACAGCAGCTCCGGCAGCTCCCGGTGCGTACCACGCAGAAGTTCCTAATAATTTGGTTAACGTAGCACCTCCAACCATAGTATCGGCAGCCACTTTTTCCAATTGGTCTGCTGATAAAATTTTAGAGAAAGGTACTCCCTGGCAGGTAGCCAGGCGGGTAAGAGGAATCATGGTAGTATCTCCGTGTCCTCCGATAACTGTAGCCTGAATATCGTGTTGGGAAGCTCCACTTGCCAAAGATAAATAAGTTTTGAAACGGGAAGAATCTAAAGCACCACCCATTCCGATCACTCTGTTTTTAGGCAATCCTAAAGATTTTAATGCCAGATACGTCATAGTATCCATTGGGTTGGAAATTACAATCAGAATAGCATCCGGCGAATATTTTAAAATATTGGAAGCAACTTCTTTTACAATTCCAGCATTGATTCCGATTAATTCTTCACGGGTCATTCCCGGTTTTCTTGGAATTCCGGAAGTAATTACCGCTACACTGGTTCCGGCAGTTTTTGAATAATCATTCGTACTTCCGGTTATTTTAGTATCAAATCCCAAAAGAGAAGAGGTTTGAGTAAGGTCTAATGCTTTTCCTTCCGCAACACCTTCCTTAATGTCAACAATTACCAGTTCGTCAACAATTTCTTTTCTTGCAATGTTATCGGCACAAGTGGCTCCTACAGCTCCGGCACCTACTACAGTTACTTTCATATTTTTATTTTTTTATTTGTTATTAAAAATTTTTATTCAAAGGTAAAGTTTCTGATTTAATAATGAAATGTCGTTTGTCATTTTTTATAGATGAAATCAAGGCTTCAATTTAGTTATTTTTTAATAAATTTGGAAATTATTTTTATCCAAATTTCATGGAATACGATATAACAGTGATCATCCCGGTTTTTAATGAAGAAGATAATCTGGAGCGGGTAAAGAATGAAATGCAGGCTTTTTTGAATGTAGCAAAGAAGAAGGCCAAGGTTCTTTTTGTCAATGACGGTTCACGGGATAACAGCCTGGAAGTCATTAAGAAGATCTGTGTTGAAAATCAGGATTTCACCTATATTTCATTTGACAGGAATTATGGATTGAGCCCTGCGATCAAGGCAGGATTTGATTATGCAGATACCCGATGGGTAGGATATATTGATGCAGATTTGCAGACTACTCCTATGGATTTTAATGTCTTATTGGATTATGCGGAAGAATATCAGTTGGTAACCGGAGTAAGAGCAAGCCGTAAAGACAGTTTTGTGAAAAATATGTCATCCAAAATAGCAAATGGAATCCGTCGGGCATTTACCGATGACGGGATGGACGATACTGGTTGTCCGTTGAAAATCATTCGCACGGAATATGCCAAAAGAATCCCTATGTTTAAAGGATTGCACCGTTTTCTTCCGGCGATGATCTTGCTTCAGAACGGAAAAGTAAAACAAATTCCGGTACAGCATTTTGAAAGAATAGCAGGAAAATCCAACTTTCATTTATGGAATCGATTGTTTGGGCCTTTAAGTGATTGCTTTGCTTATTTATGGATGAAGAAAAAGTATATTAATTATAAAGTGGCTGAGAAAAAAATATGATTAATTTCTTGGCAAATACCCTATTTTCAAGTGATAAGATTTTCTACTATTTTACACTTGGGTTGGGCTTTTTAGCCCAGATTCTTTTTTCCAGCAGAATGATTATTCAATGGATTTCTGCGGAAAAAAATAAAAAAGTAACATCCGACCTGATTTTTTGGCAGGTAAGTTTGGTTGCTTCTTTTTTCCTGTTTATATATGGATATTTACGACACGATTTTTCCATCATGTTAGGGCAACTTATTACCTATTATATTTATATTCGTAATATACAACTTCATAATGCCTGGATGAAATATCATGCAATATTCCGCTATTTTGTGTATTTTTTTCCGGCAATTGCAATAGGTCTTAGTTTGTGGCAGGGAGCTATAGATGTTCATAAACTTTTCAGCGGAGATAATATTCCTTTATGGTTATTGTTATGGGGAAGTTTTGGACAAATATTGTTTACCATGCGGTTCGTTTATCAGTGGATTTATTCCGAAAAAGCAAAAAAATCAGAGCTTCCAATGGGGTTTTGGTTGTTGAGTCTGACAGGTTCTCTTATGATCTTCATTTATGCGATCATAAGAAAAGATCCGGTATTGTTTGCCGGACATATTATGGGAATTGTAGTGTACACACGGAACATTATCATTTTAAGAAAAAGTCATAATGCAGTCTGATTCAGTAAAATATACCTTTTTTTTATTTCTTGTTTCTTTAATTATGCTGATGGTGAACTTGGGAGTTCTTCCGGTAAATATTATGGAAGCCCGAAACCTGATAACCGCCAGGGAAATGGCGCAGGATAACCACTGGATTCTGACTACTCTTAATGGAGAACCCCGGTATGAAAAACCGCCGTTGCCAACTTGGATGACTGCTGTTTTAGGGCTGATTTTCGGGTTTAAATCTGTGTTTATTTTACGATTGCCGGTAGTTTTTGTTACCCTATTATTGGTTTTATATATCTACAAATTCTCCCAAAAGTTAGGATTTTCCGGTAAAAGCAGTTTTCATAATGGACTTATCCTGATTACTTCGTTTTATATTTATTTCGCCGGACGGGATAATCAGTGGGATATGTATTGCCACAGTTTTATGATTGTTTCCCTTTTTTATTTTTGGAACATACTTCAAAAAAAGAAAGAACCTTATAAAAATGCAATAATCGGGGGATTATTTTTCGCTTTTTCTATTCTGAGTAAAGGCCCGATTTCCCTTTATGCCCTGTTTCTGCCATTTTTAATTGCTTACGGATGGATTTACAAATTTAAGTTTGGAAAAGATAAAGAATACTTATTTGCATTATTAATCTATCTTATAATAGGAGTTGTATTAGGAGGAGCATGGTCTGCATATGTACATTGGGCAGATCCGGAACCCTTAGCCAAGATGGCCCAGACTGAAACTTCCCGTTGGGTGAATGATTATAATTCTAAGTCGATTTTTTATTACTGGAGCTTTTTTACTCAATCCGGTATCTGGACTATACTCGCCTTATTGGCATTGATTTACCCCTATATGAAATCTAGGGTTTCAGATTTAAAGGCCTATCAGTTTACATTGATTTGGACATTAGCTTCTTTAGCATTACTGAGTGTAGTTCCGGAAAAAAAAGTGAGATACATACTTCCAACATTAATTCCTTTAGCATTGAATACAGGGTTTTATATTGAATATGTACTTTCCGGATTGAAAAAAAAGACAGATAAAATTTTTGTTTACATTGGTTTTGGCTTAATCGGTTTGGTAGGAATAGTATATCCGTTTCTTTTATTTTTCATATTTAAAGAAAAGGTTTCAGGACAGATGAACTGGGTGATAATTTCATCCATAGTTCTTTTTATAACAGGAATTATCATTTTTGTATATCTAAAACGGAATGATTTCAAAAAAACATTTTACTCATTGATTTTCCTTCAATGTATGGTTATGATTTTTGTATTTCCGCTAGCTAAAAGTTTTCTGTATAATCCGAGTTATAAATCAGTGAAAAGTTTATATAGGTTTACAGCAGAAAAAATGGATTTGTATGATTACCGATATATGTCGCCGGAACTTGTCTGGGACTATGGAAAAAAAATCCCGGCCATAGATGAAAAGGGAATAGATGAGCAATTACTAAAACTCAACAAGAAATATATAGGAATGCTTTGCTTTGATAAAGATGCAGACAGATTAATGAAGGAATTAGGAAAGAAATATAACGTAAGGAAAGTTTCCCATATTGATTTAAATACAGTAAGTCCTGACAATGAAGATTACCGGGAAAGATTAGCACGAAGTTTTCTGGTTATTTTTAAGAAATCTGAGTGATAGTAGAAAAGGATATCAAGGGTAGAAGTCAAATGTAAGAAGTGAAAAATCTAATGTCTTGGGTCTCATAATCTAAAATAGTTTAGATTTTACTTCTTATACCCAACTTCTAACTTTAAAAGATTTTTTACCTTTGTTCCATAATTTAATAAACTAAAAACTCATTTTGACTATACTCACTTTCACCCTGATTTTATTCTTAGGAGCTATTACAGCCGGAATGCTGGGCTCTCTTACAGGGTTGGGCGGTGGAGTAATAATCATCCCATTATTAACTTTAGGTTTTGGAGTAGATATCCGGTATGCAGTAGGAACAGCTCTCGTTACTTCCATTGCAACCTCGTCCGGAGCGGCAGCAGCCTATATAAAAGAAGGAATGACCAATGTACGGATAGGAATGTTCCTGGAAATTGCTACTACAGCCGGAGCGGTACTGGGAGCATTGGTTGCGGTATATTTACCAACTTCTGCTATCTACATCATTCTGGGAGTTACCCTGATATTTTCATCGGTAATGACCATACGGAAAAAACATGCTCACACGGATTATTCAGAACCGGGAGGCAAACTGGCAGAAACCTTAAAACTGAACGGAACTTATCCTTCTCCTGGCGGAATTCAAAAATATAATGTACATAATGTGGCAGGAGGATTTTCCTTAATGACTCTGGCCGGAATGCTTTCAGGGATTCTGGGAATCGGTTCCGGAGCTTTAAAAGTTCTGGCAATGGATACCGCCATGAAAATTCCTTTCAAAGTATCCACCACCACATCCAACTTTATGGTTGGGGTAACTGCGGCTGCCAGTGCTGTAATCTATTTCCAGAGAGGACAAATTGATCCGGTTCTCGCAATGCCTATTGTTGTAGGAGTATTGATCGGGGCTTTCTTAGGTTCCAAAATACTTATGGCTATCAATGTTACCCTGTTGCGTAAAATATTCAGCATAGTAATAGCTGTTTTAGCAGTTCAAATGATTTACCGTGGGATAGAACCCAGTTTGATCCGGTGGTTTCCCCATATAAATTTTCCTAAAATCTAAATACAATAAAAAGAATGACCAATATATTTTCAAAATCATTTTGGGAAGAGCGGGATGTAGAACTTTTTATCGGGAAGTTACTACGATATGGTGTTATTCTTTCTTCTATCATCACTATTGCAGGAGGAATCATTTATGTTTTCCAGCATCCGCATGAACAACCCAGTTTCAAAACATTTGTGGGTGCTCCCGAATATTTACGGGAATTATCTACTATTATTCCTAAGGTCTTTCAACTAGATGGATTGGCTATTGTACAATTAGGTGTGGCGGTTTTAATCGCTACTCCCATCCTACGTATCGCTTTTTCCATCCTGGCGTTTGCCATTGAAAAAGACCGGATGTATGTAGTAATTACCTGCATTGTACTGGCCATTATTCTTTCTAACTTGTTCTTTGGGATTGAAGGATGACATTTTATTCCTAATTTTACAATCATAATTTTTTTATTTCCGTTTAGTATCTCTTCGAATGCAGAAAAAAGTAAAGCACATAGTTTCTGAAAGTACCTTTTTTATTTTCAGTTTTTATTTTAGTAGGGGATTACGAATCGCCTTTACCATGATTACTCCTTTAGTCCTGGGGTTACTTTTTAATCGACTGGATATAGGAATTTTGGCTTCTTCCGGAGCGTTAGTGGCAGGAATCGGAGATAATCCCGGATATTTCAGAATTAAACTTTATACCCAGATAATAGGAACTTTGTTTTACATCACTGTGGTGGTTATCAGCCAGATATTACTTCCTTATGTCATTCCATTTGGGATCTGGATCACTTTCTGCGGTTTTTTCTTTTCCTTATTCTTTATCTACGGTTCCCGAGCTGTGAGCGTGAGTACTGCTGCTTTGTTGTGTATCGTTTATGTGTGCAGTTTTCAGAGTCATGATATTATAACCAATACGTTGGGAATGATGTCGGGAATTCTTTTTTACGGAATTGTTTCACTGGGATTATGGAGAATTCAGCCTTATCGCGTAATTGAGCAGAAACTAAGTGAAAACATCAAACAATTAGGCGAATATATTGAACTGCTTTACGAATATTATCTTTTAAAATCCGAATCTCCGGATCAGAAACAAAAGTTGAATGAAATTCTGGGAAAAATTTTTGAGAAGCAGGAAAAAATACATGCTACTCATGAAGACATCCGGGAGAATTTATTTAAACTGAGGATCAATGCCAAAAGTTTCTCTGCAAAAGGACGTAGAATGACGTTGGTTTTCAGTGCTCTTATTGATTTGTATGAACAGCTTATTTCCCTGAATGTTCAGGATGATAAACTTATTGTTTCTTTGGATAGAAGCGGACTGAATGAAGATTTTTGTTCTTCGTTATCGAATATGAGATATATTCTGGATGAGCTCAATTGGTCTATCAATCTACGCAAAAAGGTTTCTATTGAAATAGATTCTTCAGTCCTTGACCGTTTTAAGGCGAAAATACTGGAACTGGAAAATGATGAAAATAAACCGGATGATATAGATATTCACACCTTGAAGCATGCACGGTTCATTTTCCGTTCGTTTTATAAACAAACCCGGATCATTAAATCCATTATCAATGGAGAGTTCAGCATAGAAAAGAACCAATATGAAGATCTGGAACTGGAAAAATTCACACAACAATACAATTATAATTTTTCCACTTTAAAGGCAAACCTCAACTTGCGTTCCAATATCTTCCGGCATGCCTTACGAGTGAGTCTGGCTATATTACTGGCTTACATTGCCTGTAATTTACTGGGAATAAAATATTTTTCCTGGGTATTCCTTACTATTATCCTGATATTAAAACCGGTTTACGGAAACACAAAAAGCTTTTCCATCCAGCGGTTGCAGGGAACCTTAATCGGCGGAATTATTGTTATACTTATACTTCTTATTACACAGAATATTTATGTTATCGGGGTTTTAACCGTACTATGTATTATCGGGGCTTACAGTTTTATTCCTGTTAATTATAAAGTGGGAGTTGTATTCGTTACTATTTTCGTGATCTTCCTTATTTTCCTAGAACATAAAGGAAGCAACAGCCTCACCAGTGTATACCATCGTTTGGGAGGAACAGCCATTGCCATAATCATTGCTTTTATCCTTAGTTTTCTTTTTCTTCCTACCTGGGAATATAAAATATTGCCTCAACTGATCGGAAAACTTCTGAACTATAATCTGAAATATTTTAAAAAGATTTCCTATAACTTATTGAATGAAGAGAAACTTCCTGATACGGATGTGAAGTTATCCAGAAAGGATGTTTTACTGGGAACATCGAATTTTTCCAGTGCCTTCCAGAGAATTGTTTCCGAACCGTTGTTGTCCAAAGACTATAAATCGGATATTTACAATATTCAAACTCTTATCAATCTGCTTTCCACGCGAATATCTTCCTTACGAACCTATACTTTCACTTCCCAGATCACGGAAATAACGGAAGAGGACAAACGGCTGATACATATTATTGAAGATACTCTCTATCATTGTATCCTGACTATACGCGGAAATGAAACTTCTTTTGAAAATACGTGGAAAGAAGAAGAATTTAACCTTTCTTCAGAAAACCGTTCTCTTACCACTTATCAGTTAAAGGAAATCAACACATTGGTACAGCAGATTTACAAGTATATACTCAAACTTCAGGGATTTGAGGAATGGAAAAATTCCCAAAAGGAATTTGTTATTTAATTAACCACCTCTACAGATTCTATCTTTCCTTCTACAGAAAAGGTTGTTTTGTATAAATAGTACTTTCTACTCACTTCTGTATCTCTCTTTATATCAACACAAAGAACAGGTATTATTTCATAAGGCATTCCATTTTCTATGGCATGGAAATATAAAAAAAGATTGGTCCACTTTGTTAAGGGTTCATAAATTCTGATATAAGTATAAGTATATTTATAAAAGAGAGCCTTTTTACTATCTTGAAAATCAAACTTTGCAGCTATCATAGCCCCCCTATCTTCAAGTTTATCCGTTTCAGTTTCCTCAAAAATATAATAAGAGTTTGGTAACAACGATTTCAATTTATTTACAGATGTACTATCTCTTACTTTCTCAATACTCCTTATAAATGACATATACCCTCTTTGAACATCTATTTTTGTATTAATTGTCTGGATGCTTACCAAGTATGCGTCTCTGGTATTTCTTAATTCTTTTGAAAAAAGAATAGATTTATAAATCTCCACTTTTATGGAATCTATTACTTTTGGACGAAAAAATTGTGCTTGTAAATTATTAATGAATACAATACTAAATAAAATCAAAAACTTTTTCATTATGCTTGTAGTTAATAGTTATGATGTAATTTGCTTTTGCTATTTTCAATGCGTTTACTGTATTAATTGTAACGGTTCCCTCTACATCAGGACATTTAGAAGCAGGGGAAGGTGCATTAGGCCAAGTATAAATATCTTCATCACTTTCATTACAATTTTTTTCATGAAAACCAAAATCAGTTTCAAAAACTTTTTCTACTATGCCTTTTTCTTTGTTATATCTATTTGCAATTTGAGACTTTTTCCTTTCCGGAATATCTATTTCTTTTCTTATTACATTTCCTAATAAGATTTCTATCTCTGTTGTCTCTTGTCTTTTAAGATCTGGAAGATCAAAATAATTTAAAATTACATGTCCTATGAACTCATGTTCCAGCCCTCTAGCTAGTCCCATATAACGATTCGTAAATTTAGGCTTTTCTATATGATAAACATCGTAAGCGTCGTCAGATTCTTCTAATTTATAGGTAACCCCCAAAGGTTGTAGATTATCATCATAATCTCCTAAATCTACAAAAGCTATGGAATGTTTTCTATGTTCCATAGTATATGGACATTCACCTAAAAATACAGGAAAAGTTTCATCATTATTGATAATCTTGTATCCAAAATTATACCCAAATAGTAATTTTCCTTTAGAAGTGGTTTCCGGATTTAGTTCCCTTTTCCAGTGCTCAATGGCGGTTTGAGATATTTTGTCATAGGCTGGAGAACAATCACCCTCATGGTACAGCATTTCGTTTTCTTTGTCATACGCTATTTTTATGCCGTATTCTTCATTGAAAACCTTATGGAGCTTTTGAGGAATTTCATATACCTGTGTTCCTTGCTCATCATAAAACCGGGTATTGATCCCTCCGGTTTTCACTTCGTCCCCGGTATTTTCTTCATCAAACGGATTATAATAGACAGATTCTTCTTCTTCCTCCTCTTCCCGTTTTCGGGTAATCATATTAAGATACTGCCCTGCATCCTTACAGGTAATCATTCCCCCTTTGGAGCAGGGGAGTTTACATTGGTCTGTGATACTTGCCATTCCGTTCACCTGGCACCATTCTACTTTGTTCAGCCATTTCAGAGGGGCGGGTTCACAAGGTTTTTGGGTAAGGGAACAGATACCGAACGGAAAAATATTCTCATTAGCTTTGTTGTCTTCCTCCGTAGCCCGCAGATTGTCATTAATAAAATGCTTATCAACGGAGGTTACTTTTAATTGGGAAGGACTGCTTCCGCAAGAACATTGCAGCAAGCTGGTTCCCATTAATAATAGCTCTTTTTCTTCCATATGAATATTAATTAAAGTTTATTATTATAATAATAAAAAGCTAAAATAATAAAACTAAATAATAATAGAGAAAAAATATGCTAAATAATTTATAAACATTAGTAATATCATATATATTTATGCGTTTTTTGTAATGTTTACATAACGATATCCTCCCTTTCCTCCAAAGGAGGGCTCTGGCAGGATGAAAATAGAAAAAAATGATCTGGCGGAAGGGTAAGATAGTATGAAAATGACCCGGGAGAAGCTGCCGTACCCCTCCGACAGGGTGAAAATGAAAGCAGGCAAGATATTGTGCATGTATAATAGTATGAAAACAAAGAAAAATATACTGTTGTATATGCACAACAGGTAGAAATCGAAAGCAAACAGACAATTGTGCGTGCGCAATAATAAGAATACGAAAGAAAACATAACGTTATGCATTCACAATACCTTGAATACGGAAAAACTACTGTTGTTGCGTGTGCACATCGCTATGAAAACGAAAGAAAAGTCTATTAGATTACTTATTTAAACCAATCCACTCCATACATGATTAGAATGTAGCGGAGCAGTTTTCCCAATGTCATAAAGAAGAGTACTATATAAATATTGGATCTCATATATCCTAAAGCTACAGGAATGATATCGCCGATAACCGGAAGAAAGGAAAAAAATGACATGGCGGCTCCTTTGCCTTCTAACCAATGCTGCATTTTATCTACTTTTTCTTTTTTGATTTTCAGGTATTTCTCAATCCATTCGATTTTACCCAATCTTCCCAAAAAATAATTGGTCATTCCACCCAAGGTATTTCCAACGGTTGCAATGGCTACACAAAGCCACGGATTTCCTCCCATAGCTAATATTCCTCCCAAAACTACTTCTGAGCTGAATGGTAAAATGGTAGCTGCCAGAAAGGAAGCCAGGAATAATCCCCAATATCCGTATTCTATAAGTCCTTCCAGCATTTAGGGTTTTTATTTGATTTCCGGATATTCGGTTTTATCGTCCTTGATCTTTTCGTAGACCATATCAAAAACTTTATCTTTTAATGTATCTTTGGTTTCTCCGCTGGGATATAAAACAGTTAGCCTTTCTACTTTTACTCTTCCGGGATAACCTAAGGTAAACACAAAAGGAAACATATTTTTGAGGTTATGAAACACATAGACCACAATAGGAACGTTGCAATATATGGACGATATGAAGGCTCCGTCTTTAAACTTTCCTAAAATAATATCACGGTCCGGAACTCCGCCTTCCGGAAAAAGAACTACATTTTTATCATACTGGGTTAGCCTCTTCCGGACTTCCGGAAATACGGCTTCCCGGCTTTTTTTGTCTGACCGATCCACTAAAATGGCAACCTTTCTGTAAATCCTTCCGAATATGGGATATTTTTCCAGTTCTTTTTTTCCTACAAAAACAATGGGATGTTTGGGATGGAGAATAAACATCAAGGCAACATCCATAATGGAAGTATGATTGGACACCAGAATGTAATTTCCTTCTGGATCTAACTTTCCGGTAGAATCATCTAAAGAATAGGTAAATCCGGTTCCGTAAAACAGAACATAAGACCACAACCTCATAAAAAAATAGGTTAAACGGTCGTTTTTCTGATATGTAAGTATATATATCGTTCCTCCGATAAAAATGGTACACAAGATGGCAAGAATATAGAACCAAATCCTCCAAAAAACAACTAAGATAATTTTCAGATACTTCATGTTTCGGATTAGATTAAATATGAACTTCCAGTAAAGTGGTTTTTTCCTGTGGTTTAATAATCACATCTTTAAGGCTTGCAGGAATCAGAATACTTTGTCCTTGTGTAATTTTCACAGGTTCTGCATTGCTTTCTATAATACTTTTTCCTTCTGTACAAATCAGAATCCGGAATGATTCCGGTGAATCCGATAATTTTTTGTTTTCTGTAAGAACAAACCGGGAAGTGATAAAATAAGGAGATTCAACTAAAACGGATTCTGATGCATTTTTATCATACTGTACCAAAGGTTCTTCTATAAAAGAAAAATCGGCAACTTCTCTTGCCTGTTGGGTATGTAATTCCCTTTTCTTTCCGTCTCGGTCAATACGGTCATAATCGTAAATCCGGTAAGTGATATCGGATGTCTGCTGAATTTCCGCTATCAGAAGTCCTTTTCCCATCGCATGAACTCTTCCGGAAGGAATATAGGTTACATCTCCTTTTTCGGGATGAATTTTCCGTAAGATAGATTCTATCGTTCCGTTTTCCACACTTTGTGAATAAATTTCTTCATTTACATTTCTTTCAAATCCTAAAATAAGTTCAGATTCCTGTTCTGCATCCAGAACATACCACATTTCTGATTTCCCGAATGAATTGTGGTGTTTTTTTGCATATTCGTCGCCGGGATGCACCTGGACAGAAAGCGGTGTTGCCGAATCCAGAAATTTAATCAACAAAGGGAACTTATCTCCATAAAGGTTATATGCTTTTTCTCCTACCAATTGTTCTTCATATTCTGTTACCAATTGATTAAGGTCTTTTCCTCTTAATTCTCCGTTGGAAACTTTACTCACAAAACCGGGAACGGTGGAAATTTCCCAACTTTCCCCTATGTTTTCTTCGGTTATATTCTTCCCTAAATCTTTCAACTTATTTCCTCCCCAAATACGGTAATGAAAAGTGGGATCAAATAAAAGCGGATATAACAACATTCTTTATTCTATTTAAGTTGCAAAATTAGTACTTTTAACCAAACTGGGAAATCTAATGATTTACGATATTAGATTGAATAATGGAATAACTGAGTAATTGAATAACTGATACAGAAAGTGAAGAGAGCTAAAATCTAACTTCCAATGATTCAATTACTCTTACAATTTATAATAGGTATTCACAAAATCCAAAAATTCCGTCATCCGGTAGAGATTATTTATAATTAGATAAACAGTCATTGACCCTAAAGCTATAAACAACGTTGTATAGATTTTTTTGTTTTCCCGATAGGCATAAAATAGCCACCCTAACAACAACGGAACTACAAAAACCCAATGTCCTCCATAGATAAAAGAAACCCATAATCCGAACTTCATAAAACAATGGATAACTACATCTACCAGAAAAGACAACCAAAGGATGTACAAAAGTTTATTTTTCCGGTTTGCTACCAAAGCCCACACCATCAAAATAAAAACCAGAATGTAAAAAATGTATTGCAATGGATTGTCATAAACCTGATAATATAATCCTTTGTACTGGATTTTAAAGAAATGCAGATCTTTGACTACGAAGGAAGAAAACAATATATTTCCTCCGAAAAAGTAGGAAGTAATCATATCCCACCAAGTTTCTCCTTTGGGATTGGAAAATTTTTCATACTGGGAAGTGGATTTGGCAAATATCTTCATATAGTCCCAATCTCTTCTCCATAAATACAAAAAAACGAACACTCCAACAGAAACCAGAGTTTTTATTCCTATGGAAACTATTGCCTTTAGGTTAAATTTTTTGTTTTCAAATAAAAAAGGAATGAAAACTTTAGATAAATTGGTAATGGTTATCCCTCCGACCAAAACGCCCATTACTGTACTGAGAAATACGGAAATCTTTTTTCCCTGACTTAAAATCAGGGCAGAAATATACATATAGAAGGACAACAGGAAAATGGAAAGGGTATAGGTTTCCGGAGTAAAAGATAATAATAGATTGGTAGAAAAGAAAGCATAGAAAATAATCAATATAAAAGACAGGCTTTTCTTTATTTTGATAATGTTATTCAAATATTTGAATACTTGTACTATTCCCAACGCAACACTTACCGTACATAAGATGGTAAATGTAAGGCTGAAATACCGGAGGTCATCTCCTGTCAGATGGAAAATCCAGATTGCCAGATGATATACCGGCATAATGAAATAATAGGAAAACGGATGTTTTTCTATCATTCCTCCGGAAAGGATTATGGAACGATTATCAAAGCTGAAATAGATATCCCAGGGAATATCTTTATTATAAATGATGGATGAATTTAAAGCCAGATAAACTCCCAAAGGAATATAAAAAATCAATAACAACAGGAAAAGAATTCCTTCCGTTTTAGTGGAGGGAAAAATATAACTTAAAATCTGAACAATTTGATTTTTTAATTTTTTATAATCCATTTTTGTATGAAAATCAGAATTCCGGAATTAAAAAGTTAAAATCATCTGAAGAAGTAAGTTCTTTGGGTGATTCTCCATAATTGAAAATTCGTGCAGATTTATTTCCGATCAGTTGTAACTTTCCGTTTTCTAACTTCAACAAAGTTCCTTCCCTCAATCCAACTACAAAAGTTTCCTTATTTTCGGTAATGAATTCTTCAATTCGTTGTTCACGGGTTTCTCCTCCATGATTGGTCGGATTTACATCCAGATAATGCGGATTGATCTGAAACGGAACTAAACCCAAGGTGTCAAACCCTTTCGGATCTACAATCGGCATATCATTGGTGGTTCTCAGGGTTGGACACGTAATATTGGAACCGGCGCTCCAACCGATATAAGGAATTCCTGATTTTACTCTTTGCCTGATAACTTTCATTAAACCTGTATCATGTAATAATCTTACTAGTTTCCAGGTATTTCCTCCACCTACTACAATAACTTCCGCTTTATTTATAGCTTCTACCGGATCGGAAAAATGATGAATACTTTTCACTTCCTGTCCTATTTCTTTCCAGGCTTTGTTCACTTTGGCTTCGTATTCATCATAAGAAAAGGTTACTGCTGCAAAAGGAATAAACACCATGTTTAATTTTTTATTTCCCAGAAATTCCTGCACTATATTCTTTGAAAATCCCAGATATTCTTCTCCTACATTGGTGGAATTGCTTAATAATAAAAGTTTCATCAATTTATATTTGTCAACAAAGGTATAAAGTTATTTTTCTTTTTCATATTAATCCCCAAAATAGGCAAATATTAATACACAATAATAAAATTGTTATTTTTATCTCTAATTGTTCTATTTTTAGTTCATTAAATTTTTCGCAACAACTATTTTTTAAATAATATTTATTATATTTGAAATATAATTTTTAAAACCCTGTGAACATGACAACTGAAAATATAAACGAAGAAACAGATTTCCAACCTCGAAAAGATCATCTGGATGAATCTTTTGATAATGAAACTCCTGATTCTGAGGAAAATGATGTGAATTTTGAAGCTATGAAAGATCGACTGGATGAATCCTATGAAGAAAAAAAATATAATCCTGAAAAAGATGATACGGATTTTGGTTCCTCTAAAGATCATCTGGACGATTCTTTCGGAGGATAATAATTTATGGTAAATTGTAAGAAGTAAAATGTGAAAATAGTTTGTTATTCTAACAATAGGAGGAATCTCTCTAAAAACTAAAAGTTATCAGCTTTCAGGAAATTAGTACTTTTGTATGAAAATACTGGAATGTCAGACATAAAAATACTAATTGAACGGTTATTAGGAAGACCTCTGATCAAAACGGAAGGGGTGAAACTTTCTGAAATAGACAAAATAGAATTAAAATTAGGATATTCCTTGCCGCAATCATTGAAAGATCTATATCTGCTGGCAGGAAAAAATGTAATGTTACTGGAATCCTTTAACCGTTTTGCCCTCCCCAGTCAACTTCAGCTCAGCGATGATAAAATTGTGTTTCTGGAAGAAAATCAGGAAGTTTGTTACTGGGGTTTTACCGCCAGAGAGGAAAATCCGGTAGTTTATATGCTGTTTAATGAAGGAGAATGGCATTCCGAAAAAGTCCGTTTAGACGAATTCCTTTCCATCATCCTCTATTACCAATGTGCGCAAGGCGGATACGAATTCGGGGGAGTTTCCCATATAACCAAGGAAGATCTGGAAATCTTTATCCATACCGAATGGGAAGATGTTGTACGACACAACGGATTGCAAATTTACTGGAAACCGGATTGTCTGTTATGGTATTTATATGATTATGAAAACGACATTATAGATTCTCTCTATTTTTCTGCCCGTACACAAGAAGCCTATGACGCCCACGCAAAAAAATATGAACTGGAAGAGTTGTAATTCAACTGTTTATTAATAATAAATCCATAACAATGTAGGTTTTTTCTGCTTCTTTAGCAGGTCGTCCAGATAAGTCATCATTCCATTATTTGTAACCGGACAACCCAAACTCCATCCTAACGGAAGATGGTTTGGATAGATTTCTTCCTCCGGAACCGGATCAAAAGAATGCAACACAACAATCCGTTTATAGGCATTGCTGTTGGTTTTCTCCAGCCCGTGCATTTTATAATGTATGTTAATTCCATACTGACTATAGGCACGTTCACCCAGTTTATACTTGCCCAAAGAAGTACAATAACTTCCGTTCTCATTACTAAAAACCGGAACATCCTGAGTGCTTCCCCGTCCCATTCCGTGAGCGCACAAAGCCCGACGGTCAACAGTATCTTTTTTGAAATTCCAGACAAACAAACGGTTTTTTCCGTCCGGAATTTTCATGTCAACCAAAATACAAAAATCCGTATTGTATTTATTCTTAGTACAAAATTCGTAGGCTTCCTTGCTCTTTTCCTTTAAAATATCATATCTGTCTTCTTCCAGCGCTTTTTCTCCTTTTTTCTCCTCTTCCTGAAATACGGATGTTTTTCTTTCTACATTTTCAGATCTTGCACAAGCCAAAAATAATAAGAACAGCACAGAACCGATAAGAACAACCTTATTCATTATTTTATTCATTTCATTAGTATTTGTTCATAAACAAACATATAAATATAACGAAAATCCAATATAAAAATTTCATTTACTTTTTTTAAATTCATTATTTTTACTAAAGTAAATAGTAAAAAATGGCCGTCCGGATAATAAAACAACCCCATTACGAATGGATTGACCTGCTCAATCCTGAAAAAGAAGAACTTCAAAAGATCGCTGAAAAATGTAAACTGAATTTCTATAACCTTGCCGACAGTCTGGAACCTAATCACTTACCTAAATTTGAAGCACAGGATGATATTAATTTCATGATTGTCCGGATGGTTCACAAAGAATACACAAAAAGTACCGTTTCCATTGAAAGTCTCAGTAATAAAGTAGCCATATTCTACAATGATCGGATTATTGTAACCATTCACCGCATTGAAATGGACTTTTTGAATAATATCATAGAAAAAACGGTAGAGGTCGGAAAAGCTCCTACTACCAATAGTGTAGTTATCAAAATCCTGTGGAATGTATTAAACACCTATGAAGCTCCTATTTTTCATGTTATTGAACAAATGGATGAATTTGAGAATAAACTGTTTCTGCGGGAAATTCCCAAAAATATGCTGCAAAGAATTTATCTTTTGAAAAGAAGAGTTAACCTTTCTAAAAAAATATTGCTTCTCACCGAAGAAGTCATTAATTCCATAAAACCTTCACGACAGGAAAAGCCTGCCTATCACGATTTAAAAGACTTATATACAAAGTTGAGAACCTTTTACGATCAAGTAATTGAAGATCTGAACAACGTGCTGAATGTTTACATTTCCCTATCCTCACAAAAGACGAATGAGATTATGAAAACCCTTACCGTTTTTTCTATTTTCTTCATGCCACTTACCTTTATTGCCGGAATCTATGGAATGAATTTCCTTTATATGCCTGAACTAAAACAACCCTGGGGATATCCATTGGTGTTAATTATTATGGCAGCTATCACTGCAATTATTTATTATTGGCTGAAAAGAAAAAAATGGTTGTGAAATAAGAAGTTGGATATCAGAAATTAAAAGTGAGAATAAATAGCTTCTGGAAAAGGAATAGGGAACTTGTTTAAGAAAACCGATGATTTTAGTATAAGATTAAAATCCTTAAATTAATTTCCTGTAAATTCTGAAAGATAGATTATTTTTGCAACTCAAGATTTTCACTAAATCCTAACAACATGTATAGAACAAATACTTGCGGAGAACTTAATGAATCGAATATAGGTCAAACAGTAACCTTAAGCGGATGGATACAAACCGTCCGGGACAAAGGTTTTATGGTTTGGATAGATCTTCGGGACCGATATGGTATTACTCAATTACTTTTTGATGAACAAAGAACCGATAAGGCTGTTCTTGAGCAAGTCAAAAAACTGGGCCGTGAGTTTGTAATTCAGGCTACCGGACAGGTAATAGAACGAATCAGTAAAAATCCTAATATTCCTACCGGAAATATTGAAATCCTGGTAGAAAAGCTTACCATTCTCAATTCTTCCCTGATTCCTCCTTTTACTATTGAGGATGAAACCGATGGAGGAGAAGAAATACGGATGAAATATCGTTATCTTGATATTCGGAGAAATCCGGTAAAAGAAAAACTTATTTTCAGAAGTAAAGTTGCCCAACTGGTACGGAATTATCTTTCCAACGAAGGATTTATTGAAATAGAAACTCCGGTTTTAATTAAATCTACACCGGAAGGAGCACGGGACTTTGTAGTTCCTTCACGGATAAATCCGGGGCAATTCTATGCGCTTCCTCAATCTCCGCAAACCTTTAAACAATTGTTGATGGTAGCGGGAATGGACAAATATTTCCAGATTGTGAAGTGTTTTCGTGATGAGGATTTACGTTCCGACCGTCAACCGGAATTTACCCAAATAGACTGTGAAATGTCTTTTGTGGAACAGGAAGATGTTCTGAATACCTTTGAAGGCTTAGCCAAGCATCTATTAAAAGAATTAAAAGGAGTAGAGTTTGATAAATTCCCTAGGATGACTTATGATGAAGCTATCCGAAGATACGGAAATGACAAGCCCGACACCCGTTTCGGAATGGAATTCATTGAACTGAATGAGGAATTGCAAAACAGCGGATTCAAAGTGTTTGATGAAGCTGAACTGGTAGTCGGAATCAATGCAGAAGGTTGTGCTTCTTATACACGAAAACAAGTAGATGAATTGACCGATTGGATAAAACGTCCGCAAATCGGAGCCAGTGGATTGGTATATATCCGGTACAATGAGGACGGAACTATAAAATCTTCCGTAGATAAATTCTATTCTGAAGAAAAACTCAAAAAAGTTGTAGAAAAAGCTCAGGCAAAACCGGGAGATTTATTGCTTATCCTTTCCGGATCAACCGATAAAGTACGGCCTCAGTTAAGTGCTTTGCGAATGGAGCTGGCAGAACGCTTAGGTTTGAGAAATCCTGAAGTTTTTGCACCGCTTTGGGTTATTGATTTCCCTTTGCTGGAATGGAGTGAAGAGGAAAACAGATATGCCGCCATGCACCATCCATTTACTTCTCCTAAGCTGGAAGATATTGCCTTACTGGAAACTGATCCGGGAAAAGTACGAGCCAATGCCTATGATATGGTTCTGAACGGAAATGAAATCGGAGGTGGTTCTGTAAGGATATTTGATAAAGATTTACAATCTAAGATGCTTTCTCTTTTAGGCTTTTCACCGGAAGATGCTGAAGCTCAGTTTGGCTTTCTGATGAATGCATTCAAGTATGGTGCTCCTCCACATTCCGGACTGGCATTCGGATTCGATCGATTAGTCGCTATTTTGGGAGGACAGGAAGTAATCCGTGATTATATTGCTTTCCCTAAAAACAATGCCGGACGGGATGTAATGATTGATGCTCCTGCGTTTATCCATCAGCAGCAACTGGATGAACTGGGAATTGATATAATAAAAAAGGACTAAATCTTTTCTGATATAAGAAAAGCAAAATCCTTGGATTCCAAGGATTTTGCTTTACAAACTAATAAAATAAAACCAATTTATGTGAATACACAGAAATGAAAAAGTTACTTTAGTCTTAAAAAAACATGTAGTCTTTTCATTTTAATTTTCCAAAGGTAATTTTTTTGTTTAGAACTAAAGGCAATAATTTCGTGATATAAATCATGTAGTGGTTCTATGCTGTTATTCAGCCAGTTTCCCTTTCGATTAGGGGATAAAACTCATACTATTATTCTTCTCCTGAACAATTTCTGAGAGTTAGTCCATACTTCCCACTTTTGATCTGACTTTAGGTTTTGAGTCTACTGATTTCTTGTCATTTACCGGAGGATTTTGCAGATTAAAATCTTGTTGATTAGCAGGCATTGGTTCCGGCTGGGTGAATTGCTCAGGTGTTTTCGGTTGTTGAGGTTGGGGAGCATTTTTTTCTTTTTCTTGATTCTTAAAAAAGATCAACAGTTCTGCTGCTTTTTTTCCTTCATCTTTACTTTCAAAAGCGGCTGCAACTCTTTCCAGCCCATCCATGAAAGCAGTCTTATCTCCCAATTTAGCATCACAAAAGGCAGATAATAGAGAGAATTTAGCAATAATCTCGTCAGTTGGATATTTTTCCAGTGCTTGTGCCGACATTTCTTTTACTTCAGTATATTTTCCGTTTTCATATTTTTTATAGGCTTCCTCATAGAATTGGACTGCATCAGATGATTTGGATTTAAAAACGTCTACTTCCGGATTCAGAATATTCTCTGCATAACGGGTATTAGGGTAATTGGTTGTAACTAAATCTGCATATTTTTTGGAAATATCCGGATTTTTTTCTTTGTTAAACCGGTAAATATTATACATGGCGGCTAATGTAAGATCCGGATCATGTGGTGGCGTGGAAATTAAATGTTCCAGGGTAGAAGTAGCCGATTTAGCGTCATGTAATTTATCATAATACATAATACCCAGTGATAATTCAGCAGTATCTCTTTGTTTTTTCAGGTTTTCCAGTTCGGAGGGTTGCGGTATTTTTTCAGTATAATAACTTACTTCAAATCTTCTCGGATTCTTTGCAGCTTCTTGTCCCAGTAACTGATTCTTCAGATCATCCAGACTTGAAATCTGTTTACTTATTCTCCAGTTATCCACCAAAGACCTATCACCCCATAACTTTCTAAACTCAGATTGTCCTGTCTGTTTCAGGCTTGTATTGTAGAAATACCATTTGCCTCCACTTGTAGGAGTAGATATGGAAGTGAAATCAGAACTTCCGTCCTTTGCAGTTTCCGTAGCAAAAACAGTAGTGTTTACTTCCTGCATTTTTTTCTCCAGCTCCTTTTTTGCCCTCTCTTCTTCTACTTTCAGTTTATCTATATATTTTTGGAAATAATCACTTCTTTGTTCAGGCGTCATGTGTGCAACAGTCAGGATACTATCATTCTTCTTAACTAAATAATATTTTTTTATGACTTCTTTTAAAGAATTGCTTTTAGCAGCTATCCTTGTTTTCATTGCAGGATCAGTGAAGCGGGATACAGCACTGTCATAATAAGCTCCGGCATAAATATAATCCGGTTTTGAAAAGTAAATATCTCCCATTGACTGAAAGGCTAAAGCTCTTACCTGTGGATCGCTCTCTTTTTCTTTCAGGGATTGTTGTAAAAATTTCATTGCATCCTGTTCTTTCTTCATCTTCAGTGAAGAAATTCCCATCGCATAATAGAGTTCGTTTTTTCTTGATTGATACAATCCTTGTTTTGTAAGTTTCTTTAAAAAGTTTATTCTGTTGTGATAAGCTACTGAATCTCCTTCAAAAAGTCGTGATAGTGCTATCTGTGATTTGATTTCCAGTTCAGGAGAAGGTTTTTTGTTAAAAGCCATTTGATAGTAATCAACAGCTTCTTGTTCTTTATTTATTTTTTCAGATAACTGTCCTTGAATAAAGCTGTATCTTCCTCTCTCGTATTTGGTTTTATTATATTTTTTTGCAACATCCAAAGCTTCAATACCGTCTTCATATCTGTTTTCATCAATTAAAAACTGTGAATATGCTTTTATAGCGAATTTTATATCTCTTTTTTTCAGTTTGGTTTTAAGCAATGCATCGTACATTTCATTGGCTTCAAATGAATTTCCGGCTTGTGCTTTTGCCAGCGCTATATAAACTTTTGCCTGATTTTCTTTTCTGTTTTTCACTAAAGTACTGTTCATATAGTTCAGGTAATTCAGTGCCTCAAAAGGTTCTTTCTTGTAATAATGGGCTCTTGCCAACATCAAATAAGCTTCTGCCAGCATAGAATTGTATTCTTTTCCTTTAATCAGCATGGAATGGTTTTCTATTGCTTTTTGGCCTTTTTCAATTGTTCTGTCCAGTCCCTGAGCTTGCGATCCTGTATTTTGTTGATTTCCCATCATTTGACCAATAGGATTGAAACCACCACTCTTAAAACCGGAAGGTTGATTGCTACTGCTACTTATCATTGAGCCTTCTCCTGTTTCAGTAAAA
The DNA here is from genome assembly GCA_031552575.1 of Apibacter sp. GTDB lineage: Bacteria > Bacteroidota > Bacteroidia > Flavobacteriales > Weeksellaceae > Apibacter. The sequence goes on along the minus strand of JAVBMH010000010.1, from coordinate 100,548 downwards.
GGATTTATGGGTTCTACTTTTAAAATAGTTGAAAAATTATCTATGTAGCTTTGTTTTTTTGCTTTCAGGTCGTTTTCAAGAGCAACATCCCCATTGAATATCGTATTATACCAGGAGGTTATTCTATGATAGGTACGATTAGTTACTCCCGTTTTCCTGGTGGAACAGGCAGCAAACAAACTCAAAACCAACAGGGTATAAATAACTTTTTTCATCAACTTTTAATTAGAGCAAAGCTACTAAAAAAACGGAAATATCTTAAATTTGTTGTCTTGAAATACATGATAATTCTTTTATTATCTCTAATATTGTAACACAATTTATTATATTAATACCTATTATCATATATCAATTGAATTAAATGCAGAAGTTTCTACTGGCAGACAATTATTTAAAAGATAAAAGTTCTCTATATTCCATCATAAAAAACCTTTTTGATTATGATGATATTTTGGGAAATCCGGAAAGGAATGTAATAAAGAAAATTCCTTTTCAGGATGATTTTATTGTAGTTAAAAGTTTCAAAAAACCCCATCTTATTAATAAAATTGCTTACAAATATTTCCGTAAATCCAAAGCACAACGATCTTTTGAACATGGACAAAAATTACTGGAACTGGGAATTTTAAATCCGGAACCTGTGGCTTATCTGGAAAATTCGGATATCTTGGGAATCACCTCAAGTTATTATATTTCAAAATATACTCCTTATCATTTCACTATAAGAGAATTATATACACAACCGGATGCTTTTGAATGCACCAAAGCATATGCTCAATTTTCTCATTTTGTTCATACCAAAGGGGTTTACATCAAAGACAACACTCCCGGAAATACTTTAGTTATTAGAAAGGATAACGGATATGAAATGTATCTGGTTGACCTGAACAGAATGGAGTTTCATGAAGAATTATCTTTTGATTTAAAGATGAAAAGCCTTTCTAATAACATTAAGGAACAACCTTATCTGGATATTTTTATGGAAGAATATTCCAAGGTTTCAGGGTATCCACTGGAAGAAGTAAGAAACAAAATTGCTTTTTATCAAAAAGGATTCAATCATAAAATAGAATCCAAAGCCAGACTTAAAAAAAATGTTAGGAAATTATTTTTCATGAAATAACCCTTTACTACAACAGTTTTTTCTTCAAATTTTCTTTTACTTCCGTGTACCATTCATCACGTAAAATGCTCAGAATAATGCTGTCGCGCCGCTTCCCGTTTTCTGCCAAAGCATTGCTTCTCAACACTCCTTCCACTTTGCAACCGATACTTTTCATGGCATTAATGCTTCTTTCGTTGGTATTGTCTGCACGGAATTCCACTCTTTCCATGTTCATTTTGTCAAAAGCGAAATCAAGCAGCAGATATTTGCAATGTTTATTTAGTCCAGTTCCCTGAAACTCTTTTCCATACCAGGTAAATCCCAGTTGTAAGGTGTTATGAAATAGTTGGATATCATAAAATCGGGTGCTTCCGGCAAATTTATTTTTTCGTTTATCAAAAACAATAAACGGATATTCTCTTTTTTCCTTTCTTTGATTCAGAGCAAAAGAAATATACCGTTTCAGGTTTTCCTTCCCTGCTGTTTCTACTAAAGAATATTTCCATATCTCCGGTTCATTTTCGGCATATTCCAGTAATAATTCCAGATCGGATTCTTTCAACGGACGTAGAAGTGCGGTTTCATCTTCTAAAATATATTCTTGTGTAAAATCAAGGTTCATGATTGTTTTAACTTAATTGGTTATAAATCTCTTCCCATTCTTTATTTAAGGCTTCCAGTTTTTCTTTATGTTCGGAATATTCGTTCAGTTGTTCTTCGGTAGGATTTTGTTGGGAAAAAGATTTTTCCACGTTCTCAATCTGATCTTCCAATTTTTCAATTTCCATTTCCAACTTGGCCAGTTTATTTTCCAATGCTTTTTGTTCTTTGGTTTTGAACTGTACTTCCTTGTTTTTGGAAACAGATTGTTCAGGAACTTCAGGAACAGATTTTGTAGTAGATTTTTCCAGATCTACTTCCCGCATGGATTCTTTTTTCCGGTAATCCAGATATTCCGTAATTCCTCCTAAGAATTCCTTTACTTCTCCGTTCCGGAATTCGAATATTTTATCAGCCAGTCCGTCTAAAAATTCACGATCGTGAGAAACCAGAATCAAGGTTCCCTTGAAATTTTTCAATGCCTGTTTCAAAATGGCTTTGGATTGAATATCCAGGTGATTGGTAGGTTCGTCCATGATAAGGGTATTGAACGGACGAAGCAATAATTTACATAAAGCCAAACGGTTTCTTTCTCCTCCGGAAAGGACGGAAACTTTTTTCTGAACTTCATCACCCTGAAACAGGAAGGAACCTAAGAGGTCGCGTACGCGTGGACGCGATTCTTCGGTGGCGGAATCTTCTGCTTCTTCCAGAATGGTTTTGGCAGGATTCAGTATTTCTGCCTGGTTTTGGGCAAAATATCCGATTTGCACATTATGTCCGGTTTCCAGTGTTCCGTCGTAAGGAAGAATATTGTCTAGTATTTTAGCCAAGGTGGTTTTTCCTTGTCCGTTTTGTCCTACAAAAGCAATTTTTTCTCCTCGTTCTATATAAAAATCAGCATTTTGGAAAACCAGATGATTTCCAAAAAATTTCCCGAGTTTCTCTGCTTTGAAAATTACTTTTCCGGGAGTGACACTGGGTTCAAACCGGATGTGGAAACGGGTTATATCTTCGTCTTCCACTTCAATCCGGTCAATCTTGTCTAACTTTTTGATCAGGGACTGGGCAAAGGCAGCTTTACTGGCTTTAGCGCGGAACTTATCTACCAATTGTTCCATGCGTTTGATTTCCTGCTCCTGATTTTTCTGGGACTGCATGAGTTTTTCTTTTCGTTCCTGTCTAAGAATCAGGAATTTGGTGTAATTGGCTTTATAATCCTGAATGGACTGGTTGGATATTTCTATGGTACGGTTGGTTACATTGGTGAGAAATTGTTTGTCGTGAGAAACCAATACCACAGCTCCGCGGTAATTGATGAGGAAACTTTCCAGCCAGATAATGGATTCTATATCCAGATGGTTGGTTGGTTCGTCCAGTAACAGTACATCATTTTCTTCCAGTAACAATTTTGCCAGTTCGATCCGCATCCGCCATCCTCCGGAAAAATCATTGGTAAGTTTAGTAAAATCCGATTCTTTAAATCCCAAACCTTTGAGTATTTTCTCCATTTCTCCGTCTGTATTGTATCCACCCAAATGGGAAAAACGGTCGGTAAGAACGGTTAGTTCATGAATCAGATCATGATAGGCTTCGGATTCATAATCGGTTCGAGTAGCAAGTTCATGATTGATTTTGTCTATTTTATCATTGATGCGGTTGAGCTCTTTAAAGGCCTGTTTGGCTTCGTCCCAAACAGTGCGGCCTTGTTCAAAGTCCAGGTCTTGTTTCAGGAAACCGATCCGTACTTCTCCTTCTTTTTCCACGGCTCCTTCAGTTGACGGCTGTTCTTTTGCCAGAATTTTCAGCAAAGTGGATTTTCCTGCTCCGTTTTTTCCTGCCAACCCGATACGGTCGTTCCGGTTAATTCTAAAATTAACATTTTCAAATAAATATCTTCCTGCAAAGTGTAATCCCAGGTTCTGGACTAAAATCATTTTTTCTTACTTATTTTTGAATATGCAAAAGTACAGCTTTTAAACTTAATCTTGTTACACTTGTCAAAGCAGAAAAAGTAATCTTATCTTTGATGAAAAAATACTAGTATGAAAAAGTTTTTCTATTTAATAGCGATAGTATTGAGTTCTGGTTTTTTGTTTACTGCTTGTACAAACGATGATGATCCTGTTTATGTGGATCATGATACAGTCTCTACAGTTTATGAATACAGGAATAAGAATTTTAATTATGATAGTGTTAATGGGTCTTATTATTTTTATGATATTATAGATCCTGTTTTACATGAAGGGGAAATGGTATTAATTTATATGTCATCAGCTTGGGATACATCAGGTAATAAAACATGGGTATTGCTACCTAATGAGTTTTATTACTATTATGGGGGAAATATGTATAATTTATATGCAAATTTTGAATTTTTCTCAGATGAATTTCGAATTGATGTATATCCCAATGTAAGCTCACTTCCATCTCAGTTTGTGGGTGTTACATTTAGAGTTATGATTATCCCGGCAAATATTACATATTTGAGAGGTTATGCCCCTCCGGTGGATTATAGAGATTACAATGCTGTAGTGAAATACTTTAAAATAGATGAAAGTAAAATAATTCAGAAATAATCAGAATATTCAAAAAATAAAAAAGAGGCTGAAAAAAAGCCTCTTTTTTTTGTATAATAAAGTAATTGTTATTTCTTTTCGTATCGTTCCATTACTTTTTCGCTTACTCCTACATGGGAGAAACCTCCATCATGGAAAAGGTTTTGCAAAGTAACCTTTTTAGTCAGGTCGGAGAAAAGAGTAATGCAATAGTTGGCGCAATCGTCGGCAGTAGCATTTCCTAATGGGGAAATATCTTCCGCAAACTCAATAAATCCGCCAAAGCCTTTTACTCCCTGTCCGGCAGTAGTAGGAGTAGGAGACTGGGAAATGGTATTTACCCGCACTTTGCTTTTAAGTCCCCATTCGTAACCGAAACTTCGGGCAATGCTTTCCAGATAAGCTTTGTTATCTGCCATATCGTTGTATCCCGGGAAAGTACGTTGTGCAGCAATATAAGAAAGTGCCAGTATGCTTCCCCATTCGTTCATGGCGTTTTTATCCCAGGCGGTTTTCATCACCTTGTGGAAGGAAACGGCAGAAATATCCCAGCCTTTGATTAGCCATTCGTAATTCATGTCGGTATATTCTTTTCCTTTACGGACATTCACGGACATTCCTATGGAGTGCAGGATGAAATCCAGTTTTCCGAACTTTACCAAAGCGTGGTCAAAAAGTTTTTCCAGATCTTCCATAGAAGTAGCGTCGGCTCCTACTATATCCGAACCGGTTTTTTCCGCCAGTCCGTTGAGTTCTCCCATCCTTAGGGCAACCGGTGCGTTGGTCAATACAAATTCGGCACCTTCTTCATGGGCGCGTTCTGCCACTTTCCAAGCAATGGAATTGGAGTCTAAAGCTCCGAAAATAATTCCTTTTTTCCCTTTCAATAATCCGTAAGACATAGTATTCTGTTAAAAAAGTTAATGGGACAAATTTATAAATAATTTTTGATTGGAGTTTTTTTATTAAAAGTATTTAGCTCATCAACACTAGGGAAAAAATAATCTTTTAAAAATTCAATGTTTGTTTTTACATTTGACTATAAAAACACTTTAAGGAATGAATGACATACAGGCAAGAATTCAGGTTCTGCGGCAGGAAATAAATAATCTCAATTATAAATATTACGTATTGGATGAATCGGAGGTTTCTGATTATGAGTTTGATAAAATGCTGGAGGAACTGAAACAACTGGAACAGGATTATCCGCAGTATGATGATCCTAATTCTCCTTCGCACCGGGTAGGGGGGCAGGTTACCAAAAATTTTCCTACAGTGGTACATGAAAAAAGAATGTATTCTCTGGATAATAGTTATTCTTTTGAGGATATTAAGGATTGGGCGGAAAGAGTTTCAAAAGCTATTCATGATAAGGTGGAATATGTGTGTGAACTGAAATATGACGGACTTTCCATAAGTATTTTGTATGAGGATGGAAGATTGAAACAGGCGATAACAAGGGGAGACGGTTTTCAGGGAGATGGGGTTACCAATAATGTACGGACGATTCGTTCGGTTCCTTTGGAATTATCAGGGAAATATCCGCAACGGTTTTTTATTCGCGGGGAAATCATTATGCCTAAAAAATCATTGGAAAAGCTTAATGAGGAACGGATTAAAGAAGGTTTGGAACCTTATGCCAACCCGAGGAATACGGCAAGCGGAAGTTTGAAGCTTCAGGACAATACGGAAGTGGCTAAAAGAGGTTTGGATTGTTATCTTTATTATGTTATTACGGATGATACGGAGTATTCTACCCAGTGGGATTCTCTTCAGCATGCAAAAGAAATGGGCTTTAAGATAGGAAATGCTTCCAAACTTTGTTCAAATCTGGATGAGGTATATCAATTCATTGAATACTGGAATACGGAACGGTATCATCTTCCTTTTGAGATCGATGGAGTAGTGATAAAGGTGAATTCCATTTCAGAACAGGAAGAATTGGGATACACGGCTAAATCTCCACGATGGGCTATTGCGTATAAATTTAAGGCAGAGAAAGTGGAAACCCAGTTGTTGAGTATTGATTATCAGGTAGGAAGAACAGGGGCAGTGACTCCGGTGGCTAATCTGAAACCGGTACTTCTGGCAGGAACGACTGTGAAACGGGCGTCTTTGCATAATGAAGATTTCATTACCAATCTGGATTTACGTATTAATGATTTTGTTTTTGTAGAGAAAGGTGGGGAAATTATTCCAAAGATTGTAGATATTAATTATGATAAACGCGAGCCGGGAACGGTGAAAGTAGAATTTGTCAAAAAATGTCCGTCTTGTGGAACTCCGTTGATCCGTAAAGAAGGGGAAGCAGCTCATTTTTGTCCTAACGAAAAAAGTTGTCCGCCGCAGGTAGCGGGAAGACTGGAACATTTTGTTTCCAGAAAGGCTATGAATATTGATAGTGTAGGAGCGGAAACGGTGGTCATGTTACATGAAAAAGGTCTGGTAAATGATATTTCGGATTTTTATAAATTAAAAAAGGAACAGTTGATCCATCTAGAGCGAATGGCAGATAAATCTGCCCAGAATATGATTGATGGTATTGAAAAATCTAAGGAAATACCGTTTGATAGAGTGTTGTATGCGATAGGAATTCGTCATGTAGGAGAAACTATGGCAAAAAAACTGGCAAAAAAATTTAAGTCTATTGATAAATTGAAGGAAGCTTCTCTGGAAGAGTTGGTTAATACGGAAGATGTGGGAGGGAAAATAGCATTGAGTATTCAGGAATATTTCCGAAATCCTGAACATATGGAAATTATTCAACGGTTAAAGGAAGCCGGACTTCAGTTTGAAATGGAAAATGTTCAAGCTGTAGTGTCGGATGTGTTGCAGGGAAAAACCTTTTTGTTTACAGGGAAATTAACGGCATTTACCCGTGAACAGGCGGAAGAGATGGTAGAACAACATGGAGGAAAAAATATTTCTGCTGTAAGTAAAAATCTGAATTATCTGATAGTAGGAGAAAAAGCAGGATCTAAATTGAAAAAGGCACAGGAATTGGGAACTGTAATTATTCTGGATGAATATCAGTTTCTGGATTTAATTAATGGATAATAGAGGTAATTGGTTTAAGATTAAAAAATTCATTTAATTTCTTATTCCATATAGTTAAAAAAAATCACTATGTTTACAATAGTAGGATAAGATAACAATATAACAATAAGTTAGTAGTGCATAAACGATATTAATTATATGGCATAAATTAATTCTATAAACATTGTTTGATGGGTAAATATCATATAGTTATTTAATTATTTGAAAAGACTTTTATATAAATTTGCTTATTCTTTTTTAGTAGATAGTTCTTATGTGTATTTAGTTTGTTTTGGGTGTATTATTGATAAAGCAAAGTTCCAAGAATATTTATTAACTGAGAAACTTTCACTTAAACAGGTGTATATGATAATTTAATATAGAAAAAAAGAATTAATGTATTATGGAACTTTTGTATGCTGCCGAACATACTTCCTGCCTAAATTATGATGGAGGACAGAGTCCTTTGATAGAGATCAAACACATGCCTCTGGGGCAAGTGTGGGAGACTTCTATTATAGAGAATGGAATTTTTTTTATTACAGAAGGACAACTTAAATTTTCCTGTGGAGATATAAAAGAGGATATTTTGTCGAAGGGAAAGATGGTATTACTTCCTTCAGGAACCAGACTTAGTATTCTGGCGGAAAAAGATACTTCTGTTACTGTTTTTCGTTTACGTTCGCACATTCAGTTGTGTGACCGATATTCTTTGGAACAGTTGCTCAAAGAAAAAGTTATCAACAAAGTTGAGGAGCAAAATTACCTGGATATTAATGAGGTTATATGGAAATATCTGGATATGCTGCATAGGTATATTGCAAGCGGATTGAAATGTATTTTATTTTTTGAAATAAAGCTGAAAGAATTGCTTTACATTTTGAGAGCTTATTATACAAAAAAAGAATTGTTGGTTCTTTTCCGCCCCTTGTTGACTAATGATACAAGATTCTCTGACTTTATACTTCGTTATCACCATAAAGCAAAAACGGTTAAAGAATTAGCGTCACTTACACATTATAGTGTGTCAGGATTTGAAAAACGGTTTAAAAAAGCATTTAATGTTTCTCCTGCTCAATGGTTAACACAGCAAAAGGCCAAGAATATTTTTCATGAGATTAATTGTAATATGAAAACATTGAAGGAAATCAGTCTTGAATACGATTTTGCTTCTCCAGCCCATCTTAATAAATTTTGCAAATTACATTTTGGAATGACACCAGGTAGAATTCGTAAACAAAATTCCAGTAAAACAGAAAAAGGTTGAAAAGGGTAAAAAAGAGGTGGATTTATGTAATATATCCCTTGCTGAATAACACTACCTTTGGTATACCAAAATAAGCAAAAATAATATAAGTACTAAATTACTATAAGGATTAACACTAAATTAAATATATTCTAAAATCCAATGTTAAACTAATTATATAATTATAAAGCAGGGGTATAAATGTAAATATATTAAAGAACAGAACATTGGATTTTTTTAAGGAACAGTTTTAGATTACATAATTTTACACTGCATTTGTAAGTTTTATAAATTCATATATAATTAACATTAAATCCATACCATCATATAACTTACCAATGCAGTTCTATTTTATATGCCGTTCCTTTAAAATAGCTTCTATATCTTCCAGTTTAAAACCTTTTGCCTTTAATAGGACCAGATAATGGTAAAGTAAATCAGCAGCTTCATTCTTAAACAAATTTTCATCATTATCTTTAGCTTCAATTACCAGTTCCACCGCTTCTTCTCCCACTTTTTGAGCCATTTTATTAATTCCTTTCTTAAATAATTTATAAGTATAAGAACCTTTAGTCTGCTGATCAATACGATTGTGAATTACATTTTGCAGTTCATACACAAAACCTTGTATTTCTTGTTCACCAAAACAAGAATAACTTCCTGTATGACAAGTCGGACCTTGCGGAACAGCTTTAATCAACAATGTATCATTATCACAATCTATCTGAATATCTTTCACCCAAAGGTAATTTCCAGAAGTTTCCCCTTTAGTCCATAACCGGTTTTTACTTCGGCTGAAAAAGGTAACTTTTCCTTCTTTTTGAGTTTTCATTAATGCTTCTTCATTCATATAACCAAGCATTAATACTTGTAAAGTCAAGGAATCCTGTATAATTACCGGAACTAATCCGTTGTTTTTAGTAAAATCTATTTTCATCTTGTAGGTATGTTATGATTAATTAAATAGTGTTTAAGTTCAGGAATAGGAATTTCATTAAAATGAAAAATACTAGCAGCTAAAGCCGCAGAAGCCTTGGTTTTTGAAAAAACATCATTAAAATGTTCCCTGGTTCCGGCTCCGCCCGAGGCAATTACCGGAATATTTACCAGTTCGGAAACCTGGCTAGTAATATCCAGAGCAAATCCGTTTTTAGTTCCATCGTTATTCATGGAAGTTAACAGAATTTCTCCGGCTCCTAATTCTTCCACCTGTTTTGCCCATTCCAATGTGATAATGGGAGTAGGAGTGTGTCCTCCGTGAGTATAAACTTTCCAGCCGTCATCCTCTTTTTTAGTGTCAATGGCAACAACTACGCACTGACTCCCGAATTGAGCAGCGATTTCAGAAATGAGTTCAGGTCTTTTTACTGCGGAAGAATTCACGCTTACCTTGTCCGCTCCGGCTTTGATAAGAGCAGAAACATCGCTCACTGAATTAATTCCTCCGCCAACAGTAAACGGAATGTTGATTTCCTCTGCAATCCGTTCTACCAGATGAATCAGGGTTTTCCGGTTTTCGATTGTGGCTGTGATGTCCAGAAAAACCAGTTCATCGGCTCCTTGTTCCACATAAGCCTTGGCTAGTTCCACCGGATCTCCGGCATCGATCAGGCTTACAAAGTTAACTCCTTTCACGGTGCGACCGTTCTTTATATCTAGGCAAGGAATGATTCGTTTCTTTAAGTTAGAAGTTGGAAGTACAAAGTTAGAACTTTGAGTATTGATTTTCATTATTTTTAACTTTATTAATAGTTGAAACAATAATTTTTGAAATTTCTTCACCTTCTTGATGTAATGGAATAGTCTGAGATTTTAGTTCTACGTTAATTTCTGTTAGTATTTCAAAAAAATATAAACATTCATCACATTCTTCTTCTACAATTTTTAATTTATGTATAAAATCCCGGGTAGATTTTGCTCTTTTTGCTGCGCGATAATTTGCACCTACCGACATTCCCGCTCTGGTTAATTGATTGTTAATAGCAATATATGGGTATTTATTAGGAAAAGTTTGTAATAGTTTTAGAATAGAAATAGCAAATTGTTGTGTTCTTATTTTTAGATCAAATTCTTTCATATCATTTCTAACTTCAAATTTTGTATTTCCAATTTCGTACTTCTGATTTCGTACTTTTTTCTAACTTCGTACTTCTAACTACTAAAATTCAGATAGTTTTTTTAAATCAATTTTTCCCTCATAAATTGCTTTTCCAATAATCGCTCCTTCACATCCGATTTCTTTCAGCAAATGTAAATCTTCTATGGAAGAAACTCCACCGCTGGCAATCAATTTTACCTTTGTTTTTTTCAGGATTTCCGAATATAATTCATTGGAAGTTCCTTCTAGCATTCCATCTTTGGAAATATCTGTGCAAATTACGTATTTTACGCCTTTCTTTTCATATTCCTGAATGAAATCAATCACATCTAAAGAAGAAGATTCCAACCAACCATGAGTAGCGATCATCCGATTGTTGCAGTCAGCACCCAGAATAATTTTTTCACTTCCGTACTGTTGTAACCAGGATTGAAAAATCTCCGGATTTTTAACGGCAATACTTCCTCCGGTTACTTGATTTGCTCCATTTTCAAAAGCAATCCGTATATCTTCATCACTTTTCAACCCGCCTCCGAAGTCGATTTTTAGACTGGTTTGGGAAGCTATTTTGTGCAAGGTTTTATGATTGATAATCCGACTGGATTTAGCACCATCCAGATCTACCAGATGTAAATATTGCAATCCGGCATCTTCAAATTCCTTAGCAGCATCCAACGGATCTTCCCGATAGATCTTTTCTGTGTTGTAATCACCTTTAGTCAGGCGTACACATTTTCCGTTTATAATATCAATGGCGGGGATAATTCTCATTTTAATTTAGATTTTTGATTGATGATTTACGATTTTTAATGCTTCAGTAAATTTTTCTTTAAATTTTTTTTGCCATCCATTTGAAGGGAAATTAATTTTTTTATTTATTACATTAAAGTTTGATTTAAGAAAGTCATAAACATTATCATAGACATCTTTTTTTATTAAGATTATAGAGGTTTCTTTATTACAAATTTTTTTAAGTTTTTCTGATAATTTTTTTCTTGCATTTATTTTACTTTCAAATTTCATAGATATAGGTAATTCATATAAATCAAGAAGATAAAATCCATCTCTTTTGAATTGACTTAAAATTTTTTGCTTTATTTCAGGAGTTCTTTTTGATTTTAAAAAGCTTTCTTTAAGATTAGGATATAAAGCATCGATAATCCCTAAGAATAAGTAATCTGCTTTTTTAACATTTTCATAATAAAAGAATCTATCTAAAGAATCAGGAGGGGCTTCTGCAATAAAGATGATTTTTATTTTTTCTGGTTTGTATTTTTTTCTAGCCTCTTCCAGTTTTTTTAATAAGTTTTCATCAGCCATAATTTTTTAAGTTTAATTTAAAATACAATAGTTCTATTCTAAAATCATACTTCTAACTTCGTATTTGAATAAAATTCCGCAATATCTTTTCTCCTATATCGGCAGATTTTTCCGGATGAAACTGAGTAGCGTAAAAATTATCTTTTTGCAATGCCGCACTGAATGGCAGAATATAATCGCATTGGGCAGAGGTTTCCTCACATAAATCTACATAATAACTATGCACAAAATAGACATCATCATTTTCCTGAATGTTTTGGAATAAAGCTCCCTTTAAATTATAAATGCTGTTCCAACCCATATGGGGAACGATTCCTTTTGGAGGGAATTTTCTAACTTCCACATCAAAAATATTTAGGCATTGGGTATCTCCTTCTTGTGAATGTTTACACATCAGTTGCTGTCCGAGACAAATTCCTAAAAAAGGTTGAGTTAAAGATTTGATAAAAGTATCTAATCCTCTTTCCCGAAGGTAAGTCATAGCACTTCCGGCTTCTCCCACTCCGGGGAAAATAACTTTGTCTGCCTTCCGTATCAATTCCTGATCTTCCGTTACTATGGATTCAACTCCAAGTCGGGATAAGGCATTTTGTACTGATTTTATATTTCCAGCATTATATTTTATTATTGAGATCATTTTTTCTTCTTTTTTTGTTATTTATTTCTGCTCCAATTTGGAATCCATACATATCAATTATTTTGGCTTTAGAATAATTCAGTTTTGTATATTCACCATCATAGAAGCCAAATGTGAATGTTTTTTTAGAAAAGTGATCGATTATCTCTTTATTCTTCTGATAGAATTTCCTAAGAAAATCTAATGAATCGTGATTTAGTACTGTAAATCTACATTTTTCATTATTTTCTATAGAAATATTTTTAAAAGCAGCACAGAAATTTTCGTCAAATGCTGGAACAAATCCAAAAACACCTAATAATATTTTGGTAATTAATATTAAATGATTATTATTTCCTTCAATTAATCGTTTTTTGATCTCGTCATATATCTCTATAATTTTATTTATGTTTTTATCGGTATAATTATCTATATCAATTTCCCATGGTAAAATTGATTTATCTTTTTTTAACTCTGATATATATAAGATAGTTGACTCTATATGTTTGAGGCTTTTTTCTTTTAGAAGAAAACTAGAACCTCTATACATTCCCCAACTAGCTAAATAAAAACCTAAAATTAAACAACTTTTTTCCATATCATTTTCTAGGTTTTGTTCTTTTTTAAAGTAATTAAAACAATAATCAAAAGAAGCGTAACGACTTTTTGGAGCTATTTTATTTAAATATATTCTAACTTTTTCTTCTATATTATCTTGTTTCATAAATGAAATAATAGTTCAACTTTAAAGTAGGCCCTTTGTACTAGGAAGGGCAAAATTATCGTCGGTTTGTTTTACGGCCATTTTAATAGCTTTTGCAAAAGCCTTGAAAATAGCTTCTATTTTATGGTGTTCGTTTTCTCCTTCTGCTTTGATGTTGAGATTGCATTTGGCATTATCACTGAATGATTTAAAGAAATGATAGAACATTTCCGTAGGAAGTTCGCCTATTTTTTCCCGCTTGAATTCCGCATTCCATACGATCCACGGACGTCCGCCAAAATCAATTCCCACCTGTGCCAGACAATCGTCCATAGGCAATAAGAAACCATAACGTTCAATTCCTTTTTTGCTTCCCAATGCCTGTAAAATTGCTTCTCCCAAGGCAATTCCCGTATCTTCAATCGTATGGTGTTCATCTACATGAAGATCTCCTTGAACGGTGATGAACAAATCCATGTTTCCGTGTTTGGCGATTTGTTCCAGCATATGGTCGTAGAATCCCAATCCGGTATGAATGGAGCTTTTTCCTGAACCGTCCAGATTGATTTCCACAGATATTTTGGTTTCGTTGGTATTCCGAATAACTTTAGCTTTTCGGGGCTGTTTTTTAAGATATTGGTAGATTTCCGCCCAGTTTTGGGTAATTAAAGTTGTCTCAACTTCTTTTTCATTTCCCATATAAATGGATTGAGCCCCCAGATTTTGAGCAAGTTGAACATCTGTTGATCGATCTCCGATTACATAAGAATTGGCTAAATCGTAATTTCCTTTCAGGTAATGAGTAAGCATTCCGGTTCTGGGTTTTCGGGTAAGAAGATTTTCATGTTCAAAACTCCGGTCGACAAGGATTTCTGAAAATATAATTCCTTCGTTTTTAAAAGCCTGAATGATTTTATTTTGAGCAGGCCAGAAAGTTTCTTCCGGAAAAGAATCTGTTCCCAATCCGTCCTGATTGGTAACCATGACTAATTCGTAATCCATTTCCCTGGCAATTTTTGACAGATTTTGGAATACTCCGGGATAAAATTCCAGTTTTTCCAGACTATCCAGTTGAAGATCCACCGGAGGTTCTATTACCAAAGTTCCGTCACGGTCTATAAAAAGTACTTTTTTCATACGAGCTTTTTTAGGAGTTGAATGAGTTTTTGATTTTCTTCCGGAGTTCCAATAGTAATCCGTAAACAATTTTTGATTTTTGTTGACTGATTCCGGACGATGATATTCTGTTCTAATAATTTGGAAAATATGTTATCGGCATTGGAAAATTCCACCAGAAAGAAATTAGCATCCGAAGGATAAATTTTAGTAATTATGGAAAGTTTTTCCAGTTCCTGATATACTTTTTCTTTCTCGGAAAGAATAATCGATTTTCTTTTTTCAAATTCATCCAGTTTATTCAAAGCATCCAATGCAGCTTTTTGGTTTACTACACTGATATTATAAGGATGTTTTACTTTGTTTAGCAATTGGATAATTTCCACATTGGCATACGCCATCCCAATCCGAACTCCGGCAATTCCCCAGGCTTTGCTCATGGTTTGGAAAACAACTACATTTGGGTAATCCTTGATTTTTTCCAGATAAGATTTCTGGTCGGTAAATTCTATATAAGCCTCATCAATAGCGATAATTCCGTTGAAGTTATTCAGAATGAAATCAATATCTTCCGGATTGATGTTATTTCCGGTCGGATTATTGGGAGTGCAAATAGCAACTACTTTCAGGTTTTTGTCAGAAAAGTATTTTTTGGCTTCTTCTATGTTGATCTGAAAATCCTGAGTTAAAGGAACATCAATAATTTCCACTTCGTTGAGTTCCGCAGCTACCTGATACATTCCGAAAGTGGGATTGAAGATCATGGCTTTGTCTTTTCCCGGATTGCAGAATACACGGTAAATATGATCGATGATTTCATCGCTTCCGTTTCCTATGAAAATATTTTCAGGAGAAATGGTTTTTAACTGACTGATTTTCTGTTTTAAGGTTTTCTGGTAAGGGTCGGGATATCGGTTGTTTTCTCCAAACGGATTTTCATTGGCATCCAGGAAAATTCCTTCTATTCCCCCGGATTCATCTCTTGCACTGGAATAAGGCTGCATGGCAAGAACAGCAGGTCGTACAAGTTGAGTTATATTTTTAGTTGATTTCATATTTTTATTTTAATCTAATATTTACCGCGTTTTTGTGAGCATGCAATTGTTCAGCTTCCGCCATTAATTCAATAGTTTTTCCAATATTTTTCAATCCGGTTTTACTCAATTCCTGAAAGGTAATTTTTTTGATGAAACTATCCAGAGAAACTCCGCTGTAATTAACCGCATATCCGTTGGTAGGCAACGTGTGATTGGTTCCACTGGCATAATCTCCGGCACTTTCACAACTGTAATTCCCTAAAAATACTGATCCGGCATTTTCAATTTTTGGAGTGTGTTGCATTGCGTTTTCTGTTGCCAGAATTAAATGTTCGGGAGCATATAGGTTGTTAAATTCCAAGCATTCATCTAATGTTTTAAATAAAACAGTCAGGCTGTTGTTTAAGGCTTTTTCGGCAATTTCTTTTCTTGGTAAAGTTTCCAGTTGTTTATCAATAGCCGTAAGTGTTTGATTTAAAATAGTTTCATCGGTAGTGAGAAATACTACCTGGCTGTCGGCTCCGTGTTCTGCTTGGGAAAGTAAATCGGCAGCTACAAAATCCGGATTTGCCTGTGAATCGGCAATAACCAAAACTTCACTCGGTCCGGCAGGTAAATCAATACTGACGTTGAATTCCTGCGCATGTTGTTTGGCAGCGGTTACGTATTGATTTCCGGGACCGAAAATTTTATAAACTTTCGGAATACTTTCCGTTCCTAATGTGAGAGCGGCAATTGCCTGAATGCCTCCGACTTTATATATTTCCTGTATTCCAATGGTTTTTGCAGCGAATAAAATGGCAGGATGTATTTTCCCGTTTTTGTCTGGTGGAGTACACAATACAATTTGTTTACATCCGGCAATTTTTGCAGGAACTCCCAGCATTAATGCAGTAGAGAACAGTGGAGCACTTCCTCCGGGAATGTATAATCCGACTTTTTCAATCGCCCGTGATTCTCTCCAACATTTAACTTCAGGCTGAGTTTCTATGACCTGAAAGGTTTCTTTTTGGGATAAGTGGAATTTTTCAATGTTATTTTTTGCCTGAATAATCGCTTGTTTTAACTCGTCGGAGATCAGTTGTTCTGCTTCTGCAAGTTCGTTATCAGAAACTTTTAGATCGGAAAGATCTACTTTGTCAAATTGCAGGGTATATTTTTTGAGTGCTTCATCACCAGAATTTCCAACTTCTGTAAATACTTTCTGAACGGTTTCCTGAAGGGAAACCTTCTCATTTTCCGGTCGACGGATTAATTCTTTCCAGGTATTGGGTGAAGGATATTGTATAATTTTCATTTTATTAATAATTGATTTTAAGTTAGAAATTAGAAAAAAGAAGTTAGAAGAAAGAAAAGGTCTTGTGTCTAAAATCTAATTTCTTACATCTTAATTTTTTACAATCAAAGAATCATTTTCTCTATCGGGATTATTAAAATTCCCTGAGCACCCAAGGCTTTCAACTGGTCGATAATATCCCAGAATTCATCTTCTTTTATTACGGAATGAATACTACTCCAGCCTTGTTCTGCTAAAGGAAGTACCGTTGGACTTTTCATTCCCGGCAACAGGGAAATAATTTGTTGCACGGCTTCATTTGGGGAATTTAGCAGGATGTATTTGTTTTCACGGGAATAGATCACTGCCTGAATGCGGAATAATAGTTTATCCAGAATTTGTTGTTTTTCTTCGGAAAGTTGCGGGGATTTAATCAATACCGCTTCACTTTGAGCAACGGTTTCCACTTCTTTCAATCCGTTCATTAATAAAGTGCTTCCGGTGCTTACAATATCGAAAATACAGTTTGCCAGTCCGATACCCGGAGCGATTTCCACACTTCCGCTTATTTCCTCAATTTCTACATTCAATCCTTTTTCCTTGCAGAATTTGTCAAGAATTTTAGGGTAAGTAGTGGCAATTTTTTTATAGTTGAAATAGGATAATCCGGTATAGTTTTCATCTTTGGGAATGGCAAGGGAAAGGCGGCAATTTCCGAAACCAACTTTGCGTATGATTTCCACTTTCCGGTCTTTTTCCCAGACTTCATTTTCTCCTAAGATACCAATGTCGGCTACATTTTGTTCTACGTATTGGGGAATATCATCATCCCGGAGAAACAGGATTTCAATAGGGAAATTGGAAGAAACGGTTTTTAGTTTCTGGGTTCCGTTGGAAATTTTAATTCCGCATTCCCTGAGTAACTCGAGGGATTTTTCGCTTAATCGTCCGCTTTTTTGAATAGCAATTTTCAGTTTACTCATATAATTTATTCTTTTTTAAGACCTGAGTAATTCCTAAATAAAAAACCGCCGGATTACTCAGGCGGTTTCTATTTATTTTGTGATTACAAATACAAAATCAATCATCTAACTCACCTGGAAGGAAGCTGTAAAATGATGATGATGTAAATGTAGATTAATCATTTCTGTTTTTTTATTTGATGACACAAATTTATAAATTATTTTGGAATTCCAATAAAAATTTGGAAAAATTTTTAATAACCATAGATTTTTTTGTAAAAAGTAAGAGGTAAGAAGTAAAAAGAGAACAATAACTATTAGTGGTTAGATTTTAGATTTTTGAAATTCTGGCATTCTCTAATTATTGGCTATCAGCTCTGTTAATATGTCTTTTTCACCACATCTACATCTAGCTGGTCCAGTTTTCCTTCAATGATTTTTAGGAAATTACGGAAATGAATACTTGTATTGTGAATGTCAATGGCATCCTCAGATTTCCAGGATCCTATAATGATATATTTTAGAGGTTCTTTTGTGTCCTGATGCAGATCATAGGAAATATTTCCTTCTTCCTTTCGGCTTTCATCCACAACGGCATGAAAGGCATTCTTTATTTCTTCATAATGTTCTGCCTTAACCAGCAATCCGGCTATAACTTTTATCTCTGTCATGGTTAAGTTGTTTTCATCCTAATTCAAATATAGGGAATTTGAAAAGTGAACAGATGGAAAAAATAGATGGATTTATAAAAAAATAGAAGTAGGTTAATTTATTTTTTAGGTTTTAAGTTATGTTTAATGTAAAATCTTGTACAACATTTCCATTAAAATATCTTTGGTAGTTGCATGAGAGGAAACATTCACTCCTTTGGATTTCATATCGGCATCCCGTAAATAAGCAATGCAGGCAGTTGTTTTTTTTAGGGAATAATTCTGAATGGCTGTCAGGTATTCATTAGCAAAAAACGGATTGATCTTTAGTTCTTTCGCGATGTTCTGAGGAGATTTTACCGGAAGAGTATGAACGATCAGGATATTGGTAAATAAGCTGATCAGAGTTCCGAAGGTAAGAACAATCGGGTTGGCTTTCGGATTCTTTTCAAAATAATCCACAATTTTATACACTTGAGTTATATTCTTTTCCACAATTGCTTTTCGCAACTCAAAGTTGTTGTATTCCTTACTGATTCCGATATTTCGCTCAATAATTTCCGGAGTTATTTTTTTAGAATCTCCTAAAATCAGTTTGAGTTTATTGATTTCATTATCAATGCGAGAAAGGTCTGTTCCTAAAAACTCGGACAATAAAGCCTTGGACTTTTCATCAATTTCCAGTCCTAAGGATTGGCAAAGCGAACCAATCCAGGCAGGAACCTGATTGTCATATAATTTTTCACTGGAAAAAACATAACCTTGTTTTGCCAGTAATTTGGTTAAAGATTTGCGTTTATCAAGGGATTTGTATTTGAAATTAATGGCTAAAACGGTGGAAGGTTGCGGATTTTTTATATAAGCCTCAAAAGTTTCGGATTTATCAAAAGTTATTCCTTTGGCTTCCTTTACTATCACTAATTGCCGTTCGGCTCCCATCGGGAACTGCTTAGCCAAAGAAATAATCTGGTCTACATCCGTTTCCGTTCCATAAATAATATTCTGGTTAAAAGCCTTTTCGTCTTCATTCAGAACGTTTTCTTCCAACAGTTCACTTACTTTGTCAATGTAAAAAGGTTCGTCTCCTTCCAGAAAATAAATAGGTAAAAACTTTTTGTTTTTAATATCTTTGACCAAATTATTATATTCTTTCATATTCAGATAATGGAACTGTCGGTTTTAAACTTTCCTGAACGATACAAATTTCAAATCAAAGAGGAGAATTCTCTTTGGTATATTTTTGACGAAGTTAGGAAAAAATGGTTAATTCTCACATCAGAAGAATGGGTTCGCCAACATACCATCCGGTTTTTAAAAACAGAGAAAAAAATTCCAAATTCTGCCTTTCTGATCGAAAAAAAAGTAGAACTCAATCGGCAAATCAAGCGATTGGATATTTTATTATTAAAGAAAACCCAGCCTTGGTTACTAGTGGAATGTAAGGCTCCGGAAGTTTTGTTGACTCAGGAAACCTTTGAACAAGCAGCCCGGTATAATATTCAGATTCAGGCTAATTATATTCTATTAACTAACGGATTTCAACATCTGTATTTTCAGTTTGATGGTAATAAGAATGAATATAAGGTGGTAGAAGATTTTGAATATAAATAAAGGGTGTGGCATGAAGTATGCGGGTTTTATTCTATAAACTATAAAAAATGGAATCAAACACTAAAAAACAGATTACAGTCCAGGTGGTTGTGGATTCTTCTCTGGAAAATGTATGGGAATGCTGGACAACTCCTGAAGATATTATTCATTGGAATACTGCTTTAGATAGCTGGCATACGCCGGAAGCGGAGAATGACCTGAGAGAAGGAGGTCGGTTCAGGTATAGAATGGAAGCCAAAGACGGAAGTATGGGATTCGATTTTTCCGGAACCTATGATGAAATATGGTTCCATCACCAAATAAAATATACTATGGATGACGGACGGAAAGTAGAGGTGATATTTTCTTTTCTGGGAGATGCAACCCAAATAGAAGAAACCTTTGAACCCGAAAATGAAAATCCGGTGGAAATGCAACAGGAAGGTTGGCAGGCAATTCTGGATAACTTTAAAAAATATGTGGAAGCACTGTAAACAAAAATAATAGGTGGAAATAAAAAAACAAGAGAAATCAGAAGTAATAAAAAGATTTGTATCAAAAGGAGTATTTCCCTATCAGTGGGCATTTACCTTGTTAATTCCGCTAAGAAATATTTTTCTTTCTCCTAAACAATTGGCTGAAAGACTGGAACTGGAAAAAACGATGCAGGTGATGGAAGTGGGAGCAGGTCCGGGATATTTTCAGCAGAAAAATTGCAGAAGAATTACCTCAGGGAAAATTGGTTTTGGCAGATATTCAGCAGGAAATGCTGGATTATGCTAAAAAACGGTTGGACAAAAGAAAACTTACCAATGTAGATTATTATCTGTGCGATGGAAATACATTTGACTTTGAGGATAACTGTTTTGACCGGATTTATATGATAACAGTAATAGGGGAGGTTGAAAAGAAAGAAGAATATTTTCGTGAATTTCACCGGATATTGAAAAAAGGAGGAATTCTTTCCATTTCTGAGCAAGCGGGAGATCCTGATAAACTTACCATAAAAGCAACCCGGGAGTTAGCAGAAAAACAGAGTTTTTCTTTCTACAAATTATACGGAAAAGAAAAGAACTATACTTTAAATTTTAAAAAGTAAAATAGTAACATTTCCTGAAAATCGAATACATATTAAGCATTGATTTAAAAAATGAAAAATTTAAATTTTAGACAACGAATTTTATTAGCTACAGGAATTATATTATCAACCATCCCTTGTTGGAGAATTTTTGAACCATCTAATTTAGTTGATTTTTTGCAAGGATTGGGAACGGGTACCGGACTGGGAATATTGTTCTTTTTGTTTTTGAAAAAGTTAAAATCTTCATATTAAAATTTCTTACTATAACTAAAATCAATCTGGAAAATATTCCGTTTTATGAGGATAGTTTTTTGCTAACTTTGTTTAGCAAAAAATGAAAAATTAAAATGGAATCAACTAATAAAATAGCCATGGTAACCGGTGGTAGCCAATTAGGTAATTGAATAACAAAGTAATGGTCGGCTAAGAGCTTTTGCCTAATGACTTTTAGCTTTTTTTGTATTAGGCAGGAAACTGGCAACCAAACCAAGCAAAGGAAGAAAAGAGCAGATAGTATAAACATATTGAATGCTTGTATGATCAGCAACTTTTCCCAGAATAGCAGAGGCAATACCTGCAATTCCAAAAGCCAATCCGAAAAATAATCCACCGATTAATCCAACTTTTCCTGGAAGCAATTCCTGAGCATATATCAGAATAGCTGAAAAAGCAGAAGATAGAATCAACCCGATTATGATGCTTAAAATGCAAGTCCACATCAGGTTTACGTGAGGCATAATCAAAGCGAAAGGTGCCGTTCCCACAATAGAGAACCAGATTACATATTTCCGTCCGATGCGATCGCCGACAGGTCCTCCAACAATGGTTCCCACAGCTACCGAGAATAAAAAAGCAAATAAATATAATTGAGCATCATGAATGGAAACACCAAATTTGTTAATAAGGTAAAACATATAATAACTGTTCAAACTCGCCATATAAACATATTTGGAAAATATCAGCAACAATAGAATAGAAAGTACCAGAATTACTTTGGAACGGGATTTTACGGGAGAATCGGGGTAAATTCTTTTTCCTTCCTTTTTAAGTGGTTTTAAACGACTTAGGTTTTCCTTGTACCATTTACTGATAAACAACATGATTCCTATGGCAACTAAAGCAGTGATAGACAGCCATCCAACATTTTTCTGACCATAGGGAGTGATGATCCATAAAGCGATTAACGGTCCGATGGAACTTCCGAAATTACCTCCTACCTGAAAAATAGATTGAGCCAAACCGTGTTTTCCTCCTGATGCCAGGTGTGCCAGTCGAGAAGCTTCCGGATGAAAAATAGAAGATCCCAGTCCGGTCAAAAATACGGCGATAAGGACATGAGTAAAATCCGAAGCAAAAGCAAGAGAAAGAATGCCTGCCATGCTGAAAGTCATTCCTATTGGAAGAGAATAGGGTTGAGGTTTCCGGTCGGTAAGTATTCCCACCACAGGCTGGAACAAAGAAGAGGACATTTGGAAGATGAAAGTAATCAATCCTATTTGGGTAAAATTGAGTAACAACGAACTTTTTAATAAAGGGTAAATAGCAGGAATTACTGATTGAAGCATATCGTTGAACATATGGGATATCCCCAGTCGTGAAAGTATAGTGAAAGTGGTTTTTTGTTGATTGATTGCAGACATAAATAGGAATAAATCAAATTCAACTGCAAATGTATTATTAAAATGGATAAAATGAAAAATATAAGGGACCAGGAGGAAGAATTAATGAAAATATCTGTGAATAATAAAAGCATATTACTTATATCTTAATCCAGCTAGAGAACAACAGGTTAGATACCCTTTTGGTAATAATGGGAAGTTTGTTCGGATTTGTATAATAGAATGGTTAATTTAGTATCTTAGCGTAAAATTAAAAATCAATAAATAAGAGTAAAATTTCGGTAATAGTTAAAACAATATAATTTATTTAACATGGAAGAAACTAAACAAAGTTCCTGGAAAAAAACAATAGTAAAAATACTGATAGGTATTATTGTATTGGCTGTGGGAGCTTTCTGTGTATATTTTTATGTTCCTTACGGAGATAGCAGCGTAAAGGCCGGACAGCTTAATTATGTGATGCATAAAGGAATCATCTTTAAAACGTATGAAGGTAAGCTGATCCAGACCGGACTAAAATCAGCAATGGCCGGAGGAGTACAATCCAATGAATTTGAATTTTCGATCAAGGATAAAGAATTAGCGGAGAAATTAATGAATCTTACAGGAAAAGATGTTAAGCTACATTATAAAGAATATTTCGGAGCTTTGCCCTGGAGAGGATATACCAAATATATTGTGGATAGTATTATTTCTGTAGATAGTTCTTCTCCACAGATTCCGTAGGTTTTGGTTAAATAAGACAGATAATCATATAAGAAAACTCAATAGAGAATATCCGGTTTTTATTTTAAAAAACCTCTAATTTTATACGCTCGAAAAAAATAGGATAATATGAACTTTTACTCCTTAACCGTACAAAATATAAAAAAATTAACATCCAAAAGTATCCAGGTAGATCTATCTATTCCGGAAGAATTAAAGTCTGTTTTTGTATGGAAGCCGGGGCAGTTTGTCCGGTTCAGATTTGAAATTGATGGACAAAATGTGGAAAGAGAATATTCCATTTGTACCGCTCCGTATGAAGGGCATATTTCCTTTGCAGTAAAAGAAGTTTCTAAGGCCTTTGTTTCCAATTATGTACAGCAACATGTGAAAATAGGAGATAAATTACAGGTTTCTGCTCCTATGGGAACGTTTGGAATTCCTTCCCGTCCCGATGAAAAACGTACACTCATAGCTTTTGCCGGAGGAAGCGGAATAACTCCGGTTATGAGCATTCTTAAAGATACCTTGAAAAAAGAACAAGGAGTTAATTTTTATCTTTTTTACGGAAATACCAGTGAACAGGATGTTATGTTCAAATTGGAACTAGACCGGCTTCAAAATCAATATCCGGAAAACTTCTTTCTTCATTATTTCTATTCCGAGCAGGAAATGAAAGATAAATTTTTTGAAGGATTTATAGATGAACATAAAGTAGAACTGATTATCAATCAGATTGTGGATTGGGATGAAGTAGATGAAGTGTTGATCTGTGGCCCCAAGGAAATGATACTGATTTTAGCCAATGCAGTATATCATCACGGAATTCCCAAGAAAAATATCCATTATGAACTCTATGAACCCATTGAAAAAGTTTTTCATGATGATCAAATCCAACGTTCAACCGTGAAAGAAGTGCAGGTTACTTTTACCTATGAAGGAGAAACCCGTACAATGAACTGGATCAATAATGGAAGTTCTTTATTGGAAGCCTTGCTGGATAGCGGAATAGATGCTCCATACTCTTGTAAAGGTGGAGTATGCGGAACTTGCCAGTGTATAAAAATAAAAGGAGATATAATTTTAGGAGAGAACTTGGTACTTACCGATGATGATATTGATAATGGGAAGATGCTTACCTGTGTGGCACATCCTAAAACCGATAAGTTGGTCATCAACATGGATGAACAATAATCTATCAAATTTTTTTTATTTAATTAAGCCAGATATGTTTATTGATTTTTAATCCAAAAAATTATAAACAAAATGCTACAAAAACTCTACATACAAAATTACATTCTTAACATTCAGGAGGAATAAATTTGTTGTTTCAATTTATTTAATTTAAAAACAGATAATTACATTAGCTAATCTGTTTTTAATCTCAGAAAGATACACTACAAAAATTCTACATATAATAAATCCTGATAACCGTCAGGTGTGAAAATTAAAGGACTCTTTACCTTTAATGTATAATTAAAACAAAATATATGAGAAAAAATTTATTTATTGCAGGATTGCTCTTACTGAGCTCTTTGTCTTTTGCGCAAATTAATACTTTACCATACACTCAGAGTTTTGATGATCCTTTTGCGGCAACAGGCACTCCTGCTGTGATTTATCCTTCTATTACAGGAAATGAGGTTGCAACTGATGGATCAAGAATATCTAGAGATGTAACTAATTACAATTCAGGCCCAGCTGCATTAAGCGTTATTCCTACAGGAAGTTTTCAGGGTAAAGTTACTATGAGTTTGGATTTAACCAATTATTCTTCTGTAACATTTTCCTTTGTGATGAAGGCAATGAAAAATTCCACAGGTACTCGTCCTACCAAATTAATTGTTGATACAAGTGTTGATGGTACAGTAGTCGATTCTTATGCAGTAGGTGAGTTTCCAAATGCTGACCAGTCAGGTTTTACTTCTTATACTTACAACCTGCCTTCAACAACCAACAATCAAGCTAATGTAAATCTCATCATTAGAGTTGAAGATGGAGCAGGAGGAACTGGTACTCGAGCAAAAATCGTATTAGATGATTTTTCTATTATCGGGCAAAATTTAGGAATAGAGGATGTAAAATCTAATTCTCACGCAGAAGATTTTATTATTTCTCCAAATCCTGTAAAACAAGGAGGTATTGCATACTTTAGCAAAACTGTTGATATTGAAGTTTTTGATTTATCAGCCAAAAAAGTTCAGTCTGCAAAAGGAGTTTCTTCTTTAAATGTTTCAGGATATACTTCAGGAATATATATTATAAAAACATCCAAAGGAGTTTCTAAAAAATTAATTATAAAGTAATTTAAATTCAAAAAAATAGTAAGAAAAGATAAGATACTAAACTTAGCATCTTATCTTTATTCTTTTATTAAAACGATCTTTGTTATTCATAGTGTTTTTCTATAAAACTTCATTCCTTTCTTTATAAATCTGACATTGGTTGGATGAATTATTTTATTTAAAAAAATTCAAAATAAAGAAATAAAAAATAATTTTAAAAGTACTATATTTACCCTCAAACAATTATAGTATTAAAAAAATTACTAATAAAAAATCATTAATATAGAAATGAAAAAAGAAGTTGTTATTGTTTCAGCAGTTCGGACACCCATAGGAAGTTTTTTAGGAAGTTTGTCCACAGTTTCAGCTATTCAATTAGGAGCAACAGCAATTAAAGGTGCATTAGATAAAATCAATTTAGATAAATCTTTAGTACAAGAAGTATTCATCGGAAATGTAATACAAGCTAATGAAGGTCAGGCTCCGTCAAAACAAGCTTCTTTAGGAGCAGGAATTCCGGATACGGTTCCCTGTACAACAATAAACAAAGTATGTGCTTCAGGAATGAAGGCAGTGATTATAGGAGCCCAATCCATACAATCTGAAGATAATGAAATAGTGGTAGCAGGAGGAATGGAATCCATGTCCCAGATTCCTTATTATATTACCACAGGAAGAACAGGAAATAAATTTGGTGATCAGAAACTGGTCGATGGCTTGCTAAGAGATGGATTGATTGATGCATACGACCAGCAGCATATGGGAGTTTTTGCTGATCTTTGTGCGGAAGAATATAATTTCTCCCGGGAAGATCAGGACCAATTTGCTGTGAATTCCTATACAAGATCTAAAAATGCCTGGGAATCAGGGAAATTTAAAGAAGAAATTATTCCGGTAAGCGTGCCGCAAAGAAAAAAAGATCCGGTTATCATTTCAGAAGATGAAGAATATAAAAATATAAATTTCGACAAATTAAAAGAATTATCTCCGGCATTTCAGAAAACCGGAACTGTGACTGCAGCCAATGCATCCACTTTAAATGACGGAGCCTCCGCTTTAGTCTTAATGTCTGCAGAAAAAGCACAAGAATTGGGATTGAAGCCGTTAGCAAAAATTGTGGGTTACGGAGACGCTGCCTGCGAACCTAAAAGATTTACCATAGCCCCGTCTAAAGCATTACCTGTTGCTTTGAAAAAAGCAAACCTTTCCATACAAGATATAGATTATTTTGAGTTTAATGAAGCCTTTTCCGTAGTAGGACTGGTAAACACTAAAATTCTGGGTATTGATGCCGATAAAGTGAATGTAAATGGAGGAGCGGTTTCTTTAGGGCATCCATTAGGAAATAGCGGGTCCCGTATCATAGTTACCTTACTTAATGTACTAAAGCAAAACAATGCCAGATATGGAGCAGCAGCCATTTGTAACGGAGGAGGAGGAGCCAGTGCTATTGTGATTGAAAATTTACAGTAAGCACTCTTTAAATCGTTGAGAATCTTATCATAAACTGATAAAATCACATTTTTTTAACTATTTTAGGTTCATAGATTAAATTTTTTAGTAAATTTGTTATTAGACTAACATAACATATTTATTTAACTTAATCTAGAAAACTTTATGATACCCGTAAAAGACGCTGTGTACCTATATCCATTGTCTATAGAAGATGTTTTAATAATTTATAAAACCATTGATAGGGAAAGAGATTATTTAAGAGAGTGGCTTCCTTTTGTAGATGAAACAACCCATATTGATTTTACCCGTGCTTATGTACAAAACGTTTTGGATACCAACCAAATTCAATATTCAATTTATGAAGGCAAAACCTTTATGGGGTTGATTGGATTTAGCCATATGGATAAAGCCGATAAAAAGGCGGAAATTGGTTATTGGATATCCGAGAGGCAGCAAGGAAGAGGAATTGTTACACATTCTGTAAAAAAACTACTAGAAATTGCTTTTTCCGAATTAGAATTAAATTCTGTTCGGATTAAGGTTGCTGTAGGAAATGAGAAAAGCCAGAAAATACCCGAAAGATTGAATTTTAAACAGGAAGGAATTGAACGCGAGGGATTATTGCTGGCAACTAAAGAATTTACGGATTTGGCCGTATATAGTATGTTGAAGAGAGAGTATGTAAATGATTTAGAATAATACATTTAAATTTCCTTAGGACTAGGAATTCTGATTATCTGTTATTAGTTTTACACTAAAATTATTTATGTCTATAATAGATAAATTAAAACTAAATCAGTTTTCTGAAAAACTAATCCTTTCCCTACCAGAAAACCGAAAAAATCTCTTTTCAGAATTTAAAGAATACAAAACAGATTTATCTGAATCTACTTCTTTTGATCTGATTTTTGCTTTTGTATTTACTTTAGATGAAATGAAGAATTTACTTGAGAAGATTATCTCCGGAAATAAGCTTAATAAAAAAGGCTATCTGTTTTTTGCATATCCTAAAAAAGATAACAAAGAATTTTCGGTTGCCATTCATCGGGACGATATTTTCCCTTTCTTACAAGTGGATGAAGAAGGATATGCTTTGGGAAGCAAAATTAAATTTTCCCGGATGGTAAGCCTGGATGATACTTTCACAGTAGTAGGTCTGAAACAGGAAGAAAAATTGGAAAAGAAATCCACTGCAAAATCCCAGTGTGTAGATGATTACATTAATCATATAGATGATGTGAAAATCTGGCTGAAAAAGAATAACCTTCAGGCTTTGACGTTTTATGAATCTCTTACCTTTGGTTATCAAAAAGACTGGGCAAGATATATTTACAGTGCTGAAAAAGAAGAGACTCAGCAGAATCGTTTAAAAGAATCTTCCGAAATTTTAACTTCAGGATTCAAATCCAGAGATTTATATAAACAAGGAAAAAAATAAAAACCATCTTGAAAAAGATGGTTTTTGAGGCTTCGAGCGGATTCGAACCGCTGTACAAGGTTTTGCAGACCTCTGCCTAGCCACTCGGCCACGAAGCCCTTTATTTGGACTGCAAATCTACAATTTTTTTTGAATTAATCTAAATTCCTGTTAAAATTTCTTTTTAAAAGTTACTTTTACTTCCTTGCAATTTGCATTAACAGGAGGATTAATTTTAGAAACAGATACTTTTGCTCCTTTTATATCTTTAAATCGGGATTTTATGGAAGTTAAAATCCGGTGGGCAACATTCTCCAACAAATTAGACCGGACAGACATTTCTTCCTGTACAATTTTTGTTAACTCTGCATAATTTACAGTATCTTTCAGGTTGTCCGATTTCCCGGCTTTTTCCAAATCCAAATAAACCGTTAGATTGACTAGATAAAAAGACCCGATTTTAGCTTCTTCCTCCAGGCAACCATGATAAGCATAAACTTTTATATTTTTTAATCTGATTTTTTCCATTTAAAATAATTCCTTAGCAATTCTCCGGATATTTTCTGATCTTCCCATAGAATAAAAATGCAGAACCGGTACGCCATATTCCATAAGTTCTTTGCATTGATTAATTGCCCATTCAATTCCCACTTCATAAACAGCTTTGTTGTCTTTACATTTTTCCACTTCCAATACCAATTCCTGAGGCATATCAATATGGAAAATATTAGGTAGGATAGTAAGATGCTTTTTGATGGAAACAGGTTTGATTCCCGGAATGATCGGAACTGTGATTCCTGCTTTCCGGCATCTTTCTACAAAATCAAAATACTTTTGATTATTATAAAATAACTGAGTTACAATATATTCCGCTCCGGAATTCACTTTCTTTTTCAGATAATACAAATCCGTATCCAAATTAGGACTTTCAAAATGTTTTTCAGGATATCCGGCCACACCGATACAAAAATCTGTAGCTCCGTCAGCGTATTCCTCATGTAAATACTTTCCATGGTTCATTTCCACCACCTGTTCGGTCAGTTCATTAGCATAGCAGTGTCCTTGGGGATGGGGTTGGAAGGAACCTTCGCTTTTTATGGCATCTCCGCGGAGAACCAATACATTGTCAATTCCCAGGAAATTAAAATCGATCAGCAGATTTTCAGTTTCTTCTTTGTTAAATCCACCACAAATCAGATGAGGTACCGCATCTACATTATAACGATGCTGTAAGGCAGCACATATTCCTACCGTTCCCGGACGTTTTCGGGTTACAATTTTCTTGACCAGTCCATTGAGAAGTTCTTTGTATTCAAATTCTTCTCTATGATAAGTTACATCAATAAATGGGGGATTAAAATCCATTAATGGATCAATATTGGAAAAAATGCTTTGCAGGTTTTCTCCTTTTTTAGGAGGTAAAATTTCAAATGAAAACAAAGTTTTTCCTTCTGCCTTTTTGATATGTTCAGTAACTTTCATATTTTTTATACACCCCAATAGTATTGATTCATAACCAACAAATATCGGTTAAATAGTTGAATTTATCAATATCAATTTTTAGCTTATTTATAATAAACTTCCGTCAAAGTTGAAAGGAAGTAAATCGGAACACCGGGAAAATTTGAGTACTTTACCCTTCATTCCTGTGAAAAAAAATTCTATAGGTTTTTTTTGACGGTTTTCATATTCCAGCAATACTTGCCGGCAGGCTCCGCATGGTGATACCGGATGCGGATTGTCATTTTCTTTTCCTGCAACTACGGCCATTTTAAGAATAGTGGCGGAAGGATAATTGGCGATAGCATAGAAAATGGCAGTACGTTCTGCACATAACCCACTGGGATAAGCTGCATTTTCCTGATTGTTCCCTGAAATTATTTTTCCGTTATCGAGAAGAAGAGCAGCCCCGACTTTAAATTCCGAATATTTGGCATAAGCAGATTCTCTTGCTGTTTTTGCTTCCTGAAGTAATTGTAAATCTTCTGGAGATAGTGTATTCCAGTCAGAATATTCTTCATAGATTATATCAATAGACTTGGTCATTTCTTGAAAATTTTGAGGGCATCTAAGGTAAGAATAATTCTGTTAACAGATATATTGAATGACAGAATAATAGCATAACAAGAGAAATATCAGTTTATTCTGTCATTCAATTACTCATTTATTACAAAAATGAGTAAATTTCTTTATCTGCAAAATGGAATTGAGCTTCAATAGTTGCATTTTCATCACTGTCTGAACCATGAACCGCATTTTTTTCCACAGATTCTGCGTATTTTTTTCTTATGGTTCCTTCTCCTGCATTTTCAGGGTTGGTAGCTCCGATTAATTTACGGAAATCTTCTACTGCATTATTTTTTTTCAATACGGCAGCTACAATCGGTCCGGAAGTCATGAATTCTACCAGACTTGAAAAGAAAGGACGTTCTTTGTGAACCGCATAAAATTTTTCAGCATCAGCTTTAGTCAATTGAGTTAATTTTAAAGCTATTATGGTAAATCCGGCATCAGTAATATCCTTAAGAATATTTCCTGTGAAACCTTTTTCCACAGCATCCGGTTTAATCATGGTAAGAGTGATGTTTGACATTTTTTTGTATTTTTTAATTTAAAAGAATGAATTTATAGGTTTGTTATTTAAGTTAGATTTTAGAAAAAAGAAGTTAGAAGAAAGAAAAGATCTAAAGTCTTACATCTAAAATACTAATTCGTAAATCTTACTTCTAAATTTCTAACTTATCAACATATTTTCCCATTAACTAATTAACTTCTTACATTTTATAGAAATCTGTTAACTATTATCTAAATTACGCCAGTAAAGAAACCGGATTTTCCAGATACATTTTTACTGTTTGTAAGAACTGGGCGCCGGTAGCACCGTCAACAACCCTGTGGTCGCACGCCAAAGAAATCTGCATAGTATTTCCTACTACAATTTGCCCGTCTTTTACCACTGGTTTTTGATTGATCGCTCCGACAGACAGAATACAAGAGTTTGGTTGGTTGATGATGGAATTAAAAGATTCAACTCCGTACATTCCTAAATTGGAAATAGTAAAGGTAGAACCATCCATTTCATTGGCTTTTAATTTTTTGTCCCGGGCTCTTCCTGCCAGATCTTTTACTAATCCGGAAATCTGAGTCAATGACAAATAATCAGTGTTTTTAATTACAGGAACAACCAATCCGTCTTCTACGGCAACTGCTACACCAATATTAATGTTTCCATGATGGATGATTTTTGTATCTGTCCAGGAACTATTTACCTGAGGATGTTTTCTGAGAGCAACCGCCACAGCTTTAATTACAATGTCATTAAATGAAACCTTGGTGTCAGGCAGACTGTTGATCGCCTTTCTTGCATCCATGGCATTATCCATATTGATTTCAAATACCAAATTGTAATGAGGAGCAGTGAAAAGACTTTGACTCAAACTTCTGGCAATGGCATTTCTCATGGAAGAGTTCACAGTTTCCCTATCTACTCCCGGAGTAATTTGAGGGGTAATAATTGGTATGCTCGGTGCGGAAACAGAAGTAGTTTTTGATGCAGGGGTGGAAGTTGTAGTAGATGGGGTGAAATTTTCCACATCTTTTCGGGTAATTCTTCCGTTATCTCCGCTTCCTTTTACTTGTGCGAGGTCAATTCCGTTATCTTTTGCAATTTTTTTAGCCAAAGGAGAAGCAAATATTCTTCCAGTGTTGGAAGTTACTTTTTGTTCTGTTTCAGCAGGTTTCATTTCTTCTTTTACAGTTGTTTGCGGTTCAGTGGAAACTGACGGAACAGAAGCTGTAATTCCTCCACCGGCAACAATTCCGCTTACATCTGTTCCGGCAGGTCCAATAATTGCCAGAAGAGAATCGATTGGAGCTGAATCTCCTTCTTGTACTCCCTGATATAATAAAACGCCGCCGTTTCCGTCGTATTCGAAATCCTGAACGGCTTTGTCGGTTTCAATTTCCGCTAAAACATCTCCTTCATTTACTTGATCTCCTACCTTAAAGTTCCATTTTGCTACTTTTCCATCGGTCATGGTATCACTTAATCGAGGAATCTTGATTATTTCTACATTTTCAGGAATTTCTGCAACTTTTGGAGTTTCAACCACCGGAGCAGAAATTTCAGTTGAAATTTGAGGTTCATTTTCTGGGGAAAAGCTTTCTCCAATTAAGGAACTGATATCTTCTCTTTCCTGTCCGATAATGGCTAACAAAGAATCTACCGGAGCTGAATTTCCTTCCTGTACTCCCTGATATAGAAGAATTCCGTCTTCTCCGTCATATTCAAAATCCTGAACAGCTTTATCAGTTTCGATTTCTGCCAGAACGTCTCCTTCTTTTACAGGATCGCCTACCTTAATGTTCCATTTAGCTACTTTTCCCTCGGTCATGGTGTCGCTCAAACGAGGCATAGTTATTTTTTTAGCCATAATTCGGTTTTGATTCTTAGTTTTTATTGATTTTCAAGTTTGTCTATAAAAGGATAATTCGGTTCTGAATAGATGTAATTGTACATTTCTTCAGCTTCAGGAAATGGTGCGTTTTCCGCAAAATCTCCTACTTCATTCATATATTCTTTTGCTTTCTTGTCTATTTCATCCAGTTCTTCTTCAGTAGCCCAGTTGTTGGATAAGATTTTGTGTTTTACAAATAGAATCGGATCTTCTTTTTTATGTTGTTCCACTTCCTCTTTGGTTCGGTAAGGTTCCGCATCGGACATGGAATGTCCTCTGTAACGGTAAGTTCTGGCCTCAAGAAAAGTAGGGCCGTCTCCTCTGCGGGCTCTTTCAATAGCTTCAAAAGCAGCTTCAGCTACGGTTTCCGGATTCATGGCATCTACCGGAGCACAAGGCATTTCATAGCCTAATCCTAACTGGTAAATATCCAGGTTATTGGTGGTTCTTTCCACAGAAGTTCCCATAGCGTATTGGTTATTTTCACAAACGAAAACAACCGGAAGTTTCCAGTTCATGGCCATATTGAAGGTTTCATGGAAAGTTCCCTGTCTTACAGCACCATCACCCATATAACAAATGGTAACGGCATCTCTCTCAAAGTATTTGTCAGCAAAGGCAATACCAGCACCTAACGGAATATGACCTCCAACAATACCGTGCCCACCATATACATTGTGTTCCCTGCTGAAAAGGTGCATGGAACCTCCCATTCCTTTGGAGGAACCGGTTGCTTTTCCGCAAAGTTCAGACATGGCAACTTTAGGAGGTAATCCCATTGCTAGGGCATGGGTATGACAACGATAGGAGGTAATGATTTTATCTTTGGATAGGTCCATAGCATGGGTAAATCCTGCTGCAATGGCTTCCTGTCCGTTATATAAATGTAAAAAACCTCTGATTTTGTCTTTCAGGTAAAGCGAACGGGCTTTTTCCTCAAACCGCCTCCATGTGGTCATATTCTCAAACCAGTTGAGATACACTTCTTTACTAAATTCTTTCATCCTTTACTATTTGTGTGGCAAATTTACCCAAATACAATTAAATAACAAAATTTATACTTTTGATAGAGTAATTGTTTTTGTTATTGTATTTATATTAAGTTTTTAATTAGTGCGAAATATTATAGTTGTTTAAATCCTAATTTGTGAATTTTTTGCGGCCATTTTTCTCTTTGTCTTTCATTGGATTTCTTAACAAATTCGACATAAGTTATTTTTACAGGTTTAATTCCGCAGAATTGCAGAATGCATTTTTTTAATTGATTTACACTAGGCCTTCCATAGACAAACCGATAATATAGTTTGGGTTGGTCTAATGTAGTGATAATTCGGGCGGTTTTGTGAGTCAGAAGTTTGTCCCACCAAGCAGAATTTTCCTGATATTGGAAAGCCAGTCCTGGGAGAAATAATCGGTCTATGAATCCTTTCATGATTGCAGGAAATCCGCCCCACCATATAGGATGTACCCAAACCAGATGATCTGCTTTTTTGATTTTTTCCCAAGCATTTAGTAAATCTGGTTCTAAATCCATTCTTTTTCGGTAGCCGAATTGCAGACTGGGATTAAATTGTAGATCGGATATGTTGATTTGTTCAATTTGCGCACCGGATTCTTTTGCTCCTTTAAAATAAGCTTCGGTCAAACTGAAGCAAAGACTTTCTTTGTTGGGATGTCCATTAATAATCAGTATGTTTTTCATATTTTTTTGCAAAAATAAAAGGGAAAATTTTACTGAGAGTAAGACAAATGTCTATAAAAATTCCTTTCGTATTCGGGTTAAATGTCGGAGGGAAATGCCTAAATAAGAAGCCAAATAGCGCAAAGGAATTTGTTTAATGTACTCAGGTTGCTTACTTATTAAATCTAAATATCTTTCGGAAGCTTTTTCTTTTTGAAAAGAAAATATTCTTTTTTCTAATTCAATGTATTGTTGTTCAATAATAAGTTTTTCAAGTGCCATACAAGAAATGCTTCTTTGGGTCAAATATTTAAGATCTGTGGCTTTAATTGCTTCAAGATCTACAGGGGTTATAGCTTGTGTGTTTTCAAGGCTGGGATCTCCTGAAATATAAGAAGACAAAGCTGTCATAAGTGTATTTTTAAAGATGATGCAATAAGTGAATTCATCTCCTTTTTCAGTAGTATAGAAAGAACGGACAATACCGTCTTTTATCCAGACAATTTCACTATTTATTTCTCCTTCTTTAATTATGAAATCTCCCTTTTCTAATTTTTTTGCGTAGGTTTTTTCTTCTATGTAATTCAGTTCTTCCTCAGATAACAAATCAAATGATTGAAAAAATTCTTTCATTTAACAAAGTTAGGTATTAAATAAAAATTTCATGGACTTTATATTGTGGTTTAAAATTTTATTTTAATCATTTGATTAAATCAAAAATTTAACTAATTTTGTAAATAGTAAGTGATTGATAAATAAGTAATGAGAATGCAATTCAATTGCATAAATAACGGATTAAATTTGTTAATTAGGTAAAAGGACATGGAAAAAGATATTTCAACAGAGCAGAAAATAAAAGAAGCAGCAAAGAGGGTTTTCCAGAAAAAAGGACTTGGATTGGCGCGTACCCGGGATATTGCTGAGGAAGCGGGAATTAACCAGGCATTGCTTAATTATTATTTCCGGAGTAAGGAAAAGTTGTTTGATATTGTGATGGAAGAAAGTGTGCGGGAAATGTTTTCTTTTATTACTCATATTATTAATGACCGGGAAACAACCTTGTCGGAAAAGATTGATGCTGCGGTAGAACGATATATTGAAGGATTATTGAAAAATCCGAATTTGCCTCTATTTGTTTTTAGTGAATTGCAGGCAAACCCTAAGAATCTATTGAAAAAAATGGGGGCTTCGGAAAATATAATCAGTAACAGTTATCTGTACCAACAGCTTCAGGAACAGGTTGCAAAAAAAAGATTGAATGTTGATCCCATGCATTTTCTCATTAATCTGGTATCGCTTTCCATATTTCCTATAATGGGAAAACCTTTCCTTACCAATGTTCATAAAATGAACGAAGAAGATTACAGCGCTTTTATCAAAGAAAGGAAAACTTTGGTGCCCAAATGGTTGAAATCTATGTTAGAATTAGAAGAATAATCCTTTCCATGAAAACAAGAACCTATATATTTCTTTTTGTATTGCTGATTTCTTCCTGTCTGGAGGCTCAAATTTCCCATATAACTTTGGAAGAATGTCAACAAAAGGCTCAGGATAATTATCCATTGATCAAACAATACGGATTAATTTCTCTGGCAGAACAATATACACTGGATAACCTGACCAAAAATTACCTTCCCCAAATATCCCTGAACG
Source organism: Apibacter sp. (assembly GCA_031552575.1). Lineage (GTDB taxonomy): Bacteria > Bacteroidota > Bacteroidia > Flavobacteriales > Weeksellaceae > Apibacter. The sequence continues at coordinate 64,282 of JAVBMH010000010.1, read as the reverse complement.
GACAGGCTTCGTATCAGTCGGATGTTACCAAAGTTCCGGTTACCGTTCCGGGAATGAATATTCCTATAATGGATAAAGATCAGTATAAGCTTACTTTGGATGTTTCACAGTTAATCTGGGATGGAGGAGCTACCCGTTCGCAAACCCAGATTCAAAAAGCAAATACTGAACTGGAAAAGAAAAAGGTGGAAGTAAACTTGTATTCAGTCAGGGATAGAGTGAATCAGTTATATTTTGGAATTCTGACAATTGATGAACAATTGAAACAGCTTCAGATCCTGACTTCCGATTTACAAACCAATTACACGATGGTAAAAGCCATGTTGAAGAACGGAGTGGCGATGGCTTCTGATCTGGATTTAATTCAGGTGGAATTATTGAATACCGATCAGAAAAAGATCGAATTAAATTCATTGAGAAGTGCTTACATTAAAATGTTATCTTTATTTATCAGTGAAAACCTCACAGAATCTGTTCAATTGGAAACACCTCAGGAATTTATTGATTTTCAGGCTGAAATTAAGCGGCCGGAACTGGAATTGTATGAAAAGCAGCGTTCTTTTTACGATGCTCAGGAAACTTCCATAAAGACCAAAAATATGCCCAAGTTTTCACTTTTTCTACAAGGCGGATATGGAAAACCGGGACTGAATATGCTGGATCCGGAATTCAAAACTTTTGCATTGGGAGGAATCCGGTTGAGTTGGAATTTTGGGAATTTTTATACAAAAAAGAACGAGGAAAGATTGATAGAGACTGATATAAATTCAGTGAATGTACAGGAACAAACCTTTCTTTTTAATACCAATGTCCAGCTTACGCAAATGCAAAGTGAGATACAGAAATATAAAAAACTGATGGAAAAAGATGAAGAAATCATTTCGCTTCGTAACCGTGTAAAAATGGCCGGAGAAAGCAAGTATAAAAACGGAATATATCAGATGAATGATTTGATCAGTGATATAAATGCTGAAAATCAGGCACGTGTAAACCAATCTTTACATAAGATGCAATATTTACAAAGTATCTATAATTACAAATACACACAAGGAAATTAAAATATGAAAAAGATAATTATACTATCAGGATTATTCATTTTGCTGATCTCCTGTAACCGAAATAAATTTGAACATGATGCTTCCGGTACTTTCGAAGCTACCGAAGTGATTGTTTCTTCCGAAGCCTCTGGAAAATTAGAATCCTTTAAACTGGTAGAAGGAGATTTGCTAAACAAAGGACAATACGTAGGATATGTGGACAGCACTCAGTTATATCTTAAAAAACGACAGTTAGAATCTTCCACTAAGGCTATTCAGGAAAAACGCCCGGATATTTCTGTACAGATTGCTTCTACTAAGGAACAAATCGCCAAAGCTGAATTTGAAAAAAGACGGACTCAACGGTTGTTAGCCGATAACGCAGCAACCCAAAAACAATTGGATGATATAAATTCCCAGATAAACGTACTTCAGAAAACCCTGAGTGCACAAGTGAATTCCCTTTCAACTTCCGTGAACAGTCTGAATGCAGAAAGTAATTCCAATATCGTACAAATTGCCCAGATAGAAGATCAGTTGAACAAATGCAAAATCATTAATCCGATTCAGGGAACTGTGTTGAATAAATATGTGCAGGAAAAAGAAGTGGTAGCTCCCGGAAAAGCCTTATATAAAATAGCAGACACCAAAAATCTGTTTTTACGGGCTTATATAGTTTCCGATCAATTGGAAAAAGTAAAGATAGGTCAGCAGGTTACCGTATTTATCAATTCCGGAGGAGATAAACAAAAATCATACAAAGGAACCATTTCCTGGATTTCAGATAAGGCAGAATTTACTCCTAAAACGATTCAAACCCAAGACGAACGGCAAAATCTGGTGTATGCTGTAAAAATTGCAGTTCATAACACAGACGGACTAATCAAGATCGGAATGTACGGAGATGTCGATTTCAATTAAAAACATATCAAAAACATATCCTGGGAAAAATCCGGTGGTTGCTCTGGATACTATCAATTTAGATATTCAGGAAGGAGAATTGTTTGGATTAATTGGTCCTGACGGAGCAGGAAAAACTACTTTGTTCCGGATATTGACCACTTTATTGGTTCCCGATCAGGGTTCCGCTATCGTGCAAACTTTTGATGTAGTAACCCAGTTCAGGGAAATTCGAGACAGGGTAGGATATATGCCCGGAAAATTTTCATTGTATCAGGATTTAACCGTAGAAGAAAATCTCCAATTTTTTGCCAATGTATTTAATACTACGCTGGAGGAAAATTATGAATTGGTGAAAGATATCTATATTCAGATAGAACCGTTTAAAAAAAGAAGAGCAGGAAAACTATCCGGAGGAATGAAGCAAAAACTGGCTTTATGTTGCGCATTGATTCATAAACCCGATGTTTTGTTTCTGGACGAACCCACCACAGGAGTAGATCCGGTTTCCCGCAAAGAATTCTGGGAAATGTTGAAACGCCTGAAAGAACAGAAAATAACTATTATGGTTTCCACGCCCTATATGGATGAAGCCAGCCTGTGCGACCGCATTGCCTTGATTCAGTCCGGGAAAATATTATCCGTTAATACTCCCGAACAGATTATTCAGGAATATCCCTATCCATTATATTCTGTTAAAATAAAAAACAACTATCAGTTATTGGAAAACTTGAGGAACCGACCCGAAATAAACAGTTGTTATATTTTTGGAGAATACCTTCATGTTACTTTCAAAGAAAATAAAATAGAAATTCCGGATGCCGAAGTAGAAAAAATACAACCAGGCATTGAAGATTGTTTCATCCATTTAATGAAAAAGAATGAAAGCCATAGTAACAAAAGACCTGACTAAACGATTCGGCGACTTTATTGCTGTGGATCATATCAGTTTTGAAGTTTCCGAAGGAGAAATCTTCGGATTTCTGGGAGCAAACGGTGCCGGAAAAACCACAGCTATGCGGATGTTATGCGGATTATTGTCTCCGACTTCGGGAGAGGGAAAGGTAGCCAGATTTGACATTCACAAAGAAGCTGATAAAATCAAGCAGAATATAGGATATATGAGCCAGAAATTCTCTTTATACGGAGATTTGACGATTAGGGAAAACATGAGATTGTTTGGTGGAATTTATGGAATGACTTTGAAAGCTATAAGAGAAAAAACAGATCAGTTATTAAAAGAATTGACTTTGGAATCGGAGAAAAATACACTGGTGAATTCGCTTCCTTTGGGAATAAAGCAAAAAGTTTCGTTTGCTGTGTCCACTTTTCATTCTCCGAAAATTGTATTTCTGGACGAGCCGACAGGAGGAGTGGACCCGATTGCCCGCCGGACTTTCTGGGAAATGATTTATCAGGCTTCCGAAAAAGGAATTACCGTTTTTGTAACCACCCATTATATGGATGAAGCAGAATATTGTAACCGGATTTCCATAATGGTAGACGGACAAATCCGGGCATTGGATACTCCGGCTAAATTAAGAAAAAAATATAATGCTCAAAATATGGATGAAGTATTTCAATTGCTGGCAAGACAAGCAGAAAGAAGTGAGAATAAAATTTAGAAGTTAGAAGTACGAAGTTAGAAAAAGAATTTGTACGAAGTAAAAATGTAAAGAAAACTAAAAGCTATTAGTTAATAGCTATCAGCTAAAAAGAGATGAAACAATTTATCAGTTTTATAAAAAAGGAATTTTACCACATCACCCGCGATGTGCGCACCATGCTGATGCTTCTTCTTATGCCCGTTGCCCAGTTGATGATTTTCGGATTTGCCATAACTACGGAAATCAATAATATTCCATTTGTAGTATTAGATAAATCCAAAACAATCGAATCACAAAGACTTGTTGACCGGATGGACGGAAGTAAGTATTTCACTTTACAAAAACAAGTACAAAGTGATGAAGAAATAGAAAAAACCTTTCAAACCGGAGAATCAAAATTGGCAATCGTTATTCCTCCCGATTTTGGTGATGAAATGCTTCATTCCAGCACAACTGATATACAACTCATTGCCGATGCCTCAGATCCTAACGAAGCTTCCACAGTAATCAATTATGCACAGCAAATCATTGCTCAATATCAACAAGATCTGACAAAAACAAGTCAGATTCCTTACCTAATATCAACTCAGGTGAAAATGCTTTATAATCCGCAAATGAAAAGTGCCTATAACTTTGTTCCCGGAATTATGGGATTGATTCTGATGCTGATCTGTGCCATGATGACCTCCATTTCCATTGTTCGGGAAAAAGAACAGGGAACGATGGAAATATTGTTGGTTTCTCCTTTAAAACCGATGAATATTGTGTTGGCAAAGGCAATTCCCTATCTTCTTATTTCTTTGATAGATGTAATTTCCATTCTGATATTATCGGTTTTTGTAATGGATGTTCCCATAGCTGGAAATTTGTTATTGCTTTTGCTGTTGTGCATGGTATTCATTTTTTCAACACTTTCCTTAGGATTGCTGATTTCTTCCATAACGGAAACGCAGCAGGCTGCCATGCTGATATCAGGAGTAGGATTGATGCTTCCTACTTTGTTATTGTCCGGACTTATTTTCCCGATTGAAAATATGCCGCTTCCTTTGCGGGTTATTTCCAATGTAGTACCCGCCAAATGGTTTATTATGGCTGTAAAAGATGTGATGATAAGAGGATTGGGGTTGTTTGCCATCTGGAAAGAATGCCTGATTTTGCTTTCCATGACAGTTTTCTTATTGTTGGTCAGTATCAGAATGTTTAAAAACCGGTTATGAAAATATTGAGATTTTTATTGCAGAAAGAATTCATTCAGGTACTTAGGGATAAAACTATCCTTAAAATGATATTCCTGATGCCTACGATTCAGCTCTTGATTCTTCCGTGGGCGGCAACTTTTGAACAAAAAAATATCTTGTTGAGCGTAATTGATAACGACCACAGTTCTTCCTCCCAAAAACTGATAGAAAAAGTGATTTCTTCCGGATATTTTAAACTGGCGGATTATTCTACTTCCTATTCTGATGCTTTGAAAGCGGTGGAAAGAAATCAGGCCGATTTGATTCTGGAAATTCCCCAAAATTTTGAAAATGATTTTGTACGGGAACAACAAACCAATGTGATGCTTTCCGTAAATGCAGTGAACGGACAAAAAGCAGGATTGGGAGCTTCTTATTTAGGACAGATTATTGCATCCTATAATCAGGAGATGAAAAATCAGGTGAATTCTGTTGGTTTGATTACGTTGAAGCCTTATTACAAATACAATATGGAAATGAATTATCGGAATTTCATGGTTCCGGGAATTTTGGTGATGCTTCTTACTTTAGTTGGAGGAATGCTTTCTTCCCTGAATATTGTGAAAGAAAAAGAAATAGGAACAATGGAACAGATCAATGTAACTCCGGTTCCCAAATATGTTTTCATATTGGGTAAAGTAATCCCTTTCTGGGTAATCGGAATGTTTATTCTTACCATTGGAATGTTTATTGCCTGGGCGGTTTACGGATTATTTCCGACAGGACATATCCTCAATATTTATGTATTTGCTTTTTTCTATTTGCTGGCATTTACCGGTTTCGGACTGATTATTTCCAACTATTCTGGAACACAGCAACAAGCGATGTTCAGTGCGTTTTTCTTTCTGATCGTATTTTTCCTTTTAAGTGGATTGTATACACCGATAAGCAGTATGCCCGAATGGGCGCAAAAAGTGACTTTACTGAATCCAGTACGTTATTTCATTGACGTTATGCGGTTAGTTTATATGAAAGGAAGCACATTTACAGATATTCTTCCCCAATTATATGCGGTTATGGGTTTTGCCTTGGTTTTCAATATAGGTGCTATCATCAGTTACCGGAAAACAACTGGTTAAAGTTGTAGGAGAATCAAAGTAAGAAATGATTTAGTTATTTACTTTATCATTTTATTCAAATTAATTGTTGTGTGTGATTTTATTTATAGGTTTTCCTGAACTTGTCTCGGACAAATCCATAATCTATAAAGTTGGCAATTAATTTATTGATGTTTTCATCTTCCCATTGGAAAGGTTTAGAATTGTCAATCTTTCCTAAATAAACTTTGTTGTCTTTTATTAAATGAGGGCTATGCAGTTTTATAAAATTAATCACATCTATATTTTTTGCTCTTCCTTTTTTTCCAACAGTTAAAGTTCCATCATGCCAAAATGAATAAAAATTACCCTCAACTTTTACAAATCGGTCGATAGAATATTCAAGAGACATATGGCTGTTTTCAAAATTATCAATTGCTACACAAAATATGGTATACCCCACGCTATTTCCCCATTTCGGATCATTTTTTGTTGAAGCTTTTCCCATTATGGAAATACTGACTAATTCAGTTTCATCTTCTTTTTTATTTTGTACAATAAAATATCTATAATATCCAGTAAAACCACCTCCTGCTGCGTTTCCGAATGTTGTGTATCTTAGTCCTCCATCACTGATGAAAACTTTATCACTTAAATTAAAATGACTTACTCTTACTTTATCATCATAGATAAGTCCAACCAAATTGGTAATAAAAGGGACTAACTTTTTTTCAGTATCTTCTCCAATACTGCAATCGGATAAAAGTAATTCGTAATTTTTATTTATATCATCATTGTGATTAGGTCTTTTCCAATTGTCAATAATTTCTTCTTTAAATTCAATTCCTATTCCTTTTATTAAATCTGAATATTTTGGAATTAATTTTATTTCTTGATAATTCCGTTTTTCATAGTCCCAACTATAACAAAATGTTTCGAGTCCATTTGTTATAACCATGATTTTAGGCTCTAAAAATCCGTCATACATCTTAACTTGTTCAAAAACTTTATCAGTTAAATGTACGGTTGGTGCTTTACATTCAATTATTATTAAAGGTATTTTTTCATTATAATTTTCATTAAATCTTGAAACTATAATATCAACTCTTCCTTTTCTTCCTTTTTGATAATAAGAGAGAGGAACTTCAACGTCAATTAAATTTGCAGGGACTTCGTAATCTGTGATAAGTTTAGAGACAAACTCTTGTCTAACAATTTCTTCAGGAGTTATTTGTATTAATTTTTTTCTTGAAATACAAAGAACACATTCTTTTCCTTTTTTAATATATTTTTTCAAACTCAGGTGATTCAAAATGTTAGGCTTATACACAACAAAACTAATAAATTAACTGGAGTTTGATATAACTTTAATTATAAGTGTTTTATTAGTAGGTGATTTCTTTTTTGTCTTGATATAAAAGGGAAAAACTAAAAGATAATAATTGAATTTATTAATTAACCAAATAATCCATTCAAAACCTTTGCTAATCGTAATCCACCTTTTAATAGCTGATCTTCCAGCAATTTTTTATTGTAGTAAGCGTATTGATAATCTAAGGTTTTATAATTCCCGATTTCGCTATATATTTTTCCTGCTAACTGATAAGAATCAAAAAGCCAGTTTTCAAGGTTTCCCTCAGCTAATTTTTCATTTTCCTTTTTTGAATAAACATTTAATACGGAAGCATATTCCGTATAACTGTATTTGTAATAATCGATAAGTTGGGAATCCCAAACAGAATGCAGATTGGTTTCCTTGGAAAACCACATAACTTTTATTTTATTTCCTCCCAAATCTTCTTCCCGTCCTATATGTAAAGGTTGTTCCAGATCACCCATCAAATGGATCAGGAAACACAAGGCAATTTTACGATCTTCAACAGGTAAAGATTTATCTCCTGCTTTTTTTAGATTTTCGTTAATTGCGGAATAAATATTTTCTGTTTTGTAATGCTCCAGTTCAGGCATAAATTTTTCAAAAGATAATCCGGAAGGAAAATTCACATAATGCCATTGAAAAGTATTTTTCCATGTGCGGGTACTGTCAGATTTTATTTCATCCGGCCAGTTCGCCCAGTAAGCCATGGGGTTACCATCCAGTAATTTTTTTATTTTCTTTTTTGCTTTCCTATTCAGATTTCTTTCTGCTATCTCAGCAATAACCCGGTGTCCGGTCGTTCCCCAAGCGTATAATTGAGTATTCCCAATCATAAATAATAACAAAAGTAAAAGGCACAGATTCTTTTTGTTCATAAGCGTTAAGAATTAAGTTTTTCGGTATTTTGTTCTGCAAGTAATCTTTGTTCAGCTCCTTCCGGGTCAAATTCCCCTTCCCATTTGGCTACGACAGCGGAAGCAAGGCAATTTCCTATTACATTTACGGAAGTTCGTGCCATATCCATCAGTTCGTCAATTCCCAGAACTATGAAAATAGGCCAGGCAGGTAATCCGAAAGAGGAAGCGGTTCCCATAATAATAACAAGAGAGGCGCGGGGAATTCCGGCAACTCCTTTACTGGTAATCATTAGGGTGAAAACCATAATTAATTGGTGGGTAAAACTCATATGAATTCCTGCTGCCTGAGCAATAAAAACACTGGCTAAAGAAAGATATAAGGTTGTTCCATCCAGATTAAAAGTATAACCCGTGGGCATTACAAAAGCGACTATTTTGCGAGGAACTCCCAGTCTTTCCATTGCTTCCATCGCTTTGGGAAGAGCTGCTTCCGAGCTGGTAGTGGCAAAGGCAATGGATACGGCTTCGCCGACTCCTTTTACAAACTTTCGGATTGGTAATTTTATGATCAATGCAATAGGAAGAAAAACTACAAGCATAAATACGATCAAAGCTCCGTAAAGAGTAAGGAGTAACTGAAAAAGGTTTACCAAAACCCCTAATCCCATATGACTTACGGTATAAGCCATGGCACCGCCTACTCCAAAGGGGGCAAAGTACATAATGATATTGGTAAACTTGAACATGGTTTCAGCTAGGCTATCCGTGAAATTCACCATAAATCTTCGTTTATTTTCCGGAACCATTAGTAAAGCAATTCCGAAGACGATACTGAAAACCACTATTTGTAATACTTGTCCTTCTGCTATGGATTTAGCTATGTTTTCAGGGAAAATGTGCAGAATCACGTCCTGCCAGGTTTGGGGTGGTACGTTAGGTAGTGATTCATGCTGGTTAGGAGGATGTTTAATTCCTACTCCGGCTTGAGTAAGGTTAATAGCCGCTAATCCTATGAAAAGGGCAATGGTAGTTACTACTTCAAAATAAACCAGTGATTTCCAGCCCATTCTTCCCACCTGTTTCATGTCCGAATGTCCGGCAATTCCGTGAACCAGTGTGGCAAAGATAAGAGGGGCAATAATGGTTTTTATAAGTTTCAGAAATATTTTACTCAATATTTGTAATCCTGCTCCAACCTCAGGAAAATCGTGCCCGATGCAGGCACCAGTAATCAGGGAAATAAAAATCCAGGTGGTTAGGTTTTTCTTTTTGATTCCGTATAAAAAAAGAGCTGCAATACACAGCCATCGTAAAGTTAGTAGTACAATATGAGATATTCCTCCGAAAATAAAGTCAAAACCATAGATTAAGGCAGTTAGTGTGATGATTAGTATAGGGAATAGGATAAAATAATTAGATTTCTTCATATAAGTTTTTCGATATTCAACATGTTATTTTCCGGTTCTTCTTATAATTGCAATTGTATGCAAGTAAGAAAAGCTTGTAAATATATCAAATAAATATTTTATATCTTTTTGTTTAATCAGATGTTTTTTGAAAAATAAGATAGATTAATTCTGAGTTTTATTTTTCCATTTGTTTCTTAGAACCTCAATTATTCCCGGTAAGAGTGAAACCACAATAATGAGTACAATCAGAAATTTAAGATTGTTTTGAACCCATTTCAGGTTACCTACAAAATAACCTAAAAGGGTAAAAATAACTACCCAAACAATTCCTCCGATAATATTATAACGAATAAAATAACCATAATTCATTCGTCCCATACCTGCTACGAAAGGGGCAAAGGTTCTTATAATAGGAACAAATCGTGCTATGATGATAGTTCGTCCACCGTATTTTTTGTAAAATTCGTGAGTTTTTTGAAGGTAACTTTGTTTAAATATTTTTGATTTGGGATTGCTGAATAGCCTGTGTCCAAAATATTTTCCTATTTCAAAGTTTGCTGAATCTCCCAATATGGCTGCTGCAATCAAAATGATATTGAGCAGGATGATATTCATATCATTGTCCGGTAAAGCGGTTAAAGCTCCGGCTACAAAGAGAAGGGAATCTCCGGGTAAGAAAGGAGTTACAACTAATCCGGTTTCACAGAAAATAATAAGGAATAAAATCACATAAACCCAGATTCCGTAATTAGCAACCAGTTCTTTCAGATGAACATCAATGTGAAGGATAAAATCGAGCAAAAATTGTATATATTCCATGAAATGATTTCGTATTAGTTCATTAAGTTATGAATTTCTTGAAGTTGCAAAGGTAATAAAATCGTTGAGAATACATTTTTAATTTATAATAAAAACAAGACATAATGGCGTTATTTTGACAAACTTAACTTAGAAATAAGACATAATGTCAAGCATGAGTTTTTGTTATTTTATGTAATAATTTAATTTTCAATTGTTTATATGGGTAATGGGTGATTTTGGTCTGTAATTTGAAAAATAATTGATGAAAACCTATTAAAATAAAAAAGTTATGACAGATTTAATCAAAAGCAACAGCAAAAACTTTACAAGTTTATTGGATGAACTATTTAACAGCAATGTGGGATGGGGCAGGCCGGAAATGAAATTTCCTCCGGTGAATATTAGTGAAGATACCAAAAATTTTGAAGTGGAATTGTATGCTCCAGGATTGGATAAAAATGATTTCAAAGTGAGTCTGGAAAGAGGATTATTGACTATCAGTTATGATAAAAAAACAGAAACTACTGATAAAAAAGCTCACAGAGTAGAATATTATCAATCCAGTTTTAAGCGTAGTTTTACTTTGGATGATTCCAATATTGATGCAAGCAAAATAGATGCTTCTTATAAGAATGGAGTTCTTAAACTGATTTTACCTAAAAAGGAACAAACAGAAATTGCTCCTAAACAAATTGAAATTAAATAATTTTCAGGAAGTTAGAAGTAAGAAATTAGACACAAGATAAAAGATATAAGACTATTATTGTTTAACATCTAATCTCTTGTGTCTAATTTCTGTTTTTTTATTTCTTAGCAGTTTTTGTAGCCGCAAGGTATAACTTGTTTACTTCTTTCCAGTTCACTACATTCCAGAAAGCATTAATGTAATCTGCCCGGCGATTTTGATATTCAAGATAATAGGCATGTTCCCATACATCCAGACATAGGATAGGAGTTCCTTTTACTTCAGCAATATCCATAATAGGATTGTCTTGATTTGCAGTGGAAATTACTTTTAGATTTCCATCTTTATCTACGATCAGCCATGCCCATCCGGAACCAAAACGACTTGTAGCAGCTTTATTAAATTCAGTTTTGAAAGCATCAACAGAGCCGAATTGTTTTTCAATGGCTTTAACTACATCGCCCTCCATTTTGGAATTTTTCGGTGGAGTCAGTAAACTCCAGAACAGGCTGTGGTTGTAGTGTCCACCTCCATTATTTCTTACTGCGGTACGGATATCTTCGGGAACACTGTTCAGATTTCCCAGTATTCCTTCTAAACTTTTTCCTGAGTATTGCGGATATTTCTGTAATGCAGTGTTCAGATTATTTACATAAGCCGCATGATGCTTGGTGTAATGGATCCGCATGGTGGTGGAATCTATATACGGCTGTAGGGCATCATAGGTATAGTTTAGTTTTGGCAAGCTAAATTGTTGTGCGGAAATTTGCAGGGTTAGCAGTAAAGAAGCTGCAAATAAAATTTGTTTGATTCTCATAATTGGTTGTTATTTAAAAGGTTTATTCCAAATATACATAAATTTATTTGAAATAAACCCTTCAATAAAATATATTTAGATAATAAGCAACCTATAGTTTCTTTTATTAAATATACAAGAGAAATTAGCTGTACTTTATTTTTTTATGAATTTCATTCCATTTTTTTGTCCAGTAACTTTTAGTATGTATTCCCCTTTAATTAGTTCTCTTACTGATATTTCTCCATTTTTTGTATTTCCGGATTTTACCATTTGTCCGGCCATATTATAAATAGTAAAATTTATTTTGTCTAAGCCTCCTATATTAATAACATCTGTTGCTGGATTTGGATATAACTTTATTTTTGTTGATTCTGATTTATTTATATCCTTAACACCTAAATCGGAATTAGATAAGACAAAATTTTGTGCGTAAATATAAGGATTGGAATCATTTGTTTTCTGCTCCTGAAATACAATTACACTTTGGTTGTTTACAGGTGTTAATATATTGGTATACGCTTTTCTGGCTGAGAATGTGGCAATAGGTAAATATTTTTCCGGCCATACAAAATCACCGTTTTCATCTAAAAGAACGGCATTTAAAGAAATATATGTTAATCCGGGGGTGATTGTTTTTTGTACTGCAAAAAATGGTTTATCATTTATTAAGTGCAAATCGCCTTCGTGAGACAAAGTGTACTCACTCAAAGGAAAAACCTCTTTAGCATTATTACCTAAAAGCCTAGTTCCTGAATTTTTATCAAATTTTTGAATATATTCTCCGGTGTTTCCTTGAGCTCCTCCGGTATAAGTAGCTATAGCCCAAATATGCTCTGATCCTGGGATGAAAGCTATTTTCATACTTTTTTCATAGTAAGTTCGATTAGTGTCAAAATCTGCTCCTGTTTCCCCCCAAGGTAAGCTTCCATCAGCGTCAATTCTTTGTAAATAAGAATCGAATCGTCCACCTTGTCCGCTGGTGATCCCGAAATATACCGTATTTCCATCTGCAACACCTTGATATAATTCAGTCCAGGTTGTAGTTTGTGTAGTAATTTGTTTAGGATTTGCCCAAAGTAAATTGCCATCAGAATCAATTTTTTGAGCAAATAAATAACTAGTAGTTCCTCTGGTTATCTTATGAAAAATAATTTCGATTTCATTATTGGATAATTCAAAAAGATTGGCCGGAGCTGTACTGTTTGCAGGATTATCAGAAACAATTTTTACAGGATTATTCCAAACAGCCTGTCCTGAAGAATTAAACCTTTGCAGTTTCATATATGTTTTACTTGTAGGCAAGTAACCTACTACGATATCACCGTTTGATAAGGGTAAAACAGTAGGGAGATATCCTTCTCCTAAATTAATACCATTGGGCCAAACTGAATTCCCCTCAGGGGTAATTTTAAAAACATATCCAGGTGTTCCTGCTCCTGTACCGGTAATACCTATGTAAAGATTATTCTGGGAATCTACAGAAGTTCTTTCTGTAAGAGTATAGCCGATCATGGGAATCTGATTGCTGAGCATAATTCCATCATTCCCTAATTGCTTAACTCCATTTTGGTCTAGAATCTGTAACCACAATTCATAATTCAAAGGAACTTCAATCTTTTTCCAGTATCCAATATAGGTTTTTCCATCATTAGTTGTTTTTGAGAATGATGCTCCATTATTAGGATTGGTTATAAACAGGTTTTGATCTGTGTTAGAGTTCCATTGGGCTTTTCCTAAATAAAAAATTGAGAATGAGATAATTAAAGGTATAAATTTTTTCATGTTTATATAGTTATTGGTTGTTACAAAGGAATAATGAATTTCAATATTATGGTAATATAATTTTATATTTATAATAAAGATGCCAATTTAGGAATAAAAAATAATAGACAAAATTTTTTCAGTATAAATTTTATATAAAAATTTTAGAACATAAATTAAATTATGTTTTATATGATAATAAAAATAGTATTAATTAGAAGGCTAGTTTAATATAACCCAGGCTGGGTAAGGAAATTTGTAAGAAATAAATGATTTGCCTATTGTTTTAATTGAAGGATGAAAACAATAGGTTTTTTTAGTAATGTGAAGTTTTAATATAACTATGCTGATATTTTTCTTGGTTTGTAATTTGCAGCCAGTTCAGCAAAAAGTTTAATATGGGCAGGAGAAGTTCCGCAACACCCACCTAAAATATTTACCAATTGGTTATCCAGATATAGCTTTACCTTTTCAGCCATCATTTCCGGAGTTTCATCATATCCGCCAAGTGGATTGGGTAATCCGGCATTCGGATAGGCGCTTACATAGAAAGGAGCTTTTTTAGCTAATATTTCCAGATATTGAAATAATTGTTCTGCTCCCAATGCACAGTTTAATCCGATAGATAGTAACGGAAGATGAGAAAGAGAAGTCAGGAACGCTTCAGTGGTTTGGCCGGATAAAGTTCGCCCGGCAGCATCCGTAATAGTTCCAGATGCCAATAAAGGCAAGGTTTTTCCTGTTTCATCAAATGCTTCTTCAATTCCGAAAAATGCGGCCTTTGCATTTAAAGTATCAAAAATGGTTTCTACCAAAAGCACATCTGCTCCGCCTTCAATCAGTGCCAGGGCCTGTTCTTTGTAAATATTGGCAAGATAATCAAAATCTACTTCCCGGTAAGCGGGATCGTTTACATTCGGAGAAATAGAAGCCGTTTTTGAGGTAGGCCCCATAGAGCCTGCTATAAATAAGGGTTTATTCCCATGTTTTTGCTGATATTCTTCCCTTGCCTGACAGGCCACTTTTACAGAAGCAAGATTTAGTTCGTAAACCAAATCTTGCATATCATAATCTGCCATCGATATACGGTTGGCATTGAAAGTATTGGTTTCGATTATATCCGCGCCGGCTTCAAAATATTCAAGATGAATGTTCTTAATGATTTCCGGCTGAGTGATGGAAAGCAAATCATTATTTCCTTTTACATCTTTGTGCCAGTTTTTGAATCTTTCTCCCCGATAGTTTTCTTCCTGTAATTTATGTTGCTGGATCATGGTTCCCATTGCTCCGTCGAGGATCAGGATTTTTTCTTTAATCAGTTCGTTTATTTTCATATTGGATAAATCGGGATACAAAGATACAGAAAACGGTAATGATAATAAAATGTTTGATCTTAAAGGAAGTTAAATAACTTCTATTGATAATAATTAGGTTGTTCTTTTTGTTTTTTTGTGTAATTTGATTTTCATTGAATGATAAAAGAAGTCATGGATAGAGAGCCTAAAATCACTTTATCATTAAAAAAGTTTACTTGTTCTTTTTTATTTTTTAGTGCAAGGATATATAGTGTCGGTAAAAAGTGTTCGGCAGAGGGAATGGAATACAGAATTTCTTGTCCTAATTCCTGATAGTTGATAAGAGAGGAATAATCTTCTGATATTATTTTGTTTTTTAGGATTTGGCAGGCTTCTTGTGCCCATTCAAATCCTGTATCAGGTAAATTCCAGTCCAGGGTTCTCAGGTTATGAACCAGATTTCCGCTACCTATAATCAGTATTCCTTTTTCCCGTAATGTGGACAATTCTTTTGCTAGTTCAAAGTGGTATTGGATGTTTTTGGTACAATCCAGACTCATTTCAATAACAGGAATATCGGCATTGGGATACATGTGTTTAATTACACTCCAGCTCCCGTGATCCAGTCCCCAGGTTAAGTCCAATTCTACAGAAGCAGAAGCAATATTTTTTTGTATTTCTGTTGCTAATTCAGAACTTCCTTTTGCCGGATATTGAACTTTAAATAAGTTTTCCGGAAAACTGTAAAAGTCGTGAATGGTTCTGGGATTTTGCATGGCGGTTACTAAAGTTCCGTCGGTTTCCCAGTGGGCCGAAATACAAAGTATAGCAGCAGGTTTGGGGATATTTTCTCCTATTAACCTCCATTCTCGGGTAAACTCATTGTCCTCAATAGCATTCATCGGACTTCCGTGTCCTACAAATAAGACAGGCATCTTGGAAGTGTTATTGAATGTTTGTGTTTGATGGTATAATGAATTTAGTGTCATTTTGGTTAATTGTCGTTTTTTTGATTTAGTACGCTGCCGTAAATTGTTTTTTGATGAATTGTTTATTTTCTATTTCGTCTAAAATAACAACGGCCAGATCTTCTACGGATAAACGGCTTCGTCCGTTTTCATCAAAAACAGGAGTATCGGTTCCCAATCTGTATTTTCCTGTTCTTTCATTCGTTACTCCCGGATTCATTTCAATAGCAGGAGAGAAATAAGTCCAGTCCAAATAGTGTTCTTTTTTCAATGCATTGAAATAATCTCTGCAAGATTTAGCTCCTGCCTTGAATTCTATAGGGAAGTCCGGAGAATCTACCAATTGTTCTCCATTCACAAAAAGGGTTCCGGCTCCGCCAATCATAATGAGTCTTTTTACTTCTGCCAGTTTTGCTGCATTTTCAATATCCTGAAATCCCTGAACGTTGTCATTGTAAAGGTTAGGATTTGACCATCCTGCATTAAAGGCGCTTATTACTACATCTATCCCTTCCAGTGCTTTGGTAAGTGCTTCCACATCGTAAATGTCAACTGATTTCAGGATTAAGTTCGGGTGTGCAACAGAGATTTTGTTGCTGTTTCTTGTGATGGAAAGTACTTCATGATTTCTGTTTAGTGCCTCATTAAGAAGTGCCTTTCCAACAAAACCGGAGGATCCAATTATTGCTAATTTCATAATATTCAAGTATTTAATATCTGTGGTTGTATGTGGCTAAATATATGAATTAGCAGAATTTTTTCAGATATGATATTATTCAGCTACAAATTCCAGGTTGGATGAAATTTGTACAGCATCACTAAGTACGGCCTCAGGGAAATTAGATCCAAGGCTGAAATCCGATCTTTTGAATGAACCGGTAACAGTGAATCCGTAAGTTTTTTTCTTGGACATAGGATTAACTACATTTCCGTTATATTTCACATTTAAAGTAACCGGTTTAGTCACTCCATGCAAGGTTAAATTCCCTGTTAAGGTATAATTGTTATTATTACCTTTTACAAAGGAAGTGGTGACGAATTTTAAAGAAGGATATTTTTTTGCATCAAAGAAATCAGGACTTTTTAGATGTTCGTCTCTTTTTTCTATTCCGGTATCAATGGAATTGATGTCTGCGGTAACAGTGAATTTAGCATCGAAAAAATCAGATTGAGTATTTTCCAGTTTAACATCAAATTTTTTAAACTCCCCGTCTACATTGGAAATAGTCATGTGAGTAACTTCGAACTGAAGTTTTGCGTGGTTAGGATCTAAAGTTAACTTCTGTGCAAAAGTGAATACTGATGCAAAAATTAAGGTTAGGGTAAGTACTAAGTTTTTCATTGGTTTCATTTTTTATTAAGGCAAAATTACTATCCCTGTAGTACAAAAACTCTTGACTTAAGATAAGAAATAAAAAAAGTTAATGTTTATTTAGGTAAGAAGTAAAAATTTATTAATATGTAAATGTGCCGATTTGACAATAAGTAAATTGAATACAATGTGAGGAGTAAGAAAGTCTTTTTTCTTTTCTCTAAAATCTCATGTCTTATATCTAATTTCAGATTAATTCAAAAAATTTTCCGGGCAGAGGGTTTATCAGGTTCTTTAATTCCAGTTCTAATAAAACAGGCATGAGTTGATAAGTAGGATTATTTAATTCCAGCGCGAGGAAATCGATCTGAGATTTTCCTTTTTCTTTTAGAATGTTAATGATTTTAGTTTCCTCTTCGTTCAGTTCAATAAATAATTCCACTTGCTTAGTTTTGGGAGCTTTTTCTCCAAAATAACTTAGAATATCTTCCGGTTGAGTAATGATCTGCGCTTCCAGATTCTTGATTAACCTGTTGCATCCCTGACTGTATGTATCGGTGATTTTCCCGGGCAAAGCAAAGACTTCCCGATTGTATGAATTGGCAAATTTGATAGTGGATATGGCCCCGCCTCCGTAGGCAGATTCTATAATAATAGAAACAGGAGAAAGTCCAGCAATGATCCGGTTCCGTTGGATGAAGTTGGAGCGTTCAGGTTTGTTATCTAATGGGAATTCGGAGATTATTCCGCCGTTTTCCAACATTTTATTGGCTAACAATTTATGTTGACTTGGATAGAAATGTTTTAATCCGTGTGCCAGGATTCCTAAAGTAGGAATATTCAGTTCCACAGCTTTTTTGTGAGCTGTTCCGTCAATTCCTAAAGCAAGTCCGCTAATAACAGTAATATTTTTATTTTCCAGACATTCTACCAGTTTTTCGGTAAATAGTTTTCCATAAGAAGTCATTTTTCGTGTTCCTACAATACTGAGTGAAGGAGCATTCCAGTCAAAATTTCCTTGAGAATAGAGTAGAACCGGAGCATCAGTACATTCTTTAAGCAGTACAGGGTAATTTTCCTCCCAAAGATGTGTTATTTTAATTTGATTTTCCAGACAATATTGAAGTTCATTTTCTGCTTTTTTAAATAGGGTTTCATCTCCGATAGACAGGATGGTTTTTTCTCCAATGGTAAAAACAGAAAGTAATTCCTTTGTTGAAGCATTCCATGTCTTTTTTGCAGAACCGAATTTGGAAATGAGTTTTTTTATGGTTGCTTCGCCTATATTGGAGCAAAACCGTAGAGCGATAAGATAGAGAGTATCTGAATTCATTTATACTTTTAATAATATAGCCGGATAAAAATACTAAAACCAGATAATTCTGCAAAGGGTTGATAGTATTTTATTTTTGTTAGAGAAAAAAAACTTCCTTATTTTATAAGGAAGTTATAGGGAAATAAAATTTTTGGGTGTTTACTATTGGATAACTTGTTGGATGAATAAGTGAGATTGTTCTACAATCAAATCCTGATCATAATCTAAAGTTGCTACATGATAACTGTTTGCAAGGTCTATTATATTTTTGCTCATGCTGCTGACATTGTTATAAATATATTCGGCAGATGCAGGTCTGACTACATGGTCTTCCAATGATCTGAAAATAAGAATAGGGCAGGTGATATTAGGTAATTCATTACTGGTTACTACTCCAAATTGATTTAAAGATTTATAACAAGCTAAAGGAGTTTTGTTGTATGCCCATTCGGTAACACCAGGCTTTTTGATATCTGAACCAATTCCCTCAAAAAAACGTGGATAACCTTCATAGGTAGGAAGCGGAGCAGATGGGTTTAAAGAAATAAAGGCGTTTACGGTAATAGCTCCGTCAACCGGATTATTGGCTGCACAATGTAAAGTTTGAGTTCCTCCCATAGAAAGTCCCAGCACAAATAATTTTTTCACTTTCGGGCGTAATTCATTGTAAGCATCATTGACGGATTTTACCCAATCTTTATAGGTGGTGGTTTCCATAATTTCCGGAGTTCTTCCATGTCCAGCCAATAAAGGCAGACTTACAGTATATCCGTGTTGATTGAGTTTGTAGGCTACTTCTCTCATACTTTGGGGGCTTCCGGTGAAACCGTGAATAACCAAAACTCCTATATCGTTTTCCTGAAAGAATTGTGGGCGTGCTTCAAAAGCATAATCCGGTTCCGGATTTATACTGTTGTTATCATCATCACTACAAGAATAAAAAATGATTGCAAATAAGGCCAAAACAGCCCATAAAATAGTCTTTCTCATATATTATATTTTAATAATTAATTCCTAAAAGTTTGTTTGATAAGAATTTTTGCTCTTCAAAATTAGCTAAAATAATCTCATATATTTCAGAGTAGCATATGATTTGTTTTATATTGAAATAAAAAATTAAGATTTTAGAAGTCTATTTTTCTATTTCTTTAAATAATCTTTCTTTTGAAGATAATAATATAATTGTGAGTGTTAAGTGATTACAAAATATTTTAGAGAATAAATCCGGTTCTTGTCATTGAGTAATGAATATTTTAAGAAGTCAGTTTATTTTCTAAAATGCAGAGAAGAATAAGGAATTGTAATATAGATCAGACCAACCAGTTTTTTTCCAGAATCTTTTCAAAAGCAAAATCCAGTTCCTGCAAAGTAAGAGCAGAGAGAAGTTGGGTTTTATGTTCTTTAAAATTGGGAATCCCTTTGAAGTAATTGGAATAGTGCTGGCGCATTTCCAGAATTCCGGCTCTTTCCCCTTTCCATTCTACCGACCAGGTTGCATGTTTTTTTACTGCTTCCGTTCGTTGTTGAAGAGTGGGTGAGGGCAGTAATTCACCGGTTTTCAGGAAATGTTTGATTTCTTCAAAGATCCAGGGATTTCCAATGGCTGCACGACCGATCATAATACCATCTATTCCGTAAGTTTCCTTATACTCTTTAGCTTTTTGCGGAGAATCAATATCTCCGTTTCCGAAAACAGGAATGTGAATACGGGGATTGTTCTTTATTCGTGAAATATGGGTCCAGTCCGAATGGCCTTTGTACATTTGAGAGCGGGTTCGGGCATGGATAGTAAGCGCCTGAATTCCCACATCTTGTAATCGTTCAGCTACCTCATCAATGTTTATGGATTTTTCGTCCCAACCCAGACGAGTTTTCACGGTTACCGGAAGATGGGTACTTTTCACTACGGCCTGAGCCAGTTTCACCATCAGGTTAATATCTTTAAGAACTCCGGCGCCAGCACCTTTGCAGACTACTTTTTTTACCGGACATCCGAAATTAATGTCAACCAGATCAGGATTTACGGTTTCCACAATTTTAGCAGAAAGCGACATGGCTTCTTCATCTCCTCCGAATATTTGTATTCCCACCGGACGTTCATAATCGAAAATATCCAGTTTTTTCCGACTCTTCATTGCATCACGGATCAGTCCTTCGGAAGAAATAAATTCAGAATACATAAGATCGGCACCATGCATTTTGCACAAACGGCGAAAAGGCGGATCGCTGACGTCTTCCATAGGAGCCAGAAGAAAGGGGAATTCCGGAAGTTCTATGTTGCCTATCTTTATCAATTATTCAATCACTCAGTTATTCTGTTATTCAGTTATTTTGTAAGTCCGTGCGGTTTCGGGTTTCCGTTTTCGTCCAGGCTTACCATGATTATTTTTTCCACAGATAGTACAGGATCTTTAGTCAGGTAGTTTCGGGCTTCTCCCCGGAAAGTAATGGAAGTTCTTCCGTATTCTACCACTTCTATTCCCAGTTCCACAATATCTCCCAAACGTGCCGGAGTCATGAAATTAATGTCCGAAATATGGCGGGCGGCAAAAGTCCGGGCATTTAACTGAATAACGGTGGACAAACCTATTTGTTCATTCATCCATTCTAGTAATCTTCCTGCAAACAGACTGTTATTCGGGTTCAGGTCCTCGGGACGAACCCACCTGCGGGTTTGGAATTCCATACTTTTATTTTTTGTAACTGCAAAGGTAATGATAATAATTAACCCTATTCCAGCCTCCGTTAAGCCAAATTCGGACGCAACCAGTTTTCAGCATCTTCCGGTTTGATTTTTTTTCGCTTGGCAAAATCCTCTACTTGTTCCTGAGTGATTTTCCCTACTCCGAAATATTTGGATTTCGGATGGGTAAAGTAATATCCGGAAACGGAGGAAGCAGGATACATGGCCAGATTTTCGGTCAGTTGTGTTCCTATGTTGCTGTTTACATCCAGTAATTCCCAGATGGTAAGTTTTTCCAGATGATCGGGACAGGCAGGATAACCGGGAGCCGGACGGATTCCCTGGTATTTTTCATGAATCAGGGCGTTGTTATCCAACTTTTCTTCGGGAACATAACCCCAGATTTCTTTCCGTATTTTTTCGTGCATGTATTCTGCCAGAGCTTCAGCCAAACGGTCGGCAATGGCTTTAATCATGATTGCGGAATAATCGTCATGTTGAGATTCGTAATGTTTCGCCAGTTGTTCCGCTCCGAAAATGGAAACGGCAAAACAGCCGATATAATCCCGTTTGTTTTCCGTATTCTTTGGAAGAATGAAATCGGAAAGGGCAAAATTCGGAATTCCTTCTGTTTTCTTTGTTTGTTGGCGAAGGGTGCGGAAAGTACCTATGTAATGGTCTTTTTCGTCATAAAGTTCAATATCATCCTGGTCATTGGAATTGGCTGCAAATAATCCGATTACTGCTTTTGGGTGAAGCAGTTTTTCTTTGATAACGCGGTTCAGCATTTCCAGCGCATCTTTATATAAACTACTGGCTTCTTCTCCCGCTACTTTATCGGTAAGGATATCCGGGAATTTTCCTGCCAGTTCCCAGGTTCGGAAAAAGGGTTGCCAGTCGAGGTAGTTTTGTAATTCTTCCAGTGAAATATCTTCAAAGATCTGAACTCCCAATTGATTCGGGTGATAAGGTTCAAAAGTAGTCCAGTCGGGTTGGAATTTATTGTTCCGGGCATCTGCCAGGCTCAGGTATTCTTTTTCTACATTCCGGCTCAGATAACTATCTTTCAATCGGATGTATTCTTCTTTAAGTTGTTGTTTGAATTCTTCATTCTGGCTTGACAACAAGGAAGAAGCCACGGTTACGGATTTGGAAGCATCCAATACATGAACGGTGGTATGAGTGTATTTTGGGGCAATTTTCAGGGCGGTATGAATTTTGGAAGTGGTGGCCCCGCCAATCATCACCGGAATGGATATATTCCTTTTTTCTAGTTCATCCACTACGCTGATCATTTCATCTAATGAAGGAGTAATCAGTCCGCTTAACCCAATCAGATCCACCTGTTCATCGATAGCAGTCTGTATGATTTTTTCTTTGGAAACCATTACTCCCAGATCAATGATTTCATAATTGTTGCACGCCAGAACTACACCAACAATGTTCTTCCCGATGTCGTGAACATCTCCTTTTACGGTAGCCATGAGTATTTTTCCGTTGGATTGGGATTCTCCGGATTTTTCAGCTTCTATAAATGGCTGAAGATAAGCGACGGCTTTTTTCATTACCCGGGCGGTTTTCACTACCTGGGGAAGGAACATTTTTCCGGCACCGAACAATTCTCCTACGGTGTTCATTCCGTCCATGAGCGAACCTTCGATTACGTCTAACGGACGGGCAGCCTGTTGACGGGCTTCTTCGGTATCCTGTTCTATATAGTCGGAAATTCCTTTAATCAAGGCATATTCCAGACGTTTTTCCACGGAAAAGGTTCTCCATTCTTCTACTTTCTGTTCTTTGGCTTCTTTGTCCTGACTGATGGTTTCGGCGTATTCGATCAGTTTTTCGGTTGCTTCTTCGTTCCGGTCGAATAGAACATCTTCTATTTTTCGGAGCAATTCGGGTTCTATTTCTTCATAGATTTCCAGTTGGGTAGGATTCACAATTCCCATATCCATTCCGTGTTTGATGGCATGATAAAGGAAAGCGGCATTGATGGCTTCCCGCACTTTGTTATTCCCACGGAAAGAGAAGGAAACATTGCTTACTCCTCCGGAAACAAAGCATCCGGGCAGGTTTGCTTTTACCCATTGAGTTCCTTCAAAGAAATCAAGGGCATTTCTGCGATGTTCCTGCATTCCGGTTCCCACAGGAAATATGTTGAGGTCGAAAATAATATCATAGGGTTGGATTCCCATTTTGTTTACGAGAATATCGTAGGAACGTTGGGAAATTTGTTTTCTTTTTTCCAGATTATCGGCTTGCCCTTCTTCGTCAAAGGCCATTACGATCATGGCCGCTCCGTATCGTTTGATGATCCGGGCTTTACGGATGAATTCTTCTTCTCCTTCTTTAAGACTGATGGAATTTACAATTCCTTTTCCTTGCAGGTTTTTCAGTCCTGCTTCAATCACTTCCCAGTCGGAAGAATCTACCATGATCGGAACGCGGGCAATATCCGGTTCGGAAGCGATCAGACGAAGGAAAGTAGTCATGGCTTTTTTTCCGTCAATCAAGCCTTCATCCATACAGATATCGATGATCTGGGCTCCGCCTTCCACCTGGTCGCGGGCAACGGAAAGAGCTTCATCGTATTTTTCATTCTTGATGAGGTTCAGGAATTTCCGGGAACCGGTAACATTGGTTCTTTCTCCTATGTTGATAAAGTTACTGTTGGGAAAAATAGAGAATACTTCCAGTCCTGATAATCGTAATGTATTTTGCATAATCTGAATAAAGTACACAAAGGTACAATTTAGGTTTACGATTTACAATTTTAGATCTACGAAGGCGGAGAAGTCAATTCCGAAAGGTAGACAGCGAGGATGAAGGTACTTGTTTCGGTGTCTCTTACTTTTTGCCGGGGTGTATGAGGAATGGAAATGGAGCAATCCGCTTTTTGCTCTGTTATTATAAATATTCTTTTTTGTTATCTTTGAGGAATA
Source organism: Apibacter sp. (assembly GCA_031552575.1). Lineage (GTDB taxonomy): Bacteria > Bacteroidota > Bacteroidia > Flavobacteriales > Weeksellaceae > Apibacter. The sequence continues at coordinate 40,255 of JAVBMH010000010.1, read as the reverse complement.
TAATGTTGACACCAAACATGAGGCGGGTTCATCTGCTTAAATGAAGTAATATAAGGAGGAATTTATGAAGAGAATATTCAAAATTGCAGGAATTACATTAGGGGTACTCATTGGAATGAGTATCATAGGTGTTGCCGTACTGGTACTGACTGCACCGGAAGATGTTGTATTGACACCAGAGCAGGAACAAGAGGAGAACCGCAGGATTGCTGAACAGTTCAGCCAGGTGGAAATCGGCGGATTTTCAGCACAAAGTATTGATGGAAGGACCGTTACTTCTGATATTTTTAGGAATTACGATATTACTATGGTCAATATCTGGGCGACCTATTGTGGTCCTTGTATTGAGGAGATGCCGGAAATCGCCGGATTGTATGGGAACAGGCCGCAGGGGAGCAATGTTATTTCTATTTGTGTGGATGCCGGTGATAATCAGGGAAGATTAAAGGCTGCCAGAAAAATCATGGGTAAGTCGGGAGCAAAGTTCATCACGTTGGTTCCCGACAGTATCTTAAAATATAAACTGACTGATAGGGTAACGATTTTTCCGACTACTATTTTTGTGGATAGTCAGGGGAAAACAGTAGGAGATCCTCATTTCGGCGACAGGGATGCGGAAAGTTACCGGTTATCCATCTTGGATCGGCAAAAGCTACTTACTGCTCAATAATAAACTCCGCACTTGTTTTTAAGACAATGTGAGTTTCTAATGGAATAACAATCTTTAGGAGAAAAGAAATTTAGTGGTCTTCCGTATCTTCTGTATGGTTTATTTGTATCTTCGGAAGTGTTGTTGTGTTTGTTTTCTTCAGGATTGATCTTATGTTTTAGTATGTCATTTTTAGATCTTTATTTGGATTTAAGGTTATCAGATGTAGGAAAAGGGAAAAGCCTTATATTTTACTTCTTCTCCTTTATATCTAACAATCTCCTGCTAATTTTTCCAGTGCTTTTTCGGGTAGGGCGGTTACTTTCTTTTGGGAATAGTCAAAACAGACCATTCCGGTTTTGGCTCTGGCAACGGTGATTCTTTTCCCTTCTCTTTCGGTTTCAAAGTGGTAATAGAGGTCAAAGCTTACTCTTTTTATGTCTCCTGCAGCTATACTGATATGAAGTATGTCTCCGTAAAAGGATTCGTGAACGAATTCTATTCCGGCATCGGCCATAATAAGGCTTGTTCCGGCAAAGTCCAGTTCGGAATATCCCAGCGAGGTTAAAAATTGTACCCTTGCTTCGTGAATGATGGACAGGATGGAATCATTTCCGACATGGGAACCGTAGTTTAAATCGGTAATACGTACCGGAATTTGAGTGTTGAACAGAAACTTTTCGGGAAGGTCTATTTTTATTCTGGACATAGATATGTTTTTGTTTCAAATTTAGAAAAAGGAAATTCAAAGTGAGTGCTAATTATTCATCATATCACAAGATAACAATATTGGATTAAGTCTCGGCCACTACATCTTATTAATCAAAATCTATTTCCATACTTGCTATTTTATCCAGTTCTTGCGAAATACTTTTTTTGATTTGCTCAATTTTGCGGTATTTTTCAGCAATTTGCTGTTGAACAGATAAGTCAAATTCGCCTTTGGAATCAATGGGAATTGAAATTTCAATATTTTTTACAATACTTTGAGGGAGACTTTTTTGTTTTTCTCCTTTGACATTTGCGATAAATATAGGTTCTGCAATATATTTAATATAATCCAAATCAATAAAGTTAGAGTTCGGACGCAATCCACAATTATTACGTCCAATATTGAATTTACCTGATATTTTTTTTATACGGCCAGAATTACCATATGTAACCCAAGTTAATAAAGTCTCATCATACTTATATCTATCTACATAGCCAAATATTCCACCATTCTCAAGTTGCCCTGAATATACAGGATACTCTCCTTTATGGGAATTAATGTATGTTTGTGTTAAATTTTCTTCTCCTAAAATTGTAAATAATTGTGAAATTTTAAATTTTTGAATATGAGAAGTATTTTCAATCTCAACATTCAATTCTTCAATTTGATTTATATATGTTAATATCTTTGATTTTATTGATTCACTTTCTGTGATTTCTTTTACAATTTTTGTTTGTGCCATTAAGTCAAAATTACCTTTATTATCTATTGGAATTAAGATTGTTACACATTTGATTTTGTCTAATCCACATTTGTTTAAAAATGAAAAGCCATTTCTTAATAAACTTAATTCAATAATTTCTTTTAAATATTCTTTTGACAATGTTTTTTCATATTGCTTTTTTATGACAAATGCTCTATGATCTTCGTTGGTTGTGAATCTATGATTTCGGATAAAAACATAGCCTACAGAACCATTTCTATTCCAACTTAAACAATTCTCATAATATTTAATGTTAGGGATATTATCTTTTATATAACCTAATACAGAATGTTTATCTTTTGAGGAAGCATAGACCGGAATGCTTCCTTTATTTATGTTGCAAAACTCTTTTGTAATTTTTGAATTTGTGGAAGGAAATTCGAACAAATTTCCAATAAAAACTTCTTTTAGCTTTGTGTTAGTTTTTTTTTTTTGCGTTAATTCTAAGATTTCATCTTTAAAACTTAATATATTATTTGCTACTTCTTCCAAAAAACTAGGAAACTCTTCAAATTTTACAATTTTATCTTCCTCTAAAATTCCTAACTCAATCTGTTCTTCTTTAGTCCACCAGCGTTCAACGCTCCAATGTGTTTCGGGGTCAAATTTTTCAATTGGCTGTATTTTACAGCGTTTGTCGTTGAATTTGAAAGATTTTTTAGCATTCTTAAATTGATTAAACCAATCAACGGCTTCACTTAAATCGTCTTGTTCTATGTCAAAACGGTAAATATCTCTGCTTTCGCCAATTTCGCTAACTAAATAAGTAAATACAGGGTCAGTTTGTTTTTCAGCTTTGTTTTTCTTTTTGCTAATGCAAAGAATATATGTTTTTTTAGGTGTGGTAAAGAATGTTTTTAATGGTAAAGAAATAATACCCTCAATGATACATTCATCTAAAATAAATTGCCGTAAATTTTTATCATTTTGTCTGTTAAAAATACCGTCAGGAACTACTACAAATGCTTTACCTCCGGGTTTTAATGAACGAATAATCCATTCCATAAATAAACCTTCAACGCCCATTGCATTAATTTTGTAGAATTTTTTTAGTTCTTCTACTTTGCCTATTTCTTCTTTTAAATTACTACTTCCTGTAGTTACATAAGGTGGATTTGTTAAAATCAAATCTATCCCTTCCTTATAATTGACATCGCGAAGTGTTCCTAAAATATTTTTGGTTTTTAGTTCAAATGTATCATTAAATAAACCGGCAAACTGTTCGGTTATACCTCCATTTTTTCTAATCAGGTCAGAAAGGTAAATCAACATATTTGCTTTTGCCAAAATAATAGTTTTCTGTTCTTCTTTATCAAAACCTTTATCTATCCCTATTAATGTAACATTTCTTTTTAGTTTTCCTTTTTCAACTGTAAAAAAATCGTCGATTCCGTTATCACTCATCATCAACGGCTCTAAAAGAAATTTTCCCACGCCACAGGCAGGGTCACAAATAGTAATATTGGGTTTTATATCGCTCTGTACCATTTTCCCAATAGCCCGAACAACTTTAAGCGGTGTAAAATATTGTCCCCAATTCTTTTTGCTAATACTTTCTTTTAGAAAGGTTTCAAATAATTTACTTTTGAAATCTCTGTCAATATTTTTAAACTCACCACCACCTTCTTTTTCATCGTTAAATTTTTTGAGAATTTTGATAAAAACGGTTCCGTAACCTTTTACGGCATCTTCATCTTTACTAACAAATATAGTCCCATTAATAATTGTAGTATTATCCCTTTCTCCTGTTTTGAAAAGTTTTTTTATTTCCTTTCGTACAGTTCCTGCGTAAAAATTCAAAGTTGATTCGGCATCTTGAGTTTCTTCATAATCTTTCATTAAGAAATCATATCCCAATTTACCTTTTAGAACACCTAGGTCACTCAAGTATTTAAAAATAAACAACTCTACAAATGAGTATAAGCAATTTTCTGGTGTTGCTCCTGCTGCCATCCACAAATCCTGCCAAACACTTTTGGCTAATTTAGTCGGGTCTTTTAAACGTGGTTCACGAATTTGAGAATTATCTTTGTCAATACTATCTGCAATTTTTTCAATCAACCTTTCTATATCAGGATTTGTTTTATCAAACCTTGTTTTCAGAACTCTTCCTCTTTCATCTAAAATTTCTTGACCATTGAAAGCATTTATCCAAATAGTATCTATGGTATCTGTAAGAATTAAAATTTTTGCATCTAAAACTTGTGCAACTTCTAATCCTTGTTGCAAAGCAGCCTCCTTTTGTTTTTTAGTTTTAAATGTAGATACATCTTTATTTTCGACAATTCCTATAACAGTTTTTATTTTTGACTTTACAACTTCAGGAATAGAGATAATTCCGTCAGGCTTTCTTCTTTCAAAAGTTTTATAATCTTTCTTTGGAATAATCCCTGCGGTTTTTAATGCATTGAGCGTGGTGCTTCCAATGTTGCGAAAGTCCCATTTCCCGATTTTTTCGGGATTGTTGATTAAATCTCTTTGTAATAATTCTTCGCTCATAATAATTAAAAATAGAGTTCTTTTTGTTTAGAGTTTTTCTTTCTCAGATATCGTGCAGCATCTTCAGCAACAACAAATATGTTTTCAGAACATTTATATTTATAGGCTTCTGTAGCAAACCTATCTGCGAAGAATAAGTCTTTTATCACTTGTAAATCTATTTGAAAAAGTTCTGCTAATTTATTCAGCTTTTCTTTGCTGAATTTTTTTGTGCCGTGCTCAATTCTACTTATCGCATTTGAATTTACACCAATTTTTGCACCAAACTCAGTTTGTGTCCAACCTTGTTTTTCTCTCTCTGTTTTTATAAAATATCCAAAACTTGTCATCTTTAGGATTTTACTCTTTTTTGATTTGACCTATTTTAGGTCAAAAGTAGTATTTATTCCAATAGTATACAAGTTTTGTTATCACTATCCGGAGGAGGTTATCTAACCTAGGTATAGAGTGGTAAAATTGATTTAATTGTGTTTTCAATTAGTTTAAATAGAGGTGTTTTTATCATTGGATTTGTGGGCTTTATTATAAAGGGTATAAAGTCGGGATGGCAAAAAAGAGGGAATCAGGCATTCTGCCCGATTCCCTGATGTAAGGGAGGTATTTGTGGTTATTGATTACAAGTTAAACAAAACGTTGAAAAAATAATTTCTTCCTTTTCGGGGAATGTTGTTCCAGTCGGAATAGGTAGTATAGTTTTTATCAAAGATGTTTTCCACTCCGGCTTTGAAAGCAAGTTCGTAATGGTTGATTTTCAATGTATATCCTAAGGACAGATTGTAAATCAGGTAATCGGGAGTTTTACTTTCTCCGAATCCGGAACTATAATCGTTGTGTTTTCCTGCTCCTTTTATATCTATTTCGGAGGAGAATTTGTTCTTCTGGAAATACAGTCCGGAAGAATACATGAAAGGCGCAATCAAAGGAAGTGGAGCGTTATGGTTATCTCTTCCCAGGCTGTAAGAGACCTGACTCATCCATTCAAAATAGTTGAGAAAACGGTATTTTAATTGTAGACGTGTATTGAAAATGGATGCATAGGAAAGGTTAGTGTACAATTTAACTCCCCGTGCTCCTATGGTCATAGGGGAAAGGGAAGGATCTGGTATTCCCAGTATGTAATCGAAAAAGTGGAAGTAATTGGTTTCAAAATTTAGATTGAAAGGACCTTTTTTGAGGGTAATTGAAATATTTCCTTCCAGGGATTTTTCTTTTTTCAGGTCGGGATCTCCTATGTAGTCGTAATTGTCAAAGCTGTTGAACAGGTAAAATCCGTAGGCTTCCGAAACGGAAGGTGCCCGCTCTCCGTATCCTCCGCCAATTATCAGTTTAAAGTTATTTTTATGATACTGGTAATGGGCGGTTGCCTTGGCTAAAAATCGATTTTGATACTGGTCTGTATCGGGATAGAAGATACGGATACTTCTCAACCCGAAATCACTTTGAATCCCTTCTCTCTGAAAACTCAGGTTTCCGGAGAAGTGAAGGGAGTGATTTTCATTGAAGGAATATTCGTCTTCTAGGGATAATTCGGTGTTAAAAGTACGAACGTCAGGCCAGGTGTACATGAACATCGGGCTTTCGTTGGGGTTGTTGGGGTACATTGTCATTTCAGCCTCGGACTGGTTGTAAAAACCATCCCAGTTGAAGGTGAAGGAATGCCGGGATGTTTTTCCTTTCAGCATGGAATAAAATCCGTAGGTTTTGCTGAGTCCGGGCATATCCATGTGAATGGGAACATCGGGGCGTTTGGTGTCGTCCATCTTGTGAGTGATGGAGTTGTAATATAGTTTTGTTTCCCAAAGGGAAAGAGTGTTGGAAATATTCTCTTTTTTATAGCTGAGAGAAGTAATCCAGGCACGGGCAGTTTTCACATCCATGGTAAGGGCGGGGTAGCCTATGTTGGAGGCATCGTCGTAGATAAGTGAGGCTTCCAGACTACGAGAACGGGAAAATTGATATCCGGCATTGGCATAGGTATTAAATTTCTCAAATTGGGAAAAGGAAATTTCCTGATGTCCTCCGGCTTCGTAATTCTCACTTTTACGGTGGAATATTCCGAGATTGGTGTAAAATTTAGGACTGGAATAAGCGAGATCCAGTCCGTTGGTGTGATAGTCTCCGTTGGACTCATATCCGGTGTTGAGGGCAGCTTTCCATTTCTTTTGGGAAAATCCGGCTTTGTTTAGGTTGAGATCAAGTCCTCCACCGATACCGCTTCCTCCGTGTATTCCGCTTTGTAATCCTGAATAGAGTTCTAGGTTTTTTAGATTGGAAATTTCTACATAAGAGGTAATGGGGTCCATTTTATCGGTACAGGCATTGAATATTTTCATTCCGTCAATGGTTACTGAAATCCGTTCGGTAGTCATGTTGTTAATCATGGGTTCCCATGCATAGCTTCCTCTTTTTATCATATTGATTTTCCCTGAGTTTTCCATGTATTCATCAAGTGTGGAAAGGGGTTTGGATTCTTTCTGGTAATCCTTGTTTTTTTTTCCGATGATAATCACATTTTCCAAATCAGTGCTTTTTAGGGAATCGATGGTTTGGGAATAAGAAAATCCTAAGGAGAGGAGGGTGATGCAGGTAATGATTTTTTTCATTTTAGTAACTTTTTGCAAGTTAGTTATTCAGAATTTTTTGTTATTTCAAGGAAGAAGGAGAAATCTCTCTGGATGTTTCTTTTATTAACATAACAAGGAGAGATTCCTCCTGTTGTCGGGATGACAATGTTGATTTTTTATTTTAAAATTCTGTTTCGAAATATAGGCTACTACTGTCTTGGTTTTCTGTTACGGCTTCTCCTTTAATAACCTGATCGTTTTGGTTTAACAGGATGAGATTGATCTTCCAGTATCCGGTCATGGTAAAGGAAACTTTTCCCTGATAAAATCCAGTAGAACCGGTATAAACCATGTCTATATTATTAGGTGAGGAATGATTTCCCATTGATGGCATTCTTGGGTCTACTTTTATTTTATATCCGTTTATGGGGACAAAGGTGTTCATATCCTGCATTTTATATAAATAAGCAGTTAGGATGTTGAGTCCAACAATGGGAGAAGATGGTTCTACCATAGCTAGTACATATCGAACATTATCAGTTCCATTAAATACTTGTACTCTTTTTTTTGTAGCGTTTGTTACATTTACTTTATCGGAGACCTGAACGTTTTGTCCGCCTATGGTGTTGTTTAAGGTAAGTTCCCAGTATTCGGAATCGTTGCTGGCCATCTGAAAGATGATAAAACCTTTGTATAAGGTTTGTTTATCCGTTACTTTCTCTATGGAACTGTAAGGGCAGGAATGACTTTTAGAGGTCATATGCATAATAGGATTCCAGGTTAGAGAAGCATTTTTTTCAAATTCTCCGGTGGTTTTGTTTTTGACTTGCAGGTATATTTCGTTGTATCCTGTGGAGAGAATTCCTTTTTTGGTGTAAAGGGAAAAGGTATAGGTATCATTTGATAATTCCTGGATTTTTGTTAGTCCGGAAGTTTCATCTGTAGGGTAAATTATTTCATCATCATTGTTATCACCATTACAGGAAATGAAAAATAATGAGAAAAGGAAGGCTGTTGCTAGTGTATAGATATAGCTTTTTTGTATGTTTTTCATGAGTTTGAGTTATATAAATTACATAAAATATAAGTTATCCTGAAAATTCATAAGATTTCAGGGTATGAAATGAAATGGTTATATATCTGTTTTTGGAAAATGGTTAACCGGATTTCATTGGAAAAGGTATGAATTTATACAACCGGAGGTTTCAAAATGGATTTACAGGAAATATAGGAATATAAATTCTTGTAAAAATGATTGTTAGTGGTATGAAGTAACACAGAATTTTTTTCGGGAAGGGTTATTTTTTCTTGAACAATGAATACATCAATGAATTTAAGTGTTCCAGTATTGTTCTCCTGGGTATCTTCTGCGGATTTTTTTGCTATTTCTTTTGCGAGATGACATTTCCCATTACAGTGCATTTGGGGTTTATCTTTGTTGATACATAATACAGTGGAAATATAATCATAATTGACTCCATAGTCCAGCAAAGGAATCAGCGGACGAAAAGATAAGATGAAAATCAATAAAATGACCCCAAGTCTCATATTACAAATATAATATTTGTGAGGAGATTTTCAAAATTATTTTAAAAAAGATCAAAATATTAGTAAAGTATTTTTTAATCCGCTAAGAGTAAGTTTCCAGAGAAAGTTAAAAAAGGATTTGTCTTTAAACCGTTCTACTTCTTTAATATTGGAAATAGTGAGGGAATCTTTTGTATTTTCTTTTACTACAAGATTTGCTAGATTGGTGAGCAGTTTCTTTTCCTGTGTACCATTCTTTTTATAGATCGTAACATTCAAATCTTTGTAGTTCATTCCAAAAGTTCCGTTGCCTTTGTCGTTATTTCCTTTGTAGTTAAATACCACATCATCAAATGTTCCGTCAGCAGAAACATTTAAGTAAGGTTTAATAAACATATTTATTTTCTCGGCCGAAAGTCCGGATAATTTACCTTTCACAGTAAATGAATCATCAAGGCTTAGGACATTGAATTTCCAGAGAGCGGAGAGGTTGGCTGAGTACATAAATTTGCTATTGAAATCTACTGAAACATCGGGTAAAGAAGAAGCTTTATAACCACTATTTACATTTTTGATCTGGGCATTGATATCGGAAAAATAGATTTTTCCTACGTTTTTGTCAAGAGATTCTTCTTCATAAGAAAGGTAAGAATTTTTCAGGTTTATCTGTCCAACCTGAAGTTTAAAATTCATATTCCGCAATTTCTTGTTGAAAAGGTACTTACTCACTGGAATATATTGACTGTTAGGAATATCGTATTGGTGAATGGTGGCAGCCAGGGTATATATATTGATCTGGGGAGAAATTAGTTGGATGTCTTTGTTGGGAAGACCTAAATCCAATTTGGGAATTTCTATTTTGGATAGACTGAGAGTGTAGGCATCAATTCCTTTTTTTCTCATTACAGAATTCTGACTTTCTTTGGGTTTTACAGTCAACCCTGACGCAGCCAGTGAATTTTGTGTTAATAGAAAATTATTCAAGGTGAGATTGTGATAACCTATGTCAAGCAATACATTTTTTCCAGTTATGGCAAATTGGTTAAAGGAAAAAGGTAACCCGAAAGTAGTATTTTCAGAACCATCATTAAAAGCAATATTTTTTAGAGTTATGTCTAATCCTTTGGATTTGATTAAAGATTGTCCGGAACGGGCATCGTATTGGTTTAGTGATGAGTTAGCTACATGAAAGGTGCCGATATCAAGTTTTATTTCGGATGAACCGGAATTTCGGGATTGTGATTTTTTTGATACAATCTTTTTATAGTTTTTATTTTTGAATAAATCCGCATTCATGGTATTCACAATTATAGATGAAATTTGGATAACAAGTTTATTATCTTCAATCTTCCAGTTTATTTTTGGAATACTGATATTGTCTATTGCTACTTTAAACAGGTTTTTCCGGAAATTCTGATTGACAAATTGAACCGGTGATATTTTAGGGATTATTTCCAGTTTACTGGCGGAAAAAGCATCATTAGTTAAATCTACTTTTGCCACTTTGAAAGTGTAATTTCTGGGAGCAATATAAAATATACTGTCTCCGTTGAGGCTATATGAGTTATAGGTAAAGGGAAGTTCTTTTTTGATATTGGTGATGAGTGTATTAATCACAATATTATTCATATTATAGTTAATATTGCTCATACTGAGTACATTGGCTTTATTAATATTAAAATACTTTACATCGGAATTTTGAATGGAGAAGTTTTTTAATTCCAGAATATCATCAAAATAATAAGTGAAATTCGATCGGGGATGTGAGGAGGGAGGGACAGAGATTTTCTGTTGGTAAACAGATACCAAAGTGTTGTATAGTTTAAGTTGTTCCACTGAAATTTTATCATCTACCTTATTATTGATTTTTCTGATTATGATGTTGATATTGTCACTGATGATATGATCTCCCATGTTCAGTTTTGATTTCAGAATCTGAATAGAATCAATTTTCAAATTAAAAGGAATGATACGGTCAACATAGGCAGTTACGTTTTTAGAAGGCTGGTTATTATTAGATCTTCCTAAAATACGAATGTTTGTAGAATCCACTTCAATTTTGGAAGTGTTCACATAAAATATCCCATTATTATCATATCCCCAGTCCATTCCGTTTATTTTTGCAGCAGGAACCTGAATGTTCATAAAACTTTTTTCAACGGATGATCTGCTGTAAAACTGATTTTCTGTTATATCCGGAATGATCTGCGACAGGTCGGCTTCTATATATCCGTTGTCAAATTTAAGTTTACTTACATTCAAATGATGTATATCATTCAACTGGTAAAAAATATCTTTTACATCAAGTTTTGCATTCTTATAAGAAATAGGAATCCTTTTTTCCTTATCAGCCATATTCCAGATTACACCTGCAAGATTTAGATTAAAGTCCCTTAGTGAAGCCATCTTTTTTCGGGTTTTGACATTAAATAATTGCAGATTTCCTTTATTGATTACAAAATTTCCAATTTGTATGGAGTTTCCCAGGCTATAAGTTTTAACTTCCTTTTTCTGGTTAATAGAATCAAAATTCCGGTTAATAGTAATATCCGGATTATCAATTTCGATTAGATCTGCAATCAGGTCTTTTTTCGATAGAAAAGAAAAAAAATGTACACCATGCACAATTATTTTTTCTACCTTGACCTGATAAATTCCTTTATCTTTTGTTTTAGGGAAAATATAAATGCCGCTTACCGTCATCTGGCGGGAAAGAAGAGAATAAGAAACATCAGAATAATTAAAATTATAAGGTGTATCGTTTTTTTCATTTATAAAACTCGGTAAACTATTTTTTATCCAGCTTTTAAAGCCAAATTCAATAGTAAAACCAAGGATAAGAATGCTAATTATCCAGATTGAAATTTTTTTCCAGTTCATATCCTTCTGTTTTTATCAAATGTAGTAAAAAATATCATAATAATTATATGCATAATAATAAAGTTAATTTATCTTTTATAATAAAATAGATTAAAATTTAGTGATATATTCTTATTGGAAAAAAGAATAACAAATATAAGACTATTATGATTTTTTTATTAATTAAAATGAAAACGGTTATCTATAAATTTCATAATTTTACGCCTGTTATAAACCAATAAAAATGGAACAAAAAGCTAATTTAGACGTTCATTACAACGAATTATTGAACAACTTATCGTCAACCTGTAATATTCAGGAAGAAATACAAAAACTAACAGAAAAAAACGATTACAGAGATCGTGATGCCTGGTTAAAAGGATTGGCTCTTTGTGATCTGGCTTTAAAAAATAATTCCCTTACCAAAGAAGTCGAAAAATTATACTTACAACTATACAGGAAAAACTGGAATCTATATTACTCATCACCTCTAAATGAAACAGAATATAACTATTGGTTTCAATTGTGTGAAGAAATAAACGACCGTTTCATCCAGGCAGGTTTTTACAGAGCCTATGTGGAAAGAGATTATATGTTGGAAACTGCCCGACGACCTCACCGCAATAGGGAGAAAGAAAAAGAATGCCTGCAAAAAGGAATGGAACACGGAGACTCTGCCTGCATGGCGGTTCATGGCTATAACCTGTTTTTTGGAATGAGAGGAGAACAGGAAAACAAAGAGGAAGGGATGAAATTAATGCAGAAGGCCAAAGAACTGGGATACGATCAGGCGGGCAGCTATCTACTTAGCGCAACTTATTATACTGAGACAGATAATGCTAAAGTTTTATCTGCCATTGAAACCTATATGCAGAGTAAAGAGTCAGAATCCGAAAAATCCTATCACTTACTAGCGGAATATTACCTCTACAAAGAAGAAAATACAGAAAAAGCCTTGGATGCTTTGAATAAAGGAATTGCAGGTAATAATCCTTATTGCAAATATGTTCTGGGAATCAACATCCTGAACGGAAAATTTGAAGATCAGGGAAAAACCAAAGGAATAGAATTGTTGGAAGAAGCCTACGAATACGGAGTTATCTATGCAGCAAACTGGTTGGGGCGTTACTATTACTACACTCAGGATGAATTCAAATCTCTGGAAAAATCCATAGAATGGCACGAAAAAGCAAAACTGTATTATTTTGAAGATTCCTTGGTAGAATTGGCACTTACTTATTTATATGAAGAACAGGTTAAAGATCAGGAAAAAGGAATGATCTATTTAGATTGGGCCATTCAGGAAGGAAGTGCAAGAGCCATGTCGGAAAAAGCCCATTTCTTGTTGAATCAGAAAAATCCAAATCTGGAAGAAGCCGCAGAATTGCTAAATAAAGCTACTGAACTGGGAGATTCTTATGCGCCTTATCGCTTAGGATTAATGTATGAAAGAGGAAACATAGGAGAGCCCGATTATTACAAGGCATTTGAATTATATCAACTCTCTGCGGAAAGAGGACATATTTACGGAGTGGAACTTACCGGACATTACTATCGGGTGGGAGTAACTAAAAATGAAGAAGCAGATCCGGAAAAAGCAGTAGAATTCCTGAACCGGGCAATAGAAAGAGGTTCGGATTATGCTAAAGTAGAACTGGCACTTTGTTATGAAACAGGATTCGGAGTGGAAAAAGATTTTCAGAAATCATATGACCTGTATAAATCTGCGGCAGACAACAACTATGCCTATGCCTATAACAAAGTGGGATATTACGAAGAAGACGGACTGGTAGGAGAAAAAAATTACGATAAAGCCTTTGAATATTTCCAGAAATCCGCAGGAGCCGGATATGCAGAAGGAATTTATAACGTAGGAAGGGCTTATCGCTACGCCCTGGGAGTTCCTGAAAACCCTGAGTTAGCATTAGAAAATTACCAGAAAGCAGCCGAATACGAATACGGTGATGCCTATATAGAACTAGCGCTTGCCTATGAAAACGAATACGGAGGATTGGAATTTGATGCGGAAAAAGCGATGGACTACATGACCAAAGCAGCAGAACAAGGATATTCTTATGCTCAGTACAAAGTAGGATATTACTACTATTACGGATTAGTTGAAAAAAACTTTGAAAAAGCATTGGAATGGCTCCATAAATCTTATGAAAGAGGATATCCGTATGCAGCTATATTATTGGGAGATTATTACCTATACAATGATGAAGGATTACAAGAGCCGGAATACGACAAATCTTTTGAATACTACAAAATGGCAGAAGAAAAAGGAGTAGTTTCCGAAGGGTTGGGAGTTTGTTATGAATACGGTATCGGAACCGAAGAAAATACCTTTGAAGCGTTCAAATATTACACAGCAGGAGCAGAAGCCGGATATACCGCAGCAAAATACAGATTGGGAACCGCTTATAAATATGGTATCGGAACAGACGAAAATCAGGGAGAAGCCTATTGTTGGCTTTCAGAAGCAGCCCATGATGGTAATTTCCAAGCGAAATATCTTACAGCCAGAATGTTGCTGGAAGGAGAAGGAACCACTCAGGATATAGAACAAGGAGTAGCTAAACTAAAAGAAATAGCAGAAGAAAACCATGCAGATGCCCAGTTTGAATTAGGAAACTGCTATCTGACAGGAAAAGGAGTCCCCGAAGACGAAGTACAGGCAATGGTTTGGTATCAGAAAGCAGCAGAAAACGGACACGAACAAGCCCTTAAAATAACAGGAAAAAGAGAAAGACGAAGAAGATAAAAATAGAATTCAGAAATAAGAAATTTAGACATAAGGTATTAGTTAAGAAAGTAAAAGCATTAAAATATAGGTTCTTCCAAGCCAATAGTGATTCCTTATATCTTATACCTAATTCACATCTAATCAAAATATGTTAGCAGAAGAAAATAAATATGTATTTCAGGTAAACCTGAAAGGAATGATAGAATTACTTTCCGAGCATATATACAGTGCACCCAATGTTTTTATCAGAGAATTATTGCAGAACGGGATAGATGCCGTAACTGCACGGAAAAATATTGACGAATTTGAAGGAGAAATCACAGTCCGCATCGGAACAGTAAACAATCAGCCACAGCTCATATTTGAAGATAACGGAATCGGGCTTTCCGAAGAAGAAGTACATCAGTTTCTTTCCGTGATTGGACAAAGTTCCAAAAGAGATGAAGTGGATGAAAAAGACTTTATAGGGAAATTTGGAATCGGAATGCTTTCCTGTTTGGTGGTGAGTGATGAAATTGTAGTGGAAACCCGCTCGCTGATTAAAAACCAAGGAGTTTGTTGGAGAGGAAAAGCAGACGGAACCTATACTGTTGAGCCTTCCGATGCAATGGGAAAAGCCGGAACACGGGTAATTCTCACTCCCAAAAAAGAATGGAAAGTTTTATTCAAAGAAGAAGAACTAAAAAAGAACATTCTTTACTTCGGAGATGCACTTCCCATAAAAATACAATTTATCACAGAAAAAGGAACAGAAATCCTGGTTGACAAAGATCCCGTTTGGCTTAATTCCCAAAGTACCAAAGAAGAAATACTCAAATACGGAAAGAAACTCTTTAACAACAACTTTTTAGATTCCTTTAAATTAGAATCCGAAGTAGGAGAAATTCAGGGCGTAGCCTACATCATGCCCAACAAAGTGCAGTTTACAGGAAACACCAAACAAAACAAAATCTATTTAAAAAGAATGTTCCTTTGCGAAGACGTAAAAGGATTGCTGCCCGAATGGTCCACCTTTGTACGCTGCATCATCAATACTAACAGTTTACGTCCAACTGCTTCAAGAGAAGCGCTCATGAACGACGACCTGATGATGAAAGCCAAGAAGGAATTGACCCTTTGTTTTAAAGATTACCTGAAATACCTTACTGTAACCGATACCCACACACTAGGGCAGATCATTAAAATACATCATTTGTACATCAAAGCATTGGCAGTAGAAGATACCGATCTGTTAAAAATGTTTATCGATTACATTCCTTTTGAAACCAACAAAGGAATGATGAATTTTCTTTCCATAAAAACCTATAACGAAGAAATATATTACACACCTTACATTGATGATTTCCGGCAGATTCGGCGTATAGCAGGTTCTCAGGGAAAAACCGTAATCAATTCCGCCTATAGTTTTGAAACCGACCTGATAGAGAAAATGAGAGTGGTGATGCCTGAAATCAACTTTAAAAAAATAACTCCGCAGGATATTCTCGAAAATTTCGGAGAAGTAAAAGTTTCTGAAAACCAGTTATACCTGAACTTTGAGAAAAAAGCCAATCAGTTGCTTCGAGCATTCTATTGCAGGGCACAGATCAAAGAATACAGTCCGGCAGATACTCCGGCAATCTATGTTGCCAATGATGAGGCCATGAATAATAAAAATATTCAGAACCTTTCACAATCTTCCAATCCCTTTGCTTCCACCTTGCAGAATTTCATTAAGAAGGAAGAAGACAATATGCCTACCCTGTGTTTCAACAAAGACAATGAAATAGTGCAAAAACTCTTTCAGGTAGAAGACTCCTTTATGTTTGAAGCCATAGTTCACATCATGTATGTACAGGCATTGATGTTGGGAGGGTATCCCATCAACAAAAAAGAAATGGAAGTTTTTAACAATTCACTCTATCAGCTAATGATCTTAGGAATGAGTGACTTTATTCAAAAATTGGATTTGGATTAAAACAACAATATTATAACCTTAATTTAAAAGCTCTTTTATGAACTATCAACTAGAACTACAAAAAATACAGATCAAAATAGATCAGGCAGAAGATTCCGAACAAATCAGACAATTACTGAAACAAGCCATAGAAATAGCCGATAATCATAATGATTTATACGAAGGAATAGATTTACGATATCAGTTGATGGATGAAATGGATATGGCTGATGAACGAATTCCCATACTTAAACAAGCCATACAACTGGCAGATGCCAATCAGGATTTACAGGAAGGATTCGATTTGCGGATACGTCTCATTCAGGAAGAAAATGATACATCCCACTGTATAGATAGTTTCCCAGCCATGACTTGGTTACTGGAAGCGGTAGATAATCATCCTGATTTATTCGAAGAAGAAGAGGTATTGTGGGAATACAAATGGTTAGCCACTTCCTCCGTAAACAATGCCTCCGTTTCCTACGAGCAAATACAGAAAATACTGGAAGATTTGAAATTCCGTTTGGAAAGAAATGGATACGGATTAGGAGCTTATTACGTACCCAAAATAGAATGGCAAGAATCCATAGGAGATATAGAAGGAGCATTGGAAACACTGAAAGAAAGAGATGCTTACGGAAGAGACGGAATGTCTGACTGTGCCGCCTGCGAACAAAACAAAAAAATAAAAATAAAACTCATTGCAGGAAAATACGAAGAAGCCATCGCCGATATGAACGAAATGCAGATGAAAAAACTTTCCTGTGCTGAAGTTCCTTATGATACCTATTGCAATCTGGCTTATTACCTGAACAAAGCAAATGATCCCAGAGCAAAAGAATATTACGAAAAAGGATTACATGAACTAGGTACGGATTCATCTGCTATTACCGGATTATCTAAACTGATAAATTATATATCCTATCATGATCCGGAACAGGCACTGTTACTCTTTGAAAAATATGCTCACTGGCATCTCAATTCCGAAGACGGAGTTAATTTTGAAGTAGCCCTTCACTTTTTAAACCTCTTTAAAAAAGACGAAATGCTGACACTGCCCGGACTGAACCCTTCTCTTCCGTTCTATAAAGCAGAAGGGAAATATCAATCCCACGATCTCTATCAATACTACTTCAACATAGCCCAAACTCTGGCAGAAAAATTTGACCATAGAAACCGGACGGATAATTATAAAAAAATGCTTAGCAGAGAAGTATCATAATTACATGAGTTATACACTGGAAATACAGAAATTACTGTTAAAGAACGAAAAGCTTTCCCATTCCGAAGACAAAATAGCCCAATTGAAACAGGCAATTCAGATTGCTGATGTCAACAAAGATCTTGATTGGGGATATGAACTTCGATTAAATCTGATCTCAGAAGAAACTAATCTGCCTTATCTTATAGATAGTTTTCCTGCTTTTGCCTGGATGCTGGATGCGTTGGAATCCCATCCTGAAAGATTTGATGAAGAAGGATGTTTGTGGTTGTATAAATGGACGGCTACCGCTGCCTATTCCTATGCAGATACCCTTTATGAAGAGGTAGAAAAGATTTTTTCCGACATGAAAGAAAGGGTTCTCAAGAACGGATTTAGTCTTCGGGGATATTACAGTCCCCTTATCTATTGGGAAATATTACAGGGAAAAGTGGAAAATGCAGTTCACTATCTGGAATTACAAAAAAAAGAAAAAAGAGACCTGATCTCCGATGATGAAGATTATGAATTAGACACCCAGGTAGAAATGGCTCTGTTGCGACAGGATTTTGATGAAGCTATACTTTTAAGCAATAACTTTTCCCATAAATCCGGAAATGGATTTTTCCCCTTTGCTACTCACAGTTATATGACCTACTATCTTCATAAAGGAAAAGATAATAGGGCAGAAGAATACTTTAAAAAGTCAATAACAGGATTAACTAATCTGGATAAAAGTATAAAGTGTGTTGTAGACTGTGTTTCCTGTCTTATCAATTATGCAGCTCATTACCAGACAAAAACAGCATGGGAGTTATTTGAACAATATGCAGAACTGGAAGTAAAATCAATGGATTCCATGAGTTTCACCTTTTCTAAAAATGTGCTTCCACTTTTAAATCAAGAAGGAAAAATAGAATTGAACCTGAGCCACAAACTTCCGTATTACCGGGAGGACAATCTTTATGATATAAAAGATCTCTATTCCCATTATTATAACAAAGCAAAAGAATTAGCCCAACGTTTCGATCAACGAAACCGGACTGATAACTTTAAACAATTACTACAAAAAGAAATAGACATTACTCTTTAAATCCGTCAAAAATGAATTACAACTTAGAATTACAAAAAATAGAATTAAAGCTGAAAACAGCATCCACCCCGGAAGATAAAATCAACCTGTTAAAACAAGGTATAAAAATAGCAGATACCCATAGCGATATAGACTGGGGATTTGATTTAAGATTAGATCTGATTGCAGAAGAAGTAAGTACCTCCCGTTGCATAGAAAGCTTCTCAGCCTTCTCCTGGATATTAAACACAAGAGATGAAAACCCTGATTTATTTGATGAAAGCGAATTCCTTTGGGAATACAAATGGATGGCGAATGCTTCCTACCGGAATGCTGATATTTCCAAAGAACAAATAGAAAGCATATTGGAGGACTTGAAAACTCGTATGCAAAGGAATGGTTACAGCTTAAGAGGATATTACAGTATAGTTATTGCTTGGAACCAGTTTCTTGGAAAAGACGAAGAAGTGGATCGTTATATAGAATTACGGGAAAAAGAACAACACGATGATATGTCACATTGTCCGGCCTGTGAACTGGATACCAGAGTAGAAGTAGAATTAAAAAAAGGAAACTTTGATAAAGCCATTACCATAGCCCATGATTTACTAACTAAAAAAGTAACCTGTGCCCATATGCCCTTTGCTACTTTTAGTGAATTAGCGTATCATTTAAATAAGGTAAATGATGAAAGAGCTCCCGGTTTCTTTGAAAAAGCATTGGAAGAACTGCAAACTATGGATTCTTCAGATAGCTCTATTTTATCAACCGTTTCCCTATTGACCAATTATTTGATTACCCATGATAAGGAAAAAGCCTTTTCCTTTTTTGAAAAATATTCACCTTGGGAATTAGAGGCAGAAGATTCCCTGAAATATACCTTTTCCAAAAACTGTTTTCGGTTATTTAAAGGAGAAGGAAAAAGAAAATTACAATTAGATATCAAACATCCTCTGTATAATAACTCTCAGGAATACAATTTAAATGATCTTTATTCCCATTATTATCAACAAGCACTGAAATTAGCAGAGAAATTTGACCAGAGAAACGGAACTCCATCATTTATGGAAAGTCTGGAGAAGGAAATAAATAGGTGATAAATTAGTGTTTTATTAATTGAATTAGTTTAATAATTGATTCAATCTTAAGAATGAAAGCGATCCGAAAGGACCGCTTTAAATGTTTTCACAACGGAATAATCCTTATTGTGAATTGCTTTCAAAATTATATTTATTCCAACAAAGGTATGAAATAAAATATATATATTCAAACTTTATTTTGATATATAGTAATAAATTTTTTTTGTATATTTATTTCTTATAAATTTTGTTCTATGAAAAAGATCTTAGGTTTAGATTTAGGGACGAATTCTATTGGTTGGGCGCTAATTGAACACGATAACCAAAATCACACCGGAAAAATTATTGGCATAGGGAGTCGAATTATTCCAATGGATGTTGCCGTTATTGGAGATTTTGACAAAGGAAATTCTGTCTCTCAAACGAAACAACGTACCGATTTCAGAGGAACGCGAAGGTTGCGTGAGCGACACCTTTTACGCCGTGAACGCTTACATCGGGTCTTAAAGATACTCGGTTTTTTACCTGGACATTACGCTAATCAAATTGATTTTGAAAAGCGTTTGGGGCAATTTATTGATGAAACAGAGCCAAAAATTGCTTGGCAAAAGAGTGAAAATGAAAAACACGAATTCATTTTTCAAAACTCGTTCAATGAAATGGTCGAAGATTTTAAGGCAGGTGGCCAAGACATAAAAATCCCTTATGATTGGACAATATACTATTTACGTAGAAAGGCCTTATCTCAAAGGATTGGAAAAGAAGAATTGGCCTGGCTTTTGCTGAATTTTAATCAAAAGCGAGGATATTATCAACTTCGAGGAGAAGAGGAGGAAGAAAATCCAAATAAATCAGTAGAATTTCATTCATTGAGAATTATTGATGTAGTAGCTGACGAAAAACCTAACAGCAAAGGAGATTTTTGGTATTCATTGCATTTGGAAAATGGTTGGGTTTATCGTCGTTCGAGTAAAACACCTTTGTTCGATTGGAAAGATAAAGTGCGCGATTTTATAGTTACAACTGATTTGAACGATGATGGAACTGTAAAGACGGGCAAGGAAGGTGCAGAAAAACGTTCCTTCCGTGCACCAAGCGCGGACGATTGGACTTTATTGAAAAAGAAAACCGAAGCGGATATAGATAAATCGCAAAAAACTGTCGGCACTTACATTTATGAAACTTTATTACAAAATCCAACACAGAAGATTCGAGGAAAATTAGTTCGCACCATTGAACGAAAATTTTATAAAGATGAATTGATTTCCATTCTGAAGAAACAGATCGAACTGCAACCCGAATTATTTACAGAAGATTTGTACAGCGATTGCATTCGTGAATTGTATCGAAACAACGAGGCACATCAAACCAGTTTGAGTAAACGAGATTTTGTGTACTTATTTGTCAATGATATTATTTTCTATCAGCGACCGCTGAGAAGTCAAAAATCGTCTATCGGAGACTGTACATTAGAATATCGAAAGTACAAAGATAAAGATGGAAACGAAATTATAAAATATTTAAAAGCCATTCCTAAATCCAATCCTTTATATCAGGAATTTCGTTTGTGGCAATGGCTTTTCAATTTGAAAATTTACAGAAAAGATGACGATAAAAATGTAACTGAACAATTCATTACAAGCATTGACGATAAAGAAATTTTATTTGATTTCCTGAGTAGCAGAAAAGAAATTGAACAGAAACCCTTGATTGAATATTTTCTAAAACCAAAAGGATTTAAAGGTAAAGCTTTGGCTACAGAAATTGAAAAGTATCGCTGGAATTACGTGGAAAACAAGAAATATCCATGCAACGAAACAGGAATACAAATCAGGACTCGCTTGGCAAAAGTTGAAAATGTTCCTGCTGATTTTTTAACTTCAGAAATAGAACAGAAGCTTTGGCATATCATTTATTCCGTTACCGATAAAAAGGAATTTGAAACAGCGTTGAATACTTTTGCCATTAAACATAATCTAGATGAAGCTTCTTTTGTCGAGAACTTCAAAAAATTTCCTCCATTCAAAAGTGAATACGCCACCTTCTCTGAAAAAGCGATTAAGAAACTTTTGCCGTTGATGCGTTTGGGAAAATATTGGAACTGGGAAAACATAGATGAGAATATCAAGGACAGGATCAGCAAGATTCTTACAGGAGAATATGATGAAACTATAAAAGAACTTGTTCGGAAAAAATCAACCAATTTAACTTCGGAAAATGATTTTCAGGGTTTACAATTGTGGTTGGCTCAATATATTGTTTATGACCGTCACTCAGAAGCAAATATTGTAGGTAAATGGAAGACTGTTGCTGATTTGGAAAAGTATTTGGAAGAATTTAAGCAGCACTCTTTGAGAAATCCTATTGTGGAACAAATTATCACAGAAACGCTTCGCGTAGTACGTGACATCTGGAAAAAGTATGGTGATTTTTCAGAAATTCATATTGAGTTGGGGCGTGAAATGAAAAATACGGCTGACGATCGTAAAAAAATCACTGGTCAGGTTACAGAAAATGAAAATACAAATCTTCGTATTAAAGCATTGATAATGGAATTGAAAGAAAATTCCGACGGAAAATTGCCTATAGATGATGTTAGACCTTATTCGCCTATTCAACAAGAGGCTTTAAAAATTTATGAAGAGGGGGTTTTAAATTCCAATGCTGAAATTCCAGAGGAGATTGTGAAAATCAGCAAAACCGCACAACCTTCAAAATCGGAACTTCAACGTTACAAATTGTGGCTTGAACAAAAATATCGTTCACCTTATACAGGGCAAATGATACCACTTGGAAAATTATTTACAGAGGAATATCAGATTGAACATATTATTCCAAAGGCCTGCTATTTTGACGATAGTTTAAGTAATAAAGTAATTTGTGAATCTGTTGTAAATCAGCTAAAAGACAAACAACTCGGATTCGAATTTATAAAAAAACACCATGGTGAAAAAGTTGAATGTGGAAAGGGAAAATCCGTCACAATTCTCTCAGAAGAAGAATATCAGGATTTTGTAAAAGAACATTATTCAAAAAATAGAGCAAAACGAAATAATCTTTTATTGGAAGATATTCCCGAAAAAATGATTGAGCGGCAAATGAACGACACGCGTTATATCAGCAAATTTGTTTCGCAGCTTTTGTCAAATATTGTGCGTGAAGAAAAAGGAGATGACGGAGTAAATTCCAAAAATGTTTTACCCGGGAATGGGAAAATTACCACCACATTAAAAAAAGACTGGGGATTAAATGATGTTTGGAATGAATTGATTCTCCCTCGTTTTCATCGAATGAATGAACTGACCAAAACAGAAAATTTCATTGCTGTAAATCAAGAAGGACATAAAATCCCTACGGTTCCATTAGAATTATCAAAAGGTTTTCAAAAGAAACGTATTGACCATCGCCACCATGCAATGGATGCCTTGGTAATCGCCTGCATGGCAAGAGATCATATAAATTTATTGAACAATCAATCAGCAAAATCAGAAGCTTCGAGATATGATTTGCAAAATAAATTAAGAAATAAAGAAAAAGAAAGTTATTTTGATAAAAAAGAAAACAAACAGGTAACAAGGGATATTTTCAAAGAATTTAAAAAGCCTTGGGAGAACTTTACGGTTGATGCACGAAATGAATTAGAAAAAGTAGTAATCAGTTTCAAACAAAATTTGCGTATAATCAATAAAGCAACCAATAAATACGAAAAATTTATAAACGAAAAAAAAATAGAAGTTAAACAAAAAGGTATAAATTGGGCAATACGTAAACCATTGCATAAAGAAACGGTTTATGCGAAAATTGATTTGCCCCGTGTTAAAGTTCCAAAAGGGAAATTTATCACAGCAGGAAGAACTAGTTTGGACACATCTTTTGATTTGGAAAAGATAAAAACAATTACAGACGAAGGCATTCAAAAAATTCTAAAAAATTATTTAGAGGCAAAAGAAAACAAACCTGAATTAGCATTTTCTCCAGAGGGAATCGAAGAAATGAACAAAAATATTTCAACTTACAATAGTGGAAAATTGCACAAACCAATTTTGAAAGTCCGTACCTTTGAGATTGGTAGTCGTTTTGCTTTGGGAACAAGAGGAAATAAAAAAGAGAAATATGTGGAGGCTGCCAAAGGGACAAATCTATTTTTTGCCATTTATGCAGATGAAAATGAGAATCGTTCGTATGAGACTATTCCTTTAAACGTTGTTGTAGAACGATTGAAGCAAGGTTTAAATGCTGTTCCTGAAAGAAATGAAAAAGGGCATAATTTGTTATTTCATTTATCGCCAAATGATTTAGTGTATGTACCAACGGAAGACGAAAGAGAAAATATTTGTGCTATAGATTGGGAAAACTTGGGTAAAGAACAATTAAAAAGAATTTATAATGTAAATGATTTTTCTTCTACTTGTTATTTTACTCCGAACCATTTAGCAAAGAATATAGCTCCAAGAGAAGTCGATTTGAGTTTTGATGCAATAAAAAACAAACTTTCTGGTTCTTTTGACACAAAAACAGCAAGCTTTGAAGGAAAGCAGATTAAAGATGTTTGTATAAAACTCAATATTAATCGTTTGGGAAAGATTTTAAGATAATTTAGTAAAATAGATATGATAAAGCGGACCCTTTTCTTTGCTAATCCGGCTTATTTAAGCACCAAAAATGAGCAGTTGGTAGTTGCTTATCCCGATACAGAACAACCTACCCGGACAGTTCCCATTGAAGATTTGGGAATTATCATATTGGAAAACCAACAGATAACTCTTACTAATGCCTTATTAGATAAACTGATGAGAAATAATACATTGGTAGTTAACTGCAATTATCAGCATTTACCAGTTGGAATGTTATTGCCAATGATTGGACATAGTGAACAAACCGAACGGTTTATCAACCAATTAAATGCTTCAGCTCCATTAAAAAAGAATCTTTGGCAGCAAACAATAAAAGCAAAGATTAGAAACCAAGCAAAGTTGCTGGAAAACAGAGGAATTGAAGCGGAGAATATGAAGTATTGGGAAAAGTCAGTAACTTCAGGAGATTCCCAGAATCATGAAGGAAGAGCAGCAGCCTATTATTGGTCAGCTATTTTTAACAATAACTTTTTACGTCATAGAGAAGGAGAACCGCCCAATCACTATCTTAATTACGGTTATGCTATTTTACGGGCTATTACTGCTCGTGCTTTGATTGGTTCAGGTTTACTTCCTATGTTGGGAATTTTTCATCGAAGTAAATATAACGCCTTCTGTTTGGCAGATGATATTATGGAACCCTATCGTCCGTTTATAGATTGTCTGGTCTGTGAACTGATAGAAAAAGAAGAGATTACAGAAGAGTTAAATCATAAACAGAAAATGTTTCTTTTAGAAATAGCTTCTGTAGATGTAAAAATGGAGGGTAAAAAAAGCCCTTTGCTGGTGGCTATGAGCCGGACAACTAATTCCCTGTATGAATGCTTTGCAGGAGAATCAAGGAGAATACTATATCCGGAATTATGTTAGCACATTCTTCCCGATTAAATGAATATAGGATTATGTGGATTTTTGTTTTTTTTGATCTACCTACGGAGACTCCTAAGGAAAGAAAGGCCGCTACTCAGTTTCGAAAGATTTTGTTGGATGATGGATTTACCATGTTTCAGTTTTCCATTTATCTCAGGGTTTGCCCTAGTATTGAAAATGCAGAAGTACATACTAAAAGAATTAAGTCGAAACTACCTAAAAATGGTAAAGTAGGGATACTTCAGATAACCGATAAACAATTTGGAAAGATGGAGATCTTTCATGGAACTAAAGAGATAGAACCTGAAAAACCGGTTCAACAATTAGAATTGTTTTAAGATAGAATCATTTTTTTAATTCTAAAAATAAAAATAACTCACAGAATATCAATTTTTTAGGTTGAGGTATGCTGTGAGTTATAATGTAAAGATACAACTTTGAAAGCAATTCACAACTGACGGCCCTAATGAGTATAGTGATGTTAGGCTGTGAGTTATAATGTAAAGATACAACTTTGAAAGCAATTCACAACGTAAGATAAAGTTAAAGCAAGAGAAGTATGCTGTGAGTTATAATGTAAAGATACAACTTTGAAAGCAATTCACAACTTCAGAACCATTAACCCAACGGATTTCATCGCTGTGAGTTATAATGTAAAGATACAACTTTGAAAGCAATTCACAACTAAATTTGATAAATTTGATTACTTCTGGCGCTGTGAGTTATAATGTAAAGATACAACTTTGAAAGCAATTCACAACACAATGTATTTCAAACATATCAGCAACTATGCTGTGAGTTATAATGTAAAGATACAACTTTGAAAGCAATTCACAACAATTATGTCCGTGAATTGTTTTATAACTATGCTGTGAGTTATAATGTAAAGATACAACTTTGAAAGCAATTCACAACAATAGATGCCATCATTGGATTTTCACCAGTGCTGTGAGTTATAATGTAAAGATACAACTTTGAAAGCAATTCACAACTCGATTTAATGATAAAATCGACCTTTGATTGCTGTGAGTTATAATGTAAAGATACAACTTTGAAAGCAATTCACAACGCGGCGGAAAACTGATATACGTTTTTAAGTGCTGTGAGTTATAATGTAAAGATACAACTTTGAAAGCAATTCACAACACAAACTCGACGATTTTCAGGACGGCGTCGGCTGTGAGTTATAATGTAAAGATACAACTTTGAAAGCAATTCACAACAAAGGAGCATTAGCTCCGATAGCCATACTAGCTGTGAGTTATAATGTAAAGATACAACTTTGAAAGCAATTCACAACAGCTTTTAAATTAATTGTTATTTCTACTTGCTGTGAGTTATAATGTAAAGATACAACTTTGAAAGCAATTCACAACCGGTCGTATGATTCCTTTTCCATTAAAGAGCTGTGAGTTATAATGTAAAGATACAACTTTGAAAGCAATTCACAACCGCATTTCCGTTCTGGATAATTTGATAGGGCTGTGAGTTATAATGTAAAGATACAACTTTGAAAGCAATTCACAACTTAATTGGAAATTTTATATTTTGATTTATAGCTGTGAGTTATAATGTAAAGATACAACTTTGAAAGCAATTCACAACGGAATATTTACAAAAAGCAAAACAAATATTGCTGTGAGTTATAATGTAAAGATACAACTTTGAAAGCAATTCACAACAACGGTTGACGGTTCGATATTTGTTTCTTTGCTGTGAGTTATAATGTAAAGATACAACTTTGAAAGCAATTCACAACGGGAATTAATTTCTCCCCTTACATTAATCTGCTGTGAGTTATAATGTAAAGATACAACTTTGAAAGCAATTCACAACAAGAAAAGGGTAAAGACGGTAAGTGGCAAAGCTGTGAGTTATAATGTAAAGATACAACTTTGAAAGCAATTCACAACGGAAACCATTGGACACACTTTGCCCGAAAAGCTGTGAGTTATAATGTAAAGATACAACTTTGAAAGCAATTCACAACGGGCGGTATCTTCAAACTGGGCGTAAATAGGCTGTGAGTTATAATGTAAAGATACAACTTTGAAAGCAATTCACAACTAGCTCGGTGTTAACCAATAAATTGTTGGGCTGTGAGTTATAATGTAAAGATACAACTTTGAAAGCAATTCACAACATCTGCCAGGATCAGGTTTTCCATGCTGTAGCTGTGAGTTATAATGTAAAGATACAACTTTGAAAGCAATTCACAACTATGGTAACTCCGGTCATTGAACCTGTAAAGCTGTGAGTTATAATGTAAAGATACAACTTTGAAAGCAATTCAGTTTAGAATTAATTAACTCTAACAATATAAAAAAAGCGATCCATAAGGATCGCTTCACTTATTTTCACAATAAGAATCCTCTTATTGTGAAACGCTCTCAAAATTATATTTACTTTGTCAAATGTAAAATATAAAATTTAAATATTCAAATTTTATTTTAATATGTGGTAATAAAAATTTATTATATGTTTATTCATTATATAAACATATTTTGTTGTATAAATATTACAAATAAATAGATAATCCGGTATTGACATTGCAAAGGTTCAATAATTTATCATTTTTTTTAATAAAAATTCACAAACTATCAGATAAATACAATATAATTTTTTTATTATTTTATGAATATAATGCCAAATGAAATAGTAATTTTGTGTTATATTAAATAGTAATTTCATATCAATAAATATCATGAAAAAAATAATTAACACTATTATAAACGGATATATGGGATTGTTGTTCCCATTAATAATGACTATAATCTTACTTGAAAAACTGCACCACCTGATTTATCCACTGGTGGAAACCATCGAGAATAAGTTGCATATTTCCCGTATTCTAGGAGTATTGGGAATCATTCTTATATCGGCAGTTGTAATGATACTTCTCGGATATTTGTCCGGATTATTGATAAAAAGTTCCTTTGTGAAAAAAGAAGTAGAAAAATTTGAGGATAAAATATTAGGGAAAATCCCACTATATAATTTATTGAAATCTCTTTTTGGAACAGGAGTAGGATCCAAAGACAGTAATGTTTTCCGTCCGGCCCTGCTTATGGATGAAAAATCATTTTCGCTTTGTTATGTAACCAGCGAGAGTGCTAATTTTTACACTCTTTATATTAGTGAAGGCGGATTGAGTGGGGGAGAACTAAGAATTGTCCCGAAGAATATAGTTCGCTTACTGGACATTAACCTGGCAGAATTTACCCGTTTGGTAAAACAATATGGAGTTAATTCAGCACAATATGCCGAGCAGTTTTTGAATACATAATAATCAAAAATTATTTTTATTGCCGTAACCAGGCAGTTCCAAAGACAATATAGTAAGTGAATCCGTCAGGGCCCATTGCAAAATCAGCTCCCATACGGAGATTTAACTTGCGGGCAAGTAAATATCGCCCACCCAGGCCATAACTGTACACCCATTCTGCACTTCCAAAGTCCGAATAATCATCAAAAGCCTTGCCTGTTCCCCCGAAAAATACAAGACTCCATCGTTTCCAGAAATCCCAGCGTTCTTCCAGCTCTGCCAACATAGTTGTTTTTCCCTGGTATTTGGCGGAAGGAACCCCGCGCATATCTATAAAAGGTTTAATATAAAAAGGCATATCTCCGGCAACTTGTTGCATATCAAATCGTACTCCGGTAATCAGTTTTTTGGACAAAGGGAAATATCCGTAAAAAGCGCCCTCAAACTGTCCGTAATCATAATCACTTCCGAAAGCTTCATTACTCCAGTCTGCCACAAGGTTAACTTTAAATCCTTTATTGGGAGTGAAAACATTATCCCGTTTGTCAAAAGATCCGGTTAATCCCAGTTTTCCAACATTACTTTTAAAATCTTTGTCTGTGATGCCAAAAAATTGACGTACATCTTCCGGAAAAATATGATCATCCACCTTTAATTTGGAATTCATGAACAAATATTCTATACCGATGCTGAATCTCGGATCTTTTTTTAACTGCCGTTCAACAGAAAGATAAATAGGAATGGTTTTAATATTGAATTCTACTTCCTTTTTGTTAATGTTCAGTTTTTCCGAAGTGAAATAATAATTCATATTTACATCGGCATAAGCAGCAGCTATTTTATATCGTAAACGCCATTTGGGAATGCTGGCCACTCTTGCCGCTCCCACTGCCCAGGTATCGTTCAATGTATATCCGCCAAAGGCTGCCGTGATATCAGGAGAAATAGGATATACCTTTCCATTTTCTCCAACTATGGGTTTGTGTTGTTTTATAAACACCGGAGCTAAAGCACCTCCGAATCCACCGAGCGAGGGTTCGGTAATGATTGCCGGAACCGGAACGAAGCCGTTGTATTCAATGATCCAGTCACTTAAGTCGAACGCTCCGTCCAGAGAGTCTTTAAAGCTGGGATGTCTTTTTTGTGCGTAAATATAATTTGTTGTTAATGAGGAAAGTATACTTGTAAATATAATAGTTGTTATCCAGAACCGAAATTGGATTATTTTCATTGATTGAAATTTTAGTGTTTGATTTGTTCAAAGATATGAATATTTTTCAACTAAATATATTTTTATCTTTAACAAAGATACATTTTAAATAAAAAACTTGAATAGTTAAATAATTTAATTTCTGTTATCTTATTATTTTATACAATACGCTAAGTTTGACATTAATTTTCAAGTAATCTTATAGGACTATAATTTTTTTTTATAACTTTTTCTGATAACCAAATAAAAATACTGTGATATTTGCTGCGTAAAGGTAAAAAAAAGATAGTTATAATACTATAATGGAGCTTTTATAAATATCATAAATAGTTTAAAATTAATAAGTTAGTAGATTAGCCCTTGAAAGAGGGCTTTCTTTTTTATAACTTCCGGTTTATTTCTTTTTATATAATCTGTTTTTCAGTTTTTCCTTAAGCAGAACCATGTCTTTGTGTTCTATTTTGAAAGTAAAGTAGAGAAAAATGAAAAATAAAATATTCCCAACTAAAATTCGGATAACGGCCCGGTCACTGCAATAATAAGAAATCATGCTTAATACAGTACTTCCTCCAATATAAAAGACCAGTTTCCTCTTATTATAAGGAATAGCGTAGTTTTTTTGTCCCCAGAAATAAGAAATCAACATAATTATCAGATAGGAAAGAAAAGTACCCCAGGCACAAGCCCAATATCCAAGATCAGTATATTTTAGTCCGACATAGTTTATTACAATGGTGACTAAAGCTCCGATACCTGATATAATAGCTCCATAATGAGTATTGTCTGAAAGTTTATACCAGATAGACAGGTTGAGATAGATTCCTAAAAAAGTGGACCCCATTAAAAGCACAGGTACTACTTTCAATCCGCTCCAGTATTCCGGATTCCGGATATAAAACCTTCCTATCCAATCCAGATTTGCTACTAAAAATAACAAAATAATTGCACTGAAAATAGCATAATACTTCATCAAGGTAGCATAGGTTTTTCCCGAATTTTTATCTTCTGCATGCGAGAAGAAGAAAGGTTCTACTCCTAGCAGATAAGCGGTTTTAAACAGAGTAATAAAAGTGGCGATTTTATAAACAGCACTATAAATTCCCATTTGTACTTCAGCAACTCCCTCAGGTAATAAATATTTAATGAATTGCCGGTCCATAGTTTCGTTAATGATTCCGGCCAGTCCGGCAATAGTGATAGGCCAGGCATAAGTCAGCATTTTTTCCCATAAAGAAGGATCAAAAGATAATTTTCCCTTCAGCATGGTAGGAATCAATGCAAGAAACGTAACAATACTGGCGATCAGGTTAGCGGCAAAAGCATATCCGATTCCGTATTCCGGATTGTATATTCTACTGAAAAAGGAAGCTCCAATTCCGTTGTTTTCAATTTGTTTAGGAATCCAGAAAACCAGAATAACAGTAAGAATGAACATTACTACGGAATTCAGGATTTTCAGAGAAGCAAAGTAGATGGCTTTATTTTGGATTCTGAGTTTGGCAAAGGGAACTGCCGACATGGCATCCGAAGCTAGTATAAACAGGAACCAGATCAGGAAATTAACCTCATCCGGATGTTTAAAGGCATTTGCCAAAGGTTGTCGCGCCATGATCCCGAAAAACAGGAATAAAAGGGAAACAATAAAAACAGAAGTCAGAGAAGTAAAATATACTGTATTTTGCTTAGTTTCATTATCCTTATATTTTTGAAAAAACCGGAAAAAAGTAGTTTCCATACCATGAGTGAGGATTACAGAAATAATTCCAGCAGCGGAGTAAAAATCCGCATAAATGGAATACTTGGCAGGTCCGAATGCACGTACCAACATAGGAGTTAGTATGAAAGGAAATACCCGGACTAAAACATTGCTCAATCCATAGATGATCGTCTGGCTAAATAATTTTTTATACAATTATTTGTTATTTTGAATTAAGTTAACATCCTGATCTAAAAATATTTTATAAAAAATCAGATACTGTTTTTTTATTAATTGACAAATTTAATAAAATTGATTAGGTTTGTATCAAATCATCAAAAAAATGAGAAATAAAAGTAATATCAGAGTAGGAGTGGTAGGAAGCGGAAGTTGGTCCACTGCCATTGTGAAAATGCTTTGTGAAAATTTGGAGAAAGTAAACTGGAGAGTAAGAAGCGAATATATAAAAGGACATCTGGAACACGAAAAACATAATCCTAAATACCTGACCGGAGTTGAATTTCATACAGAGAAGTTGAATATCACAACTGATATCAATGAACTCGTGAAAAATTCCGATTACATTGTTTTGGCCACTCCTTCCATTTATTTGCAGGAAGCTTTATCGGATCTGACAGAAGATATCAGTGAAAAGATGATTTTTTCCTCCATAAAAGGAATTATTCCCGAAGTAAAAGACGTTCCGGCCATTTATTTACAACAAAAATTTTCAGTAACAGAAAAAAATATCGGAGTGATAACCGGTCCTTGCCATGCAGAAGAAGTAGCGCTGGAAAGACTTTCCTATCTTACGGTAGCTGCGATAGAAGAAGAAAAAGCAAGGAATATGGCGGGATGGCTAAATTCAAGATATATTAAAACTACTTTATCTGATGATATTTTTGGAACGGAATATGCATCAGTATTGAAGAATATTTTTGCCATTTCATGCGGAATAGCTCATGGATTGAGATATGGAGATAATTTTCAGGCAGTATTATTGTCTAATTCCATTCGGGAAATGGGAAGATTCATAGATGTAGTCCATCCAATCCGGAGAGATATTAACAATTCGGCTTACTTGGGAGATTTGTTAGTAACCGGGTATTCCTATTTCAGCCGGAACCGGATGCTGGGAAATATGATAGGAAAAGGTTACACAGTTCATTCAGCTATTTTGGAAATGAGCATGGTTGCTGAAGGTTATTATGCCGCTGAAAGCATTTATGAAACATCTAGAACAAGAAATATCCATATGCCTATTACGAAGGCAGTTTATGAAATACTGTATGAAGAAAAAAATCCGGCAAAGACATTCGAGAAATTATGTAATGAATTAAATTGAGATAGTAATAAATGAAAAATATATATTTTCTTCATGGGTATCAAACCTCAGGAAAAAAGTTTCAATGTTTGCACAATTTTTATAAAGACTCAAAGGAATTTCTATCCATCAATTGGGATTGGAATGAACATATGGACATTTCTGCTTTTTTAGAAGAAAAGAAAAAAATTCTAAGAGAAGATACTGGAGAAAAAATACTTATGGCGGATAGCATGGGAGCCAATTTGGCATGGAATTTGGTAAATGAATTCCCTGATTTACAGTATGTAATGACGAATCCGGTTTTTTCACCCGATCAGATTGTTGAGCAGGAACGGATATTGCCTGAAATGAGATCCAGAATATTTTCTGCAACTTCGGAAAACATCAAAAATAAGAACGTACGGCTGGT
This sequence comes from Apibacter sp., assembly GCA_031552575.1. Lineage (GTDB taxonomy): Bacteria > Bacteroidota > Bacteroidia > Flavobacteriales > Weeksellaceae > Apibacter. The sequence goes on along the minus strand of JAVBMH010000010.1, from coordinate 7,237 downwards.
TATTTCCCAATTTGACCAGACATTAGATCCTTATTACTATAAAAAAATATGGGGAGATTCTGTGAAAGTTCTGGAAATCCCAGATGAACATAAGATTATAAAAATGGTGGAATTTATGCCTTTGATTCATCAACTGATTCTGGATGCATTTGAAAAATCAAAGACATATCACCCTATGTAATTGTTATAAATTAAATTCTGTACTGATAAAGAAGTATTGATCAGCGTCTTTTCCGTTGTAATTAACATTTCTGAAATTCGGTGCGATTTTGATTTGTTTAATCGGTTGGAATTCAGTTCCTACCATAATAATTTGTCCATCCTTTGTGCTCCAGGGTTGAGTAATTCCGGGAGGATTGGCAGAATCCGACGAGTCGAAACGACCAAAAACCTTCCATTTGGGAGCTACCCTTACGGAAGAATACACGGAATATCCGTAAAAATCCTTTCCGTCCACAAAATCCTTGTCAAGCTGATAGTTATATTCCGCTCCGAAAGATATTTTTTCCACCTGATATCCGGCAAAAACAGATAAGGTTTTTTGATCGTTTCGTTTTATGTTTTGTGTATTTCCGTCTTCAGATTTGTTATAATAATCACCATATACCCGTATCACGGAGTTTTTTATAGGTTTAAAGTTAACTCCCAATGCATATTTCATATTATCGTCAGCCTGTATTTTTTTATAACCTTCCCCATTAGTCAAACTGAAATCAACGGAAAACATAGGGCTAATATCATATTTGGCTGTAAATCCTATATCCACACTATAGCCCATGCCGTTCAAATCCTGAAACGATTTGCTTACATAGCGGTGAGTCCAGTAAGCATCTTGAGTGCTGAATTGCAATAATCCGATAAGCCCCACACTGATGTCAAAACCTTTATCTTTCCAGTTAACATAAACATTTCGGATGTAAGGTTCCAGTTTTCCTGAAGAATCTTTTCCTGAAGCTCCGTCTATCACCACTCTTCCCTGTAAGGTAGGAAGAAACTGATAATTATAGCCTAACAGGGCGCGGGTAAGGTCAAATCCGCTTTTATCATTAAAATTAGTACTGTAATCCAGAAAACTTTGAGCAATAATTCTTCCGGAAGGTTTGAATTCCTGATTTGTTTCTTGAGAATACGCCAGATTTATATTCAAAATGAATAAAATTAAAGCGATGTAACAAAGTATTTTTCCCATTTTATTATTAATTTTAGTATAATTTTTATTTCAATACTATTTTTAAACGGGGTAAAAATAGAAAAAGAATCAGTAACAACTTGGGATTTTATATGAAGTTTTTGTTAAGAATTAATTTATTTTAGCAGGATTGTTGACTTCAGTGATAAATATAATCTTATATGTTTTTATAACCAGGATGTTTGCCAGTTATTGAATATCAGCAAACTACCCTTCAGAGATACCGAAGCGAAGGAATCCTGCCATACTGGAAAAAAGGACATAAAATCTACTATAACAAAGAAAATGTAACTCAGTTTATCTCAGAAAACCATGTAAAAATAAACCTTTCCAAAAAGTAAAAGTTACTTTCTATCATAACTGGTTTGACACCGTAGAAAAGGCTAAATCGGCTATATTTGAATGGATTAAGATTGGGTATAACAGAAAAAGACTGCATTCGGATTTAATCTATAAAACCCTACTGGAAACAGAACTTGAATTTATTAATAAACAATTTGCAGCCCAGTCTTTAATTTTTGTCCAGCTTTTTATTGAAAGGTTACTGGAAAAAATGTTACATTTTCAAAATAAAATAACATATCAAATTAAAGATGTTGGTATATTATAGATATTTTTTTTATAGGAATTTGGTTTATACATATATTTCAATTACATTTGTCGTAAAATTTTATTTAGATGTATATGAAAAAAATGGTATTTGTTCTTTCTTTAGCATTAATTTCTTCAAATCTTTTTTCTCAGGAAAGTAATTCTAAAGTAAGTTATAAAACAAACGGATTGTGGGACAATTGGTTTGCGAATGTAGGAGGGGGAGCTTCCATGTATTTTGGAGATACCCAACAAGATGAAGCTAACATAGCTGAAAGGCTGACTTGGGGAGCCACAGCAAGTGTAGGGAAATGGATAACTCCTGTTTGGGGAGGACGTCTTACGATACAAGGAGGAGCTAAACATACCTTCAGCAAGAATGGTGCAGCAAGTAATCCGGGACATAAAATGGCAACAGGTTATTATGCTTCAGTACATGCAGATGCGTTATTAAATTTTTCTAATTTGGTTGCCGGATATAAGGAGAACCGGGTTTATAACTTCATTCCATATATGGGAGTAGGTTGGGCTAATGACCGTAAAGATTTTGGAAATGGTTCAGTTGTTGCTGTTGTTGGATTGTTGAATTCCCTTAGAGTTTCTAAAGGTGTAGCGGTGACTCTTGATATTTCCGGACAGGCAGTTCAATCTAGATTTAATGATGCCCGCTTTGATACTAGAAAACATCATTCCCCTAATTTTAACAGACAGGATTGGGATGGTATAGGATCAGTTACATTAGGTCTTACTTTTGGATTGGGAGGTAAACAAAATTTTGATAAAGCTGAGGATACATATGTGGATAATACTGATCCGTTATTACTTGCTGATTTAAATAAACAGGTAAATGACTTGACAGCAGAAAATGAGAATCTGAAAAATCAGTTAAAAAATGCTCCTAAGCCTGTAACACCTGAACCACAACCGGCAGATGGTATAATTAAAAATGTGCCAAATGCTGTTCAGTTTGAGTTGAATAAGTCAGTTATTGAGCATGGTCAAGAAGCAGTTATATATAATGTTGCTCAATATTTGAAAAATAATAGTGATACTGCTGTGAAAATAGAAGGATTTGCGGATAAGAAAACAGGTACATCTGTTTATAATCAAGCTCTATCTAAGAAAAGAGCTAAAGCAGTAGAGGATAAGTTGATTAAAGAATATGGAGTTTCTAAAAACAGGATTATATCTTCATGGAAAGGAGATAAAGTACAACCATATCCGGTTAATGAATGGAATCGAGTAGTTGTTATTACAGTAGTTGATGCTAAATAATTGAAAGATATTATTATATTAAAATAAAAAGCCCTTAAATTTGTAGCGTCCCAAAATATTAGACAGGTTAATATAAATTTAAGATAGTGATTGGGTTCGGTATTTTACCGGACTCAATCCATTTAATTTTAGTTTAATTCTTTGATTATTATAATATTCTATATACTTTTCCAATTCTTTAGAAAGATGTTCTACAGAATTAAATTTTTGTGAATATAATAAGGTAACTATATACAAGTTTACACAAAGAAATATAAAATTTAAGCCTTGTTTTTGCAAGTCTTTATTTTTGTTTTTCTTTTTACTGTCTTGATTAGGATTGTAGTTTAGAGTTTGTTTAATTGATAGATTAAACTTTGAGGGTTTCTCTTCTGTTTCATCATTTTTTTTCAGACTCATGTTCAATAGCAAGTTGATTTTTAGTATCTATATAAGTAGAATCTGTGATTTTTTTTATCGATTTTAAATAATCAATCTTATCAAGCGTTTGTCTTTGTTCTTTCACAGTTTCTGCTAATATTCTAAACCGATCTTTCTTACTTACTTTATTTTTAATTAATGTTGAATTTAAACTCTCAATATTTGTAAGTATTGCAAGCTCGTTTATACTTGCCATATCTCTAATATTTTCATTATTTAAAATCCTTTGAGGATTTGCATCTCTCCATTGTTTAGCGGTACAACCAAATAAAACAATATTTAGTAAATCAGCTTCTTCTGCAAAATCCATTCTTTTTTTTGAGAAAAAGTTAAGTATTATATGGTTCTTAATAGCATTTGTATGTATTTGATAATTTGCCTTGCTTAATATTGTCTTTACATTCCACTCTAAACCATATTGATTACTCTCGATTTCTTTTAATCTTTGATACTCTTTTATTAAGTACAGTTTAAAAACAGGACTTATCCATGCACCAAATTCAAAGGCTATATCTTTACGTGCATATGTTCCTCCATTTTTACCACTCTTAGAAATTATTCCAATTGCATTTGTAATTTCAATCCATTTCTTAGGTGTTAAATTAAAAGAATTTAGACAAGCTTCTTTCTTTAAGGTGTCGAATTCGACACCTTTGAAATTAGGATTATATAACTGCTCCCAAATACCTAAAAATTCAACAGTATTTCTATTTCTCATCCAGTTTCTTATATGGTCATTTCCTTCTTCCCCCCTAATACAAGTGGGTAAGATTCTGAATATAAATCTAATTGACCATTTGATAATCAGCATTACTACATTTATGAGCTATAAAGATTCTGGATTAATGGGGCAATTGGAAACAAGTACAAAATATGTTCCTTCTTTTGAGCTAACTGAAAGGGTTAGAAAAGAGGAACAAAAAGTAAGAAATCAGGTTGTTAAAAATGAAAAGAAATTAAGGCTAAAAGAAAAAGAACTTAGATTAAAAGCTGAAAAAGAATATACAGAATACAAAAAAGCATTAGCCCATACTCTCTTTGAAAAGGGATTATCTCTTGAAAAAATTGGGGAGATTATGAAATCTATGTCCGATGAAATAAAACAAAAACCTGAAAACTAATTTTTATCTACTTGTGTAAAATTGTATGTAGTTATCTAAAATAATAAACTCTTTGTGTTTAGAATGACATATGTCATACCTTATCCTCTTGTCTATCTCATTTAGCTTACTTACTTTAGCCGGATAAAATCATAAATAATTAATCTATGAAGAAGCTCTACCTATGGATAGCTTTGGCTATTACTCCCTTTTCCTATTCTCAACAAACCCCGGTATCCGGTCCTGGTGGAGTTCCTGGAGCAGTACTCTGGATGAAAACCGTTCCGCTGACTACTGACTGGAATGGGAGTTACCGGTAGCAGGATTATTCTGGAGATTCCAGTCTGCTAACCTATCTTAATTCCAAAGGAGAATACCAGGTAACCAAACAGTACTTCGGACATGGGTATAATTTTAATCCCTCCATCCGTCTGACCAATCCTTCCGAAAGCAAAGAAGTCCGGATTATAAGCGATAACCTGTCCACTTCCACCATCATAGGGGTTTTTGGAGAACATAATCTCGGTGGAGATAAATTCGCCCAGGCTGATTATATATTCACCCTGAATAGCGTTGCCGGAAAAGGTTTCGTGGTAGACAAAGATAAAATTGTAAACAGTAATGAAAGCAGCCGGGGAATTTTGGATTACGGCTCTACCGACGGGTATGATCTGATGTTCCATGCCGGAAAAAGTCCAGAGCTTACCCTGGATGCCTATAAAGTACGAACATTGAGAAGCTTTACCTATATCCGCACCAACAAACCTGTAACCAATGTATGGGGAGAGCAGCGACAGTCCAACCTTTCTTTAGGAGAAAAGTTTTATGTCACCAATCCCAATAATAATTCTGCTTATGATACCAGCAAGTTCAATGCCAGCAGTATTTTTGACGCCTATATCCCTGAGATACTTGTTTACGGACGATTGTTAAGCCCTCTGGAACGGGTAAAAGCTGAGACCTACCTCGCTATAAAATATGGCTTTATGCTTGAACGCTCCTATATCGGGAGCTCCGACTTGCTGCTTTGGGACATCACCCAAAATAAAACCTACAACAACCGGGTAACCGGGTTGTACCGGGATGATAAAAGCGGGCTCTACCAGCGCCAGGGAACCACCTCCTACGAAGAATCCCCCAATTATAGTTACCTGGCTTTGGGAAGTTCCTATGACAATGAAGATTTCTATTCCCTTTCCAATAAAAACAAGCTGTTAATGATCGAGCGTTTCCCAGCCAACACCATGAAAGACGGGGACTATACCCTTTGGGGAGATAATGCAGCAGATAAAACCACCGTAAAAAGCGAGGAATATTTGGGAATGAAGCTGATGAGCCGAAAATGGCTGGTGGAAACCAATATGGGAGGAAAAACTCCCGTTCCCGAGCAGATGCAGTGGACGGCTTCTTCCAACCTTCAGCTCACCAACAACGGATACAAGCTCACCTTAAAAAAAGCGGCCAATGAAACTCAGGATGCCACCCTGGTAAGCTCTGTTCCCCTGCCTGCAGACGAAGGGCATATTTCCTTTACCTTAACTGCTCCATTAGGGCAGGTACTTATAAAATTCGGAACTCAAAATGCTTCCCAGACGGCGGGAAGCAATGACTACGGAATTTATATCAACCAAAACGGAGAAGTCTATACAGTGATCCAGGGAAATTCTCTGACTCCTATAAGTACCAACAGGTGGTTGGTTATTGTTAAAGCCGGAGACCGCATCCGCATCAATAAGACCAAAGATTACTTTATCATAAGCTCCAACGGAAACGCCAGCGCACAAAAAAACCAACCTTATTCCCAAATCCCCATAAATCCCCAGGATAAAGACAAGTCCTTTTACGTAAGCGCAAAGATTAACCAGGCATCAAAGAATGAAGTGACCCTCCAGGATTTCCGCACAGGAGGATTTATCGATACCGGGAACCGCATAGAACTATCCTATATAAACGGTCGTGCTAGTGAATTCGCTAATTATAAGGACGGGCAGTCTTATCTACTGGTGGACCGTAGCGGAACCGGAAATTTTAAAAAGGAAGATACCGAATTGTATCTTTCCGATGAAGTCGATCTCCTCCGAAGCAAGATCACCTTTAATAATGTCTTTTTCGATCCCGACTTCAACGGGAAGGATGTTTTTACCTTCGGCTACCGGGAAACCAACCTCGTTGCCCAGACCACCAAGACCGATCCGACCTGTACTACTTCCGGACAATCCCTTTCCGACGGAAAAATCCATATCGATATTTTACGGGGCGACGAAGCCTTCGACTACCAGCTGATCGAAAAAGCAGGTGGAACCACCCTTAGAAGCGGGGCATTCTTCGGTAAAGTTTTTGACATAAATTCCCTTTCCCAGGGAGACTATACCCTGAAACTCAAAGAAGTCGGGGGTATGAATACCGTACCTACCAATCCTTCCCTGGGTTATCAGACCAACAGCCAGTATGCCATAACCGCTTCCACTTCGGGTTCCCAATTAGAAACCACCTGTAAGTCCCCCCAAAGAATGGACAGATAGTATCCCCTATATTAATGTAAAAATATAAAACATTTTATTATTATCTAAATAAATCTAAACTACACTATCTGTACTCTTTTCTTTTTGCTTTTCAAGGTATTGCACCGGGGCTAAGTTTCCTAAACTCTCATGGGGTCTGT